>JAGASK010000033.1 GCA_017621815.1 Lachnospiraceae bacterium | reverse complement strand
AGTGTAGCATACTTTTTAAAATTACTGTAGTATTTTCGACAAAAAAGTCGTTACATTTCTGTATGGCTGAATTGTAAAAGTCAGGTTGTAAATCTGACAAAAAAATAGTATATTTATAAGAATAAGAGAGTATTTTTATCAATAACGAAATTATAAAATACGGAAAGAAGGGTAGTCAATGGCAAGGTTAACATTTGTGGGAGGTATTCACCCTTATGACGGCAAGGATTTATCAAAAGATAAGCCTATTCGGGAGGTCTTTCCGAAAGGTGATTTGATTTATCCCCTGTCCCAGCATATTGGTGCACCCGCCACCCCCATTGTCAAAAAAGGCGATAAGGTACTTACAGGGCAGAAAATAGCAGAAGCAACAGGTTTTGTTTCCGCACCGATTTATGCAACTGTTTCGGGAACGGTAAAAGCGGTGGAGCCAAGGCGCGTGGTAACAGGCGACAATGTAATGAGTATTGTAATTGAAAATGACGGTTTATATGAGGAAATCGACTGGCCGGATCCGGAGCCTTTTGAGACGCTTTCCAGAGAAGACAAAATCAATATTATTAAAGAAGCAGGAATTGTAGGCATGGGAGGAGCCGGATTTCCGACTTTTATCAAGCTTTCTCCCAAAGAGCCTGAGAAGATAGATTATGTAATCGTAAACTGTGCGGAGTGTGAGCCTTATTTAACTTCCGATTACAGAAAGATGCTGGAAGAACCTGAAAAGCTTATCAGCGGACTGAAAGTTTCTTTAAGTTTGTTTGACAATGCAAGGGGAATACTGGCAGTGGAAGATAATAAACCTGACTGCATTGAACTGCTGAAGAAGCTTACCAGGGATGAAACGAAAATTACGGTAAAAGCATTAAAAACAAAGTATCCCCAGGGCTCCGAACGTCAGCTTATTTATGCCACAACGGGACGTGCCATCAGTTCCGCAAAACTTCCTGCGGATGTGGGCTGTGTGGTAAATAACGTGGATACGGTAAT
Organism: Lachnospiraceae bacterium; assembly: GCA_017621815.1. Classification (GTDB taxonomy): domain Bacteria; phylum Bacillota; class Clostridia; order Lachnospirales; family Lachnospiraceae; genus Suilimivivens. The sequence goes on along the minus strand of JAGASK010000033.1, from coordinate 87,712 downwards.
TGCCATACATAATGCAGTGATAGAGGGCAGGCCGTTAATGTACCGGATTGTAACGGTAACAGGCGATGCGGTAGCGGACCCTTGTAATTTTAAAGTAAGAATCGGAACGAATTATCATGAATTAATAGAAGAAGCGGGCGGCTTTAAAGAGGAGCCGGTAAAGATAGTATCCGGCGGTCCTATGATGGGATTCGGTATTTTTGATCTTGATGTTCCCGCTACCAAAACCTCCTCGGCGCTTCTTTGCCTGACTAAGGATGATGTTTCTGCCATGGAGCCCGGTCCGTGCATTAACTGCGGCAAGTGTGTGGAAGTGTGTCCGGGCAGGGTAGTACCCAGGAAACTTGCTGATTATGCAGAGCATTATGATGAAGAAGCATTTCTTAAAAACAATGGTATGGAATGCTGTGAATGCGGCTGCTGCAGCTTTGTCTGTCCTGCCAAGCGCCCTCTTACCCAGGTGATTAAGTCCATGCGTAAGATACAGCTTGCAAAGAGAAAGAAAAAGTAGGAGGAAATAATAATGAGCGATTTGATGAAAGTGTCATCCAATCCCCATATCAGATCCAGGGTAACTACAAGCAATATTATGCTTGCTGTGGTGATTGCGCTGCTTCCTGCAGCAGGCTTTGGCATTTATAATTTTGGGCTGGATGCACTGATTTTAATGTTAGTAACCATAGCATCTACGGTGCTGACGGAATATCTTTATGAAAAGGCTATGCATAAACCGATTACCATAGGTGATTTTTCAGCAGTAGTGACAGGGCTTTTGCTGGCTCTTAACCTGCCTTCCACAGCACCCTGGTGGGTTGCCGTAATCGGCGGCGTTTTTGCTATTCTTGTAGTGAAAATGCTTTTCGGCGGTCTGGGACAGAATTTTATGAACCCGGCGCTGGGGGCAAGATGCTTTCTGTTGATTTCTTATACATCTATTATGTGTAATTTTGAAACCGACACCTATACGGGAGCAACGCCTCTTGCCGTCTTAAAGTCGGGGGAGAGTGTAAACATTCTTGACATGGTTATCGGACGTACGGCAGGTACCATTGGTGAAACCTCCATGATAGCTATTGTAATCGGAGCCTGCTTTCTGATTCTTTTGGGGATTATTGACCTTAGAATTCCCGGAAGCTACATAATCAGTTTTATTATTTTTATTATTTTGTTCGGCGGACATGGTCTTGACCCTGCTTTTATCAGCGCCCATCTTGCAGGCGGCGGTCTGATGCTGGGAGCCTTCTTTATGGCAACGGATTATGTTACAAGGCCTATTACCAAAAAAGGACAGTATCTTTACGGAATATTCCTTGGAATTTTAACAGGAATCTTCAGAATTTTCGGACCTTCCGCTGAAGGGGTATCCTATGCGATTATTATCGGCAACCTGCTGGTACCGTTAATTGAGAAGATTACGCTTCCCAAAGCCTTTGGAGAAGGAGGGGAAAAGTCATGAAAAATATGATAAAAGATGCAGCAGTGCTTTTTATTATTACAGTAGCGGCAGGGCTGATTCTGGGTTTTGTTTATCAGATTACCAAGGAGCCCATTGCGCTGGCGGAAGAAAAGGCTGCCAATGAAGCCTATGCGGAAGTTTTTCCGGGAGCAGTTTCCTTTGATAAACTGGAGCTTGCCATGCCGGAATCGGACAGTGTCTGGTCGGAAGAATATTCAGGAGTGGATATGGATAATGCACTGGCAGCTAAGGATGCTTCCGGTAATGTGCTGGGCTACGTGCTTACAATGACCAGTCATGAAGGATATGGCGGAGATATTACCTTTACCATGGGAATTCAAAATGACGGAACTCTGAATGGAATTTCCATACTCAGCATTTCGGAAACTGCAGGACTTGGCATGAAGGCGGAATCGGTACTGAAGCCGCAGTTTGAAAATAAAAATGTGTCTAATTTTACTTATACAAAATCCGGTGCCGCAATGGATAGTCAGATTGATGCCATCAGCGGTGCGACTATTACTACCAATGCGGTTACTACGGCAGTAAACGGCGGACTTTATATTTTCCAGACACAGTTAGGAGGTAGTGCACAATGAAACAGGGCAGTGCGGTTGAACGTTTAAAAAACGGTATAATTACTGAGAACCCTACCTTTGTACTGACACTTGGTATGTGTCCTACACTGGCAGTTACCACATCAGCCATTAACGGTCTGGGAATGGGATTAACAACCATGGCGGTGCTTGCGCTCAGCAATATGTTCATATCCATGCTGAGGAAAATCATACCTGATAAGGTAAGGATTCCGGCATTTATCGTAGTAATTGCTTCTTTTGTTACAGTGGTGGAGCTTTTGCTGAAGGCATTTATTCCATTTTTGTATGACGCATTAGGGTTGTATATTCCTCTTATTGTTGTGAACTGTATTATCCTTGGCCGTGCGGAGGCATATGCATCCAAAAACGGCGTAATTTCTTCTCTTTTTGACGGAATAGGCATGGGGCTTGGGTTTACCGTGGCCCTTACCATAATCGGCGCTGTCAGGGAATTAATCGGAGCGGGCGAATTATTCGGATATGGCGTGATGCCCGAAAGCTATGTACCCTGCAGTATTTTTGTGCTGGCACCGGGAGCATTCTTTGTACTTGCAGCTCTTACCGCAATCCAGAATAAGGTAAAAAGGGCAGGAGAGAAAAAAGGAAAAGATATGTCAAAGATACAGTCAGGCTGCGGAAGCGACTGCATGAATTGTAAGGATAGCGGATGCAGCAGCCGTTTTTTTGAAAGCAAGGCGGATGATCTTGAAATAGAAGAGATTACAGATGAGGAAGAGAATAAGGCAGTAGAAGGAAAGGAGGAAGGAAGCAATGATTAAAGAATTATTGATTATTTTGATTTCATCCTCTTTGGTGAGCAATGTAGTACTCAGCCAGTTTCTGGGTTTATGCCCCTTTTTGGGAGTGTCAAAAAAGATTAATACGGCGGCAGGAATGGGGACTGCGGTTATTTTTGTTATTACCCTGGCTTCTGCAGTAGCAGGCGCTATTTATAAGTTCATTCTGACGCCCCTTGATTTGACTTATCTGCAGACAATTGTATTTATTCTGGTAATTGCAGCGCTGGTACAGTTTGTGGAAATGTTTTTAAAGAAATTTATGAAATCTTTGTATCAGGCTCTCGGAGTTTATCTTCCCCTGATTACTACCAACTGCGCTGTGCTGGGAGTTGCTCTTACCAATGTACAGAAGAATTACGGTATTCTTCAGGGAATAGTAAACGGGTTTGCCACAGCGGCAGGTTTTACGATTTCCATTGTGATTCTGGCAGGTATCAGAGAAAAAATGGAATACAATGATATTCCCGAATCCTTTAAAGGAATGCCTATCGTGCTGATTACGGCAGGACTTATGGCAATTGCTTTCTGCGGATTTTCGGGACTGTTATAGGAGGTGCGGACGTGGATATAGCAGGAGTATTATCAGCGGTTGCCGCGGTAGGCGGCGTTGGCCTGTTTGTAGGCGTATTCTTAGGAATTGCAGCAATCAAATTTAAAGTGGAAGTGGATGAAAAGGAAGAAGCGGTTCTTACTGCACTGCCCGGCAATAACTGCGGCGGCTGCGGTTATCCCGGCTGCAGCGGTCTTGCAGCAGCGATTGCAAAGGGAGACGCTCCGGTAAATGCCTGTCCTGTAGGCGGAGAACCTGTGGGAAAGAAAATTGCTGAAATTATGGGAGTGGAAGCGGAAGAATCCGTTCGGATGACGGCTTTTGTGCAGTGTCAGGGAGATTGTGACAAAATTACACTTGATTATGATTATCATGGAATTGAAGACTGCCGTATGCTGGCCTTTGTACCGAATGGCGGCGCGAAAAGCTGCAATTACGGATGTCTTGGGTACGGTACCTGCGTGCAGGTTTGTCCTTTTGATGCCATTCATGTGGAAAACGGAGTGGCCAAGGTAGATAAGGAAGCCTGTAAGGCATGCGGAAAATGTGTGGAGGTATGCCCCAAGCATTTAATCAGTCTGATACCCTATGATGCAAAATACGCTGTGGCATGCAGTTCTGAGGATAAAGGACCTGTTGCCATGAAGGATTGTACTGTCAGCTGTATCGGCTGTCAGCTCTGTAAAAAGAACTGTCCTGCAGAAGCGGTAACAGTGGAAAACTTTAATGCAACGATTGATTACAGCAAATGTGAAGGCTGCGGCGTATGTATGGAAAAATGTCCCAGAAAGTCTATTGTGGAGCATAAATAGGGAGGGTTAAGTAACATGAATCAGGTTCAGGTAAGACTTGGAAAAACAGAAATTGTGGTAAATAAAAACGGGTTTGGAGCTCTTCCCATTCAGAGAATCAGTGATGAAGCGGCTGTATATTTGCTCCGCAAAGCATATGAGGGTGGAATCCGCTTTTTTGATACGGCAAGAGCCTACAGTGACAGTGAACATAAGGTGGGACTGGCATTTGAAGGAATCAGGGAGAATATATATATTGCCACGAAATCCGGTGCCCGGACCGGAGAGGCTATGAAAGAAGAGCTTAAGAAAAGCCTGGAAAATCTGAAAACGGATTATATTGATATTTATCAGTTTCATAATCCTGCTTTCTGCCCCAGGCCGGGAGATGAAAGCGGATTGTATGATGCAGCTTTGGAGGCCAAAAAAGAGGGTAAAATCCGTCATATCGGAATTACCAATCACAGACTTGCGGTGGCAAAGGAAGCTATAGAAAGCGGTTTGTATGAAACCCTTCAGTTCCCCTTCTGTTATCTGGCAACAGAGAAGGAAGAAGAACTGGTAGAAGGATGCAGAAAGGCTGATATGGGTTTTATTGCCATGAAGGCATTGTCAGGCGGGCTGATTACCAATTCAGCTGCAGCTTATGCCCACGCTGCTTTATACGATAATGTGCTTCCAATCTGGGGAGTGCAAAAAGAGAAGGAACTGGATGAATTCCTTTCTTATATTAAGAATCCGCCGGTTATGACAAAAGAGCTGGAAACGCTGATAGAAAAGGACAGGACGGAGCTTGCGGGAGATTTCTGCAGAGGCTGCGGTTATTGTATGCCCTGTCCGGCAGGAATTGAAATTAACAACTGTGCCAGAATGTCCCTGCTTTTAAGACGTTCTCCTTCAGCTAATCAGTTGACAGAAGAAGTGCAGAAAAAAATGATGCAGATTGAAAACTGCCTGCACTGCAATCAATGTAAAAGCAAATGTCCTTACGGGCTGGATACCCCTTCGCTTCTTTTGAAAAACCTTCAGGATTATAAGGAAGTTCTGGCAGGAAGGGTATCCGTATCATAGTTATGGGGAATCAAAGGTTTGGTAAACGGTGCCGTCATTCGTAATAAATACGGCTTCTACATTATCGAGACTGTCAATCAGTGCCATTCCTTTTTCATATCCCAGCAGAAAACAGAGTGTGGAAAGGGCATCACCGTCCACTGATTTTTCGGAAATAATGGTAACACCCGAAAGACCGCTGTCAGAGGGATACCCGTTTTTGGTGGAAAGAATATGGTGGTAAAGGATGCCGTCTTTCTCAAAATATCGCTCATAATTTCCGGAGGATACTACGGATTTATCCTCTATTTCCAGAATAAGAGCCGATGTGCCGGTTTCGGCAAAAGGCTTCTGGACACCGACTTTGTAAGGAGTGCCATCTAATCGGGAACCAATGGCAGAAACATTGCCGCCCAGATTAATGATGGCATTTTTTACACCCTTTGAAACCAGATATTCTTTCATTCTGTCTGCAATGTAGCCCTTTGCAATAAAACCAAGGTCCAGACAGGCTTTTTCATCCTTTAATGTAACCTGATTTCCGGAGATGACAACATTTTTATAGTTAACGTGGGAAAGGGCATCTGTAATTTCCGTTTCGGAAGGAATAATGCCCTGATTTTCATCACCGAAATTCCATAAGATGGAAAGCGTGCCGATAGTGGGGTCTACCAGGCCGTCCGACATTTCCGCATAGGAAAGGGCTGTGCGTAAAAGAGAGAGGGTTTCTTCCTGTACGGTAACGGGAGAGCCATTGCTGTGATTGATGTTCCAGATATCGCTGCCGGGGGTGGTACGGCTGAACATATTATCATAATATTCCGCCAGTTCCATGCATCCGTCAAACAGCTCCTCAGATGAGCGGCCGTAAATGGTAACGGAAATTACGGTGTTCAGATAAAAGCCTGTTCTTGTTTCCTTTGCCTGATTGCTTTGGCAGGCTGATAAAAATATCAGAAAAAGAGCGGCAGGAAGTAAGTATTGTAAGGGTTTTATTATTTTTTTTAAGTCGGTACGGTATGTTTTCAATGGATTCTCCTTATGATGCAGTATGAGCTGTCATTTAATGACATCATTGCCCGCTGGAATGAAACAGTTGTAATTTTAATAGTAATTATAGTATACTCTTTTTGATTACTGAATAACTTTTTCAAATTTTATATGTAACTAACGAAAGAGAGTGGAAAAATGCGTTTACCTGATGAACAGGAAGAGAGAGGAATCGGCACGCCGGTAATCGTAACGATTGCCGTTGTATCTGTCCTGATTCTTATTATATTGGCATTTGTTTTTATGAGCAATAATCAAAAAAATACGAATCGCGGAAATTATCAGACTGCAGCAGCCCAGCCCGAGGAAACTCCGGAGGATGCCATGGAATTTGCCGAAGGACAGCAGGATATTGAGAGCCTGTACAGAGAGCATAAGCTTCGCGCCGAAGATTTGGATTTTTGGGATATGTATGAAGATAAGGCGCCGGAAGCAGTGCCGGAGGAAACCCCTTTGGAAAGTCCCACGCCGGAGCCGTCCCATGAACCCACTGATGAGGAAAAAGCGAAGGATGGGAAACATGTGCTTGTTTCGTATAAGGATGGAACGGAAGAGTGGCTGGAAATCAGTGAAAATATTCTTCTTCATAATTATGATTTTACTAAAATGAAAATTACAAACGGAAAAATGACCTACTATGAGGGAAATAAGAAGTTATCGCGTCTGGGAGTGGAGCTTTCCGAAGAGAACGGAGTGGTGGATTTCGAGGCGCTTAAGCAGTCGGGAATTGATTTTGTCATGCTTAGAGTGGGTTCCAGGGGATATGAAACAGGTTTAATTAAGCAGGATGAAAAATTTACCGATAATATAGCGGCAGCTATGGATGCGGGACTTGAAGTGGGCGTTTATTTCTGCTCTCAGGCAATTTCCGCAGAGGAAGCCGTGCAGGAGGCTGAATTTGTTGAAAATGCGCTGCTGTCTTACAGGATTACATATCCTGTGGCATTTAGAATGGACAGTATTGTCAATGATGCGGCAAGAACGGATATACTGGATGAAGAACAAAAGACCCAGGTAGCGGAAGCTTTTTTGCATGATATGGAAAGGGCGGGATATTCGGTAATCCTGTATGGAAGCAAGGAATGGCTCCTGACGGAAATATTGCCGGAAGAACTGCTTGAGGATACAGATGTCTGGTTAACGGAGCAGACGGCTATACCGGAATACCCTTATCAGTTCAAAATGTGGGAATACGCAGGGGGCGAATCCGTTAACGGAGTACAGGGAGCGGTAAATTATACCGTCAGCTTTGTAGATTATTCCAGGCGATAATCCCGGTCAGGCTTATAATTTAATATCCTGGGTGAAACGGAAAGCCCGGAATAGATGTTGGCGTAAGCAGAAGGAGAAAGCCCGTCCAGATAATTGGGGGTGAAGTTTTTGGTTACGCCGGCTTTTTTCAAAATATCAATGGCCTTATTGTAGGCTATGGCAGCTTCCGTATCGGTTGAATAAGTTCCAATGGTATAATTCCCGTTAATATGTATTTTAGCAGTATAACGGGTAATATTTCCTTTTTCTTTCCTGGTTACACCGTGATAAACATTGAAAATTTCAATGTTTTCATAACGGAAATCCATATTATCACCGTTAACGAAACGATAGTCCCTGCCTTCCACCGCATAATTTTTAATGCCGTACCTGTTGGCAATGTTTACCTGCATCCCATAGTCTGCAACGAAAAAGTGGCGTCCCCTTTTCATGATTTTCCGGGTAGAGTAGTAAAATAAATCATCAATATCAAACTTTAAGATGATGGATGGAGAAAATAAATATTCAAAATATTTGGCATGAAGATAAATGGGAGTGGCAATATAAATCTTATTGTCTCTGAAGTTAATCAAAGTTACCCATTTGCTGAAAGGAAGAATGCGCAAATCAGAATAGTCATGTATAGAGACAGAAGTGTCTTTCAGCAAATTGGAACCTTCAAGATAAGCGGCAAAAGCCCTGGAGGGAGTATCATAGCTTCCAAGGCTGATATGTTTTTGTTTATAGGTAATGGAAGAACGGTAATAAATTGTGCCGTTCTTTTTTTGTGCCGGAAAAACGCCGGGAAATTTTTTTTCCATAGAATCCTTCTTTAAAAATTAATTAACTTTCTGTAAATCATCTTATCATAAATCATACATTTTTGAAATATTTTACCCATAAATGCAAATTTTAGAAATATTTTTGTTAAAGCTTGTATAAAATATTAAAAGACAGCAAGTCATCAGGATAGAAAGAAAGGATTAAGTTTTTAAAATGTATAAAAAATTTGCATTACAGTTATTCTTGTGCAACATGATTTTCTGCGCCGGATGGTTTTGTGTAAAAAGTGTACAGGTTAACAGACTGGCATCTACACCCGCTTTTCAAATTATTTTAACGGAGAATAATGTACAGCCGAAAGCCGACAGGTTTTTCGGTCTTTTGAGAAAAGTGTCTTCGGGACAAAGAATCGTTGATTATGAAGTGCTGGAAAAGGAAGATAAATATGATTTATCGGAAGAAGATTATGAAATTCTGCTTAGAATTGTACAGGCAGAAGCGGGAAATGAAGACGAAAAGGGAAAAATGCTGGTAGCGGGAGTGGTTTTAAACAGGGTGGAAAGCAGCAAATTTCCGGATACTGTAAAAGAAGTCGTATTTCAAAATGAAAACGGTGTTTATCAGTTTTCGCCTGTGGCAAATAAAAGCTACTATTCGGTGAATGTCAGTGAAGAAACCATGGATGCGGTGGACAGAGTCCTTGCAGGAGAGGATATTACGGAAGGCGCCCTTTATTTTGCGGCAAGAAAATATGCGGATTCGGAAAAAATGCGATGGTTTGACCATTCTCTGGTACGTTTGTTTGAATACGGCGGGCATGAGTTTTTTACTTCCGGCTGATTTGGGAAGCCGGTAAAAGGTTTTGGCGATACCTTATCTTTGCGTTACCCTGTCTTGTCAAGGGTTCCGGTTTATGATAAAATAATCACACTACAAATGAAATTAAATGAAAAGAGGAACGAAAATGGAAATTTTATATAACAGTACCAGGACAAAAGGAAATCCGGTTACAGCCTCCCAGGCAATTTTAAAAGGTCTTTCCGATGACGGCGGATTATATGTACCTGACAGAATTCCTGCCCTTGACAAATCACTTGAGGAGTTGTCCCATATGACATATGGACAGGTTGCATATGAAGTTATGAAGCTGTATCTTACGGATTTTACGGAGGAGGAGTTAAAAAGCTGCATAGCCAAGGCTTATGATTCAAAATTTGATACGGAAGTTATTGCACCGTTGGTTGAAGCAGACGGCGCCTTTTATCTGGAGCTGTTTCACGGAGCTACCATAGCATTTAAGGATATGGCGTTATCCATCCTTCCCCACCTTCTTACTACCTCTGCAAAGAAAAATCACGTAAAGAATGAAATTGTTATCCTGACCGCAACCTCCGGAGATACCGGAAAAGCAGCTCTGGCAGGCTTTGCTGATGTGGAAGGAACCAGAATCGTGGTATTTTATCCCAAGAACGGCGTAAGCCCTATTCAGGAAAGGCAGATGGTAACGCAAAAGGGTAAAAATACATATGTGGTAGGCATTCATGGTAATTTTGATGATGCCCAGACAGGTGTAAAACAGATTTTCGGGGATAAGGAACTGGGAGAATACATGAATGAAAAGGGATTCCAGTTCTCTTCGGCAAACTCCATTAATATCGGACGACTGGTACCTCAGATTGTTTATTATGTTTATGCGTATGTTAAACTTCTGGAAGAAGAAAGAATTAAAGACGGTGAGAAGATTAACGTGGTAGTTCCTACCGGAAATTTCGGCAATATTCTTGCGGCTTTTTATGCAAAGCAGATGGGACTTCCCATAGATAAACTGGTGTGTGCTTCCAATGAAAATAAAGTATTGTTTGATTTCTTTACAACAGGCACATATGACAGGAACAGGGAGTTCATGCTTACATCTTCTCCTTCTATGGATATTTTAATATCCAGCAATCTGGAAAGGCTGATTTACAGAATTGCCGGAAACGATGCCGAAAAGAATAAAGAAATGATGGATGCCCTTAAGAAGGACGGCAAATACAGCATTTCAGAGGAAATGAAGAGTCAGCTTTCTGATTTTTACGGCAATTACGCCAGTGAAGAAGAAACAGCGCAGACCATTCATGATTTATATGAAAAAACAGGTTATGTCATCGATACCCATACGGCAGTTGCTTCCAGTGTTTATAATAAATTCAAGAAGGAAACAGGTGATAATAAAACAGCGGTAATCGCGTCAACGGCCAGCCCGTATAAGTTTACAAGAAGCGTTATGAATGCTGTTGATAATCAGTATGATAATATGGGAGATTTTGAACTGGTTGACAAGCTTTCTGAGATATCAGGAACAGAGATTCCTGCCGCAATAGAAGAAATAAAATCAGCACCGGTACTGCATGACCATATTTGTGAAATATCCGAAATGAAGCAGACGGTAATGGATTTCCTTGGTATTTAATACCTGAAGGGTTTTCAAATGTATGAGAGGGCGGTGAAGGGGTTATGAAACACATTTTAATGGTAGATGATGTTGCCACCAATTTGAAATGTGCAGTTGAAGTATTAAAAGAGCAATATGAAATTACGACGGTGAGATCCGGCGTTAAGGCGCTGGAGGTGTTGAAAAATACAGTGCCCGATTTGATTTTGCTTGATATTAATATGCCCCAGATGAGTGGATTTGAAGTTTTTGAAAAGATAAAAGAAATACCGGAGCTGTCGGAAATTCCTGTTATATTTTTAACTGCTGAAACAAATATAGAGGTAGAAGAAAAAGGTCTTAAAATGGGCGCTGTGGATTTCATCAGGAAGCCTTTTGAACCTGATGACCTGTGCGGACGAATTGAAAAGGTAATTCGGTTTGGCAGTCGCAGCGACGGAAGCGGAGTGCCTGAAAAAGATAAAATATCCAGGGCAATTTATAAAAAGAATCTGGACAGGCTTATCACTAAAGTAAATTCCGAAAAAAACAGAGGATATCTGATATTACTCAATGTTCATAATTTCAGACAGATTGGAGAATTGTTCGGCACATCAGCGGAAGAGGAAATGCTGGTCAGGATATCACGGGTTATGGAAGAAGAAACAGGCACAGACAGCTGTATCTGCCATATGAGGGGTGATGTGTTCGGAATTTTTCTGGAAGATGCCTATGATAAAGATAAATTTAAAAAGACTATAAGAAGAATTATTGCCGGCATAGAATTTGAAATTAATGAAAGTATTCCGGAAGAACTTGACATAAAGATAGAAGTATCTGCAGGAATTGCGTGTAAGCCCGAAGACGGAGATGATTTTAAAGTATTATATGCCTGTGCGGACAAGGCGCTTTATTTTGTACTGGAAAGCGGAAAGGGAAGCTACCGTTTTTATACCATGAAACAGAGCGAACTGGCAGAGGCGGAACAGGAGAAAGATTTTATTAACCGCCTGCACTTAAAACGTCAGTTTCAGGGGCGTGAGCTGGATTTGGCAGATGGACAGGAAAGTCTTCAAAAGGCATATTATGTTATTTCAAGATATTGGGAAAACCGCAGTCAGGAAGTTCAGATTATCTTTTTTAATGTGATTGGAAAGGAAAATGACGAAGAGAAGATAATGGATATTTTAACAGCGGTTATTAACGCTTCGCTGCGAAAGGGTGATGTAGCTGTCAGATGCGGCAGAATGCAGTATCTGGCAGTTTTAATCAATGTGACGCCTGAGAACGGCAGCATAGCGGCAGAGAGAATTATAAGAAAATTTGCCGAAAAGGTGGAGGATGACAGTATCCGTCTGAATTATGAGATGAGAAGTGTATAAATGATTTGTAAATGAATATTTTATATGATAAAAGCGGTTTCCGGTGGGAAACCGCTTTTAAGTGCAATAAGCTGTTATTTTCTCTGTTTAATATCTATATATGTCTGATCTTCACAGATTGGTTTATAAGCAGGTCTTATAATCTTACCGTTATTTGCCAGTTCTTCCATACGGTGGGCGCTCCAGCCGGAAATTCGGGCCATGGCAAAAATAGGAGTGTAGAGCTCTAAGGGAAGGCCCAGCATAAGATATACAAAGCCGGAATAGAAGTCCACATTGATGCTGACGCCCTTGTACATCTGCCTTTCCTGGGAGATAATTTCAGGAGCAAGCTTTTCTACGAGGGAATAAAGAGCAAATTCTTTTTCAAGCCCCTTTTCCACAGAAAGCTTTTCCACAAAGGATTTTAAAATAACGGCTCTGGGGTCGGATTTGGAGTAAATAGCATGGCCTACACCATAGATAAGCCCTGCATGGTCGAAGGCATCCTTATGAAGGAGTTTCTTTAAGTAACAGGAAACCTCTTCTTCATCAGCCCAGTCTTTTACCTCTTTCTTCATATCTTCAAACATCTGGACAACCTTGATATTGGCGCCGCCGTGGCGTGGGCCTTTTAAGGAGCCGATTGCGGCAGCAATTACAGAATAAGTATCTGTCAGTGATGAGGTAACAACGTGAGTGGTAAAGGAAGAGTTGTTACCGCCGCCATGCTCCATGTGAAGTACAAGAGCAATATCAAGAAGCTTTGCCTCCAGAGGCGTATAGGAGCTGTCGGGCCGGAGAATATGTAAAATATTTTCCGCTGTGGACAAAGCAGGGTCAGGCTGATGAATAAATAAACTCTTTCCGTCATGGTAGTGGCAGTAAGCCTGATAACCATAAATGGATAAAAGCGGAAACAGGCTGATTAACTGCAGGCACTGGCGAAGGACGTTAGGCAGGGAAACATCATCTGCCCTGTCATCATAAGAGTATAGTGTCAGCACGCTGCGGGCCAGGGTATTCATCATATCGCTGCTGGGAGCCTTCATTATTATGTCGCGGACAAAGCTGGTGGGAAGCGTGCGGTATCCGGCAAGCATTTCCCGGAAGGAAGCCAGTTCCGTCTCATTGGGAAGCTTTGCAAAAAGCAGAAGATAAGTAATCTCTTCAAAGCCAAAGCGATTGTCTTTTGTAAAGCCTCCCACTAAATCTTTTACATCATAGCCGCGGTAAAATAACCTGCCGTGGGCGGGCTTTGCAACACCGTCGACAATCTGGGTAGCACGTACATCGGAAATATTGGTAAGTCCGGCAAGTACGCCTTTTCCGTTTAAATCACGCAGGCCTCTTTTTACGTCATATTTGGTAAAAAGCTCCGTATCGATGACGTCTGCCTGTCTGGCTGTTTCAGCAAGACGTATAATATCGGGGGTGAGTTCGGAATAAATATTGTGCTCCATAAAAATTCTCCTTTCTGTTTGGTGATTTAGTCAATATATACATAAAAGCTGGTGTATAATTAAGGTGAATAAAATTTCGGACATGTTTTAGAATATGCCAGAAAAAAGTGATATTCACTATCTTATCATGTGAACTGTCCTGAAACAAGTAAAAATTTGCTGTTTAGAAATATTTAATATTTTGTCATTGTATGAGCGGGAGTGTAAAGTTAATTTTACTGATAAACCTGCTGTTTCTCAAGATTTTTATTGATTTTTTTGTTTTATTATGTATAATATGGAATTGAGACTAAGAGAGTCCATTATGCAGGATATGTGTTATCAGTCCTGCGTATGAATCTAATATTAAAGAAAAGAGGTTAAATGTAAAATGGCTGAAATCAATTTAAGCAAGTATGGAATTACCGGAACTACAGAAATTGTGTACAACCCTTCTTACGAACTGTTATTTGAAGAGGAGACCAAACCTGAACTGGAAGGATTTGAAAAAGGTCAGGTGAGCGAACTTGGTGCAGTTAATGTAATGACAGGTATCTATACAGGTCGTTCTCCTAAAGATAAGTTTATCGTAATGGATGAAAACTCCAAAGATACTGTATGGTGGACTTCAGATGAATACAAGAACGATAACCACCCTGCTACAGAAGAAGCATGGAATGCAGTAAAGGAACTTGCACTGAAAGAACTTTCCAATAAGAGACTTTTTGTAGTAGATGCATTCTGCGGTGCAAATAAAGATACCCGTATGGGAATCCGTTTTATCATGGAAGTAGCTTGGCAGGCTCATTTCGTTAAGAATATGTTTATCCAGCCTACAGCTGAAGAACTTGAGAACTTTGAACCTGATTTCGTTGTTTACAACGCTTCCAAGGCAAAGGTTGAAAATTATAAAGAGTTAGGTCTGAACTCAGAGACAGCAGTAATGTTTAACATTACAAGCCGTGAGCAGGTTATTGCAAATACATGGTACGGCGGAGAAATGAAGAAAGGTATGTTCTCCATGATGAACTACTATCTGCCTTTGAAGGGTATTGCTTCCATGCACTGCTCTGCAAACACAGATATGAACGGCGAAAATACAGCTATTTTCTTCGGTCTTTCAGGTACAGGTAAGACAACTCTGTCAACAGATCCCAAGCGTCTGCTTATCGGTGATGACGAGCACGGCTGGGATGACAATGGTGTGTTCAACTTTGAAGGCGGCTGCTATGCTAAGGTTATCAACCTTGACAAAGATTCTGAGCCTGATATTTACAATGCAATCAAGCGTGACGCTCTTCTTGAGAACGTAACTCTGGATGCTGAAGGCAAGATTGATTTCAATGATAAGAGCGTAACTGAAAATACACGTGTATCTTATCCGATTAATCACATTAAGAATATTGTTCGCCCTGTTTCTTCTGCACCGGCAGCTAAGAATGTAATCTTCCTGTCAGCAGATGCTTTCGGCGTACTTCCTCCTGTATCTATTCTGACTCCTGAACAGACACAGTATTATTTCCTGTCAGGTTTCACAGCTAAGCTGGCTGGTACAGAGCGTGGAATTACAGAGCCCACACCTACCTTCTCTGCTTGCTTTGGACAGGCATTCTTAGAGCTGCATCCTACAAAGTACGGCGAAGAGCTGGTTAAGAAGATGGAAGCAAA
Source organism: Lachnospiraceae bacterium (assembly GCA_017621815.1). Taxonomy (GTDB): domain Bacteria; phylum Bacillota; class Clostridia; order Lachnospirales; family Lachnospiraceae; genus Suilimivivens. The sequence continues at coordinate 72,498 of JAGASK010000033.1, read as the reverse complement.
CGGTGCTAAAGCATACCTTGTAAATACCGGATGGAACGGTACCGGTAAGCGTATCACCATTAAAGATACCCGTGGTATCATCGATGCAATCCTGAATGGTGATATCCTGAATGCACCTACAAAGAAGATTCCTTACTTCAACTTTGAAGTTCCTACAGAACTTCCTGGTGTAGATACAGGTATTCTTGATCCTCGTGATACATATGCAGATGCTTCTGAATGGGAAACAAAGGCTAAGGATTTAGCCGGAAGATTCATTAAGAACTTTGCAAAATATGAAGGCAATGAAGCTGGAAAGGCTTTAGTTGCAGCAGGACCTCAGTTATAAAATAGTAAAATCAGGATTTTAAACAATAGAAAGCACGTTTTGCCAACTTTCTATTGTCAGGAACAGAGACCGCCGCTTTACGCAGCGGTCTCTTAGTTATTGCAATAGAAAGATAAACAGTAATATATTTCGTTAAATTTTCCAGTTGTATTTTAGCTCTATATTGGATATAATAAAAACAACCTGAGATGTGCGACAACTCCTGTTATTTTTGAACCTACAGATACTTTAAACGGGATTCCTATATCATCTGGCGGCTGTCAAGCCCTCACTCATTTGAGGATTGGAAGGGAAGGCAAAAGTGAGATTGCGGTCACCCACCTAGCTTGGCTAGGAGTCAAAAGACAGGAACCGGCATTTTGGGGATAACAAAAGAAAAGCAGCCTTAACAGGCTGCTTTTCTTTTGCAAATAAGCGAAGGGTAAAATTGGATGAAAGAAAAATTAAGAATTATTATAAAATTAGCGCTTATTATTTTTTGCACCTGTTTTTTTATATGGCTGATTTGGAAAGATGAAAAGGTTTTTAAATTAAAACAGCCTGTGGGAGAAGGTATCAGCATAAGCGATATGATGATTCTGATGGAGGCTGTAGCTGAAAAAGAAGAGGCAAATCCGGCAAATGAAGACAGGGCCAATCAGATAAAGTCCTGGATTACAGAAATGGAGAAGAAATATGCAGGAAAAGCCGGAGAATATATTTTTTATGAAGATTACATAGAGCTTATTTCAATATTGCCGCTTGAAAAGGCAGAGATGGAAAAGCTGGTTTTAAAGGAGAAGTATAAAGAGGGATTTTATCTGCTCAAAAAAGACTGGTATGATTCTTTTGACAAAATTCTCTATATTTTAGGATTGGATGACATTATTACAACAAAGGAAATGAATCTGCTGGCGGAAATTACAGAAGAAACAATGATTGATGATAACGGTAATACTTATCTGTGTAAAGCGAAAAGTTTTGGTGATTGTTCTTTTTCGACAGTAACAGCATATTTGGACGGCAGTACTTTGCTAACGGTAAAGGAAAGACAAAGAAAAGGCTTTACGCTGTCTAATCTGTGGATTATGGAAGCAGATGAAGCACAGGTGATGTTTTTTTATAAAAATCATGAAATAAATTACGTTTTACAGCAGGGGGATGAGGAAAATAAGGTAACAAGGGAAAGTGTTGCGGACCTGACTTTTAAAGAAGGCCGGCTGACGGCGGTAAAAAGTAAGGAAGAGAGAATAAACGGAAAGCTTCTGCGGCTTTCGGAAGAGGAACTGGAAATAGAGGGGGAAGGAACCTTTGACATAGACGAAAACTGCAGAATCTATCAGCTGTATGAGGAACTTAGAGAAGCCGGCAGGCAGGAGCTTAGAATCGGATATGATTTTACGGATTTTGTTGTGGATGACGGCAAAATATGTGCGGCCTTGATTATGCGCAAGGAAAATATGGAAAGCATCAGGGTGGCGGTTAAAACAAACGGATTTGCTTCCCTTTATCATGACAGCATCAGTTTAAGTGTGAACTGCGATGCTTATCTTACTTATGGACCTTACGGGGAAAGAATTACAAAGGAGCTAAGAAAAGGCGAGAAAATAGTACTGGATTCTGAAAGCGAGTATTTAAAGGGAGACAGAGCGGAATTGACACCTTCCGTAAAGTCGGGAGAGATACAGATTCTTTCACTGACAAGAAACCAGGGAATTCCGTCCTGCCGGGGAAAAATGGAGATTGCGAAGACAGCCGATGGACTGGTTTTGATTAATGATCTGCTTCTGGAGGAATATCTGTATTCTGTAGTGCCCAGTGAAATGCCTGCATCTTATTCCATGGAAGCATTGAAAGCCCAGGCTGTTTGTGCCAGAACTTATGCCTACCGGTATTTAATGACGCCGGGACTTTCGGGGATTGGAGCCCATGTGGATGACAGCGTCAGCTATCAGGTATATAACAATATAACGGAAAATGTAAATTCTACAAAGGCAGTAAAGGAGACTACGGGTAACCTGTTGTATTATGGCGATGAGGCGGTAAGTACCTATTATTATTCCACTTCCTGCGGATTTGGTACAGATGCCGGAGTATGGAAAGCGGAAAGCAGTGAGGAAATGCCTTATTTGACCTCTCTTCATATTGCAGACGGAGAAAATGGTGAGGAAGACGACGCAGGCGGTGAAAGCATGATAAGTGAAGAGGTGTTCAGGGAATATATCATGAATATACATGAAGGGGATTACGAAAAGGATGAAGCATGGTACCGCTGGACATATGAAGTAAAGAACCTTGATGTGAAGGAAATGTCAGACAGATTGCAGCAGAGGTTTCAGGCGGATAACAGCAAAGTGCTTACCTTTGCCGGAACAGATACAGAAAAAGATACGGATGAATATCTGACAGAACCTCCGGCGGCTTTTGATAAGATTTATAATATCAGCGTCCTGAAAAGGAGAGCAGGCGGCGTAGCAGATGAACTATTGGTTGAAACAAACAAGGGAACCTATAAAATTCTGTCAGAATATAATATACGTTATATTTTAAACAATGGCGGGGCAGTTAAAAGGCAGGATGACACGGAAATGGAAAGTACAGGTCTGCTTCCCAGCGCTTACCTGATTTTAGATATTGTAAAAGATGAAGAAAGTGTGATAGGATATACTATACTTGGCGGCGGGTACGGTCATGGCGTGGGTATGAGCCAGAACGGAGCCGGAGCCATGGGAAATGCGGGAAAAAGCTGCGAAGAGATACTTATGTTCTTTTATCCCGGTTGTCAGATAAAAAAGATTTATTAATAAAAATATGAATTACAAGTGGAGTAAATAAATGCTTAGAAGGCTTATCTTTATTGGCTATGATTTCGGTAAACATATGAATAGAAAGAATATCAGCACATTTGCAGCAAGCACGGCTTTTTTTCTTTTTTTGTCTTTAATTCCCATGCTGATGCTTTTGTGTTCGGTAATTCCCTATACACCGCTGACCGAAGCAAATTTAATGAATGCTGTCAATGAAATCGCCCCTGATACAATGAAGTCTCTGCTGACGAATATAATCAGTGAGGTCTATGATAAATCAATAGGGGTTATTTCCATTACGGCTGTAGTGACCTTATGGTCTGCGGGAAAGGGTATGCTGGCTTTAATGCGCGGACTCAATGCCATTAATGATGTGGAAGAAAACAGAAACTATGTGGTTCTTCGGATTGTGGCAAGTCTTTATACATTTTTGATATTGGTGCTTACCATTCTTTCTTTATTTGTAACAGTGTTCGGTAATACATTAATTGATATTGTGGAAGGAATGATTCCCCAGGTGTCTTATTTATTCAACCTGCTGTCACATTTCAGAATTTTCTTTGTGTGGTTTATTATCACCATAGTGATTGCGCTGATGTATACATATGTGCCCGGAGGAAAAATGGGATTTAAGATGCAGCTGCCGGGAGCGGTGATTGCGGCAGTGGGATGGAGCATCATTTCCTGGTTCTTTTCCATTTATGTGGATAAATTCAATGGTTTCAGTATTTACGGCAGCCTGACTACCATTATTATTTTAATGCTCTGGCTGTATGCCTGTATGTATATTGTCATGGCAGGCGCTTTCTTAAACAGGTATTTTAAACCCGCATTTCAGTTTTTTGTAGGAAAAAGAAAAACCAGGTAAATACTTGACAAGGAAGTTAACCTAATCTAAAATAAATACAGTTGTTTATAAAGAAAAAGCAATGAAGGTGTCAGTAGCACGTTATTTTCTATCAGAGAGAGGAAGTCACCGGCTGAAAGCTTCCTTAAGTTCAGATAACCGAAGCGAATTTCCCACCGGAGCTTCCGAATAGAACGAATATCCTGTGTGTCCAAAGCAGATTTTCAGGATGGAGCAAGTAAATTCGGACGTCAGCACACGTTACGTGAATGAGGTGTCTGCTTTATGGCAGGAACTTGGGTGGTACCGCGGATTACAAAAAAGATTCGTCCCATGCATATTGTTGCATGGGATTTTTTTATGTCAAAGAAAGTTTGCAGAACGTGCACAGAGAAATGAAAGAGGAGAAAGGAAAGAAAACCATGAAAGAAAAATTGGAGCAGATTAAAGCGGAAGCTTTAAAGCAGATTGAAGCTACAAGCGCTCAGAGCAGTCAGGCATTGGATAAGTTGAACGAGATCCGTGTCAATTATCTTGGAAAGAAGGGTGAACTTACGGCTCTTCTGAAAGGAATGAAAGACGTTGCGCCTGAAGAAAGACCGAAAGTCGGACAGATGGTGAATGAAGTCCGTTCCGAAATTGAAGAGGTGCTGGAAAAGGCAACGGATAAGATGAAGGCATTGGCATTAGAGGGAAGACTGAAGGGAGAAACCATTGATGTTACTCTTCCTGCCAAAAAGAATAATGTGGGTCATCGTCATCCCAATACCATAGCCCTTGAAGAGGTGGAAAGAATTTTCGTGGGAATGGGTTATGAAGTAGTGGAAGGACCGGAAATCGAAACCGATTATTATAATTTTGAGGCATTAAATATTCCTGCAGACCATCCTGCAAAGGATGAACAGGACACCTTTTATATCAATGGCGATTTCCTTTTAAGAACACAGACCTCAGGAACCCAGGTTCATGAAATGGAAAAAGGAAAGCTTCCGATTCGTATGATTGCACCGGGAAGGGTATTCCGTTCCGATGAAGTGGATGCCACACATTCACCTTCCTTCCATCAGGTTGAAGGGCTTGTTATTGACAAGCATATTACATTTGCAGACTTAAAGGGAACTTTGGCGGAATTTGCAAGGGAAATGTTCGGAGAGGAAACAAAGGTTAAGTTCCGTCCTCATCATTTCAATTTCACAGAGCCCAGCGCTGAAATGGATGTTTCCTGTTTCAAGTGCGGCGGAAAAGGCTGCCGTTTCTGCAAAGGTTCAGGCTGGATTGAAATCTTAGGCTGCGGTATGGTGCATCCCAACGTACTCACCATGAGCGGCATTAATCCGGAGGAATATTCAGGATTTGCATTCGGTGTGGGACTTGAAAGAATTGCACTCCTTAAATATGAAATTGATGATATGAGACTGCTTTATGAAAATGATATACGTTTCTTAAAACAGTTCTAGGGAAAGGAAGGAAAAGAAATGAATACAGCATTGTCATGGATAAAAGCATACGTACCTGAGCTGGATTGCGCTGATCAGGAATATTGCGACGCAATGACCCTTACAGGTACAAAAGTTGAAAATTATGAAAGACTTGATAAAAATCTGGAAAAGATAGTAATAGGACAGATTGAGAAAATTGAAAAGCATCCGGATGCGGATAAGCTGATTGTATGTCAGGTAAATATCGGAAGTGAGGTAATTCAGATTGTTACCGGTGCGCCCAATGTGAAAGAGGGTGATAAGGTTCCCGTGGTGCTTGACGGCGGAAAGGTAGCAGGCGGTCATGACGGAGGTCCTATGCCGGAGGAAGGAATTAAGATTAAGGCAGGAAAACTTCGCGGCATACCGTCCAACGGAATGATGTGTTCTATTGAAGAGCTTGGCTCTGACAGAAATATGTATCCGGAAGCGCCGGAATTCGGTATTTATATTTTCCCGGAGGATGCTCAGGTAGGTGCAGATGCTGTGGAAGCCCTGGGAATGAGGGACACAGTTTTCGAATATGAAATTACATCCAACAGAGTGGACTGCTACAGCGTGCTTGGTATTGCAAGGGAAGCTGCGGCTACTTTCCGCAAGCCCTTTGTTCCTCCTGTAGTGGAAGTGAAGGAAAACGGCGAAAATGTAAATGATTATATCTCCGTTGAGGTGAAAGATCCTGATTTATGTACCAGATATTGCGCGAGGGTATGTACCAACATTAAAATCGCGCCTTCACCGGAATGGATGCAGAGAAGACTTCGTGCCAGCGGCATCCGTCCTATTAATAATCTGGTGGATATCACTAATTATGTTATGGAAGAATACGGCCAGCCCATGCATGCCTTTGATTTGGATACAATTGCAGGTCATAAGATTATTGTGCGCAGGGCAGCTGACGGAGATAAATTCCAGACATTGGATGAGCAGGTAAGGAAGCTGGATAAAGATATTCTTATGATTTGTGATGCGGAAAAAGAAATCGGTATTGCAGGAATCATGGGCGGTGAAAACAGTAAGATTACCGATGATGTGAAAACAGTGCTTTTTGAAGCTGCGACCTTTAACGGAGCGAATATCCGTAAATCGGCAAAAAGGCTGGGGCTTCGTACGGACGCATCCGGTAAATTTGAAAAAGGACTTGACCCTCATAATGCGGAAGCTGCCATTAACCGTGCCTGTCAGCTGATTTCCGAGCTTGGCTGCGGTGAAGTGGTAAGCGGCATGGTAGATGTATGCCAGCCTATGAAGGATGAAGAAAGAATTAAATTTGAACCGGAAAGAATCAATGACCTTTTGGGCACAGATGTTTCTGTAGAAGATATGATGAGCATTTTTAAGATGCTGGAAATTGAATATGATGAAAGCACAAATGAGCTGATTGCACCTACCTACAGACAGGATATCCTGTGCTGTGCTGATATTGCAGAGGAAGTGGCAAGATTTTTTGGATATGACAAGATTCCTACCACATTGCCTGCAGGCGCCGCAACAGCAGGAAAGCTTTCCTTTAAACTCCGCATTGAGCAGAAGGCAAGAGATATTGCAGAATACTGCGGATTTTCACAGGGAATGACTTATTCCTTTGAAAGCCCCAGGGTATTTGACAAACTGCTGATTCCCGAAGATTCACCGCTTAGGAATACAGTGGTAATTGCTAACCCGTTGGGAGAAGATTTCTCTATTATGAGAACCATATCCTTAAACGGCATGCTGACCTCTCTGGCAACCAACTATAACAGAAGAAACAAGGATGTAAGACTGTATGAGCTTGGCAATATTTATCTGCCTTATCAGTTCCCGCTGACACAGCTGCCTGATGAAAGAATGCAGTTTACTTTGGGAATGTATGGTGAAGGTGATTTCTTCACCATGAAGGGCGTTGTGGAAGAGTTCTTTGAGTCCATTGGATTAAAAAAGAAAACAGTGTACAATCCCAAGTCAGGCAAGCCTTTCCTTCATCCCGGACGTCAGGCTGATATTGAATATGACGGCGTAACCGTAGGTTATCTCGGAGAGGTTCATCCTACTGTATGCGATAATTATGATATCGGTACAAGAGCGTATATTGCTGTACTGGATATGCCTTATATTGTGGAAAGAGCTACTTTTGACAGAAAATACGAGGGAGTTGCCAAATATCCTGCTGTATCAAGAGATATCAGTATGGTTGTTCCGAAGGAAATTCTTGCAGGTCAGATTGAAGCTGTGATTGAGCAGAGAGGCGGCAAAATTCTGGAAAGCTGCCAGCTGTTTGATATTTATGAAGGAGAACAGATTAAAGCGGGCTTTAAGTCTGTAGCTTATTCCATTACCTTCCGTGCAAAGGACAGAACGCTGGAGGAAGGGGATGTAGCGGCTGCTATGAAAAAGATATTGAATGGCCTGGAAAGTCTTGGAATTGAACTCAGAAGTTAAGGAAAGGAATGACAATAATATGGAAAAGAAAAACACGTGGGAAACCTACAGCCATAAACAGCTGAAGGAAGTGGATGAATTTGCCAAAGAATATATGCAGTTCCTTGATATGGGTAAAACGGAAAGAGAATGCGTGGATACCATTGTCAATACCATAGAAAAAGACGGTTATAAAGAACTGCAGGAAATTATTAAAGAAAAAGGTAAATTAAAAAAAGGCGATAAGGTATATGCCGTATGCATGAACAAGGCAATTGCCATGTTCAGAATCGGTGAAAAGCCTATGGAAGAGGGAATGAATATTCTGGGCGCTCATATTGATTCCCCCAGGCTGGATGTAAAGCAGAATCCTCTTTATGAGGAGGGCGGATTTGCATACCTTGACACCCATTATTACGGCGGTGTAAAGAAATATCAGTGGGTGACCATTCCACTTGCCCTTCATGGTGTTATCGTAAAGAAAGACGGAACTACCATAGAGCTTGCCGTAGGTGAAAATGAAGATGACCCGGTATTCTTTATTTCGGATCTTTTAATTCATCTTGCCCAGGAACAGCTGGAAAAGAAGGCATCCAAGGTAATTGAAGGAGAAGCCCTTGATTTGATAATTGGAAATAAACCTTTCCTTATTGATAAAAAAGATAAGGAAGAAAAAAAGGATAAGGAAGAAAAAGGTGCGGCAAAAGAAGCTGTAAAGAAGGGAATTCTTGCTATTTTGAAAGAAAATTATGAAATAGAAGAAGAGGATTTTATTTCTGCGGAACTGGAAGTTGTACCTGCAGGAAAAGCAAGGGAAGCCGGTTTTGACAGAAGCATGATTCTGGCATACGGACAGGATGACAGGGTATGTGCATTCTCATCTTTGAAGGCAATGCTGGAAGTGGAAGAATCAAAACGCACAGCCTGCTGTCTTTTGGTGGATAAAGAAGAAATCGGAAGTGTGGGCGCTACCGGTATGCAGTCAAGATTCTTTGAAAATACTGTTGCGGAAGTGATGAATCTTCTCGGACAGTACAGTGAACTGGCGCTCAGAAGATGCCTTACCAATTCCTGTATGCTTTCTTCTGATGTCAGCAGTGCCTTTGACCCTTCCTTCGCATCAAGCTTTGATAAGAAAAATGTGGCTTACTTAGGCGGCGGCATGGTATTTAATAAGTTTACGGGATCCAGAGGAAAATCAGGCTCCAATGATGCCAATGCGGAATATCTTGCTCATTTAAGGGAAATATTTGATAAGGAAAACATTAATTTCCAGACAGCGGAGCTTGGAAAAGTAGACCTTGGAGGCGGCGGAACCATTGCTTATATTCTGGCGCTGTACGGTATGAATGTGATTGACAGCGGTGTGGCTGTTCTCAACATGCATGCACCCTGGGAAGCTACCAGCAAGGCTGACGTATATGAGACCAAAAGAGGTTATGTTGCCTTTTTAAAAGGAGCTAAGCTGTAATGACAGGAGCAGAAATGAAAACCTCAGACTTTTATTTTGATTTGCCTAAGGAGCTGATAGCCCAGGACCCGCTTAAGGACCGTTCCGCTTCAAGACTTCTCATGGTGGATAAAAACACAGGAGAAATAAAGCATGAGGTTTTCCGGAATATTATAGATTATCTCCATCCGGGAGATTGTCTCGTACTAAATAATACAAAGGTGCTGCCGGCAAGGCTTATGGGTGTGAAGGAAAATTCGGGCTGTGCAGGGAGTTCTTCGGGAGGGGCATCTATTGAAGTGCTTCTCCTTAAAAGAAGGGAAGGAAATATTTGGGAGACTCTGGTAAAGCCCGGTAAAAAAGCGAAACCGGGCACCAGAATTTCTTTTGGTGATGGACTACTGAAGGCAGAAGTGACAGATATTGTTGAGGAAGGAAACCGGCTGATTCGGTTTGAATATGAAGGTATTTTTGAGGAAGTGCTGGATAAGCTGGGTGAAATGCCCCTTCCTCCTTACATTACCCATAAGCTTCAGGATAAGAACCGCTATCAGACAGTTTATGCCAAATATGACGGTTCCGCAGCTGCCCCTACGGCAGGACTTCATTTTACAAAAGAGCTGCTTGACAGGATAGAAGAAAAAGGGATAAAGCTTGCTTATGTGACCTTGCATGTAGGCCTTGGAACTTTTCGTCCCGTTAAGGCGGAAAATATACTGGAGCATCATATGCATTCGGAATATTATCAGATATCACAGGAAGCAGCGGATATGATTAATGATACAAAAAAAAGCGGCGGACGTGTTATCTGTGTGGGAACCACCAGCTGCCGTACAGTTGAAAGCGCTGCGGACAAAGACGGCCTGCTTAAAGAGTGCTGCGGAAATACGGAAATTTTTATTTATCCCGGTTATCAGTTTAAGGTACTTGATTGTCTGATTACTAATTTCCATCTGCCGGAGTCCACTCTTGTGATGCTTGTTTCAGCTCTGGCGGGAAGAGAGCATGTGCTCAGTGCGTATGAAGAAGCGATTAAGGAAAAATACCGGTTTTTCTCCTTTGGGGATGCCTGTTTTTTTACAGATAGTTTTTTATGAAATTCCATTAAGTAAAAATACCATAAGTGCAGCTTATGGTATTTTTAAGATTGGCGGATTATGCAAAAATATACAAAGAAAATAATTACTGTCCTTGGGCTCATTCTGCTTGCAGCGGTATATGTCATGATATTTCAGTTTTCGGCAGATGACGGGGAAAGTTCCTCAGCCCTCAGCATGAGGGTTACAGAATTTTTAATGAATACCTATTACAAGCTGTTTGTGGGAGAAAACAGCGCGGAAGTGATATATGCGGCGGCAGACGGGGCAGAAGATATTATCAGAAAACTTGCCCATTTTACGGAATATATGGCGGTGGGCTTTTTGTCTTACGGCATAGTGGTCATGTGGATGAAAAATTTAAGGGCAGGCTTTATTCTTGTGCTTTTACAACTTTTTGTTTCGGCAGGTGCGGATGAACTGCATCAATATTTTGTGCCGGGAAGACATGCGTCAGTCAGGGATGTGTTTATTGATGTCTCAGGCGGCGCAATGGGAATAATAATAATACTTTGTGTGAAAGGAATCAAAAGAGGATGGGCGCGTATTCGGGAACGAGAATCAAAAATCTGTTTTTGAGACAGAGCTATATAGAAGCATGGAAGGATTACGAAATTGCAGTCCGGGAAGGCAGGGGCTGGGATTATGTCATACTGACGGCATCCAATGAAGCCCAGGCTTTAAGCTATCGTCTTGAGATATCTTACCGGCTGGAAAAGAAAATGCTGCCTGCCCATTGTAAGTATGTGGTGCTGCCTGATCCGGAAGGAAAGAGAGTGGGCTCAGGCGGTGCAACCTTTAATGTGCTTAAATATCTGGCACAGGAGAATGGCGGAGATACAGGAACCTGCTTTGCGGGCAAAAAGGTATTGGTAATTCATTCCGGTGGGGACAGCAAGCGTGTGCCTCAGTACAGTGTTTGCGGAAAACTTTTTTCACCCGTGCCGAGACAGCTTCCCAATGGGGAACCTTCCACTCTTTTTGATGAATTTATGATTGTCATGTCTGCTGTGGCAGGAAGAATTCGTGACGGCATGCTGGTATTATCAGGTGATGTACTGCTTTTGTTCAATTCCCTGCAGCTTGATTTTCAGTTTAAAGGGGCAGCTGCCATTTCCATTAAGGAGCATGTCAGCACAGGAAAAGAACACGGCGTTTTTCTGCGGGGAGAAGACGGGATGGTGGAACGTTTCCTGCATAAACAGTCGGAAGAGCAGCTCCGCAGCCTGGGAGCGGTGAATGAGCAGGGAAATGTGGACCTGGATACGGGAGCTGTTTTATTCGATTGTGATTTATTAAATTCCCTGATGTCATTAATCAGTACCGATGGAAAAATAGATGATGTTAAGTATGACAGTTTTGTAAATGAGCGTTCAAGAATCAGTTTTTACGGAGATTTTCTTTATCCCCTTGCAAAAAAATCCACTCTTGAGGATTTTTATAAGCAGGCGCCGGAGGGGAGCTTTTGCGAAGAACTGGCTGAATGCAGGAAAAAAATCTGGGAAGCTTTATCCGGCTTTTCCATGAAGGTAATCTGTTTATCTCCGGCGGAGTTTATTCATTTCGGAACAACAAAGGAGCTTCTGCATCTGGTTACGGATAAAATGGCTGATTATGAATTTCTGAATTGGCAGAGCTGCATTTGCTCTAATGTGGAACAGAAAAGATTTGCTTCCCATAACAGCTTCGTGTGCAGGGAAGAGTGCATTGGAGAGGGCTGTTATCTGGAGGACAGCTATGTGGGTCCCGATGCCCGGGTGAAATCCGGAGCTATACTGTCCCAGGTGGAAATCGATAAGGTTGTAATACCGGAAAATGTAGTCGTGCATTGCGTAAAACAAACTGACGGACAGTTTGTGGCAAGAGTATACGGAGCAGAGGATAATCCTAAAGGAACTTATGAGGGAAACACGTCCTTTCTGGGCGGCTGGCTTAAGGACGTGCTGGATTACTATCAGGTACCCGTGGAAGCTGTCTGGAAGGATGAGGAACATTATCTTTGGTTTGCGGATTTGTATCCTGTCTGTGCCGACAGACAAAAGGCAGTGGAAAGCTCTTTGTTTTTAGTTAAAATGGCAAGAGGAGAAGCTGATAAGAAGGAAACGGAAGAATGGCTCCGGCTGAAAAGAACCAGTTTGTTCAGCAGTTTTAATCAGGCGGATGTAGAAGCGGTGCTGCCATATAAAACAGAACTCAGGAATAAAATTCTGGCGGATGTATTTGTGAAAAAGCTGACTGCCGGAGTGTATTATAAGGATGCGCTAAGGATTTTCGGAGGAGAAATACCTGAAAAGGTGTCACGCCGGCTGGTACAGCGGGCAGAAGAAAGTGATTATAAAACTGCCATGCGCATTTATTATGCCCTGGGCATGGAAAGTAAATGCTTTGATACCATAAAAAAGCAGGTTTTTGAAAGTGCACTGGAAAACAGAAGAGAAGAAAGCAAGCTGAAAATTACGGAAAATGAGGTTTTTGTTTCTCTGCCTCTAAGGGTAAACTGGGGAGGTGGATGGACGGATACTCCGCCCTACTGCAATGAACAGGGCGGTGTGGTTTTAAATGCAGCGATTAAGCTGAACGGCATTTTACCGGTTCAGGTCACGGTGCGTAAACTGGATGAACCGGAAATTCAATTTGAAAGTGCGGACCTTGATGTAAAGACAACTATACACAGCACCGATGAAATCAGGGACTGTATGAATCCTTATGATCACTTTGCGCTGCATAAGGCAGCTCTTTTAGCCTGCGGCATTATTTCTTATGAAAAGAAAAAGGAGGAACCCCGGCTGGAGGAATTGCTTAAGGAGCTGGGAGGCGGTATTTATCTTTCCACTAAGGTGGTAGGCGTGCCGAAGGGGTCAGGTCTTGGTACAAGCAGTATTCTTGCGGGAGCCTGCGCAAAAGCCCTTCTTGCTTTTACCGGAAGCAGTGTGACGGAAAGTGCGCTCTATGATATTGTGCTTTGCATGGAACAGATTATGAGTACAGGAGGAGGCTGGCAGGACCAGGTGGGAGGTATGACGAACGGTATTAAAATGATTACCAGTAAGCCGGGAGTCCGCCAGATTCTTCATGTGGATTATATTGTCGTACCGGAGGAAGCGAAAAAGGAGCTTAACGAAAGATTTGCCATTGTATATACAGGGCAGAGAAGGCTGGCAAGGAATCTGCTCCGTGAAGTGGTAGGAAATTATGTGGGAGGCAGAAAGGCATCAGTGGAGGCTTTATCGGCAATGAAGGAGACCGCCTTTATGATGCGGAAAGCGTTGGAAAAGGGAGATATTGATGAACTGGCAAGATTGTTTAACCGTCATTTTGAATTATCCCTGCAGCTGGATGAAGGAGCGACAAATCTTTGTATTGACCAGATTTTTATGGTAATGGAGGATTTGATTGACGGCAGGTTTATTGCCGGTGCCGGCGGAGGCGGCTTTTTGCAGATCATCATGAAAAAGGGAGTTACAAAAGAGCAGATAAACCGGCGCCTTAATGAAGTATTTCAGGGTACAGGCGCCGCCATCTGGGACAGTGAACTGATATTTTAAGCCTTTTCGTGTATTATGTATCCTTTGGGAATGAGAATGTTCTTTGCGGCTTCAATGCTTTCGGGGTCATAAAATTCAATTCCGAGAGCGCCGCTTGCCTGTTCTCTGTTATGAATAATACCGATATTTTTAATGCTTATGCTGTTATCTGCAAGAATAGTGGCAATGGAAGCAAGAGTGCCCGGTTCGTCGGCAATTTCAATGCTGACGGAATAGGATTTTTTAATAGGGCCTCTTGAAGCATCAATAAAGGAATCACGGTAACGTCTTGCCTGATCAAAAAATTCATAAACGGAATCTTCTTTACGCTGCCTGATTTTTTCCTGAATGGATTTGAGAGATTCAATATAGGTTTCCAGGAGCTCAACTATATTTTCCGTATTGGTCATGCAGATTTGCTGCCACATGGCGGGAGAAGAAGAGGCAATCCGCGTAATATCCTTAAAGCCCCCTGCAGCAATCATTTTCATAATGCCTTCAGGAGAATCGGAATCCTTGATAAGATTGACCAGGGAGGCTGCAATTACATGAGGAAGATGGCTGATAGCAGCTGTTACATAATCATGCTGTTTGTAGGAAATAACAAGGGGAATTGCGCCCAGTGATGCCACCAGTTCCCTGTAAGCGGTAATTTTCTCCCGGGGGACTTCATTTGTCGGGGTAAGAATATAATAGGCATTTTCCAGCAGAATTGCTTTGGAATTTGCATAACCGGTGCGTTCGCTGCCGGCCATGGGATGTCCGCCGATAAACTGGCTGCTTAGATTCAGCGCTTCTATATGTTTATGGATATCTGTTTTTACGCTGCCCACATCCGTTAAAAGACAGTCAGGGGAGAGAAACTGTTTCAGCTTTAACAGATTCTCGTCGTTAAAGGATACAGGGGCGCATAAGAAAATATAGTCGCATTCTTTAAAGGCATCATTTATTTCAGGAAGGGCAGTGTTAAGCACTCCTTCCCTGACTGCCAGCATGGTAGCTTTCTGCTGAATGTCATATCCGATTAATTCGCAGTCCGGATAGAACCGGCGAAGTGCTCTGGCGATGGAACCGCCTATCAGACCAAGGCCGATGAAGCCGCAGGTTAAATTCTTGTTTTTCATAGTAAATTCCTCTCAGAAAAAGAATCATTGAAGCAATGCTTCAATTCACTCAAAAATATAACACTTTAACGTGTGAAAGTCAATATGAGCGTTGAGAAAGATAAAAGGTGCAGATGCGTGCAATTTTTATGCATAATTTTGCATGAAATGCCTGTGATAAAAATATGTGTAAAGTGCATCATTTTACTTGTAAAAAGTTTGAAAATTTAGTAAAATATACTCATGGGTTTTCTGGTGAAGAAATAAAAATTGCTGAAAAAGTTGGCAAAATGCCCAAATAACACATAAATTGGAGGAACCTATATGAATATTTACACAACTGACAAGATTAGAAACGTTGTTTTGCTGGGACATGGCGGCTGCGGCAAAACCAGTCTGGCAGAAGCAATGGCATATTTATCAGGCATTACATCACGTCTCGGTAAAGTGGAAGATGGAAATACTGTCAGTGACTTCGGTAAGGAAGAGCAGAAACGTAAGATATCTATCAGTTCTTCCGTTATTCCCATTGAATGGGCAGGCTATAAGATAAATATTATTGATTCACCCGGCTTTTTTGATTTTGCGGGAGAAGTGGAAGAAGCAATCAGCGCAGCAGGAGCAGCTATTATTGTTGTAAACGGCAAATCCGGTGTGGAAGTGGGAACACAGAAAGCCTGGGAGTTATGTGAAAAGTATAAACTGCCCCGTATGATTTATGTAAGTAATATGGATGTTGATAATGCATCCTTCCGTCAGGTTGTGGAGGATATGACGGCTATGTTCGGAAAGAAAATGGCGCCTTTCCATCTGCCGATTCGTGAAAATGAAAAATTCGTGGGATATGTTAATGTCATCACGGAAACAGGAAACAGATGGCAGGGCAAGGAAGTAGTGGAATGTGAAGTCCCTGAATACAATAAGCCCAATCTGCAGATATGCCGTGATACTTTAATGGAATCAGTTGCCGAAACAAGTGAAGAGATGATGGAACGTTATTTTGGAGGAGAAACCTTCTCAGAGGCAGAAATAAGGGCTGCGCTCCGCATCAACGTATGTGACGGCAGTATCGTTCCGATGACTATGGGTTCCAATGTTCTCTGCCAGGGTATGTATACTCTGCTTGATGACATTATCAAATATTTCCCCAGCCCTGAAAACAGGGAAGTTGCCGGAATTAATATGAAAACCAATGAAATTTATCATGCGGATTATGATTTTTCCAAGGCAAAATCCGCTTATATCTGGAAAACCATCGTAGACCCGTTTATCGGAAAGTATTCTCTGATTAAAGTGAATTCCGGTGTTTTGAAAACGGATGATATGATTTACAACGTGGATAAGGATATTGAAGAGAAAATCAGCAAGCTGTATGTGATGCAGGGAAGTAAGGCCATTGAGGTAAAAGAACTTCACGCAGGAGATATCGGCGCCCTTGCCAAGCTGACAGCAGCACGAACAGGCAACAGCCTTTCCACAAAGACAACTACCATTAAGTTTGGAAAATGGGAAATGCCGAAGCCTTATACATATATGAGATATAAGCCCAAGAACAAGGGAGATGTGGATAAAATTTCACAGGCCCTCCAGAAGATTTCACATGAAGATTTAACAATGCAGTATGTGAATGATTCCGAAAACAGGCAGATGCTTTTGTATGGCATGGGTGATTTGCATTTAGAGGTAATTGCCAGCAAGCTGCTTAATGAATATAAGGTAGAAATTGAACTGAGCAGGCCTAAGGTAGCCTTCAGGGAAACAATTAAGAAAAAATCCGATGTGGAATATAAATACAAAAAACAGTCCGGCGGACATGGACAGTACGGACACGTTAAGATGAGATTTGAGCCTTCCGGAAATCTTGAGGAAGCATATGAATTTGAGCAGGAGGTTGTAGGCGGTGCAGTGCCTAAGAATTATTTCCCTGCTGTAGAAAAGGGAATTCAGGAATCCGTACTGAAAGGACCTTTGGCTGCTTATCCTGTAGTGGGAGTAAAGGCAATCCTTTATGATGGTTCTTATCATCCGGTAGATTCCTCTGAAATGGCTTTTAAGACAGCTGCCATTCAGGCATTTAAGAAAGGATTTATGGAAGCTGGTCCGATTCTTTTAGAGCCTATTGTTTCACTTAAGGTGACCGTTCCCGATTCTTATACCGGAGATATCATGGGTGACTTAAATAAGAGAAGAGGCCGTGTCCTGGGGATGAATCCCATAGCAGGAGGCAAGCAGGTGATTGAAGCTGACGTACCTATGATGGGATTGTTTGGATATTGTACCGACCTTCGTTCCATGACAGGCGGCAGGGGCGAATATGAATATCAATTTGCACGTTATGAGCAGGCTCCTTCCGATGTACAGGAAAAAGAAGTGGCGGCAAGGGCAGCCAAGGTAGCTGAAGGCAGTGATGATTAAAAAAGAAAAAATATAGATTCTTTTTAGAAGAAGGTAAAGCGGGATGCTGTATATGGGGGTATACAGCATCCTTTCTTTTGTAACAATCCTTACAATCAATTCTGACCGGCTGAACTGTAACTTGCATATTTTCTTGACAAGTTACGGCAGAATAGGTAAAATTAGGACTGATTTATTATGCCATTATGAGAGGAGACGTTAAACATGGCTGAAATATATAATCACAGAGAAGTGGAGACAAAATGGCAGAAGATTTGGGACGATGAAAAGGCGTTCAAAACTTCTGATGACTATTCCAAACCCAAATATTATGCACTGGTTGAATTTCCTTATCCTTCAGGACAGGGACTTCATGTGGGACATCCAAGACCGTATACGGCACTTGATATCGTTGCCAGGAAAAGAAGGATGCAGGGATATAATGTGCTTTATCCCATGGGTTGGGATGCTTTCGGACTTCCTACAGAAAATTATGCGATTAAAAATCATATTCATCCCAGAATTGTAACGGAGAATAATGTAAAAAGATTTAAGGGACAGCTCCATTCCCTCGGTTATTCCTTTGATTGGGATAGAGAAATCAATACTACTGATGTAAATTATTATAAATGGACCCAATGGATTTTCTTAAAGCTGTTTAACGCAGGACTGGCATATAAAACAGAAATGCCCATTAACTGGTGTACTTCCTGTAAAGTAGGACTTGCCAATGAAGAAGTAGTGAATGGCGTATGCGAGCGATGCGGTTCTGAAGTTGTCCGTAAGGTAAAAAGCCAGTGGATGCTTAAAATAACTGCTTACGCGGATAAATTGATTCAGGGACTTGATACTGTTGATTATGTGGAAAGAGTTAAGGTTTCCCAGAAAAACTGGATTGGAAAATCCACCGGAGCAGAAGTTGATTTTATTTTAAAGGGAAAAGAAGACAAGCTTACCATTCATACTACCAGACCTGACACTTTGTTTGGCGTTACTTATATGGTTATGAGCCCGGAACATCCTTTTATTGATAAATACAAGGATGATATTAAAAACTGGGATGATGTAATTGCGTACAGGGAAATGGCAGCCAGAAAGTCAGATTTTGAGCGTACTGAACTTGCTAAGGATAAGACCGGGGTTATGCTGGATGGACTTACGGCAGTGAATCCTGTAAACGGCAAGGAAATTCCTGTATGGATTTCCGATTATGTGCTTATGACCTATGGAACAGGCGCGATTATGGCAGTGCCTGCCCATGATGAAAGAGACTGGGAATTTGCAAAGAAATTCAATATGCCTATTATTGAAGTGGTTGCAGGAAGCCCGGTAGATGTAAATGAAGCTGTGTTTACGGATGTTGCAACCGGAACGCTTGTTAATTCCGATTTCCTGAACGGACTTTCCGTAGCGGATGCCAAGAAAAAAATTATTGAATTCCTGACAGAAAAAGGAATCGGACATGAAAAAACCAACTTTAAGCTTCGTGACTGGGTATTTTCCAGACAGCGCTACTGGAGTGAGCCGATTCCTGTTGTGCAGTGTGAGAAATGCGGCTATGTGGCACTGCCTGAAAGTGAGCTGCCGCTGGAACTTCCCGAGGTAGAAAGCTATATGCCTACGGATAATGGTGAATCACCTCTTGCTGCTATGACTGATTGGGTGAATACAACCTGTCCATGCTGCGGCGGTCCGGCTAAGAGAGAAACAGATACCATGCCTCAGTGGGCAGGCTCTTCCTGGTATTTCTTAAGATATACAGACCCGCATAATGATAAAGAACTTGCAAGTAAGGAAGCCCTGAACTACTGGATGCCTGTGGACTGGTATAACGGCGGTATGGAGCACACCACGCTGCATTTGTTATATTCCCGGTTCTGGCATAAATTCTTGTATGATGAGAAAGTAGTGCCTTGTCCGGAACCGTATCAGAAGAGAACCTCACACGGCATGATTCTCGGTTCCAACGGCGAAAAAATGAGTAAATCCCGTGGAAATGTGGTAAATCCTGATGATATTGTAAGGGATTACGGCGCAGATACACTGCGTACCTATGAAATGTTTATCGGAGCCTTTGATCTTAGTGCATCCTGGTCCGAAGACGGCGTAAAGGGCTGCCGCAGATTCCTTGACAGGGTTTGGAAGCTGCAGGATATTCTGGCGGATGGCGATGATTATTCAGCCGATATGGAAGTAAAGATGCATCAGACCATTAAGAAGGTAAGCAATGATTTTGAAAATCTGAAGTATAACACGGCAATTGCCGCTATGATGGCGCTTATTAATGACTTTTATAAGAAAAACGCTGTTACAAGAGGTGAATTTAAGACTCTGCTTACTTTGTTAAATCCTGTTGCGCCTCATATTACAGAGGAAATCTGGCAGAATGCGGGCTATGAGGGAAGAATTTATCAGACAACATGGCCTGAATATGATGAAGCTAAAACACAGGAGACAAATGTTGAAATAGCAGTTCAGATTAACGGAAAGACAAGAGCTACTTTAAATATCAGTAAGACAGAAGAAAAGGACGTTGTTATTGCAAAGGCAAAAGAAATTCTGGCAGATAAACTGACCGGTACCATAGTAAAAGAAATCTATGTCCCCGGCAGAATCGTAAACATTGTTCAAAAATAAACAAGCTGCTGCATTTTAAGTATGCAGTGTGAAGAAAAAGAGAAGTGTACATTCCGGTTGCAGGATATGTACACTTCTCTTTTCAGGGATGCATTATCTGCTTTTAGCGCGCATTGCCAGTATTTTCTCCATTTTACCAATTTCTTCGGGGGTGGCATGTTTTTTTAAAACATTAATAATTGCTTCCATTTCCGCATCGGAAAAAGTAACATTTTTTTCCTGTCCACGCTTGGCAACTGCCATAAAAAAGGGAAGCAGCTGTTCTTTTTTCAAATTACTGCTTTCAAAGACAAGTGCCTGTAAAAACTCAAGCTTATAGGCATCAATATCTTTTAAGGATTCATCCTTCATCCATTCATTTGTCATGATTATTACCTCCAAATAAGTTAAACATTTCTTTTTGCTCCGGTGTCAGCATATTCATCAGCATGCTCATCATATCAGGACTGTTAAAGCCGCCGGAAGAAGCCGGGGATGCATCATTGCCGGAGGCGCTGTTGTCAGATGAACTGCTGTCAGCAAAATTGTTGTCAGCAGCTTTGCCGTTTTCTGCTGACTGAAAAAAGCTGTTCATATCGGGCATGAAATCTTTCATCAAGTCCATTGTTTTTGACATTTCTTTATACATTTCCATACTTTGGAATATACCGCGGATTTGTTCCAATTGCTTTTTTTCTGTTTCAGTGCAATAAGGAAGCAGTTCTGTACATAATTTAAGCAAATCAGGAGCGTTTTCTTTTTCCATGCAGCCGCATAGGGGGAATGGATGCTGCTTGTAGAAATCAATGGTATAATTCAATTCAAGAAATTTAATGTAAACAGCCATAGATTTCTGCATCTGATTGTCCATATAGGGCAGCATAACCTTCAGCATTGAAATATGATTTGTACTGAAGAGAGTATCAAATGCGATTACTTTGTTTTGTTCATTTGAATCCATGGCTGCTCCTTTATCCTGAAATGATTAGTTATATTTATGTTTGAAATTGCGGCCGTATGCAGAAAAACAGGCTCCCGGGAAAAACAATGTTTCCCGGGAACCGCAAATAAAGGATGCGCATGCCGGAATAGTAAACAGTTAATTTGAAGCATTTTTCAGGCAGCGCGGGAGCTCTTTAAAGAACTCTCATTAGACATGATGAAAAGAATCAGGTATTAGCATCCGCAGGAGCCGTTACCGCCACAGCAGAAAAGAAGTAACAGGATGATGATAATGCTGTCACATCCACATCCGCATCCGCAGTCAGAGTTGCTGCCTAAGAAACCGCTGTTGTTGCCGCATCCGCCGCAGAAGAAAAGTAAGATGATGATCCAAATAAAGGAGTTGTTACATCCACATCCGCATCCGTTGTTGGAAGAGGGAGATGTTCCGCATCCGCATCCTGTAGCTGTTAAATCACTCATTGTATTGCCTCCAAAAGGTTTTTATTTATGGTTTATCATATGTACTATGGCTTGTATGTGTTTCCTCATTTTATAAAAATTTTTTCGCACAATATCTTGGCAAAAGCTTGAATAAATTTCAATATATAGTAAAATAAATTATATATGTCATAAAGGAGAAAGTGCGCCATGACGGCAGATGAACTGACGGTTGCCGGAAGACGGTTTAGGACCAGAAAAGATTATGAAGCTGCCCTGCGTGATGAAGAAAAAATAAAGCACATCAAAACAGAGAAAGATTTAAATAATCCCAAGCAGCTTTATGAACTATTCAGTGAATTGAAAAGCGGTACATATCGTTTTGAAACGATTGTGGGTACTGATTTTGATGATGAAATATATGAAAAAGTTGAAGACCTGAAAAAGAGAGGCATTACGCCGCAGAATGCAGGGCAGTTTTGCAGTGCCGGCAAGAAAAAGAAATTATCTGAAAAAAAGAAGATAAAAAAAGAAAATGGGGAAAAAAACTCCAAAAAAGTGCCGGATAAGAAGGCCGGTATTGCGGATGATGCGAAACTGCGCAGGCAGATTTTGAATGAACTGCAGAAAAGAGAAAAAAGAAGAAAGCTGATTGTGGTACTGGCTTCACTTGTTGCGGTTTTGTGCTTTGGATATTTTGGAGTTTACTATTTTTTCAGCGCCCGTACAAGCATGGATTATGAAACCCTTGCTTCTCTGAAAGGGAGTGATGTGCTTTCGACAGCGCCGGGTAAAAATGAAGTTTCTCTGCATAAAACAGGTTTTCAGCTGCCTGATGTACTTGATGAATATAAAACTTTATATGAAAAAAATAAAAAGCTAATCGGATGGCTGAAAATTGACGATACAAATATAGATTATCCTGTAATGCAGACATCTGATAATGATTATTATCTGGAACATAATTATAATCAGGAATATGATAAAAACGGCAGTATCTTTATGGATTGTAATTGCAGCATTTATCCCAGAAGCACCAATTTGATTCTGTATGGACATCATATGAAATCGGGGAAGATGTTCGGGCAGCTTCAAAAGTACGCAAAAGAGTCTTATGGTAAAGAACATGCAATTATTCAATTTGATACGATATATG
Organism: Lachnospiraceae bacterium; assembly: GCA_017621815.1. Lineage (GTDB taxonomy): Bacteria > Bacillota > Clostridia > Lachnospirales > Lachnospiraceae > Suilimivivens. The sequence goes on along the minus strand of JAGASK010000033.1, from coordinate 49,939 downwards.
AAAAATCAACCTATCAGGTAATGTTTGTTTTCCGCTCCCAGGTATACAATGATAACGATATTGTTTTTAAATATTATCAATTTATTAATGCGAATTCGGAAGAGGAATTTAATTATTATATGAATGAAATGTCGATTTTAAGCCTGTATTATACAGGAGTAACCGCCAGCTACGGAGACAGCCTGTTGACTTTGTCCACCTGTGACAGTTCCCAGACGGACGGAAGGTTTGTTGTGGTAGCTAAAAGGATTTAGAATCCAAGAAGGAGTAATAATAATGACAAAGGGTGTAACTAAGAAAAAGAACAGAAAGTTAAGAAGACAAGCCCGTAAGACGGTAGGCGCTTTGTTTATGGCATCAGCAATTGTAGTAGCGGCTGTTCCGGTACCGGATGTAAGTGCTAATATAGAAGAAGCGCCCCAAAGAGTTGCAGTTGTCAATTACACTGATAAGAATATGACGGCTTATGAAACTATCGGCGGCAAGGAGGCTCCGGCATCCTGGCAGAGTACAATTCCTTATGTGGGGTCAGATGAAGTGATTTATACTACCGGGGACGGTATGTTTCAGTTTGCTTTTGTTAAGCCCAGTTCAACGGCCAGGGATGAGGTAGCGGTTATTTTAGGCTCCAATGTTACCAATCTGCCGGATGATGGAAAGCTGGAGATTCCTGAGACTGTTGATGCATATAGGAAATATACTGCTAATACCACGAGCACAGGATATGTTGCCATCAGCAGAAATGATAAATTCCTTTATTATAAAAAGCAGGTACAGCAGACGAACGCGAGCGGTCATCTGCTTTTTACAGTGCCTACGATTTTGGGTGATGAGACTATTACACAGTATGACAGTCATTTAAGGCTGAAGGATGACGGAGTGACTTATGAATATGTCAGAATGGAAACAGAAACTGTTGATGGACAGCCGACTGAAGTGGAGAAAACGTATGCGGTTGTTCCTGTAATGATAGACCAGTATTTCCCGTGCTATTATGACAGCTATAGCGAATGGGGCAGCATGGCGGACAATGAACTGTACTATTGGAATGGACCTTCATCAGGACCTTCCACATCTTCTATTCAGATTCCGTATGAAACGGAAACAATAGAGGTATTGAATGACGAGACAATTATGACAAATAATGAGGTACAGAATGTCAGCGTCGAAACAATACAGTCTGGTGCGGAGAGTACCGGCGATGGCGATACCAATATCAACGGAGGTATAAGCGGGCAAACTGAAGACACAGGTGACGATGCAGGCGATGGCAGCGATGCAGGCACCCATATCCATGAATGGGGTACGGAATGGAAGTATGATGATACATATCATTGGCATGAATGTAAAAATGCAGGCTGTGATAAGACAGATAATAAAGATAAGTATGGTTATGACTCCCATGCGGAAGGCGATTGGGAGGATATTCCTGAGGATAAACTGCCGACAGAAGCAGCTTCCGGACAGCATAAAGTGTGTACAGTATGCGGTGCAGAACTGGAAACGCAGATATTGTATGCACTGTCCGTGGGTGATGATGGTTCTGGAGCAGATAGTGGAGAGAAAAAAGCAGGAGACCAGGTCAGCCTTACTGCAGATGAGACGAAAGATGGAAAAAGTTTTGTAAAATGGGAAGTAACCGGCATTTCTCTTTCGGAAGATGTATTAAAGCAAAGGACGATTCAATTTAACATGCCTGAATGTGCGGTAACAGCGGTGCCGAGATATGCTACGGTTCAGGCAGTGACGTATACAGTTACTGTTACAAATGGAAAAGCAGATAAGACGGAATATGCAGAAAATGATAAAGTAACAATTACAGCTGATACACCGCAGCCCGGTGAGCAGTTTAAGGAATGGAAGGTAACGGTCGGAACGGATAAGGTTACATTGACGAATTCCAAGGCGGAAGAAACAACCTTCACTATGCCGGGTGAAAATGTGGAGGTAACTGCGCTCTATGAGCAGGTACAGACAACGAAATATACAATTACCGTTAAAGGCGGAACCCCAGACAAGGAGGAATGTGAAGAAGGCGGTACTGTGACGATTACAGCGGATGAACCAGAGGGAAAAATCTTCAGTAAATGGACAGCTAATAATAACAGTCTTCAGATTGCAAATGAAGTAGCTGCTATTACAACTTTCACTATGCCTGCATGGAATGTGACAATAACAGCGGAATATAGTGATGTGCAGGCAACACCGGAGCCGACAGCATCACCAACCTCTACGCCCAAGGTGCAGGATGACCCTACCCAGACACAGTATTTTACCCGTGCAACGACTGAAGATAATCAGAGAATACATGATGCAAAGGTTCAGTATATCGGAAGACAGTATCTTATAGGAAATGACGGTGAATGGAGAGTAGCGGGCGAAGTTACCAGCGCAAATCCCGAAAACGGAGTTTTTGCAGGCAAGGGACAGATTGTAAACCTTATAATCGGAGACAATCTTCTCGGTGTAGGCGATTATGCATTTTATGGATGCAGTGGTATTAACAGCGTAACTTTAGGTAATGGTTTAAGTACAGTGGGAAATGGAGCATTTGGTAATTGTGTTAATATGCTTCAATGTAATATGAAGCTGCATTCGGCAATTAAGACAATCGGAAAAGATGCCTTTATGAACTGTCGTAGTTTAACCAGCCTTGTAATTCCTGTTAATGTGGAGGCAATCGGTGATTATTGTTTCCAGGGCTGTGACGGGCTGCAGTCAATTGATCTGTGCGGAGGTGGGGCAAAAGTACTGCTCAGCATTATTGGATATAAGGCCTTTGAAAATTGTACCAATTTAACGTCAATAACATTTCCTGACAATTTTACCCAGTCATATCCGCTCGGAAGTGACTGGAAAGATATAAGAGATGCTGAAGAGGGTAAGATACCTGTTTCTTATTTTAACGGATGTACCTCCCTGCAGTATATAAAGATTCAAAATTCCACTCTGGATATTATAGACAGCGGAACAGATGAATCAAACCATGATAAGTTCAGTAACTATGATAAAGATAAAACGGGCTGCGATATTGAAGAATTTATAAAGTCAGTTCCCAGTATCTTTTATTTTGAAGGACCGGAGATTTCCGAAATTCATAATACGGCAAAAGCCCATTCAGCTGCTTTTAAGTATTTAGGACAGGATAAATTTGAAAAGGTGGTACTGTGTCCGGAAACAGAAAATGACGGACCTCATGAGGCAACCTTTATTGTAAACTCTCAGAATCAGCTGATAGAGATGCAGATTGACCCTAAGTGCGGAGAAATAGAAATTCCGTCCAATATCGGTGCATATGGAATTGAAACAATTTCTTCAACAGGATTCCAGAATAATTGTTTCCTGAGGAAAATTCATATTCCGGCAACCGTAAAATTAATTGAGAGCAATGCATTTAAGGGATGCCATAACTTAAAAGACGTTATTTTTGGACAGCCGGAAAATCCGAAACTGGTAATACAGGAAAATGCATTTAATACTCAGGATGTTGCTTTCCATAATACCCAGTGTCCGAATAAGAGTGTGGCGGAAGTACCGGAATTAACCTTTACGGGCAGTGTTTCGCCCACATCCGTTCCGTTCCAGTATGCTATGAATCCCCACAATACAATAAATGTGGGTTCACAGCCGAGAACATACATTACATATTACAGCGGATGGCCCAGTAATCTTACGGTAAAATACAATCCTGATACGGATAAAAATGAATTGACAGATTACCCCAGATATGATGATTTGGGTAAATATACAAAAGAATCATATCCTTACATGACAAATGAGTATGTGACGGCTGCTTCAAAAGCGGTGCAGTCTTACGAAGCTTATCTGGCAGGAACCGGCGGACAGCCCACGCAAAATGAGATGGACATTATTAATTCGGCTTTGAATATTAATCTTCCTGCTGGGATAGAGGCCATTGCGGAGGGTATTTTCTCCGGTGTTAACAGTGACAATGAACAAATATATGAGAGTGTTCCGGGTGAAGGAGATGACGGAGCAACACAGAAACCGGTAAGTGCTAATAAGGATATCCAATCCATCACCATGAATACGGTAGATACGGTTGACCCTTATACATTCTCAGGCTGTACGGCCTTGAGTGGATTTTATATGTCCGGTGGAAGCAAGATTGATGATTATGCATTTAAGAACTGTACAGAGCTTCAGAACGTAAATGTGGCATCTACCGTAACCGAGCTGGGTATCAGGCCTTTTGCAGGCTGCGATAAACTTACAAGTGTAAATTTTGACGGGAATCCCAACTTTGTCTGTGAAGATATGGTTATATATGGAGTAACTGACGGGGTAAAAACAAAGCTTGTGGAATGTCTGGAAGCCCGCGGTGAAACATCGGGAAATACCAAAGTTGGACCGGAGGAACTGGCAGGCATAACGGAAATTGCGCAGGAAGCATTTAAGGACTGTGACGGAATCGGAAGCGTTGACCTTACTTCTTCTGCAATTTCATCTATTCCGGAGCAGTGCTTTGCGCAGACAGACCGCCTTTACAGCGTTCTTCTTCCTGAAACTGCTAAAAGCATTAAACAGGGGGCTTTCTGGAACAGTAAGGTTTCTTATATGGAAATACCTTCCAGCGTTACATTGATTGAAACGGATGCCTTCGGAAATGTAAAAGAAGAAGATGTGGTAGTGTCTAACAGTAATAATATTCCGATAAAAACCGTTAAAGAAATTGTGGTAGACAGTGAAGGAAGAGCGGAAATTCAGAATAGGACTTCGGGACACAGTACTATTACCTTCTATTGTACCGAAGGAAATGCCGCAGATACTTATGCGGACAATTACTACTATATAAATCCAACTTATTACAGGCCGATTATTACCCATAAGGTTTATTTCTGGGATGATTTGCTGGATGAGGATAATCCTGTTCTGATTGATACACAGGATGTAGTGGATGGTGAGGATGCAGTGCCTCCGGAAGCACCGGTTCATGATGGATATAATTTTACCGGCTGGTCAAATTATACAGGCATATCCAGAGATACGGACGTATATGCAAGATATGCGCTTATCGGGGCAACTTTGTACCATGTAACGTTCCTTGACTGGGATGATACTGTACTGGATGAACAGGATGTAGTGGCAGGGGAAGGCGCAAGAACGCCTCAGGCACCGGTTCGTGACGGATATATTTTTAAAGGCTGGCGTCCTGCTTATGACAATATTACAAAAGATACAACTGTTTATGCAGAATATGAAAAGATTGACTCTGATGATACTAAATTTACGGTAACCTTCTATAATTATGATGATACGGTTATCAGTGTTCAAAAGGTATCATCAGGTGAAAGCGCAGTGGAACCGGTTCATCCTACAAGGACAGGATACACGTTTGAAGGCTGGAAGCCGGTAACCTGGAATAATGTAACGAAGGATTTGGATATATACGCACAATTTGTACCTGTGTCAGCTGTATCTCCATCTCCAGCACCTTCAGGAAATAACGGCAATAACAATAATAACAACAATAACAACAATAATAATGGCGGGGCATCATCCACAGCTTCACCGACTCCTCAGATTATTTACAGAGAGCCAGAGACGAGGAAATATACCGTATCCGTTTCAGGAGGAAGCGGAAGCGGAAGCTATGCAGCAGGCAGTATTGTTGCAATTAATGCCTATTATATGGGAACGGGCCAGAATTTTGATAAATGGACTACGTCCACGGCAGGTGTAGGATTTGCAAATGCAGAGGCTTCTTCCACTACATTTACAATGCCGGCAGCCAATGTTGCTATTACCGCAACTTACAAAACAGGTAGCGGAACAACTGCAGCCCAGACCGGAACTGCCGGAAATACAGGCGGCAATGGAAATACTGGAGGAAGTAATAATTCCGGTACCACAGTAGAGATTACGAAGCCCGGAATATCCAATACAGGTCTTGCAGGTGCAACTGTAAGCGGTGCAACGGATAACTTTGTTGTAAAGATAACTGAAGACCAGGCTGCAACGGATGCAGTAATTGCGGCATTGCAGGCAAGATACGGTGATATAAGCAGAATTAAATACCTGCCTATGGATATTAGCCTGTATGATTCTACCGGAAGAACGAAGATTGCGGATACAACAGGACTTTCCGTGAATATTACGATTCCGCTCCCTGATGATTTAGTGCAGTATGCAGGCAATAACAGGGCTGCTGCAGTGGTAAACGGAGCATTAGAGGATTTGAACACAAGATTTACAACAGTTGACGGTGTTCCATGTATTAATTTTACGGCTTCCCATTTTTCACCTTATGTAATTTATGTGGATACAGCCAATTTAACGGCGGGCACAATAGATGCTACTCCTAAAACAGGTGACCCCATACATCCTAAATGGTTTTTAGCCATTGGAATGGCATGTATTTCACTGGTATTGTTCTTTAAGCGGGATAAGAATTTAGTTAAAGCGAAAGCCGCATAGGAGACCCTATGAACAGAAAAATGGCAAAGATTCTGAGTGCACTGCTGATTGCTATGGCAATAGCAGTCACTCAGATACCTGTGTCAGATGTAGAAGCTGTGGCTCCTGCATCTGATTTTCAAATGGAAGGAAATAAATTATTAAAATATACAGGCACGGCGGAAGTCGTGTCTATTCCTGATAATGTGAAAGAAATCGGGGAAGAAGCCTTTGCTGGCAACGATAATCTTGTAAAGGTTACTATAGGCGGTCAGGTGGAAAAGGTCGGCTACCGTGCTTTTGCCGATTGTGATAATTTAAGAACAATTCAGGTGGGGGATTCGGTCGAGGAGTTGGAGACAGCCGCTTTCAGCAATAACAGGGAATTAAGAAATGTAACTTTGGGGGCAGGGCTTAAAAAGATAGGGAGCGGTGTATTTGCAGGCTGCAGCCAGCTTTCGGAACTGTCCTTATCAGAGAATAATTCGTATTTAGCTTACAGTGACGGTATTTTGTATGATGATGAAAAAAAGATACTGTTTGCGCTGATGCCTGATTATGAAAAAGAAGCGTTTACAGTGCCTGAAACGGTGGAAGAGATTAATGCATATGCTTTTTGGGGAAATCCCTATTTGAAACATGTAACCCTTGACAGTAATTTAAGCAGTATTCCGGCATATGCATTTTCAAACTGTATGAATCTTGATTCGGTGACGATTCCTTTGCCGGTAAGAAGTATAGAAGCGAAAGCCTTTGAAGATTGTGTAAGCTTATCCACAGTTACGCTGCCGGATTCCATGAATAATATTCATGCTACTGCATTTGACGGCTGCAGTCATGTGGAATTTGAAGCAACGCCGGGAACCTATGGTGCGGAATATGCAGCTTTGCGTAAAGCATCAGAGGTGGAACGCATTGAGTATGAGGATGTCCAGGATTCACAGGTAATTTCCGCAGATGAAATTACAGGCGATACTGAACAGAATCAGACACCGGAAAATGAAACAAATGAAACGGAAGTAACGCCCCGGCCGGAAGATACAGAAACAATGCCTCCGGAATCGCCTACCACTATAAACGGAAGCTCCGGTAGTGGAAGATTATTGGGAGAATCCAGTATTGTAGCAGGACGTGCAGTAGTGTTTATTGATAATGCACGGCCGGCGGCAGGCAGTAATGAAAAAAAGCAGAAAATTGATTTGGGAGTGGAAAGTGAAGATAGTGACAGCCCGGCTGAAACGGTGGAAGCTATCGGAAATATTCTTTCTGACAATGCTGAAAAAGGTAAGGATTTTCCCAAATATACCATTGCAGGAAATAAGATTGCTTCACAGGCTTATTATCAGGATAATACACTGGCCGAATATGAAATACCGGAGGGAATTACTGAAATCGGGGATTTTGCTTTTTCAAGATCGGGACTTAATTCCATTGTAATTCCTGAAGGTGTGGAAAAAATCGGTTATGGAGCTTTTTATCATTGTGACAGTTTAACAAGTGTAACCATTCCGGACAGTGTAAAGGAGATTGCTGCCAATGCTTTTGTAAATACACCATGGCTGGATGCGGAAAGGGGCAATGCTTCTTCTGATTTTGTTATTGCAGGCGACGGTATTTTGCTTTCCTATACAGGAACCGACAGTGTGGTGAATATTCCTGACGGAGTGAAGCAGATAGGTGCGGAAGTGTTTAAAGATCATATGGGAATTACAGCTGTGAATATCCCTGATTCTGTAACTGTAATAGGAGAAGCTGCTTTCAGCGGCTGTAAGAATCTGAAAACGGTAAACGGAGGCGGTCAGCTTACGAAAGTTGGTGACAGGGCATTCTTTAACTGTCCTTTATCACAGATAGTTGTTCCGGCAGCCATGAAGGAAATCGGACTTGGCGCATATGCATCCTCGGGAGGCACGGATACGGTAGTTTTTGAAGGAGAAGAACTTCCTGTATTGACTATAGGTGATAATGCCGGGAGACTGTTCAATGAAGAAGCAAGAACCTATGCATTTGGAAATTGTAAAACAGCAATTGTGTCGAATCTGGTTTCAGGTTTTGAAGGAACAGTGCTTGAAAGCGGAAAGTTTGGGTTCCATGGCATTATTTGCAATGAAACGGGTGATGTACTTGGAGATTTAACTCAGGGAGTCTCCAAGGCAGCTTCAGATGGCATTTCATTGCAGATTAACAGTAAAGTAATCGCTTCCGGCAGAGAAAATGCAATGGCGACGCTGGCAGGTAATGAAAATGATTTTGTTCTTGCGATTAGGGATTCTGATGATGCAGCAGCCAGGATTGCACAAAGTTACGGAGAAATATACGGAGGACGGGAACCAGCAGGACTGCTTGGATTTGATATAACCCTGTATGACAGTACGGGACAGATACCTATTACGAAATTGGGAAAACAGTATGTTACGGTACAGATTCCCAAACCGGAAAGTGTGAGCACAGAGGGGCTCCATGTAGTAACACTTGACAGTGACGGTCAGCTTGAGGCAGTGGAATACAGAATTGTCAATCTGGAAGACGGAGATTACATTCAGTTTACAGCGCATCATTTTTCACCTTATGGAATTTACCAATATTCAGGTATTAACGGGCAGGGCGTAGTAGCGAATGGAAAAGTCTTTGTCAGCATGGCTGGAAACAAGGATGATACGCCTGATACGGGAGACGGAATTCATCCGAAATGGTTTCTGGCAATGGGACTTCTGGCTGCTGCCGTAGCGTTATTCTTCTATAGAGGAAAGCATATATCAGTACGAAAAAAATAAAGAAACATTTATGAAACTTCCGGCATATCATAATCAAAAAAGCCGGGAGTTTCTTTATGCTTCGGGTAAGAAATCAGTTGGGATGTTCCGATGAGCTTGTAAGAGCCTGCGGAAAAGGCGGCATTACCATTGCCATGCTGGATACAGGAATTGCATTTCATCCGGATTTTGATAATAGAATAATTGCTTTCAGGGATTTTGTAAACGGCAGGCCGGAGGCTTATGATGACAGCGGACATGGTACGCATGTAGCGGGCTGTATGTGCGGCAGCGGAAAGCTTTCGGAAGGAAAATATAAGGGAATTTCTCCTGAAAGCAGATTGGTTGTAGGAAAGGTGCTTGATTATAAAGGTGACGGCATTATAGAAAATATGGCAGTCGGCATAGAGTGGGTTCTTAAGAACAGAAAGAAATATGATATACGTATTTTAAATATTTCCATTGGAATGGGTGAATCGGCAGATAAAGACAGAATGAACGCACTTCTTGAACTGGTGGATGAGGCGTGGAGATGCGGTCTTGTTGTAGTATGTGCGGCAGGCAATGCAGGACCGAAGCCTATGACAATTTCACCTTTAGGTGCAAGAAAAAGGGTAATTACAGTAGGATGTCATGAGGGAGGATATTTTGGAAACAGGGAGCATTTGTGTGAAAGTTATTCAGGAAGAGGTCCCAGTCCGTATGAAATGAAAAAGCCGGATATTGTAGCTCCCGGAACGGATATTATTTCCTGTAATGCATTTTTGGAAAAAAGAGGATGGCGTTACAGAAATGCATATGTTGCAAAAAGCGGTACTTCCATGGCGACGCCCATTGTTTCGGGAGCAATAGCGCTTCTTTTGCAAAAATATCCTTTTTATTCAAATGAACAGGTAAAAAGAAAGCTTCAAAACACGGCAAGAGATTTAAAGGAGCCGTGGAACAAGCAAGGATTTGGAATGCTGCAAATAAATTACTTGTTGACATAACAGGAGCTATTGTATACAATTATACAAGAGTTTTTAAAATACAATCTTAAGGAGGAGATAGCGATGGCTCCAGAAAATGATCTTTTCTTAGACAGACCGGTATCGCTGAATACTAAAAATAATCTGCTTGAAATTGAAGAGCATATGTATATATTGGATGATGTGGAAAAACCCAATGTATTCAGAAATATGTTTCCCTATTCGGAGGTACCGAAGATTCCTTTTAATGATAGAATTGTACCGCATAATATGCCGAAGGATATCTGGATTACAGATACCACATTTCGTGACGGTCAGCAATCAAGGGCGCCTTATACTACGGAGCAGATTGTAAAGATTTATGATTATATGCACAGGCTTGGCGGTCCTAACGGCATGATACGTGCCAGTGAATTTTTCCTTTACAGTAAAAAGGACAGGGATGCGGTTTACAAATGTATGGAACGGGGATATGAATTCCCGGAGGTTACAAGCTGGATTCGCGCCAGCAAGGAAGATTTTAAGCTGGTAAAAGAAATCGGCATGAAAGAAACCGGTATTTTGGTAAGCTGTTCCGATTATCATATTTTCTTAAAGCTGAAAATGACCAGAAGGCAGGCTATGGAGCACTATTTAAGTGTTGTAAGGGATTGTCTGGAAGAAGGAATCAGCGTCAGATGTCATTTGGAAGATATTACCCGTGCAGACATTTACGGTTATGTTGTGCCGTTCTGCCTGGAATTAATGAAACTGATGGATGAGTATAAGATTCCGATCAAGGTTCGTGCCTGCGATACTATGGGATATGGAGTCAATTATCCGGGTGCCGTTATCCCCAGAAGTGTTCAGGGGATTATATATGCCCTTCATACTCATGCAGGTGTGCCTCATGAATTGATTGAATGGCATGGGCATAATGATTTCTACAAGGCAGTTGTGAACTCCACCACAGCTTGGCTGTATGGCTGTTCAGGTGTAAATACTTCATTGTTCGGCATCGGTGAAAGAACGGGAAATACGCCTCTGGAAGCCATGATATTTGAATATGCGCAGCTTAAAGGCGATTTAAATGGAATGGATACAACAGTGATTACCGAACTGGCTGAATATTATGAGAAGGAAATCGGCTATCATATTCCTGAAAGAACTCCTTTTGTGGGTAAGAATTTCAATGTGACCAGAGCCGGCATCCATGCGGACGGTCTTCTTAAAAACGAAGAAATTTATAATATTTTTGATACGGATAAATTCCTGAACAGGCCGGTGCTTTGTGCAGTATCCAACACTTCCGGTCTTGCAGGCATTGCTCATTGGATTAATACCTATTTCAAACTGAAAGGGGAGAAGCAGCTTGACAAAGCTGACCCGGTGGTTGCAGAGGTTAAAAAGTGGGTGGACAAGCAGTATGAAGAAGGCCGTGTAACTGTTATTACGGATTCTGAGTTAATTGAGCAGATAGCGATTGCATGTAAGCTGCTCAATACGACCATTGGCTAGTCCGGTAAAGAAAGGCAAGCGTAAACTGAAAAATGAGTAGTTATGATTTAAAAAAAGAAGTAACGGATAAGTATTCGCTGCGGGGCAGGGTGTTCAACCGTCTGCGGGAGGATATTTTAAGCGGTAAATACAAAGAAAATGAAGAATTGAAGGAAGTGGCAATCGGAGAGGAGCTTGGCGTAAGCAGGACTCCCGTGCGGGAAGCTTTCAGGCAGCTTGAATTAGAAGGACTGATTCAGATAGTTCCCAATAAAGGAGCTTATGTAACCGGGATTACTGCCAAGGATGTAAAAGACATCTACATGATCCGTTCATCTCTTGAAGGAATGTGTGCCAGACTGGCTACTGAAAATATTACGCTGGAGCAGCTTGAAGAGCTGGAAGAGAATGTATATCTTGCAAGCTTTCATGCTTCCAAGGGACATATGGAACAGATGACGGAGCTGGATAACCGTTTTCATCATATTCTGTATGAAGCCTGCAACTCCAAAATGCTTGAAAATCTTCTTCAGGATTTTCACCAGTATGTCATACGAATCCGTAAAAAAACACTTTCCACAAAGGAAAGGGGAATTGCTTCCAATGAGGAGCACAGGCAGATTATGGAAGCGATTAAAGCAAAGAACCCACAGGAAGCCGAAAGGCTGGCTACCTTGCATATGAACAATGCTTATGATAATATGGTAAAAAACGGACTGTACGATATTTATAAGAAGGAAGACTAAAAGGAAGGAAAAGTATAATGGATAAAATCAAAATGACAACTCCCCTGGTTGAAATGGATGGGGATGAAATGACCAGAATCTTGTGGAAAATGATTAAGGATGAGCTGCTTTTGCCTTATATCGATTTGAAGACGGAATATTATGACCTTGGCCTGGAACACAGGAACGAAACAGATGACAAAGTAACAGTGGACAGTGCAGAAGCAACGAAAAAATACGGTGTAGCCGTTAAATGCGCAACCATTACTCCTAATGCAGCCAGAATGACAGAATATAATCTGAAAGAAATGTGGAAAAGCCCTAACGGAACAATTCGTGCAATTCTGGATGGTACTGTATTTCGTGCTCCCATTCTTGTAAAAGGTATTATCCCTTATGTGAAAAACTGGACGAAACCTATTACCATTGCACGTCATGCTTACGGCGATGTCTATAAGAATACGGAAATTAAGGTTCCGGGAAAAGGAAAAGCAGAGCTGGTATTTACTGCGGAAGACGGAACGGAAGTAAGGGAATTAATACATAATTTTGACGGCGCCGGAATCATTCAGGGCATTCACAATACGGAAAAATCCATTTCCAGTTTTGCAAGGGCATGTTTTAATTATGCCATTGATACGAAGCAGGATTTATGGTTTGCAACCAAAGATACGATTTCCAAGAAATATGACCATACCTTTAAGGATATCTTCCAGGAAATTTATGATGCAGAGTACAAAGAGAAGTTTGAACAGCTTGGAATAGAGTATTTTTATACATTGATTGATGATGCCGTGGCAAGGGTAATCCGTTCAGAAGGAGGATTTATCTGGGCATGTAAAAATTATGACGGCGATGTTATGTCGGATATGGTGGCAACTGCCTACGGTGACCTTTCCATGATGACTTCCGTACTGGTATCACCCAGCGGCGTATATGAATACGAAGCAGCACATGGAACGGTACAGCGTCATTATTATAAGCATTTAAAGGGAGAAGAGACCTCTACCAATTCCATTGCAACTATTTTTGCATGGACAGGCGCCCTTAGAAAAAGAGGGGAACTGGATGGAATTGAAGAACTGGTTACTTTTGCCGATAAGCTTGAAAAAGCATGTATTAAGACAGTGGAAGACGGCAAGATGACAAAGAGCCTGTCACTGATTTCAACCTGTGAAAATCCTGTGATTTTAAACAGCCTTGATTTTATTAAGGCAATCAGGGATACTTTTGATGCGATGTAAGAAACAGACATGAATATAAGAAATCCGCATATTTCAGACAGGAGATCTGTTATATGCGGATTTTTTATGTATGGCAGTAAGTTCAAAAAATATGTTCTTTATAGACGGAAATACGCGGAAGAACTTGTCATGGTTATTCGGCTAAGGTTTCCCATAGTTCATACAAATCTGAGAGCTGCTCATTAATTGTGCTTTGTCTGGAAGTCAGCTCCTGCAGCTTTGCAACATCAGTGGCAACTTCGGGTTTTTGCATCTCTTCATCAATTTCGGAAAGCTGGGCTTCCAGCATGGAAATTTTTTCTTCACATTTCTTCAAGTCATTTTCTTTTTTACGGATTTTTGCCTGCTGTTCCTTCCTGGACTGCCAGTCAAGCTTTCCTTCGGAAACAGATTCTTCTTTTTGCAAAGGCATTTTTGAAGAAGAGAGATAAACCTGTTCAAGGGCTTCCTTTTTTTCCAGATAATAATCATAGTTTCCAAGATAGCCAATCAGCTTATGTCCTGTAAGATCCAGAACCCGGGTGGCGGTGCGGTTAATAAAGTAACGGTCATGGGATACGTAAAGAACAGTTCCTTCATAGGAATTAACAGCATCCTCAAGAATTTCTTTTGACATAATATCAAGGTGGTTGGTAGGCTCATCCAGAATCAGGAAATTAGATTCGGAAAGCATGAGTTTTGCAAGGGAAACACGTCCCCTTTCTCCGCCGCTTAAGTCCTTAATCTGTTTAAAAACATCTTCTCCGGTAAAAAGGAAGGCAGCCAGTGTATTTCTGATTTCCGTATTTGTAAGGGAAGGATAAGCATCCGAAATTTCTTCAAATAATGTTTTGTCAGGATGAAGTACGTGGTGTTCCTGGTCATAGTAGCCGATGTGAACATTGCTGCCGAGAGTAATGCTGCCTTTATCGGCTTCCAGAAGTCCGTTTATTATTTTCAGTATGGTAGTTTTGCCTGTACCGTTATCTCCGATAATGGCAACATGTTCCCCACGTTTGATATCCATTTCAATATCGGTAAAAAGGCAGAGGGAACCGAAGGATTTGGAAAGACCTTCAATATGGAGCACATCATTACCGCTTGTACATTTTGGGGTCAGGACCATATGCATATCGCTGCGGGTCTGTGCTGGTTTGTCAAGAACCTCAATTTTATTCAGCATTTTTTCACGGCTTTCAGCGCGCTTAATGGATTTTTCACGGTTAAAGCTTCTGAGCTTTTCAATAACTGCTTCCTGATGCTTGATTTCCTGCTGTTGATTCATATAGGCATTCCATGCTGCAATTCTGAGCTGTTCTTTTTTTACAGCATAATCAGAATAATTACCGCTGAAGGCAGTAGCCTTTGTCTGGTCAATTTCGATGACTTTATTGGCGATTTTGTCAAGAAAATAGCGGTCATGGGATACTATGATGACAGCTCCTCTGTAATTCAGAAGATAAGTTTCAAGCCATGCAATGGAGTTTAAATCAAGGTGGTTAGTAGGCTCATCCAGGATGATTAAATCCGGTTTTAAAAGCAGAAGCTTGGAAAGGGCAACTCTTGTTTTCTGACCGCCGGAAAGAGCTGCAATGGGCTTATCAAATTCTTCTTCTGAAAAGCCAAGGCCTTTTAATACTCCTGTAAGCTCACTTTTATAGGCATAGCCGTTTGCAAGCTCGAAGGCGTGGTTAAGACGGGTATAGCTTTCCATAAGCTGAATCAATTTATTTTCATCGGCTGTCTTCATATCTGCTTCTGTTTTACGAAGCTGTTTTTCCAAATCAATTACGTCAGCTTTTACGCTCAGCAGTTCGTCGTAGATAGTATTGTCGCTGTTTACGGCCTGATTTTGGGCAAGATATCCCAGGGTTTTTCCTTTGGAAAGAGTAACGATACCCGTATCGGCGGGCTGTTCACCGACAATAATCCGAAGAAGGGTTGTTTTGCCCGCACCGTTGATGCCCACAATGGCAGCCTTATCATAATCTTCAATATGAAAGGAAACGTCTCTTAATATACTTTTTTCATTAAATGCTTTTGATATATTCTGACAGGATAAAATCATAATGCCACATCCTTTTTTTCTTCATATTTCCTTATTTCCTGTTACAGTTTAACGGTTGAAAACAGTTCTGTCAATGAATTGACATTTTTTTAACATTGAGATATGATAATAACATGGGTAATTTATTAAGTTATCAGGGGGCAGTCGAAGTGGAAAATAAAGAAATTTCTCAGGCGGTAATCAGTCGTTTACCAAGATATTTCAGATATTTAGGAGAATTAAAGGATGAGGGAATTGAGCGTGTTTCATCCCAGGAACTCAGCGATATCATGAAGGTGACGGCTTCACAGATTCGCCAGGATTTTAATAATTTTGGCGGTTTCGGACAACAGGGTTATGGCTATAAGGTGGAATATTTATATGAGGAAATCGGCAAAATCCTTGGGCTTGACAAGAAACATAATCTTATTATTATCGGTGCAGGAAATTTAGGTCAGGCACTTGCCAATTATATGAATTTTGAAAGACGCGGTTTCTTATTTAAAGGCATGTTTGATAATAATCCGGCGCTTTTCGGAAAGAAAATCAGGGATATGGAAGTAAGACCCATGGAGGAATTGTCGGCATTTGTCAGAGAAAATAACATTGATATTGCTGTTTTAACAATTCCCAAGTCGGGAGCAGTTGCAGTAGCTGAACAGCTGGTAAAGGACGGAATCAGGGGAATTTGGAATTTTGCCCATGTAGACCTTAATGTGCCGAAAAGTATACAGGTTGAAAATGTGCATTTGTCAGACAGTCTGATGAAGCTCACTTATAATATAAACAGATATGAACAGAACGGGAATATTTAGCTGATTTTTATGCTTTGAATGGGTTTTTTAGGCAGGAGGCGGTCATATGTCAAAATCGGATGAGAAGTTTAAAGCAGCGCTGGACGGTAAAAAAATTCCGATATTGACCCTGGATAATAAATGGCATCAGCTTTTTACAAAAACAGAGCCTGATAAACAGCTTTTAAAGCTTCAGGATGAGTTGAATGAGCTTATGAAAAGACAGGGAAAAGCAGGTACAGAGATAAAAAAGATAAAAGCTTTAAAGAAAAAGCTGATGGATGAGATTGTAGAAAAAGCCGATGAAGCGTCCAGCGGCAAAGATAAGAAGGCAGAAAGTAAAATTGAGGAAAATAAGCGGCTGATCAGCGAATGCAATGAGAAGCTGGAAGAATATGAGGATGAACTGATTGAGCTTCCAAGGCAGATAGACAGTGTTAATAAGAAGCTGATGCTGAAAACCATGGATGTATGCTATGACACATTGAAGAGGAACAAAGCAGAAATAGAAGAAACTGCCAAGTGGATTACGGCAGTCAGGATAGAATTAAAAAAGCGTCTGATCCGGAAGCAGGAGCAGGAACTTTTAAATCAGGAATTATATACCTATATGCATAATATTTTCGGAGCGGATGTTATTGATGTGTTTGATATGGAATATTTGAATAAAGAGGAATAACTGCATGCGTCATTGTCTTAACAGGGATATGGCGCATTTTGTCATGAATAGTATGGGAGATAAAAACTATGCAATATATTGTTACCGCCGAAGAAATGAAATTTTGTGACAGCTATACCATAGACAGAATCGGAATTCCTTCTCTTTTGCTGATGGAAAGAGCAGCCATGGAAATGACTGCCGTTGTAAAGAAATATATAAAGAAAAATTCCGGTGTTATTATATTTGCAGGAACAGGAAACAACGGCGGAGATGCTCTGGCGGTGGGAAGGCTTTTAGCGGAGCAGGGGGCTGATGTTACGTTTTATATGCCGGGAGACGAGGAAAAGGCAAGCAGGGAAACAAAAAAGCAGCTTTCGGTCCTTAGAAATTTAGGGTTTTCCATTTTGCGCAAAATGCCGGATGCGGAATATGATATTGTTATAGACGGATTGTTTGGTATCGGTCTTGCAAGGGAAATAACGGGAATTTATGAAAAAGCAATAGAGGATATCGGAAGATTGAAGGAAAAAGGAGCGCTTGTTGCGGCCGTGGATATTCCTTCCGGTGTCTGCGCGGATACAGGCAGAATATTAGGCTGCTGTGTGAAAGCGGATTTTACAGTAACTTTTGAATACGGTAAAGCAGGGCACTATTTTTACCCGGGCAGAAAAATGACAGGAGAACTTTTTATCAGGCAGATAGGGATTTCCGGAAAAGCCCGGAAGGAAAAGGAAACATCTTATTTTTCTTTTTCTGAAGATGAAATAAGAAATTTAATTCCTGAAAGAAATCCGGCAGGAAATAAAGGAACCTTCGGCAAAGTGCTTTTGACAGCCGGAAGTCATGATATGGCGGGAGCTGCCATTTTATGCGGCAGAAGCATTCTCCGGACCGGTGCCGGGATGGTGAAAGTTATTACAACGGAGGATAACAGGGAAATTATACAGAATTCTCTGCCGGAAGCCATGCTTTATACTTTCAAAGATAAGCCTGATGAGGCAAAGGTGGAAGAGGCGGTAAAGTGGGCGGATGTATTGGTAGCAGGTCCGGGAATCGGCAGGGAGAAAAACGCCTGTTTGCTGATGCGGCAGATTTTAAAACAGGGAAAGCTGCCTATGGTTATAGACGCTGACGGATTAAATCTGATAGCTGAAAACAAAGAACTGCAGGAGGCTGTCCGTGCTTATGACAGAAGGCATATTATTATGACGCCTCATCCGGGAGAATTTATCAGGCTGTCAGGAATTTCCATGGAGGAATACAAGAAAAATCCAAGGCAGGCTGTCAGGGATTTGGCTGAGTATTTCGGATGTGTGGTAGTGGGAAAGGATGCGGTAACACTTGTATCATCTCCTGATGTGGAACAGGTTTATATGAATCTTTCGGGAAATGACGGCATGGCAACAGCGGGAAGCGGCGATGTGCTGGCAGGAATTATCGGAGGGCTTCTGGCTCAGGGCAATGCTTTTTTTGAGGCGGCATGCATCGGCTGCTGTCTTCACGGCAGTGCAGGAGAAAAAGCCGCGGAAAAGAAAGGTCGTTACGCAGTGACGGCTTCTGATATTATAGATGAAATCTGTCAGGTTCTCAGATGACAGAGAAGAAAAGAGGGTGCTAGAAAGATGCGTGAGGAGTATCAAAGAGTATATGCGAAGGTAAATCTGGATGCAGTCAGGGAAAATATGGATAATATGAAGGCCAATATTGATCCGGAAACAAAAATGATAGGAGTCATTAAAACAGACGGTTACGGACATGGCGCCATACCCATTGCAAGGGAGCTGGAGCCTGTGGACTATATGTTTGGATTTGCGGTGGCAACAGCGGAGGAAGCCTTTATTCTGAGAAGAGCCGGAATCAGGAAACCGATTCTGATTCTGGGATTTACTTTTCCCTACAGTTATAAACAGCTGATAGAGCAGGAAATCAGAATAACCGTATTCAGACGGGATACTTTATCTGAACTTTCCGGGGCTGTTAAGGAGCTTGCCGGTGAGGGTAAGGATGTAAAGGCCAAGGTTCATGTTAAAGTGGATACGGGAATGAGCCGTATCGGTGTCAGACCGGATGAAGAGGGACTTTCTTTTGTAAAGGAAGCACTTTTGACGGAAGGAATAGAGGTAGAGGGAATTTTTACTCATTTTGCAAGAGCCGACGAAATGAATAAAGAGGCTGCATACAGACAGCTGACGCTTTTTAAGGACTTTATCGGCAGGATTGAAAAAGAAACCGGTTACTGTGTGCCGGTCAAACATTGTTCAAACAGTGCGGGGATTATAGAACTGCCTGAAGCGAACATGGATGTGGTAAGAGCGGGAATCACGCTTTATGGCTTATGGCCCTCCGAAGAGGTAAGGAAGGATATTGTAGCGCTTAAACCGGCACTTTCACTATACAGTCATATTGTCTATGTGAAAGAGATAGAACAGGGAACTGCTGTGAGCTACGGCGGTACCTTTACGGCAGATAAAAAAATGAGAATTGCCACCATTCCTGTTGGTTACGGAGATGGATATCCCAGGGGACTTTCAGGCAGGGGATATGTGCTGATTCATGGGAAAAAGGCTCCTGTTCTCGGAAGAGTGTGTATGGACCAGTTTATGGTGGATGTATCCCATATAGGGGAGGCTGCCGAAGGGGATTTGGTCACAATGATAGGGAAAGACGGAAATGAAGAAATTACTATGGAACAGTTAGGAAATCTTTCCGGGCGCTTTAATTATGAGCTTGCCTGTGACCTTGGAAAAAGAATACCGAGAGTATATGAAAAAGGCGGCAAAGTCCTGTGTACGAAAGATTATTATC
This sequence comes from Lachnospiraceae bacterium, assembly GCA_017621815.1. Lineage (GTDB taxonomy): Bacteria > Bacillota > Clostridia > Lachnospirales > Lachnospiraceae > Suilimivivens. The sequence goes on along the minus strand of JAGASK010000033.1, from coordinate 30,070 downwards.
AGGATTTTTAGCTGAAATTGAATACCTTCTGACAATACGGTTATACTACATACTAACCAACGGCTGCAGGCTTTGCGGCCGCCTTATGGACTGAAAATATCCTGTTGGAATGAAGGGTGTGTGTTAAATGAGAAGAGGGGATATTTATTATGCTGATTTAAGGCCGGTAATCGGCTCGGAACAGGGAGGAATAAGGCCAGTTCTGATAGTACAGAATGATGTGGGAAACAGACATAGTCCTACCATAATCTGTGCGGCGATTACATCAAAAATGAATAAGGCAAAGCTGCCTACCCATATAGAATTAAGTGCCGGGAAATATGATATGGTAAAGGATTCCGTCATCCTGCTGGAACAGCTCAGGACTATAGACAAACAGCGTTTAAAGGATAAAATCTGCCATCTGGATGAGGAGATTATGAAGGAGGTAAACAGAGGGCTGATGATTAGTCTGGAGCTTACTACATAAGCTGTATTGTCAGGAAAGCTTGACGGCGGGGTAAGGAAATGATATATTTTACAGTGATATTTTGTATTTTAGGATAAAAGGAGATGGGAAAATGGACGATGGTGGGCCTACGGCCAGTTATATCATATTTTTTGCATTACTGCTGATTGATATGCTGTTCTTCGGCTTTGGCGCAGCGGTACAGGAGCTGAATTCCAAAGAACTGGCAGAACAGGCGCAGGAAAGTAAAAAAGCAAAGCGGCTTTATGATATTGTTATCAATCCTGAGAGATATATTAATACGGTACAGCTTGTGATAACCCTGATTAATCTTATTATGGGCGGCTTTTTCTTAAGCATGTGGAAAGGGCATTTACAGGCTTTGATTGATAAAGAAATTGCAGGACGATTTTTTGGCGCACATCTTGAACCGCTGCTGCTTTCGGTATTATCATTGATTTTATCGGGAGCCTTGCTTTTATACATATTATTGACATTCGGTGTTTTGATTCCCAAGAAGCTGGGAGTCAGATATGCAAAAAAATGGGCTTTTGCCTGTATCAATCCTATCTATTATATTACATGGATTTTTGCTCCCATTACAGGGGGAATATCAATAACCTCAAAAGGGGTGCTGCGGCTGTTCGGCATTCATGCAGATGATAATTCCGAGGATGTAACGGAAGAAGAAATTATTTCCATGGTTAATGAAGGACATGAACAGGGAGTGCTGCTTGCTACCGAAGCGGAAATGATTACCAATATTTTTGAATTCGGTGATAAGGAAGCGCAGGATATTATGACGCACCGCACGAATATTGTGGCCATAGACAAGACAATGTCGCTTTCGGAAGCTATTGATTATATGCTGAAGGAAAGCAAAAGCCGTTTTCCTGTTTATGATGAAAATATTGATAATATTGTGGGTATTCTTCATTTCAGGGATGCGATGCGCGCTCATAAGGTGCCCGGAAATATGGAACTTCCGGTAGGTGAAATTGAAGGGCTTATCAGGGATGCCATGTTTATACCGGAAACTAAGAATATAGATGATTTGTTCCGTATTATGCAGCAGACCAAAACACAGATGGTAATTGTAGTGGATGAATACGGACAGACATCAGGACTTCTGGCAATGGAAGATATTCTGGAAGAAATCGTGGGAAACATCATGGATGAATATGATGAAGATGAGGAGCACATTGAAGAAACAGAAAATGCGGATGAATATATTATAGAAGGAATCACTCCCCTTGAGGAACTGCAGGAAAAATTCGGAATTTCTTTCGGGGAGCAGGAATTTGAAACTTTAAACGGTTTTCTGATATCTAAAATGGATAAAATTCCTGAAGAAAATGAGGAGTTTTCCATTGATGTCGGCGGTTATGAATTTAAAATATTGTCGGTGGAGAACAGGATGATAAAAAGCGTTCTGGTAAAGAAGCTGGCTGACAAAACAAGAGAAAAAAATAGTAATCAGGATAAAGAGGAGAATAATTAACATGTCAGGACATTCAAAATTTGCAAACATAAAGCATAAAAAGGAAAAAAATGATGCTGCAAAGGGAAAAATTTTTACTATTATAGGAAGGGAAATTGCGGTAGCGGTTAAAGAAGGCGGTCCGGATCCTGCCAATAATTCCAAGCTGGCACAGGTAATTGCAAAGGCAAAGGCAAATAATATGCCGAACGATACGATTGACAGAGGAATTAAGAAAGCGGCAGGGGATATCGGAAATGTAAATTACAAATATATTACATATGAAGGTTATGGACCAAACGGGATTGCGATTATAGTAGATGCGCTTACAGATAATCAGAACAGAACAGCTGCCAATGTAAGGAATGCTTTTACAAAAGGAAACGGAAATGTTGGAACTCCCGGCTGCGTATCCTTTATGTTTGATAAGAAAGGACAGATTATCATTGATAAGGAAGAGTATGAGGGAGATGCTGACGAATTAATGATGCTGGCACTGGATGCCGGTGCGGAAGATTTTTCGGAGGAGGAAGACAGCTATGAAATTATTACTCAGCCGGAAACTTTCGATGATGTATTAAAGGCAGTACAGAATGAAGGAATTAATTTTGTATCTGCCGAAGTTACAATGATTCCTCAGAATTATGTGGAATTAACAGACGAAACAGCAGTTAAGAATCTGAACAGAATTCTTGATTTACTTGACGAAGACGATGACGTACAGGCGGTGTACCATAATTGGGATGAATAATATTTCTGCAGTAGTAAAGGAAAGCTCTTGTGTAATTTTATGTTTGGCCATGGCATTAGGCATCAGGCTCTTTTTTATGATATCAGATCAGATGGCGGTTACTGATGATTGGGGATATTATCAGGCTTCCGTAATTCAGACGGAGGAAGAAGAACCGGTTATGACTTCGGGAAATGCCTTTGCATATACGGAGAATTTATCGGATATCTTAAAGTTTACCGGTAACAGAATGGAAATCATTGCAGGATACCATATGCTCCTGCAGGCGGCAGCTTTTTTATTTTTATTTCTGGGCTGCCGTTGGTTTTTTGGGAGGACTGCCGCTTTTCTGGAAATGGCATTATTTTCTTTTTCACCATGGATGATAGCAAGTATATTTAAAGTCTCTTCAGAAACCTGGTATTTGTCCGTCTGGTCGCTGGTTTTTATGATGCTGGGGCTGTTTTATAAGAAAACAAAGGACGATGGCTGGTATAGAAATAACCGGGGAGAAGCTTATCTTATGATAACAGGTTTTTTCATGGGAATTATCTGTATCTGGCATCATCTTGGTTTTTTGCTGCTTTTCTTTATGATTTATGCTGCGGTTAAAAATGAGCCGGGATTAAATGAAAGAAGGAAAAACCAGCTGGATGCAGTTGAAATGGAACGGCTGATAAAAGGTGAGGATTGGGAGCCTGATGAACGGGAGGAGATTATGCCCGTTTCCTCACAGCTTTTTATTCTTATTTCGGGAATGTTTGTTGGCGGATATTGTACATTAATGAAATATACAGGAATTACCGGTAATTTTATTAAGGAACAGCTGGAATGGTGGTTTTTGCAGCTTTACAGGTTTGAAAACGGCAGATGGCAGGATATGGAGCTTTGGCTGGTGATTGGGCTGCCGGCTGTGCTTCTGGCAGGGGCGGTGCTTCAGGCCATAGTCAATAAATACGGCAGACAGAAAAAATTAGTGTCTGCAGCAGAAAGTACGGAAGTAAAAGAAGAAGATGTTCCGGAGGAAAAAACGGAAACAGAAAAGAGGAAAAAGGATATGGATGAAAAAGAAGAAAGAGAGATTAATTATATAAAGAATCCTTTGCCTCTTCCTAAAAAGCACGTGAAAAGAGTTCTGGATTTTAAGCTGGATGAAAAAAAAGATGATTTCGATATCGAAGTTGATAAGAATGACGATTTTGATATTTGATAAATAAATTTTATGTATAAAAAATCATATGTAAAACATACTAAAAAGGACTGGAAAACCCAGTCCTTTTTGACGTTAAAAAATGACGGAAGTGAGGTATAGGCATGTCGGGGAAAAAGGTGGAAGAAGAAAAGCATCGAAGCGAAAGGATAGAAGAAAGCGGACAGGTTACGCTTGACAGAAACGGAAAGGAAAACAGCATTCATTTAATTACGATTATCGGTGAGGTGGAAGGACATGATAACTTGGGAAGCAATTCCAAGACAACAAAATATGAGCATATTCTTCCGCAACTTGCTGCTATTGAAGACAGCAGGGAAATAGACGGCCTGCTGGTTTTACTGAACACTATGGGCGGTGATGTGGAAGCAGGACTTGCCATAGCTGAAATGATTGCTTCTTTAAGTAAGCCTACAGTTTCTCTTGTTTTAGGCGGAAGTCATTCTATTGGTGTTCCGATTGCCGTCAGCACAGATTATTCTTTCATAGTGCCCACGGGAACTATGGTGATTCATCCGGTGCGGATGAATGGTATGGTAATCGGAGTACCGCAGACCTTTGATTATTTCAAACAGATACAAAACAGGATTACCGGTTTTGTATGTGAGCATTGTGATATCAATAAGGAGCGTTTTGAAGAATTGATGATGGAAACAGGAGTGCTGACCAAGGATGTGGGGACAATCCTTGTGGGAGAAGAAGCTGTAGAAGAAGGCATTATTGATGAAACAGGGGGAATAAAGGAAGCAATGTCAAAACTGCATACATTAATAGATAAGAAAAAGAAAATTCAAAAATCTGAAAAGAAAAAATAATCTTTTCAAAGGGTGACAAGATAAATTTAAAATGCTATACTATATAAGATTATGTGGTACTTTTGAAAGTACTGAAGGGGTTTTATTGTATGGCACAGACAAAGAAAAATACGACCGGCAAAGGAACAACATCTTCTTCAGGAAAAAGAAACAGTTCAGCCGGGTCCAGTCAGAAAAAGCTGGCAAATACCAGAAGAAATACGCGAAACAGTGAACCTATGGATATTGCAATCAGAAATGAAATTCTGCTGATTGTTTTGTTTGCTGTATCCGTATTTCTCTTTTTATGTAATTTTGGAATTATCGGCGTTGCAGGAAATGTAATCAGCGGAGTTATGTTTGGAATTTTCGGAATCATAGCTTATATTATGCCTGTGGTACTTTTTCTGATGATTGCTTTCGGAATGGTAAACAGCGGCAATGCCATAGCAGCCAGAAAACTGGTTGCAGGCGCTGTGCTTCTGTTAATTATAGGCGTGATTTTTGAATTGTTTACCGGAAAGCCGTCAAGTGCGGAAAGCTATCAGATAAAAGAGATTTATGAAAGCTGCAGCCGGGAGAAAAACGGCGGCGGCGTAATTTCAGGCAGTGTGGCTTATTTGTTGTATCATTTTCTTGGTCTCATAGGTACGGTATTATCCGTTCTGGTGGGAGCGATTATATCCGTTGTGGTATTAACGGAAAAATCTTTTGTTTCGGGAGTAAAGAGCGGCGGACGTAAGGTTTATGAACGCACCAGGGAAGATGCCGAATACCGGAGGGAAAGAGCCAGAATAAGAAAAGAAGAGCTGGAAGAGGAAAGACGTCTCCGCAGGGAAGAGAAGCTGCTGCGGGAGGAAGAAATTGAAAATGAAAAAATCCTGCGTATGGATAAAAAAGTGAGCGGCGTGATGATAGATACTTCTCTTGTAAAAGAAGAGGTACATAAAGAAAAGAACAGGGATGATATTCACGAAATAAATCTGCAGGATTTTGATGAAAGAATAGAGCATCCGGTGCCGGCAGGCGAGCCTGTATCCGAGGAAGAATTATCAGAGGATGAATTTGATTTTGAGAAAATCAGAATAGGCAGTGTATATGGAAATGATGCGGAGCCGACAAGCGATGATATGTCTGAAATTACAGGCATATTCGATGAACCGGAAGAGGAATTTTCAGGAAATGAATATGTAAATTACAATGCAAATACTGAAGCCGATGCCGGGCAGGAGTTTTTGGAAGAGAGCGCGGATGTTCAGGAGAATGAAATCGCTGCAGCTTCAGAAGGTTACAGAGGAAATACAGGAAAGATTTCAGAGTTTAAAAAGCCTGTAGCTGAATTGAAGAAGCCTGCAGAAACTGTGAGAAGCTCCTCCGGCGCCATGGGCACGGTAGTGACCGGTGAAATGTATAAAGAGATGCAGGCTAATAAACCTGTAAAGAAATATATTTTCCCGCCTATAAATCTTTTAAAGAAGGGGGCAGGCAAGTCCGGTGATTCCACAAAGGAATTAAAGGAAACAGCGGAAAGGCTTCGCCAGACGCTTCAAACCTTCGGGGTAAAGGTAACGATTACGGATATCAGCCAGGGACCTGCGGTTACAAGATATGAGCTTCAGCCGGAGCAGGGTGTGAAGGTAAGCAAGATAGTAGGTCTTACGGATGATATAAAGCTGAATCTGGCAGCTACCGATATCAGAATGGAAGCTCCTATTCCGGGTAAGGCAGCAATCGGTATTGAAGTGCCCAACAAAGAAAATTCTTCGGTTGCCCTCCGCGATTTACTGGAAGCAAAAGAATTTAAAGAATTTCCGTCTAATATTGCCTTTGCAGTAGGAAAGGATATTGCAGGTAAGACAGTGGTGGCGGATATTGCCAAAATGCCCCATATGCTGATAGCAGGAGCAACCGGTTCGGGAAAATCAGTCTGCATTAATACATTGATAATGAGTATTTTATATAAGTCCCATCCTGATGATGTAAAGATGATTATGGTGGATCCCAAGGTTGTGGAATTAAGTGTTTACAATGGAATTCCCCATCTTCTTATTCCGGTTGTAACAGATCCTAAAAAGGCAGCTGCGGCGCTTCATTGGGGCGTAGCGGAAATGACAGACCGTTATCAGAAGTTTGCGGATTTCAATGTCAGGGACCTGAAGGGATATAACAAGAAAGTGGAAGAAATGAAGGCTAAGGGAGATGCGGATGCTCCTGCCAAGATGCCTCAGATTGTTATTATCGTGGACGAGCTTGCGGACCTTATGATGGTAGCGCCGGGAGAAGTGGAGGAATCTATCTGCCGTCTTGCACAGCTTGCAAGAGCAGCAGGAATTCATTTGATTATTGCGACCCAGCGACCTTCTGTAGATGTTATTACCGGTTTAATTAAGGCAAATATGCCCAGCCGTGTGGCTTTCAGCGTATCAAGCGGTGTGGATTCCAGAACGATTCTGGATATGAACGGAGCGGAGAAGCTGCTTGGTAAAGGCGATATGCTTTTTTATCCCCAGGGATACAGTAAGCCCGCCAGAGTTCAAGGGGCTTTTGTATCGGATAAGGAAGTCTCGGATGTGGTGGAATTTTTAAAGAATCAAAAGCTTGGTAATATTTACAGCGAAGATATTCAGGAGAAAATAGCAAATATCGGTACCTCAGGAGGAAGCAGCGGAAGTGACGGAGGTCAGGAAAGAGATGAATATTTCGTAGAGGCCGGAAAATTTATTATTGATAAGGATAAGGCATCTATCGGTATGCTTCAGAGAGTATTTAAAATCGGGTTTAACAGAGCAGCCAGAATAATGGATCAGCTTTGTGAGGCAGGTGTAGTCGGGGAAGAAGAAGGAACCAAGCCACGTAAGGTACTTATGAGTCTGGAACAGTTTGAACAGTACATAGAAGAGTGTCTATAATGCATGAGGAGGACGAATATGAAGACTGATATTGAAATTGCACAGGAAGCGGTGTTGAAACCGATTACGGAAGTTGCGGAGCAACTTCAGATTTCTGAAGATGAACTTGAACTGTATGGAAAGTATAAGGCCAAAATATCCGATGAATTTATGGACAAGATTAAGGACAATGAAGACGGAAAATTAATTTTGGTAACGGCTATTAATCCCACTCCTGCAGGAGAGGGAAAAACCACTACCAGTGTAGGCCTGGGGCAGGCATTTGGGAAATTAGGCAAAAAAGCAGTAATAGCCCTTCGTGAACCTTCGCTCGGACCCTGCTTTGGGGTAAAAGGAGGCGCTGCAGGAGGCGGATATGCCCAGGTAGTGCCTATGGAGGATTTGAACCTTCATTTTACAGGTGACTTTCATGCAATTACCTCTGCTAATAATCTGCTTGCAGCGATGCTCGACAATCATATTCAGCAGGGAAATGAGCTTGGAATCGATACAAGAGCAGTAGTGTGGAAGCGGTGTCTTGATATGAATGACAGGTCATTACGCAATATCGTTGTAGGATTAGGAGCCAAGACAGATGGCTTTGTAAGGGAAGACCATTTCGTGATTACCGTTGCCTCTGAGATTATGGCAGTTCTGTGTCTTGCAAGTGACATGAAGGATTTAAAAGAACGCCTTGGGAAAATGGTAGTTGCTTACAATTATAAAGGAGAGCCGGTAACTGCTTCTGATTTAAAAGCTGTAGGGGCTATGGCGGCGCTGTTAAAGGATGCGTTAAAGCCCAATCTGATTCAGACCCTTGAGCACACACCTGCCATTGTGCATGGAGGTCCCTTTGCTAATATTGCACACGGCTGTAACTCGGTAAGGGCAACTAAAACTGCACTTAAAATGGCTGATTATGTGATTACAGAGGCAGGCTTCGGCGCAGACCTTGGAGCGGAGAAGTTTTTTGATATTAAATGCCGGATGGCAGGACTTAAGCCGGATGCCGTGGTGCTTGTAGCAACAGTAAGGGCGCTTAAATATAACGGCGGTGTGGCAAAAGCCGATTTGGGACAGGAAAATTTGGAAGCCCTGAAAAAAGGAATTGTAAATCTTGAAAAGCATATAGAAAACCTGCAGAAGTATGAAGTGCCTGTGGTGGTAACTCTTAACAGCTTTATTACCGATACGGAAAATGAGATTAATTTTGTAAAGCAGTTCTGCGAAGAGAGAAACTGTGATTTCGCTATTTCAGAAGTTTGGGAAAAGGGCGGTGAGGGCGGTATTGCCCTGGCAAAGAAGGTATTGTCCACTCTGGAAAACAAGGAAAGTCATTTTAAGGTTCTGTATGGGGATGAACTCTCCCTGAAAGAAAAAATCGCAACCGTTGCAAGGGAAATTTACGGCGCTTGCGGAGTGAATTATACATCAGCGGCAGAAAAACAGCTGAAAAAACTGGAAGAGCTTTCCTTCGGAAATCTTCCTGTCTGCATGGCAAAGACACAGTATTCGCTTTCTGATGACCCTTCACTTTTGGGAAGACCGTCAGATTTTCAGATTAATGTGCGTGAGGCTTATGTATCTGCAGGCGCCGGATTTGTGGTAGTGCTTACAGGTACGGTTATGACCATGCCGGGACTTCCGAAGCAGCCTGCGGCATTTAATATTGATGTTAATGATGACGGTGTAATTACCGGACTGTTTTAGGAGGATGACAGCATGGCAAAAATTATAGACGGCAAAGCAATTTCAAAGCAGATAAAGGATGAATTAAAGGAAAAAGCAAGTGAACTTAAAGCAAATGGCATTTCGGTTACGCTTGCAGTAATTCAGGTGGGTAATAATCCTGCATCTACTGTGTACGTTAACAATAAAAAGAAAGGCTGTGAATATATAGGAATCGGTTCTCTTTCTTATGAACTTCCTGAAGAAACAGAAGAAGAAGAGCTGCTGAACCTGATTAATGAGTTAAACGGACGGAAGGATGTAAACGGTATTTTAGTACAGCTTCCCCTTCCTGCACATATTGATGAAGATAAAGTTATCAAGGCTATTGACCCGAAAAAGGATGTGGATGGATTTCACCCTCAGAGTGTCGGTGCTTTGTGCATAGGACAGCCCGGTTTTGTATCCTGTACCCCGGCAGGTATTATCCAGCTCTTAAAACGCTCAGGAATAGAGCTTGCAGGGAAGGAATGCGTGGTTCTCGGCAGAAGCAATATCGTAGGAAAGCCAATGTCTCTTTTAATGCTGCGTGAAAATGCCACAGTGACCATTGCCCATTCAAAAACAGCAGATTTAAAGGAAGTAACAAAGCGGGCGGATATTTTAATTGTTGCAATAGGCAGGCCCAAGATGGTTACGAGAGATTATGTAAAAGAGGGCGCAGTTGTAATCGATGTGGGTATTAACCGTAATGAGGATGGAAAGCTTTGCGGAGACGTTGATTTTGATGATGTTGCACCGGTTAGCAGCGCTATTACTCCCGTACCGGGAGGCGTAGGTCCCATGACAATAGCAATGCTTCTTAATAATTGCCTTGAATCTGTGAATTTACAATAAAATGAGTATCATTTAGTTGGAGAGAACATGTATGAAATGTCCCAATTGCGGTCAGGAGATACAGGCCGGGCATTTATATTGTGAAAAATGCGGAATGGAAATCAGGATAGTGCCTGATTTTGAGCCTGAAATAGAAAACAGCATAACGGAGACTCTTTCTACTGTTGCAGAAGAAATAGAAGTAAACAACTCAAAGAGTGAAGACAGAAGCAAAGCAACGGATACTGAGAAAAAGAAGTCTGGTAAAAACAGCAGCCAGGATGAGTTTTTTAAAGAAGAACCGGATAAAAACAGGATTATACTGGGGGTAATTACTTTTGTATTTATTGTGCTGATTGCTGTCGGAATCGGTTCTTTGATGTACTTTAATTATTCAGTTCCTTATCAGATAAAGAAAGCAAGGGAATATGCAGAACTTGGGAAATATCAGGAGGCTATTAAGTATCTTGATAAAGCTATCAGGCTGGATTCTGATAATAATGAAACTATATTTTTGCAGGCAAATTATTATTACCTGACAGGAGAGCCTGAAAAAGCAGTTGAAATCCTGCTTTCCCTGATTGAAAAAGAATATCTGACATATGAGGATGCCGAAAGAGCATATGAAAATATTATTTCTATTTATGATGAGCAGGAGAGATATGAAGATATTAATGAGCTGCTTTTGAATTGTTCCAATGAGGAAATAGTTACTTTGTTCCAGCGTTATCTTGCGCTTCCGCCGGAATTCAGTTATGTGGGGGGAAGCTATGATGAAGTAATTCCCTTAAAACTCAGTGCCAATACGACGGGGAAGATTTACTATACGCTGAACGGAAGCATACCCACCAGATACAGTCGGGTTTATACAGCTCCTATTTTTCTGGAATCAGGGAAATATCAGGTGAGTGCGCTTTTTATAAATGATTACGGAATTGAAAGTAAGGTTGTTAAAAACTGGTATGAAATTAATCTTACTGTTCCGGATCCTCCCCAGGTACTGCAGTACAGCGGCAGATATGTGGTTCCTACCATGATTGAAGTAATTTGTCCGGAAGCGGAAACAGTCTACTATACAACTGACGGAACAGAGCCAAATACGGACAGCCTGCAATATTCCGGCCCCATTGAAATGCCTCTTGGCAGAAGCAATTTCAAATTTACTGTTATTTCGGAAGAGGGCGTGCGGAGCGAGACAATAAGCCGCAGCTATGAATTCAGAATGGAAACGGATGTGTCTGTAGATGATGCGATTTTTAATGTTATGAAAGCTCTGATGAAAAGAAATGTGCTTATTGATGTTCAGGGGCATGCGCAGGGAGTTACTGGAAAATACATTTTTAAGTATGATTCTATTGTAGAATTGAATGAAACCTATTATTATATATTAAGTGAGTTTTACGAAGATACGAACGGAAGCCAGACAAAAGCGGACAGGATGTATGCCGTAGAAGTATATACCGGCAGTCCTAACAGGCTTATCTATGATGAGCAGGGGCAGATGGGACTGATATCGTTAGAAGACTGAGTTAATAATTTTTATTAAAATAAACAGGAAAGGGATTAAAGATGTATAGGATTTTAGAAGCAAAAGAACTTACTTCCAATATCTATTATATGGTAGTGGAAGCAAAAAGAGTTGCAAAGGCATGTCAGCCCGGGCAGTTTGTAATTGTAAGAACGGATGAGAATTCTGAAAGAATTCCTCTGACAATCTGCGATTATGACAGGGAAAAAGGAACAATAACAATTGTATTTCAGGTAGTAGGTGCAGGAACAGAGGTTATGGCGCATCTGGGAGAAGGCGATGCATTCCATGACTTTGTAGGTCCTCTTGGCTGTCCTTCCGATTTGGTGAAGGAAGATGTGGAAGACCTTAAGAAAAAGAGTATTTTGTTTGTGGCAGGAGGTGTGGGTACAGCTCCGGTTTATCCTCAGGTTAAATGGCTGCATGAAAGAGGAATTGCGGCAGATGTTATTGTAGGTGCCAAAACAAAAGATTTGCTGATTCTTGAAAAAGAAATGGCAAGCGTGGCAGGAAATCTTTATGTTACTACAGATGACGGTTCTTATGGCAGAAGCGGTATGGTTACACAGACAATTACCGATTTGGTAAACGAGGGAAAGCACTATGATGTTTGTATTGCAATCGGTCCCATGATTATGATGAAGTTTGTCTGCAAGCTTACAAAAGAACTTAATATTCCCACTGTTGTATCCTTAAATCCCATTATGGTAGACGGTACGGGAATGTGCGGCGCCTGCCGTGTGACCGTAGGCGGCAAAGTGAAATTTGCCTGCGTGGATGGTCCTGAATTTGACGGACATCAGGTAAACTTTGACGAAGCAATGCAGCGTCAGCAGATATATAAAACCGCAGAAGGAAGAGCTTTCCTTGCAGCAAAAGAAGGAAATACTCATCACGGCGGATGCGGAAATTGCGGAGGTAATGACTAATGGACGTATTGAAGAAAGTACCTGTCAGAGAGCAGAATGCAAAAGAAAGAGCAGAAAATTTTGAAGAGGTATGTTTAGGATATAATAAAGAAGAAGCTATGGAAGAAGCAGCCAGATGTATTAACTGTAAAAATGCGCAGTGTATTAAGGGCTGTCCCGTAGCCATTAATATTCCCGGCTTTATTGAAAAAGTAAAGGAAGGAGATATAGAAGCAGCTTATCAGGTTATCAGCGAATCCTCAGCCCTTCCTGCAGTATGCGGGCGTGTATGTCCTCAGGAAAGCCAGTGTGAAGGAAAATGTATCAGAGGTATCAAGGGAGAGCCTATTTCCATCGGTAAGCTGGAACGTTTCGTAGCTGACTGGGCCTCCGAAAACGGAATTAAACCTCATGGCGCAGAAGCAAAGAACGGCAAAAAAGTAGCGGTAATCGGTTCTGGACCGGCAGGTTTAACCTGTGCAGGCGACCTTGCAAAGCTTGGATATGATGTCACTATTTTTGAAGCCCTTCATGAAGCAGGCGGCGTGCTTGTTTACGGAATTCCTGAATTCAGGCTTCCCAAGACAAAGGTAGTTGCAAAGGAAATTGAAAATGTAAAATCACTTGGTGTTAAGATAGAAACCAATGTGGTAGTAGGAAAATCTGTTACTATAGATGAGCTGATGGATGAAGAAGGCTTTGATGCGGTATTTATCGGTTCCGGTGCAGGGCTTCCCAAGTTTATGGGAATTCCGGGAGAACAGTCAAACGGAGTATTCTCTGCAAACGAATATCTGACCAGAAGCAATCTGATGAAGGCGTTTGATGAAAACGGAACAACTCCTATTATGAGAGGTAAAAAAGTTGCTGTAGTAGGCGGCGGAAATGTTGCCATGGACGCTGCAAGAACAGCACTCCGGCTCGGAGCGGAAGTTCATATTGTGTACAGAAGAAGTGAAGAGGAGCTGCCTGCCAGAGTGGAAGAAGTGCATCATGCAAAGGAAGAGGGCATTATCTTTGATTTGCTTACAAATCCCGTAGAAATTCTTTCAGATGAGAAGGGGTGGGTAACAGGAATAAAATGTATCAGAATGGAACTTGGAGAACCTGACGATTCAGGAAGAAGGCGTCCTGTAGAAGTACCCGGTTCGGAATTTACCATTGACGTGGACACAGTGATTATGTCCCTCGGGACATCTCCCAATCCTCTTATTTCATCCACAACGGAAGGCCTGGAAGTTAATAAGTGGAAATGTATTGTGGCAGATGAAGAGTATGGCAGGACAAGTAAAGAAGGTGTATATGCCGGAGGCGATGCGGTAACAGGTGCAGCTACCGTAATTCTGGCTATGGGCGCCGGAAAAGCAGGTGCAAAGGGCATCGACGAATATTTAAAAAACAAATAAATACCAGATGAAATATTGTGCCGGAACCGGGTTCCGGCACAGTTTTTTCCTGAGGGGCTGTTAAGTTTGATGCCCGCTGCCTGCGGCGGGATGTTTGACTTGAAGAAAGATAATCAGAAATAAGAAAATATTAATAATTTATATGCATGAAATTAAAAAAAGTGTTTTATAATCATGATAATAATAAAATAAGCGGAGTGGACTATGAAAAAAAATTATGATTTAGATGATGAATTAGAAGATTTAGATGAACAGGAAAGGGGACTTACATCTATTAGTCCTGAAAAAGCAAGAATACTGGTAACAATCGTTCCGTTCGTGCTTATTATTCTTATTTTAGCGGTTATTCTGATTGTAAGCAGCTCTAAAAATAAAAAGCTTCAGCAGGACAATGAAGAATTACAGGAGAGCATAAAGGAATATGCCGACAGCAATTTGCCGGAAAATGTAGAGGCGGGCAGTATGGCGGCAGCAACTCCTGCGTCCGAAAAAGATGAAAATGTTAAAAATGAAAACACAGAGGAAGAAAACGTAAAAGAGCCTGCAGCTACGTCTCAGCCGGAAGCTGTAAGCACGCCTACGCCTTATAAGGAGATTATGGAATCCGGTTCTGTAAATTATGACAAGATATCCTTTGATAAGGATGAGCAGCTTAAGGAAATGATGGTATATTGGGCTGACAATAATCAGAAAGCACTGGATGATTTGGCTAATCTTGACCGTTTTAAGGCCATGAGCTGGAAATTGCGGGGAACAAAGGATTTCTTCTATTATGGAGATGTGGACGGAAACGGACAGCCGAACGGAACAGGAATAGCAGTTTATGCCGATAACCAGTACTATTACGGAGGCTGGACAAACGGAAAAAGAAGCGGAAACGGTACATGGATTCATTATCACATGCATGCCACACCCAGTACAACAGACTTGTACACTTACCATCAGTACACAGGCTCCTGGAAAAATGACTTGCCTGATGGGGAAGGTTCCGAGCACTATGATTATAATACTGAGTTGTTCGTGGAAAATGTGGGATATAATACGAATCTGATTGGGAGCTATTCAGAAGGCCTTATTGACGGAGAATTTTATATTACCAACATCTACAGCGACGGAAACGTAAAGGAATGGTATGCACAGGCAAACCATGGTTCATGGGTTTATCAGAATGAAAATAAGGATTCAAAGGGGAGAAGACCTGTTCAGGTGGAGGACAGAAATCCTGAAAACTATATCTGGATGAGCCCTTCCGAAAATAAAAATATAGGAGTAGCATGTTTGATTTCTGCAAACAAAAATTAGTAGCATATTCCTGCAAAGTGGAGTATCATATAACTAATGGGGTGTTATATGAATGATACTAAAGAGAGGTATGGAGTATGGCATGGTGTCCGAAATGTAAGAGCGAATATGTAGATGGGATTAAGGTCTGTGCGGACTGCGGCTGTGAGCTGGTAGACAGCCTTGAAGATGAAAAAAAGGAAGCAGATTTAGAAAGTGCAGATTTTGAAGATGTGGAAATGCTGGCTGCTTTCAAACAGGCATGGGAGGAAAGTGCTTCTGAGGGGCATTTAGAAGGTGTGGATGGAGCAGACGAATTCGGCTTTGCATTGGACGAAGCGGAAGAAAAAGCAAAATACACCGGAATATATGTAAACAATGAAGAAAAAGCAGAGGAAAACAGAACTTCCGCCTATACACTGCTTTTTGTAGGCGGTATCGGCTTTATTGCTGTTATATTGTTTTTCTTCGATATTCTCCCTATTCATATGGCTATGGTGAGCAAATACATGATTAGCGGCGTTATGGGAGTCATGTTTGTGTTGTTTATCATTATGGGGCTTGTGTCCATGAAAAATTCCAGGATATTGGCAGGCAAGGCACGTAAGGAAAACAACCTGACACTTGAAATAAAAAGATGGTGCCGTGATAATTTGTCCAAAGAAAGTGTGGATAAAACCCTTTCTTTTCCGGAAGGGGCTGCGGAAGAACTGAAATATTTCGGGCGTTTTGAAGCGGTGAAATCTATGATACAAAATCAGTTTATGAATCTGGATGAAGCATATCTGGACAGATTGATAGATGAAATTTATCCTGAGATTTTTGAGGACAGGCAGGCATGAAAATAACAATTATCTGTGTGGGAAAAGTGAAGGAAAAATACTTCAGGGATGCCATAGCGGAATATGAAAAGCGGCTTTCAAAATATTGCAGGCTGGAAATAATAGAAGTTCAGGATGAAAAAACTCCTGACAATGCAAGTGAAGCTATGGAAGAACAGATTAAGGAAAAAGAGGCGTTCCGGATTTTGAGATACATCAAAGAGGACGCCTTTGTTGTTACCCTTGAAATATTGGGAAAAAAGATGAATTCAGTTGCTTTTGCAAATACCATTGAAAAACTGGCAACCTATGGAAGAAGCCATATTCAGTTTGTGATTGGCGGTTCCCTGGGCTTACACAGCAGTGTTTCCGCAAGGGCGGATGAAAAAATCAGTTTTTCTGATATGACGTTTCCACATCAGCTTATGCGGGTGATTTTGCTGGAGCAGATTTACAGGGGATACCGGATTATTTCAGGGGAGCCATATCATAAATAAGGGCGAAAGTTAGGAAGTGGGCAGGAAATGCTTTAGATAGAATGATTATTTTTATGCGTTGAAAGTGATGCAACAATAGGAATTTAGGAGAAGAAATGATAATTGGAAATCCATTGAAATTTGCTTTCCTGATAGAAAGAATACAGGATTGGGAAGTAGATTACTGGAAAAATGGAATAATGTTTGTTATTGTTAATGATGGAATATATCCTAAAGAAATGCGTACAACTACTTTTAATAGTGAATTTACTGATGTTCTCAATTCTAATTCAGCTTTTATGAATCCTTCAATTGATAAAGAATTGTACAATAAAAGTGATTTAGAATTGTTCCGGTATATGGCTGATATTACATTTCCCGATGATTTGGAAAATGATAATGATTATAGATACCTTATTCCTTTCCATGAAATTAGTGATTCGGGCTATAATTTTTTTATCATATCAAATGGTATAAATGTCAAAATACTTGTTGGCAGATGGAAATTTGAAAACATAAATTTGGTTGATTGTACAGAAATCTCTATACAAGAATATGCTGAAATAAAATCAAAAATCACTATTTTTTATGATAGTGTAGTTTGCGGTTGAGCGGAATGAGACATGGTATTCAGGAAAAATAAGCGTAAAATAGAATATGAGGGCGCAATCTATTATTGGTATGTGCGAGTAAACAATAATGGGCATAGAGTGCATATTATATCTGATGACAAAAAAGTACATTTAGAATATCCTCTTTTTGATACAGAAATTCCCGTCACACCGCAAGTTATAAAAAATTATCTGAAGGAATATTATGGTAAGCTCTGCTGACCTGATTTCTGTTTGGTTCAGTTACGCACCTGGGTATGACATGTGGAACCATATCATAAGTAAGAAAACAGGAAGAAAGTGTGCAGAAGTGATTTGAGCGGAATAATTGTGCATCTGTGGATGGATATATCTGTATAAAAGGGAATACAGATATTCAGATTCCGAGGGGAGGACATGGTATCAGGAGTATGGAAGTGGTAGAATATGAAAAGAGCTGGAGTTTGAGGAGATATTGAAGTATATGAGATTATGGAAAATAAGAAAAAATTTTAAGAACGTATTTTAACATTATGGTGTAACAAAGAGATAAAATAATATGGGAGAATATTTAGTTTTATGGGCGTGGTTTAGTCCGGCATTTGTTAGACAGGAGTTAATTCCTGAGATTGAAAAAAATTGTAAAGAGTTTGGGATATTTTCACAAACAGCCTATGACGCTTATCAAAAAAATAAATTTGCGGCGAACAGCATGTATTTTCATCATCAATACGCAGAGAAAGATATACCCATGGGTCAGGAGTATGAAGCGATTGCATGTAGCAAGAACCGAAAAATTCAGCATACTTCAATACAAAAATGTCCATCAAAAGTTTTGTGCTTTTTCACGACTTACAAAACACAGCCTGTTGACCATGCTATGCGCGGACATCATGAGCTTAGCTTAATACAGTTTTGTAAGGGGATTCCGTCCATGATAAGCGAACTGTTTGAAATTACAGACCATAAACAATTATATATACCTGAACAAAAGTATATTTATTTGGGCTCAGAGGCAGAATTAAAGAAGCTTGTCCAAAAGCAGGAAGCGGCTGTGGCTGCCGCGGAACTTTTGGAAGGTCTTGGCATTCATAATGAGAAGGACTTTCAGATGCAAGGGGAAGAAAAAACATCTGCAATATATGAAATGCTTAAAAAGCTGGCAGTGGAAAAATATGAGTTGGAAGAGCAAGTTGTGAAAGAGCTTTTTTATGATGGGTTATTTGAAATAAGGATGAAAAACTACTGAAAAGAATCCTGCCGGAAAGAAGCCGCTAGTGTCAGGAAATGATTGATGGAAGCAAAGAAGAACAGTTACAGGCAGAGCATATAAAGTGTTCTGTTTTGCATATGCAGTATTATATAATGATCGGATGCCTCTTTTTGATGCCAGGAGAGAGAGACGGTCATTTGTATCCGGTCAGCAATGCGTTTTTCACAGCAGTGAAGGCGAATACAAAAGCTATTATCGGTGGGCATATATCAAGTATGGAGACAACGCAGGAAGCTCTAAAGAGAGAATTTGAAGAGGAGCTTCATGCCCAAATTGAGATAGACCATCTTATTGCAGTTGGAGAGATATTTTTCCCGTGTGCGACGCTGGACTATGATTTCTCGGAGGAGAAGAAGTTTTCCTATAAAAACCTCTCGATGGATGAGATTATCCATCACCTTGCTGTATTCGTATCCAGACTGTGGCAGATCCATGTATTCGGAGATTCTGATGTTATAATTGGGACAAGGTTAGAGAAACCCAGTAAAATTAATGGGTTTGCACTCTGAATTTTGCATGGCGGCTTATCATGTGCCCTCTTTCTGTGATTGATTATGTTGTGGTACATGAACTGAGTCACATTACCTATAAAAACCACAGTCCTGCATTCTGGGCGAGGGTGAAAACCGTACTGCCTACCTATGAGGATGAACAGGAGTGGCTGAAGGTAAATAAGAAATTGATGGAAATTATATAAAGAAAACGAATTAACGGAGGTGCGGCATGGCTATACCAAAAATCAAAAAGCAGGATATCATCGATGCCCTAAAGTACATCGATGAGAACGGAGTGCCTTTCCATAATCAGAGCACGAAGTATGAACTCGTGACAGAGGATGGAAAGAGGTATCCGCCGAAGTATGTGGTGGCCGTGGCTGACCATATAGCAAACGGTACGGATATTTCCACGAAAGGCTTTGATGCTGTGGAGGCAAAGCGCTATCTGGAAGGACAGGGCTTTACGATTGAGATAAAGCAGCAGGAAAAGTTTGAATTGTCTGTTACTGCCGAGAGTGTTGAATCAACTGACGAGCGGTTCATGATGGACAACCTGAGTCTCGGTGATAACTATAAACCGCTTGATGTCTTTTTCAAGAAGGCAAATGGCGATGTGATAAAGCGTTCCTATAGTAAAGGCGAAAGAAGAAACTCCAATCAGACGATGCCTCGTATTGCTTTTCAGGTTTTTGAAAAGCAGATATCCGGGATGTCAGTTGAGGACAAGGAGAACTTTCCTATCTGTAAATACAATCCTGACAGCGATATGATTTGCGGAATTTTCTCCAGCGTGGATGAGTTCAAGAAGCATCGCAACACTATAGAGTACCTGACGTATGGCTACGATAACGGCAGATGGTTCGTTATCTATTGCTGGAATATCTTCTCCACGATTATTTTCGTTCAGGAATGCTTGAAGCGTTTCGGAGAGCCAGGGGATCAATTTATCCTTACCTACCGTGAGAAGGATGAAAAGGAAACCGAGGCTGCGGAGACAGAGGCAGCTGCACAGGAGGAACTTGTTCAGCAGTTTAAGGGATACAGAAATCCCTTCTCCTCTATGCTGATCGCTTCGAAGAATCTGATTTTCAGAGGCGCACCGGGTACCGGCAAGTCTTACCTCGCAAAGGAAATTGCTACGGATATTATCAGTAACGGGTACTTTGATGATTATACGCTGCTCACCGATGAACAGAAGAAGCAGGTGGAGTTTGTTCAGTTCCATCCAAGCTATGATTACTCTGATTTTGTTGAGGGCTTGAGACCGAAAGTAAATGATGACGGTACTATGGGCTTTGAACTGCAGGATGGCATTTTCAAGAAGTTCGTTGCCCGTGCAAGAAAGAACTATGAGGATTCCCAAAAGTCCAAGGAAACAATAGAGAAGGAAATCTCCGCACAGGAATCAATGACAGAGTTCTTCTCCAATATTGAACTTGGCGTTGATACCTTTAAGACGATCAATGGCAATGAGTTCACCATTACCAGCGTGGATGACAAACACATTACTATCTCCATACCCGGAAACGCTACCGCCAATAAGCTCACCTTGAATCTGGACGAGGTCAGGAAGATGCTGGAGTCCGGGCAGAAGTTCGACAAGATTAAGGATATCACGACCTTCTTCGGGAAGTCGTTTGCAACACAGGCGTATTCCTATGACTTCGCAATCTACAAGGCTATCAGGGCAAAGAAAAGCGCTGCTTTTAAAGCAAAGGCAAAGCAGGAAGAATTGAAAAAATACATCTTCATTATCGATGAAATTAACCGTGGTGAAATTTCAAAGATATTCGGCGAACTGTTCTTTGCAATAGACCCTGGGTATCGCGGCAGAGTCGGAGAAATTTCCACGCAGTATTCCAATCTGCATTCTGACCCGGATGAGAAGTTTTATATCCCGGAGAACGTATACATTATTGGTACCATGAACGATATCGATCGTTCTGTGGACAGCTTTGATTTTGCTATGCGTAGGCGTTTCCGATTCGTGGAACTCCGAGCGGATGAGCGCCTTGAAATGCTGGCTTATTTGGAAAATGAAGAACTGGAGGCCGAGGCTATCAAGAGAATGGCTGCGCTCAATAAGGAAATTGCAAGTGTTGAGGACTTGAACGAGAATTACCAAATCGGCGCATCATACTTTTTGAAGCTGAAGACTCTTGATTTTGACCAGCTTTGGACAGATTATCTGCAACCGCTCCTGCAGGAATACATCCAAGGAATGTATGATGAGGAAGGGCTTATGAATCGTTTTGCGAAAGCATACGGTTATAAAAAGCCTGTTGAGGGTGATGTGAATGAAACTGCTCAAGATCAAGGATAATTCACAACATAAAAAAGATGCCTTTTCTGATATAGGAACCCTTGTGGGCAAGATTGCCGATAAGACGTTAGAGCAATTTGAACGGGAAGGTGTGTTTGTGTTTCCGGAAATCGTGAAGGATGCCGAGGGCATAACGCGGGATCAGATGATTATCCAGAGTGTTAACGATACTTATCGGTCAGGCAATGTGATGGGATTTCTTGGCTGCGGGGATGAACGGCTTATTATTGAATCACGTTTTGGCGGCGAGGAGGATGATTTCTTTTTTCAATATCTCCTTGACAGAGTGATGGACTTTCCGAACATTGTGGACTTGGATTCCGACGCCAATCAGGATAATCGGCTGTTTAATTTTCTGCTTTTCCTCTTTCCGTATTATCTGAAAACAGCAATGAGGAAAGGTTTGTTTAAGAAGTACATCCGTCACAGATACAATGACGGGAATTTGAAAGGTGCTATCGACATCGCAAGACACATAGAGAAGAACACGCCGTTCACCGGGAGTGTTGCGTACTCACAGAGGGAGTTTTCTTACGATAACAGCCTCATGGAACTGGTGCGCCATACCATCGAATTTATCAAAAGAAAACCCTATGGGAATAATCTCCTTGTCAAAGTAAAGGATGAGGTGAAATTTGTTATTGACGCCACTCCGGGATATGAGCCATATGACAGGCAACGGATTATCGAACAGAATAAAAAGAATGCGGTTCGTCATGCGTATTTCCGTGAGTACCTGGCTCTTCAGAGATTGTGCCTTTTGATTCTCCGGCATCAGAAACATCAGATCGGTCTTGGTTCGAGACAGATATACGGCATTTTGTTTGACGGAGCATGGTTGTGGGAGGAATATGTTAATTCTCTCATCGAGGATATTTTTTATCATCCGATGAACAAGGGCGGCAAAGGAGCCCAGCGGCTATTTGCAGGCAATATTGGGTTAATATATCCTGATTTTATCAGCCGTAATAATGAGGTAAGAATAATAGCAGACGCCAAGTACAAGCCTCTTGATAATATCGGAAACAGAGATTACCTGCAGGTGTTGGCATATATGTTCCGCTTTGATGCCAAAGCAGGGTACTACCTTTATCCAGAAGCGGAAGGCTCGGATGATCTTAAACTGTGGATGAATCGCGGATCAACCTACGAATCGAATGTCATGCCGCGTGATGATATCAGCATTACAAAACACGGTTTGAAAATTCCTGTACAAGTAGCTGACTACGCGGGCTTTGTCGCAAAGATGAAAACTCATGAGCAGGAGTTTATTCAGGAATTTGCAATGACGTAATATGTTTGAGGCAGAATATGGAAAAATATGACTTAACCGCCGCACATGAAGCGGCAAGATTCAATAAGGATATACTTAGGGAAGACAGTAAATGCGGCTGCTTCTATTGTCTCAAGGTATTTTCACCGTCTGAGATCGTGGAATGGTGTCCTGAACTGGATGAAGGCGAAGAAGCGACAGCTATATGCCCATACTGTGGCATAGATGCAATTTTGCCGGAAAGTGCTGGGTATCCGTTTACAGATGAATTCTTGGGAGCGATGCGAGAAAGGTGGTTTTGATATATGCTTGGAGCAATAGTCGGCGATATCGTAGGCTCTGTCTACGAGCGGCACAATATAAAAACGAAGGATTTTCCTTTGTTCCGTGACGACTGTTTTTTTACAGATGATACCGTCATGACCTGTGCTGTTGCAGAAGCCATCATGAACGGTGGGCAAAGGGATGACTTCATCGATGCAATGAAGAAATATGGCAGAATGTATCCGGATGCCGGATATGGCGGTAGATTTGGTACATGGGTATTTTCCGATGACCGTGAACCGTACAATAGTTACAGCAACGGTTCTGCGATGCGTGTTTCACCCTGCGCATGGGTGATGGATTGTGGTTTTTGTGCAAGAACAGGTATGTGGCCGTCCAATGGCAGAGCTGGTGCGCAGATGTCTGCAGAGGTAACACATAACCACCCGGAGGGCATCAAAGGCGCTATGGCAACAGCCGATGCAATCTTCATGTGCCGTTATTATTTTGGTGGCTATTATGGCGACTATGAGCAGCCTATCAATGATGATCCAACTGAATGTAAAAAGCGCATCAAAGAGCATATTGAGCAGGAATACGGATATGACCTTTCCCACACCCTGGATGAAATCCGTCCGACATACCGCTTCAATGAGATCTGCCAGAATACTGTTCCGCAAGCTATTATCGCATTTTTGGAAAGCACAGACTTTGAGGATGCAATACGAAATGCTATTTCTCTCGGAGGTGATAGCGATACCCTTGCTGCAATCACAGGCAGCATAGCAGAGGCGGCATACGGCATCCCTGACTGGATTAAGAACAAGGCCTATTCCTATCTGGATGAGCCGCTGAAGGACGTACTCAGAAGGTGGAAGAAGTTTATTTCAAGAGACTGATTGTGGGGGTATTTAGCCTGAATGGGCTTGTTGCATCAAACAGGGAGTAGCAAACAAGTAATAATCCTAAAGGAGAACGTGTATGGCAGAGAACAATGAAATCATAGAAGCCGGTAAGGGCGAGCTGCTGAACATCTTTACTGAAGAGGAAGATAAAAAAGGAACCGATCTGCTGGCTATGTCTGACTTCTTTGAAGTGTTCATCGGAAAGATTGAGACTGAAATGAGAGCTGATACAGCGTGGGAGGTGTTCCATAATATTGAGGGTTTCGTCGGTGAAATAGCTGCCGCTATTAAAGGCGGTTTCGACATATCTAAAATGGGAATGCTTGTTGCAGACTATTCTCATTTCAGCCAGGACATTATTGATGGACTTAAAGAAGGAATCTATCATGTTGGGCAGTCCAGAGAGGTTGCGGGCAATCTTCGTCCTGCCATATTGGACGAGAATGAACACTTGGTAAAATTCTTCACATTGAAGAAGGCGGTAAATCCTTCAAGCGTTCTTTCAGACATTTCAACATTATCTATGCAGGCATCTCTTCAAAGGATATCTTCTCAAATTGAAGACATCGGCAGAGATGTAAAAGGTATGATTGATTTTACTCGACGTGAGGCTTTGAGTAATAAGTTCATTTACGCAAGAGATAAAATAATGCTCGCAGCCACGGCATCAGAAGAGGAACGAGAACTATATTTAAAAGAGGCAGACACATATTTAATGGAAGGTCTCACCGACTTATATTCAGATGTTAATGCGCAGGTTAAGGCTTTAGCGGAGATAAAAGGGCCCTTCGCAAGCGTTAAGGCCATTGACTCAATTCTCTCATATATCAACGAGGATATGCAGATGATCCCGCGGTATGTTGGGTTGAGGGTGTATCTGTTTAATTACCGTGGCAAAGCGGACGATGCAAATCGTATTCTCGGTGAATATCGCTATCAGCTTCAAACGTTGGCAGAGCGGAAACTTGGAGACGGAAAGTACACAGCTTTAGAGTTAATCCATAAAAACTATCCTTATGACGAGGAGAATGTTGACTTCTGGCTTGAGAAGCCCAAGCAGATGCTTGGAGTTATTGATTCCTATGAAACCATGCTGACGCAAAAAGATAAGGATGTCTTTTACATAGATGTGGAGGGTTCGGAAAATGAATAATGAAGAGAAAGAATGCCGTTGCAAATCTTGTGGGAAATTGCTCCTTGATGAAAAGCTGCCCTTTTGCAGAAGGTGCGTACTTGAAGGACGGAATAAGGTGGGACAGGTTGGTGGAATTGTCGGCGGTCTTGCGATGACAGCACTTAGTGCGGTTGCGCTTGTAAATAACAATTCTGACGGCAATAACCACACTACGGCATAATGTCTATACTATTTGATTATTCCTCACACATTTTGATTTTGCCTATACCTTTTGATTTTTTATCGGGAGGGTTCAAATCAAGGTTTCAGCCTGGTTCAAATTCTCACGGGCAAAGTCATCGGAAAACTGAAAATGAGCATAAAAAAAGAGGGCTTCCGGCGGCGCAAAACCGCTGAAAGCCCTTGTTTATTGGGGATTTCCCTTGTATCAAAGACAGCGTTTACATAGACGATGGGTACACGGGTCGGAACTTTGAACGCCCTGGTTTCCAAAAGATGGTGGAGCAGTGCCGGATGGGAAAAATCGGCAGCATTGTGGTGAAGGACCTGTCACGGCTTGGGAGAAATTATGTGGAAGTCGGGAACCTGCTGGAGCAGGTATTCCCCTTCCTAGGCATCCGGGTATTTCTGTGAATGACGGTTATGACAGCGATTCCTTTATCGGGCAGACAGGCGGGGGGATGTGGCTTTTAAGAATCTGGTCTACAACCTTTATAGCAGGGACCTTTCCAATAAAGTGAAAAGTGCGGTGAATACACGGATAAAACGTGGGGAATATATCGGTCCCTATGGGATTTTCGGATATCAGAAGGACCCAAAGGATGTGCATAAGCTGGTGATAGATGAAGAAGCAGCGGCAATCGTCCGGAGGATTTTTCTGATGGTCGGGGATGGGATGCAGAGGAAAGAGGTTGTCAAGATACTGAATGAGGAAAACGTGCCGACAGCAGCTATATATAAACAGCGGAGGGACTGCACACGAGGCTGGTTCCCGGACGGGAAAAAGGGCGGCTGGAATACCTCTATGGTGGCAAAGCTCATCCGTGATGAACGGTATGCTGGGTATATGGTGGGACACAAGAAAGTATACGAGAGCTTTGATTCCAAACGTCAGGTGGGCGTGGATAAATCCCAGTGGATCGTGGTCAGAAATACCCATGAGGGAATCGTGACACAGGAGGAATTTGACCGGGCAAATGCCAATATTAGGGACGTGGTGCAGGGAAAGAAAAAGAACCCATCCACGAAGAAGAATTTTTCCGTGATCGTATGCCCGCACTGCGGGCTGACACTCAGACCGAGGAAGCTGCAGGACGGTTTTATGTACTGCCTAACGGGGAGGATGCACCGGGACAGCCCATGCAGTGAGGTAAAGATACGGAAAGATATGGCGGAGCAGACACTGGTAGAGCTTGTACGGACGCAGGCACAGCTTCTGGTGACGGCAGAACAGATGCTGAAAGAATAGAAGAATAAGCCAAAGAAAGGCAAGGACGTCGGGAGCATGAGGGCAGAGATCAGGCGGCTGGAAGAGGCGAAAGTCTCTGATTACGAAAGCTATAAGGAAGGAAAGCTCACACGGGAGATGTTCCTGGAACGGAAAAAAGCGTCTGATCTGCGGCGGCAGGAGTTATCTGCGGCAGCAGCGGAACTGGAAGCACAGGAGCTTGTGGAAGATGACAGCCAGCGGAAATATGGTGAAGCATTTGGAATAAAGAAATATCTGCATCTGGAACAGTTTGATAAAGCGGTGATGGCATCTTTGATTGAGAGTGCAAAAGTGATGGGTGAAGACAGGCTGGAAGTAACCTGGAAGCATCAGGATGTTTACGAAAAGATTTTACGAAAAGATTTTAGGTGAAATGCAGGGATAGTGATGGTATAATGAGGATGTCTGCCGGAGGGCAGGCATCCGGAAAGGATGAATGGAATGATTTACATAACAGGAGATACCCATGGGCAGTTCGGGCGCATAGAGACATTCTGTGAGAGATTCGGGACAAGCCGTGAAGATATATTGATTATTTTAGGTGATGCGGGGATTAACTTTAGCGGATGGAACCGTGACTGTGTAAAGAAAAGGTTCCTGGAATCCCTGCCGATTACGCTTTTCTGCATCCATGGGAACCATGAGCAGAGACCGCAGACCATAGACAGTTATCGGGAAAAACAGTGGCGTGGCGGTACTGTGTATTATGAGGAAGAGTATCCGAATCTGCTTTTTGCGAAGGATGGGGAAGTGTTTGATTTAGATGGGAAGCAGACCATTGTCATGGGTGGTGCTTACAGTATTGATAAAATGATCCGGCTGATATATGGATATGCTTGGTGGCCGGATGAACAGCCGTCTGATGAGATCAAACGGTATGTGGAGAGCCAGCTTGATAAAATGGAGTGGAAGGTGGATGTGGTGCTGAGCCATACTACGCCGTTGAAGTATGAGCCGGTGGAGGTGTTCATGGCCGGGGTGGACCAGAGTAAGGTGGACAAGTCTACGGAAGAGTGGCTGGATGGGATTGAGGACAGGCTGGATTACCAGAAGTGGTACTGCGGGCATTATCATACGGAGAAGAAGGTGGGGAGGGTGGAGATAATGTTTGAGAATTTTGGGGTGTTTTGTGGAATGGAGAGTTAAGGAGCAGACTGAAATGAAATATGTAAAAACAATTGATGAACATTTGATTCGAGATAAACTTTGTAATAATCTATATAAAATCGAAGATGGATTAGTGTTATGTGAAAAAGAGTGTTATTTGAAAGCTCCAGCTTATGGAACCAGAGGATTTATTGATATACTGGCAAAAGATAGGTATGGATGCGCTGTAGTAATTGAATTGAAAACAAGGCGCTCAACAACACGAGAAGCAATCCATGAGTTAATTAAATATTCAGAGTATCTTCAAATGCAATTTGGCATGTCTCCATCGGAAATACGTTTGATGCTGGTTGCGACTGATTGGACCGAATTGCTCATACCATTTTCCAGTTTTTATGCTCAGTCATATATGAATTTGGAAGGTTATCAGATTTTCATAAATGATGAAAATGATATTAAAAAAATCGAGAAAATCCAACAAGTAGAAGTGTCTTCTGGTAGAATTTTTAGTGATTGTATGCTTTTTCTTTGGTGTAGGAATGAAAAAACTGTTGAAAAAATGTGTTCTTTTGTTAAAAATTATTATAAAAAAAGAGAGTATGGTAGTTACATAGTTCTAAAGTTGAAAGCTCCTGAAAATTTTGAAGTTAATGAAAAAAAAGCAATGAGTCAAATGGAGCAAAATCTTGGTATAAGTATTTCAGTAGACGAATATCAATCACCACTTTATTTTCTTTGCATTGCCACTAAAAGTCATTCTCAAGATGAACTTTTGATAATGATTAAAGATAGCTATGAAATTCAGAGAATCATTGTTAAAGAAGGATATGAAACTGCGGAAGAGGTACCACTGTTTTATTTGCATAATAAGGCTTTATATCATGACATATGGGATTTTGGGATGAATTGGAGTTATATTGAGATTGGTGAACCTGCAAAATTATCAGCGTATATAAATGAGAGTGGATGGAAAATAGAAGAACTTATTCGTGGTTCCGTTTATGAGCAAAATCATTTTTTATCAAATGAGACAATAAAAAAGGAATTACTTGGAAATGAAACAACTGACAGGCGGAAGGTGTGTTTGAAGTTTAAAACAGATAATCGTTCTAGTGTTCACCATGCACAGCAAATTTTGAAGCAATATCTGGAATGCAATTCATACTGGAGAATTCCACTGTTGCAAGTTCTGGAAGATGTCGAGAATCAACAGATTCAGACTTCAGATGGTTGTATAAAATATGTAGATCAAATGTCTATATTAAAATATTTATATCTGTATTCAATAGATAAAACACCTGACTCGTTATTGCCCAGAACGATTCTGCTTTATCGTACATTTGACTCAATAGAGAAGAAAATAGAACAAATAAAATATCTTTGTATTTATGAGAAAACACATAAATCATTGCCGTTTAGTAAAATAATAGAAAAATATTATGATAATTCAATAGCGCACTTGCGAATAGGTGCTATGTTTGATGGTTATCGTGAGGATAATTTAGAAATTGCATATGATATGGGATTTGAATGTACTGTGTATAAGGAGATAATTCTGAATTATTTCCCTGTACATTTAGATGGAAATAACTATCAGATTCTCCATTATTGTAATGAGCCGCCGATTTATAAAAAATATGATTTCTTACGTGATTCGTATATTGAATGCTCGATAGATTCCGATATCTTGCAACATAGTTATGAGCAGTTCATACAGGAAGAGACGGAATTTATGAAGGAACTTTCGTTAGCATTAAAAAATAGTGAAAATGGTTTATTTTATATATGAAAATGGAGGGATATCATGCAAATCTTGCAAGTAGGGACAATACTTAAACAGTTTAAAGGCATGGATACGGGAATTATGTTTGATATGGGGAGTGAAAGTGCGACATTAATTTTCAATATGAGTCCATTGCAGTTACGGTCATTTAAGCTGGGTGGTCATTATGATTTTTGGTGTCAGAAATTTAATAACGTGATTTTTTTTGCAGTTAAGACGAAAAACAATCCATGGGCAGCGGCTCCGTTTTCGCCATATTTAATGAAAACGGAGTTGCCAGAGTTTTTACCTGAAGGAAAAGGATTACCTTTATTCATAGCTTTGGTAAATAATACAAGCGGTGTAATTGTTGATTGTGATTTCATGACATTAGGGAACCAGTTTTCAAATATGTTAATTAGAATGAGCCAAAGTATTTTGGAGACCCCTTTTGATCCACGAAAACATAGGTTAACTATACAAAGTGTTTACAAAACATATATAACAGATAATGATTTAGTTCAGTCTCCAGGGTATCGATATTCAATTGACTAAGAGGAGCATATAAACTTAGGTATATCATAAATGCAAGATTTTATAATTAGGATATTATGAAACGGTGGATTATAAAATGAGATACAGAAGAATTGATAAAATTTTGTCCCATACTTGACATAAGATGAAGGTAATACCAGAACAACGGCAGTATTCTTCATCAAGTATCTGCGTACGCTGGGCTTTGACGTAACGAATGACATTTTTGCCGAGAACGCATGGTATTTTCGGAATTCACTTGTCAGGGCAAACTATAACGATCTGAAAAACGGCATTCATGAAACGACGGAGTTCCTTGAGGTGTTCCTTCGCGCTCTCCTTCTGAACGAGAATCACTCGCTTCATAACCGGACATTGCATATCAGCGGCACTTTCAAAGAGGT
>JAGASK010000032.1 GCA_017621815.1 Lachnospiraceae bacterium | reverse complement strand
TAAACTGGAGCACAATCAGTTTGTGTCCATTAACAGAAATGCCGCAGTTGAACTGCGCATTACACTGGAAGCTTTTGGACCGGAGCATAAAGACCAGATTATTAAAGCGCTGGAAGAAAATAAATATAAGCCCAAGGTTGTCAGGACCAATATTTAATCTTAAAAATTTTATTTGATAATTCATCGGAAAGCCTGCATACTATAAGTAGTATGCAGGCTTTTGAAGTCATGAATAAACGGTCTGCCAGGAATGAGATTGCCTGGAATAAGGGAAGGAAACACAGATGGAACAGAGGAAATTCAGTATAAAAAAATATATAATGATAACGCTGGCATGTGTGATATATGGTGTAGGTATCAGCTTATTTGTTGACCCTAATAATCTGGCCCCCGGAGGCTTTACGGGATTGTCCGTGGTACTTAACAGGCTGATTCCCATAGAAACGGGTACGATATATTTGATTCTCAATATTCCGGTGATTATACTCGGTATATGGAAATTCGGATGGAAATTCACAGTATCAACCCTGTATGCCATACTTGTGGTATCCTTTTCCACCAATGCATTAAGCCTTATGAATCCCGTTACGAAAGAGCCTGTTCTGGGCGCTGTTTTCGGAGGAATGCTGTGCGGGGCGGGAATGGGAATGGTGCTTAGAAACAGTGCCACTACCGGCGGAACGGATATTATAGTGAAATGTCTAAGACAGCGCTTTCCCCATATGAAAACAGGCTCTTTGATGCTGATGATTGATGCGGTGATTATCGGACTGAGCGGCATTGTATTTAAAAATTTTGATTCGGTTTTATACAGTATTGTTTCTGTACTGACAACGTCAGCAGTGCTTGACATGGTGCTGTACGGCAGGGATGGCGCAAAGCTGATTTATATTATCAGCGATGAATCGGAAAAGATAACATCACGCATATTACAGGAGCTGGACATTGGCGTAACCCACCTGGAGGGAAGCGGCGCCTATAAAAATGTGGAAAAGAAAGTGATTATGTGTGTGGTAAAAAAGCAGCTTGCCCATAAGGTGGAAGAAATTGTCAGAGATGAGGATGTGTCCGCATTTATGATTATTTCAAGCGCTTCGGAGATTTACGGGGAAGGTTATAAGAGCTATTTCGGGGAAGTAATCTAAGAAGCACTTTCAAAGATAACATTCTTGGTATATAATGAATGACAATAGAAAATACGAAAGAAAGGTTTTAATATGGATAACAGCAGAGCAAAAAGAAAGAGAAGAAAACAACGCATCAGCTTATTTACCAATATTATTTTTTGCGTGATTACTCTGGCGGCACTGACGGGATGCATTATTTTGCTTTTGAAGAATTACGGACTTAAGAATCAAAGCGAAGAAGCCATGGCTCAGCTTCAGGCTTTTGAGGAGCAGAAAGAAAATTATATTTATACCCAGGCAGATCTCGATGCCTATATGGAGGAAGCTGCATCGGAGGCAAGGCAGGAACAGAAGGATGAGTTTTTGGGAGAACTGAAATCCAAAATGAGCGGAGGCGGCAGTGCAACTGCAATGCTTCGTGATTTTTTTCCGGATGATGTGATTGTTTATGCAGACGGGGAGTATCATTTTTTCCCGATTTCAGATAAATTGAAAAAGCATGATTATGTATACGATAATTTCAAGGTGCAGGAAAACGGTCAGGTTGAATATGTGGATGATACCGATATCGTTGTTTCAAAAAAAGGTATTGATGTTTCCAAATATCAGGGAAAAATAGATTGGGAAAAAGTAGCGGCAGACGGTGTGGAATACGCTTTTATCAGAACGGGAGTGAGAGGAAGCACGGAAGGCAAGCTGATGGAGGATGAAAATTTTAAAGATAATGTGGAAGGCGCTGTCGAAAACGGAATTGATGCGGGGGTATATTTCTTTACCCAGGCAATAACCGAAGAAGAGGCAATAGAGGAAGCGGAATTTGTAATTGATATGATTGATTCTTATGATATTACTTATCCTGTGGTACTGGATTTGGAAGAGGTGCTTTCCGATAATGCAAGAACGGCATCACTGACTCAGGAGGAATATACCAGAAACTGCATTGCCTTTTGCGAAACAATTAAGGATGCCGGCTATACACCCATGATTTACGGAAACTTAAAAACCTTTATGATAATGCTTGACATGACGAAGATAGAGCAGTATGAAAAATGGTTTGCCTATTATAATACTCCTGTTTATTTCCCTTATGAGTTCAGTATATGGCAGTATTCTTCCAAAGGCTCTGTAAACGGCATTAAGGATGATGTGGATTTGAATGTCTGCATGAAGGATTTTGCAGAAGCGGATTAACGGGAAAAGCCCAAAAGGCGGTTAGAAGAAACAGGAGATATAAAGATGGATGACTATCGTGATTCTGTCAAAAGCGGATATTTAACAGAAAAATTCCGGCTGTTTCATTTAAAGGATAAAGAGCCCAAAGAATATGAATATCACTATCATGATTTTCATAAGCTGATTTGGTTCATTTCGGGAAATGTGGAATATCATATAGAAGGAAAGGCTTATAAGCTGGAGCCTCATGATATCCTCTTGATTGGCAGAGGGCAGATTCACAAGCCGTTTATCGGAACAGATGAGGCTTATGAGAGATATGTTTTTTATATTTCGGAGGATTTCCTTACAGAGCATTCGGAAGAAGGCAGTGAATTAAACATCTGCTTTCAAATGGCACAGGCTGAGGACAGCAATGTAATGCGGCTTTCTCCTGCTGACAGCGGCCGTTTATTTGAAACAGTAAAGCTTCTTGCGCATTCGTCAAAAGAACCGGCTTATGCTGATGAAATGTACAGCCGGATATTATTCTTAAAGCTTTTGATTGAATTGAACCGCTGCTGTATTGCTAACAGTGAGGTTTTTCATAAAACAGCCCGTTATGATAAAAAAATAGTGGAGATGATTCATTATATTAATGACCATTTATCCGGTGACCTGTCCATTGAAGAGCTTTCTTCCTGCTTTTATTTAAGTAAGTACCATATGATGAGAAAATTTAAGGAAGAAACCGGTTATTCTATGCATCAGTATATTCTGGAAAAGAGAATACTGGCTGCCAGAAACCTGATTCTGGCAGGAACTCCGGCAACTACAGCGTGTATGGAATGCGGTTTTAAGGATTATTCAACTTTTAGCCGGGCTTATAAAAAAATAATACATGCCCTTCCTTCGGATGCAGGAATATAAGTGAAGGTTCGGTGTGACATAAAAAGAAATGCAGATGTGTCAAGAAAAAATACTTGACACGTCTGTATTTTTATTGTATTCTACCTAAGGTGATTGCAATGGAAAAAATCGTTGAACAAGGTCTTTTATATGATTTTTACGGTGAATTATTGACAGACCATCAGAAAAAGATATATGAGGACGCCATATTTGAAGATATGTCTCTTGGCGAAATTGCAGGAGAGTATGGTATCAGCAGGCAGGGAGTTCATGATTTGATAAAACGTTGTGATAACACCTTGCAGGGTTATGAGGATAAACTACACCTGGTTCAGAAGTTCATGACCATAAAGTTAAAAATGAGTGAGATTGATGCGCTTACTGAAGATGAACGGCTGTCCCGCAGGGAATTAGCTGAAAATATCAGGCGTATAACGGGTCAGGTATTGGAGGAGCTTTAATTAATGGCATTTGAAAGTTTAACAGACAAACTCCAGAATGTATTTAAAAATCTGCGCAGCAAGGGACGTCTGACAGAAGCGGATGTAAAAGCGGCCCTTAAAGAGGTTAAGCTTGCTCTCTTGGAAGCAGATGTTAATTTTAAGGTTGTGAAGCAGTTTGTAAAGGCCGTAGAGGAAAGAGCCATCGGTGCCGATGTAATGAACGGCCTGAATCCCGGTCAGATGGTAATCAAAATCGTAAATGAAGAAATGATTGCCCTTATGGGTTCCGAAACCACGGAAATTCAGCTTCAGCCCGGGAAATCAATTACGGTTATCATGATGTGCGGTCTTCAGGGTGCAGGTAAAACAACTACCACGGCAAAGATTGCAGGTAAACTGAAGCTGAAAGGCAAAACGCCTCTTCTTGTTGCCTGCGATGTATACAGGCCGGCGGCAATTAAACAGCTGCAGATTAACGGTGAAAAGCAAAAGGTCGATGTTTTCTCCATGGGTGAAAATCAAAAACCTGTAGATATAGCGAAGGCTTCCATTGAACATGCGAAAAAGAATGGGCATAATGTGGTGATTCTGGATACCGCAGGACGTCTTCATATTGACGAGGAAATGATGGCTGAGCTTCAGGAAATCAAAGCAAATGTGGAAGTTCATCAGACCCTCCTTGTAGTGGATGCCATGACAGGACAGGATGCTGTTACGGTTGCTAAGGATTTTGATGAAAAAATCGGCATTGACGGCGTGATTTTATCAAAGATGGACGGCGACACCAGAGGCGGTGCGGCACTTTCCGTTAAGGCTGTTACAGGCAAGCCGATTCTTTACGTGGGCATGGGTGAGAAGCTGTCCGATTTGGAGCAGTTTTACCCTGACAGAATGGCAGGAAGAATCCTTGGAATGGGAGATGTGCTTTCACTGATTGAGAAGGCACAGGAAAATATTTCCATAGATGAGAATAAGGAAAAAGAAATGGCTTCCCGCATGAAAAAAGGGAAATTTGATTTTGAAGATTACCTGGAAAGCATGAAGCAGATGCGGAATATGGGAGGCCTGACAAGCATTTTGAGTATGATGCCGGGAATGGGAAAGCAGCTTGGTGATATTGAATCCATGATAGATGAAAAGCAGCTTGCCAGAACGGAAGCAATTGTTCTTAGTATGACACCGGCAGAACGTAAAAATCCAAAGCTTTTGAATCCCAGCAGAAAACATAGAATTGCAAAGGGCGCCGGTGTGGATATTGCAGTAGTAAACCGTTTCATCAAACAGTTTGAGCAGTCACAGAAGATGATGAAGCAGATGCCGGGGCTTATGGGCGGCAAAAGAGGCAGAGGATTCGGAGGAATGAGATTCCCGTTTTAAGTCCCAACAATAGAAAGCACGCTCTGCGAGTTTTCTATTGTTATGAATAAGTTGGCTCGCAAAGCGTGCCAGCGTTTGGTTTTATTAAATTTGATATTTGGAACTATTATTCAAATATATACTTTTTAATTTTTCGGAGGTGAAAGAAATGGCAGTAAAAATCAGATTAAGAAGAATGGGTCAGAAGAAAGCTCCTTTCTATAGAATCGTAGTAGCAGATTCCAGAGCGCCCAGAGATGGTAAATGTATCGAGGAAATCGGAACTTATGATCCTAACACAGACCCCAGTACCTTCAAGGTAGATGAGGAACTGGCTAAAAAGTGGTTAGCAAACGGTGCTCAGCCCACAGAAGTTGTCAGCAGAATTTTCAAGCAGGCAGGTATTGAAAAATAGTAACTTGTTGACAACCCATTTGGAGGTGGACTATGAAGGAATTAGTAGAAGTTATTGCAAAATCACTTGTTGAACATCCGGATGAGGTTACTGTAACCCAGAAGGAAGAAGGTAAACATATTACCATTGAACTTCATGTCGCTGCATCTGATATGGGTAAAGTAATCGGAAAACAGGGCAGAATTGCAAAGGCAATACGTTCTGTTGTTAAGGCAGCATCATCTAAGGAAAACAAGAAGGTAGACGTGGAAATCGTCTGAAAACCTGACGGCTGTACGCTTTGCGGACAGCTGTTTCGGACAATGAACGTTTAAAGGATGTTCCAATGGAACATCCTTTAAAAAATTAAGGGATATTATTATGGAACAATTATTACAGGTAGGTATTATATCTTCTACACACGGAGTCAGAGGGGAAGTAAAGGTATTTCCCACAACTGATGATGTGAACCGCTTTAAAAGGCTGAAAGAAGTCATTCTGGATACAGGAAAAGAGCAAATGCAGCTTCAAATAGAAGGTGTTAAATTTTTTAAACAGTTTGCTATTTTAAAATTTAAAGGCTATGACAATATCAATGATATTGAAAAATATCGTGGAAAAAGTCTGTTTGTTACAAGGGATAATGCGGTAAAATTAAAAAAAGACGAGTATTTTATTGCAGATCTTATAGGAATGAAGGTTGAAAACGAAGATGCATCCTTTTGCGGGATTTTAAAAGATGTAATAACCACAGGAGCCAATGATGTTTATGTTGTGGACTGGGGCGGCAGGGAAGTATTGATTCCTGCCATAAAGGATTGTATTTTAGCAGTGGATTTAAATAAGAATGAAATAAAGGTGCATTTATTGGAGGGGCTTTTGGATTAATGAATTTTCATGTACTTACATTGTTTCCCGAAATGATTATACAGGGTTTAAATACCAGCATCATGGGGCGTTCCCTTGAAATGGGCACTATAACGTTGAATGCGGTCAATATCAGAGATTACACTGCTAATAAGCATAAAAAGGTGGATGATTATCCGTATGGAGGCGGTGCGGGAATGCTGATGCAGGCACAGCCTGTATATGATGCTTATCTTGCCGTTAAAGACTCCATTGGAGAAAAGCCTGTCAGGGTAATTTATCTGACGCCTCAGGGGAAAACTTTCTGCCAGGATATGGCAAAGGAGCTTGCAAAGGAAGAAGATTTGGTTTTTCTCTGCGGCCACTATGAGGGCATTGATGAAAGAGTTCTGGAAGAGATTGTAACCGATTATGTCTCCATTGGAGATTATGTTCTGACTGGGGGAGAACTGCCTGCAATGGTAATGATGGATGCCGTTGCCCGTATGGTGCCGGGGGTATTGGGAAATCAGGATTCCGGTGAGAATGAGAGCTTCAGCAATTATCTGCTTGAATATCCGCAGTACTCAAGGCCTGAGGTGTGGAACGGGAAAAAAGTGCCGGAGATTCTGCTGTCCGGAAATCATGCAAAAGTGGAAGAGTGGAGACTGGAAAAATCTCTGGAAAAAACAAAAGCGGTCCGTCCTGAACTTTATGAGAAATGGGCTGAGGAAAACAGTGAATATTTTGTAAAAAAGGCGAAGAGGGAAGAAAGGCAGCGGAAAAAGCTTTTAAAGGAAAAGCTTTTAAGGTGAATTGAAAAAGTAAATTCCACTTTGCAAGATTAAATTCCACTTTGAAAAAGTAAATTCAATAGAAATACAGAAAAATAGAGATTTAATATATGAAATACCCGAAATCAGAGTTAAAATACCAGTAAAAGCTGTGGTT
>JAGASK010000031.1 GCA_017621815.1 Lachnospiraceae bacterium | reverse complement strand
TTCCTGCTGGGAGGAAACAGTCATATTTATATAAAGGATTTTAACAGAACATTCGGAAAGATTAAATTCCATTATTGAGTGGAGAAAGATTTGCAGGATTAAATTCCATAGAAGGGTGGAATTTAAGTTTACAATTGAGGATTGAGAGATTGAAAGCAGAGAGATTGAAAGCAGTCTTGACAATCCTCTCTTAAAAGTGTTAACATATTTGCGGAACATAAGAAAAGCAATGACGGAAAAGAGTAGTTTGCAGGAATCATCCAGAGAGAGCGGTATTTGGTGGAAGCCGTTTATGAGAAATGCGGACGAAAACCATTCCAGAGCTGTAAAGCCTAAAGCCTTTAAAAAGTACTGTACTAAAAGCTGCAGGAAACTGAAACCCAAATGGCTGTTAAGCGTTACCGTATGCCTGCGTTAAGGGATAAGATTTGTTGGAATCTGAAGTGAAAAGTTAAGGTGGAACCGTGCGATGTGCACCCTTAGATATGCGAAAGAAAGCGTATCTGTGGGTGCTTTTCTTATGTTTGTAAACAGGTTTGCAGTAAAAAACTGCAGGAGTCAAGAAAGGAGACATAAGAAATGAAGGTATTAAAAAGAGACGGACAGGTAATGGAAGGAAGCTTTGAGGAAAAAGAAGTGAAAGAGGCATTTTGGCATACCAGCGCCCATGTGCTGGCACAGGCAGTGAAGAGACTCTGGCCTGATACAAAATGTGCCATTGGACCGGCGATTGAAAACGGTTTTTACTATGACTTTGAGTTTGGATTTCCGTTTTCGGAGGAGCAGCTTCCCGAAATAGAAGCCGAAATGAAAAAAATCGTAAAAGAATCTCTCTCACTGCAGGTTTATGAAGTGGCAGGGGAAGAGGCAGCAGCTTATATGAAGGAAAGAAACGAAACATATAAGTTGGAAATGATTCAGAATCTGCCAAAAGAGGAGAGCATTAGTTTTTATAAACAGGGAGATTATGCGGAATTCTGTGCAGGACCCCACATATCCAATACCTGTCAGATTAAAGCCATAAAGCTTTTATCCGTTGCAGGTGCATATTGGCATGGCGACCAGAATAACAAAATGCTTACACGCATTTACGGTATTTCCTTTCCCAAGGCGTCACAGTTGGAGGAATATTTGAAGATGCTGGAAGAAGCAAAGCAGCGTGACCATAGAAAACTGGGAAAAGAACTGGGGATATTTACGATTATGGAAGAAGGACCGGGATTTCCCTTTTTCCTGCCCAGGGGCATGGTGCTTAAGAATCTTCTGATTGATTATTGGAGAAAGCTTCACAGCAGGGAAGGATACATGGAAATCTCAACGCCTATGATGCTGAACCGCAGCTTATGGGAAACGTCGGGACACTGGGAGCATTATCGCGAAAATATGTATACAACGGTAATTGATGACGTGGATTTTGCAATAAAGCCCATGAACTGCCCCGGAGGAATGCTTGTATACAAAATGCAGCCCCGTTCCTATAAGGAACTTCCCATGCGGGTTGGAGAGTTGGGGCTTGTGCACAGACATGAAAAATCAGGCCAGCTTCATGGACTTATGAGAGTCAGATGCTTTACCCAGGATGATGCCCATATTTTTATGACGGAAGAACAGATTGTCGAAGAAATTCAGGGTGTTGTAAGGCTCATTGATGAGGTTTATTCCAAATTCGGCTTCAGTTATCATGTGGAGCTTTCCACAAAGCCTGAAGACAGTGTGGGGAGTGATGAAGAATGGGAACTGGCAACAGCCGCTTTGGAAAATGCTGTGAAGGAAATGAATATTGACTACACGGTGAATGAAGGGGACGGCGCTTTCTATGGACCTAAGCTGGATTTTCATCTGCGGGATTCCATCGGCAGGACATGGCAGTGCGGTACCATTCAGCTGGATTTTCAGCTGCCTCAGCGTTTTGAAGCGGAGTATATGGGAGCAGACGGAAAGAAGCATCGGCCAATTATGATTCATCGGGTAGTATTCGGATCTATTGAACGCTTTATCGGCATTTTAATTGAACATTATGCCGGAAAATTCCCGGTTTGGCTGGCACCGGTACAAGTGAAGATACTGCCTGTCTCCGATAAACATCTGCAATATGGAAAGGAAGTCATGGAAGCGCTTAAAAGACAGAACATTCGCGTGGAGATGGATGAGAGGGATGAAAAGCTGGGATATAAAATCAGGGAAGCGCGTCTTGATAAGGTTCCTTATATGATTATCTTAGGAGAAAAAGAGCAGGCGGCACAAAATGTATCCGTCAGATGCCGGGATGCGGAAGAAAAGCAGCAGGATATGGGAGCAATGCCGCTGGAAGAGTTTATAAGTATAATACAGAAGGAATATAATTAACGGCAGGCTGTCAGAAATGAGCCGCTCCGCTTTATCACCGGCTGGATAGTAATTGTTATCGCATACAGGTTGAGTTCTGCCTCTGATTTTGATAGAATAATGGTATTTCATATGATAATATGGTGAAAAATATATTTATGAGGGAAGAGGATGAAAAGAGAAAGTTTTAAATCGAGGCTTGGATTTATCCTGATTTCAGCAGGCTGCGCCATTGGCATCGGAAATGTATGGAAGTTTCCTTATGTAACAGGACAGAACGGAGGAGGAATTTTTGTACTGTTTTATCTGTTTTTTCTGCTTGCGGTAGGGGTTCCGGTACTGACTATGGAGTTTGCAGTGGGGCGGGCCAGTAAAAAAAGTGTTATCTGCTGTTATCAGGAACTGGAAAAGCCGGGAAGCAAATGGCATTTGCATGGATATGCGGCTCTTTTTGGAAATTACATGCTGATGATGTTTTATACGACGGTGGCGGGCTGGATGCTCAGTTACTTTTATCGTTTCCTGAAAAGAGATTTTGCAGGGCTGAATCCGGAACAAGTGACAGGAGTGTTTTCGGATATGCTTGCGGCTCCGGGAAGTATGGCTTTCTGGATGACAGTAATTGTTGTGGCAGGCTTTTTTATCTGCTCTTTCGGATTGCAAAAAGGGGTGGAAAAAATCAGCAAGCCTATGATGCTTGGGCTGCTCATTCTGATAGTTGTTCTGGCTGTGAACAGCATTATGCTGAAGGGCGGAATGGAAGGACTGAAATTTTATCTGATTCCGGACTGGCAGAAAGTAGAAGAGACAGGGCTTTTTAATGTAATGATTGCGGCACTTAATCAGTCGTTTTTTACGCTCAGCCTTGGTATCGGCGCCATGGAAATTTTCGGAAGCTACATGAGCAGGGAGCACACACTTCTTGGAGAGTCATTGCGAATTGCTGTTTTGGATACCTTTGTGGCGATAGTATCGGGATTAATTATTTTCCCGGCATGCTTTGCCTATGGAGTGGACCCGGGAGCAGGCCCCGAATTGATTTTTATCACACTGCCCAATGTATTTGCCGCCATGCCGGGAGGAAGCTTTTGGGGAAGTCTGTTTTTCCTTTTTATGACCTTTGCCTCCTTTTCCACTATTATAGCGGTTTTTGAAAATATTATTGCCTGCTGTATGGATAAGTGGAATTTAAGCAGAAAGAAAGCTTCGCTGATTAACGGTATTATCATTCTGGCGGCGTCAATGCCCTGTGTCCTGGGCTATAATGTCTGGAGCGGTTTTCAGCCAAGGGGAGCAGGCAGTACAGTGCTTGATTTGGAGGATTTTATTGTAAGCAATCTTCTGCTTCCAATCGGCTCCCTGATTTTCCTGCTGTTTTGTGTTACCAGACGGGGCTGGGGGTTTGATAAATACCTTGAGGAAGCCAATGCCGGAAAGGGCATAAAATTCCCCCGGATATTACGGGGATATGTTACTTATGTGATACCTTGTATCATTATAATTATTTTGATTATCGGATTGCGATAAAGAATTGGAGAAAATTATGGTAAAAATTATTGCGGACAGCACCTGCGATTTGTCCGGGGATTTACTGGAAAAGTATGATGTGTCAATTCTGCCCCTTCACATTTTGTTGGATGAGGCGGAATATCTGGATGGCACTGATATTACACCTGAGGAAATTTTCAAGTGGTCAGACGCTCATAAGACTACGCCTAAAACATCGGCGCCTTCCCTGGAAGCAGCGGTGGAATTATTGAGACCCTATGTGGAAGAGAAAAGAGAAGTGGTATGCTTTTCTATATCCGATGAAATGTCGGCTTCCGGCAATGTTATGAGGCTGGCAGCTGAGGAACTGCAGGCGGAAAAGTTTGTCAGGGTGGTGAATTCCGGGAATCTTTCCACCGGTATCGGGCTTCTGGTTATTGAAGCGGCAATTATGGCTAAGGACGGAAAAAACGGGGAAGCAATTGTAAAGCGAATGGAGGAATTAAAGCCCCTTGTGAGAGCAAGCTTTGTGGTGGACACTCTGGTTTATCTGCACAGAGGCGGAAGATGCAGCGGTTTGGCGGCAATGGCGGGAGGCGCATTAAAGCTCCATCCCAGAATCATGGTGGAAAACGGAAAAATGAAGCCGGGCAGGAAATACCGGGGAAATTTGGAAAAAGTAATTATGTCTTATGTAACCGACATGGAAGAAGAATTGAAGCATGCCAAAAAGGACAGGGTTTTCATTACCCATTCAGGGTGCGACAGGAAAATTGTAGATGAAGTGCGTTCATATCTCAGTTCCTTAAACCGATTTGATGAAATTCTGGAAACGAGGGCAGGCGGCGTTATTTCAAGCCATTGCGGTCCCGGAACATTGGGAGTTCTGTTTATCAGTGAATAAGCAAAAGACAAAGAACAGGAAAAAGTAAAGAGAGGATATTAAAATGGATGTAAAAGAGCAAGTTATGAAGGCAGTGGAGAAAATTGCAAAGGATAAGAAGCTTCAGGAACAGTTTCAGAAGGAGCCTGCGAAAGCACTTGAGAGCGTACTGGGTGTAGATTTACCGGATGAGGTTGTTAATCAGGTGATTCAGGGTGTAAAGGCAAAGCTTACAGCGGACAAGCTTTCAGGAGCGGCAGACGCTTTTAAGAAATTATTCTAATACAGAATATAGCGGGGAAAGATGAATGAGTAAAGAAAAACACAGAAACTCGTTTTCGGGTTCCATTGGTTTTGTGCTTGCTGCAGCTGGAAGCGCGGTAGGATTGGGAAATATATGGAGATTTCCTTATCTGGCAGCAAAGGACGGCGGCGGACTCTTTTTAGTGATTTATCTGATTCTTGCAGTTACCTTTGGGTTTACTCTGCTTACTACTGAGGTCGCCATAGGAAGAAAGACGAAGCAAAGTCCTCTTACAGCATATGGAAAAGTAAAAAAAGGCTGGGGATTTCTGGGAGTGCTGGCATGTCTTGTTCCTGTAATTATTCTGCCCTATTACTGCGTAATCGGCGGCTGGGTGGTAAAGTATTTTATGGCCTATCTTACAGGTGAAGGAACAGCGGCTGCATCAGACGGTTATTTTACAGGATTTATTACAGGGGAAATTCAGCCCATTGTAATGCTGGTTATATTTTTAGGCGTGGTGGCCTTTATCATATTCAGGGGAGTAAACAAGGGAATAGAATCCTCTTCAAAGATAATTATGCCGATACTTCTTCTGCTTGTAATCGGAATTGCAGTTTTTTCAGTAACTATCAGCTATACGGATGAAGCAGGAGTGACAAGAACCGGTTTGGAAGGCTTGCGCATTTATGTGGTTCCGGACCTGAAAGGGCTGACAGTAAAGGGATTCTTTTCTGTTCTGCTGGATGCCATGGGACAGCTTTTTTTCAGTCTGAGTGTTGCTATGGGCATTATGATTGCCTATGGCTCTTATGTAAAGGATGATGCAAATCTGGTTAAATCTATTAATCAGATTGAAATTTGTGATACGGCAGTTGCATTTCTTGCAGGCGTTATGATTATTCCGGCAGTGTATACATTTATGGGAAGAGAAGGAATGGCAGCTTCGGGGCCAAGTCTCATGTTCATATCATTGCCCAAGGTTTTTGCAGCTATGGGGAAAGCAGGAAATGTAGTAGGCTGCCTGTTTTTTGCAATGGTGCTGTTTGCTGCTTTGACCAGTGCAGTTTCTGTTATGGAAGCGGTAGTATCCAGTTTCATGGACAAATTTCATATGTCCAGAGCCAGGGCAGCGGCTGTGGAAGCTGTTATTGCCCTTGCGGGAGGTCTCCTTGTATGCTTGGGATATAATAAATTATATTTTGATATTACATTGCCCAACGGAGCAAGTGCACAGATTCTGGATGTGATGGATTACATCAGTAATAACTGCTTTATGCCGCTGGTGGCTATTGGTACCTGCATTCTGATAGGATGGATAGTGAAACCTCAAGTGATTGTTGAAGAGGTGGAAAAATCCGGCTGCAGTTTTGGAAGAAGAAGGCTGTATATCGTGATGATTCGGTATATTGCGCCTGTGCTGCTGGTAATTTTGCTTCTGAAGTCTCTGGGTGTTTTAACTGTGATATAAAAACGTCAGAGTGCAGATGTGATACAAAAAGAGAGGAAAGGGTTTCGGGCGAATCGGGCATGGTTTATGAGATGTAAAGCGGTAGTTTTTGATATGGATGGTGTAATCTTCGATTCGGAAAGGCTGGTTCTTGAAGGCTGGACCATGATTGCGGAAAAATACGGATTTGTGGGTATAGAAGAAGTTTATTATCGATGTGTAGGCGTTAATTCCGCCCTTACCAAAGAAATATTTTTAAAGCACTACGGCGCAGATTTTCCCTATGATACTTATAAAAATGAATGCTCCGCATTGTTTCATTCCCGCTATGACGGCGGCAGGCTGCCTATGAAATCAGGGGTTACGGATCTGCTTTCCTATCTGAAGGAAGAGAAATATCTGGTTGGACTTGCCTCTTCAACGAGACAGGCTGTTGTAACCCGGGAAATAAAGGATGCCGGGCTTATGGAATATTTTGATAATCTTACCTGCGGTGATATGGTAAAGAAAAGTAAACCGGAGCCTGATATTTTTTTGCAGGCTTGTGAGAGCTTGGGAGTTTTGCCGGAGGAAGTCATTACCATTGAAGATTCCTATAACGGCATCCGGGCAGCTTACCGTGCCGGAACTGTGCCTGTTATGGTGCCTGACATGATACAGCCGGATGAGGAAATGAAACGTCTGTCATGCAGGATTTGCAAAGATTTACTGGAAGTAAGGGAGTGGTTTTCTGATGCTGTACATAATTCCCGATTATTATAAGGAATTTAAATGTCAGGCCGATAAATGTGAAGATACCTGCTGTGCAGGCTGGCAGATTGTGATTGATGAAAGGTCTCTTGCAAGGTACCGAGGGGAAAAAGGAAGCTTTGGCAAGAGGCTGAAAAACTCAATTTGCTGGCGGCAAGGCTGTTTTAAACAGACGGAAGGCAAAAGATGTGCATTTTTAAACAGTGAAAACCTTTGTGATATGCAGCTGAATTTAGGAGAGGACAGTCTTTGCAGGACCTGCCGGAGGTATCCGAGGCATATTGAAGAGTTTGAAAATGTCAGGGAAATCTCTTTATCTGTCTCCTGCCCTGAGGCAGCCCGCATTCTGCTGGAAAAGAAGGAGCCTGTGGCTTTTCTTTCTTATGAGAAAGCAGGAGAGGAAGAGTATGAGAATTATGACCCTTTCCTGTATTCCAAACTGGCAGACGGCCGCAGGATTATGCGGGAAATTCTGCAAAACAGGGAGCTGTCCCTTGAACTGCGCACTCTTCTGATGCTTGGACTTGCCCATGATATGCAGGTGCGGATTAATAGCGGAAAACTGTTTGACTGCGACAGCTTGTTTGAAAGGTGTAAAAAGGAAAATGCAT
Source organism: Lachnospiraceae bacterium (assembly GCA_017621815.1). GTDB lineage: Bacteria > Bacillota > Clostridia > Lachnospirales > Lachnospiraceae > Suilimivivens. The sequence continues at coordinate 72,807 of JAGASK010000031.1, read as the reverse complement.
ATAAGTTTGCGGCAGAAAAACTGGAAGCAGGTAAAATTCACAGAACGCGGAAATATGCCTGTTCTAAAAAGCTGTTCCGGGGACTATACCGTTTGGAACTGCTTCATGAGGATTGGGATTGTCATTTAAGGGAAACGGATTGTTTATTGTATGGTCATGGCAGCTGGGGCTATGAAGAACTGCATGACAGATTTTCAAAATGGCTTAAGGAGCATATGCCCGAGTGGGAGATACAATGCGAGCAACTTTTACTATATTTTATTTACACATATTTTTGCGGAGCAGTCTATGACGGCAGAGTTTATGCAAAGGCGCAGATGGCGGCTTACTGCGTGTGGCTTATTTACGAGATGCTAGCGGCAAGGTGGCAGAAAAATGAAGAAATGCTGGATGCTCAGGATGTAATAATGATAGTTTATCGTTTTTCCAGGGAGCTTGAACATTCAGATAAGAATCTGGAGCTGTTTGAGCGGATGATGGAAGAAAGTGTTTTGGTAAAGTAAAGGGGTATGTTTTCTAATGTTTGCCAACCATATGAAAATTCAGTATAATAAATACAGCATTTTAGAAAAAATCATAGGAGGTAGATAGTAATGAATAACAGTGACTGTGGATATTGTCAGGGCGGAGAGTATCTGGCAAAATTCGGTATTAAAATCTGTGATTTGGATGTGAGTCAGTTGATTTTATTTAAGGAACAGAGCAAACCCGGAAGATGTATTGTGGCATATAAGGACCATGTCAGTGAAATCGTGGACATCAGCGATGAGGAAAGAAACCGGTTCTTTGCGGATGTGAACAGGGCGGCAAAGGCCATTCATGCAGCGTTTCATCCTGACAAGCTGAATTATGGGGCATATGGTGATACGGGATGTCATTTACATATGCATTTAGTGCCTAAATATAAGGATAAAGATGAATGGGGCGGCGTGTTCCAGATGAATCCCGATAAGGTTTATTTAAGTGAAGATGAGTATGCCGAAATGATAGAGAAAATTAAGGCATGCCTGTAAAACGAGAGGATAAATGAAAAAGATTAAATCTATTGAAAACCTGGAGAAAATTCTTTCAGCCTTAGATGAAACCTACGGAGTGACTAAAGAAGGGTTTCATCATTTCGCTGACTGGCAGCTGCTGATGGCAATCATGCTCAGTGCACAGAGCACTGATAAACAGGTGGATGAAGTGCTTCCGTCGTTATGGGAAAAATTCCCTGTGCTGGAAGCGCTTTCTGATGCCGGACTCGAAGAAGTAGAGGCGGCAATCAAGTCCATAGGGTTATATAAAAATAAAGCAAAGAACATGAAAAAATGTGCGTACCAGCTGTTGACGGAGCATAACGGTAGGGTACCTGCAGCCATGGATGGTCTGCTGACACTGGCAGGAGTAGGGCGTAAAACTGCCACGCTGTTTCTGGCAGATGCTTACGGCATTCCCGGCGTTACGGTGGATACTCATGTGTTCCGGATTTCCCGCCGCCTTGGCTGGGCAGAAGGGAAAAATCCGGCAGCGGTAGAGCAGGAATTAATGCAGGTGCTGCCCAGGGAGCATTGGAACAGGATTAACTTTCAGCTGATTTATCATGGCAGAGAAATCTGCAGTGCCAGAAAATGCCGCTGTGAAAAATGTATCCTTAATGAGTGGTGCGAGAAGAGAATTTAATAAAAATAAAAGGCCGGTCTTATAAGCATAAAAATAGTTACTCCCCTCATGTGATTTTCCGCCTGACAAAAATAGGCTATGATAATCTAAAATATAAAATGAGAGGGGTTGATATTATATGCTGCGTATTGCAATTTGCGACGATGCGGCGGCTTATGGGTACCGGCTGGCCGGGATAGTGGAAAATTGGGCCAGGCAGCGACAGCTGAATGTCCAGCTGAAAAACTTCATAAGCGGGGAAGAACTGCTGGCGGATATTGAAGCCACAGGATATTTTCACATAGTTCTTATGGATATTGATTTAAAGGGCGGCATGAACGGCATTGAAACTGCCGAAAAAATTCAGGAAATCTACAAACACTTCTGTTTAATTTTTATTTCCCAGTATGATAATTATTATAAAGAGGCTTTTAGGCTGCATCCGTTTCAGTATCTGGAAAAGCCGGCTGTAAAAAGCAGGCTGATTGAAAATCTGAATCAGGCGGTAGACAACTACGGACATCTGCGGGAAATGTTTGCTTTCCGGTTCAGAGGTTTGACTCACAGTGTAAGGCTTCATGAAGTGCTTTATTTTGCCAGCGATAAGCGGGTCATAAGAATATGTATGGAGGACGGCAGGGAATTTGTTTTTTATGCGAAGCTGGATGAAATCGAGAAAAAATTGGAAAGGTATAGCTGCCGGTTTGTCAGAATCCATAAGTCCTATCTTGTGAATGGCGGTCAGGTGGAGCTGTATCACCCTAAATATGTCAGGATGAGAAATAAAGAAAAACTTCCGGTAAGTGTGGATAAACGCAGCAGTCTGATGCATTTTCATATGGGGATTATGGAAATGTTCGGATAAAAATTACATTTAGGAACGCTAATTATTACATTTGAGTGAGATTCGGGAGAAATTCATTATAATATAAAAGTCAGCAAACGAAAATCTATTAGAATATATTCATAAACTTCTTGGATGAGCGGGGGAAAACCCTGCTCATTGTCTTTTCATCAATAAAAACTGCTATTTTAAGCTTTATCCGGCAAACAATGTATAAAAATTTAAAGAAAATATAACTATATAAATAATCTATTCTTTCAGTTGATTTCCAGAAAAATCATCATTTTATACAATATTTAGCAGGTTATATTTTATTCATAGCATTGGAAGCGCAGGGTGAAGTAATTGGCAGTGGATTATAAAGATTTGGGCATGAGAATACGGAAAAAAAGAGAAGAGTGCGGCATGTCTCAGGCGGAACTGGCAGGCAAGGCACAGTTATCTACTCAGCATATCAGCAATGTGGAGAATGCCAGAAGCAAAATAGGATTGGATAAGCTTGTGGTAATATCCAATGTATTAAATTGTTCCCTGGATGAACTTATCTGCGGCAGCCTGAAAAAGGGCAGAACCGTATATAGCAGTGAGATAGCGGAAATCATTGAGGATTTTTCTGATAATGAGCTCCGGGTGCTTCCGGGTTTTTTGAGAAGTGTTAATTATTTGTATCAATTAATGCAAAGCGATAAGGACAGCGAAGAGCAATGAAATAACGGAAAGGGCTGCCTTTAAGGCACGAAAGATAAGGAATGCTTAAGATTGCAATATGTGACGACTGTAACAGCTTTATGGACATCCTGGAAAAGAACATTCTGATTTGGGCTGCGGAGCGGGGAATTAATGCAGCTGTCAGAAAATTTGATAATGGGATATCGCTTCTGTACTGTATTCGGGACAATGGCATGTTTGACATTGTTTTTATGGATGTGGAAATGAAAAAAATGAATGGTTTGGAAACAGCGGCCAGAATACGGGAAAATGATTTTATTACCACCATTATTTTTGTTTCCCAATATGAAAATTATTATAAAGAGGCATATGATGTACATCCTTTTCATTTCCTGAATAAGCCTGTGGGACAGACCAGGCTGAATGAGGTTATGGATTCTTATATGAAAATGAAAAAGAGGGACAGGGAAACCTTTACCTTTAATGTGAATAAGGCGCAGCATACGATTTATCTCTCGGACGTTTTGTATTTCAGCAGTGAGCGCCGCCTGATAAATGTGATTTGCAGTGAGGAAATTCATGTCTTTTATGGCAAGTTAAATGATGTGGAAGATTATGTAACATCAAAGAAATGTAAATTTATAAGGATTCATCAGTCTTTTCTTGTGAATCTGCGGCATGTAAAAGAATATCACTATGCCAATCTGGTGATGAGCAATGGAGATGAGCTGCAAATCAGCAAGGAGAACAGGCGCAGAGTCAGGGATATTCATATGCTGATGCTGGAACAATGACAGATAAAGCAGGAAAGGTATGGGTATATAATGGAAATTCATATTTTTTCGTGGATAATGGATATCTTCTTTATTTTTACTCTTTACATACTTTACAAAAAAGTCCTGGGATTAAGAACAGAAAACAGGATAATACAGCTGCTTGGATGGAGTGCATGTTTCTTTGCATGGAATCTATGCAGCTATCTTTTTGCGGAAAAGCCCCTGTGTAATGGCATATTTACACTATTAATTAATTTTGCCGTTATGCATGCTTTGTATAAAGGAAATCTGAAGGCAAAGTTTGTTCTTGTTTTACTTGTGGTTGCTTTTGGTTTTGTTGCTGAGCTTATTACGGTTTTTATTATGAATATGCTTGGCATTGTGATGGAGGGAAATGATGAAGCAAGAAACAACTTATATGCGGGAAGTGCCGCATCAAAAATCATATGGTTTATTTTTGTAAAGATAATAGCCCGGCTTTCCAATCATGAGCAGAAAAAAATCGGTCTCACGGAATGGCTTGATATTCTACTGGTTCCAATCGGCAGCTTTGTTATTTTTTATCTGACGGCACACAGCCATTATCTTGCGGTTACAACCGATGAAGTTATTATTTTCGGGGTATTGTTTGCGATTAATATTCTGAACTATTTTATCTATCAGAAAATGCAGCTGCAGGCAGATGAAACTATGAATCATGAACTGCTGAAACAACAGAATGATTACTACAGGGCCAGAAATGAGGAAACCCAGAGACAATGGGAAACCTTAAGAAAAATAAAACACGACATGGAAAACAGTTATGTGCTTGAACTCAGTTACCTGGAAAACGGAATGTATGAAGAACTGCATAAGCTGTATCTGGATGTAATCGGCAGAATGAAAAATCAGAAAACTATGATTAATACCGGAAGTATCGGAATTGATTCTGTTGTCAGTTTTAAAGTGGAAATGGCAGAAGAACTGCATATAGAAGTGGAGAAGGAAGTCAGGGCAGGCGGGAAAATTTGTATAAGCAATGGTGATTTGAATGTATTAATGGGAAATTTATTTGATAATGCCATTGAAGCGGCTTCTAAACTTCCCGAAAAGGACAGAAAAATCAAATTTAAAATTAATTCGGATGCCACAGCCCTGCTTTTTGAAATTAGCAATACCTTTGACGGAAAGCTTTCTAAAAATTCAGATGGAGAGATTGTCACTTCCAAGCCTGATGAGAAAAATCATGGAATAGGACTTTCAGCGGTTCGGGAAATTGTTAACAGATATAACGGTACCATTGTAGTAGCTCAGGAGAGCAATGTTTTTATTGTAAAAACTATATTATATTACAAAGAAAAAGACTGAGGATGACAAATTATTACATTCAGACGAGCCGTTTATGACAATTTTATTTTTTGATGCTCCGGTTCATACTATGATAGTTTACGTAAAAAACTATGAAGGAGGGAGTTTCATGAATAAACTAAATAAACTTTTGGGGTCCGTTCTTGCAACAGTATTAACAACAGTGGTTGTGACAACTACACAGTTTACCTGCTGTTTTATTCTGCATCAGCCCAAGATGCCTGATGAAATCAATGATTTTAAAAAGTTATGATAAGCAGATTTTTCAGAAAGACAGCTGCAAAACTGGCCTGTAACGGAAATATACAGGAAAAATATGTGGAGCTGTATGCAAAAACCATGGAACTTACGGTGGCGATGGGCATCAGCTTAGTTACAGCTTTGCTGATAGGATACTTTTGCGGAATGTGGTGGCATGGCATTGTGTTTCTGGCAGCATTTATACCGCTGAGATCATATGCGGGAGGATATCATGCGGGAGGTTACATCAGTTGTTACATTGAATCCTGTGGGCTGTTTACTGCAGCGCTTTTATTTCTTAAATTCGTTGTGCTGAAATGGCAAATGATAATTCTGATCATATTGCTGTTTTTGTTTTCTTTAGCGGTTATTTTTGTCCTTGCGCCGCTTGCGGATAAAAATAAACCGGTTTCGGAAAAAGAAGAAAAAGTTTTTAAGAAACGGACACATATGCTGCTTTGCGTGGAAATGGCATTGTCAATTATTCTTTTTCTGTGCAAAGTAAGCTATGGCTATGCTGTCATGACGGCGGTGATTGTCAGTGCCTTTGTGCTGGTATTGCAAAAATGGAAAAGTCGTAAGTAAAAGGGGAAAAGGAAAGACGGGGAGCTGCACTTAAAAAGTGTGGCTTCTTTTTTTTTAATATGCTATACTGTATGTCATGATAATAGAAAATATACAGTATAATATTTTTCAGAGGTAACCCCATGAAACTTCTCAGTGCAATAATACCCTGTTATAATGAAGAAGAAAATGTTTCTTATTTTTATGAGGAATTCATAAAAAATGAAGATTATTTTAAGAAAAATGAATTAGACTTTGAACTGTGGTATATTGATGACGGATCCAAAGACAATACGGTACCGGAAGTAAAGAAGCTGACCCAAAAAGATAAAAGAGTCCATCTTTTGTCTTTCTCCAGAAATTTCGGTAAGGAAGCGGCCCTTTATGCCGGACTTCAAAAAGCCGCCGGCGATTACATTGCCTGTATGGATGCCGATTTGCAGGATCCCCCAGGCCTTTTGCCGGAAATGTTTGAAGCCCTTCATCAGGGGTATGATATGGCGGCGACCAGAAGAGTAACAAGGAAGGGAGAGCCTTTAATCCGCTCTTTTTTCGCAAGAATGTTTTATAAGCTGATGAACCGGATATCGGAAGCGGAGATTGTAGACGGCGCCAGAGATTTCAGGCTGATGACAAGACAGGTGGTGGATGCCATTTTATCCATGCCTGAATATAACCGTTTTACGAAGGGGATTTTCGGATGGGTCGGCTTTAAAACGAAGTGGCTTGAGTTTGAAAATGTGGAAAGGAAAAAGGGAGAAACCAAGTGGTCCTTCTGGAAATTGTTTATTTATTCTTTGGAGGGCATTACGTCTTTCTCCACCGCACCCCTGGCATTTGCCGCATTTATGGGAGTGGTTTTTTGCCTTTTTTCCTTTGGTTTGATTATTTTTACGATTGTCAGGAAAGCTTTATTCGGAGACCCGACTTCAGGCTGGCCGTCTTTGGTCTGCATTATTTCTTTAATCAGCGGGGTACAGCTTTTCTGCCTTGGGATTGTGGGACAGTATCTGGCTAAGACGTATATGGAAGTAAAAAAACGTCCAATCTATCTTGTAAAAGAGGAAATTTAGATGAATTTTGAGGACGGGCTTGTAAGCATTATCGTGCCGGTCTATAATGCCGGTGAATATATAGAAGAAACTATCCGCATGGTGGAAGGACAGACCTATGAAAATTGGGAGCTTTTGCTTGTGGATGACTGTTCTGAGGATAACAGCAGGCAGATAATAAAGGATTACCTTGCGAAGCGCAGGATGGCGGAACAGGAAAAAGGGAAAAACGGTGAAGAAGAAAAGAAACGGATTCGCCTGATTGAAAAAGAAAGCAATCAGGGAGCCGCTATGGCGAGAAATACGGGCATTGATGCGGCAAGGGGCAGATATATTGCCTTCCTGGATGCAGATGATATCTGGATGAGTGAAAAGCTGGAAAAGGAAATGGCTTTCATGCAGGAAAAGCAGGCAGCTTTCGTCTGTACATCCTATGAGTTCGGGGATGAATCCGCAAAGGGAACAGGCAGAATTGTTCACGTTCCTTCTTCTATGACTTATCGTCAGGCGTTGTCCAGAACGGTTATTTTTACTACGACAGTTTTGCTGGATACGGCTAAAACAGGCAGGGAACTGATTCATATGCCGGTGGTAAAAAGCGAGGATACAGCTCTGTGGTGGAAGCTTTTAAGGAACGGGTTTACAGTATATGGCCTTGATGAGGTGCTTGCCGTTTACAGAAGACCTGCCAGGTCCTTATCCTCCAACAAGCTGGAGGCAATAAAGAGAATCTGGTATTTATACAGGAAGCAGGAAGGGCTTTCCTTTTTATACAGTGCATATAATTTTGTTTTCTGGGCTTTCAGGGCAACAGTAAGAAGAATATAGAAAATTACAAAGCAGCTGTATGGAGGCTGTGTGGATATATGAGGTGCGCAAGTGAGAAAGTTTGAGTCTGTAAAAAGAATCATAGTGCTTTGGTTAAGTTACCTGGGACTGCTGTTTCAGACAGCGGTATATGCTTACATCTGGCTTGAATATTATTATCCTGCCATCAGCAGATTTACTGCACGTCTGAAATTTGAAAAAAACGGTCACCTTGGTATGTTTGCCATTTATATTGTACTGCTGTTCTTTTTTACCAGTACTTACGGGGGCTTAAAGATTGGCTATTTAAAACCTCTGGATTTGTTTTTTTCGCAGATGTTTGCGCTATTATTTGTGAATGTGCTCACCTATTTCCAGCTGTCGCTGATGAACAACTGGTGGCTGGACCCGAAATATTTCCTGCTGGCAACTATTGTGCAGATGGTGATTGCCATTGTATGGAGCTATATCTGCAACATTTGTTACAGGAAGGTTTTTCCGCCGAGAAAGCTTCTGCTTGTTTACGGGGAGCGCTCCATAGAGGATATTATGCGGAAGTTTGCTTCCAGAAAGGATAAATATGTAATTACCGGCTGCATCAATATAAGGGACGGGCTGGAAAATATTGAAAAAGAAATCAGCGGGAAATATGAGGCGGTGGTTTTGTGGGATATCCCCACGGAAGAAAGGAATAAGCTTTTGAAATACTGCTACAGCCGCTCTATAAGGGTTTATATGATGCCCAAGATACCGGATGTGCTGATTAAAGGCTCCGACCAGCTGCATTTGTTTGATACGCCTATTTTGCTTACCAGGGAATATGCCCTTACGGTGGAGCAGAGAATTGCCAAGAGGCTGATAGATATTGTCTGTGCACTTATCCTGACTATCGTTACTTCTCCTGTCATGCTGATTACGGCTGTCTGCATAAAATGTTATGATGGTGGTCCTGTGCTTTACAAGCAGGTTCGCTGTACCATCGGCGGCAGGGAATTTAAAATCATGAAATTCAGAAGCATGAAGGTGGATGCGGAAAAGGACGGAGTGGCAAGGCTGGCAGCGAAAAATGACAGCAGGATTACGCCTGTTGGGAAATTTATCCGGGCTGTCAGAATCGATGAGCTTCCCCAGCTGTTTAACATTCTGATGGGGGATATGTCCTTTATCGGTCCAAGACCGGAGCGACCGGAAATTATTAAGCAGTACGTGGAGGACATGCCGGAATTTGTTTTCAGGATGAAGGTGAAGGCAGGGCTTGCAGGTTATGCCCAGGTTTACGGGAAGTATAATACTACACCTTATGATAAGCTGAAGCTGGATTTGTCTTATATTGAAAATTATTCTGTATGGCTGGATATCAAACTGATGCTGCTTACGCTGAAAATCTTAATTAAAGCCGAGAGCACGGAAGGTGTGGACAGCACTCAGGTAACGGCTATGAAGTCCGGTAATGATCCGGAAAAGTAAAGGGATAGAAAAATGAATGAGGAATATAACAAAAAGGGAATTGATTTAAAGCGCATGTATCTGCGTTTTCAAACCAAAGCGTGGCTTCTTTTGATGCTGACCATGGCAGGAGCCGTAGTGGGCGGGATTGCTTACCAGGTGGCAAGGGCTACCAGGATGCCGGTAGCTTACGAGGCGGTGTCCAAGCTTTATATCAGCTTTGGTGCGGATGAAAGCGGAGAGATTTATCAGTATTATAACGGTTATACCTGGAATGATTTGCTGGATGCAGACCCGATTCTTAACAGAATTATGGAATATGTGCCGGAAGGCATCAGCCGGGAAGAAGTGGCGGCGGCAACCAAGGCGGAAATTCTGTCGGATATCAGGCTGCTGACGATTACAGTGGAAGGCAGCACGGAGAAATTTGTGCGGGAGGTTCAGGCGGCAGCGGAAAGCGGACTTACGGCTTATGCGGATGACAGCGAGGAGATTAAGCGGATAAAGGTCATCAGAACAGATGAACCGTACCGTGTTTTCTGGGATGACAAAACGGTAACGGCCTGTGTGACAGGAGCCGTAATTTTTGCAGTGATATCCTGTCTGTTTATGGCATTTTTCTATGTGCTGGATGAAGCGATTTATACCCAGGAGGATGTGGAGAGGAAGTATCCTTATAAGGCTCTGGGGCTGATAGCCAAAAGCCAGAAAGGGCTTCAGCCATATGCCCGGGAGCTAAGGGCAAATATTACCTATGTTTTGGGCGATATACGGAGCTTTGCCCTGATTGATATGGAAAATCACTGTGAAATCCGTAAAGAAGAGGTTGAGCGCCTTTTAAATATTGATAAATATGATTTTATCGGAGGAGACGGAGAGGCAGGAGGCCTTACCTGGTCCATTCCCAAAAGCAATGATGATGAAGATGAGGAAAAAGAAGGGGAATGGAAGGCAATTCCGTTTAATGGGGATGCTTTGGCGGAAGAAGAATGCATACGTATCAGGGAGCTTGGCGGAGCAATTATTTTAATTCCTTTTGGAGAAGATGTGGGCAGAAAGACCCGGAGGGTTTTGAGTCTTCTTAAGAATCAGGATTGTAAGGTGCTTGGAATGGTGGTTTCCCAGGCAGATGAAGAATTTTTAAACAGATATTACGGTTAGGTGGAAGGTCAATGAGGCTACAGGTGCTTGCAGCGGCAGTGGAAAAAGAGGCAGGAGAACTGGTTAAGTCCATGAATCTGAATACTGATGCAATTATTGTGAATCAGTGTGACGGCTGCTTTTATGATGAATTTGAATACAGGGGAAAAAGAATCCGTGTTTTTTCCATGTCGGAAAGAGGTGTAGGCTTAAGCAGAAATACGGCGCTTCTTCATGCAGATGGTGATATTGTATTGTTTTCCGATGAAGACATCCGCTTTTATGATGACTATGAAGAGAAGATTCTGAATGTCTTTAAGGAAAACCCTCAGGCGGATTTGATTACCTTTAACCTTAAAGTGGATGAAAGAAGAGCCACTTATTATAATAAAGAAGCAAGGCGGATTCGATGGTATAATTATGGGAGATATCCTACTTACAGTGTGGCGGTAAAGCTTGACAGCGTCAGGAAATGCAATGTCGGTTTTTCACTTTTATTCGGAGGCGGCGCTAAATACAGCAATGGGGAGGACAGCCTGTTTTTACATGACTGCCTGAAAAAGGGAATGCATTTATATACCTCCACTGCGGAAATCGGAGAAGAACTCTACCGGGAATCCACCTGGTTTAAAGGATATAATGAAAAGTTTTTTACAGACAGAGGCGTACTTTATCATCATTTGTACGGCAGAATGGCGAAACTGTTTTCCCTGCGGTTTTTATATGCCCACAGACAGGAAATGTGCAGGGAAATCCCGCTGTGCGGCGCTTATGGGATGATGAAAAAGGGAATCCGGGAAGGCAGATTGAGGTAATTATGGCTTTATATATTTTGGTGGCAGCGGCAACTGTTTTGCTGGGACTTATGGTGAACAGCCGCTATGAAAGGATTGAAAACGGAATCAGCAGGCAGCAGGTACTTAACGGATTATGTTTGGTATCTGTTTTTCTGGTTTTATTTGCCCTTTCCGCCTGCAGGCTGAATGTGGGCAATGATTATGCGAAATATGTGGAATTCATGCATCTTGTGAATTGTGATGCTTATGTTCCCACGGAGTGCGGGTTCAATTTTATTGTAAAGATTATTTACGGCATCAGCGGGTTTGAAAACTATCTGCTGGTTTTTGCGTTTTTTGCATTTTTTACTGTGCTGTTATTTTTGGGGGCAATTTACAGGCAGGCAGATTCCTTTGGATTTTCCTTCTTTCTGTTTATGGCCTTCGGCTATTATTTTCAGTCCTTTAATACGGTAAGATATTATCTTGCTCTTGCCCTTGCCCTGTGCGCCGTTCCGTATGTCCTTCGGAAGGAATGGCTGAAGTTTATCCTGTTGATTTTGCTTGGGGCAACCTTGCATAAGTCGATTCTTGTTGTAATTCCTTTATATTTTCTGGCGTCGGTTAACTGGAAAAAGTGGCAGCTTTTACTTATGGCGCTGTTTTGCACCACTTTCTTTTTCCTTCAGGATTTTTATTTAAAGGCGGTGGTGTTCCTGTACCCTACTTATGAGGATACGGAATATCTGGAAGGGGGAACCAGTCTTGCAGCCATCGCAAGATGTCTGGCGGTACTTATTCTGTCTCTTATTTGTTATAAAAAGACGGTATCGGGAAGCCGAAGGAACAGGTTTTATTTCTATTGTAATCTGGGAGCCCTGGTGATGTATGTATGCTGTTCCTTTCTGCCGATTATTTCCAGAATCGGATATTATCTGACTATTACTCATATTTTCTTTATTCCTGCGCTGATAGCCGGAATTGAGAATAAGAAACTTAAGAAGCTGCTGACAGGATGTGCGGTGGCAGCAGGTATTTTATACTTTGCCCTCTTTATGATGCGGGCAGGAGAAGCGGGGCTTCGGATTCTGCCTTATGAAACATTTATGTTCCATGATATGGTGCCGATTTTGTCAGATGTGAATTAGAGGTGTTTGCGAAATGGATGTGAAATTTTCCATTCTTGTTGTATGCTTAAACCCGGGAGAGAAGCTGAAAAGCACCCTGGACAGTATTTTGAACCAAAAATATAATGATTTTGAAGTGATTATAAAGGACGGCATGTCAGAGGACGGCTCCCTTTCTTATGCTTTCGGACTGATAGAGCAGGGAGAAAAGCGCATCAAGGTGATTCAGAAAAAGGATAAGGGCATTTATGATGCCATGAATCAGGCAGCCGGTGAAGCAAAAGGCAGATATGTGTACTTTTTAAACTGCGGGGATGCCTTTTATGATGAAAATGTTCTGTCAAAGGTGGCAGCGCTTATACAGGAAAATCCCTCAGAGCAGGGGATTTATTATGGAAATATTTATGAAAGACTTACCGGGCAGGAGGTGTTTTCCAATCCGGAAATGGATGCCTTTGGCTGCTACCGGAATGTACCCTGTCATCAGGCATGTTTTTATGACAGAAAGCTGCTTTTGGCCCATCCGTTCCGGACCGAATATAAGGTGAGGGCGGATTATGAACAGTTTTTATGGTGTTTTTTTCAGAAGGATTTTCCGGACAAAGTCAGTTGCGTCTATGGAGAAATTTTGATTGCGGACTATGAGGGCGGCGGCTTTTCGGAAACAAAGGAAAACAGAAAGGTGTCTGCAAAAGAGCATAAAGAAATTGTGCATAAGTATATGAGCCGTGGACAGATTTTTAAGTTTAAGGCTGTTTTGTGGATAACTTTGGCGCCCCTTCGGACAAAGCTTGCGGAAAATGAAAAAACAGCCGGATGGTACAACAGCCTTAAACGGCTGTTATATGGAAGAAAGCAGGGATAGATCATGAAGGTTTTGTGGGTTTGCAATATTATGCTGCCTGCCATTGCCAGGGAGTTAAGGCTTCCCTACAGCAACCGGGAAGGCTGGCTTTCAGGCATTTTTGAGCAGCTGACAGAGAAAGATAAGAACAAAAAAATCGAGCTTGGAATTTGTTTCCCGGCAGAAAACCGGGAGGTGTGTGCGGCAGTAAATGAGTCAGGGGATTTTTGTGTAAAAGGAGTGCCCTGCTATGCTTTCCCGGAAAATTTAAGCTGTCCGGAGCGCTATGATTCCGGGATGGAAGTGCGGTTTCAGGAAATTTTTGCGGATTTTAAACCAGACATTCTGCATGTATTCGGAACGGAATTCCCTCATGCCATGGCAGCGGTAAAGGCCTTTGGCAGGCCGGAGAAAACGCTGATTGGCATTCAGGGATTGTGTTATAAGATTGCCGAAGTTTATATGGCAGGGCTTCCGGAAAAGGTGTGCAGCAGTGTGACCTTTCGGGATTTTATCAGAAAGGATTCTTTGAAACAGCAGCAGGAAAAGTTCAGGCTGCGGGGAGAGAATGAGAAGGAAGCCTTAAAGCTTACAGGCCATATTACGGGAAGGACGCGTTTTGACAGGGAAGGAACTGCGGAAATTAACGGAAAGGCTGTTTATCACAGCATGAATGAGACCATGCGCCGAGGCTTTTACGAAGGAGAATGGCAAAAGGAGAACTGTGAAAAGCACAGCATTTTTTTCGGACAGGGGGATTATCCTTTAAAAGGCTTTCATTTTGTGCTTGAGGCCATGCCTCTTATTTTAAAGAAATATCCGGATGCTGTTTTGTATGTGTCAGGAAACAGCATTATTTCAAATAAGACTCTGAAGGAAAAGCTAAAGCTCCCTGCTTACGGCAAATATCTGCTGAAGCTGATTCGCAGGTATCATCTTAAGGACAGGGTAGTGATGCTGGGGAAGCTGACAGAGGAAGAAATGAAGCAGCGATTTTTAAGCTCTAATGTGTTTGTATGCGCATCGGTTCTGGAGAATTCTCCCAATACCGTGGGAGAGGCAATGCTTCTTGGGGTTCCTGTAGTTGCTTCGGCAGCAGGCGGTATTCCCGATATGCTGATTGACGGAAAAGAAGGACTGCTTTTTAACCCCGGAGATGTCCCTGCACTGGCACGGCTGATAGAATCGGTTTTTGAGGATGAGAAGGATGAGGAAGGCGTTTCCCTTACACAGCGGCTTTCCGGGGCAGGCAGAAGACGGGCAGGGATGGCTCATGACGGGGAAACCAATTACCGGAGGCTGATGGAAATATACGGTGATATTGCAGGAGCGCAGTTATGACAGTTACTTTTATATCAAATTACATTAATCATCATCAGATTCCTTTTTCAAATGCCTGCTATCAGCGCCTTGGAGCCGGATTTCACTTTATTCAGACTGAGCCTATGGAACAGGAGAGAATTGCCATGGGCTGGCAGACAGACGGCACTTCTCTTCCTTACGTGGTATGTCTGTATGAAGAGGAAGCAAGATGCAGACAGCTGATTATGGAAAGTGATATTCTGATTGCAGGCTGGACGGAAAGAGAGGACCTGATTGGAGAAAGGCTGAAAGCGGGAAGGGCAACAATAAGGCTCAGCGAAAGGCTGTACCGGGAAGGGCAGTGGAAAGCAATTTCTCCCAAAGGACTGATTCGCAAGTATAAAGACCATACGAGATACAGAAAAGACAATGTATACCTTCTTTGTGCCGGGGCTTATGTGCCTTCGGATTTTCATATCATCCGGGCATATCCGGGAAAGATGTATAAATGGGGATATTTTCCTGAAACAGTGCATTATACATTCGCGCAGTGGGAAAGCTTAAAGCCTTTTGGAGATACTCTTGAAATTGTCTGGGCAGGGCGTTTTATACCTTTGAAGCACCCTGAATTCATGATAAGGCTGGCAAAGTTCCTGAAAGAAAAAAGACAGCTGTGGGCAGGCAGGGAAGGCGGCTTTCAGGATTTTCGCATTCATATGGTGGGAAGCGGTGAAATGGAAGCAGAGCTTAAGAGACAGGCTGCAGAGGAAGAAGTGGAAGAGAAGCTTGTTTTCTACGGTTTCCGAAAGCCGGAAGAAGTGCGGAAAATCATGGAGGGCTGCCACATCCATGTATTCACCAGCAATTATCTGGAGGGCTGGGGTGCAGTGGTCAATGAGGCCATGAACAGCGGCTGCGCGGAGGTGGCCAATGTGCAGACAGGAGCGGCTCCTTATTTAGTCCGCCATGGAGTAAACGGCTTCGTTTACCCTGAGGGGAGCTTTGAGAAAATGGCAGAGAAAGTTTTACTTTTAGCCGGAGATAAAGAAAAATGCAGGAAAATGGGCAGGGCAGCCTATGAAACCATAACAGGACTCTGGAATGCGGAGCATGCGGCAGATGAACTTTTGCGGTTTGCTAAAGGAATTCTGGAAGGAAAGGCAGAGCCTGCCGGGGAAGGACCGTTAAGTCCTGCGCCGGTAATTGCACCGGGAAAAATGTATGGAATCATGATGAGGGAAGCAGGATTTTAAGGACAGGGGTATTTTGAGAGGGAAGGAAGTCATGGATAAAAAAGAAAGGCCGGTACTGATTAGCGTAATAGTGCCGATATATAATATTGTAGAATATCTGCAAAGATGTGTGGATTCCATACGCAGGCAGACTTACCGGAATCTGGAGATTATACTGGTGGATGACGGCTCCACGGACAACAGCGGCGCCATGGCGGAAAAGTTTGCTTTAGAGGATAAGCGCATCCGGGTATTTCATAAGGAAAACGGAGGTGTTTCCACAGCCAGAAATCTGGGAATAGAAAAGGCAAGAGGAGATTTTATCGGATTTGTGGACAGCGATGATTATATAGAACCTCAGATGTATGAACGTCTTCTTGCGGTGGCTCTGCAGGAGAATCTGCTTATGGTTCAGGTTTCCCGGGATGAAATTGATGAACAGGGAAACAGAATGCCGGATGTATGTGTGCCGCCGGGGGAAGCGGAGCTTTGGGAAAGCAGGCGTTTTATGAGGGAGCTGCTTCTGCACAGAGGAGACTGTTCCTTCTGCACGAAACTGACTGCGGCAGCTTTGCTTAAGGATGAGAGATTTCCTGAGGGGGAACTGAATGAGGATTTCAGGCTTCTTGTAAATCTTCTTCCGAAGATTCCTGTAATTGCTGTTTTGCCGGAACAGGATTATCACGTGTTTTACCGTTATGGAAGCAATACCAGAACCAGAAATAAAAATGAATTTCCAAGGGTTTTTACGGATATTGTAAATAATGCGGACAGAGTGGAAAAAATCGTGGAACAGGATTATCCCGATTTGAAGCAGGAAGCGGTGCGCTTTGCGCTGTTCCAGCGGCTGGATTATATGCTGCATATTCCCATATCCATGATGAACAGGGATAATGAATTTTATATGCAGGTATGTGCTTATTTAAAAGGGCACAAAAAGGAAATAAAGCAGAATCCTTATCTGACGAAGAAGAATAAAAATTATCTGATGCTGTTTGCTGTTGCGCCCGCCTTTGTCAGGAAGGTACATGCAAAATTAAAGAATCTGGAGTAAAGAATGAATTCATTAGGAAAGATACAGGATAGAAGGAAGAAAATAATCACGGCGGCAGCTTTTATTGTTTTGCTGCTTCTGCAGCTGGCGGTGCTGTTTTATTACGGAAACAGAAAGTCAGGCTTTCATGAGGATGAATTTTATTCCTATTATTCTACCAACAAAACGGCAGGGCTGTTTGTAAATGACAGGCAGTGGCTGTCAAGAGACAGCTTCCGCAATGATTTTGTGGTGCTTGAGGGAGAACAGTTCCGCTATCAGGTAGTGAAACAGATGCAGTCATGGGATGTGCATCCGCCCCTTTATTACTATATTCTCCATACCGTCTGTTCCCTGTTTCCCGGGGTGTTCAGTAAATGGCTTGGAATAGGAGTTAATATACTGGCTTATATTCCCGGTTTTTGTCTGCTTGCATATCTTGTATACAGGTGTCTTTTAGAAGAGGAACCTGCAGGTGTCAGCGCCGAAGCAAAAGAAAAGAACCGAAGGTACAGCGTTTTTATGGCTTTTGCAGTGTGCCTGTTCTGGGGGTTCTCGGCAGCGGTGATTTCAGGTGTCATGTTTATCAGAATGTATCAGTGGCTTACCTTGTTTGTGCTGCTTCTTGCCTGTCTTCATATCCGGGCAATCAAAAAACAGGACTTCGGTATCGGGTTTCTGATACCCACGGCATTGACGGTATTTCTGGGTTTCATGACCCAGTATTACTATATTATTTTTCATTTCTTTATGGGCGTGGGAATGTGTTTTCTCTTTTTTAAGAGTAAAAAAATCAAGGAACTGTTTTTGTATGCACTTTCCTGCGCAGCAGGACTGCTTGCAGCAATTATATATTATCCCTCCAGCATGGCTCATATTTTCCGGGGATACCGGGGAACAGAGGCTGTCAGTGAATTCGGGAATGCGGGAAATACCCTGGAAAGGCTCCGCTTTTTTACAGGACTGTTTGATGATTATGTGGTAAACGGCTGGCTTTGTGTATGGCTTTTGTGCATCTGCCTTGCAGGGATTACCGTGTATTGGATAAAAAGGAGACCGGCGGGGAAGCCGGATACAAACGGCTTAAGTACCCGGCAGGGACAGGAAACAAAGCAGGCGGTTTTACTTTTGCTTTTTTCCTGCGCAGGCTACTTCTTTACGGTTTCCAAGACGGCGCTTCTTCTGGGAGAAACCTCTAACCGTTATCAGCTTCCGGTTTACGGCATACTGCTCTTTTTGCTTTTATATTTTTTATGTACTCCGGTCAGTCTTTTAATAAAAAAGGATAAATGGAAGCCGGCAGCAGGACTTATATTGCTTGGAGCCGTTCTTCTGACTGACGGGACAGCGCTGAAAAACGGAAAGGTATTCTTTCTGTATGAAGAAGAAAAGCAGACGATGGAATATGTAAAGGAAAACAGGGATGTGCCGGTAGTGGTATTTTATAATGAGGCTTCACCGGACAATGTCTGGCGGCTTTCCGATGAATTAATGGAATTTCCTGAGGTTTATCTTGCAAGCCAGGGAAACCGGGAGGAGATTACGGATAATAAGATTTCGGACAGCAGTAAGCTGCTTGTATATGTGGCTGATTATGACAATCAGGAGGAGTGTCTTTTACGGCTCCTTCAAAGCAATGAAAATCTGAGCAGCTTCAGGGTTATTGCGGAAAAAGAACTTTGGACGCTATATGAAATGAACTGAAAACTTTTGTTTGGGTGGTAACATGAAAAAAAGAATTTCACGAATATTAATGTCTGTAATAATATTGTGTTTTTCATTCCTGAATTTTGAATCTGTCAGTGCAGCTGAGCAGGAAGCTGCATTCGGAGATTATGTTGTTAATATATATAATGAACAAAGCGGACTGCCTACCGGGGAAGCCAATGTGGTAATTCAGACTGATGACGGCTATATCTGGATTGGCAGCTACGGCGGACTGATTCGTTATGACGGAACTTATTTTAAAAATTTCAGTGAAGAAAAGCCGGGAATTTCCTCATCTTCAGTGCGTTCGCTTTATGAGGATTCTCAAGGCAGGCTTTTTATCGGAACCAATGATGCGGGAGTCTTTGTATATGAAAATGAGCAGTTTACCAGGGTGGAGGGACCGGAAAACCGTTCTTTTCTGTGTATTCGTGATTTTGCCGAGGGATCGGACGGCATAATTTACGCAGCTTCCAATTCAGGGCTTGGAAAAATTGAGAACGGTGTGCTCACTCCTGTTGAGGATGAAAAATTGTCAGGGAATATTATCTATTCGCTTGCTGTTGATAGTTACGGAAGAATATGGTGCTGCTTAAATGAGGGCATCTGCGAAGTGGTGGCACAGGACAAAGTGGCAGGGGAACTTAAATCCGACATGTTTTTTGAAGGAAAGGATATCTATTGCCTTTCCGGAGGAAAACAGGGGGAGGTTTATCTGGGAACCTCTGAAAATGAGTTTGCGAAAATCATCTGCAAGGACGAAGATCTGGATGAGGAATCTTTTGAAGTGACGATTTACGAAACCGGGCAAGTAACCACTCACAATCAGATTCGCGAATGCAGGGACGGTTCGGTGTTGATATCCGGGCTGAAAGGGTTTGGATGGCTTATGCCGGATGGAAGCTTTTACGAATTCGGCGAGGATAAAAAGGCTTCCTCTGTAAATGCGGCAGTTCTTGATTATGAGGGAAATATCTGGCTGGCATCAACTGCTTTGGGAGTCGTGAAATACTCCAAAGGTTGTTTTGAAACTCCTAATGAAGCAGCCGGGCTTTACGGAAAAGCCCTGAATGCGGTCGTGAAACAGGAAAATGTGTATTATGCAGGCACAGATGATGGCCTCCTTATGTATAATGAAAACTGGGAGCCGGTGAGAAATGCTTTGACCCGGCTGCTTGGAGATGACAGGATCCGTCATATAGCGGTATCGGATGACGGGCTTGTCTGGATTGCTACTTATTACGGAAACGGTGCGGTAAGTTATGATTCGGCAACAGGGGAGATCTGCTGTTATGGAAGCGAAGAAGGGCTTGTAAATGAAGGAGTAAGAGTTATTTTGCCGCTCTCGGATGGTTCTGTGGCGGTTGGCACCCAGGAGGGAATCAGCATTATTCAAAACGGCAGGGTGGTCAGAAATTATGCGAAAGATGATGAAAACGGGCTTGCAAACGGCACTGTTTTGTGTTTGTCGGAGGATGAGGACGGAGCTTTATACGCAGGAACCGATGGCGGTGGAATTTATAAAATTGCAGGCGATGAAATTATCAATTACAGTTATAGTGAGGGTCTGAGTGAAGGGGTGGTTTTAAGGCTCCTTCAGGATGCAGAGGGAAATGGCTGGTTTGTCAGTGCCGGTAGCAGCCTTTATTATTTTGAAGAAGGTTCTTTTAGAAAACTGACAAATTTTGAAAAAAGCGCCGGAAGCGTTTTTGATTTTTATGAAAAAGATGACCGATTGTGGATAATGCAGAATAACGGGATTTTGGCTGTGGATAAGAAAGCTCTTCTTGAGGGAGAGCAGGCAGAGACGATATTGTACGGTTTTTCTTTTGGCCTGACAGGTTCCTTAAATGCCAATACATGGAATTATGTGGATGAGGATGGTACGCTCTATCTTGCAACCAGAAGCGGAATCAGCATATTCCGGTTTTCTGCGGCATACAATCCTCTTCCTAAGGGAATCGTTAATGAAATAAGAGTAGATGATGAGATATACAGTCATCCTGCAGAGTTGTCTGTTGATAAAAATGCAACACGTATCACGATTGATTTTTCTACCCTTTCTTATACCGGAACCACGGTAAGCAATATGTCTTATTATCTTCAGGGTTTTGATGAGCAGGAGACGGTGATTAAGGATGAAAAGAGCAGCAGCGTCAGCTACACGAATCTTCCAGGCGGGGATTATATTTTTTATTTGAAAATTTATAATCCTTCCGATACCGGGGAGATTCATGAATACCGGGTTTCCATCCATAAGGAAAAGAAGCTAACGGAATATTCCTTTTTCTGGATATTGGTCATGGCGGTGGTATTGGCGGCACTTGCCGGAATCAGTTACCTGATTGCCCGTACTAAAATCAGGAATATCAGAAAACGGCAGAAGGAGTATCAGGATATTATTGACCAGTTCCTGAAAGCATTTGCCAAGACCATTGATGCCAAGGATAAATATACAAACGGTCATTCCATCAGGGTTGCTTATTATTCCCGTGAGTTGGCAAAAAGACTGCAGCTTCCGGAACTTGACCAGGAAAGGATTTTTTATATTGCACTGATGCACGATATCGGTAAAATCGGTATTCCTGACAGCATCTTGAAAAAGGAAGGGAAACTGACTGAGGAAGAAATGGATGTAATCAGGACACATCCGAAAATCGGAGGAGAGATTTTGAAGGAATGTACAGCTCTTCCGGGAATCGCCGACGGAGCCAGTTATCATCATGAGCGTTATGACGGAACAGGTTATTGTATGGGGCTTAAGGGAAAAGAGATTCCTCTGGTGGCACGTATTATTGGTGTTGCCGATGCTTATGATGCCATGTCCAATGCAAGGTGTTACCGCAAGGCTCTTGATACGGAAACGATTATCAGCGAATTGAAAAAAGGGGCAGGCACACAGTTTGATGCTGAAATTGTACCTGTTATGCTGCAGATGATAGAGGAAGGCAGTGTGCCTGTAGACCTTGACGGAAATAAAATAGAATTTTGAAAAAAATTTGATGTTACATGAAAATCATGATACACTATGTAAAGTAGTAAACAGTTGGAGGCGCGTTTATGTCATTGAATAATAATATGTTATTGGATAATAAAACAATTCTTATTACCGGAGGAACCGGTTCCTTTGGTAAATGCTTTACAAAATATGTATTGACTCATTATAATCCCAGGAAAATTATTATCTATTCCCGTGATGAATTCAAGCAGTTCATGATGGAGAGGGAATTTAAGGAATATGCTGATAAGATGAGATTCTTTATCGGCGATGTCAGGGATAAGGAAAGGCTGATGAGAGCCTTTGAGGGTGTGGATTATGTGATTCATGCAGCAGCCTTAAAGCAGGTTCCGGCCTGTGAATACAATCCCAATGAAGCGATTAAAACCAATATTAACGGGGCCCAGAATATTATTGATGCGGCTCTTGATACCAATGTAAAGAAAGTAGTTGCCCTTTCCACGGACAAGGCAGTTAATCCTGTCAATTTGTACGGCGGCACCAAACTGGTATCGGACAAGCTGTTTATTGCAGCAAATGCATATGCGGGAACCAAGGATATCAACTTTTCTATTGTGCGCTACGGCAACGTGGCTGGAAGCCGGGGCTCAATCATTCCGGTATTTCACAATATTATTAAAAACGGCGGAAATGAACTGCCTATTACCGATTACCGCATGACCCGTTTCTGGATTAGCTTAACCCAGGGAGTAGAGCTTGTGATTAAAGCGCTGGAGGAAGCAACAGGCGGTGAAACCTTTATCAGCAAAATACCTTCCTTTAAAATCACTGATTTGGCAGAAGCCATGCTTCCCGGCTGCAAGATGCCTGAAATCGGCATTCGTCCCGGCGAAAAGCTGCATGAAATTATGGTAACGGTGGAGGATTCCGCTACTACCTATGAATATGATAAGCATTTTATTGTTTATCCTCAGGTGGTATGGAATGACAAGCAGAAGATTAATACAAGCGGTAAGAAGGTAGAAGAGGGCTTTTCTTACAGTTCAGGCAATAATACGGAATGGCTTTCCGTAGAACAAATCAGGGAGCTTCTTAAGACAGTGGATTTGGAAAAATAATTTAACAGTGGGAAATCAGCGGTGCGCCCTGTTGTCAGCGGCGCACTTTTTGCTTTTTCAGGGAATACAATAATAATAGTATTTTGAGGAGGGAATTTTATGGATATTTTGGTTGAGGAAAAATATGTAAAGCAGGCGGCGGAGCTTCACAGAGATTATCCTGTAGTGGATGCTCATCTGGATTTGGCGGGAGAAATTCTGATTCGCAGGCAGCTTGGGGAAAAAAACATTATCAGGGAGCATTATTTGAAAAACTGGCGGAATGCAGGCATGAATCTGGTGGTGTCCTCCGTTTATGTTCCGACGAAAATCCTGAAACAGGGAGGAACCGGGGCCGCATGGGATAACGCCTTAAAGCAAATAGGCGCTCTTGCAGAGGAAATACAGGAAACAGAAGAAGTGATGTTTGTAAGAAACAGAAAAGAGCTTGCTCAGGCGGCACAGGGAGAAAAAACAGGTATTTTAGTGTATATGGAAGGGCTTGACTGTATCGGTGAAAAGCTGGAGCGCCTGGAGGCATTGTATGAAATGGGTGTAAGAGGCGCTTCCCTTACCTGGAGCAGAAAAAACGCCCTTGCAGCAGGCTGCTGCAAGGCGGGGGAAAGAATTCAGATAACCGGAGGACTTACAAAAAAGGGAAAGGAAGCAGTGAAGGAGCTTGAAAGGCTTTCCATGTTTC
The DNA here is from genome assembly GCA_017621815.1 of Lachnospiraceae bacterium. GTDB lineage: Bacteria > Bacillota > Clostridia > Lachnospirales > Lachnospiraceae > Suilimivivens. The sequence continues at coordinate 49,504 of JAGASK010000031.1, read as the reverse complement.
TGGATGTGAGTCATTTAAATGACGATGGCTTTGAGGATTTAAAGAAGACAGCGAAAAAGCCTTTTTGCGCGACTCATTCCTGCGCAAAAGCAGTTTACGAAAACTACAGGAACCTGACAGATGCTCAAATGGAATATTTGGCAGCCCAGGGCGGCGTTATGGGACTGAACGGCTGTAAGTATATTGCAGGCTCCCTTTCGGGAAATCATCTGGAAATGCTCTGCCGTCATGGCGAGTATGAAATAGAAAAGGCAGGAAAAGCCCATGTGGGTTTTGGATTTGACCTGTGCGATTCCTATGATGAGGCGGACAGCGCTCTGGAGGGGAAAATTTGCGGGGAGAAGTGTGACTGTTTGCTTCATCACGGGCAGATTCCTCTTTTAACGGCGGCCTTTCTGCAACGAGGCATGTCGGAAGAGACGGCGGCAGGTATGATAGGAGGTAATTTTATGCATTATTTTGACAGCGTTCTTCCTTAATACTTTGTTTATATATTTTTAATTAGTAATGGAAAATAAAACCATGATAAGATAAATGTTATATAGATAATTGCAAAACAGAAAGCAGGGAGCAGTAAAGATGAGTGCATTTGTGGAATTTAAAAATGTAAAAAAGACATATAAGACCGGGGAAGTGGAAATTCAGGCGTTGCAGAACGTTAATTTTGAAATTGAAAAAGGAGAATTCTGCGTAATTGTAGGAGCTTCAGGAGCGGGAAAAACAACTATCTTAAATATACTGGGTGGCATGGATACCCTTACCGGGGGCAGTGTATTTCTGGATGGTCAGGAAATTTCGGGGCTGAATAAAAAGCAGCTGACCACCTACAGAAGATATGACGTGGGTTTTGTTTTCCAGTTCTATAATCTGGTGCAGAATTTAACAGCACTTGAAAATGTGGAGCTGGCATCACAGATATGTAAAAATCCCCTGGATGCGGCAACGGTATTAAAGCAGGTTGGGCTGGAAAACAGAATGGCCAATTTCCCTGCCCAGCTTTCGGGAGGAGAACAGCAGAGGGTGGCGATTGCCAGGGCGCTTGCCAAAAATCCAAAGCTGCTGCTTTGCGATGAGCCTACAGGAGCCCTTGATTATAATACGGGAAAAGCGGTGCTTAAGCTGCTTCAGGATACCTGCCGCCAAAGCGGCATGACCGTAGTGGTAATTACCCATAATCAGGCTCTCACAGCTATGGCTGACAGAGTGATTACCGTAAAAAGCGGAACTGTGGAAAAAATGATAATGAATGACAGAATTGTCAATGTAGAAGATATTGAATGGTAGGTGGCAGGGAATATGAAATCAATGTTAAAGAGGACAACTCTGCGGGAAATCAAAGGAAGCTTCGGAAGATTTTTTGCAATCCTTGCCATTGTGGCATTGGGAGTCGGTTTTTTTGCAGGATTAAAAGTAGCGAAGCCCCTTATGATTGTAACCGCAGATGAATATATAAAGGATAAAAACCTGTATGATTTAAGGCTGTTATCGACCCTTGGTTTTGTGCAGGAGGATGTGGAAGCTTTTACACAGGAAGAAGGAGTAAAGGCGGCAGCGGGAAGCTATACCTATGATGTGCTCTGCACAGGAATCAGCGAAAATGAAACAGCTGTGAAGGTACATTCTCTAACGGAAGGAATTAACGGCACACAGCTGAAGGCGGGGCGTATGCCTGAAAATGAAAAGGAATGCGTAGCGGATTCAAGGCTGATGGGCGAAGAGCAGATAGGTACGGTAATTACACTGACAGATACCAATGAAGAGGATACACTTGAAGCATTTAAAGAAAAAGAATATACGATAGTGGGAATTGTGGATGCCTCCTATTACATGAATTTTGAAAGAGGCACTACATCTCTGGGAAACGGAAGGCTGGCAGGCTATATTTATGTTCTGCCGGAAGCCTTTGACAGCGATTATTTTACAGAGGTTTTTGTTAAGTTTGACCATGATTATGAAATCTATTCTGATGAGTATGAGGATTTCATGGACAGAATGACAGCCCGCTGGGAGGATGTTTGCGGGGAAAGAGTAAATATCCGTTATGAGGATATTCTTACGGAAGCAAACGATAAGCTTGCGGATGCCAGGGATGAACTGGATACGCAAAAAGCGGATGCGGAAAAGGAACTTGCGGAAGCTTTTGATGAGCTGACAGAGGCAGATGAGAAAATTGCGGATGGGAAGAAAGAAATATCCGATGCAAAGGAGACTTTGAAGGAGAAGGAAAAGCTCTTAAGTGAGCAGGAGAGGCAGCTGAATGAACAGGAACAGCTGCTGAGTGAGCAGGAGAGCGAGCTTGCGGTAAAGGAGCAGGAAATGCAGCAGCAAATGGAACTTCTGACTGCACAGGCCGGTCAGCTTCCGGCAGGAGGCCAGGGAGCGCAGGCGGATTCTCTGATTCAGCTGCAGGCAGCGAAAGACCAGCTTGAGGAGGCGAGGACGCAGATTGAGTCAGCGAAAGAACAGCTTAGCGCAGGAAGGGCACAGCTGGAGGAGGGAAAAAAGCAGCTTGCAAATGCCCGAGATGAATTGTCCGATAAGGAAGAGGAGCTGGAGGACGCAGAAGAAGAGACAAGGGAAGGCTGGCAGGACTATGAGGAAGCAAAGCTGGAATTTGAGGAAAAGATAGCTGATGCGGAAAAAGAACTTGATGATGCGCAGAAGGAAATTGATGACATAGAGGAACCGGATTATTATGTGCTTGACAGAAACACGAATATCGGCTATGTGTGTTTTGAAAATGATTCCAGCATTGTAGAGGGGATTGCGGATGTATTTCCGATTTTCTTCTTCATGGTAGCAGCTTTAGTCTGCATTACTACCATGAACCGGATGGTGGAGGAGCAGAGGACTCAAATTGGTGTGATGAAGGCCTTAGGTTACAGGGAATCTGCTATTATGAGCAAGTTTATGTTTTATTCCGGCAGCGCTGCCCTTATTGGATGCGTTGGGGGATATATCGGCGGAACCGTGGTATTTCCCAAGGTTATCTGGACAGCATATGGAATTATGTATAATATGCCCCATCTGGTGTATCGGTTTGATTTAACCCTTGCGGTGCTGTCAATCATTGTTTCTCTGCTTTGCAGCATAGGCGCCACATGGTTTTCCTGCCGTTATGAACTTTTGGAGACGGCAGCCGGGCTGATGCGTCCCAAATCGCCTAAAGCGGGAAAAAGGGTATTTCTTGAGAAAATTCCCTTCATCTGGAAAAGGCTGAAATTTCTGCAGAAAGTATCTGTGAGAAATATTGTCAGATATAAAAAACGGTTTTTTATGATGATAATCGGCATCAGCGGATGTACGGCTCTGCTTGTAACGGGGCTGGGGCTTAAGGATTCCGTCACAGGACTGGCAAACCAGCAGTTTGAAGAAATACAGATTTCGGACGGCAGTGTGAGCATGAAAAGTCCTGTTGACGAAAACAAGAAAGCAGCGTTGACAGAGAAGCTTGCAGAACTGACGGATAATAGTACCTTTGTGTGTGAAGAGTCATGGGATCTTCTGCATGAAGGCAAGGTGAAATCCATTAACATGGTAATTATGGAAAAGCCTGAAGAAATAAGCAGGTTTATGAACCTTCATACGGTAAAAGACGAACCCATAGACTATCCTTCCGAAGGGCAGGCGGTCATTAATAATAAAATAGCGGATACTTATCATATTGCCGCAGGTGATGAAATCACGGTGCGGAATGAGGATATGCAGGAAATCACGGTGACAGTTTCGGGAGTTTTTGAGAATTTTGTATATAATTATATTATTATTGCACCGGAAACTTATGAATCCCAGCTCGGTGAAATACCGGAATATCAGACCGCTTATATCAATTATAAAGACGGGCTGGATATTCATGAGGCTGCTGCGGTTCTGATGAATCAGGACGGAGTTTCTGCCGTAACGGTAAATCAGGATACCAGAGAGCGCTTCGACAATATGATGGGAAGCATGAATTATGTGGTTCTTCTGGTAATTATATGTGCGGCAGCTCTTGCGTTTATCGTGCTTTATAATCTGACGAATATTAACATTACGGAAAGAATGAGGGAAATAGCCACAATAAAGGTTTTGGGCTTCTACAAAAAAGAAACGGCTTCTTATGTTTTCAGGGAAAATATGGTATTGACAGCAATCGGAGCAGGAGCCGGACTGATACTGGGCTATTTTCTGCATGGTTTTATTATGAGCAGAATTAATGTGGATATGGTATCCTTTGATGTACACATCCGCCCTGTAAGTTATTTGTACAGTGTTATTCTGACTTTTGTCTTTAATTTTTGCGTAAACAGGGTAATGTCCGTTAAAATTGACGGAATCAATATGGCAGAATCCTTAAAATCGGTGGATTAATCCGGACGTATGCGTTTTTTAGATGCAGGGTCAGCCAAAAGATTTATTGATGATAAATTTATCCTGAAAAAGGAGCCAGCCGGCTCGGAAAAGGCGCATGATCTGCCATACCCCGATACCCCTGAGGCCATATTCGGGGAGGAGGGAATATTTTTCCCGAAGGCTTCTTACATCTTCAAACCAGACCTCATGCATAATGCCGTTTTCTTCATATCTGAAATAGGGAGACATGGCAGTTTCATCAAAGGAAATGGGAACACCGGCACGGACAGCGATTTGAACGGCTTCCAGATTGCTGATGGTTCTGGCTTTGGAAACACCTCTTTCATAGGGAAGTGTGAAATCATATCCGTAGTTTGGTATGCCTAAATCTATTTTGGCAGGCTCAATGCGGGTAACGGCATAATCCACCACCTCACGGACTTTATTAATGGGGGCAACGGCCATTGGCGGGCCGTAAGTGTATCCCCACTCATATGTCATAAGCAGCACACTGTCAGCAGCCTGGCCAAGAAGGGCGTAATCCTTTCCTTCATATAAAAGGCCGGGCTGATTGTCTGCAATTTTAGGAGCCAGCGCCACGGAAACAGGATAACCGTACGGAGCAAGGAAATTTCTTGTATCCGCAACAAATTCCGCAAAGGGTATGCGGTCGCCGGGCAGAATATATTCAAAATCAATGTCAACTCCGGCAAAGCCTTTGGTTTGAATTGTGGAAAGAAGATTCTGAAGGAGCGTATTTTTTACGGATTCATCGTTTACCATAGTCGTGATCAGGTAATTGTTAAACTGCCCGTCAGGACCGAATGGGGTTAAGGTAAGAATTGGGCGCGTACGAGAGTTTATGGCTGCAGCAATCATAAAATCATCATCAAGGGCAGGAGGCACCAGTTCGCCTTCCGTAGTGAATCCATAAGAGAAAACGGAAAGAGACGATAAAAAGGGCAGGGTTTCCGTTAAAACTGTCTCATCAATAAAAGGGTAAGCGTAACCGTTTGTAAAAGCAAAGTAGGATGGAGCCTCCGTTAAGGGAGCAGAAAGAAGAAGCGCCTGACCGACAGCCAGGGCATAAGGATATAGTAACTGATTATTATAAATGACTGATTCCGGGCTGATACCGTAGGAAGCAGCGATGGCATCTACAGTATCTCCCGGTTTTACAACATATATTTCCATAAGAATTACCGTCTGGTTTTCTTATGTTAAATTATTCAGAAAACTGATATATGGTGAGTTATTTCGTTAAAGGAATTCCTTTAACTATTCTTCTGTAAATTTTCCATATTAAAACTACCGGTAAAGAGAATAATAAATAGAGAGTGGAAGCGATACCGGCAACACCTCCTATAAGCATAACCAGTATTAAGCCAATGTTTAAATTTGCCATGATTTTGCACCTTTCCTTTTCTTTAGTAAAGTTATTTTAGCAGTGGAAAAAAAGAGTTTGAAGCGATTCAAAGGTTTTTTAACGACAGCTTAACGTTCTTTTAACGGGTTCTTAACAGACCCGCAAAGGAAGTAGCGGTTGCATATTATTCAAAAAAAATTTATAATTAAATTATGTAAAAGTACAGTTGAGAAATTGTAAAGGACAGTATTATGAATCAAACCGAGTATGAAGAGAAAATAAAGTCACTGGAAGAAGAAATCAAGGTGATGAAAGAGAGATACCGGATACTGGCGGAGACTACACCTGCGCTTTTGTTTGAGTATCATCCTGAAGAGGACACCATGATATTCTTTTACAATTTTCCGGAAAATAAAAAGAAGCGCGAAATCCCGAATTATAGGGAATTCGTGAAAGAAAACCCTTTGGTGCATCCAAGCCATATACAGGAATTTATGAATGTTCTTTTAAAGGCCAGCATGACACCCTTAAGGGGAGAAATTGAATATTTAAGCAAGGTATCCACCGGCGAATTCCAGTGGCACAGAACTTATTATTCCAGTATTTCGGACGAGCAGGGAAAAGTAATCAGTGTTCTGGGAAGGATTCATAATATTCATCAGTCTGCTACTGTGCAAAGGGAAATGATGCACAGGGTTGAAACTGATTTCCTGACAGGACTTTATAATAAAGGAGCGGCTATTGAAAAGGTGGATAAGTGGCTGAAAGCAAATCCTACCAGTGAAGCGCATATGATAATGATTGATATTGATAATTTCAAAAATATCAATGATTTATATGGGCATTCCCGGGGCGATGATGTTTTAAAGGAAGTTGCCAGGCTGATACAGTCATGCTTTGAAGATGAAAGCATTACGGCAAGATTCGGCGGTGATGAGTTTATTGCATTTGTTACGGATGAAACTATTGGCTGTATAGAGAACAAAGTTGATTCTTTTATGCATAAGCTGGCATTGGAAATTACTTTTTTAAGCCAGAGGGTGCAATGCAGCATTGGAATTGCATCAAGAGTATCTAAGTATGATGAATTTGAAGATATGTTCAATCGTGCGGATGATGCTATGTATCATGCAAAGAGAGCGGGTAAAAACAGATATTTTGTCAACAAAAATAAGGAGAATTTCCGGAATGGAGGAAGCAGTAATGGGATATGAGGAAGCTTTAAAAAAATTGAAAGACTGCGGGCAGGAGCATGTGCTTAATTATTACGAGGAGCTGTCTGCAAAAGAAAAGGAAATGCTGCTTGCACAGATAGCGGCAACAGATTTTTCCGTACTTTCATCCTGTAAGGAAAAGAATGAGGCAGCAGGAAGAGGAGTAATTGTTCCGCTGGCAGCTATGCAGCTTCCTGAAATAGAAGCCAAAAAAGAAAAATTTACAGCTCTTGGCATCAAAGCAATCAAGGACGGAAAAGTGGGGGCAGTGCTTCTGGCAGGGGGAATGGGAACCAGGCTTGGTTCTGATGACCCTAAGGGAATGTACAACATCGGTATCACAAAGGACGTATATATTTTTCAGAGGCTGATTGAAAACCTGATGGATGTGGTAAGAATGGCGGAAAGCTGGATTCCTCTGTACATTATGACAAGCGATAAAAATCATGAGGCAACCACGGGTTTTTTAAAAGAACATAATTATTTCGGATATAACAGTGATTATATTACCTTTTTCATGCAGGAAATGGCTCCGGCATCTGATTATGACGGCAGGGTCTATATGGAAGAAAAATGGAAAATATCCACCTCTCCCAACGGCAACGGCGGCTGGTATTCCTCCATGCATAAATGGGGTGTGGCACAGAAGGCCATGGCAGACGGTGTGGAATGGCTGAATGTATTTGCAGTGGATAATGTGCTTCAGAGAATTGCAGACCCCTGTTTTGTAGGGGCAGTGATAGACGGCGGCTGCGCTGCAGGCGCAAAGGTAGTGAAAAAATGCACTCCGGATGAAAAGGTGGGGGTAATGTGCCTTGAAGACGGCAGACCCTCTATTATAGAATATTATGAACTGACTAAGGAACTGATGGATGCAAAGGATGAAAACGGAGACCCGGCGTACTACTTCGGGGTTATATTAAATTATCTTTTCCGTATTGCTGACCTTGAAAAAATCAGGGAGAGGAATCTGCCCCTTCATATCGTGGAGAAGAAGATTCCTTATCTGAATGAAAAGGGAGAAAAGGTGAAGCCGGAGGAACCTAACGGCTATAAGTTTGAACAGCTGGTGCTTGACATGATTCATGAACTTGACAGCTGCCTTCCTTATGAAGTGGAAAGAAATAAAGAATTTGCACCGATTAAAAATAAAACAGGTGTGGACTCCGTGGAAAGTGCAAGAGCTCTTTGCAAAGAAAACGGAATTGCTCTGTAGTTAACATTTTGACAGGTATGAATAACATTCATATCTTGTGAATAAAAGGGCTTTTGAAGTAAACTTACCGTAGTAGGAAAAAAGGAACCGGATAAGGAAGAAACGGAGGCAATTATGGCAATATTGGTTACAGGCGGCGCCGGTTATATCGGGAGCCACACAGTAGTAGAACTGCAGAATGCAGGATATGACGTAGTAGTTATTGATAATCTGGCAAATTCCAGTGAAAAGAGCTTAAAGAGAGTGGAAGCGATTACCGGCAAACCGGTTACTTTTTACAAAGCCGACATTCTGGACGCAGAGGCGTTAAACAAAATTTTTGATGCTGAAAAAATTGATTCCTGTATACATTTTGCAGGTCTTAAGGCTGTAGGAGAATCGGTACAGAAGCCCTGGGAATATTATGAAAACAATATTGCAGGAACACTGACTCTGGTGGATGTAATGAGACAGCACGGAGTAAAGAATATTATTTTCTCATCTTCCGCAACCGTGTACGGAGACCCTGCCATTATTCCGATTACAGAAGAATGTCCTAAAGGACAATGCACCAATCCTTACGGCTGGACCAAGTCCATGCTGGAGCAGATTCTTACCGATATGCAGAAAGCAGACCCGGAATGGAATGTTATTCTTCTGCGTTACTTCAATCCTATCGGCGCCCATAAGAGCGGCACTATAGGAGAAAATCCCAACGGCATTCCCAATAATCTGATGCCTTACATTACCCAGGTAGCCGTAGGCAAGTTGAAAGAACTTGGAGTGTTCGGAAATGACTATGATACGCCTGATGGAACCGGTGTCCGTGACTATATCCATGTGGTGGATTTGGCAGTGGGACACGTAAAGGCGCTTAAGAAGATAGAGGAAAAAGCGGGTCTTTGCATTTACAATCTGGGAACCGGAGTGGGTTACAGCGTTCTTGATATTGTGAAGAATTTTGAAGCTGCTACTGGAGTAAAAATTCCTTATGTGATTAAAGACAGACGTCCGGGAGACATTGCAACCTGCTATTCCGACGCATCCAAGGCAAAAAGAGAGCTTGGCTGGGAAGCACAGTATGGAATTAAAGATATGTGTGCCGATTCCTGGAGATGGCAGAGCAATAATCCTAACGGATATGAAGATTAACAGAATGAAACAGGCAGAATAAAACTAACAGGATAAAGCAGATAAGATAAAAGCAGCAGCCGGATGCGAAACAGCAGAGAGTTTCCTATCCGGCTGTTTTATATTAAAATAAATACCGTATTTATGCTTTCACATCCCGGTGCTTTAAAATCCACACAGCAATGCAGCAGAACAATATAATATAGAAGATGCTGCTTAAAAAGAAGGGCAGGCTGCTTCCGGCAAGTACATCCTCGGATTTATTGGCATTCATTCCCAGCATCATAAGAGAGTAAGGATAGTAAACTCCATATTTGGAATTGGCTGCAAGAAGTCCTGTAATGCTTCCCATTACGGCAACAGCAATGGGAGCCGCAAAGCTTTTGATTATCATGGAAATTAAAAGCTGGAGGGCAGCAATCACCATGCCGCCCAGAATTCCTCTTGCCGCATAAATAAAATGCTGTGAGTCAGGAAGTCCGGAAAGGTGAACCAGCTTTCCGCTGACAAGAAAAAGGACAAATATCCAAAGCTGGGTGAATACAGTAATCTTTGCAATGGTTGCCAGCTTGCCGAGAAAAATGTCCCGGACCGGAACCGGAGAGGTTAAAAGAAGGTTACGGTTTTTATTCTGGTTCTCCATCCGCCACAGGTAACTGCAGTAAATGGCAATAAGGGGTGCAAAGAAAAAGTTGGAATAAAAAAGGGTTTCCTGAGTCCACAGGGAAATCCATTCTGACTTAAGCAGATTTAAATTATTTAAATAATTTCCGGTTCCCATTATAGTGGGGATAATGGGAATCAATACAAAAGCAATCCATATAAAGGACCGCTTTAATTTTAATTGTTCGCTTTTGATACAGGCAAGCAGCATAGCTTAAACCTCCTTTTTCATAAATCTGTTTTTACCGATTATATAAACCAGAATTCCAAAGATAATAAATCCTGTGAAAAATTCTTTGGGAAAAGGAATCGTATAATAGGTAATGGTGCGGGTAGCTTCTTCGTAATACATATTAATGTCAGTGCCTACACAATAATATCCCCAGGGCAGCATATAACGGATTGGCAGCTGTGGGAAAAACCAGGAAAAGATACCTGCAAATGTGCCTCCAACGCCGAAAAACAGCGGAAACAGCTGATTTTCCCACAGCAGTGACAATGGCTGCTGAATGAGAATGAGCACTGTACTGACCGTAAAGGTGGAGAACAAGAATATAAAAACAGAGTCAGCGGGCATTTCCTGTTCTACCTGAAACAGCTTTCCCAGAAGCGGAATCATGGCAGTTTCAGCAAGAGAGAAAAAAAGCAGATATAAAATTCCGAATAGCAGTTTAATGTGATAAATACTGTGCCTGGGCTGCATGGTGCACAGCAGCTTATAAGTGTTTCCCTTTATCTCTATGTCGCAAAGCCTGCTTTCTACACAGGCAAGTATGGTGGGCAGAAAAATTCCGTTCATAAGGGGAAGACTAAGGAGCATATAATAATAGCCCTGCTGCGTAATCACATCATCCATATCGCGCATTGCCCACATCATCCATATAAAGATAAGAAACAGGGTGGCTCCGTAAAGGAGGCCTATGTGACGGTGCCGTATTTTCTTTAGCTCTGTTAAAATAATATTCATTACAAGCTCACCTGCTTTCCTGTCAGACTGAGGAAAATATCTTCCAGGGATTTTTGATATTCCTCCACTCTTAAAATGCCGATGCCCTCCTTCACTAAAGCGGAAATCAGGAAAGCTGTCTTCTCATCGCTGATTTCGGGAAGCATGAGATAATCCTCTGACGGCGTGCAATCAATCTGATTTTCATTCAGCAGGCACAGCGCCCGGTTATTGTTATTGGTTCTAAGCCGCAGCTGCTTTCTGCTGTGCCTGTGAAGATGAAGAAGGCTGTCCTGATAAATCAGCTGCCCCTTGTTGATGATACCGGCATAATCGGCCATTTGGTCGATTTCACTTAAAAGATGGCTGGATACCATAACAGTCATATGATAAGTTTCGGGCAGAGAACGGATAAGCTCACGCATTTCCTGAATACCTGCGGGATCAAGGCCGTTGGTGGGTTCATCTAAAAGCAGGAGCTTTGGATGCCCCAGAAGGGCGGCGGCCAGTCCTAAACGCTGCTTCATACCAAGGGAGTAGTGACCGGCTTTTTTATGCTGCTGGTTCTCCATTCTGACAATGGAAAGTACTTCTCCAATTTCTTTTTGGGGAATATTTTTCAGGGTACAGACAATTTCCAGGTTTTCCCTTCCTGTCAAATGACCGTAGTAAGAGGGCGATTCAATTAAAGAACCTGTCTGTTTCAGGATGGAAAGACGTTCCTTTTCACCGGCAGGCGCGCCGTTTCCTGCAGCAAAAGGAGTTCCCAGAATAGTAATTTTCCCTGAGGTAGGTTTGATTAATCCGAGAAGCATTTTCATGGTAGTGCTTTTTCCGGCTCCGTTAGGACCGAGAAATCCGTAAATACATCCTTCCGGAACAGCAAGATTAACCTGATTTACAACTTCCTTTGAATTATTATGTTTTCCATAGCTTTTTGTGAGATTGTTTGTCTGTATGACAAGATTATTTTTATTCATTTAGCTTCCTCCTTCTTTTTACAAAGTAAGCATATAAAAGTTTCCTTACACAAAAATGAAAGCTTCCTTACAATTACCTTAAATCTTTTGCGGATTCATTGCAGAAACGGGAATTTGTATTAAAATAGTAAAAAAGAATTGAGAAGGAGCAGATAGTTATGAAGCATATATTTGAAAGCACCCTGCTTCTGGTGGATGATAACAGAGAGCTTCGGGAAATGGTTGCGGGAATTTTGCAAAGAGAAGGATTTCTGAATATAGATATGGCTGCCTGCGTGAAAGAAGCAGAGGATTATTTCTTAAGAAAGCAGCCGGATATGATTATATTGGATGTTAATCTTCCTGATGGCGATGGGTTTTCCCTGATGCAGAGAATACGGACATTGTCCGGGACATGGTCCGGGACAATATCCGAAGTTCCGGTTTTGTTTTTATCTGCCAGGGATGAGGACAGTGATCGTTTGCTTGGTCTTGGCCTTGGCGCTGATGATTATATGGTAAAGCCTTTTTTGCCTAAGGAGCTTGTCCTTCGTATCAGCGCCATACTGAAAAGAACTTACTTTTCCAAAACTACAGAATTGCAGCCGGGTGATGTAATAATTGAGCTTGGAAAGTGCAATGTGGGGCTGGGAAGAGGAACCGTTATTTGGAATAATGAAAGAAATGAGGAAATTCCGCTTACAGCCAAAGAACTTGCAATTATGCGCAAACTATGGGAAAACAGAGGAAATATTGTAACCTTTGACCAGCTGTGTCAGGCAGTATGGGAGGATAATTATTTCGGCTATGAGAATACAATTATGGTGCATATCAGGCGTTTGCGGGAAAAAATAGAGGAAAATCCATCCAGGCCCAAGTGGCTTTTGACCGTTCGCGGGCTTGGTTATAAGTTGGTGAAGCTGCAATGAAAAGTCTTTTAAAGATATACGGAAAATATATCGGCATTACATGGGCAATTATACTGTTTGTTATCATTGTAAATATCGGGCTGTTTTTATGGGTGGTAGTGGAGAGAACAATGTCTGATGATTCCTGGCAGCTTGGGGGAATCCGGTATCTGGAGGAGACTGTATTTGGCAAAGATGCCGGGAATGAAATAAAAGTAACTCAGGCAGGGGAAAAGTATCTGCAGGAGAAAAAAATTTGTTTTCTGCTGATACTGAATGATGCGGGTGATGTGATTTATTCGTGGAATTCTCCGGAAGGCTTTGAAAACCATTATACGGCAGGGGAAATAGCTTCTTTTTCAAGGTGGTATCTTCACGATTATCCCGTAAGGGTATGGAGGGGAGAAAGAGGTCTTCTGGTAGCAGGCTACGAAAAAAACAGTATGTGGAAATATACCGCAGAAGTTTCCATGGATTTTTTAGAAAATATGGGAAGATATTTTCTTGTTTTTCTGTATGGGAATCTTCTGGTTATCCTTATTGCAGTGGGAGTTTTGGGATATCGTTATTATCTTTCATTGCGCCCTTTATCGGAAGGAATCGGTGCATTGGCGGCAAATCGTAAAATCCATCTGAATGAAAAGGGAACGGCATCAGTGCTGGCGGTGCAGATTAATCAGGCTTCGGACATTCTGGAAAAGCAGCGTCTTTCCCTGGAAAGAAGGGACACTGCAAGGACCGAATGGATTGCAGGTGTATCTCATGACATCAGAACACCTTTATCCGTGATTATGGGATATGCAGATGAACTGGAGCAGGCAGAAGACCTGAGTCCTGAGAAAAGAAGAAAAGCAGAAGAAATTAAGCTGCAAAGCCTGAAAATCAAGCAGCTGATTGAAGATTTAAATCTGACCTCCAAGCTGGAATACCATATGCAGCCTTTACGGATAAAAAGCTTTTATCCCGCAGCCATGTTAAGAGAATTGGCGGCAGAACTTCTCAATACCGGTTTGTCTGAAAGCTATGAGATTTATCTTGATATACAGCCTGAGCTGGAGAAAACAGTGCTGAAAGCGGACGAAGAGCTTTTAGCAAGGGCTATGAGGAATCTGCTGAATAACAGTATCAGGCATAATCCCGGTGGCTGTGAAATTCATATTCTGGGATACATGAAAGGAAATCAGGCTGTTTTTGCCGTAAGGGACAGCGGTAAAGGAATTCCTGATGAGGTTGTGAGGCTGCTTCAGGAAGAAACAGGAAACAGTCAGAAAGTGATATCCCAAGAAGAAAAGCCTCACATTATGGGGCTGCGCATTGTGAAGCAGATTGCGCTTGCCCATAAAGGAGACTTTGCTGTTACAAAGAAAGGTCATTGTGTGACAATATCATTTCCGACAGACTGAAGTGTCAGGCAACATATAAATACATGAATATAAAATGGCAGATGCTTCCGCCCATGACAAACAAGTGAAAAAGTTCGTGGGAACCGAAAAATTTATGTTTATTATTAAACACGGGAAGCTTTAAAGCGTAAATCACGCCGCCTACAGTATAAATGATGCCGCCTGCGAGAAGCCAGAGAAAAGCGGCGTGGGGAAGTACATTCCAAAGGGTACTGAACACACCGAGACATACCCAGCCCATGGCAATATATATAATAGAAGAAAACCATTTGGGACAGGTAACCCAGCAGGCTTTTAAAGTCATACCGAGTAAAGCGATTCCCCAGACTACAGCAAGAAGAGTGTAGCCTGATTTTCCGCCGAGGACGATTAAACATACCGGAGTATAGGAGCCTGCAATCAGCACAAAAATCATCATATGATCCAATTTCCGGAAGATACGGAGGGCTTTCCCTTTAATATTCAGGGAATGGTAGGTGGCACTGGCTCCGTATAATAAAATCATGCTGAGCATAAAGATGCTCATGGCAAGAAGAGTATGGCTGGTAGTGGAAAGCGCTGCTTTTATAAGTAGGGGAGCAGCGGCAAAAACTGCCATCATCATTGCAATGAAATGGGTAATGGCGCTTCCGGGTTCACGAATTGTAATCTGCATAATATTACCTCCTGTTAAACTTTATAGTGATAGTATATAGTATATGTTTTACACTATTACATGCGTGAAAACTACATAAAATAATTTTTAAATTACAATACATAGTTTTAAAAACTACTTGTTGATGTGATAATACTACACCTTATTATTTCACATGTCAATAAAAATATGTAAAAAGGAACCGACATCAGCTAAAATCTTTTAGCCGGCGTCGGTCCCTTGTGCTAATCCTCTTCAATTACATGTATTTCAAGAAAATCAAAATCAATTGTTTCTATAAAATTATCCTGGTAGAAGCGGGCTTTATCATGCCTTTTAAATTCAGCTATGGTAGAATCCAGCCAGATAGGCTTTCCAAGGTCGAACTCATAACAAATTTCGTCAATAGCGTCAAAAACCTTGTGAGTACGTGTATCAGATGAATCATTGCAAATCACGGTATCTTTTACTAAATGAATATCTTTAAAAATTTTTGCCCATATACGAAACATGATGAATCTCCTTTAAAATAATGGTGAATAGTGTAATCATCTTATCACATATAAAATAAAAAAGCAGTAATAAAATTTTGAAATGAGCATATATATGTTATTGTTCAGACCGCCTGATGGTGCGGTGCGCATAATGTCAGGCCGCACAGAATGTCTGTATTAATTACTTTTTAAGTTATATTATAAAATTATACAATAAAACTTAAAAAATTATGAAAAAATTGTGGAAAGTATACATACGGCCAAAAATATGATAAAATAATAACCAGGGTATGATATTACACTGCAGAAAAAGAAATATTTAAGTAAGGCGGAAATAAAATGGAATTAAGAGCAGCAAGAGACAGTGATGTTAACAATTGGGAGGAAGTTATATTAATATACAGTTCTGCATTAAAGCAGATTTCAACGAAAATTGAGATACTGAATGAAGAATTTCAACATGTTCACAGATATAATCCTATAGAACATATTAAGGCCCGGATTAAAACTTCAGAAAGTATTGTTAAGAAGCTTCGCAAGCACGGGTATGAATCCACCATACAGAACATGGTGCAGTATGTGAATGACATAGCAGGCATCAGGGTTATATGTTCTTTCACATCGGATATTTATCAGATTGCCGAAATGATTAGAAACCAGAGAGATATTAAAGTAATTTCAATCAAGGATTACATCGTTAATCCTAAAACCAGCGGATATAAAAGCTATCATATGCTGGTAACAGTGCCTGTGTACCTCTCCGACAGGATAGTTGATACCAAAGTAGAGATTCAAATCCGTACGGTAGCCATGGATTTCTGGGCAAGCCTTGAACACAAAATTAATTATAAGTTTGAAGGAAATGCCCCGGCATATATTAAGAATGAACTGATAGAATGCGCCAAAATGGTGTCAGAGCTTGACAGAAGGATGTTGTCGCTGAATGAAGAAATCCAGATGATTAATCAGCAAAATGAATAAAAAGAAGAGAAAGCATGATTGCAGGAAACTGTATTGTGCTTTCTCTTTTCTGTTATATATGATAATAGAAAGTATGCAGCAGTAAACGTTATAACCCGAAAAATGAGGAGTGCCCAGACACATCACTGCGCCTGGGCTATTATGAAAAAATTTATCTATTCTTGTAATGAAAACATTACATAACTGCTGTTTGATTTAAATATAATATACCGCAAAAATATGAATAAATTATGAACACGATATGAAATTACCGTTAATTATACTAATGATGTAAAAAAATGGAATATAAAATTGTACAAAATATACAATAATCTGAAGATTTACATATACAGCTATTTATTGTAAAGTTAAAGCAAAGATGTTAAAATAGTAAATATAATTTGTTGATGTCAGTGGAGCGGAGGGAATATTCCTGTGTCTGCTGACGGTATGAAAATGGAAATCTGAATATACCCCCGGAGGAACGGCAATGGATAATTTTATGGACAAAATTGCGCAAAAACTGAATTCACAGGACATGATTCGTGCTAACTCTGCTGCAGATGCAGCCGAATTGGAGAAGCTTGAAAACCAGATGGCATTGTTTAAGGAACAGATGGGAAAATATGATGACTGTCTTCAGGAAATGCGGCAGCTTAATTTAAGAAATATTGAAAGCGCCCAGGGCGTGCAGGAATTAACGGAGCAGGCCAGCGAAAAGATTGAGAAAACGGTAGGAGAGGTACAGGCAGCTTCTGTCAGTAAAATCCAGCAGACATCTGATTTGTCTATTGCGGGAATTCAGCAGACCTCCGATGCGTCAATAGCGGAAATCAAACAAACTTCTGATATTTCCATTGCGGGAATCAACCAGACAGTGGCAGAAGGACTTGCCAAAATAGCGGAAATCAAAGAAAACGCCGATAAGGAT
This sequence comes from Lachnospiraceae bacterium, assembly GCA_017621815.1. Lineage (GTDB taxonomy): Bacteria > Bacillota > Clostridia > Lachnospirales > Lachnospiraceae > Suilimivivens. The sequence continues at coordinate 32,368 of JAGASK010000031.1, read as the reverse complement.
AATCTTGTAAAAATTACGGAAGAAGTGGCAGAACTTCAGGGGAAATTGGAGCAGGCATTTAAAAATCTGGAGGATTTTCTTCATACAGATAATGTTAAGGTATACCGTAATGTGCAGGCAGCTATGATAGAAGAGCTTGAAAAGCAGACCTCGGAGCTGAAAGCTGAACAGGAAAAAGCGGCAAAAGGAAATAAAGTAATGCTGCCGTTTATCATTATTACCATGGTGCTTTCTTTAGCTAATCTTGGAATTATTGTTGCGCAGATTTTAGGATTATTCTGACGAAAACATGAGGTGACAAATGGGAAAACAAAGTTGGAAACCGGGAAATATGTTGTATCCGCTTCCTGCGGTGCTTGTTTCTGTGGCTGATAAACAGGGCAGGCAAAATGTTTTTACCGTTGCATGGACGGGAACCATATGCAGTGATCCTCCTATGGTATCCATTTCGGTAAGACCGGAGAGATATTCTTATCATATGATACAGGAGACCGGAGAATTTGTAATCAATCTTACTACGGAAAGCCTTGCGTTTGCCACCGATTATTGCGGAGTAAAAAGCGGCAGGGATGTAGACAAATTCAAGGAAATGCACCTTACGCCCATACCGGCCAAAGAAGTGAAAGCCCCGCTTATTAAAGAAAGTCCGGTGAACATTGAATGCAGGGTGACAGAAGTAAAAAAGCTGGGAACTCATGATATGTTTCTGGCAAAGGTGGAAGCCGTTCATGCAGATGAAGCTTATATGGATGAGAACGGGCGTTTTTCCCTTGCGGAAGCCAAGCCTCTGGTATATTCCCACGGAACGTATTTTTCATTGGGCAGGGAACTTGGAAGTTTTGGCTGCAGCGTGAAAAAGAAGAATAAAAGTAAGAAGGCATCGAGGTAAAATCCGATGCCTTTAGTCTTTATCGGTAGTATTTTTTAAAAGGCTTCCCCTGACAACTGCGGTATCACCATATTTATTCCGGATGCTGTCTAAGGCTTTGTCGAGAGTCTCCAGCCTGCTTTTGGAAGATAAATCCAAATCAAACAGACTGATTTGGGAGGGTTCGCTTACGGAAACCAGTTTGGAGGTTCTGATTCCCAGAAGCCGTATGGGAGAATGATTCCAAAGCTCGTCAAACAGCCGGCAGGCTGTTTCATAGAGAATCTGTGTGGCATCAGTGGGTGAAAAAAGCGCAGTCTGATGAGAAACGGACTGAAAGCTGCTGTATTTGATTTCCACGCTGACCATTCCGGCAAGCTGCCCGGATTGTCTTAATCTGCTGCCCACAGATTCCGCAAGGGACAAAAGGGTCTTAAAGGCTTCCTGCCTGTCTGTGACATCTTTTGATAAGGTCGTGGAATTGCCGATTCCTTTGGCTTCCTGAGGAGCAGCAAGTACACCGGAAGGATCAATGCCGTTAGCATATTCCCAAAGGAGAATGCCGTGGCTTTTTAAGTGTGCGGAAAGAATCTGCTTATCTGCCCTTGCCAAATCTCCGATGGTCCTGATTTCCAGTTTACGCAGGGTTTCCACACTGGATTTTCCGCACATAAATAAGGAAGAAACGGGCAGAGGCCACATTTTTTCCTTAATTTCATAAGAAAAAAGTGTATGTACCTTATCGGGTTTTTCAAAGTCGGAAGCCATTTTTGCAAGCATTTTTACATCTGAAATGCCGATATTGACGGTGAAACCGAAAGTATCGCGTATCTGGTCTTTAATGGAATTTGCAGCCTGGATGAGAGAAGCGTAGCGGTTTTTTACGGGAGTATAATCCATGTAACATTCATCCACACTGACTTGTTCAATGTCGGGGCAGATATCCGATAAAAAATGCATAAGTTCCCGGCTTTTCCTGTTATATAAGGTATGGTCGGGGGATTCCAGCACAAGGGAAGGGCATTTGCGCAGCGCATTTACGATAGGCTCCCCGGTGGTAATACCGTACTTTTTAGCAGGAATTGATTTGGCAAGCACCACACCGTGGCGTTTTTCCATATCTCCGCCTATGATGGCGGGAATTTTGCGCAGGTCAACAGTACTTCCCTGTTCAAGAAGAGACAAAGCGCTCCAGCTTAAGTAAGCGGAGTTAACATCAATATGAAAAATAATTCGTTCCATATGCACCTCCAAGTGACGGCATTATTGAACATATTTTACCAGAATATTTATAAATAACATACCCTTTACAAGGAAATAAATAGCTGTTAGAATGGTTTTGTTACGAAATTGTTACAAAATATTCATGTTACAAGAGGTTAATAATGAAGCATATTTCATGTTATTATAAAAGACTTAAAATCAGAAAATTAAAAATTGCAATACTGGCAGTAATTGTCAGTATCTTTTTTCTGCCCACATATGTAGCTTTTCAAAGTACTGGGAATAATATGTTTACAATTCTTTTAAACGGCGTCAAAGTAGGAGTGGTAGGTTCGCCTGATGAGGCTTCGGAATATGCCAGGGAAGCAAGGAAGCAGTTAGCGTCTCACAGTGAAGAACTTGTGCTTGTGGAAAGCGATATTGAAGCTGTGGGAAGTGAAGTGCTTTGGGGAAAGGTGGATGAAAAGGATACCGTTATTTCCAATATGGCAATGGTGCTCGCTGATGATGTCAGGGAAACCATGAACCGTTCTTATGTGGTAAAGATTAATGAACTGATGATAAATCTTTCCAGTGAAGAGGAAGTTATGGAGCTTTTGCAGGCGGCAATCGACAAGTATGATTCCGAGGGGAAATACACAGTGGAGCTTTTGCTTGACCCGTCAAGGGAACTGCCGGTTTTAACTACAAACGTTATTTCCAGGGAGGAAGCAAAGGAGCAGGTAGCGGAAGCTGTTAATTTAAATGCCGGAATTGATGCGGAGATAGCGGAAGTTTTTGAAACGGTAGAGCCGGATTTGGAAAAAAGCTTTGAGGATTATGATTTGGGATTAATATCCCTGGATTTCGGCGATACTATCGAGGTGGTTGAAGCCTATTTGTCCGATGAAGAGCTGAGCGGCATTGATGAAGCCATAGAAATGGTTACAAAGGATCAGGAAAAGAGTGAAGTATATGAAGTGAAATCCGGTGATACCTTATCCGGCATTTCGCTGGAGACCAATATTCCTTTGGACAGGCTTATTGAAATGAACGAGGCTCTTGAGGATGAGAATTCCATGATAAGAGTAGGGGATGAGCTTGTTATAACAGTACCCGAACCTGAGCTTACCGTAAAGCGCCAGGAAGAAATGTATTACGAAGAGGACTATGAAGAAGACATCATTTATATTGATAATGATGACTGGTATACAACAGAGAGAAAAACACTTCAGGAACCTTCGGCAGGCCACAGAAAGGTAGTGGCAATTGTTTCTTTTGAAAATGATAAACAGGTGGCAAAAGAAATTATTAAAGAAGAGATTACCTATCAGGCAGTTCCCAAAATTGTGGAAAGAGGAACCAAGATTCCGCCTACTTATATCAAACCTATTTCCGGAGGACGCCTGTCATCCAATTTCGGCAGGAGAAGTGCGCCCAAGAAGGGGGCAAGCACCTATCATAAGGGTGTGGACTGGGCGACGCCTACAGGAACGGCAGTTGTTGCATCTTCAGGTGGAACTGTTGCAAAGGCAGGCTGGGGCAGCGGTTACGGTTATGTGGTGTATATCAATCACCCGGACGGAAGGCAGACCAGATACGGGCATTTAAGTAAAGTGCTGGTATCGGCAGGGCAGACTGTTTCCCAGGGACAGAAGATTGCATTAAGCGGAAATACAGGTGTCAGTACAGGACCTCACCTGCATTTTGAAATACTGATTAACGGAACCCAGGTAAATCCGCTTAAGTACCTGAACTGATGTTTGAGATTTACAAATGCTTAGAATATGGTATAATGTTGCGTATCGGGTTAAATATTGAATACGAAGTACCATTTACTTTTTCCCGATACGCTAGTGATGAATTCAGATTTCATGTTTAAAAGATAAAAAGAAAGATTGATAAGCAATTTGTATTGATATAGAGGTATACTATGGAACAGTATGCAATTAAAGGTGGAAATCCGCTGGTCGGTGAGGTAGAAATCGGCGGTGCTAAAAATGCGGCACTTGCGATTCTGGCAGCAGCTGTAATGACGGAAGAAACCGTAATAATAGAAAATGTCCCGGATTTACGTGATACCATGGCTATGCTTCAGGCCATGAAAAGTATAGGAATTCAGGTAGAACAGTTAAACAGACACACTGTTAAAATTAATGCAAGAAATATCAGCGATTTGGTAATTGAAGATGATTGTATTAAAAAAATCAGAGCTTCTTATTATTTTTTAGGTGCTTTACTTGGTAAATATAAAAAAGCGGAAGTGGCGCTTCCGGGGGGCTGTAACATAGGATTACGCCCGATTGACCAGCATATTAAAGGATTTCGTGCGCTGGGCGCAGATGTAAGGATTGAGCATGGTCTGATTATTACAGAGGCACAGCAGCTAAAGGGAGGCCATATTTACCTTGATGTTGTTACGGTAGGGGCCACCATTAATGTAATGATGGCGGCGGTTATGGCGGAAGGCCAGACGATAATTGAAAATGCGGCCAAGGAACCTCATGTTGTTGACGTGGCTAATTTTTTAAACAGTATGGGAGCTTCTGTAAAAGGTGCGGGAACCGATGTGATTCGTATCAAGGGAGTACAAAAGCTTCATGGAACGGAATATGCGATTATTCCTGATCAGATTGAAGCAGGTACTTTCATGTTTGCGGCAGCAGTAACTAAGGGAGATGTTACTGTTAAAAATGTAATTCCCAAACATTTGGAGTCTATCAGCGCCAAACTGATGGAGATCGGCTGTGAGGTGGAAGAATCGGATGACGCGGTACGTGTGGTGGCAGCGAAGCCCCTTACGCATACACACGTAAAGACTCTGCCTTATCCGGGGTTTCCTACGGATATGCAGCCTCAGATTACAGTAGCGCTGGGCCTGTCCAGGGGAACCAGCATTGTTACGGAAAGTATTTTTGAAAACCGATTTAAGTATGTGGATGAGCTTACCAGAATGGGAGCAAGCATCAAAGTGGAAGGAAATACGGCAATCATAGATGGTGTGCCCAAATATACAGGCGCCAGCCTGACGGCTCCTGATTTGCGGGCGGGAGCGGCTCTTGTTACGGCGGCTCTTGCGGCAGAAGGCATTTCCACCATTGATGATATTAAATTTATCGAAAGAGGCTATGAAGATTTCCCCCAAAAACTCCAGGGTCTGGGTGCACAGATTGAAAAAGTGAATACGGAACGTGAACTGCAGAAATTCCGCTTAAAGGTGGGTTGAGCGGTAAGATTTTTATCGGGAATAAGAAAAGCCGTCACGTAAGTGGCGGCTTAAATAATTTCTTCAATATTAAGTTCCGGATGGATGCTTAAATCCAGAAAGCCGTGTTCGGTCTGGATGGTAGGTGCAGAGAGTCGGTTTTTGTTAATAAAAACAATTTTTCCGGTAACTCCGTTGTTCAGCCGTACTGTGTTGAGAAGATATGTATTTACCACATTTTCAAGAAAAGTCAGAATGAAACGTGTATCGTATTTCTGCAGTCCTTCGCTTTCAAAAAGGGCGATGGCTTTGAACGGACATAAAGGACCGCGGTAAATGCGGGCGGAAGTCATGGCATCATACACGTCCGCAATGGCAACTACCTTCGCATAAGGGTCAATTTGGTCTCTTGTAAGTCCCAGAGGATAGCCGGAACCGTCGCATCTTTCGTGGTGCATCAATACTGCGTTGCGGATACAGTCGGGAAGAGCCGAACTCTTCAGCATTTCATATCCCTCTAAAGGGTGCCTTTTTACCAGGTCATATTCCTGGGAAGTAAGTTTTCCGGGCTTTTTGATGATGCTGTCGGGAATTTTCGTTTTGCCGATGTCGTGCAGAAGCCCGCTGATCGTGGCATTGCGGATTTCCTGTTCATTAAGCCTCAGCCATCTGGCGAATACGTTGCAGATTAAAGCAACATTCATGCAGTGGATATAGGTGGCATCATCATATTCCCGCATGCAGTGAAGCATATCGAATATATTCGGAATTGTCCAGCCAGGGTCCAGAATATTGAAGGTATGATTCATCAGTTTATCAATATCCAGCGGAGCACCTTTTTCAATTACCTCGTTGATAGATTTCCTGAATGTATTTACGTCGGCTTCAAATTCCTTTTTAAACTGAATGAATTCGGGACTTTTACGGATTTTTTCGGAATAAGGCGGTTCATAGTTATCGGTATCCGCAACATCCGCAGGTTTGTCTTCTACCCTGACCTGCAGGATAGAGTAAAAAGCCAGCTTTGTTATGGTTTTGTCAGTTAAAATGAGTCCTTTGGGCAGTATGAGCTGATTATTGTAACTAAGCACATCTTCAGCGGTAATCATACCGGGAATTAAATCTGCAGTATTAACTCTTTTCATATATGCTCCAATAATATATTAATTATTCCTAAAAAAATTGCTGAAAGATATACAAATATAATATAAATTATAAAATTTCTCAATATTATTGTCAATCTATAATATTTCATTGACAAATATCTTAACATGGTGTAGCCTGTATACAGATATGAAAATTCAATATTGTAGAATCTCTTATTCAGAGTGGTGGAGGTACATAGGACCTGTGAAGCCACGGCAACCCCATTAACGGAAGGTGCCTACCTGAGCGAGCAAGAGCCATATGGCAAATCGAACAATAAGAGGATTTGATTATCGAGAATCGGGTCCGCTGTTGTAAGCGGATTTTTTTGTGCCGCTAAGCGACATTTCGAAACCATCGTTAAAAGCTTAGCATTCACCGTTAATTTGTACAAAAAGGAGAGAAGAAAATGGAGAAAAGATTATTTACTTCAGAATCAGTAACAGAAGGCCATCCTGACAAAGTCTGCGATGCCATTTCAGATGCCATACTTGATGCATGTATGGAAAAAGACCCTATGAGCCGTGTGGCGTGTGAAACAGCTACCTGTACAGGATTTGTCCTTGTAACAGGTGAGATTACCACTAACGCATATGTTGATATTCAGAAAGTTGTGCGTGATACTGTAAAGGAAATCGGTTATACCAAATCCGAATACGGATTTGACGGCAATACCTGTGCAGTGCTTGTAGCCATTGATGAACAGTCTGCAGATATTGCAATGGGCGTTGATAAGGCGTTGGAAGCCAAACAGCAGGAAAACGCTGCTGCAGAAAACAAAATGTCTGATGCAGAAATAGAAGCAATCGGCGCAGGTGACCAGGGAATGATGTTTGGTTATGCAACCAACGAAACAGAAGAATATATGCCTTATTCCATTTCACTGGCACATAAGCTTGCAAGACAGCTTACCAAGGTGCGTAAGGACGGTACTTTAAGTTACTTAAGACCTGACGGAAAGAGCCAGGTATCCGTAGAATATGATGAGAACGGCAAACCCATCCGTTTGGAAGCTGTTGTATTGTCCACACAGCATGACGAGGATGTAACTCAGGAACAGATTCATGAGGATATTAAGAAATATGTGTTTGACCCCATTCTTCCTAAGGAGCTTTTGGATGAAAACACCAAGTATTTTATCAATCCCACGGGCCGTTTTGTAATCGGCGGGCCTCACGGTGATGCAGGTCTTACCGGCCGTAAGATTATCGTAGACACCTACGGCGGATATGCCCGTCACGGCGGCGGCGCTTTCTCAGGAAAAGACTGCACCAAGGTAGACAGAAGCGCAGCTTATGCGGCACGTTATGTGGCAAAGAACATTGTCGGCGCAGGACTTGCTGATAAATGTGAAATCCAGCTGTCCTATGCAATCGGTGTGGCACAGCCTACTTCCATTATGGTGGACACTTTCGGAACAGGAAAGCTTTCAGATGAAAAGCTGGTAGATATTATCAGGGAAAACTTTGATTTACGTCCTGCCGGAATTATTAAGATGCTTGATTTACGCCGTCCGATTTACAAGCAGACAGCAGCTTACGGACATTTCGGACGCAATGACCTTGATTTGCCTTGGGAGAAGCTTGACAAAACAGAGGATTTAAAGAAATATTTATAAGAAATATATTGACAGAAAAACAGACGTGAGACAGCAGCACTGAATACTTGGTGCTGTTGTCTTTTTTTATAATAGAAAGTTGGAGCTTGACAAACTGGTCTATGGGTAATAGACTTGTTTTAGAAAAGGTCTATTTATGATAGACCTGTGAAGAGTAATTTTTCCGACGGGAGGAATATGCTATGGGAGATTATAAGCTGGGGGAAGCGGAAGAAAGATTTGCGGAAATCATATGGGCAAATGAACCTGTTTCCTCTATGGAATTAGTAAAATTATGTGAAAAGGAAATGGACTGGAAAAAATCAACAACTTATACGGTGCTTAAGAAACTGTGCCAAAAGGGAATTTTCCAAAATGAAAATGCAATAGTAAGTGCAAAACTCAGTAAAGAGGAATTTTACGGTATGCAGAGCAGAAAATATATTGAAGATGTTTTTGCAGGCTCTTTACCTAAATTTTTAGCGGCCTTCTGCGGCAGCAGGAAGCTGTCTTTGGAAGAAGCGGAAGAAATGAAAAAGTTTATTGATGAGAACGCAGAGTGAATGCTGCGGGAAAGGATTACATATGGTAAAACTTTTTACTGTTGTAGTAAATATGAGCATTACGGCTTCTTTTGTCATGCTGGCGGTGATGGCAGCAAGATTTTGCCTGAAAAAAGCGCCTAAAGCTTTTTCTTATTTTTTGTGGCTTGCGGTGTTTATCCGTTTGATATGTCCTGTTACATTACAGGCGGACTTTGGCGTTGTGCCGGATATGTCCGTTGCGCAGCTTGAAAAACTTTCAAATGAAGCGGGAACACAGAAAATGGAGTATGGATATAAGCCGGATAAGGCGGATTTAAGCACAGTGAATCCGGAAACAGGAAGCAGGATGAGCGAAGAAAAGCAGGAACTGAATCAGGATAAGGGATTACCCTATAAGATTGTGAGAATACTGGCAATTATCTGGCTGCTTATAGGATGCATGCTTATTTTATATGAAGTAATCAGTTACGGTACCTTTATGGGAAGGCTCCGAAAAGAAAACGGCAGGATAATGAAAACAGCAGGAAAAGGCCGAAGCTTTTATATCCGGACTTCAGACAATATAAACACTCCCTTTTTGGCAGGTTTTTTGCGTCCTGTTATTTACCTGCCGGATAAACTGAGTGATGTGCAAAGAGAACTTGTGACAGAGCATGAAAAAATGCACATCAGGCGTTTGGATTATCTTATAAAGCCGGCTGCGTTTCTGATATGCTGTATTCATTGGTTTAATCCTCTGGTCTGGGCGGCATTTTCATTTATGGAACGTGATATGGAAGCTTCCTGCGATGAGGCAGTGCTTCGGAAAATAGGATTTGACAGAAAGAAGGAGTACGCCAATACGCTTTTGAACTTGTCTCTGAAAGAAGGGTGGCAGCCCGGGTATCCCATCGGATTCGGTGAAAACAGTGTAAAGAGCAGAATAAAGAATGCTGTGAATTTAAAGAAGACCTCCTTTTGGGGAATGACAGCGGCAGCTGTCATCGTGGCGGCAGTGGTTGTTATTTTGCTGATTAATCGCAAGGAAACAGCTGAAAGCCTGCCGGAAGTATCTCCAGGTAATATGGAAGTATTAGTGGAGCAGCAGCCGGAGCTTTCTGCGGCAGGAGAGAATGCAGACGGAGATTCCTCATTTTTAAAGCCCTATGAGGAATACGATAAGCCGGCAGAAAATTCCGGGGAACAGGAATATAATTACATAGAGAGCATTCCCGGCTCGGATTCATATGACGGGCATGAAAGTGAGTATTTTGTATCAGAAGAAGATAATGAAACAATTACTAATTATGTTCCTGCCAGGGATCAATTTGAGAATTTGCTGCTTAATGAAACGGGGATTCACAACGATATGAGAATTTTATATTCCTATCCGGTAGAGTCTGCCAGGATTTCCGACGGCTTCGGTACAAGAATCCATCCGGTTACCCGGCAGGAAAAACTGCATAGCGGAATTGACTTTGCAGCGGATGCGGGAACGGCGGTAACGGCAGCTGCGGATGGTACAGTGGTTGAGACGGGATTTGATGTGGAATGCGGAAATTATATTATTTTACAGCATAGTAACGGTGATATGACATATTATGCCTGCTGTGAAGAAATTCTGGGAGAAGAAGGCAGCGAAGTAAAACGGGGAGAACAGATTGCCACTGTAGGCAGTACGGGTCTCAGTACAGGCTCTCATTTGCATTTTGCCGTCAGCCGGGGCGGAAGCTATATTGAGCCGGAGTTTCAAGAGTAAAATATTGCCGTAACGAATGCAGGGAGTGACAGTGGAGGCCTGGCTTATTGCACGTGGAAATAAATAAAAATATATTGCATATCGTTATTTTATATGATATGCTTTTATCAAAGCATACTTTATTGAACAATAGCAGTTCAATAAGGATAAAGTATTTCTATATTAATCAGGCATCATGCCTTTCTTAATACTGTGCTGTAAATTGTACGGTATATCAAAGAATCTTAGGAAATCTGCCGCTTATGAAACAGTAATGTTGATAAGCATATGCTTTTAATTACCCAATCATATTTTATTAAAAGCAGGAGATTTCCGGAGACCTCCTGCAAGATTACAGGAGGAAGAGGATGGAAAAGGATTTTTACAGCAACAGCTTCTTTTCCGATAATGAACGGTATGCGGACATTATAAATGGTTTCGGATGCAACGGCACCGCATTCGTGAAAGGAAAGGATTTACAGGAACTTGATTCCAGGGTGTACAGAGGAAGGATGAAGGGCTTTAGGCGTAAGCAGAGATGGAAAAGAACCTTGTTCAGGGATTTGGTGAGGAAAACGCCTTTTGGCATAAACTTTGCAATTATCGGTATTGAGAACCAGGAAGAGATTGACTATGGGCTGGCGCTCCGAACCATGAGCTATGATGCAGGAGAATATGAAAGGCAGGCTATGCAGATACGGAAAGCTGTCAGAAGAAAACGGAAAGGGCTGACAGCGGGAGAGTATCTTTACGGTTTTCAAAAGACCAGCAGGCTTTTTCCCACAATCACATTTATCTTATACTATGGTGAAAAGGAATGGGATGGTGCGAGGGATATCCATGGGCTGCTGGACTTTACGGATATTCCTGACAGCTTAAAGGAGAAGGTTTCAAATTATGAAATTCATGTGCTGGAAATAAGAAAGCTGGCAAATACGGATATGTTTAAGACGGATGTGAAGCAGGTATTTGATTTTATCCGTTATTCAAAGGATAAACAGAAACTGAAGAAGCTCATAGAAGAGGACGAATCCTATGCATTTCTGGAAGAGGATGCATACGATATGGTTGCAAATTATGCGGGAGAAGAAGAGATGTTCAGAATCAAAGATAAGCATAAGAAAGGCGGGAAAGTGGATATGTGTCAGGGGTTAAGAGAGTGGCTTGAGGATGAGAGAAATGAAGGAAAAGTCGAAGGAAAAATTGAAGGAAAAGCAGAAGAAAGGGAAAGAATGAACCGGTTGATTGTGCTGTTAACAGCGCAGTCCCGTGTTGATGATCTGGTGAAAGCAGCCAGGGATGCGGAGTATCAGGAGAAGCTTTTCAAAGAACTTGGCTTATGAATGGCATGGCTGAACTGATATTTAAAATATTTGAATAAGAAATTTATAATATGTTGACACAAATTGACTATTGTGATAGTCTTATTACACAAAGACTATTGCAATAGTCATTTTAGCTTGTTTTTGTAAAAAGCGGGCTAAGCGGCATGCTTATATCAGGATTTTTGACTACAGTAGAAAGTTTTAGGAAAGAGGGATTAGAGAATGAAATTGTTTGATTCGGAACGAAAAGTAATGGAAGTATTATGGCAGAAGGGGGAGCTTCCGGCAGGTCAGATTGTGAGAATTTTAAAGGATGAAATTGGCTGGAACAGAAATACCACTTATACGGTAATCAAAAAGTGTGTGGAGAAAGGAGCTGTAAAAAGAGAGGAACCGGGATTTATCTGCAGTGCTCTTATTTCGAAACAGGAAATACAGGAATATGAAACAGAGGAGCTTATAGACAAAATGTTTGACGGTTCTAAAGAAAAGTTTTTTGCGGCATTTTTAGATGGGAAAAAGCTTTCAAAGCAGGAAATTGAAAAATTAAAGAAGATGATTGATGAATTGCAGTGATTTCCGCAGGCAGCAGGCAAAATGTGCCTTTTCTGGAAAGGTGTTATGGAGGATGGGGAAATGAGCATATTACATATGAGTGTAACAGCCGGTGTTTTGATTTTGGGAATTTTATTATTTCGGTCACTTTTTCTGCATAAAATTTCAAAGAAAATAATGGTAATACTTTGGGAAATTGCCATTTTACGTTTGCTTTTTCCTGTTTCCGTTGCGGTGCCGCTTCCTGATTTGGGAAAATATCAAAATCACAGGCTGCAGGCATGGATGACTTATGAAACAGCTACGGAAGAAAATACGGAAACAAAAAGTACTGTAGTATTTGAAGAACCTGCTGCATTAAATGGGAAATCCATAGTGACAATTATTTACTTTTCAGGAATGATTTTCATTGTGTTGGGTTCGGCTTTTCTTTATATCCGGGATGGACGGATATTGAAAGAAGGACTTCCTATGGATGAAGATGAAAGGAAAATATTGACGGATAAGGCAAGGTTGAATGGAAAGGAGCTGAAACGGTTTTCAAAAATAAGACTCCTGACCTCGGACCGTACGGCAACGCCTGTAACTTATGGAATTATCCGGCCGTGTATTATTTTTCCCAAAGGAATCAGTCAAATGCAGGAGCGGAAAACAGGCTTTTACATAAGTCATGAATTAGTACATATAAAAAATCATGATAATCTGAAAAAGCTGATTGTACATATAGCACTGTGCGTTCATTGGTTTAATCCTCTTGTGTGGGTCATGTATTTGTTTTTTAACAGGGATATAGAGCTGCTGTGTGATGAAACAGTAATCCGCCGGAGAGAAGAAAGCAGAAGGGATTATGCATTGACACTGCTTTCCATGGCGGAGCAGAGGAAAATTGGATTTATAACCGGTTCGGGATTTGGCAAAGGAGCGGTGGAAGAAAGGATTGTGTCTGTTATGAAATTTAAGAAGTCTGCATTTTGGGGAATTATAGTGTCAGTAGCTGTAGTAACAGCTGCATTGACGGTTTTTATTACCAATACGGTAAAGTATGAGGAAACTGAGGCAATTGCATCGGTAGAATATAAAGGAACAAAAAGCAGAGAGGACTTTTATCATGATTATGAAGCAATAGGAGTAGTTTATGATATTCAAAACGACAGGCTTTTAGTTGACGGCAAACCTATCAGGCAGTTAATAGACGAGGAAAAAGATATGATTTATTATGTGCCTGAAGGAGAAGGATATTATCAGGTACAAAGGAATCAGGCTCACCAGCTTACGGAATTAATTGAAATGCAGGAATCAGAGGCCGAAGCTTTGAGAAAGGAAATAGAAGAAGCCAATCAGGAGAAGAAAGCGCTGGAAGAGGAGTTAGAGAGGACGGAGCAGGAACTGAATGAAGAAATTGCAGAATTGATAACAGCTGCAGATAATCAGGAAATGCCGGCAGAAGGTACCGGTGTTGAAGAAGAAGGCTTTTCCGCACGGCTGAAGGAAGAAGTGGAAAAGTTGGTTTCCAAATATAAGGATTATGGATTAACTGCGGAATTTACAAAAGATGATTATCAGCTTTATTATAATGGTGAGCCGGTCTGCTGGTTTGCAGATAATCAGAATGGGGCAAATGCGGAAGAATTTAAAGGGTCATTTTTTTCACGGCCTGCCAGTGAAAAAAACGGATATGGCGCTGTAGTCACTAAAAGGGATGAAAACGGAAAGCTGGAAGGTCTTGTTTATCTTACAAAGGAAGAGGCCGAAGATTATCGGAATGGAATTCGGTAGATTAATTATAGAAGAAAGGCGGATTTGGAAAATGAAAAAATTAGGGCTGGTAGGAGGAATGGGACCGGAATCAACAATTCCTTATTATCATGACATAGTTTATGGAGTGAAGGAGAAAACGTCAAAGGCCCACTGAAAGCAACGAGGCATCAATCTTACAGCGCTGCGAAAACCTGGTTTTCGCAGCGTTTTGTATTCTATTGTAAAATCAGTAAAAACTTTTTTCATATAATTGTCAGAAAGGATTGACATATAGTGTCTACGGATGTAAACTTTAAGTGTCTACAAAAGTAGACTCGTCCTGATTAATAAAGATACAGTACAGACGGAGGTAGAAATGGATAGAAAAGTAACAGTGTCCGATGCAGAACTGGAAATTCTGGAGGTCTTATGGTCTTCCGATAAAGCTTTGAATGCAGGAGAAATCCGCAATTTGTTAAATGCAAGCAAAAACTGGGAACGGACTACGGTTTTGACTTTGATTCAAAGGCTGTTAAAAAAAGGCGTAATCAGTCAGGAAAAGCGGGAAGTGTATTATTATTTGCCCTGCATAAGGCGTGAAGAATATGTGAAAGAGGAGACGAAAAACTTCGTGGATAAGTTTTTTAGAGGAAGCTCCAGAAATCTGGCTGCCGCACTGGTAAACAGTGAAGCTTTGACGAAGGAAGATATTGAGGAACTGCGAGACTATTTCAACCGGAATTGCCGGTAGAAGGAGAGGAAAGGATAAAAGGGTGCAAAATATGAGACAAATAATCCTGTGCGTATTGTCGCTGTCCTTGTCAGGAGCATTGACAGGTTTGATTTTATTGCTGATACGGCCTTTTACAAAAAAAGCCTTTTCCAAACGGTGGAATTATTATGTTTGGCTGCTGGTTGTCCTGAGGCTGCTTTTGCCCGTTCATTTTGACATCTTTGGACAGAGCCAAAGCGCGGCAGCCGTGGGAAATCAGATTTCGGACTATCGGGCAGAGGAGACTGAGGCAGAAAACGTTATGCCAGAAAATGTTACGGCAGAAGATGTTGCAAAAGAAGATGTTATGACAAATGGTGTTATGCCGGAAGATGTTCATTCAGGAGTTTCCGGGGCAGAAGCTTCCCTTGCGGAAATAAATTCAGTGTTGTCCGGCGGAAAAAGCGCAGTGGATATGGGAATGGCAGCAGGAATTGTATGGATTTTCGGCGGGGTTATTATTCTTGCGAAAAAGCTGTGGAATTACAGGCACTTTACAGACAGTATCAGAGGCGGCAGCACGCAGATTTCAGAAAATGAAGAAACCGGATTGACAGCAGAAATGGCTCAAAAACTTCATATCAAAAGAGCACCCGCGTTATATGAAAGCGCTTCTGTTTCAAGCCCTCTTACTATCGGTTTATGGAAACCTGTGATTGTCCTGCCGGAGGGAGACAGAGAGTTATCACAAATGAAGATGGTAATTCACCATGAACTGATTCATATTAAAAGGAAGGACTTGTGGTATAAATGGCTTTATCAGATATTGCTTTGTATTCATTGGTTCAATCCTGTGCTTTATCTGATTGTCAGAAAGCTGAACATTGACTGTGAGCTTTCCTGTGATGAGGCAGTTCTTACAAGCCTGACAAAGGAGGGAAGAACTGCTTACGGCAATATCCTGATAAATGCGGCGGAGCAAAATATTGCTTTTGGAAGCAATGTGCCTTCAACAACCTTATTGGAGAGAAAAGAGGACTTGAAGGAGAGATTAAAGGGAATTCTTCAATACAAAAAACAAAACGGATTTAAAATACTACTTTCTGTAAGTGCGTTTATGGGAATCGGCTTTTTGACCGCATGCGGCAGTATTGAGACTTCGCCTGATGCAATGCCGGTTCAGGTTTCCGGAGAGTCCCTGGCAGAAAGGTATACTTCCTTTGTGGATGAAGCTGCGGGGAAATATGAGGATTACTGGGATGGGTTAAATTTAAATATTCTTGAAAAAGCATTTTGGGAAGCTGATTTAGATAACTGGCTGAAGAAGAGCATAAAAAAAATGGATAAAAACGGAGAAGCCTGGCAGGTATACAATGATGATAAAAAGCTTGCAGGAGAAGATATTTATGACTGGTGGAGCGCTTTCTCTTATCAGGGCAGTGATAAAATAAGGTGTTCCGGCCTGCTTTTTAACGGTGCGGATTCCTTACTGATTGTCAACGCTTCCAAAGAAACGGATATACAGGTGGAGACTTCTTTTGAGCTATTGGAAGGACAGTTCAAAATTGTATGCATAGCGCCGGACGGAAGTGTTTCCCTCGTTAATGACACAGGTGCAAAGACCCGAATGGAAGTATCCTTACAGAAAGGCAGAAATGTCATTAAAATGGTGGGACAGGGAGCAAAGCTGAAGGAACTTAAGGTGGATTATTCAGGGTTAGGGAACAGTGCTGTGGAAAGCATATATTATTCGGAACAGGATGAATATTCAGCTCATGTTGCGGAGGCTTTCGAAACCGGTGAGCATGTGGATAAAGATAAGGTGATGGATGCTCTGCCATATATGGAAGATGAAGCGGCAAGCAGGGCGCTTGCAGCATTGCTTGGCCAGGGAGATACTTTAAGCGAAGAGGAACTGTGTGATTTCTTTATTTATTCTGATGAAGGATTGTCCGGTCATTATTTGACGAAGGCGATTGCGGACGGTCAAACAGAGCCGCCTGATGCAGAAACGCTTTCAGAACTGATGCCGTATTTAGAAGAGGAGACCCGGGCAGAACTGATAATTGATATGAAGGATAAGTTAACCTTTGAAATGCTGAATGAATGGGCGCCGTATCTGAATGATGATTCGCTGGAAAAATGTCTGATAAGCTGGCTGGAAGAGGGAAATACACTGACTTATTCCCAGTTTGATGAAATATCACCCTATTTAAATCAAAGTATAATAGAAAAGCTGGATAAATACAAAGCTGATTGAAAAAACAGAATCTTCGGACTAAAAAGAAATGCCTTACCACTTTCCAAGGCATTTCTTTTTTGATAGAATAAAAAAGCAGGATGAGTCAGGTATTACAGGAGGTTTTTTCATGGCATTTGCGCATCTCCACGTCCATACAGAATACAGTCTCTTGGACGGTTCCAACAAGATAAAAGAATATGTGAAGCGGGTAAAGGAGCTTGGCATGAACAGTGCCGCCATTACAGACCACGGTGTTATGTACGGCGTCATTGATTTTTATAAAGAATGTAAGGCGGAAGGGATTAAGCCCATTTTAGGCTGTGAAATTTATGTGGCGCCCAATTCCCGCTTTGACAAA
This sequence comes from Lachnospiraceae bacterium, assembly GCA_017621815.1. GTDB lineage: Bacteria > Bacillota > Clostridia > Lachnospirales > Lachnospiraceae > Suilimivivens. The sequence continues at coordinate 15,158 of JAGASK010000031.1, read as the reverse complement.
GAACTGACAGGCGGTGAGGACAGATATTATCACCTTGTCCTGCTGGCTGAAAATAATACAGGCTATGATAACCTGATGAAAATTGTGAGCCGTGGATTTACAGAAGGCTATTATTACAAACCCCGTGTGGATATGGAGCTGCTTCGGGAACATCATGAAGGTATTATTGCTTTGTCCGCCTGTCTGGCAGGTGAGGTGCAGCGCTATATTCAGAAAGGCCTGGTTGATGAAGCAAAAAAATCAGCGCTTAAGTACAGGGATTGTTTTGGTGAAGGTAACTATTTTCTGGAGCTGCAGGATCACGGCCTGCCGGAACAGAAAATGGTAAATACCACCCTGATTCAGATGAGCAAAGAGTTGAATATTCCTCTTGTGGTAACCAATGACGTTCATTATACTTATGCGGATGATGTAAAACCCCATGATATTCTGCTTTGCATTCAGACCGGTAAGAAGCTGACAGACGAGGACAGAATGCGTTATGTGGGCGGACAGTATTATGTAAAAAGCGAAGAGGAAATGAAAGGGCTGTTTACTTATGCATGGGAAGCCGTTGAAAATACCCAGCGCATAGCGGACCGCTGCAACGTGGAAATAGAATTCGGCGTGACGAAGCTCCCTCATTTTGAGGTACCGGAAGGATACGATTCCTGGACTTATTTGAATAAGCTTTGTTATGACGGCTTAAAAGAGCGTTATGGGGAGGATGAAAATGCGCCTGCGGGCGATACGGGACAAACCTTGAAGGAACGCCTTGATTATGAGCTGAATGTTATTAAATCCATGGGATATGTGGATTATTTCCTTATCGTGTGGGATTTTATTAATTATGCAAAGCAAAACGGCATTATGGTAGGTCCGGGCAGGGGCTCAGCAGCAGGAAGTATCGTTTCTTATGCCCTGAAGATTACCAACATAGACCCCATTAAATATAATCTGCTGTTTGAACGTTTTCTGAATCCGGAACGGGTATCCATGCCGGATATAGATATTGACTTCTGCTTTGAAAGGCGGCAGGAGGTTATTGATTATGTGAGCCGCAAATACGGACCGGAAAAGGTAGTGCAGATTGTTACCTTCGGTACTCTGGCGGCAAAGGGTGTTATCAGAGATGTGGGAAGGGTTATGGATTTGCCCTATGCTTATGTGGATTCCCTTGCAAAAATGATACCCAATGAATTGAATATTACCATTGACAGGGCTTTGCAGATTAATCCCGAGCTTCGCAAAATGTATGAAACGGACGGACAGGTAAAAGAACTGATTGACATGAGCAAGCGCCTTGAAGGGCTTCCCAGGCATACCTCCATGCATGCAGCAGGTGTGGTAATCTGTTCCAGGCCGGCAGAAGAGCTGGTGCCTTTATCAAGAGGAGCGGACGGTTCCATTACCACCCAGTTTACCATGACCACCATTGAGGAACTGGGGCTGTTGAAGATGGATTTTCTGGGGCTGCGCACCCTGACCGTTATTCGTGATGCGGTGAATCTGATTGAAAAAGGCAAAGGCATTCATATTGATATTGACAACATAGACTATGATGACAAAAAGGTATTTGCTTCCCTGGCAACAGGAAAGACCGACGGCGTGTTCCAGCTTGAAAGCGGCGGCATGAAAAACTTCATGAAGGAGTTAAAGCCGGAAAATCTGGAGGATGTTATTGCAGGGATTTCCCTGTACCGCCCGGGTCCCATGGATTTTATTCCCAAGTATATTAAAGGAAAAAGTTCTTCAGGTCCTATTTACTATTCCTGTCCCCAGCTTGAGCCGATTCTGGCTCCTACTTACGGATGTATCGTGTATCAGGAGCAGGTTATGCAGATAGTCCGTGATTTGGGCGGATATACTCTGGGGCGAAGTGATTTGGTACGCCGTGCCATGAGTAAAAAGAAACAGGCCGTCATGGAAAAGGAACGGGCCAATTTCATATACGGCAATGAGGAAGAGGGGGTTCCGGGCTGCGCTGCAAACGGTATACCCGAGTCGGTGGCTTCCCAGATTTATGATGATATGATGGATTTTGCCAAGTATGCTTTCAACAAGTCCCATGCGGCATGCTATGCGGTAGTAGCGTATCAGACGGCTTATCTGAAATATTATTATCCGGTAGAATTTATGGCGGCGCTTATGACTTCTGTCATTGATAATCCCAGAAAGGTTGCGGAGTATATCGTGACCTGCCGGAGCATGGGAATCAGCATTCTGCCTCCGGATATCAATCAGGGAGAAAGCGGTTTTTCTGTTACCGATAAGTCAATTCGCTATGCCCTGACCGCCATTAAGAGCATAGGAAGGCCGGTTATTGATGCAGTGGTAACGGAAAGGAAGGCCAGGGGAAAATATACGAATCTGAATGACTTCATTACACGGATGGCAGATAAGGATGTAAATAAGAAGGCCATAGAGAATTTCATCAAAGCGGGAGCCTTTGATTCCCTGCCGGGCACCCGGAAACAGTTTATGAGCGCCTATGTGCAGATTATGGATCATATCGTTCATGATAAGAAAAACAATATGGCAGGGCAGATGAGTCTTTTTGATATTGTGTCCGATGACCAGAAGGAAGAATATGATATCAAGCTTCCCGATGTGGGCGAATATTCCAAGGAAATGATGCTTGCTTTTGAAAAGGAAGTGCTGGGTATTTACATCAGCGGACATCCTCTTGAGGAACAGGAGGAACTTTGGAAAAAGGGAATTACGAATACAACCTCGGATTTTATGCTGGATGAAGAAACAGGACAGGCACTGGTGAAGGATAATGCAACAGCCATTATCGGCGGCATTATTTCCGATAAGAAAATAAAATATACAAAGAATGATAAAATCATGGCATTCCTTCAAATCGAGGACTTGCTGGGGAGCGTTGAGGTAATTGTTTTCCCGAAAGATTACGAGAAAAACAGCGATAAGCTTCAGGAGGATAATAAGGTCTTTGTCAGAGGCAGGGTATCTCTGGAAGAAGACAGAGACGGCAAACTCATATGTGAAAAAATCACTGCTTTTCAGGATATTCCTAAGAAACTCTGGATTAAGTTCCCCACCATGTCTGATTATGAAAAAGGCATTGAAGAACTGCTTCAGGTATTAGCCGGCTCTGACGGAAGCGACAGCGTTATTCTTTATATCGAGGAGCAGAAGGTAATGAAAAAGCTTCCGCCGAACCGCAATGTGGATGCAAATGAGGCGCTGAACGAAATTCTAAGCAAAAAATACGGTAAAGAAAATGTAAAAATCGTCTGGGACGTGAAAAAAGATTGAAATAGGCTATAAAACAGAGTAAAATATAAAAAACTTTTGAATAGGAAGCTTTAGCATTTTCTTTGGGAAAGGACTTAAATGATATGGCAAAAGAAATAAAAACCATTGGCGTGTTGACCAGCGGCGGTGATGCACCGGGAATGAATGCGGCAATCCGTGCCGTAGTAAGAAAAGCAATCGCAAACGGTGTGAAGGTAAAAGGCATCAAAAAGGGATATCAGGGCCTTTTAAATGAAGAAATTATTGATATGGAGAAAAAAGATGTTTCCGATACCATTCAAAGAGGCGGTACTATTTTAGGAACAGCCCGCTGTATGGAATTTAAAACAGAGGAAGGCCAGTTAAAGGGAGCCGAAATCTGCAGGAAACACGGAATAGACGGACTGGTGGTCATCGGCGGTGACGGCTCTTACAGAGGGGCACAGGCACTGGCAAGGCATGGAATTAATACCATCGGTCTTCCCGGAACCATTGACCTTGACATTGCATGTACCGAATATACCATTGGTTTTGATACGGCAATCAATACAGCCATGCAGGCCATTGATAAGGTAAGGGATACTTCATCATCACATGAGCGCTGCAGTATTATTGAGGTAATGGGAAGGAATGCCGGTTACATTGCACTGTGGTGCGGTGTGGCAAACGGTGCAGAGGATATTCTGCTTCCCGAAAAGTATGATTATAATGAGCAGAATATCATTAATAATATCATTAACAACAGAAAGCGGGGCAAGACCCATCATATAATTATTAATGCGGAAGGAATCGGACATTCCACTTCTATGGCAAGAAGAATTGAGGCGGCTACCGGTATTGAAACAAGAGCTACCATCTTAGGCTACATGCAGAGGGGCGGCAGTCCTACCTGTAAAGACCGTTTCTATGCATCCGTAATGGGGGCTTATGCAGCTGATATTCTCTGCGCAGGCAAGAGCAACAGGGTGGTAGGTTATCAGCATGGTGAGTTCCTGGATTTTGATATAGAGGAAGCTCTGGCAATGAAGAAGGACATTCCTGAATATCAGTATCAGGTGAGCAGAATTTTGTCTCAGTAAAGATTTTATACAGGCGGAGCTAAGCTCCGCCTTGTTTTGTGAGAAGAAACCGACGGATTAGGAGAAAGCATGATTACAAGCATGGCGAACAGTAAAGTAAAAAGAATTGTCCAGCTGCAGGAAAAAAGCAGGGCAAGGGCAAAAGAAAATGTCTTTATTGCAGAGGGCATCAAAATGTTTGAAGAGGCTCCCGCAGACAGGATTCTGGAATTATATATAGAAGAAAAATTATACGAATCCGTTAAAAATGAAAAATTATTTCCTAAAATAAAGGAATGCCTTGATAAAGGAATTCCGGTGGAAACAGTGACGGAAGAGGTCTTTGAAAAGATGTCGGATACCAGGAGCCCTCAGGGAATTCTTTGTGTGCTGGAAAGGTTTTCTTATGACAGGGAACAAATAGTGCAGGATGCAGTGGAAAGAAGGGATGCAAAGGGACGAAGGCCGCTTTTTCTTTTGCTCGAGGATATACAGGACCCGGGTAATTTGGGAACTATGATTCGTACAGCGGAGGGAGCAGGAGCAGACGGCATCTTCATGACAAGGAAGACGGTGGACATTTATAACCCCAAGACCATACGCTCCACCATGGGCTCTTTATACAGAGTGCCTTTTGCTTATGCAGATGACTTTGAGGAGATTATAGGGCTTTTACGGCGGAAGAATATCAGGGTTTATGCCGCCCACTTAAAAGGCACGCAGTATTATCATGAGATAGATTATAAAGAGGGCAGCGCCTTTTTGATAGGAAATGAAGGAAACGGGCTGAAGGAAGAAACTGCCGGTATGGCAGACTGTTACCTTAAAATCCCCATGGAAGGGCAGCTGGAATCTTTAAATGCAGCGGTGGCAGCGGCACTTTTAATGTATCAAAGCAGGATTTAAGGCAAAGCATAAAGATAGGAGGATTAAAGAAATGAAAATCGGTTTTATAGGACTGGGAAATATGGCAAAGGCCATGATTGGGGGAATGCTTGAGAAAGGAATTGCAGGAAAAGAGGATATTATCGGTTCTGCCAAAACCGCAGCCACTTTGGAAAGCATGAAAGCAGCGTATGGAATTGAAACCACTTTGGATAATAAAGCTGTGGCAGCCGGTTCGGATGTGCTTATTTTAGCTGTTAAACCCCAGTTTTTCGGGGAAGTGATTCCGGAAATACGGGATGCAGTGAAAGAGGATGCCCTGATTATCAGTATTGCGGCAGGAAAAACCATAGAGGATATCGAAGCCCTTTTTGATAAGGATATCAAACTGATACGATGTATGCCCAATACTCCTGCGCTGGTAGGCGAAGGCTGTTCGGGAGTCTGCCAAAACGGCAAAGTATCTGAGGAAGAAATGACAAAATGCATGGAGCTTGTGAGAAGCTTCGGCCTTGCCGAAGAAGTGCCCGAGAGGCTGATAGATGCGGTAGCGGGGGTCAGCGGCTGTTCCCCGGCTTATGTGTTTATGTTTATGGAAGCGCTGGCTGACGGAGCTGTGGAAGCGGGAATGCCCAGAAAGCAGGCTTATACCTTTGCGGCACAGGCTGTTATGGGAAGCGCAAAGCTTATGCTGGAAACGGGAAAGCACCCCGGAGAATTGAAGGATATGGTTTGCTCACCGGCGGGGACTACCATAGAAGGGGTAAGAGTTTTAGAAGAAAAAGGCTTTCGGGGCGCTGTTATGGATGCAGTGAGAGCTACCGTCGAAAAAGCCAAAAAAATGTAAAGATTTTGTAACATAATTACCAAAAAAAGGGAATAATGCAGATGGAAAATCCCTCCAAAATTTCGTAAACTTGACAAAAATGGAACGATTTGCTATTATAATGCGCATACTTATGTAATAAATCTGTAACATTTTATGAAAACTTTGGAGGTAGCATGATGAACCGGAGAAACAGGCTGGCTATGTTGGCAGCAGGTTTTTTACTTGCGATGCTTTTTTTAGCCACAGAGAAAGTAACCGTTCAGGCAGCTGATAAGGGAGAGCATGAATTTCTTTCATCGGGAATTGCTGAGGTTTTAGACCCCGGTGCACTCAGCACCGATGCCCCGGTGGAAGAGGAAAAGTCATTAAATATTAATCAGAAATTTGAGAATGAAAAAGAACGGATGGAAGAAGAACTGACCATGGCGAATGTTCAGAACGCACTGAATATCCGCTCCCAGGCCAGTGAGGATTCCGAAAAAGTCGGCTTCCTGTATAAAGACTGCGGCGGCACCATCCTTGAAAGGAAGGACGGATGGACCAAATTAAAATCAGGAAATGTGATTGGCTGGGCCAAGGATGAATATCTTCTTTTCGGGGAAGACGCCAAGGGTATGGCTGAGGATGTGGGAAACTGGATTGTAACATTGGATACGGAAGCTGTCCGTGTCAGACAAGAGCCCAGTATGAATGCGGATACCTGCGGGCTTCTGGCATATGAGGATTCTGTGGAGTTTATTGATGTGGTGGACAGCAACTGGATTAGTGTGGATTTTAACGGCGAAATCGGTTATGTAAACACAGAATATGTGAATGTGGCGTTTCACATTGACGAAGGGGAAACCATTGAAGTTGTAAAGGCAAGGGAAAAAGAAGAGGCGGAAAGAAAGAGAAAGGCCAACCGCGGTGCAGTAGCTGCAGATGCGGATGAACTCCGGCTCCTGGGCGCGCTTATTTATTGTGAGGCGGGCAATCAGTCCTATGAAGGCATGGTAGGCGTTGGCGCAGTGGTAATGAACCGTGTGAGAAGCGGGGCTTATCCCAATACCATCCATTCCGTTATTTATGCTTCAGGGCAGTTTACGCCTGCCATGACAGGAAAAGTGGCAAGGGTATATGAAGGCAATGTGCCTGAACTGTGCCTGCAGGCGGCTCAGGCTGCAATCAATGGAGAGACCACGGTAGGAGATGCCACGCATTTCAGAAGAGCCGGCAAAAGAGAAGGATATGTCCTCGGAGACCATGTATTCTGGTAATGGGTGTACTTTTTTAAAGACTTGTGATACACTGGTTTTATTCATGATAATAGAAAGTTGGCAAAGCGTGCTTTCTATTGTTATAGTAAAATTTAGATATGGAGGGCAATATGAATTTAACAACGATTTGGTTAATTGTATTTGTTGCCTGCATAGTGATTGAGATTATTACCATGGGTCTGACAACTATCTGGTTTGCCGGAGGAGCGCTGGTTGCTGCAATCAGTGCGGCAGTGGGTGCACCGTTGTGGCTGCAGATTGTTCTTTGTGTGGTAGTATCACTGGTACTTTTGTATTTTACCCGTCCCATTGCAGTGAAGTATTTTAATAAGGACAGAGTAAAAACCAATGCAGAGAGTCTTGTGGGCAGACAGGCGATTGTCATCAGCGAGATTGATAATCTGCAGGGTATCGGGCAGGTAACGGTAGGCGGTCAGGAATGGACTGCCAGAACTACGGAAGAAGGTATTACACTGCCGGTGGGAAGTGTGGTCGTTATCCGTGCAATCAGTGGAGTTAAGCTGATGGTTGAAGAAAAAACCCAGCAGAAAAAGGAGGACTGAAAATGGGAATTTTAATTATTGTTTTATTAATCGTAATATTGATTTTACTGGCATCCTGTGTAAAAATCGTACCGCAGGCAAATGCATATGTAGTGGAAAGACTTGGCGCTTATCAGGGAACCTGGTCTGTTGGGCTTCACTTTAAGATGCCTGTTGTTGATAAGGTGGCAAAGAAAATAAATTTAAAGGAGCAGGTAGTGGATTTTGCTCCCCAGCCTGTTATTACCAAGGATAATGTTACCATGAGAATTGATACGGTGGTATTCTTCCAGATTACAGACCCCAAGATGTTTGCTTACGGTGTGGAAAATCCGATTATGGCAATCGAAAATCTGACGGCAACCACCCTGCGTAACATCATCGGTGATTTGGAACTGGACCAGACCCTTACTTCCAGGGAAACTATCAATACCAAGATGCGTGCATCCCTTGATGAAGCAACTGACCCCTGGGGTATTAAGGTTAACCGTGTAGAGCTTAAAAATATTATTCCTCCTGCTGAAATCCAGAATGCCATGGAAAAGCAGATGAAGGCTGAGCGTGAACGAAGAGAAGCAGTTACACGTGCAGAAGGTGAAAAGAAAGCAAGCGTAACAGTAGCAGAAGGTAAAAAAGAGGCTGCTATTCTGGAAGCGGAAGCTGAAAAGCAGTCAGCAATTCTCCGTGCGGAAGCTCAGAAGGAGAAGATGATTCGCGAAGCAGAAGGTGAAGCAGAAGCTATCTTAAAGGTACAGCAGGCTACGGCAGACGGTATCAGAATGATTCGTGAGGCAGGGGCAGATGAATCTGTGCTTCGCATCAAGAGCCTGGAAGCTTTTGAAAAGGCAGCGGACGGCAAGGCAACCAAGATTATTATCCCTTCCGAAATTCAGGGAATTGCGGGTCTTGCAGCTTCTTTAAAGGAAATTGTTACGGAAAAATAAGATAAACAGATATAGGCAGCATGCGGAAACGAGGAGAAAATGAACTTAAAGGGAAGAAACTTTTTAAAATTACTGGATTATACACCGGAAGAAATCCTGTATCTGGTTGATTTGGCAGCAGAATTAAAGGAAAAGAAAAAACAGGGAATTCTGACCCTGGATATGCATAAGGGAAAAAATGTGGCTTTGATTTTTGAAAAGACCAGTACCAGAACACGGTGTTCCTTCGAGGTGGCTGCCCATGACTTGGGAATCGGCACTACTTATCTTGACCCGTCAGGTTCTCAAATCGGAAAAAAAGAAAGCATTGCGGATACTGCCAGAGTGCTGGGAAGCATGTATGAGGGTATTGAGTACCGCGGCTTCGGACAGGAAATTGTGGAAGAACTGGCAAAATATGCAGGGGTTCCTGTATGGAACGGACTTACCAATGAGTTTCATCCCACCCAGATGCTGGCTGATGTTCTGACAATTAAGGAAAAGCTGGGCAGGATTAAAGGCGTGAAATTAACCTATATGGGTGATGCCCGTTATAACATGGGAAATTCCCTGATGGTGGTCTGCGCAAAGCTCGGCATGCACTTTACAGCCTGTACCACAAAGAAATATTTCCCTGATGCAGCTCTTGTAAAAGAGTGTGAAGAAATTGCAAAGGAAACAGGAGCAACAATTACCCTTACTGAGGATGTGGAAGCAGGCACAAGAGGCGCAGATGTTATTTATACAGATGTGTGGGTATCCATGGGCGAGCCTGACAGCATTTGGGAGGAACGCATCAGAGAATTATCTCCTTATCAGGTAAACAGTAAGGTTATGGAAAACGCCAGACCGGAAGCAATATTTATGCATTGCCTGCCGGCATTCCACGATTTAAAAACGAAAATCGGCAAGGAAATGGGAGAAAAATTCGGCATTACGGAAATGGAAGTGACGGATGAGGTATTTGAATCCTCTCAGTCGGTGGTATTTGAAGAAGCCGAAAACAGAATGCATACCATTAAGGCGGTAATGGCCGCTACTTTATAAAAGCAGACAGGGAGTTTTGTCATGTCATCATCAAGAAAAACAGAAGTATTACAGCTCCTTAGAAGCAGCAATGACTATGTATCCGGACAGCAGATTTGTGAATCCTTCGGGATTTCCAGAACTGCTGTCTGGAAAATTATTAATCAGTTAAAAGATGAAGGCTATGAAATAGAAGCGGTTCAGAATAAAGGATATTTTCTTTCTTCAGCTCCGGATGTATTGTCCTTAAGTGAGCTAAAAAGCAGAATGAAAACAAAAATGGCAGGCAGTCACCTGCTTTATTTTGATGAAATCGGTTCTACCAATATTGAAGCAAAAAAACAGGCGGAAAACGGAGCACCGAATGGTCTTTTAGTGGTTGCCGATAAACAAAACCAGGGACGGGGAAGGAGAGGAAGAAGCTGGGAATCTCCGGCGGGCATGAATATTTTCATGACCATTATGCTGAGACCCTCTTTTGCCCCTGACAAGGCATCCATGATTACCCTTGTTATGGCAGTCAGCGTTGCCCAGGCGATTGCTGACGTGACAAGGCTTTCCGTAGGAATTAAATGGCCTAATGATATTGTGGTGAATAAAAAGAAGGTAGTGGGTATTCTTACGGAGCTGACTACGGAAACGGATTATATCCAGCATCTTGTATGCGGAGTGGGAATTAATGTCAATCAGACGGATTTCCCGGAAGCCATAGCAGCTACGGCGACCTCCCTTTATCTGGAAAGCGGCAGGAAGATAAACCGCGGAGAGCTGATTGAAAAATCTATGGAGCATTTTGAAGAGAATTATGAAATATTCTGCAAAACAGAAAGCATGGAAGGTTTGATAGTTGATTATAACAGTCTGCTTGTAAACAAAGAGGCGCAGGTCCGTGTCCTTGACCCTAAGGGCGAATATGACGGCATTTCTCACGGAATTACCGAAATGGGAGAGCTGATTGTGGAAAAAGCGGACGGAACAGTAGAGAATGTTTATGCAGGTGAAGTATCAGTGCGGGGAATATATGGCTATGTGTGAGGAAGAAAAGATTGTGCTTTGCGGGGCAAATGCCTACGATAAGAAGTATTATTTTAATGAAAAATTTAAGGGAATTCCTGATTCCATAAAGGATGAACTTCATATTATCTGCGTCCTTTTTACAGAAGAGGTGGGCGGTGTCTTTACTATCGAATTTGAAAAGGACGGCAGTATTTCCATGCGCACGGAATATGCGGAGGATGACTTTTTATATGATGAGGTTTCAAGCGGGCTTTTAGTAGGCGAAATCAGAAGAAAGAGACAGGAACTGTTTGAATCCTTAAGTTTATATTACAGAGTATTTATCCTGCATGAGGATGCGGCGGAATTGTTTGAGGAAAATGAGTGAAAAATGCAGCAGTTAAAGATTGGAAACGTAACGCTTGAAAATAATTTAATACTGGCACCCATGGCAGGCGTAACGGACCTGCCTTTTCGTTTGTTATGCCGGGAGCAGGGGGCAGGGCTGGTATGCATGGAAATGGTCAGTGCCAAGGCAATTTATTATCATAATAAAAATACGGAAGAACTGATGGAAATTCATCCGGGTGAAGTACCGGTTTCCTTGCAGCTTTTCGGTTCAGACCCTGAGATTATCAGTGAAATGGCAAAAAAAATTGAAGAAAGGCCTTTTTCCATACTGGATATCAATATGGGCTGCCCGGTACCGAAGGTCGTGAACAATGGTGAGGGCTCTGCTCTTATGAAAAATCCGAAGCTTGTGGAGGAAATTGTAACTAAAACCGTAAAAGCCATCAAAAAGCCTGTGACGGTTAAAATCCGCAAAGGCTTCAACGATGAAACAGTTAATGCGGTGGAAATTGCCAAAATAGCGGAGGGCTGCGGCGCTGCTGCCGTTGCGGTACATGGAAGAACAAGGGAGCAGTATTACTCCGGCAGTGCGGATTATGAAATCATAGCAAAGGTGAAACAGGCGCTTTCCATACCGGTTATCGGAAACGGTGATGTGACGGACGGTCCTTCAGCCGAAAGGCTTCTGAAAGAAACCGGCTGCGACGGTGTGATGATAGGCAGGGGAGTCCGGGGCAATCCATGGATTTTCAGGGAAATCGGGCATTATCTTGAGACAGGTGAAATACTGCCGAAGCCTTCGGGGAAGGAAGTCAGTGAAACCATTTTAAGACATGCGAAAATGGAGCTTGAACTGAAAGGAGAATATACAGCTGTCAGGGAAATGCGCAAGCACATTGCCTGGTATACTGCAGGTTATCCTCATTCTGCCGCACTTCGGAAAAGTGTAAATGAAATTGAGAGTTACCAGGAACTGGAAAATGCAGTGCAGCAGATATTTATAGCATAGGAAGCATTTGCTGCGCATATGTTTTCCTATGGATAAGCATATTAAAAAAATCTACTATATTACAATGGCAGAGAGTGAAGAAGGCAGAGAAAGAAAAAGGAATGCCCCTTTAGCGGTTTATCAATGTGGCTGCAGACCTCCGTTTATGGAGAGCAGCGCTGCTTTGAGGCGAAAATGTGCTGCTGACAGTGAGCTGCAGCTTTATTTCAGTCTGCTGCCCGGCAGCTTTATAAAAGACATGGAAAAACCACAGAAAAAAAAGAAGTGGATGCAGAAGCTTATGACTGCCATTACATTCATCCGGGAAAGCATGGATTGTAAGCCGGAGGATATTATTTTTTCAGACAGGCTTTTTCCGGTTTCCGGAGGAAAATGCGAGCTGCCGGAAGAGCTTTTTGCGGCATATTTATATGACAGCAGGGAAAGGTATTCTTTTAAGCATATGAATATTACGCTTCCTGCTGACTGCGGTTTATTAACGGCGGAAAGCGTTATCAGGCTGCTGAATCCATATCTTTCTCAAATCAATACGGTGACTTTTGCAGGAGAAGAGACAGAAAGTACATGGACGGTGGAAGATTATCTGTATGAAGAATATGGAATTACTGCAGCCTATAAAAAGCGTCCGGAGAAAGATTCGGTTTGGCTGGACTTTGATAATAAGGAAACGGAACATCTTATTTCATATGCCTTTGAAAACGGAATTTACCGCATAAGCAGAAGTGAAGTATGGAAATTCCTTGACACTACAGTGAAAAGTGGGTATAATACGAAAGTTAATTAGGACATTTTTTTATAATAATTATAGAGAGAATGGAAGGGCGATTAGCAATGGAAGAAAAGAAAAACATACTTACCTATGAAGGACTTCGTAAATATGAGGATGAGCTTCATGACCTTAAGGTAGTAAAGAGAAAAGAAGTAGCACAGAAAATCAAGGAAGCCAGAGAGCAGGGAGACTTGTCCGAAAATGCGGAATATGATGCAGCAAAGGACGAGCAGAGAGATATTGAGGCAAGAATTGAAGAGCTGGAAAAAATCTTAAAAAATGCAGAAGTTGTTGTTGAAGATGAAGTTGACCTTGATAAAATCAGCATCGGCTGCCGCGTTAAGATTCTTGATATTGAATATAATGAAGAGTTGGATTATAAGATTGTAGGTTCTACAGAAGCAAACAGCTTAAAGGGAAAGATTTCCAATGAATCTCCTGTAGGAAAAGCTTTAATCGGAAGCAAAACAGGTGACATTGTAGAAGTGGAAACCCAGGCTGGTGTCTTGAAATATAAGGTTCTGGAGATTCAGCGTTCCAATTAATGATGATGGAAAGCAGGTAAAAAGTACTTTCTGTAATGTATGAGAGAAATATGAAATTTACATGGCATATAAACCGGAGTAAGGAGTGTTAAAAGTGGCTAAGGAGCAGAATAATCAACCACAGCAGGAACAGGATATTAATCAGTTATTAAGAGTAAGAAGAGATAAGCTTGCTGCTTTGCAGGAGGCAGGTAAAGATCCTTTTCAGATTACAAAATATGATGTGGCGCATCACAGCAAAGATATTAAAGACAATTTCGATGAATTGGAAGGAAAACAGGTTTCCATTGCAGGCCGTTTAATGGCAAAACGTGTTATGGGAAAGGCATCCTTTTGCAATGTTCAGGATTTACCCGGAAATATTCAGTGCTACGTTGCTCGTGACAGCGTTGGAGAGGAACCTTATGCTGATTTCAAGAAATTTGATGTGGGCGACATTGTAGGTGTAAAAGGTGAAGTTTTCCGGACCCAGAAGGGTGAAATGTCCATTCATGTGTCCGAAATTACACTTCTTTCCAAGAGTCTGCAGATTTTGCCCGAGAAGTATCACGGACTTGTAAATACGGATATTCGTTATCGTCAGAGATATACCGACTTAATCATGAATGAAGAAGTAAAGGAAACTTTTGTAAAAAGGTCCAGAATTATTTCTGCAATAAGAAGATATCTTGACGGACAGGGCTTTATGGAGGTTGAAACTCCAATGCTGGTTTCCAATGCGGGCGGCGCAGCAGCAAGACCTTTTGAAACTCATTTCAATGCATTGGATGAAGACGTAAAGCTTCGTATTTCGTTGGAGTTATATTTAAAGAGATTAATTGTAGGCGGTATGGAGCGTGTATACGAAATCGGCAGGGTATTCCGTAACGAAGGCCTTGATACAAGACACAATCCTGAATTTACCCTGATGGAGCTTTATCAGGCATATACTGATTATTACGGCATGATGGATTTAACAGAGAACATGTTCCGTTATGTGGCCAGGGAGGTATGCGGCACAACCACCGTTCCTTACGGCGAAGAGATGATTGACCTCGGAAAGCCTTTTGCAAGAATGACTATGATAGAGGCTGTTAAGAAATATACGGGAATTGACTTTGACGAAGTGGCAGATACTGAGGCGGCTAAAAAGCTGGCTGATGAAAAGGAAGTCCACTATGAGGAAAGACATACAAAGGGTGATATTTTAAATCTGTTCTTTGAGGAATTCGTAGAAGAGCATCTGGTGCAGCCCACCTTTATTATGGACCATCCCATCGAAATTTCTCCGCTTACCAAGCGTAAGCCGGACAAGCCGGATTATGTGGAACGTTTCGAACTGTTCATAACAGGACGTGAGATGTGCAACGCATATTCCGAGTTAAACGACCCCGTTGACCAGAGGGAGCGTTTTAAGGCACAGGAAGCCGCATTGGCAGCAGGTGATGAAGAAGCCAACACCACAGACGAGGATTTCCTGAATGCGCTGGAAATCGGTATGCCCCCTACGGGCGGTATCGGGTATGGTATCGACAGACTTGTTATGCTGCTTACTGATTCGCCGGCGATTAGGGATGTGCTGCTGTTCCCGACGATGAAGTCTTTAGATAAATAAATCCAGTAAAATCAAGGGTTTCAGCGATTACAAGTTGTGATTTACTACAAATTTACTACAAATTTGCTACGCATAATACGGAATAATACTTAATAATACGTTTTGTGCGACATTCAATTTTATATTTTGTACTTC
>JAGASK010000030.1 GCA_017621815.1 Lachnospiraceae bacterium | reverse complement strand
GTTTACTGTTTTTAAGGTTGTTCACAAAAAACTGTCATGGACAGTTTTCCAAACAGTCATTTATGACTGTTCCCATGGCCTTTTATGGCCATGTGTACTCTGAATCTTCTTCAGAGGCGCATCCGTTTTGGATGCTTACTCATTTAGAATTTTCAGGGTTGCATTACTGTTTATTTGTCAAGGTGCATGCTTCCTTTTTACCCGGAAGCTGTTTCGTCTTTCCCAGACGCAACTCTGATATAATATCACAGGCGTTTTTTACTGTCAAGACTTTTTTTATTTTCTTTTTTACTATGTTGCTGTATCACCTGCAACGAAACATACTATACCACCCTAATTTATTATTGTCAATGGTTTTTGGAAAAAATTGTAGAATTTTTTCACACACTTTCCTTTTTACCCAAAAAAGCCCATTTTATGGGCTTTTTTTGTAAAATAAAATATGTAATTTTCTTGTTTATCACTTTAATTTAGTGAAATTGTAGCTGTTGCACCTTCATTTTTTACAATAATCGACAATGACTCTATTGTTCCGGCTGAATTTTCCGGTATTTCACACACAGCTACCAGTTCTGTGCTCCCCCCTGCTTCCAGTGTTCCCTGATAACTTGCAATGTCATTTAATAACATAGTCGTCAGTGCATTCTTAGTTTCTCCATTAACAATAATTTTAAACCTGACTCCGGTGTTTATCATGTCCAATAATGTTTCTGTCTGCGCAAGATTCTGTACTGTAAACTTCAAAACAAGCAAATCATTTCCCTCTGTGGAATTCATTACAAAATAAGTCCCTGTTTCTTGTGACGGATAAAAATCCGCAATCTCATATCCTTCATAGCTGAAACTAACAGCATCAAGATTCAGGAAATCTTCAATTGATGAAGCTGCTGCTGTCGTTTGCACTTCTGTATTATCATTAATCGCTACATTCGGATCAGGCTGTAACGATGAATTTTCGTTTGAAGTTTCCATAAGTTCTCCTTCTTCAACAGGTGCAGACAAATTTTCTTCCTGCAGGTCATTTTCAGTCATTTCATCTTCTGTCTGCTCTGACAATGTTTTCAGCTTTCCCGTATAGTTCTGATCATATTTTTTTACAATACTTACAGCATATTCCACCACCATTTCTTCAGTGGCTTCATCCATTTCCGGTATAGCATTACCACAGCCTGCAAGAAAAACTGATGCCATAAGCAAACAACTGCAAAAGCATATTATTCTCTTCATTCTTCTGTAATCCCTCCCTCAATGCTTTCTTCAGGCATTTCCGTTTTATTTTCAATTTCCGTTTTCTCATTTTCTGCCATTTTGACATTTTCTGCTTCCGGCTTTTCACCTTCTGCTGTTTTGTCATTTTCTATTGCTTCTGTTTCTTCTTTTCTCATTTCTTCCCTGTTTTCTTTTTTCTCCAGATAAATGTACAGGAAAGATATGCCGAGGGCAATAATTCCTACAACCAGAAACAGAATTGCTTTAGGCAATGTTTCTAATTCCCTGAAATCATATACAATCAATTTTATACAAACACAGATTGCCATCACCAGACCGCAAATCCGGTACACCTTATCCTTCAGCCTGAATCCAATCCCCACACAGCCTATGGCAACTATCATCAAAAGGATACTGACTATAACCGGGGTTTTAAAATTTGCTGTTAATATCATAAAAATCAGATATCCTGCCAATATCAGATATTTCCTCCTGACAGCCATTCCATACCTTGCACTGAACATAATAATAACAGCTAATGCTCCTATCAGCATTGCAACAGAATTAATCGTGTACTCTTCACAAAATAATGTGCATAACTGGAAGCATCCGGCTAAAACAACATTGACTATATTATATGGAAGCTGCTTTTGGCCTTTAAGCATCGGCAGATGATTAAAAATAAGAAAAAGCATCAGCAATGTTCCCATACAGCCCGGCAACGTCCAATTACTGTCAAACTGAAGTAATATACCTAAAATAAAAAACAGTGTAATCACAATTTCATGGAAAACAGCCATACGTTTTATTCTGATAACGGAAAGCAGAATAACCGCCGCAAAAGGCCATACATACCATTGCCCTGTCATATAAAGTCCGCACAATGCGGTAATAACAGTAAGAACGCAGTCAAGTACTGTTAATTCCTTTACATTTGAAAGCAGCTTAGTCAAAATAAATATTGCCAGAATACCAATTGTAGTTTCCAATTCATAATCACTGAACCCGTTAAACAATACCACAATGGACGCAATAAAATAATATTGAAACCATCTGTATTTATCCTTCTCCCAAAGAACAAAAAATACAACAGCCGAAACAATTGCCATCATTTCTGTCAGCAGCTTATAAAACAATACCAGTTTTTCATTTTCCACTCCGTGGCTGAAACCTGAAACACTAATCAGAAACACTGCGCAAAATCCGATTGCTATGGAAAAAATAATCGTAAACCACAGCTTATTATCCTGTTTCTGCCGCAGATAAATAATATTCAGCAAAATAAGCGAAGTAACAACGAAACAGGCAGGATATACCGCACTCATTCCGTCTGCCAATACTCTTCCCGTTACAATGCCGGTGAAAACAGTATGAGCAATAATATGAACTGAGCCGATAACTGCCCTGTTCTTCTGATTAGGTAAAAATACACTTACCAGATTAATAATTAAAAGCATTCCTGCCATAATCAAAAAACTGAGTTCTGATTCAAAACCTCTTATCGGAAGGAAACTGATATAACACCCGAAAAAACTAATCAGTCTGATAGAGGCCGCATCCTTTTTCCGGCTGAGCAAAATGGAAAGAAGAGCGATTATAAAGGTTATAATTGCTGCCGCCGCTCCATTTATTGTTTTTAATACCAGATAATTAATCACTGTTGAAATAAACAGACAGCTGATTCCGATTCCCGTTATAACAAGCGAAAAAGTTCTGTTTAATCTCTTTACAACCCATTCAGAAATCAAGAGAACTGCAAGCGATGCGGCATACAGACAAACTCCCTGCCATATCCCATTCAGAAAATTGAATCCAAAAATTACGAATGCTACAAGTACAAATACGGCTCCCACCGTACTGAAAATGCCTGCACCGATTTTGAATTCCATATTACTTCCGGAAACTTCCCTGCCTGCTTCCTTTTGCGCTGCATTTTGTCCAACATGCTGCACAGTATTTTGCACAGCACCCTGCCGCATTCTCTGCTGATACAGTCTGTAGGTTCTGTCAGCTTCCCTGCCTACCTGCTCAGGAGTCGCTTTTCCTGATTCCAGATCCTTCAGCATCTGATTCAGATATTGGTCATAATACGGATCTTCTGAAATTTCTATCAGCTGCAAAAGCCGGATTTTCATCTTTTCCTTCTTTTCCAGCGCATCGGCTGCTTCACGCAGTTGCTGTGCCCTGGAAAATCCATCCATATCCTGTTTCATTCCATTATTAATATTATTCATTATTTTCTCCCGCTGTTTCTAATTCAAACCAAAATTCAACACCGTTATCATAATTCCTAACACCATATTCCCGGTTCATAGATTCCATAATTGCTTTCACAATTGATAATCCTATGCCGCTGCCGCCGTATTGCCTTGTTCTGGCTTTATCGACTTTATAAAATTTCTCCCATATGTGTTCAAGACTATCTTCCGGTATGGGCTGCCCTGTATTAAATACCGAAACCCGGACAATCTTATCTTTTACACTTAATTTTACATCAATTACTCGTTCTCCTGCAACATGATTCATGGCATTACTGAAATAATTTCCGAAAACTTCCTCTATCAAAAATTCATCAGCCCATACATATACAGGTGAATACTCACCCATAATTAATTTGACATCCTTCTGCCTGCACAAAATGTCTGCAGACTGCAAATAATTCTTAACCAGAGCTGCTATGTCAAATCGTTCCATGGTTACAGTATTGCTGCCAAACTCCAATTGATTCAGGGTTAAAAGCTTTTTTACCATATTATTCATTTTCGCAGCTTCATCCATAATCACTTCACAATAAAAGTTCCTGCTTTCTTCATCGTCAGTTATCCCTTCCTTCAGCCCTTCTGCATAGCCCTGTATCAACGCTATGGGTGTTTTCAGTTCATGGGAAACATTGGATAAAAACTCCGTCCGCATTTCATCTATTTTATTTTTATTTTCAATATCCCTTTGCAGCTCATTATTAGCGCTTTTCAATTCCGAAATAGTCTGTTCCAATGTACAGGACAATTCATTAATGTTCTGTCCTAAAAGAGCAATTTCCGTTTTGCTTTTTCCTGTATACTTTGCATCAAAATCAAGGTGTATCATACGTTCTGATATTTTGGTCAGCTCCATAACCGGCTCTGTAATTTTCTTCGATACCCACAAAATAACAAGTGCGCTGAAGACCGCCGAGCCGATTCCTACATAAGCCAGAAACCGGTTTGCCAGTTTTACACTTTCCTTAATGCTTTCCAACGGACTTTTGAAAAGAAACAGGTTTCCATTATCAAGAATTCCCCACATTTCCACAAATTCCGTATTGGTTTTTTCCTCTATTGTAATTCTGATTTCATAATTGTCCCCTGCTTCAAGAATCTGTATATCGGGAGTCACTTTCCGTCCAAAAAGGTTGCTTAAAAGCTGCCTGCTCAGCACATCATAATCATGGGTATACGTTTTCAGCGTCTTTGACTTGGCATCAAGCAATATAAAATTGATATTGTATTTCGCGCATATTTTCTGGAACTCAATATCAAATTCATCTGTGCTTATAATTCCTGCATTTGACGCAGCGTTCATCACAGCATAAGCGCTCATAAGTGCTTTTTGCTTATCCCTCAGATAATACTTTTCCAAAAAAGTATTATTGATAAACCAGCACAGTAAAATAGTTCCCATCATTAAAATACAAAAAACTGCTGCAAATTGATTTCTGATTGAATATTTCATATTTCCGGCTTCACTGTTCCTTCTGCTTTAATGAAAGCACTACAAATTCATTATTCTCCCCCAAATCATTAAGTCCGCTTTCAAGCTGTCTGCTAATACTTATATCATAATCCCCCTCTTCCAGCATGGTTTTTGCAAACTCTGCCCGAATGCATAAATAATCAGAACCATAATACCTGGCCTCAAGCGTTTCAAAAGTATCTTCAGGATTTATCGTTCCATCTACTACATCCGGCCTGTAATAAGAAGAACGGAAATCTATATCATTAAATATAATAACCGATTTTTCCGGTATCTCGGCATAAGCCGCATCCCATGTTTTTGTCAGGCTTTCATAATAAGAATCAGTTGTATCCATTCCTCCGTTTTCAAATACAGATAACACCGCTATCACTGTCAATGCGGTTACTGCCCCGCCAAAATAACGCAATCCTCTTTTTCCCCTCAGGAAAGGCAGGAGTAAACCAATGATTCCCATACAGAACAAAAAACTTCCCGGTTCAAAAAATCTGAAATAGAAGGTATCCATGGAAGAAACATAGCGTATTCCTATAAAAATAACATAATACATAACTGCCATAGTAATCATGACGGATTCTCTCGTAAAATGGCGGCAGTTTTTCTTTATCAGTAAAACGAATCCAATCAGAATAACTGCCAGAACCGGCACCTTCATATTGAAAGGGAAATTTTCAATCAGCTGGGGAATCTGCAGGGAAAATACATTAAAAAATTCCGTAAGCAGCGATTCAATCAAATCATTGGTAAGCTTTTCATAATCATCCCACCAAAGGCTGCGGCTGACCCCCGATGCCATTCCGTTCATAATCTTATTCATCAAAAGATAGGCCAGCGACAAGCATCCGGTAACGAAAGCCGTTATCATTATTCCAAGGGCCTTGCCAAGCACCCTCTTATCTTTTTCTTTTCTGTAATTATTAAGTAAAAGCAGCAAATACAGCCCTGCCACAATCCATACATAAATTCCGTAATATCTCATAAGGAAACAGCAAAGTCCTGCCATTCCAAGAAGCACATACCACTTTTTCCCCGGCTTTTCCTCTTTTAATATTCTGGCAAGCACAAGTGCAAAACACAGCATAAACAAGATAAACGGAATCTCACTCCATGTATAATACGTAAGGCTTAAAAATCCGATATTTGTCAGGCAAAGCGCATATACCCATGCGTCCTTCTTATAACAAATGCGGATTACAATAAGAATCAGACCCACTATTATCATAGAAAGAATTTTGGAGGCAAGATAAGCGTTTGTTCCTGTAACCAGCATTACAAATGCTATCAACGCCGGATATAAAATGGGCCAGTTAGCAAACCATGAATTGAACCCCGCCATACCGTCATAGCTGAAACCATGCCCATTTACAAGATTGACAGCTTCACGAAGATAACCTGCCGAATCCGAAGTGATATAAACGCCTTTCAGATACGCCCTGGAATAAATACTGATACAGATACTGACAAATAAAAGCACTAAAAATAATTCATTGCCGAATCTTTCCAAAAAGGCAGTGAAAGGTATTTTCTTTATACATGACAGTGTTTTTTCACATCCGAACAAAATGATAATAATCAAAATAATCGCTGTAAAAATGCACAAAGGAACAGAATAATAAAAAATTTCCCCAAAAGTAACCGCCACCGGCGTTACCATATCAACTCCAAGGGAAATACCGTTCTCCACGGTTTCTCCCCCGTTAATAACCGTTTCCTCAAAAGGCAGCAGCGCATTAATATCATCCCTTGAAAGCTGCATAAAATAAGGTTCGCTGCCATCAGCGGTCAAAGTAAGGACATATTCTTCCCCTTCCATAAAGCTGATATCGGCAGAAACGGTAAACCATTCTCCCGGTGTAATGGTATCCACCGGTATTACCTGATCCATCAGCAGATTCCGGGCGCTGTCTTTTACAGTAATATGAACAGTTCCCCTGCTTTCATCCGATATGTTAACCAAAAGCAGCCTGAAACCGCTGACGGAAAAATTCTCTTTCGCCAGCATGGAAACCTCCAGGGGCTTTCCTTCCCCGCATTCAACATAAACAGGAGTATCGGTTACTGCCGGCAACACACTTTCTGTCTGTCTTCCGTTTTTTACGGTATGATTTAAAACCAGCATTGCTGCTCCGAGCACTGCCAGAACAAATACAATATAAATTCCTTTTAACACATATTTCCTTTTCATTTTCCGGTTATCTCCCCTGCAAGCTTCATGGCGCGCTCTGCCACCACATCAGAATTATAATGAGCATGTTCTCCCCAGCGTCCCAGCCCATACACCTGCCGCAAGCTGCAGAATTCCAGAAGTTTTCTCATAATCCGAGGCTTTTTCACTGTATTTAAAGGATACGCATATTCATTCAGATAATGATAATTATCATCCTCGTAGCTTCCCGTTTTTTCCTTCCTGGTTTCCAGCCAGTATCCCTTGCTGCCTGTACAGAAATTATGTCTTACAAGAATTCTGTGATAAGGGGTTTCAGGAGACGGTATGTAAATC
Source organism: Lachnospiraceae bacterium (assembly GCA_017621815.1). Classification (GTDB taxonomy): domain Bacteria; phylum Bacillota; class Clostridia; order Lachnospirales; family Lachnospiraceae; genus Suilimivivens. The sequence goes on along the minus strand of JAGASK010000030.1, from coordinate 41,937 downwards.
CACTGTGCCTGTGTTTCCAGATTTTCAGGCACATATCTGGTTTCCACCGAACTGTGCTTCAGCATTTTTACAGAATCGGCAAGTTCCTTCGGCATTCCCGAAATCACTTTAAACTCTGCCCAGGGAATCGTGGTAATAATCATATCTGCCCTGAAATCCTCTTCCAAGGTCGTTGATACCGTTTTATTTTCAATATCAATGGCCGATACCTGTCTGTCATATAAGATATGAGATGCCATGGTATCAGCTATGCGCAGCCACACTTCACCGTAGCCATATTTTTCAGGATAGTAAAAAGATGCATGTCCCGGCTGTGTTCCGTAAGGCTTATGAGTCAGGCAGGATAACAAAGTTTCTTCAAAACTGACAGCCGGCAGTTTTTCCAGCCAATAGGTTCCAAGCTCATTCAGTTCATCAGCAAACATTTTCTGATTGTAGGGAATCATATAATCCTCCGCAATCTTATCCCCCAGCTTCCATTTAATCCAGTCCACAAACTTTTCAGGCATGGCCTCATCCCTGTTGCAGCCTGCTTTTGCAACAGATGTTAAGTATGCCACCTGACTATCCACATCCATCTGCCAGATATTTGCCTCAAAGGGATGGCTGATTGTCATGCCGTTTATTTCTATTCTGCTGTCACGCTCAAAAAACTTCCATTCCTCCTTTGGCATAAATCGAAACAAAAATTCATTGACAGCAGTGCGCTTAACATCCAGAAAATGCCCGCCTCCAATATCAAAAGGGCTGCCGTCTACATCAGTAGAACGGCACAAGCCGCCGGCAGTCATTTCTTTTTCCAATATTAAGAAGGAATCTTCACCTTTATCTTTCAGGGCCCTTCCAAAGCTCAGTCCTGCAGGACCGGCACCTAAAATCAAATATTTCACATGTTCCATTTATCTTAGAATCCTTCCTTTCCCATAACGAAAGATTCATGTTTACGAAGCTGAAATAAAATCTTCAGCGCTTCCGTTACGGAACTGCTCTTTAAACTGGAAGAGCTTCCCACATAATGAATCGGCACTTCCACGGTACGGAATTTTCTGCAATAATAGCGCATTTCCGTCTGATACATATGCCCCTTTGACAGGAACTGATTCAAATTCATGTTTTCCAGTATTTTTCTCTGGAAGCCTTCAAATCCGCTGGTCATATCCTTCAATCTCGTCCCCAGTACAATATTGGCAAGAAGTGTACCGCCCCCGCTTAAAATTCTGCGGTATAAAGGCTGGTTACTGATACCTCCTCCGCTGATAAACCTGGAGCCCCAGACACAATCATAACCCTCGTCCAGCTTTTCAATAAATTGGGGAATCTCTGAGGGCAGGTGACTTCCGCCTCCGTCCATTTCGATAATTCTTTCCGCTCCATCCTTCAAAGCCTGCCTGAAGCCCTCCAGATAACAGGTAATAACGCCCTTTGATTCCTTATAAAAAATACATTTTACCCTGCCGCTTTGCTTTTCCTTTTCCCTGATGATTTCTTCCGTTCTGTCCCTGGAATAGCTGTCAATCACAGGATATACATAGAGATTGTCATACGGCAGATTTAAAATTTCATCCAGAATCTGTCCCATAGTCTCTTCTTCATTTGCCACAGGCATCACTATTATTGTTTTTTTCATGTCCACCCTCATTAGTTAAAATTTTTATTCCGCCTCGAATTTGTACCCCATTCCCCAAATGGTTTTAATCAAGTCGCCCTTAGCCCCCATTTTGCTCCGCAGCTTTTTCACATGGGTATCTATGGTTCTTGCATCCCCGAAATAATCATAGTTCCATACATTATTCAGTATTTTTTCCCGTGACAATGCAATTCCTTTATTTTCAATAAAATAAGTAAGCAGTTCAAACTCTTTGTAGCTTAAATCAACGTTCTGTCCGTCTATCTGCACACTGTGGGCTGCTTTATCCACCACAATGCCTCCTGCTTCCAGCATTTCTGCTGTTCCAAGCTGATTCGTCCGGCGCAGAATTGCTTCTACTCTTGCGACCAGTATTTTGGGGCTGAAAGGCTTTGAAATATACTCATCCACGCCAAGCTGAAAGCCTTGCAGTTCGTCACGTTCATCAGATTTCGCTGTCAGCATAATAATAGGCACCTGAGAATACTGCCTGATTTCACGGCAGGTTTCCCATCCGTCCATTTTAGGCATCATAACATCCAAAATAACAAGGGCAATGTCCTTTTGTTCAAAAAAGATGTCCAGTGCCCGGCTGCCATCTTCCGCTTCAATCACCTCATAGCCGCTTTTAGATAAAAAATCTTTCACCAGCTTGCGCATTCTGGCTTCATCATCAACCATCAATATTTTTAATTGTTCCATAATACATTCACCTCAATCTGCAATACAGTATATCCCTTAAATATGTATAAACTGTGAAATTACTGACCGGTTGTTTCCATATTTTCATCTGATGCTTCCGCATCAAGCTGCAGCTCCTGTTCTTTTTTCCTCACTTCATTCTCCCGCCTGGTCAGTTCCTGTTCCCATGCAGCATATTGATTGACAATAGTCTTTTTATAATTCAGGATATTGGGATTATCACTTTTCAAGGTAATAACAAACATGGCAGCAACCAAAACAGCCAATAAAATATTGATGTATATGGAAAGCTTAAGCCTGCCGCTTTTATCTTTTTGGGTCTTTGACTGCCTGATTCTCTGTTTTACGGCTGCTTTTTCTATTTCTTCCCCTGCATTATAAGAAAAGCTTATATATAAAGGAATAGGCCGAATTAATTCCTTTGAAATTCCTTCCTGCTGCAGCTGTATTTGCAGCTGCCTCAAATATTCATAACCCACCGGAGTCTTAAATACTTTTTCATCCAGCAGCTTATCATAAAGCGCCAAAAGATTCGCCGGACTTCTGCCCTTCGTTTTCTCTTTAAAATACTCTATCTTTCTTCCTTCCGCCCGGGCTGTTTCTGCATCCTGAACGGAACCGAAGCTGTATCCGCTTACCAGCAAATTATCCCTGTCTGACATACCTTGACCTTCCTTAAATAAAACGTTTTGGGCTGACAAATACCCCGCAGCTTACTGCGGGGCATTCATAAAATGGATTAGGCGGGAGTCGAACCCGCGTCCAAAGACCCATTCCCTGTCCTTCTACTATCATAGTCAGTTATTTCGGGAAACCCTCATTCCCTCCTGAACCAGGAAACTGACACCCCGATTCATTCAGTAGCTTCATATTACGCCCACAGGCGCAAAGCTTAGCCTGTGTCGTTTCCTACATAGTCGATGCCTGGGTCTTAATGTGTAGGTGCACTAAGTCAGACAGCTGCCATTAGGCAGCAAATGCTAAATTATCTTCAGCGTTTATATTTATTTTTGCGATTTGACGCATCGCCTGCGGATAGCTTCTCCAGCTGCAAGGCCCCTGTCGAAACCTTTACTAACCCTTATAAATTTGTACTTACAATGATAGTATAACATTAATCTAAAAAATAGCAATTAAAAAAGCATAAAAACTAAACCCTGAGCCTTACTTTCAGCTCTTTTTCCGCTTCGCGCCTCTGGTCTTTTTTGGCAATATCCTGCCGCTTATCATAAAGCTTTTTACCTCTGGCAAGCCCGATTTCTATTTTTGCCCTTCCGTCCTTAAAATATACCTGCAAAGGAACCAGGGTGTAACCTTTTTCAGCGCTGCTCCCGATTAATTTCCGAATCTGCTGCTTATGCAAAAGCAGCTTCCTGATACGAAGCGGGTCCTTATTAAAAATATTTCCTTTTTCATAGGGGCTGATATGCATGCCGTAAATATAGACTTCACCATTTTCAATACGGATAAAAGCCTCTTTAATACTGCACTTTCCCATTCTGAGAGACTTTACCTCCGTTCCGTGCAGCACAAGACCTGCTTCATATTTTTCCTCTATAAAATAATCATGATATGCTTTCTTGTTGTTGGCAACCAGCTTCATTTCTTCCTTCGCCATCTTTATCCTCCCTTTCACCAATGGCGCACGGCCAGGCGAGTGCAAAATCAATTACTTTAGATATTCTGTCAACATCTTCTACGACTATTTCCACCTTCTGTCCCAGCTTAAAGCACTTTCCGGTATCTCTTCCTATCATCTCATAAGTTTCTTCACTATAATAATAGTAATCTCCCGCCAGCTTTGACACATGAATCATGCCTTCCACTGTATTTTGAAGCTCAACATAAATTCCCCATGCCGTAATTCCCGAAATGACACCTTCATATGTGTTTCCGATTCTGGCTTCCATATACTGCGCTTTTTTCAGTTTCTCCGTTTCACGCTCTGCTTCATCTGCCCGGCGTTCCGTCTCTGAAGAATGCTTTGCCACCTCAGGAAGCAAGGCATTGTAATGTTCGATTCTTTCTTCTTTCAGTCTCCCACGCAGCTGTTCCTTGATAATCCGATGAATCTGCAAATCAGGGTATCTCCTGATGGGAGATGTGAAATGACAATAACAGGGGCACGCAAGGCCGAAATGTCCGGTGTTGTTCACTGTATATCTCGCCTGTTTCATGCTTCTGAGTGTCAACCGCGCAATTAGAGCTTCCTCATCTGTTCCTTCAATTTTGCAGAGAAGCTTTTGAATTTCCTTGGGATGTATTTCATTGTCTCCGCTCTTTATTTTAATGTTATAGCCAAAATTATTAATAAAAGTGCCCAGCTTCAATATTTTTTCCGCATCGGGATTTTCATGGGTCCGATAGATAAAAGGAAGTTCCTGCCAGAAAAAATGCTGTGCAACCGTTTCATTTGCCAGAAGCATAAAGTCCTCAATAACTTTAGTTGCTGTATTTCTGTCATAAGGCCTGATATCAAGAGGTACTCCTGCTCTGTCCAGAATAATTTTACTCTCCGGAAAATCAAAGTCAATAGAGCCGCGTTTCTTCCGCTTTTCCCTTAAAATAACCGCAAGTTCCTGCATCAGCCTGAACATGGGAACCAGCTGCTCATATTCCCGGATTGTTTCATCATCCTCATCCTCCAGAATCTTTTTTACCGCAGTATAAGTCATTCTTCTGTCCACCCGGATAACCGATTCCGCAATTTCATAGTCTATCACTTCCCCCTTGGGATTCACTGTCATAATACAGCTTAAAGCAAGTCTGTCCACTCCCTGATTCAGAGAACAAATCCCATTTGATAATGCATGAGGCAGCATAGGAATCACTCTGTCCACCAAGTATACGCTGGTTCCTCTTTTCAGAGCTTCCCTGTCCAGCGCTGAATTTTCCTGAACATAATTGGTAACATCCGCAATATGAACGCCAAGGCAGTAATTTTCACCGTCTTTATATACATTTACGGCATCATCCAGATCCTTGGCATCCTCACCGTCTATGGTAACCATCATTACATCACGAAGGTCCTTACGTCCGGACATATCAGCCTCAGAAACCTCTTTATTCATCCTCTGCGCCTGATTCAGCACCTTTTCTTCAAACTCAACCGGAAGTTCAAATCCCTTAACCACAGACATAATGTCCACACCGGGGTCATTAATATGTCCCAGAATTTCAACTACCTTTCCCTCAGGCTTATGCTTCTCATCACCGTAATCCGTAAGCTCCACTACTACTTTATGCCCTGTTACTGCTCCCTTAGAACGCTCTGCAGGCACAAAAATATCAGAAGAAAGCTTTCCGTTATCGGGAATAACAAATCCGAAGGTTTTAGAGCTCTCAAAGGTACCAACCACCTTTTTCATTCCATGTTCCAGTATTTTAACAACCCTGGCTTCCTGACGCTTGCCATGCTGGCTCTTTAACAATTCCACCTGGACCTTATCCTGATGAAATGCACCGCCTGTTTCATTCTCAGGGATGAATAAATCCTGCTCCCTGCCTTCTATTTCCACAAAACCAAAGCCTCTTGCATTGCTGATGAAAGTGCCTGTCAGCCCCTCCGGTCTGCCCTCTCCTTTTAAATACTTACCCCTCTTTGTTATCTGAAGCTTTCCTTCTGATAACAGGTCTTCAAGAATCTGCTTCAGTTCAGCCCTTTCCTCAGGCTTTACCTGCATAAAAACAGCAAGTTCCTTTTCCTTCATCGGTACATAGAATTCATCCTCTACCAGTTCACATATTAAGTTTTTTCTTTTATTATACAATTCCGAATTCATATTTCCCTTTCATTCTGTACAGACATATCTGATAGCCGCTGCAAAATTCTTTCGGCTTTTTTCATATTACGGAACTATCCAAAGCACTTTCCCGTGATATGAAAAAAGCATTCCAATGAGGAATGCCTTAAGTCCTAAAATACATTAAGATTTAAAATAATACTGATTAACATAAAGCCTATCGCCAGATACTTGGTAATCTTAACAAGCTTACCCTCCATAGAACGGCCCTTATTCTTGCCCCAGTATGTCTCAGCAGCTCCGCTGATTGCTCCAAGTCCTGCTGATTTGCCTTCCTGCATTAATACTAACACGGTTAATGCGATACATATTATAATGAATAAAACCTGAATTATTATTCTGAAAACTGCCATTTTTACACCTCCTAATGCCAAGCAAATACTAGTGTACCATATAAAACACCAGAATTCAAGCATTTTATCTTAAACTTTACGTTCTTTAAATCGTTTATCTATGCAGCTCCTTCTTCCTGCACCGGTTCTTCTGCCGGCATAAAAATTCCGTCAGGTGTGGTATAGTAAGATATTCCGTCAAGAACCACCTGTTGATTTTTAATAAGAACTCCCGAAGCATCAAAGTAATAGGGCTGGTTATCAATCGTATATACTCCTGTAACAATATGCCCTGCCTCATCTGCATAATAAGTTTTATCGGATAAAGTAATAAAACCGTACATAAGCTGTCCCGTAGCAGTGTCATAATAGTAAGTTCCGTCTTCCCTTTCAGTCATTCCCGTAACACGTATTCCGTCTGCTCCAAACAAATACCTTGCGCCGTCAATAACCTGATCTCCTGTCAGCATATGGCCGTCTGTTCTGTCAAAAAAGTAAAAATGTCCTTCCGCATCACTGAACCACTCACGCTTCATAATTCCGTTATTAGAAGGTTCATAATAATACCTTTGGTCACCCAACACCACCCAGCCTGTCATTTTAATGCCTTCGGCAGTAAAATAATAATCCGCTCCATCTACCACGCACTGTCCTCTTGCAATGCTTCCGTCCTGGGGTGAAAGATAATAAGTACCGGTCTGATCCGAAAACCAGCCGCGAACCAGATTGCCCGCACCGTCTAAATAATACCGGGTATTATTATAATCTACAAAGCCTTTCTGCATCCGCCAATTACGATAAAAACGTACATTGCCGTTGTGCTCAATAAATCCCTCAGGAATAATAAGCTGACTGTAATCCTTATACTGATAATTAACATCCACACGGCTGCCAAATCCGTTAACGCTTCCATGGCTGGAATACTGCCAGAAACAAACATTGTTATTATATTCGCAGCTGTCATTATACTGTGCTACCCATTTGTCCCAGCCGCAGATACTGAGTTTATTTACAAACATATTTTTATTGGAATAAACCATGGGATAATAACCCGCTGCATCAATTGTTGTACAAAAAGCATTAATAATATCAATCAGCTGCTGTTCACTTAAGTTTTTGTGGCATTTATCTTCGATATCAAATACCACAGGATAATTCACCGTATATCCGTCAATCCACTGTAATACAAGATTGGCTTCATCAGCAGCCGCCTGGGGTGTGGTTGCATAAGAATAAAGGTATACTCCTGTCTTTAAGCCTGCCGCCTGGGCATTCGTAATATTGGCGGCAAAGTTGGGATCAATCCCGCTTTTGGTGCTTCCTACTTTAATAAAGGTAAACTTCATTCCGGCTCCTGCAACCTTACTCCAGTCAATTGCTCCGTTATGCATGGAAACATCCACTCCCTGGGCAATAGCCCCGCTCGCACTTACTGCATGGGATACGGATGATGGCAGCATCCAGAGCACCGCAGCCGCTAAAAAAAATGCTGTCAATCTTAAACCTGTTTTTCTCTTTCTCATTTGTATTACCCCTCACATTTTCTTTTGTTTCATTTATCTTATATTTTATTAAACGGTTCCTTATAACAGGCTACCGTGCCCAGCTCTTCTTCAATCCGAAGGAGCTGATTATATTTGGCCACTCTGTCACTCCTGCAGGGTGCTCCGGTTTTTATTTGTCCGGCATTTACCGCTACAGAAAGGTCTGCAATAAAAGTATCCTCTGTTTCTCCTGACCTGTGGGAAATCACTGCCCTGTAACCGTTTTTCTGTGCCATTTCAATGGCTTCCATAGCCTCCGAAACAGTACCAATCTGATTCACCTTCACTAAAATTGCATTAGCCACCTGCAGCTTAATTCCTGCATCAAGACGTTTCGTATTGGTAACAAACAAATCATCCCCAACGAGCTGAATTTTATTGCCAAGCCTTTGCGTCAGAAGCTTCCAGCCATCCCAATCATCTTCTGCCAGTCCGTCTTCAATAGATATAATAGGAAATTTTTCGATTAAACTTTCATAATAGGCTATCATTTCAGAAGTGTCCCTGACGATGTCTTTTCCCTTTAAAGAACTTTCTCCGGGAAAATGATACATACCTGTTTTTTCATTGTATAATTCACTGCTTGCCACGTCAAGAGCAATTTTGATATCCTGTCCTGGTAAATATTTACTTTTTTCAACTGCTTCAATAATAAGAGACAGCACAGCTTCCGCATCAGGAAGATCCGGCGCGAATCCCCCCTCATCCCCTACCCCGGTTGACAATCCTTTTTCCTCCAGTATTTTTTTCAGAAAATGATAAATCTCAGCACAAATTCGAAGTGCATCCGAAAAACTTTCCGCCTGAACCGGCATAATCATAAATTCCTGAAAATCCACTGTATTGGAAGCATGGCGCCCTCCATTTAAAATATTCATCATGGGCACAGGCATAAGCCTTGTATATGCACCGCCCAGATATTGATACAAAGGAATGCTGAGAGCCTTCGCCGCTGCTCTTGCAACCGCCATGGAAACAGCAAGAGTAGCATTTGCCCCTAAATTCCCCTTATTATCAGTTCCGTCCGTTTCCATTAAAATTCTGTCTATCTCAATTTGATTCAGGCCATTTCTGCCTGCTATGGCTTCTTTTATTTTAGTGTTAATATTGCTGACTGCCTTTTTTACCCCCAGTCCGAAATACCTGGTTTCCGCATCCCGCAGTTCCACTGCTTCAAATCTGCCGGTACTTGCCCCTGAAGGAACAGCCGCCTTTCCGGCATATCTTCTGCCGGTCATGGTATCAGTCAGTGTAATTTCCGCTTCAACTGTAGGGTTTCCCCTGGAATCCAGAATCTCCCTGCCGTGTATATTTGTAATCTGCATATAGGTTTTCATCAAACTTCCTCCTGTAATTTTCATAAGCCTTTGCAAATAATATAACCAGTTTTTCTTTCTTTAATCTGAACCTGCATACATTCACACAGAAATTCACACAGAAATTCTGTTGTTTTCGGATGCATAAATTGTTATACTGTAATAAGTAAAAAGTGAGGGAATATGCTTATGAAAAGAAATGATTATGTCTGTCTTAGCGTACTGCTGCTAATCTTTGCAGTTCTGGCCTTTTTCAGACTGGGAAACACTTATGCACCGGAAACTTCATATACCGCTACCTCCGAAAATCGTGACATTGTTCTGGACTTCGGGGAATATACGGATATAGGCTCCATTTCAGTTTTTCTTGGAAATTTAAATACAAGGCACCTTTCCATCTCCGTCTTTAATGAAGTAACGGGAAGCTGGGAAGTGATTAACGGAGACGCTGCAGTGGAATCTGTCTTCGCCTGGAACAAACTGGACATTAATTATTATGTACGTTATATTGGTTTGGTTTCCACTGATGATAAAGCTGTTTTTAATGAATTCGTAGTACAAAAGACAGACGGTACAATTATCACTCCTGAAAATGCCTCTGACTATCCTGAATTATTTGATGAACAGGATATGTTTCCGGAAGTAACAACTTACATGACCGGCACCATGTTTGATGAGGTATATCACGGAAGAACCGCCTATGAGTTTATTCATAAGCTTCCCACATATGAGACAACCCACCCTCATTTCGGTAAAATATTAATTTCTCTTGGTATCAGAATATTCGGCATGAATCCTTTTGGCTGGCGTTTTATGTCCGTCATTTTCGGCATCCTCATTATTGCCGTAATGTATGTTTTTGCAAAAAAACTGTTTAACAATACCATAATTGCCACAGCTTCAGCTGCACTTTTAACCTTTGACTGCATGCATTATACCCTGTCGCGAATTGCCACCATAGACATTTTTGCTGCATTTTTCATCTTATTAATGTACTACTTTATGTATGAATATTTTCAGAAAGACATCTCATACCGCAGATTAAAGACCTCGAAAAAGGATAAAAAAATTCCCAGGGATGTCCTTTTACCCCTGGCATTATCCGGCATAACCATGGCATTCGGCATATCAACAAAATGGACAGGAGTTTATGCAGGTGCAGGTTTGGGCATCCTGTTTATCTGGTATACTATAGACCATTTCCCCGCCAGACAGGTGAGACAGCTTTTTCTCTTCTGCTGCACCTTTTTCATTGTTATCCCATTAACCGTCTATACCCTGTCATTTATTCCCGTTGTAGGATACACTGAATATAACGGACTGATTGACAAGGCAATACAAGGTTCCATCTCCATGTTTGATTACCACCACAATCTGGTAGCTGAACATTACTACAGTTCACCATTTTATGAATGGCCAATCATATGGATGCCGCTTCTGGATGCTAATGACATGGTAAATGCAACTGACGTAAGCGCCGTAAGCTGTATGGGCAACCCCGCTATCTGGTGGGCAGGTATTCCCTGCGTTTTCTTTCTCATTTTCAGATGGATCATAAAAAGGGATAAAAAAGCAGGCTTCCTTTGCATTTCCTATTTAGCCCAGTATGTGCCCTGGATGAGCATAGGCCGTATTACCTTTATCTATCACTACTTTCCTGCCATTTTATTTGTAATGCTGATGATGGGTTACACCATGGATTTTATTATCAACCGGTTTAAATGGGGCAAAAAAGCAGTTATCATATACATGATAACTGCCATAATTGTTTTCTTCCTCTTCTTCCCTGTGGTCTCCGGGCTCCCTGTTTACAAAGAATACGGACTCCGGCTGCGGTGGTTAAAGGATTGGATATTAGTGCTCTAATCCCCTGAATTTACGGTACTGTCCTGTTCGCAGGGCAGTACCAGATTTTTCTGAACCTGATTATATAAGTCATAACCCACATAAACTATCAGCCCCAAAAGTCCCATAGCCATATACTGCAGAGGCATAATATCCACAGCTATCAAATACGGCATAAAGGTCAAAACGGATATTAACATAAACCCACAGGTAACCGGCAGTTTTCTCACATTATATACCCCATAAATAACAGCAAATAAATCTATCAAAAAACCATATCTGTCATGCATATGCGGTAATGAATAAACGATGATTGCAACCGTGAACATTGCTAATGTAACAAGCATCTCGTCTGTCAGTCTTATTTCCTTCGTATAAAAATAATAAGCAATACAGCCCAGCATTATAATTGTCATAAACATACCTGCTCCGCTCACTTCTGCTGCATGGCGCATATCAGGCATTGCTTCTCCAAGCAGGGCATAAACATTAGGATAATTCAACGTTCCCCACGGATAATATCCTGACTGATTAAAATAAACCATAATCAGTTCTTTAAAATCACGTCCTATCATCCATGCCGGTATAATACTAACTAAATAAATAACAGGAACAACTAAATAATGCCTGAGCTTAATCGTCCTTCTTTTCAGCCACATAATAATAAAAAACGGAAGCAAAAACAAAGACTGCAGTTTAAACATAAATGACAGTCCGAAAAAAACTGCTGATTTCTTACTGTTATCTTTTAAAAAGAAATAAAAAGAGTAAAGCAGGAAAGATGTATAGATAATATCACATTGACACCAGTAAGCGCCGTCTATCACTACAGTTGGAGACAATAATAATATTCCCATTCCCAGAATAGATTTCCTTACGTTTTTTGTCATATGATATAAAATCAAAAATACAGCCAAAGCAGCCACATAGTCAAAAAAAACAGATACCATTTTCAATGCATATAAATCATTCACATCAAAATAAGATAATATGGTCATTATATACATATAAGGAGATGTATAATTGGATATTTCCATGGATAAAGATCTGTAGCCGCCATTTTCCCTTATGGTCTGCATCCATTCTTTTAAAAATCCAAAATAATCTGCCGACTCAATCGGCATCAGCTTTAACCGCACCAAAAAGGCTAATATAAACAAACAAAGAATAAACGCTATATCTACTACTTTAAATGTTATATTATGCACAGAAAATTCTTTATTCAAAAACCTGTCAATTAAACGTTCTTCCATTTTATACCTCTGTAAAAAAGGAACCTTTTTATATAAAGGTTCCTTATATTATCATATTAATTATTCAAACGTAAGCGAATCTCCGCAGGCAAGAAATTCATCCATCCATTTTCCGCCTTTTTCCTGCGTAAAATTCAAAATATGTGCTTCATTACCATTAAAAAGCATATACATTAACTGCTCATATTCCTGACCTTTGAACTCACAGTCAAGCATAATACGCAGTCCCTTTCTGCCGTCAACCTTAATATCCTTAAATTCAGTAATATTGATTATTACCTCATCGCCATATGCTTCCATATAATCTGCTTCAAGCATTTCCTTGAACGCTTCTTTTGAAATATCTGAAATATCTTCATCACTTTCAGATATTACATAACTGATTGTAGATATGTCTTTGGGATAAGTTTTATAAACATACAGCCCTTCTTCATCAGGATGAGGCTCAAATCCATCCGGCAGCGAGCAAGCTAATTCCGCTTCTTCAAAAACAGTTTGTTCACTTTCTGCTTCATCTTCAACATTATTCAATTCTTCTTCGTTTTCAGATTCCGTTTCGATACTATCAGAATCAGCAGTGGACTCCTCCACTGCTGATTCTCCAGTTATCTCTTCGGAATTATCTGCCTTGTTACCGCATCCGACAGTTGCTATAAGCATTCCCGTCAAAAGCAGCATCATAATCCTTTTACACATTCCGAGAACTCCTGTTTATTCTATTTTTTCTTACTGTTACTTCTCATCATTACCATTGATGTAAGTGCTCCGCCAATTGCTGCAAACAATGCAATCATCCAGACAAAGATTGCTACACTATCTCCGGTTGCGGGTCTTCTTCTCTTACCCAGTACTGCACATTCAACACCACGTTTAGCTCCAAGCACTGCTCCGCCTGTACCGCCCTCACGAATTCTTGTTGCTCCTAACACTTGAGCTGTCGGTGTATCAGGTACATCAAATGAGTCAGGTGTTACAGGAGTATCCGGCGTTTCAGGCGCGTCAGGTGTTTCGGGCTCATTCGGAATATCCGGTGTTCCCGGGTTATCCGGCGTATTAGGTGCATCAGGTGTAGATGTTGTTTCCGGTTCAGGAGTTTCCTCGGTACCAGGTGTAGGTGTTACCTCCGGTGTTGGAGTCTCCTCAGTGCCAGGTGTTGGCGTTACCTCAGCTGTAGGTGTCGCTGACGGTGTCTCCGTAGGCGTTGTTGACGGTGTTGCCGTAGGTGTTGCTGTTGGCGTTGCCGTAGGTGTCGCTGTAGGTGTAGCCGTTGGCGTCGCTGTAGGTGTTGCGGTCGGCGTCGCTGTAGGTGTTGCGGTCGGCGTTGCTGTTGGCGTTGCCGTTGGTGTCGCTGTAGGTGTAGCCGTTGGCGTCGCTGTAGGTGTTGCTGTTGGCGTTGCCGTAGGTGTAGCCGTTGGCGTCGCTGTAGGTGTTGCTGTTGGCGTCGCTGTAGGTGTTGCGGTCGGCGTCGCTGTAGGTGTTGCGGTCGGCGTTGCCGTAGGTGTCGCTGTAGGTGTAGCCGTTGGCGTCGCTGTAGGTGTTGCGGTCGGCGTTGCCGTAGGTGTTGCGGTAGGCGTTGCCGTTGGTGTCGCGGTCGGCGTCGCTGTAGGTTCCGGTGTAGGCGTTGCCGTAGGTTCCGGTGTAGGTGTTGCTGTAGGTTCCGGTGTAGGTGTTGCTGTAGGTTCCGGTGTAGGCGTTGCCGTAGGTTCCGGTGTAGGTGTTGCCGTAGGTGTAGCTGTAGGTGTAGGTGTTGCGGTCGGCGTCGCTGTAGGTGTTGCAGTAGGCGTTGCCGTTGGTGTTGCGGTAGGCGTTGCCGTTGGTGTCGCTGTAGGTGTTGCAGTTGGCGTTGCCGTTGGTGTTGCGGTAGGCGTTGCCGTTGGTGTTGCGGTAGGCGTTGCCGTTGGTGTCGCTGTAGGTTCCGGTGTAGGTGTCACCTCAGGTGTAGGTGTTACTTCAGGTGTAGGTGTTACTTCAGGTGTAGGCGTTACTTCAGGGGTTTTCATTGGCGTAGGTGTCATCTCTGGTGTAGGAGTTGATACACTATGCCATTCACCTGAAGCAATCTCAACATTTTCAGCAACCAATGAACCGGTACCAGTATTGCTAACAACAATTGTTGCAAGCGGCGCTATAACGCGTCCGATAATACTACCACCCAAATTAATAGTTCCTGTATAATTTCCAAAATTCCAAACTATCTTATCTGCATAAGTTCTTGCTGTATCAGAGGTTGTAGCAGAATCCGAGCCCTTGTCATTAATTGAATATTTCATCAGATTAATCACTGTTCCTTCAGCTGCATCATCAACATTTACATTGATAATGCATACCTGATTCTCATTAGCATAGATTTTAATCTTATCGGCTTCATTAGAATGCTTATTACCATCCTCATCTTTAATATACTGCCATCCATTCTCGGAACCCATTGTTACATTTACAACAGTCACTGTTGTCTCACTATTTGTTATGTCAATCTTTCCCTTTTGACCATTTTCATTGCTCATCGTGAGATCAACAAATGCTCCGTCTGTATTCTTCTGCTGTGCTAATTCTGTTGCAGCCACTGCAATAGCTTCCAGATTTTTGTCAATATTAATACTGTCATTTACAATATTTAAATCAGGCTTTCCATCAACTGTCTGACCGCCATTCTTCTTCATATAAAAAACAGTTTCTGTCCCGTCTTCTTCCGTCTTCACAACAAGAATAGAACCACTCTCAGCCGTATATGTCTTATCGCCAATAGTATAAGATTCTAAATAATTACCATCATCATCCAAATATTTATACTTATAATGCTGGCTTCCATCCTCATCTGTGTATACTACCGAATTTTCAAGTTTTACATCACCGGTAGCGCTGCCAAAATCCAACTTTCCTTCACTGCTGATATTAATTTCTCCAATATAGCAATCTCTTTCAATTGCATCATATTCATTATGGCTGTCGCCGCCAACCTCTAATGTTGTATTGGCATTTAACACTTTTGCCGCAATATCAGCCTGCATATGACCGTTCAAATCAAGTGTATCAGTATATATGGAATATCCATCTGTAATATCATTAATTTCTTTCAGCAGTTCTTCTGCACTCTTTTTATCATCTTCTTCCTCTTCTTCATCATCTTCCAAACTTAAAGCTGAAACTTTGTAAAAGGACATTCCCAGAAAGCTTCCGGTTTCAGTTACTGTCATTCCTTCACTTTCAAATGTAGAATTTACAGCTGCTATTTTTTCTTCCTCAGACATTTCAGCTGTAAGTTTTACCGTGGGTTCAGGTGAACTATTTTTTTCGTCTTCTGTCGAAGGAGTTGACGTTGCTTCCGATGTCGGTTCAGGCGTAACAGCTGTTTCATCATCAATCAAAGGAGTTGCTGTTGCTTCTGCTGAAGGTGATTTCTCTGCATCTGTCGAGGGAGACACTGTCGCATCCGCCGAAGATGATTCTTCCGTATCTGTCAAAGGTGCTGCTGTTGTCTCTGCCGAAGATGATTCTACCACTTCCGCTGAAGGTGATTCAGCTGCATCTGCCGAAGGTGTTGCTGTCGCTTCCGCTGCAGGTGATTCAACCGCATCTGCCGAAGATGTTGCTGCCGCTTCCGCTGAAGGTGATTCAACTGCATCTGCCAAAGGAGTTGACTCTGCATCCGCTGAAGGAGTTGTCTCTGCATCTGCCGAAGGTGTTGTCTCTGCATCTGCCGAAGGTGTTGTCTCTGCATCTGTTGAAGGTGATTCAACTGCATCTGTGGAAGACGGCTCTTCTCCATTCAATGGAGCAGGTACCTCTGTAGGTGTTTCAACAGGAATATTTGCACTGGGTACAGCATCAGCAGGCTGCGTATCTGCCGATTCCGCATCAGTTTTCTGCTCAGCTCCGGGATCCTGTACAGGTGTCTTCCCTGTCTCAATTGTTTCTTCCGCTGAACCAGAAGCCGGCGCATCACTTTTTTCCGTTGTTTCTTCCGTTGAATCGGAAATCGGCGCATCACTTTTTTCCGGTTCTGGTGTTTCTACTTTTTGAAGTGATACATTGCCATCTTCATCTGTTGTTTCCATGTAGGATGTTTCACTCGGAGTATTTGCATAGCTTGTAATTACATTAACTGCTACTACAAGTTCCACCAGCAATACAGCCAACAGTCTTTTCATTCTCCTTGAAATTTTGTTCATATCTGTCTACTCTCCTTTGACACATTATAAAAACAAATTTAGTTTCCAGTCATTTTAGCAATCATTAACCTTTTATGTTACTTTTATCCTAACACTTAAAAATGTCATTTTCAAGTATTTTAAGCCCCTTTGATTGCGATTTGTCAATTATGTACAACTAATTTTTAAAAATATAATGCTCATTTTTCTTCTTAACCATTTTTCTCAGTATTTATCGGCATTTTAGCGTTTAAAATGAAATCAAATCCAGGTAACGAAAGTCATTTTTAAAAATATATTGCTCATAAATTATCTGCTTGTTAATTCCATTCGGGCTGACTAATTTAATCCCGTTCTGCTTAATTCGCAACTTTAAAACTATATTGTTCAATTTTTTGAATATCAATCCTTCTTTCATATTCAAATTAGTATTATATTACTTTTTCTTGCAGTGGAATGATATAATTCAACTTCAAAGTTTATTTGAAGTTCAAATTTTTTTGTTACTTTTTAACAAAAGATAAATTCATACTATATTTTATTAATAAACCTTATGATTCGTTCCCTCTTTTATAAAAACCGGAATAATATCAATCGTCGCTTTTGCAGAAATTGTTCTGCCGCCTTCGTATACTTTTCCCGTAGCGCTTTCTGTCCATTTGCAGCCTGCCGGAAGATATACAGCTCTTTCCTCCACTCCGGCTTCCATAACCGGAGCTACCAGTATGTCGCTTCCAAACATATAAGCATCTTCCGTCTCCCAGCATTGCTTATCAGCGGGGAAATCAAAGAATAACGGTCTCATGACAGGCTCTCCTGTTTCACTTGCCTTTTTCATGCATTCTCTGATATATGGACGCAGGCTTTCCCTGATAAATAAGTACTTTTTCAGTATCTCATAATTTTCTTCCCCAAAGCTCCAGACTTCATTATCCTGCCCTGAAGTCAGCTGGCGTACTCCATCGATAAATTCCTGCTCCCTTTCATACCACGGCGAGCGCTCTCCGTGCATCCTGAACACCGGGCAGAAGGCTCCCCATGCAAACCAGCGCAGAAGCAATTCCCGGAAACCGGGGTCTTTAATATCACCGCCGATAAATCCGCCGATATCAGAGGTCCACCATGGAATACCTGCCATTCCCATGTTAAGGCCTGCCTGCAGCTGCTCTCTCATGGCACGGAAGGAAGAATGAATATCGCCTGACCAGGTCAAAACACCATATTTCTGACTGCCTGCCCATGCACATCGTACAAGGCTCATGACTTCTTTTTCACCCTCAGCTTTCAAGCCGTCATAAAATCCTTTTGCATACATAACAGGATAAATATTGGAACATTGAAGCGCCGGTCCCGCATAATAACGGTAATTATCAAAGTCATACGGTCCGTATTCCGGTTCTGCCTCATCCAGCCAGAAAATTCTTATTCCCTTTTTATAGTAATTTTCTTTGCATTTATTCCAGACAAATTCCCTTGCTCCCGGATGAGTTGTATCATAAAACATTATATTTCCCATCCATGTCATATGGTTGCCGTTTCCCCTGTCCGTCCTTACGAGATATCCATTGTCATTCATTTCACTGAAGTATTTGCTTCTTTCATCAATTGTGGGCCACACTGAGACTACAGTTTCAATGCCAAGCTCCTTCAATTCCTTTACCATTGCATCCGGATCCGGCCAGTCTCTTTTTTCAAATTCAAAATTTCCCTGCATGGACCAGTGGAAAAAATCCACAACGATTGCGTCCATGGGAAGGCCTCTTCTCTTATGTTCCCTTGCTACTTCCAGAATTTCTTCCTGATTGCGGTAACGAAGCTTACACTGCCAATAACCGAGACCGTATTCAGGCATCATTGGAGTTCTGCCCGTTGCGGCACTGTACTGTTCTTCGATTTCCGCAGGCGTATCTCCTGCTGTAATAAAATAATCCATTTTTCTTGTACGCTTTGCATACCATTCCGTTTTGTTAGCGCCAAAAACAGCTGTTCCGATAGCCGGATTGTTCCAGAAAAATCCATATCCTCTGCTTGAAACCATAAAGGGAACGCTTGCCTGGCTGTTCCTGTGGGCGAGTTCCAGAATTGCGCCTTTTTTGTTCAGATTCTTTTCCTGATACTGCCCCATACCAAAGATTTTTTCATCATCATAAGCTTCAAACCGCGCTGTCAATTCATAATCCTGAGTTCCCTGTACCGGCTTCATTTCCCGTGCGCCGATACGCAGAGGCACTGCATAACGATTAATCCTGTCTCTGTTCCTCCAGTATTCAGCTGTCAGCAATTCTCCTTTTTGATTGTAAAAACTAAGCCATCCTTCCGGATTAATCTTAACCGTAATTTTACCGTTTACCAATGTATATATATGCCCCGTCATATGATACTTTGACCACTCTTCCCCTTTATACCAGGGGTCGGTAATATCTACTTCCTCCTCCGTAATAACCGCCTCACATTCTTCCGGCTTTTCCGACAATGCCCAGTCATTTTTATCCATTTCAGATTCACAGGTCATACGGACTCTCAGGGAATTTTCCCCCCAGGGTTCAATCCATACCTGATTCATACCGTTCATTACTTTCAATCTGCTGCCTTCCCTTACTACTTTCATAACCAATACTCCTTTTTCCATTTTATATATTTGCATATTAAAAGCCTTCTGCCGTAACATAACAAAAGAGCCAGTATACAATACTGACTCTATGTTACCTTGTTTTACTCTAAAATACCATGTTTTTTTTAGATATTTTGTCCTGCTCTTTTACAGAATTTTTATTCCCGGTAAACCGTATCATCAATAACAAACTGCGGAACCTCTTCTGCCTTAAAACAGTACGTACCTACACTCATATTATCTTTTGCCGGCTGGCTGTCACTTTTAAAATAAACAGTGATACTATAGTCTGTATCTTCGCTTGTTCCCATATGCCATGATTGACTCAGCCAGTCTTGTGGGTATAATGCGTTGCATAATTCGCTGATATCATCCAGACTGTCATAAGATGCATAACGGCTGTACTCCAAATTGCTCCATGCGCTTTCTGATACAACTGATACATCGGAGTCCAAAGCCAGCTGTTCCTGCCACTGCTTTTGCTTTTCTGCTGCAATATTCATATTATAGTTAGTAACCTGAATCCGCTCCACATCCTCCGGATTAATAAAGCTTTCCCTATAATAGCCATGCTCCTTCAGATATTCCACGCAGCGTGTATGGAACGGATAAATCGGAAACTCCGTATCAAAATAACTGCTGTGCGTAAGATACTTCTTTACAATAGAAAACCTGAGACTTCCGCACGGAATACTTTCCCTCAATTTGGTAAATCCTATTCCTTTCACATCCTCTATGTATAAAGCAAGAAACTCTTCCGCTTCCTGACTGCTTAATTTCTGCTGGTAGTAATTGTCCCCATAGGAAACAACAGCTTTGCTTTCATCATCTGCCAGAATTTTGGCAAGCAATTCTGATGCTCCCATATTAATACCGCTTATATATTCATCGGAAGCCTCGATTCTATCAAGGAGCGCTGCCACTTCCGGGTTATTTACATTTACATAAATATCTCTGTATACATTTCTTTTATTGTCCATTCGGAATATAACAGTTGCCTTATACCAGAGGGAATCATCATTCTCTTCATTAAAAAGCTGAGATAAATTATCATATTTGTTCATCTCATCAATAGACAGCTTCATCAGTTTATTCACAGCGCCTACATCCGACAAATACATGTTTTCTTCCACATAGCTTATTTTACTTATGTGTTCCATATCTTCAGAAAAATAATTATCTCCCCCATAATACCTGTATTCATAAGGCGGTACAAATGCTGCGCTGGCAACACTGTCAGCCTTTGGTATATAGGAATCATACCCAAGTAAGTCATATCTGAATATCAGGAAAACAATCACAACTGCAACCGCTGAAATGAATATGTGATGCTTCTTATGAAGAATCCCCTTTATATCAAATTCATAGAGAATCTGAATCAGGCAGCTGGAAACTATCAGTACAACAGCCATTGCAAAAATAATAAAGCCTTCTTTGCCTTCTCCATATATCGGACTATATCCCACAATATCACTGACCAGACAACCGGCAAGCAAAGTAACAGGAACTACAAGCAAAATTTTAATGATGGGCTGGGGCAGGGTAAATGCCATTGCTTTACCGGCAGCCTCCGCCGGACGTTTCAAGTAACAAATATAGGCAACCGCTCCCACAATCACTGCAAACAGCAGCAGGTAAACAACGGCAGACAAACCGCTTCCCTGACCGTTTTCATGTTTGCCAGCATACTGAAGCAAAATAGTAAACGGGGAAAACAGCGGCTCTGCGGAATTCCCACTGTAAGAATAAAATTTAAAGAACAGCGCCTGGTAACTCTGAATAATTAACCTTACACACCATTCATATAAGAAAAACACTGCCGTACCGAAGCAGGTTATAATCACATTACCTGTAAGCATCACTGCCAAAATCGTTAAATGATACACGCCCAAAAAGAAACAAAGATAAATTCCATAAGCCAGAGCCGCTTCCCTCAAAACAGAAGCTGTCATTACACCGTTTACCGCTGCAATCAATCCGGCAATGAGAAGCCCTGTGAAATACGGTATCAAATATATTAAAATACCATTCAGCCATATCACGCAAAAACGTCTGCTGCGCTTTACCGGCATACCCATATAAAAATCAATTTTCTTTTTGCTGTAAAGATAGCTAAATCCCTGAATAGCGCTGACTACTGCAAATGCTGCAATCACAAGCCACATAACAGGATTTGTAATGCCGAAAAACTGCTCCATTCCTTTTATAAGCTGTTCCTGCAGCGCCTGCCTGCCCAAAGCCTCCCCAAGAGATTCTATCAGATATTCTTCACTTCTCTTCCCTCTGCTGATAGCCATAGCCACAGCTGTGGGAAAAATAACCAGATAACTCAGAGCCGAAAGAAGCCATAACCAGATTCTTCTTTTACTGTTTTCCTTCAGGCTAGCCAAGAATGAGTTTTTTGATATCATAGCCCACTACCTCCGTTTCACTGATAAAGATTTCCTCTAATGAAAGAGGCAACGCTTCAAAAAATACTGTGTTTACAGTAGCAAAAATGGCAAGTATCTCTGCTTTATTGCCGCGCACAGTCAGCGTGTTCAAAGAACCGCGCTTTTCATTTTTCATAATATCCAGTGAAGCAATCACCCTGGCTTCATCTTCATTACTTTTAAAAACACACTGTACCTTCTGAATATTACATTTCATGTCTTCTAAATCCTTGGACAAAAGCACGCCTCCCTTGTGCAGAAGCCCCACATGGTCACAAATATCTTCCAGTTCCCTTAAATTGTGAGATGCAATTACGGGCGTCATTCCGCGCTTTGACATTTCCCCTGCAAAAATACTTTTGATGCCCTGACGCATAACAGGATCCAGTCCGTCGAAGGTCTCGTCACAAAGCAGATATTTCGTTCCGCTGCAGACTCCGCAAATAAGCGCCAGCTGCTTTTTCATTCCTTTTGAATACGTATTTATTTTACGTTTCTTATCCAATCCGAAATTAACCAGATAGGTATAATAATCACTGACAGCAAATTCCGGATAAACAGTTGATAAATATTTCTGCATATCCACTGCATTGCTATTGGCAAAAAAATAAGGTTCATCGGCAATAAAATATATCTTCCGCTTAGCTTCCATATTGTCGAATACGGGCAGTCCGTCTATTGCTATTTCTCCCTCATCCTGTTCCAGCACTCCTGCAACCATTCGCAGCACCGTACTTTTTCCCGCACCATTGGTACCAATCAGGCCAAATACGGTATTTTCTTTAATGGAAACACTTACATTGTCAACCGCTTTGCTGTCATCAAATGTTTTACTCACATTTCTTATTTCAATCATAAGCTCCTCCACCCTTAATGTTGTTTATAATTTCCTTCTCCGTCATGCCTACGGAAATTGCCAGCTGGCAGATTTCTCTTAATTGTTTCAATATTTCTTCCTTATATCCGTCAATCAGCTTATCCCTGTCTGCCGCAAAGTTTCCCTTTCCCTTTACGGTATAAATATAGCCCTGCCTCTCAAGCTCGGCATAAGCCCTTTGAATCGTATTGGGATTAATGGACAAATCAACTGCCAGATTCCTGACAGAAGGTAATTTTTCATCCGGCGCTATGGCTCCCTTCAAAATCAGCATTTTGAATTTATCCACCACCTGTTCATAGATTGGCCGGCTGTCTTTTAAATCTATGAGAATCATGCTGTTCCCCTTTCCTGAATTCACTTATCACTAGCCAAAACCCTAGTGTACTATTACTGTTAATACACTAATTGCATACCTATAGTATCATTCTGTAAATATTACTGTCAATCACTGCTGCGGATAATTAAGGGTATCTTAAGATTAGATATGTTCATCATGTCAAACCATTATAAACAATAACAGAACCAACCACATTTAATCCGATTGCCGTAATACAGAAAGGAATCTGATATTTTACAAATTGTGGAAACCTTGTATGTACAATTACCGTTCCGAGATAAATCCACGGCAGAATATCATTAGAATAACGATTTCCAAAATGCCAGCCTCCCATTGTTCTATGCATTACTACTATTAACATATAAAAAACTGACATAAGCAAAATGCCTGACAGCCAACACAGAAGATGTTTATCCCTCTTTATGATGCAAAAAAAGAATTCAATAAGAAAGAACAACACAATTGGATTTACAATCAGCATCGACAAACTTCCCATATTATTAATTACCATTCTGCCCTGCTCTGTAAACTCCGGCATCTGAAACAGGATTTTAAGATTCTCCCACATATAGCTTACATGAAATTGTCCATTTTCCGCCCTTACAAATTCAGGCAAATAGTTATGTCCGAATTCAAAAACACTTCCAAATCTTGCATAATTTAAAGTCATATAAGACATTGCCACAATGCCGGCAGGTATTACCCACTTCCATCTTCTTTTTACTATTTTCAGCAAATTTTCTTCCGGAAACTCATCTTTTTCCTTTCGATACAAAATCATCAGTAAAACAGGAAAAAACACTGCCTGCATCGGTCTGCATCCAACAGAACAAGCCCAGAAAAACAACGCCCCCCCTTTTCCTGACAATGCAGAATAAATAGCCAGAACCGTTGTCATAAAACATAGAGCCTGCGCCAGAAACCAGACTGAGGGATCAATCATTACAAACAGCATATTTGAGCCTATCGTTGTAAAAAAAGTACTAATCATTGCATCGAAGGGTAATAATCCCGCTTTAACTGCTATTTTATATGTAAAAGATACGGAAATAATATTTATTACAAGCAGAATAAAATAATCCGGAGTGCTGCTTTCAAAAAAGAACGTAAAGGGAAACAATATATAAGACGGAAAAGGAGGAAAGCTAACATAATATTTTCCTTCATAAATTGCAAGTTCAAGCCATGGATAATCCTGCCCCAAATCTAACCTTCCATGACGCCAGGAATCTGCCTGCAATGCATAACTGTTATATGAATTCCCATCAAACAACCATTTCCCTGTTAATGCTCCCATCATCCCCAAAAGCATTACCACAGATAAAATTGTAATTATTCCATATTCAATAATTTCACTTCTTTTTTGTATTTTTTTCATTTTCATATACCTTTACATACAATATATGGTTTTTATTATATAATTTAAGCACCCAAACAATACAATTTGAGTGCTTAAAATCAAAGTGATACACAATTCATTTATTTTTTAATTAACAATGACTTTCCTGTCATTTCCGCAGGCTGCTCCATTCCCATCATTTCAATCAGGGTAGGAACGATATCTGCCAGACATCCGCCCTCTCTTAAAGTATAAGCAGGGTCTGCATTTACAATGATGAAAGGAACAGGATTTGTTGTATGCGCCGTAAACGGAGCGCCTGTCTCATAATCAACCAGCTGCTCAGCATTTCCATGGTCAGCGCAGATGAACATCTGCCCATTTACTTCTTTAATGGCATCTACAGCCTTTCCAACGCACTCATCCACTGCTTCAACAGCTTTAATTGCAGCTGCTTCCACACCTGTATGCCCAACCATATCAGGATTTGCAAAGTTAATAATAATTACATCATATTCCTGAGATTTAATTGCCCCAACCAGCTTATCGCAAACTTCATATGCGCTCATCTGCGGCTTTAAATCGTAGGTTGCAACATCTTTAGGCGAATTAACAAGAATTCTGTCCTCTCCTTCATTAGGCTGCTCCACTCCGCCGTTAAAGAAAAATGTTACGTGAGCATATTTTTCTGTCTCTGCAATTCTTGCCTGCTTCATATGATTTGCTGCCAGCCACTCTCCAAAAGTATTTGTAACGGAAATCTTATGGAAAGCCACATCCTTGTTAGGAATAGTAGGGTCATAATCGGAGAAGCATACATATGTGACATCCGGTCTTGCTCCTCTGTCAAAGCCTTTGAAATCATCATCACAGAAAGCCCTTGTAATTTCTCTTGCCCTGTCAGGCCTGAAATTAAAGAAAATTACGGAATCCTTATCCCCAATTGTGGCAACAGGCTTTCCGTCCTTTATTACTACAGTAGGTTTAACGAACTCGTCTGTCTCATCTCTGTCATAAGAAGCCTGAATGCCTGCCGGACCGCTCTGTGCTGTTAAACCTTCGCCCTTGGTCAAAGCATCATAAGCCAGTTTTACTCTGTCATAATTATTATCTCTGTCCATTGCGTAGTAACGTCCTGCAACGGATGCTATTTCACCTACGCCGATTTTAGCCATTTCTGCTTCCAAAGCTTCTGCGTAGCCTTTTCCGCTTGCAGGGGGTGTGTCACGTCCGTCTAAAAAGCAGTGTACATAAACCCTGGAAAGACCGTTTCTTTTAGCCAGCTCAAGCAGACCGTACAAATGTGTAATATGGCTGTGAACACCGCCGTCTGATAATAATCCGAACATATGGAGTGCGGAATCATTTGCTTTACAATTCTCGACAGCTTTTAACAAAGCAGGATTTTCAAAGAAGGTTCCGTCCTGAATCTCCTTGGTAATTCTTGTAAGCTCCTGATATACGATGCGCCCTGCGCCCATATTCAAGTGTCCGACCTCTGAATTACCCATCTGTCCGTCAGGAAGTCCTACTGCCATGCCGCTTGCATAGCCTTTTACAAAAGGACATTCAGCCATTAATTTGTCCATAACAGGAGTATTTGCTTCTGCTACGGCATTTCCGTCTTTTCTTTCATTTAAACCATAGCCGTCTAAAATCATTAACACTGTGGGTTTTTTCATTACTAATTTCTCCTTTTCATTTAATATTTATTTTTCATTATTATCAAATAATCTTTGTATCAATTCGTTATTTTAATAACAATCTTACCACCTACGAATTATACACGTTTTTCACTTTTCTTGCAACCATAAATAGTGGTATACTGTTAACAATAATTAATAATTAATAACAATTTACGGGGGTATGACTCATGACATCCATATGGGGCTCACTTATGGGAAACTTAATCGGAACACTGTACTTTTTGTTTTTTCAGATAACAGGCCTTG
The DNA here is from genome assembly GCA_017621815.1 of Lachnospiraceae bacterium. Classification (GTDB taxonomy): domain Bacteria; phylum Bacillota; class Clostridia; order Lachnospirales; family Lachnospiraceae; genus Suilimivivens. Next base: position 15,816 of record JAGASK010000030.1, on the reverse strand, counting down.
TACTGACTTGTTTCTTTTTACGCAATAAAAACATTGTCACACGGCTTCTTGCCGGCAGTGTCCTTGGCTCTGTCTTATTGCAATGGATGCCTGCCCTGTTTGCATTTATTTTCAATTTCTCCATTACTGCCCATATACTGGCGGCACTATTTTGCGGCATACTTATCGTCATTCTCTTTATCCTGAACTGCCCGCACTGTACATTTGTACTGCCCTCTGCTAACAGTCTGAAGATTTTTTTGAAAAAACACTTTGTTTTTCTTGCGCTGTTTTTACTTACCTTTATTGTCTTCTGTCTCATGCTCTCCTCTCATACATTGGTTATCAGGGAGGATGGACTTCACACCGGCCAGTGCACTTATGGAGACATGAATATGCATCTCGGCTTTATTACAAGCATTGCCAGACAGCAGACATTTCCTCCCTATTATTCCATTTCCCCCGGCGACAAATTATGCTATCCTTTCCTGTGTGACAGTATTTCTTCCAGCATTTACATCTGGGGAGCTTCCCTTCGCTATGCTTTTATGCTTCCCATGTTTTTTGCCATTGCACAGGTTATGGCAGGTTTTTACTGTATCGCTTATACCTGGCTGCAAAATACAAAAAAAGCCAGTCTTGCATGGTTCTTTTTCTTTTATAACGGCGGACTGGGATTCGTATACTTCCTTGACTGGTCCAGAGAACGCACCTATTATTTTAAAAATATATTTACAGAATATTACCAGACTCCTACCAATCTGATAGACCAAAATATCCGCTGGGTTAATATCATCGTGGATATGCTCCTGCCCCAGCGTGCCACCCTATTCGGTTATGCCGTGCTGTTTACCTGTATCTGGCTCTTATGGAGAGCTGTTTTCAGAAATGAAAAGGATTTGTTTCCTGTAACGGCACTGCTCACAGGCTCTCTTCCTATGATTCACACACATTCCTTCCTGGCCATGGCTTTTATCAGTGCAGCCTGGCTTCTTATGAGTCTGTTTCAAAGCATACACAGCAAAGAAAAATGGAAAGCGCCCGGCAAAATTCTTTTTACAGGTTTTCTTATATTGATGTGTCTTATTCAGCTGCTGACCAAACTGGAAAACCTTATTACTCCAAACCGCTTGCTGTATTTTTGTCTGACAGGTCTCGGACTGCTGGTTATTTTAGGAATATATTGTCTCATTAAATATATAAAAGCAAATGGTTGCAAAACGCTTCTGTCCACCTGGGGATTATATCTTCTGATTATTCTGCTGCTTGCACTTCCCCAGCTTTTTGGCTGGACTTTTGGTCAGACAACCCAAAGCGGCTTCAACACGGGACATTTTAACTGGGGAAATCAGGGCGATAATTATCTGTGGTTCTATATCAAAAACTGGGGCATTATCCTGCTTTTACTTATTCCTGCAGTATTTTACTGCAGCCGCAGAAATTTTGCCGTTCTTTCGGCATCTTTTCTGATATGGTTTACCATTGAACTGATTTCATTTTCTCCCAATACTTATGATAATAATAAGCTGTTATATGTGGCTTATCTGTTCTTCTGCTGCATCAGCGCTGAATATGGGTATAACATTTACCGAAGGCTGAAAGGTGTCAAAGGAATCCGCCTATGGAGCATCGTTTTTCTGTTTCTCTCCTGCTTCTCCGGCATTCTTTCCATGGGAAGAGAGCTGGTGTCGGATTATACTGTATATTCCAATGCACATCTGGAAGCAGCTTTATATATTGATAAAACTGCATCCGCAGATGCCACCTTCCTCACCAATGACCGCCACGTAAATGAGGTTGCCGCCCTGGCAGGGCGCAATATTGTAAGCGGCGCCGGTATTTATCTGGGACCCCATGGAATTTATGACAATGACAGGGCTCAGGATGTAAAATTGATGTATGAGTCTCCTGAAACATCTGAAGAATTATTTGAAAAGCATGATGTGGATTATATCATGATTTCCTCCTGGGAAAGAAGTAATTATAGTATTTCAGAGGAAACCTTCGATACAATGTTTCCTCTGTGGTTTTCAAATGATGAAATTAAAATTTATGAATGCCATTAACTGCCTTTTGTATTTTTTTGTGATTTTAATTTTCCCCTGAAAAATCCCGCCACAGGAATTTCAAAACAATAGGTCAATACGATTGCTGCCAGCAGGGATAAAACAATAATCAAAATCTGGTACTTCCACTGCCAGACTCTGTCGCCTGTAATATTGGGAGCATCTTCTCCTTCCCAATAAGGTATCCTGTATTCCTTGCATTTTACGGCAATCACCTGATGCCATATATACAAATTGTAGGAAATAACACTGATAAACCTCATAATTTTATTTGCAAAAAGCCACTGGAATCCCTCCATTGAAAACATAACAGCCAGCACAAAACAGGCAAATACAGCAGCAAAAGCAAATCTGTTTTTTAACTGTATCTCCTGCAGATTCCCATCTGTAAAATGCTTCAGCAGATGATTAAACGCTATCACGCAAAATACCGCAACGGCAGTTGACGCCATTTGCGTGTATCTGTTTTCTGCCCTGTTCTTTTTCAAAGTAATATACAGCATACATATCAAAATACCGTTGGCATAACATCCTGCAAAGGTTAATATATGATTGACATAAACAGATATGTTGTCTGATTTCTGTATAACAAAATAATTTGCACTGACAATACCGCAAACCCACATTCCCGTAAGGGTCAGCGCCGGACGCTTTTTAAACAGCAGCGCTATCCACGGAAGCAGAATATAATAAATCACCTCCAGCTGAACCGTCCAAAGCACTCCATTGAGCCGGGTGCCGGTCAGGGTATCGCTGCTGAAAATACTGGTAAAAGTCAAGTGCGTAATGATATCCTTCCACATAAATCCTGCATCTGTATAGGACTTTTCAATAATTGCAATTATCAGCATAGTAAATACGCTCAAAAAATAAGAAGGAAAAATTCTGATAATTCTTTTCAGATAAAATTCCTTCATATCCGGCCATGGCTCACCCAGTAAAATGGCTCTCGCATAAGGAAAAAAATTGCAGACTGCGCTGAGCAGAATCAATAAATCCACAAATACAAAACCATATCTGGCAAAACCCGCCAGATTAATCTGGGAAATTCCCAGATACCGGGCAAGATTACCTTCTATGGTAATATACGGCGTCAGCCAGCTTTGCTGCCAGAAGTGGAACCAAACCACAAATAAAATAGCAGCTGCCCTTATTCCATCCAATACATTAATATGTTTTTCTACCGTACATTTCATCTCATATTTCCCTTTTATTCCTAAACATACGCCTTATCCACATCAATAACAACGTAATAATTTTCATCTATTTCCGTTATCTTTTTTTGAATATAATCCACCACTTCACTGTCGGTCATAACGTAATCATAAGGCACTACCACATCAAAAATCAGATTTGTATGGGTGGGACCATGGACAATTCGGAAATCATGAAAACTGACACTGCCCTCCATACCGGCAATGATTGCCGCCACTTTGGCTTTGATTTCATTTGTCATTTTATCATCCAGCAAAACAGGATCCATATGAATGACCGCACTGCATTTCAATTCCCTGGCAAGCCTGTGTTCAATGGTATCTATCATATCATGAAGCGCCAGAATATCTCCTGATGCAGGCACTTCCACATGAACGGACAGCATCACTCTTCCCGGTCCGTAATTATGTACAACCAAATCGTGAAGTCCGATTACTCCCTGGCTGCGGTATTCCATAATAATCTCTTCAATCTTTTTTACGAATTCCGGTTCCGGCGGCTGTCCGAGAAGCGGGCTTATAGTCTCTTTTGCAGCACTGTAGCCTGCAAAAAATACAAAAAGAGCTACTATGACACCGCAGTATCCGTCGATTTGAAGACCGGTTGCCCCGGCAAGCAGCGTAGTGCCAAGTACCACAAAAGTTGCCACTGTATCACTCAAACTGTCTTTTGCAGTGGCGTCCATTGCCGCACTGTCAATTTTTTTACTGATGGCTCTGTTATACAAGGACATATATACCTTAACCAGAATCGAAATTAACAGAATAATTATAATCAACGGACTTGCCTCTATCACAGAGGGATGGATTATTTTATCAACAGATGTTTTCAGTAATTCAAATGCCATAATAAGAATCACAACAGATACCAGAAACCCGGAAATATATTCTATTCTGCCGTGTCCAAAAGGATGGTCACTGTCCGGCTTATGACCTGCCATGCGGAAACCTGCCAGTGTAATTACTGAAGAACCTGCATCTGACAAATTGTTAAAGGCATCTGCGGTAATTGCAATTGAGCCGCTGATAAGACCAGCCAAAGCCTTGCCGATAAACAGAAATATGTTCAGTACAATCCCTACTGCCCCGCAAAGCATCCCATAAGCTTTTCTGACTTCCGGGTCATTTGTATCCTTATAATTTGTAATCAGTAATTTTGCAAGTAATGATACCATAGTCCTGCATATCTCCTTTTATATGAATCATCGACTCATTCTATTTTACGGCATTATGTTCAAAAACACAATTCCGGTTTTATGAGATTTTATGCGTATATGAAATTTTGTATGTTGACAAATTATAAAACCTGTCGTATGTTAGTATCGTGCTGTAAAAATGGTTTTAAGCTTTTTTACATTGTAACTGTTAACGAGTCTTAAGAAAGGAGGTAACGAATTATGCTTTTTTATATTACTGACAACCATATAGCTGATTCCATGATGAAATTACCTCTCTTCTTATGTTATTCTGATAAGATGCTGTCCGCTTGCTTAAATGGCTTTTAGCTCTGCAAGCTGCCCGGTATACAACATAAAGTACGCACAGCGCACTTCCCATTATCAGATTTTAACTGTCATGGTAATTTCCATGGCAGTTTTTTTACATTTAAAATTAAGGAGGGGTCTTTTTGAAAAAATTATCTGCTTACATATGGGAACATAAATTTGCTTATCTTTTTGCAATTATTTCCATGATTATCAGCGTATCATTGGATATGCTGTCTCCCCGGCTGACAAAACACATTGTGGATGATGTCATTATCGGCGGAAATACCGGAATGCTTAAATATCTGCTTCTTGCCATCCTGGGAGTCGGTGTGGGCCGCTGCATTTTTCAATATACAAAGGAATTCACTTTTGATTATACGGGAGCCGGTATTGTAGGTGATATGCGGAAAAATCTTTTTCATCATATTCAATCCTTAAGCGCCGATTTCTTCGACCGTACAGGAACAGGTGAGCTCATGTCCCGCATCAAGGATGATCTGGACAGAATATGGGACGGTCTTACCTTTGTTGGAATGCTGATGATTGAAGTGGTACTGCACACTTCCATTGTTTTATTCTGTATGTACAGTTTAAACTGGAAGCTTGCCATATTCCCCACTTTCTGCATGGTCCTTGCGGCATTTATTGCTATTTTCATGGAAAAGAAACTGGGTGCTGTTTATGATGCTATCAGTGAAGAAAATGCTGTTCTGAACACGGTAGCCGAAGAAAATCTTGCAGGAGTCAGGACTGTAAAGGCTTTTGCACGGGAGAAACATGAAATAGCCAAGTTCCTTTCCCACAATAAAAAATACTATGAACTGAATATGGATCAGTCCCGGGTTTTTGTCAGATATTATCCCTATATTCAGCTGATTACCAAGCTGCTTCCCATTGCCATGCTTCTGCTTGGCGGACGGATGGTTATGAATAAAGAAATATCTCTTGGAACATTAACTGCCTTTATAGAATATTCCATGAACATTGTATGGCCCATGGAAATGCTGGGCTGGCTTACCAACAGCTTCTCTTCCGCTATCGCCTCTAACAGAAAGCTGAAAGCAATTTACGCAGAGAAGCCAAGTATTATTGAACCGGAAAACCCCATAATTCTCAATCACATAGAAGGTAAAATAGAGTTTTCCCATGTTTCTTTCCATAAAGCTGATATGCATGAAATTCTTCATGACATCACCTTTACCGTGGAACCCGGCAAAACTATCGGAATAATGGGTGCAACCGGAGCCGGAAAAAGCTCCATTATCCATCTGCTGCGGCGGCTTTATGATGCAACGGACGGAGAAATCTACCTGGATGATATTAACATAAAGGATATGTCCCTGCAGCAGCTGCGCAGTTCCATATCACCGGTAATGCAGGATGTTTTTCTGTTTTCGGATACAATTACGGAAAACGTTAAGCTGGGAAAAAAAGATTCCTTAACTCTTCAGTCTGTAATAGACGCTGCCGGTGATGCCCAGGCAAGAGGCTTTATTGAACGAATGGAACAAAAGTATGATACTGTTATCGGTGAACGGGGCGTAGGGCTTTCAGGCGGACAAAAACAGCGAATCACCATTGCCCGGGCTCTTGCAAAGAAATCACCCATTCTTGTAATGGATGATTCCACTTCCGCCCTTGATATGGAAACAGAACAAAGCATACAGGAAACCCTGCATCTGCTTGAAGGTACCACAAAGATAATTATCGGACACCGCATCAGTGCTGTCTGCCAGGCCGATGAAATTCTTATTTTGGAAAACGGCTCTATTGCAGAAAGAGGTACGCATAAGTCCCTGCTTGAAAAGAAAGGACTCTACTACAAAACCTACATGGCACAATATGGTGAATTTGTAAAGGAGGAATAATATTATGGGTTTCAACTCTTATAAAGATGATGAAAAATCATCGGAAACCGGCAAGCTGAAAACATTAGGACGCCTGTTTTCCTACCTGCTTGCTTACCGCAGGGAAATAATCTGCGTTTTATTCATTATGGCTTTCTGCGTACTTGTTACGCTTTTAAATCCGCTTTTTTTGGAAGCTGCTATTGATAACTATATTGCCAAAAAAGACTTTTACGGTCTGTACAGATTAATTATATTGGATGCCGCCTTAAATCTTCTGATGATTCTTGGCATCAAGGCACGTATGTACATTATGGCTAAGGTATGCAACAGTATTCTGGTAACTATCAGGCAGGAATTATATACTCACATTCAGACCCTGGACTTTCAGTTTTTCGACAGCAGGCCAATGGGAAAAATTCTCGCCCGGATTATCGGAGATATCAATTCCCTAAAGGATGTGCTGAATAATTTTGTTACTACTCTGATACCGGATTTTGTTACTGTTGCTGCCGTGGCAGCTATCATGTTTGCCAAAAACCCGGCACTTGCCGCAGCGGCCCTGTGCAGCCTTCCCGTTATGGCATTGCTGCTCTGGCTGATACAGTTTTATTCCCACAAAAAATGGCAGATTTTCAGAAAAAAAGCCTCCAACCTGAACGCTTTCGTTCACGAGGATATGTCCGGAATTCGTGTTATCCAAAGCTTTACCGCGGAAAAAGAAACAGAAAATACCTTCAGCACACTGGTAAAAGAACATAAGAAAGCTTTTATTGATGCAGTCCGAATCAATGATTCTTTGGGTTCTGCCATTGATTTTTGCTGGGGCGCAGGGGTAGCCGCACTTTATTTTACAGGCATTTTCATTATCGGAACCGACAAAATATCCATAGGAACCTTTCTTGCCTTCGGAACTTACATCGGCATGTTCTGGAATCCTATTATGAATCTGAGTAATTTTTACAACCAGATTATTACCAATCTTGCAGCTGCCGAAAGAATTTTTGAAATCATGGATACGGATGCCGAAATAACCGATGCTGCAGGAGTATGTACGCTTCCACCGGTTAAAGGTCAGGTCACCTTTGAACATGTAACCTTTTCCTATGATAATACGGTAAATGTTTTAGATGATGTTACCTTTCATATCAGCCCCGGAGAAACCATTGCACTTGTGGGGCCTACCGGCGCCGGCAAAACAACGATTGTCAACCTGATCAGCCGGTTTTATGATGTACAGCAGGGTAAAGTATGTATTGACGGTTTCAACGTAAAGGATGTTACCATTGAAAGCCTGAGAGGACAAATGGGCATAATGACTCAGGATAATTTCCTGTTTTCCGGCACTATTAAGGAAAACATCAGATATGGGAAGCTGGATGCTTCCGACGAAGAAATTATAGCGGCTGCCAAAGCAGTGCATGCCCATGAATTCATTTCAAAGCTTGAAAAGGGATATGATACAGAACTTTCAGAAAGGGGCGGCGGTCTTTCCATTGGTCAAAAGCAGCTGCTCGCCTTCGCCAGAACTATGGTATCCAATCCGGCAATTTTAATTCTGGATGAAGCCACCTCCAGCATTGATACCAATACGGAGCTTCTTGTTCAGGAGGGCATAGAAGCACTGTTAAAAGGGCGCACTTCCTTTGTCATCGCCCACAGACTGTCCACTATCCAAAAGGCCGACCGAATTTTTGTGATTGATAACGGCGGCATTATGGAGGAAGGAACCGTCCATGAACTGATTCAAAAGAAAGGCGCCTACTATAAACTGCATATGGCACAAATGGTACTGCCTGTTTAAAATTCAGTGGTCCACTCATGCTCTCCACCCCAGTCACCTACAAGCTGTGTTGTGGTGCCCTCATGAGTGGCCACTCTTGTTTCAAACCGGTAATTCATCTGAGGCACATACTGCCCTCCGATTTTGACATTGCTGTACAAATAAATAAACTCATAAGTCGTATGAGGATAATACTCTCCGTTTTCCGAAGCCGGTTCATAAGAAATGCACACGCGCTGCACTCCTGCATCTTCCTGTTTTGTTCCCCAGACATTAATTACTCCGCCGGTATCCGGATTTTCTTCAAAGCCTGCAAAAGAAAATTTGAAGCTTCCCTCTTCGTTTACGAGCTTCATTATCTCACGGCTTACGGGAATATAAGTCTCTCCTTCCCAATACTCCATGGTTCCCGCAATAAATTCATCCCTGACTGTAATATATTCACTGCTGTTCATAAATTCCCTGATGGGAGCAAAATCGCCTGACTCGAAAATAGTAAAAGCCTGCGCAAAATAATCCTGTACCTGAATTGCCTTATCTATACATGCTGTCAGCTGCTTTAGCTTTTCACTGCTTTCAATCTGTGCAGCCCTTACAAGCAAATTCCTGTAGTCCTGCAAATGCTTTACCTCCAGCCACATTTCGGAAGAATCCGGAACCGCAAATTTGCCAATTTCTGTTTTCAGTTCTTCGGAAGGATTTGCTTCATAAACATTCATCATCCTGGTCATCAAATTCTGATACTGCTCATAACCGCAGCTTTCTTCCCCGGAATCCGCTAAAACGCTGCAGTATAGTCCTGTCTGCTCCGGTTCATCTTCCAATAACCTTTCATAGCATACATCCAGCAGTCTGAATACATCCTCACTATCCCTATCCTCTTCCAGCACTTCCACGCATTTTTCCATCGTATTCAAGGTGCATTTCTGATTATTAATATCATCTACCGCTTCATTTAACAGAACTGTGCAATAATACTGAAGAAGGCTTTCATCCTGGGTAGTCTCCCAGCCTTTATATAAAACCTGCTCTGCCGAGTCTGTATCTTCCTTTGTAAGATATACCCCCGCCATGGCATTATAGGCCTGAACGGAAGTAGAATCGATTTCCAGTGCTTCCTCACAGGAAGCAATGGCATCTTCAAACTCCTGTTCTTCCATAAAGGTGCTTGCAGCATTCAGCTTTCTTGAAATCCTGATTTCAGGCACCAGTTTCACAGCAAGCACTCCCACAGCTGCCAGCGCTATTACAGCTATCAATGTCACAGCAGCTTTTTCCATTAACATAACTTTCTTTCTTCTCTTATGTCTTTTTGCCCTTGCGCCCTCTCTTGCAATATTTTTTCTCACTTTTTTCTGTTTCATATTCCCCAAAACCTCTTACAAATACTTTTACTTTTTTCCAAGCTTCACACCGCTTTTTTGATTTCTGCGCTTATCCCGGCTGCGCCCCTCTTCTCTCTCTCTGCGCCTGTTTCTGTCTTCTCTCTCAGTGCGGCCGCTCCGTTTGTTTCTGTCTTCCTTCTCATTGGAGCTGCGGCGTTTGCTTTCCCCCGCTTTACGTTCTCTGCGGCTGCGTTCCTCCTCCGGACGCTTTCTTTTGCCCCAGGCTTCATCATGACGTCCTAAACGGCTGCGTCTGTCAAACGCCGATCTTTCTTCTTTAATTTCCTCCGGTTCATCTCCAATCCGCATCTGCATGAAAGCTGCCGCTAAATCCAGTACTGAGAAACCATTTTCTCCCGCAGCCTTCTCAATAACTGCTTTCAGACTGTCCAGATTTTTCTGCTCCATAACTTCCATGGCTTCGGCAAATACCTTTCCTGACTTGGCCTTCACGATATCCTTAGGCGCCGGAAGCTTTCTTTCTTTGATTTCAGTATGGCAAATACGTTCAATTTCACGAATCTTATATACTTCTCTTCCACAAACCAAGGTAAAGGAGCGCCCTGCCTTGCCTGCGCGCCCTGTTCGTCCGATACGGTGCACATAATATTCGATATCCTCCGGAACATCATAATTAAATACCGCATCCACTCCGCTTACATCAATTCCTCTTGCCGCCACATCAGTAGCAATCAGAATAGCGCACCTTCCGCTTCTAAAGGAATTCATTACCATATCACGCTGATGCTGGGATAAATCCCCATGAAGACCTTCCGCCTGATAGCCTCTGTCTTTTAAAACCTCTGTCAGTTCATCTACCATCTTTTTCGTATTACAGAATATCAGGCTTCTGACAGGCTGATAATAATCCATAAGCCTGCAAAGCGCTTCAATCTTATCCTTTTTGGAAATACGGTAATAAGCCTGCTTAATGGCGGCTACCGTAATTTCTTCGGGCGTTACTCTGATATACTGCGCATCCTTTTGATATTCATGAGTTATGTCCAAAATGGGCTTCGGCATAGTCGCAGAAAACAGCGCCATCTGGTGCTCCTTTGGCATATCCTTTAAAATAGTTTCAATATCCTCACGAAAACCCATATTCAGCATTTCATCGGCTTCATCAAGAACAATCATTTTAATATTGGCTGTCTTAATTGTATGACGCCGCATATGGTCCATTACCCTGCCCGGCGTACCTACCACAATCTGAACGCCCTGGCTTAAAGCCCGTATCTGCCTTGAAATATCCTGTCCGCCATAAACCGGCAGCACCTTGATTCCATGCATATATTTTGACAATCTGCGTATTTCCTCAGCCGCCTGAATTGCCAGTTCCCTTGTAGGGCAAAGTACAATTCCCTGCAGCTTCTTTATAGAAGGCTCAACATTTTGTATCATCGGAATGCCAAAGGCAGCTGTTTTTCCTGTTCCGGTCTGTGCCTGCCCGATAATATCCCTCCCTTCAAGCAATATGGGAATCGCCTGCTCCTGAATCGGCGACATGGTTTCAAATCCCATTTCTTCCACTGCCCGCAGGATATTGCTGTTTATATCCGCATCTTTAAAACTCATTTTTTCTTCGGTAACCTGCATTTCCTGTTCCATATATAACCTCTGTCTTTCAAATCTATGTCTTTATATGTCTGTACATTTGATATCACTTATCATATACAATAGAAAAGACACCACTCGCGATAAAAGTGCTGTCTTTTTTACGAACTTCTAAAGTATATCTGTAAACTCAAGGGATGTCAAGCGTTAGTCTTCTACAAATCCGATATTTCATCTTCATTTTCTGACTTTCAGTCTTCCACATCCTCTTCATTCAAAAACTGTTCAATAATATATCTCGGTCTGGCTTTTGTCTCAAGATAAATCTTCCCTATATATTCCCCGACCACTCCAAGTGAAAGAAGAATCAATCCTCCGATTGCCCATACTGAAACCATTAATGTTGTCCAACCTACAATAGTTGCTCCCATAAAATGGCGAACCAGACTGTAAATCAGAATTCCTATACTGACCAGGAAAATAAAAAATCCCAACCCTGTAATCAACCGGATAGGCTTCGTGCTTAAGGAGGTAATTCCTTCTATTGCAAAGGAAATCATCTTTCCTAAAGGATACTTGCTTTCTCCGGCAAATCTTTCGCCTCTTTCATAATAAACCACATCCCATGAATATCCGATCATAGGAACGATTCCTCTTAAAAACAAATTCACTTCCTGAAACTCCGCAAGGCCTTCAAGCGCACGTTTGCTCATTAAACGGTAATCAGCATGATTGAACACTGTATTAGCCCCCATGGAATTCATCAGTTTGTAAAACCCTTCCGCAGTAGCTTTTTTAAAAAAGGTATCCTTTGCCCGGCTGCTTCTTACTCCGTATACAATATCAATGCCGCTTAAATACTTATCAACCATTTCATCAACAGCATTAATATCGTCCTGTAAATCGGCATCCATGGAAATTACCATATCAGCATGCTCTTTAGCTGTCATAAGCCCTGCCAGCAAAGCATTCTGATGCCCTCTGTTTCTGCTCAGATTAATGCCGCTGTATAAACAATTCTCCTCATGCAGGGCACTGATAATATCCCAGGTTTTATCCCTGGAACCATCATTTACAAACAATATGCGGCTGCCCTTATCAATTTTTCCTTTTTCAATCAGAAATGATATTTTTTCTTTTAAACGTCTGGCAGTCTCAGGCAATACTTCTTCCTCGTTATAACAGGGAATTACCAGATACAGTTTATTATTCATCGGGGAGCATCCTCCTTAAATCATCATCATTTTCAAGTATAACACCATTTCCGTTATTTAGCGACAGTTTTCTTTTGCATTGTGTTCTCTTTTACATTGTCCTCTTTTACATTGTCTGCTATCAGATTTATATACGGGACTGAATACCATACTCTCTATAGAGTTTTTCTCTCACTTCCTTATTATTTACTGCAAGCCTGGCATCCTCCAGGCGAGCATCAGTAAGCAGATGATTCAAAAGCTCCGCTAATTGTGCCTCGCCTTCTTCCCTCAATGAACGTTCATATTTCTTTACGTCAAACTCTTCCAAAAGCATTCCAAGCACCTCCGCACGATTTTTTCTAAGAAACTCTTCATTTCGCATATTCCTCAAGAGTTTTACATTGTTCCATCAATTCAGCATTATATCCATAATTAATATTCAGTACCCTTACTGTTAATTCTTGCTACCATTGTAAAATACAACACAGTGCGGTGTTGGAAGCGATATTCCTGTGCCAGATAAATCAGAAAACGGACAGGCATATTAGGGTTAACGGAACTTTGATGTTCATACAGGTTCAATGTCCCGGCGATTATGAATGCCAAATCATTCATCATCACCACATACACAGCGCTTTCAATAGTTACCACCTGCAGCAAAGATGCATCCTCATAGTTTGTTCCATTCAGTGCATTATAAAGCTGCAGCAGAGCTCCGCCATTTGCAATTCCTGCCATATTTAAAGTAATAAAAGAAAAATCTGGCAGAAACTGCCTGAATGTGCGAAATGCACATAATGTTGAATTTTTCTGATGTATTTATCTTAAATAAATATTTATAATTTGTCAATGATATTTCAAATAAATTCTGATGCAATTTTCTTTAATTTTCTAAAATTTATTTTATAACACATTGGGGAAGCTTCCTAATCAGATTAATTACATCTGATTATAGTACGCTTCCCCAAGTGAACTACTATTTATTTATTTTTACTGCTCTTAGTTTTACATCTAGCTGTTTTTACGCTTTCTGCCTGTAATCAGCATAATGATTGAAGTAAGAACTCCTCCTACTGCTGCAGACATCATAAGCACCCACATAATTATGCTTGCACTGTCTCCCGTACCGGGTCTTCTTCTCTTACCGAGTACCGCACAATCAAGACCACGTCTTGCTCCAAGTACAGCACCTTCTGAAGCCCTGATTCTGACACGGTTAGCGCCAAGTACCTGTCTGACAGGTGTCGGTGCCGGTGTATTTTCCGGTCTGGTTTCCGGCGTTCTTTCCGGTCCGTCATCAGGAGTTTCCGGTTCATCTGCCGGTGCCGGTGTTTCTGTCGGTGCCTCTGTTGCTGCCGGTGTCTCTGACGGTACAGGCGTACTTTCAGGTGTTGTCTCGGGAGTTGCTTCCGGTGTGCTGTCAGGCGTTGCCTCCGGTGTATTATCAGGTGTCCTCTCAGGCGTCACTTCCGGTGTTGCCGAAGGTGTTTCTGCAGGCGTTGCCGAAGGTGTCGCTGTTGGCGTTTCACTGGGTGTTGCCGTCGGCGTTACTGTTGGTGTACTTGTAGAAGTTGCGCTTGGTGTCGCCGTTGCCGTCGGTGTTGGTGTAGGCTTTGGCGTAGGTTCATGACTATTGGTAATAACTATATTATTAGTAGTATCTTCTGAAATAGTACATGTATAACCTTCTATATCAATTACCTTACCCTCTGCATCAACTGCACCTAATTCTTTTACTGTATAGTTGATATTACTAAACAGTTTGGTTCTGGGCAACTTAGTCCATACATAAGTCCAGCCATTTTCTACACTTAATTCAACGGGATCTCCAACCTTTTTATCAAAAAGCCTATCCTCATAAAGCTGTACCATAATTTTAGCAGGTCTTATGCCATCTTCATCACCATTATCTTCCCAGACCTTAGTAACCTTTACTTCTGTTTCTTCAGGAGTATATTTATTAGTTACATCAAATCCGGTAACATTTGCCGTATAGTGCTTTATATCTTCCTCGGAAATAGTATATGTAATTTCATTTCCATTTTCACTATACTTAGGAAGGTCTGTAAAGCTCCATGACCAATTATCCGCTTCGGTTACTTTCTTGCTTTCTATCTTTTCACCATCTGCCAACAGATTAATCGTGATTTCTTCAGGTCTTTCACCATACTCGTTGTTGTTATCGTCCCAGGTCTTTTTACCACTTACGCTAATCGGAGCAGGTACATAGGTGTTTGTAAATGCTGCTGTCAAATCACATCCTGCAGTAATGGTTCCTGTGTCATCACTCTTAGTTGTAACATATCCGTCCGCTGTATAATCTGTTTCTGTTACAGTATAGCTTACTCCAGTCGGCAGGTTTTCCGCTGTTTTACTTTCGTCATGTTTTAATGTGAAAGTTGCCACACCGTCAGAGAAAGTCATCTCACCATAAAGTCCATTGATTAATGAATTATCCAAGGTTACAGTAAAGCTAAACTCCTTTTCCAAATCAGCTTCATTACCCGCTACTGTCTTGCTAACCGTCAGCTTACCGTATGTATCTTTCGTATTGGTAAAAGCTGCTACGAATGATTCTGCTTCGCTAATTACACCCGATACTTCTCTGTTCGTTCCTGTAGTTCCGCTGACTGTTGTTACATAACCATCGCCACTATAGTCCGACTCAGTTATGGTATAACCTACTCCATTAGGCAGTCCTTCTATTACCTTGTTTTCACCGCCCTTCAAGATGAGGTTCGCCTCTCCATTTGTAAATACAACTCCACTGTAGGTTCCATTAATGCCGGAATCATTCAGCTTAATCGTAAATGTAAAGTCTTTACTCTTGTCTGTATCATTACCTGCCAGTGTTTTGCTGATAGTCAGACTTCCTTCTGCATTTCTTGTATTCTCAAATGCTGCTGTCAGGTTACATCCACCAGTTATAGTTCCTGTTTCTCCGGTCTTTTTTGTTGTATATCCGGCTGCAGTATAATCCTCTTCTTCAACAGTATAGCTGACACCTGTAGGAAGGCTGTTTGCTGTCCAACTTTCATCATGTTTCAACTTAAACGTTGCCACACCATTAGAGAATGTCATGTCACCATAAAGTCCGTTGATTGATTTATCACTCAAGGTCACTTTGAAATTGAATTCTTTATTAGTATCAGCTGCATTTCCTACTACTGTCTTTTTGACTGTCAGATTACCATAAGTGTTTCTTGTATTTGTAAATTCTGCTACTGCTACAGTATCTTCACTGATAGTTCCACTGGTTACATTGCTGGTTCCCGTAGTTCCGCTAACTGTTGTTACATAGCCGT
>JAGASK010000029.1 GCA_017621815.1 Lachnospiraceae bacterium | reverse complement strand
ACTGGACATGATAAAAACAGCAAACACAGGGATCAGGGAGGCGATACGGGAAGTGAAAAGATTCAGCCTGATAGGAGCAGCGAGGGATGTATACAGGGATTATATGGATGCCAAAAGGGACAGGAAGGCAATAGAAGACTACATAAAAGAAGAGGCAGAGAAGCAAGGTCTGGCAGAAGGACGTGAGAAGGGTCTGACAGAAGGGCGCGAGAAGGGTCTGGCAGAAGGACGTGAACAAGGATGCGAACAGAAGCTGATTGAAATAATATGTAAAAAAATAAAGAAAGGGAAAAGTCCGGAGCAGATAGCGGAGGAATTGGAGGAAGACTTATTCATTGTTGAGGAAATCTGCCATGCAGCTAAGGTGGCAGCACCTGATTATGATATTTCTCAAATTTCCGCTATTTTGAACAATGGTAAAAAGCGAAAGACTCCATCAGGACTGGTGAAGTGAGTGTATAGCTGTGGCATGATGCGCTTCTGTAAAAGAAGCGCATCGTTCTTTATCAGCCGGCAGGCAGACGATATCAGAAAAGACTTATGTAGCTGCAGGTGAGGCCGAAGGGCTGGCTGAAGGCGAAGCCGAGGGAACCGCAGCTTTTTCAAGGGATGCTTTAATAGCGCCTAGCAGAACCATGGAAGTATATTTATTATCATCCGAATAGGTAATATTATCCAGAGACTGATTTGCGCAGATTTGACCTGCAAGGTCATCAAAAGCGGGTTCCAGGAGGGGAAACATGGTGGTAACCGCTTCATCCAGATTTACAATACGGATATCGTTGATATTGGTTTCATCCACCGTAACCTCAACATCCACAACATTATCATTGATAATCAGTGATGTGGTATAAATTCCGGGTACATAAGTGGCAGCAGGCGTTTCCACAGCATTATCTTCCTTTTTATCCCTGGGCACGAACATGATAATCAGCATGACAATAAACAGGATGCCGAACAATACGAAGATTCCCGTATATATTAATTCTTTCAAATGAAGTACAACAATTTTAGTTTTGGAACTCATGAATATCACCGTTTCATTCTTTTTACTATATTATTATCGGATATGCGGTTTTATACCTGACAAATGCGAAAAACAGTTTTGTATTGACAAATAAGAAAAGTCGTTGTTATTATAGTAAAGGACGAAGGCGTCCTTATAACAGCAGGTGATATGATGATGGCCTGTTATTATGAGGGCGCCTTTTTGCAGGCAGTGGGTCAGAATCAAGCCTGTGCCTGTGTGCTTCGGCATCTGATGCCGGGCAAAAGGGATATATACTGAATACAGGGAAAAAGGGAGGAAATTTTATGTTTAAGCACTATTCCAAAGAGGATATTATGGAGCTTGTACAGGATGAAGATGTGGAATTTATCCGCCTGCAGTTTACGGATATGTTCGGCAGCCTGAAAAATGTGGCAATTACGGCAAGCCAGCTTGAAAAAGCACTGAACAATAAATGTATGTTTGACGGCTCTTCCATTGAGGGCTTTGTCAGAATTGAAGAATCGGATATGTACTTGTATCCTGATTTGAACACACTTGAAATATTTCCATGGAGGCCTCAGCAGGGGAAGGTTGCAAGATTAATTTGTGATGTTTACAGACCAAACGGGGAGCCTTTTGAAGGAGATCCCAGATATATATTGAAGCGTGCTGTGAAGGAAGCTGCAGATCTTGGCTATTCTTTTGAGGTGGGACCGGAATGCGAATTCTTTTTGTTCCATACGGATGAAAACGGACTTCCTACTACATTGACCCATGAACAGGCAGGGTATTTTGATTTAGGACCCCTTGACCTTGGCGAAAATGCAAGAAGAGATATGGTTTTGACTCTGGAAGATATGGGATTTGTAATCGAAGCTTCACATCATGAGGTAGCGCCTGCACAGCATGAGATTGATTTCAGATATGATGAAGCATTGGCAACAGCCGATAATATTATGACCTTTAAGCTGGCGGTTAAGACCATTGCCAAAAGGCATGGGCTTCATGCTACTTTTATGCCGAAGCCAAAATTCGGAGTAAACGGTTCGGGTATGCATATTAATATGTCTTTGTCAAAGGACGGAAAGAATATTTTTGCAGATACATCCGATAAGCTGGGCTTAAGTAAAGAAGCGTATTATTTTATCGGCGGCATTATTAAACATATGAAAGGAATGACTGCGATTACCAATCCTCTTGTCAATTCCTATAAGAGACTTGTGCCGGGGTATGAGGCACCTGTTTATATTGCGTGGAGCGCTACCAACAGAAGTCCGCTGATTCGTATTCCTGCAGCCAGGGGAGAAGGCACCAGAATCGAATTACGCTGCCCCGACCCTTCAGCCAATCCGTATCTTGCTTTGGCAGTATGCCTTCGTGCAGGGCTTGATGGCATAATCAACAAGATTGAGCCGCCGGAAAGTGTTGACTGTAATATTTTCAATTTGTCAAAAGAAGAAAAAGCGGCAAAAGGAATTGAAGCGATTCCCAGCACTCTGCAGGAAGCAGTCAGGGAACTTGAAAAGGATGAATTTGTTAAAGAAGTTCTGGGTAAACATGTTTCAGAAAAGTACATCCAGGCGAAAAAGGAGGAATGGGCAAAGTACACTGCTCAGGTAACTGATTGGGAAATTAATCAGTACTTAAATCAGTTTTAGCATCATATTATCAGAAAGCAAGAGGAGGTTTGCCCATGACCAGTATAATTATTGCCCTCCCTAAAGTCGATGATGCTAGAAATATAAAAAGTCTGTTAGTCAGAAGCGGCATACCCGTGGCAGGAATCTGTACTACGGGCGCGCAGGCGATTACATTAGCGGACGGACTCAATTACGGTATCATAATCTGCGGATATAAAATGGCGGATATGATTTATTCTCAATTACATGATGACCTTCCCTTTGGATTTGAGATGCTGCTTATGGCATCCCAGCATGTAATAGGGAGCGGGATGATTGATAAGGAAATCGTATGTTTATCTATGCCTCTTAAGGTTCATGACCTGATTAACACTGTGGATATGATGATTCAAACCATTGAGCGGCGTAAAAGAAGATTGAAGGAAAAGCCCAGAGAGAGAAGACCGGAGGAAATAGCATTAATAAAAGAAGCAAAAGGGGTTTTGATGACCCGTAATCATATGTCTGAAGAAGAAGCTCACAGATATATTCAAAAGTGCAGTATGGATAGTGGAACAAATATGGTGGAAACAGCGCAGATGGTGTTGTCCATGATGAGGGTATAAGAATTGTGTAAAAAAAATCCGTGATTACAAGTTTTTTGTAATCACGGATTTTTTGTCTGTAAATTAAGTATTCCGAATTATAATTATATACCCGTATATATACCCGAAGGTTATGGCGAAAAATGCGCCCGAAGTGACGGTAAAGGTAAAAAGCATCGATATCCGGAAAAGAAGAAGCGATAATAAGGCTCCTGTAACGGCGCCTGTGAAAAACCAAATCATAATATGAAGAAGCAGAAAAAAGTACATTGCAAGCGGGAAATCAAATTTACGATTTAAAAATTTATAAAGAAATACCATATTGCATCCCTCCATGATATTTTATATGTCATATTTCTATTTTAGGAATAATTTTTTCATAAAACTATCATAAGCATGTGAAATCTATGTAAAAAGTATGTGAAAAAAAGCCGATTGCGGCTCTTTTTTTGTTTTTTTACTTTTCTTAAGAAAATATTTAGAAATAGGGAAATATTTTGTTTAGGATTTTTCGTTATATTCAAAGAAAGGAGAGAGCTTATGACACTGGAAATGATTACAGATTATTTTACAAGATACGGAGGCATTGCCATTTTTGTAATTGTGCTTCTGGAATATATGAATCTGCCGGGATTCCCGGCCGGAGTCATTATGCCCCTTGCGGGAATCTGGGCGGCAAGAGGAAATATTCATTTTATTCCGGCACTTTTGATTACCATAGCCGCAGGACTTACAGGAAGCCTTATTTTATATTTTTTGGGATATACAGGCGGGGAACTGTTTTTGCAGAAATACTTAAATAAATTTCCGAAGCAGCGTCCTGCTATTGAAGGTAAGCTTAAGTGGGTGCGTGAGAAGGGGTGCATTGGAATTTTTGTCAGCAAGCTGATACCCATGATAAGAACATTGGTTTCCATACCGGCAGGTGTATCTAAAATGAATCTGGTTCCGTATACGGTCAGTTCAACACTTGGAATTTTAGTCTGGAATTTTGTTTTTGTGGGAGCGGGGTATTTGTTTGGAGATAAGGTGTTTCAGTATTTGGGTTAGGCAAAAAAGGAAAGGAAGGCATGTGAGTATGAAAATAGCAATGATGACAAACAATTATAAACCTTTTGTGGCGGGGGTTCCCATATCCATTGAAAGGCTGGTGGACAGTCTGAGGAGGCAGGGTCATCAGGTGGTGGTTTTTGCGCCCAGCTATGACGGACAGAAGGAGGAAGATGGCGTAATCAGATACCGTTCCCTGCTGCGTGATGTTGCGGGAGGCTTTTCTGTTCCTGACAGCTTTGACCCTGTTATTGAAAGAAGCTTTCGGGAAGGGGAGTTTGATTTGATTCATGTGCACCATCCCATGATGATAGGAAATATGGCCAGGTATTTGTCAGGAAAATATCAGATACCGCTGGTATTTACTTATCATACCAGGTATGAACAGTACCTGCATTATGTGAAGCTTTCCGCTGTCAGGGGGATTATGCCTGCATATATCAGGCATTTTACAAAAGCATGTGATGTGGTGATAGCGCCTACGCCTCAAATGAAACGTTATTTGCAGGCATATGGTGTAAGTTCCGAAATCAAAGTGCTGCCTACGGGAATTGGGAAGGAAAGCTTTGAGCCTGACAGGAAAAAGGCGCAGGAAATCAGAAAAAATATAATGCATGGCAGAACTTTTCTGTTTTGCAGTGTATCAAGGCTGGCAAAAGAAAAGAATATTGATTTCTTAATCCGCAGTATGAAGATAAGAAAAGAAATCTGCGGCGGGGATTTTAAACTGCTGTTAATCGGAGAGGGACCTTACAGGCGCCGCCTTGAAGAACTTACGGAAAAGCTGGGGCTTACGGAGGAAATTGTATTTGCCGGAAAGATTCCTAATGATGAAATAAAGGATTACTGCTGTGCCAGCGACATGTTTTTATTTGCTTCACAGTCGGAAACCCAGGGAATTGTACTGCTTGAGGCCATGGCAGCAGGAACCCCGGTACTCGCAGTGAAAGCAACGGGAACGGAGGATGTGGTAATTAATGGTATAAACGGGTATATGACAGATGTGTCAGAAAAGGAATTTGCAGAAAAACTAATGGATATTCTGGAAAAGAAAGAGCCGGATATTCTGATGAAAGGAGCTATAGATACTGCCCGTCATTATGATGTGGATGAGATCGGGAAAGGAGCTTCGGCTATTTATATGGATGCCGTTAAGATAAGAAAGGAAAAGATTGGAATGAAGTATTTTCATAGGAAAAATAAGCGGGACATGGTATACTCACAGTGACAGAACATATGGCAATGGATTGCAGGCTTTACGTGCAAACCGATTGTCGCAAATAAGGGAGAGCGTGAGAATGGAAGCAAATCGCATTTTAATTGTAGAGGATGATAAGGAAATTCGGGAAGGAATTGAGATATATTTAAAAAATCAGGGATATATCGTATTTCAGGCAGGAGACGGTGTGGAAGGCCTTAAAGTAATCGAAAACCAGGAAATTCATCTTGCTATTGTGGATGTAATGATGCCCAGAATGGACGGAATTACCATGATGATGAAGGTAAGGGAAAAGGGTTTTGAATTCCCGGTAATCATGCTTTCTGCCAAATCAGAGGAAGTGGATAAGATTATGGGGCTGAACATGGGAGCGGATGATTATGTAACCAAGCCTTTTACCACCATGGAGCTGCTGGCAAGGGTTAACTCCCATCTGCGCAGATACAGTAAATTTTTGAAAGCCGTTGAAGGCGGACAGAAAAATGATAAGGTTTATATCATCGGAGGACTGGAATTAAATGAAGAGACAGTGGAAGTTTCAGTGGATGGTAAGCCCGTGAAACTGACTCCCCTGGAATTTAAGATTTTAACCCTGTTGATGAAAAATCCCGGAAGAGTATTTTCTGCGGAAGAGATTTATGAAAGAGTATGGAATGAACAGGCAATTAATACGGATACCATTATGGTACATATCAGAAAAATTCGGGAAAAAATTGAAATCAACCCGAAGGAACCGAAATATTTAAAGGTGGTGTGGGGTGTTGGATACAAAATCGAAAAACAGTAAAAAATTCAGTTTTATTATTGCGGGGATATCAGTGGGGCTGGCAGTAATTGTTTACATGGCATGTTATCCCGTATTTAAAAATCAGGTAAGCAGTCATTATACATCCGGTACAATTAATGTGCAGCTGGTTGAAAAAATGTATGAAAGTAATCTTGTGCTGTACAAGGATATTCTTGACAAGGCAGAAGAACGAAGCGGCAGCTATGCAGATTTATATATGACCATAGATGAGGAAGCTTTGCCGAAGGAAGCAGATACTTACAATGCAGAGTTTGAAAACGGATATACCAGCGAAGAATTAAAGGATTATCTGGAAAATGAAATAAATTCCCTGTTGGAGGAATGGAAAATTGAAATGTTGTTCGGGCTGGCAAAGGGAATGGATTATGCCGTAATAGATAATACAACAGGTGAAATCATAAAAAATACGGGAAGAAATATCGAAAAACTGTATGACGGAACGATGAATGAGGATGAAAACCCTTATGTGTACTATGTGAAAATGGCATACGACAGTGCAGGTAATATTTCTGGCATAACAGTGCGGGATGTAAATTCAGATGAGCTTTTAAAGGATGTACAGAGTGTGATGGCAAGCAAGAGCCTGAAAAGCAGCCTTTATTATAAGAATGCAAATATTAATTTTTACAGAAATACTATTTATGCATATGACAATAAAGGGACCCCTGTGGAATTGTCCGTAAAGATTGAAGAGCCCTTAAGAAATGTGACTTTCATTTATGCGATGACAAAGGAACAGAAGGAAAATCTGAATGCTTCGGAAGGCAGCAGTTTTATTGCAGGTGATACATGGAGTGAAAAAAATGCATATGTGAATGCCGGGGCAGGAAGCGTTTATATGGTAATTATGCTGGTGCTTGGATTTGCGGCGCTGCTTTGGACGAGAAGCAAAAAATATTGTCTGCACCATCTTAGCGGTTTTAAAACACATATGGAGACGGAAATTGTGGGGCTTGCCTGCCTGGTTGGATTTTGCTCCATTGCAATAGATTTGATGGTACATACAAATAACGGATATTATTCAGGATTCTTAGCCCAATATATGGAATTTATGCCGAAAGCCCTTTATCCGGTTATGACAGGGGTATTTAACGCAGTGGTTCTGCTGTTATTCTTTGGCGGCTGGTATTATTTTGTTACTGGTCTCGGAGAAATTTTTGATTTTGGAATTTGGCAGTTTATCAGGGAAAGAAGTTTGATTGTGCGTTTCTGTTCATGGTTTTTGGGAGGATGCCGCGCAAAAAGAGATAAATTAAGGACAGAGCTTTTGCATGCGGATTTGGGAGAAAAAGCAGATGGAATTTTAAAAAAGCTGCTTTTAATTAACTATATTGTACTTGCGGTAATCAGCTTTACATGGGCATTCGGATGGGTTCTGCTTATTGTTTATTCCATAGTTCTTTATATCGGAATTAAAAAATACATCGGCAGTTTGCAGGAGCAGTATGAAAAACTGCTGAAAGCTACGGAATCCATTGCGGAAGGAAATTTAAATACTGCTTTGAATGAGGATTTTGGAATTTTTGAATCCCTGAAGGAGGAGCTTTTAAAGATTCAGAATGGATTTAAAAAGGCGGTAAATGAAGAAGTTAAGAGCCAGAGGATGAAAACGGAGCTGATTACCAATGTATCCCATGATTTGAAAACACCTCTGACAGCTATTACCACTTATATTGAACTGCTGGAAGATGAAACGATTACTGAAGAGCAAAGAAAAGAATATCTCGGGGTACTTAAGAAGAAGTCTGCCAGACTGAAATTTCTGATAGAGGATTTATTTGAGGTCAGCAAGGCAACTACCGGCAATGTGACCTTAAATCCGGTGGATGTGGATATCTGCAATCTTATGCGCCAGGTGTATCTGGAATATGAGGATAAAGTGGAAGAAGCCGATTTGATTTTCCGCTTTTCCCTTCCGGAGGAAAAAGTCATTTTAAGGCTGGACAGCCAGAAAACTTTCAGGGTTTTTGAAAATTTATATATCAATATCATTAAATATGCCATGCCCCATACCAGAGTTTATATAAACGGGGTAAAGACTGAGAAAGGCATCAGAATTGAGCTTAAAAATATGTCGGCATCAGAGCTGAATATGCCGCCGGAGGATTTGACGGAAAGATTTGTAAGGGGAGACAGCTCCCGGAATACGGAAGGAAGCGGTCTTGGCCTTGCCATAGCCAGAAGCTTTACAGAGCTTCAGGGAGGTGAGTTAAAGGTAGAAATAGACGGGGATCTATTTAAAGTAATTCTTAATTTTAAGTGATATCAAAGAAAAGTAAAGTATTGTTAAAGCAGCCTGAGGAAGGAAAGAATAAATTTTCTCCCTCAGGCTGCTTATTTTCGGCCATATTTGGGGAAAATAAAATCAGGTGCCTGAAGTCATGCCATTCATAAGCTGCAGTAAATTTTACATAGATTTGACATAGGCATAACCTGAAATTTACTTTACTTTAGTATAATGGCGCTGGGAGGACTTAATTATGAACGGTACATTGGAAATTCTGTTTGGATTATTCGGAGGCCTTGCGCTTTTTATTTTCGGCATGAA
This sequence comes from Lachnospiraceae bacterium, assembly GCA_017621815.1. Taxonomy (GTDB): domain Bacteria; phylum Bacillota; class Clostridia; order Lachnospirales; family Lachnospiraceae; genus Suilimivivens. Next base: position 230,398 of record JAGASK010000029.1, on the reverse strand, counting down.
TATGATGAGTGAATGCCTGCAGAAAGCGGCCGGCGAAAAAATGAAAAATATTCTTGCGCTGCTTACAAAGAACCCTGTAATGGGAGTTCTGGCAGGAGCCCTTACCACAGCGGTATTACAAAGCAGCAGCGCCACTACGGTTATGGCAATCGGATTTGTCAGCGCAGGCCTGATGAATCTGCCCCAGGCCATTTCCATTATTTTCGGTGCTAATATCGGAACCACCATGACAGCGCAGATTATTGCTTTTAAAATCAGCGATTATATTTTCCTTTTTATTTTTGCAGGATTTTTCATTTCTTTTATTTCTAAATCGGAAAAGGTAAAAAATATCGGGCAGACGGTATTTGCATTCGGACTTCTCTTCCTGGGAATTGAAACCATGGGAAAGGTAATGAAGCCGCTGGCTTCCAGTCCTGTTTTTACCGATTTGATTGCCAGAGTGGCTGATGTTCCCATTCTGGGTGTGGCAGTGGGTACACTGATGACTCTGGTAGTGCAAAGCAGCAGCGCTACCATTGCAGTGCTTCAGAATTTTGCTTCCCAGCCCGGTGCAGACGGAGTAAGCAGCATTATCGGCCTTGCAGGCGCTATTCCCATTCTTTTCGGTGATAATATCGGCACCACAATTACCGCTTTTCTTGCCAGCATCGGTCAGCCCAAGGATGCCAAGAGAACGGCGCTTGCCCATTGTATTTTCAATATTTCGGGGAGCCTTATTTTCATATGGTTTGTAACGCCCTTTGCGGAATTTATAAAGATGATTTCTTCAAAAGGTCCGGAAATAGAGGTGATTTCCAGACAGATAGCCAATGCACACACAATTTTTAATATTGTAATGACATTATTATGGACTCCTCTTTTGGGGCTGATGGTAAAAATAGTAATGCGTCTGATTCCGGAAGGTGGAAATGAAAAAGATACAGCTGAAGAAATTCCTTATCTGGATGAAAGACTGATTGCCCAGCCTGCGGCAGCGCTTCAGCTGGTAGCAAAAGAAGTGCTCCGGCTTGGCGATATGGTGCGGGAGCTTCTGCAGGATACCTCAAAGGCTGTTAGAAAGGAGGAAAAGGAACTTCTGGATATCATTATAAAAAAGGGAGAAACCGTCTGCGGACACAGTGGAAGAATTACAGATTATCTTTCCAATTTATTTTCTTCCGGCGCACTGACAGAGGAACAGGCTAGCCAGACGGCGGGTATGATGTATGTTTTAAGTGATGTGGAACGTATGGGAGTTTTGTGCAATGCCATTGCCTGTTCTGTAGGAAACAAAATGGATAAAAAGAATAAATACTCCAAGGATGCCAGAAAGGATTTGGAAAAGAGCCTTAATGTCATTGAGGAAATGTATTCTGACGCGCTGGAAGTCATGACCACGGGAAATGAGGAAAGCGCTGAAAGGATTCGCAAAAAAAAGGAAAAGGTGCTTGACCTGGATATTGAAATGCGTAAAAGCCATATGGACAGGGTGAGCAAAGGAAAGTGCTCTGCTAAAATGACTGCTCCTTTAAATGATGTGATTCACAGCGTGGACAGAATGGGAAACTGCTGCGTGAATATTGCGGATGCAGCCCTCAGTAAAGTAAATTTGAACATGTTTATTTAAACCGCATTTTTTGCATACCAAACCGCATGGAACAACATTTTTGTAATGAAAAATTGTGGTACACTATACTTATGATAAAAACAAGGTATGTTGAGTTTGTGTGAACGGAGGTTTAGCGTATGAAATTTACAAAAATGCATGGGTGCGGTAATGATTATATTTATGTGGACGGTGCAAAAGAGAAGATTGCAGAGGACAAAAAGCCTGATTTGGTAAGGCGCTTAAGCGACAGGCATTTCGGAATCGGCGGAGATGGTGTTATTTTTATTAATCCTTCCAGTGAAGCCGACTTTGAAATGGAAATGTACAATATGGACGGCTCACGTGCGGAAATGTGCGGAAACGGAATCCGCTGTGTGGCAAAGTTCGTATATGATAAAGGGCTGACAGACAAAACCTCCATAAGCATTGTCAGCTGCGGAAAAATAAAGTACTTAGACCTTACCGTCTCTGGCGGAAAGGTGACTTTAGTAAAAGTCAACATGGGTTCTCCCATTTTAAGGGCAGCGGATATTCCGGTGATTGCGGATACGGAAGACGAAGAAATAGTAGGGAAAAGAATTGAAGTGGGACCGCAGATTTATGAAATGACATGTGTGTCAATGGGAAATCCCCATGCAGTTGTTTTCATGGAGGATGTTGCAAATCTTGATATTGAAAAAATCGGACCGCTGTTTGAAAACCATGTCAGATTCCCCAACCGCACGAATACGGAATTTGTAAAAATCATTGATAAAAATACGGTGGAAATGAGGGTATGGGAAAGAGGTACAGGCGAGACTTTAGCCTGCGGTACCGGGGCCTGTGCCACAGTAGTAGCATGTGTTTTAAATGGTTTGACGAATGACACTGTTACTGTTAAACTATTAGGTGGTTCTCTTAAGATACAGTGGGACAGACAGGCAAATCTTGTTTATATGACAGGACCTGCAGCTACTGTTTTTGAAGGAGAAGCAGAAGTGTGAGAGTATGAATCGGGAGCCGGGGATGGCGGAGATTCAGTACTGATAGAAACAGATAACAGGAGGAGAGTACCATGTTCAAAATCAATGATAACTATTTAAAGCTTCCGGGAAGCTACTTGTTTTCGACTATTGGCAAAAAAGTAAATGCGTATGCGGCAGCTAATCCCGATAAGAAGATTATCCGTCTGGGAATCGGTGATGTAACACAGCCGCTGGCTCCGGCTATTATTACGGCGCTTCACGGCGCTGTAGATGAAATGTCCAGGGCGGAAACTTTTAAGGGATATGCACCTGACCTTGGATATGAATTTTTAAGAAATGCTATTGCAGAGAATGATTATAAAGCAAGAGGATGTGATATTGCTGCCGACGAAATTTTCGTATCTGACGGAGCAAAATGTGATTCCGGCAATATTCAGGAAATCTTCAGTGTGGATAATAAAATTGCGGTTTGCGACCCTGTATATCCCGTTTATGTGGATACTAACGTAATGGCAGGAAGAACCGGTGTTTATGACAGCGTAAAGGAGACCTGGAGCGATGTTATTTATATGCCCTGCACTGCAGAAAATAATTTTGCGCCTGAGCTTCCCAGGGAAACGCCGGATATTATTTATTTGTGCTTCCCCAACAATCCTACAGGTTCCACCATTAATAAAGACCAGCTTCAGGAATGGGTTGATTATGCCAATAAAGTGGGAGCTGTCATTATTTATGATGCAGCTTATGAGGCATATATTTCAGAGTCCGATGTGCCTCATTCCATTTATGAGTGCGAAGGTGCCAGAACCTGTGCCATTGAGCTTCATTCCTTCTCCAAAAACGCAGGATTTACAGGAGTCCGTTTAGGTTATACCGTAATTCCCAGGGATTTGAAATGCGGTGATGTTGCATTGCACTCCTTATGGGCAAGAAGACATGGAACCAAGTACAACGGAGCTCCTTATATTGTACAGCGTGCCGGTGAAGCCGTTTATTCTCCGGAAGGAAAAGCCCAGTTAAAAGAGCAGGTGGCATATTATATGAAAAATGCTGCTTACATTTTAAACGGTTTGAAGGAAGCAGGCTATACCGTATCAGGCGGTATCAATGCACCCTATATCTGGCTGAAGGCGCCTAAGGGTATGACAAGCTGGGAATTTTTCGATTATCTGCTTGAAAATGCAAACGTAGTAGGTACTCCCGGTTCAGGTTTCGGACCCAGCGGAGAAACTTATTTCAGGCTGACAGCTTTTGGCAGCCATGAAAATACGGTAGAAGCAGTGGATAGGATTAAAGCACTGTAAAGTAAAAGAATTATAAACAATAGAAAGCCGCAGGATATGTTCATGTATAAGAACATTTATCCTGCGGCTTTTTCTGGAATACAGCAGTCAGGCGTGATATACTGTAAAGGATTAAAATTTTTCCATAAAAATAAGCGAGTGAAACGTATCTAAGGAAAGGGAGGAAGCCGTGAACGAACATCAATTTGAAGATGCTGTAGCACGGATGGTACAAGGGGATAAAACCGGATTAAAGGAAATCTATGAGGCCTACATCGGTTATATTTACCGGATTGTCTATGAAGTACTGCAGAATAAGGAAAATGCCGAAGATGTTGCCAGTGACTTTTTTATAAGGCTGTGGGACAAGGCAGAGCAGTTTAAACCCGGCAGCGGGCACAAAGGATATCTTGCAACTATGGCGAGAAATATGGCAATAGACTTCATCAGAAAACACAGAAGAGAAGAACTGACAGCACTGATGCAGGATATTGAAGCCGGACCGGAGGAAGAAGAAAAAACAGAAAAGCGTTTTTATAAGGAAGATCCTGCAAGTGAAGTAGAGCAAAGTGTCATACAGGATATGACAATAAAAGAAGCTCTGGAAACCTTAAAACCGTCGGAACGACAGGTGGTATCTTTGAAGGTTCTGGGGGAGATGACTTTTAAGGAAATCGCACAGGCTATGGGTATTCCTATGGGAACGGTAACCTGGAAGTATCAGAATGCAATAAAAAAACTAAGGAGGTGTGGATATGAGTAAAGACTTTGAAAAAGCATATAAAGAACTTGCCGAAATAGAAGTTCCCGATTTATGGGGCAGAATTGAAGCAGGACTTACCGAGAAATCCGCACCTGATAAAGGCGGCGTAATTATAGACAGGTCTGTCACAAATGAAAAGACAGATACAGTAAAGATAAAGAAAAAAAGTAAGGTTACTATATTTATAAAGAGATATTCCTCATTGGCAGCAGCTGTACTTTGTCTGGCAATCATTGTTCCTGCGCTGATATTTATGAAACAGTCAGGAATGGATAAATCTTCTTCGGACACAGCTGTTGCGGAAGAAGCTTATGATGCGGCCTGCGAAACCACAGAGATGACAGAAGAGCCGGCGGAGATGGCAGAGGTAACTGGCAGTATGGCAGCTGCGGATACCACAGAGGAAACCGCTGGAATGGTGAATGCGGCTTCGGCGGCAGAAGCACCGGAAGCTGAAAATGCAATGTGCGAGTCGGCAGCTGATGAAGCGTGGGAAGAGACAGCAGATGAAGGCGGTGAAGAAACTGCCGGCATGGACAGTCTTTCTGACAATGCGGAAAGAAAAGCTGCAGGAAGTACACAGGCAGCAGGTATGAAGGCAGATAAGGCAGAAGACGATTTACAGGAAAAATTGCAGAGTAATGAAAAGAAAAAACCGGAAGAAGGGCAGATTTTTTCCAATGTTATCGTTAAAGTAACGGAAGTTGATGATTATATATTGGAAGCGCAGACAGCGGAAGAGATGGGGACATTATATACGGCTGTAGTGCAGGAGGAACCGTCAGGGTTCTTGACAAAAGGAGAGGAAATTGCTATTTTTATACCAGTCTATTCTTCCACTGCTCTTGTGAAAGACGGTATATTTGAGCTTGATTTAGCTTTCTGTGAAAAGGAGAATTATTCTTTTACCGTTGAGCGTTATCATGAGCAGATAGAAGAATAATTTTTGCGTCACAGGGGACTTAGTATGGAAAAAATCTGGGAATTTTATGAGAATTTAAATGAAATAGTTTATACCGCTGATATGGACAGCTATGAACTGATTTATATGAACAGTAAGGCAAGGGAGGTATATGGATATTCCTCAGACAGCGAGTTTAAAGGAAAGAAATGCTATGAGGTACTGCAGGGCTGTTCCTGCCCTTGTGCCATTTGCAATAACAGGAGCCTGAGGCAGGGATATTTTGAAGAATGGCAGTACTATAATCCGGTTCTTGGTAAAACATATGGTCTGAAAGATACCATGGTGATGGATGAAGGCAAAAGATTCCGGATGGAGATAGCCATCGATATGAGTATTCAGGAGCAGCAAAGCAAGACAATTCGGGAATTTTCCGATAATGAAGCCATGATTAACGAGGGGTTAAAGATTGCTTTGTCGGCTCCCACTCCGGAAGAATCCATTAAAATTCTTCTTGAATATCTGGGGCATGCGCTTAAAAGTGAAAGAGTCTATATTTTTGAAGGGACAAATCAAGGTATTCACAACAATACATACGAGTGGTGTGCAAATGATGTTGAACCGCAGAAGGATAATCTCCAGAATGTGGCCTATGAGGTAGTGGAGCCATGGTATCAAAGATTTCGGAATAACGAAAATGTTATAATAAAGGAACTGGAAGCCATCAGGAAAATTGACCCGGTAGTATATGAATATCTGCAGCCTCAGAATATCCGGACACTTGTGGTAAGCCCTCTTGTCAATGATAAGAAGATTATTGGTTTTTATGGTGTGGACAATCCGCCCGGTGAATTATTGAATCATATCTCAACTATGTTTCAGATTATGGGACATTTTATTGTCTCATTGCTCAGAAGACGGGATTTGGTTAAGCGGCTGGCAAGCTTAAGTTATCTTGACCAGCTGACGGGAATAGGCAACAGACATGCAATGAATGCCTATATTTCCGAGATGCGCCAGGAAAACAGTATAGGAATTTTGTACTGCGATGTAATGGGTCTGAAAAAGGTAAATGATACTCAGGGACATCAGGCAGGTGATGACCTGCTGCTTCGGGCCTGCGAATGCCTGAAAAGAAAATACGGAGATTATTCTTTATTCCGTATCGGCGGAGACGAATTTCTTGTTTTATGTGCCGGGATTAGGGAAGAAGAACTGCTTGCGAGGGCTGAAGCCCTGAAGCAGGACATGCAGGAAAATTCAGCACTGATGGCGCTGGGATGTGTATGGCGTTCAGAAAGTATTGAGGATATGGATAAGCTTTTGTCGGAAGCAGATAATAAGATGTACGAGAATAAACGGAGATATTATGCCGGAAAAATGCAATAGAAAGCACGATTTACAGACCTTTTGTTGCAATGGATAAAGGATGCACAGCAAGCTGTGCATCCTTTTATTCGTGACAATAGAAAGCTCGCAGAGCGTGCTTTCTACTGCTGGGGTCCTATGTATTCGGCATTACCAAAACCGAGAATCAGCACGAAAATGGTATTTAAGAATAAAAGACCAAATCCGAAACCGGTTCCCTGACCGAAAGCCTTGGCAAGTTTAAACAGCATCATGATTCCCACTACAAAATTTACACAGGGAATGAATGTAAGTAAAAATAACCATCCGTTGCCCCATGCAATGTCATACATGCAGTACATGTTGTAAAAAGGAACCAGGCAAGCCCATCCCGGTTTACCCGCTTTGGTGAAAATTTTCCACATTGCTACTAATGTTAAAACAGCAATAACCAAAACGATAATGGAATAAACAGCGGAAACTCCTGCGCCTACAGCTGTATAGACAGCATCATAACTTCCTTCCATGGATAAATTCCTCCCTTCATTAGAAATGTATGCCTTAATGAACGTTAGAAGTTCATTAAGTATAAATTTTTTATTAAAAATTTATAAACTATAAAAACCATGATATAGCATATTAACAGAGTTGTCAATTTATAAATACTTTGTAAAAAATGGAAACAGTTTATTAAGAATAAGAAATATTGTTACAATAGAAAAATAAAAGTAGTATGATAAGCTTTATAGCAAAATTTCTCGGATAAAGAAAAAGAAAGAGGCGGTTTTAAAATGTTGATGGAGTTGATTGTTTGTTTTATAGCGGGAATGGGAGCCGGGCTTGGAACAGGATTTGCGGGAATGAGTGCGGCAGCTGTAATTTCTCCCATGCTGATTACTTTTTTAGGCGTGCCGGCTTATGAAGCGGTAGGAATTGCGCTGGCATCTGATGTGCTGGCAAGTGCAGTGTCTGCTTATACATATGGCAAAAATAAAAATCTTGATATCAGAAACGGGTTGGTTATGATGGTATCTGTGCTGATATTTACCATGGTGGGAAGCTATGTATCCAGCCTTGTTCCGAATCAGACTATGGAAGGGTTCTCTACTGTAATGACATTGCTTCTGGGTATTAAGTTTATTGTAAAACCGGTAATGACTACTAAGGAAGCCATGAATCAGGTTTCCGCCAGAAAGAGAGTCATACAATCGATTATCTGTGGCTGCCTCGTAGGATTTATCTGCGGTTTTGTGGGCGCAGGAGGCGGAATGATGATGCTTCTCATTTTAACAAGCGTGCTGGGCTATGAACTGAAAACAGCAGTGGGAACCAGTGTGTTTATTATGGCATTTACAGCATTTACCGGTTCTGTATCCCATTTCATTATCGGCGGTGCACCGGATGCGGTTCTTCTCATTTTGTGTGTTGTTTTTACGCTGCTTTGGGCAAGAATTGCAGCAAGATTTGCAAACAAGGCTTCCGCCATTACATTGAATCGCGCTACCGGTGTTATTCTGGCAGTGCTTGGAGTTGTGATTTTAGTTGTAAATTATATTTAATTCATGACAATGGGAAGTTCGTAAAAATCATGTTTCTGTGAAATTGCCCCTAAATACTTTTGTTATGGATGTATAATAATAAATGATATAGGAAATATATAAAAACAGCAATGCAACAAATTATAATCAAATGTTGCATTGCTGTTTCTTGTTATATATATCGGACTCTTTTTGAATTACTTAATAGCTGATTCAAAAAAATCTAAAAAAATTAAAAAGAGTCTGCGAAGAGTGACTTCTACTGTTTTTCGTGCAGCCTCGCATAAATCCTGTCACAATCATAATCAGGCTCAAAGTCTTTTGCTGCCTTACAGATTCGCTCAATTTCTTCAAGTTCTTCTTCCAAATCCTCTGCGATTTCTTCCATTGGTTTTCCTTTACAGAGTTTTTTGCAAATCAGTTTAATCAGTTTTCGTTCCTCGCCTTCACTGCGACCCTTAGCAAGTCCTTCACTGCGACCTTCGGCAAGTCCTTTGCTGCGGCCTTCGGCAAGTCCTTCATCTCTTGCCTCTGCCAGTTCTTCCCACCTCTGCATATACTTTACCCCCATCTTTTCTGATTTTTTTATCTTTTGTACCTGTTTGTGGATCAGCTTGATTTTTTTGCTTTTTGTTCTGCTTGCTATTTCTGCGGAAGAATTTGTTACATAGTCTATAAAGTCCAGGAACTCTTCTGAAAAATCAGTCCTGTTTTTTCCCCTGGTGTTGATAAAGATTCGGATTGCACCATCCCCAAGTTTTAATCCCGGGCACTCCCTGCAGGTTCCCTCAAAGGTATAACGGCACAGTCCCTTCCCGAAAATGTCAAAGGGCGCTATCAAGATAAAACAGCTGTCATTCAGTGTATTGAAATCCCTGCTTCCCGGCTCCAACAGTGATACATCTATGTGAGCCTGATAATAACGGCTCCTTTTCCTGAGATTTCCGGTATTTTTCTGCTGCATTTCCGTGTAATAAATCTTTTTGCCGCTGTCCATGCTGACCACATCCAGCCTGACTTCCCGGAGCTGCGGCGAAATCCTGAACTCTTTTTCTGTCTCGGATTTGTCCAATAACTTTGTTTCATTTTCGAGCAGGATGCTGACTGCCGCTTCATAAGCCTCCCTGTTTTCCATGGTCTCGTCAAAGAGAAATCTGTCCACAAGATTCAGGTTTTCCAGCATTGTTACTGTTTCGTTTTCCATATGTTTTCCTCCTTACTGCAGGAAAATGTATGGAAAAACCTTTGTCGGCAATAGCCGTATCTGTTCTCATCTTCCTGCTTTTTTATTAATTGGATTTTTAAAAGCAGGATTTCAAAGAAGTACGAACAGAATGTTCTGTGAGATGCGGCAATGCCGCTAAATAAGCTTTCGCTTATAGAAATCATTTGCTTTGAACATATCGTAACATGTAATTGTCATAAATTCAATAATTATTTTACGTTTATCCCACAAAACACGGACAAAATCATATAACCGCTCAGGTGTGGTCAAAGGGAAATATTTAAAAATACTTTATCTTTATCATCCTGTTCAATTCCAAGATAACGCTTGGTAATTTGATAAGAAGAATGATTAAAGATTGTCATAAGCATTGCGGGAGCGGTGCCTTGCTTCCAGGCATAATATCCAAAGGTTTTCCTAAGGGAATGACAACTGATATGCTGCTGCATTCCAAGATTTGAAGCTGCTTCCCTGATAATCCTGTAAGCCTGATATCTGCTTAAAGGACAATTATTTCCGTTTCTGCTGACGAAGATATAACCGTTTTCGCAGGGAGCGGCAGGCTGGCTGGAAAAAAGAAGTGACATAGTGTCCGTAACGGCTTGGTTTAAGGCAACAGTGTTTTGTTTTCCTGTCTTTTTTTCTTTGATTGTAAGGTGCGGACGAAAGGCGGCCTTGTCAAACCGGTAAATATCCTTCCATTTAAGATTCAGCATATCTGTAATCCTCAGGGCGGTATTTAACCCCAGAATGCATAAAGCATAATTTCTGATATTTGGTGAGCGGTGCAGGTAGTAGTCTTTAAAATCCTTCAAAAGCTGAGGGTCTCTGATAGGTTGTGTTGTGCTCATAGTTTCTCCTTCCTTTTATAAAAATGCAACATTTGATTATAAATTGTTTCATTTAAGAAGCAGGGCGGCACGGCGTAAGCAGCGGCAAAACAAGGAGGTTTTTTATGTTAAGGCTGACAGTAAGCACAGAAGAATATCTGATGATTAATGACAATATTAAAATCGTATTTTTGGGAGGAACTAAAAATCATCTGCGTATTATGGTGGATGCTCCCAAGGATGTGAATATTGTCAGAAGTACAGTACTGGAAAATAAGATTACTGATCTGGAAGAGAAGGCTAAGCTTCCGAAGTATTATGCAGAGCCTGAAACGGATGCAAAGTATCTTAGAAAAAAGAGTTCCCGCGTGATTATCACCCACGGAAATCTGGAGCCGTAATATTTCATTTTCATGATAATAGCCGGAGGCTTTAAGCAGTTTGGAAGCCGGGCCCGTTTTCAAAGGTCTTTTGGTTTCCGGTTACTATAAAGAACAGCAAAGCTGTTCGATATTTCCCGATTTACAAAGCAGATCGGGAAGGTTCCTGCGATAAAGCGTGGAATGAATTCAAAAACTAAATAAACAAAACCGGCGCAAACGGAATTGCGCAAGGGTACAAGGAGGTAAATTTATGGTAGTACAACACAATCTTACAGCAATGAACTCTAACAGAATGTTAGGTGTCAACACAAAAACACAGGCTAAGTCCACAGAAAAACTTTCAAGCGGTTATAAAATCAACCGTGCGGCAGATGATGCGGCAGGTCTTTCCATCAGTGAAAAGATGAGAAAGCAGATTAGAGGCCTGACACAGGCTTCCGCAAATGCACAGGATGGTATTTCCGCAGTGCAGACAGCAGAAGGTGCATTAAATGAAGTACAGGATATGCTTCAGAGAATGAACGAGCTGGCAGTTAAGGCAGCAAACAGTACCAATTCAGAATCTGACCGTGATGCAATACAGGCTGAGATTGATCAGCTGGTAACAGAAATTGACCGTGTATCAGAAACAACCAAGTTTAATGAAATTTATCTGCTTAAAGGTGATGAAAACGCAGAGGTAAAGGATATTAATTTTAAGTATAAAGAAGGTGATGTTATCAAACAGGATCTTTACTATCTAGTTGGAACGGAAGTAAAGACACTGGATAAGGGTACTTCTTTGAAGGCTGTAGATACCACAATGAATTATTATAGTGACAGCACAGGTGTACAGGCAGGTATGACAATTGCAAGCAGTGATTCTGCTGATTTTGTGGCATCTAAGAATGTGATTACGGCGGCAGATAAGTATTATACGAAAGACGGAGATAAGTTCTATGCAGTTGCTTCCGGAACAGAATACGATTCCTCAAAAGAGTATTACACTGCTACAGCAGGGACGGGCATCGTTGACAGTGAGATGGTTTTGGCAACAAGTGTTGCGGAAACGGCTGCTCATTACCTGACTACCAAGGATGTGTATAGTTCAGACGGTAAAGTGGCAAGCGGCACAGATATTGGCTCCGATGCTACAGCTATATCTAAGTATTATTCATCATTAGCAAATGTGAAGCTTGGTGCATCGAGTGATGCTGTTGCGCTTTCTGATTATACAGTGAAGAGCAAGGTTCAGTTTGTTGATAAGGATGGTAATGAAATTGCGGCTAATGGACTGGATAAATACATTGACAATAATGGCAAACTGGATCCGGATGCCGGTTTATACTTAAAGACGGGAGAAGGAGTAACTGCGCACAAACCTGCAGGACAGGAGGATGTAGATACCTTTGTGGACAGTACTGATCGATTTGAAGTTGGTGCTTTGACCTTGAAACTTCACGTAGGAGCAGATGCAACCGCTAATAATCAAATTACGCTGGATATTAAATCTATGAGTGCTGCAACACTTGGTGTAAATGGATTAAAAGTAGACGGTGAGGATGATACTAATGCATTAAATGCCATAGAAACTATTAAGGCGGCATTAAATAAGGTATCTGATCAGAGATCTTCACTTGGTGCAATTCAGAATCGTTTAGAGCATACTATCAGTAATCTGGACAATGTAGTTGAGAATACTACAAGCGCAGAAAGCCAGATTCGTGATACTGATATGGCTACTGAAATGGTAAAATATTCAAACAACAATATTCTGGCACAGGCAGGTCAGGCTATGCTTGCTCAGGCAAACCAGAGTAATCAGGGAGTTTTGTCTTTACTTGGTTAAGACAAATTGTATAAACGCTGACAGGCGGTGTGGTTTTTATACACCGCCTGTTTTGTTCATGACAATAGAAAGTTTACAGGAGTGCGAAATGAGACTCTTAATTTATAACTGGACATTCATTACTAAGCATGATTTATATCTTGAGTTAGAGAAAATGGGAATTGAATTTGATTTATTTACTTCAAATGCTTCTCCAAGATTCGAGAATCAAAGGGATCAATTTCGTGATAATCTGCAAAAAGCTTTGAAAAGAAAGTCGTATGATGCTGTCTTTTCAATTAACTTTTATGAAGATTTGGCAAATGCAGCCCATGAAAAAGGAATTCTGTATATCTGCTGGACATACGATAGTCCGGCACTTGGAGGGGTTAGAAATTGTCATTTTCTTGACACAAACCGTATTTTTTTATTTGATTCTGCTGAATTAGAGGAGTATCGGAAGTGTGATATTCCCAATTTGTATTATTTACCTTTGGCAGTCAATGTAAAACGTCTGAACCAGATGAAGCCTTCCCCTATGGAACAAATGAAGTACCATTCGGATGTATCTTTGGTGGGGCGGCTCTATCAGTCAGATATGGATAAAATGTTTCCGTTGTTTGATGAGTATAGTGCGGGTTATGTCGCAGCCATTATCAACACACAGTTAAATATTTATGGTACGAATATTGTGAAAGAATTGATTAATGCGGATATTATGAAAAGAATCTGTAACGAAGAAGTTACAGATGCTCTTGTTAAGAATTTGAATGATGATTTTTTTCATGATGTGAATGAATTGAAAAGCTGGTTGCTTGCTTCATTTCTTTTGAAGGCAGTGACAAATAAGGAGCGTGTGCTTTTGCTCACGCTTCTGGCAAAGTATTTTCATGTAAAGCTGTTTACCACCAGTGCACCAAAGCTTCCGGGTGTACATACATATAGTACAGTTGATTATGTGAGTGAAATGCCGATGGTATTTAAATGCAGCAAAATTAATTTGAACATTACCCTTAGGACAATTCGTAATGGAATTCCTCAGAGAGTAATCGATATTATGGGATGCCGTTCTCTGGTATTAACAAATTATCAAAAGGACATAGAGGAATATTTTAAAGACGGACGAGATTTGTTGATGTACAGTTCTGTAGAAGAAGCATTAGATAAATGCAAGTATTATCTGACGCATAAAGAGGAAGCTGATAAAATCAGATTGAACGGATACAAAATAGTCAGGGATCAGTTCAGTTATGAACATCAACTGAACCGAATATGGGAACTCTCGGGATTGAAAGCCGGATTGCCCGGATAAAATGAAAACAAGCAAGTGAGGAAACATTATGAAATTGACATATCTCATGTGGGGATATCCTTATGATGATGCTATTATTCGTGCGTTAAAAGCAGTGGGATTCATTGTAAATACAGTAACGCTCCCGGAGGAATTAATATATGACTGGAAAAGTGTTTCTGACATACAGCCTGGCAGAAGACGGGAAAATACTTTTGGACAGTCATTAAGCTATTTGAAGGAGCAGTTTCGCACAAAAGCAGGGGATATTATTTTTTCTGTTAATTTTTTTGCGCAGGTATCAAATCTTTGTAAACAGGAAGAAATCCCTTATTGCAGTTGGGTACTGCAACTCCCTGATTTTGACCTGTATACAGCTGCAGTTAAAAATGAATGTAATTATGTGGCAGTGTGTGATAGTTATTTGGTAGAAAAGTTATGGCAGTTGGGCGTTTCGAGGGCATTTTTTCTGCCTGACGCCATAGAACTGAAAGAACCAGTAAAAGATGTTGTTATCGAGAGAGAATGCTGCTTTGTGGCAAAGCATCCCGGGCAATGTTTGAAAACAGGGAAAATGACTATGTATGGAAAGGGCTATTTGGATGCATTTATTCATGCACAGAGGGTATTGTATGGCGCATATATTCTGGAAGACGGACTTTTGCGTCGGGTACAGCAGGAGTTTCTGGCGTGTAATTCTGTTCCGGAGGTAGTTCTTCCTGAGGTAGTTCTTCCTGAGATGCGGAGACTTTTTATGGCTGACTGTTTTTTTGCCCCTGTATGTACCGGTTTACAGCAGAGTATTTTTTTGCAGAATTTTGATTCTATTATGACAATTTATTCCGATGGAAGTTTTCCTCATTGTAAAGCAGAAAAAAGATCTTTTCCTGAAACTGAGGAAGAACGACGGGCAGTTTATGCCGGCAAAGAATTTACGTTGGTATTAGCTCCCCATAATTTACACAATGGTATCCCCAGGGAGATGCTGGAAATTATAGCTGCAGGAGGCTTTCCTATTTCCGGTTTTCAAAAAGATTATAATTATTTTTTTAAAATGAATGAAAATCTTGTGTATTTTACTAATTCGGCAGAGTTTAAGCAGGCAATCATGCGGTATGGAAACAGCTATGAGGAAAGGGAGCGTGTCAGAACTGCGGCCTTTCAGACAGTAATGGAAGGGCATACTTATCAGCAACGTATTATTTCGATGCTGGAAATATGGGGGAAATTATAGAAAATAATAAATTTCCCTGGCAGGAATATAAAGGAATAAAATTGGACATAATAAAAATGCAACATTTTTCACTAAAATGTTGCATTTTTATTATCTGATATTATTATCGGAATAAATTTCAAATACTTTAGAGAATAAACAAAATTTTTTAAAAATTTTATCCGTATCACTTTAACGCTAATTTAAATAGGAAATATCCTGCTTTTTCGGTAAGTCAAAATATTTAATGCCGGTATTTTCCTTTTCCCGTTCCAGGCGGAGAGCCGATATACGTCTGTCAGATACGGTGGAAAAATAATAGGTAAGACTTTCAGCACACATAGCGGTGATACACAAGGTCTGGTGATAAGAAGCTTCTTCTTTATTCGCTTTCAAAATTCCTTCAGGAATATCCACGGGAGCAAAATTGTGAAACATCTTTGTGATACCGTCAATTTCATCCTTTCCTTTTACGGCAAAATTTTTCATCATTGCAAGTCTTACAAAGCGTGAGCTTGAGGAATAGTCACCGGGAAGTCCGAATCCGCCGCCCGTGCCCCGTCCAAAGCAGGAAAACTCCATATTGATGATGTTTTGGGGTGGTGTATGCACATTGGTTACCGGTACATAATTACGGAGATTTGTCCTCTGCCACAAATAATCAGGGCTGTTGGTCATAACGCCCAGTGTATTGCGGTGAACATGAATGCTTTCCGCATCCGGCTCTATAATGATTGTTTCCCCTGTAGTATCGGAAAAAATATAGTGAACTGTCATTTCCTGATTGAATATTTTTTCATTGGTCAGATTGATAAATGGTATCTGTTTTGCCACCTCTTCAACCGTAGCACATTGTCCCAGGAGATAGCCGACCAAAAAGCCGGGATGGATATTAAGGCAGTCTCTGTGTTTTTGTGTGTCATAAACTGCGTAACCGGGGTAGTTTAAAAGAGCTCCCATCAAGCCTTTTTCATTAATGCCATCTACCATGACTGGCGTTTTCAGTCCGGTAACTGCCATTCCCAGAAAGGCATACTTTACCGTTGCAGCGGAATTACTGGTTTCGCTTATTTCGGTTTTCATATGAAAGGAGCGGGGAACTGCTGCAATGCGATTCCCATATAAATTTCCAAACTGGTCATAAGTCCGTCCGAGTAAATGTTTATTATCTTCAGTTTCCCAAGAAAAGCTGCTGCATCCAAATTTCATTTTTAATCTTTTCCTCCAGATTTCAAAATTCAGGTTTTCCTGATAACTATAGTATACTACTTTAAAGCCGGATTTTTTCAAAAACTTCGTCTTTATCATCCTGGTCGATACATAAATATCGTTTTGTTATCTGATAGGTGGAATGATTATAGATATTCATCAGAAGGGCAGGCGGTGTTCCCTGTTTCCAGGCATGATAACCAAAAGTCTTTCGGAGAGAATGACAGCTGATACCGGAGTTAAGCCCGGCGAAGGCGGCAGCTTCCTTGATCAGCCGATAGGCCTGAAAGCGGCTTAAGGGCATGGTATTTTGTATCTGGCTTTCAAATAACCAGTTGTCTTTCTGGTGATGGGAATAATCACTGCAGTATTCCAGAGTATTGCGGATTTCACGGTTAATATAAATGCGGTTCACCTTTCCTGTTTTTTGTTCTCTGATTGTGATATGAGTTTTCCATTCTTTTTTCTGAAAATCATAAATGTCCCCATAGGTTAAATGAAGAATATCTGAAATGCGAAGAGCAGAATTTAAACCAACGATAATCAGCATATAGTTCCTTTGGTTTGGCTTTTCGTATCTGTAATAATTCTTAAACTGTTTTAATTGTTCAATATTTCTGATTGGCTGTGTTGTACTCATAATGACCTCCTGTTGTTTTGTTATGCAACATTTTAGTGAAGATTGTTGCATGGAGAAAGCAGGGCGGCACAGTTTTTACAGCTGGCAAAACAAGGAGGTTTTTTATGTTAAGGCTGACAGTAAGCACAGAAGAATATCTGATGATTAATGATAACATTAAAATTGTCTTTCTGGGAGGTACAAAAAATCATCTGCGCATTATGGTGGATGCTCCCAAAGATGTCAATATTGTCAGAAGTACAGTACTGGAAAATAAGATTACTGACCCGGAAGAGAAGGCTAAGCTTCCAAAGTATTATGCGGAGCCTGAAACGGATGCAAAGTATCTCAGAAAAAAGAGTTCCCGTGTGATTATCACCCGCGGAAATCTGGAACCGTAATATTCATTTTTAAGATAATAACCGGAGGCTTTAAGCAGTTTGGAAGCCGGGCCCGTTTTCAAAAGTCTTTTGGTTTCCGGTTACTATAAAGAACAGCAAAGCTGTTCGATACTTCACGATTTGCAAAGTGAATCGTGGAGGTTCCAGCACTAAAGCCTGGAATGAATTCAATAAAAACTAAATAAACAAAACCGACGCAAACGGAATTGCGCAAGGGTACAAGGAGGTAAATTTATGGTAGTACAACACAATCTTACAGCAATGAACTCTAACAGAATGTTAGGATTAACAACAAAGACACAGTCTAAATCAACCGAGAAACTTTCTTCAGGTTACAAAATCAATCGTGCAGCTGATGACGCAGCAGGCTTATCAATTAGTGAAAAGATGAGAAGACAGATCAGAGGTTTGACGCAGGCTTCCCTGAACGCACAGGACGGTATTTCTGCAGTGCAGACAGCAGAAGGTGCGCTTACAGAAGTTCATGATATGCTTCAGAGAATGGATGAACTTGCAACCAAGGCGGCTAACGGAACCATGTCAGCAGATGATCGTCAGGCTGTTCAGGATGAGATCGATCAGCTGGTAACAGAAATTGATCGTGTATCAGAGACCACCAAGTTCAATGAGTTAGAACTTTTGAAGGGAGATGGTGAGGAAACTAAGACCAAAACAATTAACGGCACGCCCATGACAGCCAAGTATGCTAAGGACAATACAACCGTTACTATTTCTAAAATACAATCAGCGACGACTCCAGAATGGTATTTAGAAGGAGATGATTCTAAACTTGCAGATGATGATGCAATTATTGCAAATTTAGTGGTAGGTGAGGATGGTAAAGTTACTACAGCAGAAGGAAAAGCGCTTTATAAGACGGCGGCTGTTACTACAGAATATGGTGCACAAACTAAGGCTAATCAGGTTACTGATGCAGATATTCAGGCTATATATGGTGCAAGTGCATTCTCATTGTATTCTGATGCCGGAGTAACGAAAGTAGCGGAAGAAGATTTAAAGCTTTACTTTAATGAAGATGGTACTTACAAGGGTGGTTTGCAGGCTAAAACAACTGCCGGTGGTTGGGCAGAGGTTGGAGCAGAACAGATTGATGACTTTGTAACAGTTACGCCAGCGGGAGATCCAACGGAAGAAAATTATCAAGTGACTAAGGATCTGACTTTTAAGTTGCATGTTGGCTCTGAATCTGACGAGGCCAATAAGATTACAGTAGCAATTAAGTCTATGTCTGCAAAGGGTATTGGTGTAGATACATTGTCTGGAAATGGCGTTATGACAGCAGATGATGCTACTGCGGCAATTGATACAATTAAAGATGCTATTTCAATAGTGTCTAAGCAGCGTTCTGCACTCGGTGCAGTTCAGAACAGACTTGAGCACACTATCAACAACCTGGATAACGTTGTTGAAAATACAACTGCAGCTGAAAGCCAGATTCGTGATACAGATATGGCAACAGAAATGGTTAAGTACTCCAATAACAATATCCTTGCTCAGGCAGGTCAGGCGATGCTGGCTCAGTCCAATCAGGCTAATCAGGGTGTATTGTC
This sequence comes from Lachnospiraceae bacterium, assembly GCA_017621815.1. Lineage (GTDB taxonomy): Bacteria > Bacillota > Clostridia > Lachnospirales > Lachnospiraceae > Suilimivivens. The sequence goes on along the minus strand of JAGASK010000029.1, from coordinate 211,461 downwards.
TTTACTTAGTTAATTACAGAAGAAGTTCAAAGCTAAGAGAAAATTGTGAAGGACTTAGGGATCGGCATTTGCCGGTCCCTTTTCTGTCTTTGCAATTGTAAAAATTGTGGCTCCATAATATAATCAAAAGAAAACAGGAAATCGACCTTGTACCAGGAATATGGGATTAAACAGCAAAAAAGCATTGATGTGAGTGAACCTGTATAGAACGGAGAAGCGGTAATGTATAAATTTGCAATATGTGATGATGAGCAGGCTGACCTTGCTTATGTAAAGGAAATTATAGAGCAGTGGGTGAAAGTAAGGGGAAGCAGTGCGGAGATTAAGACTTTTCCCTCAGCAGAAAGCTTTCTGTTTACTTATGAGGAAGAAAAGGATTTTGACATTCTTCTGCTGGATATTGAAATGGGAAAAATGAGCGGAGTGGAGCTGGCAAAGCTCATCCGGAAGGAAAACAAAAGCATTCAGATTATTTTTGTTACCGGGTATATGGAATATATTTCAGAGGGCTATGATGTGGAAGCCCTGCATTATCTGCTTAAGCCTGTCACAAAGGAAAAGCTGCATCAGGTGCTTGAACGGGCAGCGGGACGCATTCAGGTTCAGGAAAGAGTACTGCTTTTAGAAACATCCGGTGAAATGCGGCGGATACCTTTGTATGAAATTGAATGGCTGGAGGTGCAGAAAAATTATGTGACTATTCATGGGGCGGAGGATTACAGTATCAAGCGTTCACTAAAGGAAATGAGCGGAGAGTTGGATGAGCGGTTTTTTCAAATTCACCGTTCTTATATTGTAAATTTAAGCTGTGTAAAGAAAATTACGAAAAATGAAGTGTTTTTGAAAAGCGGAATGAATCTTCCTTTATCAAGAGGACTTTATGATAAGATTAATCAGGCCATGATTAAATATTTTTAGGGGGTGCCATGTATTTCTTAGATAAAATGATAGATAAGAGGATTGCCAGATACCAGAGTGATTTGCTTGCCACCCATTATGCGGAGGTGGAAAACATGTACCGTCAGATTCGGGGATGGAGGCATGATTACCGAAATCATATTCAGGTGCTGAAAAGCTATGCGACAATGGGCGATTTGGAAGCATTAAAACGATATCTGGATGAACTGGATACAGACCTGAATACGGTGGATATGGCAATTAAGACGGGAAATAAAATGACGGACGTTATATTAAACAGCAAGATTTCCCTCGCCAAATCAAAGGATATTCAGGTGACTGCGGATGCCAGCGTACCGGTTGCCCTTACCACCGCAGAGATTGATCTTTGTATTATTATAGGAAATCTGTTTGACAATGCAATCGAAGCCTGTATGGAACTGCCGAAGGAAGAACGCTTAATCCGGGTGTATATGGATATGAAAAATACACAGCTTTATATGTCTTTTACCAATACAACTGCAGGCAAAAAGCTGAACAAGAGTCAGGGGCGTTTCCTTTCAGGAAAAGGAGTGGGGCACGGATACGGACTGGTCCGTATTGATACCATTGTGGAACGGTATCAGGGGTATTTAAACCGTAACAGCGAAGAGGGCGCATTTACAACGGAAATTCTTCTGCCTCAGTAGCAAATTGCATTTTATCCCCGAAGGCACACATTTCGTCCCCGATTTGTGTGTTTTATTTTTTTGTGTGTTAAAGTGCAGGAGGAAGGAGCGAAGCAGAAGATGGGGAACAAAACCTTAAAGAAATACGGAATGGGAAGCAACGTTTGGTTTATGATAAAAGAAGCCGCGCACAATGTGCCTTCGGTGTTGTATCTGGTGGCGGCACAGGCCATTACGGCAGTGGGAATTTCTTTACTGGAACTGTTTGTGGCACCGGTGCTGCTTGGAAAAATCGAAACTCATGCAGCTTTAACGGAACTGTTGGTTTTGATTGGATTCTTTACCTTAGGGCTGATGCTGTTTCGGGCGCTGAATGCTTATATTGACTTAAATACCCTGCCGGGAAGAGTGGAAGTGCGTATGAGTATCGTGACCCGAATCATGAAAAAGAGTGCGATGTGCTCTTACCCGCTTACAGAAGATTCGGAATATCAGAACTGTCTGGCTAAGGCAAGGGAAATTGTGCAGTCGAACGATGCGGCGGCTGAGGCAATCTGGAAAACTCTGTATCAAATTTTAAAAAACGGAATTGCTTTTGGAATTTATTTGTTTTTGCTTAGAGATGTTAATTTATTCCTGATTACGATTACTTTAGTTACCACTATTTCAGGATATCTGATTACCAACCATATTTCAGGCTGGGAATATCGTCACAGAGAGGAAAAGGCTGTTATCTTGAAGAAGCTGTATTATGTGCAGGGAAAAAGTCAGGATCGCTTACTGGCAAAGGACGTGCGGCTCTTCGGAATGGAAAAATGGATTAAGGATCTCCTGAACGGACATTTGAAGCTGTATGAAGATTTTTGCAAAAAGAGAGAGAAAAAGTACTTACTGGCAGATATGATAGATGTTATACTGGCTTTTTTGAGGAACGGAATTGCTTACGGATATTTGATTACCCTTATTTTACGGGGAGAAATTGACGCAGCAAGGTTCTTGCTTCTCTTTACGGCGGTAGGTGGATTTACGGAATGGGTAAGAGGAATTTTAAACGGTTTTTCCACTCTGTACAGGCAATGTCTGGATATTGCATCCATACGGGAATATCTGGCTCAGGAGGAAATATTCCTGATGGAAGGGGGAAAAAGTGTTGACCTTTATGGGAAACTTCATTTTGACATAGAACTTAAGAATGTAACTTTTCAGTATCCCGGAACGGATAAGCCCATTTTTGAAAATTTTAATCTGACGATTCCCTGGGGAGAAAAGCTGGCGGTGGTGGGACGAAATGGCGCCGGAAAGACTACGCTGGTAAAGCTGATTTGCGGATTATATGATCCCACAGAAGGAGAAATACTCTTAAACGGTATTAATATAAAGGAATTTAACAGACGGGAATATTACCGTTTGTTTGCGGGAGTATTTCAGGAGTTTTCCATTCTTGCCGGAAGCGTGCTTTTAAATGTGTCACAGACAGAAGAGGGGGACAGAAAGAGGGCGTGGGAATGCCTTGAAAAGGCAGGAATTGCTGATAAAATTGCAGGAAAAGGCGGGAACTGCATTTTTCCAATCCAGTAACTCTTTTGAAATAGCGTCTTTGGCGGCTATGTTTATGAAAATCGGAGGCTTGCTGCGGGCATTATCAACTGTGCTGCCGGTGTTGTTTATGGGAATCGTTTATTTATATGTGTGCCTGAAAGCATGGGCAGGGGCGTTCGGAATCGGAATGGTTACTCAGTATGTCGGCGCAGTTACTGCACTTTCAGGCGGTATGCTGGGGATATTGGATGGTTTGATGCAGGCAAGAGCCAATGCTTTTTACTTGAGGGAGCTGTTCCAGTTTCTGGACATTCCCAATGATATGTATCAGGGCTCCCTTACCGTGGAAAAGCGCTCTGACAGAAAGTATGAAATTGAATTTCGTGATGTGAGCTTCCGGTATCCGGGGAATGACACTTATGCACTGCGCAATGTTTCCCTGAAATTTCAGGTGGGGCAGCGTCTGGCGGTGGTGGGGCAGAATGGTTCCGGCAAGACCACTTTTATCAAGCTTCTCTGCAGGCTGTATGACCCTTCGGAAGGGGTGATTTTGCTGAACGGAATTGATATCCGTAAATATAATTATCGTGAATATTTATCTGTGTTCTCTGTAGTATTTCAGGATTTTCAGCTTTTGTCCCTTCCTCTTTCACAGAATGTGGCAGCAGCGGAAAGCTATGATGAGCAGTGGGTGCTGGAATGTATCAGCAAGGCCGGACTGGAAGGAATGCTTCGCGACCTGCCGGAGGGTCTTGATACCTGTATAGGAAAGGATTATGAAGAAGGCGGAATTCAGGTGTCCGGAGGACAGGGACAGAAGATAGCCATAGCAAGGAGCCTTTATAAGGATGCCGCATTTATTATTCTGGATGAGCCCACTGCGGCGCTGGATCCGGTGGCGGAATATGAAATCTATACCCGGTTTAATGAGATTGTGGGTGACAGGACGGCAGTTTACATCAGCCACAGGCTGTCTTCCTGCCGGTTTTGTGATGAGATTGTTGTATTCCATGAAGGCAGAGTAATACAGCAGGGAAGCCATGAGAAGCTGCTTTCTGTAAAAGACGGAAAATATGCCGAACTTTGGAATGCCCAGGCGAAGTATTATGTAAATGAAGGAAGCTTATGATAAAAAGGAACCGGTCTGCGGTTCCTTTTAAAAATACAGTTAATAAATTGTGTCAGCAATATTCTCTCATACTGACTAAGTTGTAAAAAGGAAGTGCATTCTTTGTATATCCGCTGTTAACAATATGAATATCTCTCTGCTGTTCCTTTTTACATGCATCTTCCAATACTTCCGTAAAAGGATTTTCTGAAAAAGGACTGGAAGAGTTCTGTTTGGACTGGTGTTTTTCCTTCTGTGAGAAAACTCTTCGAAGGGGCGGTATCACCGTGACCGCCTGAACTTTATAAAGCTTTTCATCTCCGTATGCTTTGATTATCCCTCCCTGGACAACTTGCTTTTAGTTTCATTAATTATATCGTCTTTTTTGCCGATTTTCTGAAGCCTGTGCAGATAATATATAATCTTTAACTGCATATCAGGCCTTCGGATTTTATGTAACAGTTCAGCCTTCCGTGGGCAGGGAAGCATTGAGGGGTGCAGATAAGCATGAAACTGTTAATAAATGGTGAATTTATTTTCAGGCTGATGTGGAAAATTCTAAAATTCGTTCAGCCCATTATTATTCATGAGAGTAGAAAGCTCGCAAAGCGTACTTTTTATTATTTTTGCAGTTTTATCATGTGTATATTGGAAATGGTGCTTTTCCTTAAATCACATAACTATCTATCACCAAAAAATAATGGGAATGAGGTCATTTCCAACATACACATGAATCTGCAATAAAAAAACTAATGGGAAAGTCTTAATTTTATGGAATATACATGAGCCTGCTGTAAAAAGATTAATGGGGTGAGTGTATTTTTGTGTTTTTCACATTAATCGGCAGGGTATTTCAGCGTTCATTTTCAGTTTTATACTCATTTGTAAGATTACAATATTTCCATATTAAAAAAGGCTGAGCGGTTATAATTTTATGAATTAAAAATATTTTTTTACTATTGACTTTGACGTTACGTCAAGTTGTAGACTATATTCACAGCAGTAATAAACAGCAGTAAAGGGCTGTCTGAAAGCAGGAGGAAGAAAATGGGAGAATACAGCATAAAAAAATTATCGGAGCTGGCAGGAGTAAGTGCACGTACTCTGCGTTATTATGATTCCATTAATCTGTTAAAGCCGCTTTATATCAGTGACTCAGGATACCGGTATTATGGAGAAAAGGAACTGGAACTACTGCAGCAAATCTTATTTTATAAAGAACGCGGCTTTGAACTGCAGACAATAGCAGCGATTCTATATAGGGAAGATTTTGATGTATCAGCTGCTCTTAAAGAGCATCTTGCAGAACTGGAAAAACAGCAGGAAAGAACGGCTATGCTGATTGCTGCTGTTAAGAACACAATGGAAGCATTGAAGGGAGAAAGAAAAATGAGCGATAAAGAAAAATTTGAAGCTTTTAAAAAGCAGTTAATTTCTGATAATGAAAAAAGATATGGAGAAGAAATCCGTGAAAAGTACGGCGAAAAGGAAGTGGAAGGGTCTAACCGCAAAATGATGAATATGACAGAAGAAGATTATAAGCATTTTAAAGAGTTGGAACAGCAGATTCTTAATAAGCTGAAACAGGCAGTTCTTGAGAAAGCAAGCCCCCAAAGCGAGACGGGGAAGGAAATAGCCTTACTGCATAAAGAATGGATTTCCATGACCTGGAACAGTTATAGTAAGGAGGCTCATAAAAAAGTGGCGAAAATGTATACTGCAGATGAGCGCTTCACAGCTTATTATGATAAAGAAGTTTCCGGCTGTGCGGAATTTCTGAAGGATGCAGTGGGGGACTGGATTGAAAAGTAAGATACTATAATGGATATAATATTGACAAATGTTCCATATATGATACAATTATGTATCGTATATGGAACATTTTCCGTTAAAAATAAATTATACAGGAGCCAGGAAATATTGGATATTGCATATATAGAAAATATTTTATTTATGAATAAACAGAACATTCCATGGTCACAAGTGGAGCAATATTTAAAACAGTATGTAGGAAAAAACTATATTGTTGAAGAAAGTAAAGACAGTATTTATATTGGATATGATTTTCCGGAAGAATTTGCAGAATCGAGGTATACCAAGAGTCTTCGGGGAAATATGGCAAAGGCTAAAGCAAATGCTTCCCAGGTAGTAGGTAAAATGGTTGTAATCGCAACTAACAGAAGGTGGACGGAAAATAAGGCAGATAAACATGCAAAGGATGCGGAGCAGGGATGGTATAGGTATGATTCGTATTTTGCGATGCCAGTTCAGGGAAGTGATGAAAAAGGAAAACGAATTAATATATATAAGGCAACGCTGGTAGTAAAAAAATCTATAAAAGGTTTATATCTATATGATATAATTAATATAAAAAAAGAAGCGAGTACGCCGCTTGAGTCAATTAAGACCGTACGGTAAAAAACCGCTCCTTTTGCATAAGAATATCATATAAAAATATAAATTGCAATGGTATAGTGTAGAAAAATGAAAACCCAAATTGATTATTATTATAGAGATGAAAAGATATTAATAGAGGAAATTCAAAAATCAGTAAGAGAAAATGTTGCGGCAGAATATATACGATGGCGTAAAGAAAAAAATATGACGCAGGCAGAATTGGCTATGCGGGCAGGAATCTCACGCAGCAATATATCAAGATTTGAAAGTGGAACTTATAATCCTTCTTTGGAGATGATGGTAAAAATTGCATCTGCCCTTGATATGAATATAGAAATTAATTTGATAAAATAAATCAATAAAATTGATTAAAATCACTCCTTGTAAACATCAAGAAAGTATGATAAGATTTATCCTACAGAGCGAACCGAATATTTTAAATGCAAAGAAGAGGAATAGTAACTGGAAGCAGGAAATCAGAGAACTGCCGGAGGGTGCAAGGCAGTCATTGGCGGAAAGCGAACTCACCTTGGAGCAGCTGGCTGAAGATGACAGGTCAAATGCAGGAAAGAGTTAAAGCAGGCATCAGACAGGTGATTGTGTAGGCGCAGACGGAAATTCCGCCGTAAAAGGGAGAGGACATGACAGTGTCTGTAAGTGCATGGCAGGGTATGCCGTGAAATAGAGTGGTACCGCGTAAAGAATTTACGTCTCTATGAAAGTGTGAGAAAGCATTTTCATAGAGATTTTTTCATGATTACAATATGCAGTAGTTTAAATGGAGGAAAAGAAATGAATGTAGCCAAAAAGTATGGAAAATCTTATTTTATGCCCCCGGTAACAACCTATGACTGGGTAAAGAAGGATACGATTGAAAAGGCGCCCATCTGGTGCAGTGTGGATTTGCGGGACGGCAATCAGGCGCTGATTGAGCCCATGGATCTGGAGGAAAAACTGCAGTTTTTCAAGATGCTGGTAGAAATCGGATTTAAAGAAATTGAAGTGGGATTTCCCGCAGCTTCCGATACAGAGTACAATTTTATCAGGGCTTTGATTGAAAGGGATATGATTCCTGAAGATGTTACTATTCAGGTGCTGACACAGGCAAGAGAACATATTATCAAGAGAACCTTTGAAGCAGTAAAGGGAGCGCCCCGGGCTATTGTCCACCTTTACAACTCCACATCTGTGGCACAAAGGGAGCAGGTTTTCAGAAAAAGCAAAGAAGAAGTAAAACAGCTGGCAGTAGACGGAGCTAAGCTCCTTAAGCAGCTGGCAGATGAGACTGACGGCAATTTTACCTTTGAATACAGTCCCGAAAGCTTTCCGGGAACGGAAGTGGATTATGCGCTGGATGTATGCAATGCAGTGCTGGATGTATGGCAGCCTGTGAAAGAAAATAAGGTAATTATCAACATACCTACAACCGTACAGATAGCAATGCCCCACGTGTTTGCTTCCCAGGTAGAGTATTTCCATAAGAATTTAAAATACAGAGATGCGGTTGCGCTCAGCGTACATCCTCATAATGACAGAGGGTGCGGCGTCAGCGATGCCGAGCTTGGGGTGCTGGCAGGAGCGGACAGGGTGGAAGGAACTCTGTTCGGAAACGGAGAAAGAACAGGTAACGTGGATATTATTACTTTGGTCATGAACATGGTCTGCCATGGTGTGGAACCGGGGCTTGATTTTTCCAATATATCAAAAATCCGTGAAACTTATGAGCTGCTTACAGGCATGAGGGTATATGAGCGTGCTCCTTATGCAGGTGATTTAGTATTTACTGCCTTTTCCGGTTCTCATCAGGATGCTATTTCCAAGGGCATGGCATGGTGGAAGGAAGGAAAGAGCGGCGGACGCTGGGATGTTCCTTATCTTCCCATTGACCCTGAGGATTTGGGACGTGAATATGAGTCCGATGTAATCCGTATCAACAGCCAGTCCGGCAAGGGCGGCATTGCCTTTATCTTAAAACAGAACTTCGGTATGTCCCTTCCCGATAAGATGAAGGAAGAAGTGGGTTATTTGATGAAGGGCGTTTCCGACAGAAAGCACAGCGAGCTTGCGCCTGCCGATATTTACCAGATTTTTAAGGATAACTATATTGACCAGAGGGAAATTTTCAATGTGCCGGAATGCCATTTTAAGCAGATAGACGGCGGTATTACTGCAGAAGTAACCATTGAGCAGAATAAGGAAAGAAGAGTAATTGAAACCTCCGGTAACGGACGTCTTGATGCTGTCAGCAATGCAATTAAGCTGTACTTCGGCGTCAGCTATGAATTGTCCGTTTATGAGGAACATGCGGTTTCCAGAGGGTCTTCTTCCAAAGCGGCTGCCTATGTGGGCATTATGAAGGACGGAAAGATGTACTGGGGTGTGGGTATTGATGAGGATATTATCAAGAGCTCCATTGCTGCTTTGGTTTCCGCAGGAAATAAGCTCGCCCAGAATGAAAACATCAAAGAGGGCAGGGAAGAGCGCATTGTGGACATTATGAATTATCTGAAAAACCACTATAAGGATGTTACTCTGGATGAACTGGCTGAAAATTTCAACCTTTCCAAGCCCTATCTTTCCAAGTACATTAAGGAAAACGCGGGAATTACCTTCCAGGAAGCCGTTAAAAAGGCAAGAATGAAAAAAGCAAGAACCCTGCTTAAAGAATCCAATCAGACAGTGGAGAGCATTGCAGCTTCCGTAGGTTATGAAAATGTGGAGCATTTTAACAGGCTGTTTAAAAAATCCTATGGAATGACTCCTGTACAGTTCAGGCGTGAAAGCAGGTAGAAAGCAGGCACAGCGCATTTGAGATGGATTTGCGAATGCTGCCTGAAAGAAAGCCGAAAAGAAAAGAAAGTAAACAGCAACAAAGTTAGGGCTTTTAAAGCAGTATATTTTATGGTATACTGCTAAGAAATGACAGGCAGAAGCCTGCAGCAGGAACCGAAGTTCCGCAAAAAACAACAGATATCAATAATTATTTATACAATTATATTTTGAAATGTAGCAATGAAAGTCATGAAGACTGGACGTACTGAAGTGCGGAGTATGAACAGGATTCATGACTTTTTTTCTGGAAACCCGGCTGCATTTATCACAGAAATATTGTCGGAATATTCTGTCGGTGAATGAGTTTTTCCTGCTGCAAAATGGAAAGGAAGGGATAAATAATACATGGATAAGAAAGAACTGCAGGAGCTTTTGATACAGGTATCGGAAGGGAAAGTGAGACCTGAGGAAGCGCTTCTTCAAATAAAAGCGGAACCTTATAAGGACCTGGGATTTGCCAAGTTAGATACCCACAGAGGAATCAGGCAGGGCGCCTCAGAGGTGATTTACGGGGCAGGTAAGACCAAAGAACAAATACTTTCCATTGCCCGGGAAATGGTAAAAGAGCATGAAAAAACAGTGCTGATTACCAGAATGTCCAAAGAAGCAGCCGATTTTGTGGCGGGGGAGCTGCCTTTAAATTATGATGAGGCATCCCGCATAGGTGTGATAGGAGAATTGCCCCCTAAAGACGGTAAAGGGAAAATTGTGGTGGCGACGGGAGGAACCAGTGACATTCCGGTGGCTGAGGAAGCAGCGCTTACGGCTGAAGTCTATGGAAATGAAGTGATTCGGCTTTATGATGTGGGCGTAGCAGGAATTCACAGGCTTATGAGCCATATGGAAGATATTATGAGTGCCAGGGTTATTATTGCCATAGCGGGAATGGAGGGCGCCCTTGCCAGCGTGATAGGAGGAATGGCGGACTGTCCAGTTATTGCAGTGCCTACCAGCGTGGGCTACGGAGCGAATTTCGGCGGGCTTTCGGCGCTTCTTTCCATGCTGAACTCCTGTGCAAGCGGAGTCAGCGTAGTTAATATCGACAATGGTTTTGGAGCAGGCTACCTGGCAAGCATGATTAATCATTTATAAAGAAGCCGGATAAAAGACCTTGTAAATATTCAGTAACAGATTAATCAACAGTGAGGAAGTATGAAAATGAAAACATTATATCTGGAATGTAATATGGGGGCAGCAGGCGATATGCTGATGGCGGCGCTTTTGGAGCTGCATCCCGATAAAGAGGATTTTCTGAAGAGAATAAATAAAGCCGGAATTCCTGATGTGACAATTACTGCCCGGAAAACAGAAAAATGCGGTATATTGGGAACGCACATGAAAGTAGATATCGCAGGACAGGAGGAAGCCTGTGAATCTGTACATGGGCACGAACATGAAAGTCCCCACGAACATGAAGGCATTCACGAACATGAAAGTCCCCACGAACATGAAGGCACCCATGCCCATGAGCATCACCACAATCATGAGCATGACCACCTCCACCCGCATGTTCACATGGGAATGCAGGATATCCTGGCAATCGTGGAAGAACTGGCACTGCCGGAGAAAATCAAGACTGATATAAAAAATATTTATCAGTTGATTGCCCGGGCGGAAAGTAAAGTACATGGGAAGGAAGTAACGGAAATTCATTTTCACGAGGTGGGCATGATGGATGCTATTGCCGATATTACGGGCTGCGTCATGCTGATGCATGAGCTGGGCGTCGAAAGGGTTATTACTTCGCCTGTCAATGTGGGATTCGGGCAGGTTCGCTGTGCTCACGGAATTCTTCCGGTTCCGGCACCGGCAACAGCGCTTTTATTAGAGGGAATTCCCTGTTATGCAGGACAGATTGAAGGGGAACTCTGTACGCCTACAGGAGCGGCGGTGCTTAAATATTTTACCGATGAATTTTCTGAAATGCCACAAATGGCAATTCAGAAAATCGGTTATGGAATGGGAAAGAAGGATTTTGCGGCAGCAAACTGTATTCGTGCAATGCTGGGAGAAACAGAAGAAAACGGAAATCAGATTACAGAGCTTTGCTGCAATCTGGATGATATGACGCCGGAGGAAATAGGATTTGCATCGGAGCTGCTTTTGGAAAACGGGGCATTGGATGCATATACCACAGCCATTGGGATGAAAAAGGGAAGACCCGGCATATTGCTTACCGTTATGTGCAGGCTGGAGGATAAGGACAAAATGGCAGGGCTGCTTTTTAAACACACCACCACTATCGGCATCCGGGAAACTGTTCATAACAGAATGATCCTGGAACGCAGGGAATATGAAAAGCAGACAGAAGCCGGAAACATCAGGATGAAGGAATGCACGGGCTTTGGGATAAAAAAGGTAAAGCCTGAGTATGAGGATTTAAAGAAAATTGCGAAAGAAACAGGAATGTCTTTACGGGAAATAAAAGAGAAAATATAAAGAAATTGGAGGTTTTCGTTATGCATATGGCGGATGCTTTGGTTGCGCCTGCAGTGGCAGGTACCATGTACTTATGTTCTGGGGCAGCAGCAGGTTATTCAATCAAAAAAGTGAGACTGGAAAATGATGCGAAAAAGATACCTGTTATGGGCGTTATGGGAGCTTTTGTATTTGCCGCCCAAATGATTAACTTTACCATTCCGGGAACGGGATCTTCGGGTCATTTGTGCGGAGGCATGATGCTGTCCGCTCTGCTGGGACCTTATGCAGGCTTTTTAACTATGATAGGAGTGCTGCTGATACAGTGCCTTCTGTTTGCTGACGGCGGCATATTGGCTCTTGGCTGCAATGTATGGAATATGGCGTTTTACGGCTGCTTTTTGGGAGCCATGCTGATTTGGAAAAATATGATGAAAGGCGGCACATCTAAGGCAAGAATAACAGCGGTATCGGTTTTAGGCTGTGTGGTCACGCTGCAGCTCGGGGCATTTTCCGTTGTGCTGGAAACTCTTGCTTCCGGTATTACGGAACTGCCGTTTGTAACCTTTGTGAGCTTTATGCAGCCGATTCATCTGGCAATCGGTCTGGTGGAAGGCCTGATTACCGCAGCGGTGCTTTGCTTTGTTTATGAGGCAAGGCCGGAGCTTTTGTGGGGCATTTCCGGCACGGAAAAGAAAGAAGGCCGGTTTAGTTTACGGGCAACAGTTGTCATACTGGCGGCGGTTACTGTGTTGGTTGGCGGCGGATTATCTCTGGCAGCTTCTTCCTTCCCTGACGGGCTGGAATGGTCTATAGAAAAAGTGACGGGAGAGCCGGAACTGGAAGCCGGAGAAGGAGCTTATGATGCGGCAGCGGCTGTGCAGGAGAAGACTGCACTTTTGCCGGACTATGCTTTTCAAAATTCAGATTCCGCTGCAGGAACTTCTTTTTCCGGCATTGCAGGTGCTCTGGCAGTTGCGGCAGTTTGCGTGGGCTGCTGTTATCTGTTTAAATTTTTCAGAAAAAGGAATTTATAATGAATAAGCTTGAAAATGCTGTTTATGAAATGAATCTGCTTGAGGAACAGGCAGGAGGATGCGGCAGGCTTAACAGCCTGCCTGCGCTTTTTAAAGTCATTATTACAGTATGGTATATTCTGCTTACGGTATCCTTTCATAAATATGATATATTCGGTCTGCTTGGAATGGGAATTTATCCCCTTGTGCTGTTTCTCATTTATGAAATTCCTTTCCGGCAATGTATAAAAAGAATAAAAATAATTCTTCCTTTTTTGCTGCTTGCGGGAATTGCAAATCCCCTTTTGGATAAAAATATCCTGGGAAGTTTAGGAAACCGGCAAGTCAGCGGCGGCGTGGTTTCCATGGCAACCCTTATGTTGAAAGGGCTTTTCACGGTACTTGCAGGTTATCTTTTGATTGTGTCCACAAGCATTGAAAAAATATGCGGTGCGCTGCGGAAGTTTCACATGCCGTCCATACTGGTAACCATGATTTTACTGATATACAGGTATATTTCTCTTCTGCTTAAGGAAACAAACAGGGTAATGCAGGCATATGCGCTGAGGGCACCGGGGCAGAAGGGAGTTGGTTTTAAAGCATGGGGCTCTTTGGCGGGGCTTTTGCTATTAAGGAGCATGGACCGTGCAGAAAATGTGTATGAAAGCATGTGTCTTCGGGGCTTTGACGGCAGCAGGGGAAATTCTTTTCAGTACACAGCGGAGCAAAAAGCAAAACCGGCGGATTATATCTGGCTTTTATTATGGGGCACAGGACTCTTTTCCCTGAGAATAGTGCCCCTTCTGACGATAGTAGGGAGTCTTTTGGTTAAAGGATAATTTAACAGGTAATTTAAGGGTGAAAGGAAAAGGCTGCGGGGCGGCGGAATGCGGGAAAAAATGAGCCATATTCATATTACATTATCGAATGTCACTTTCGGATATGAAAAAAATCAAAAGATACTTAAGGATATTACTCTTAGCTTTGGAGAGAATGAAAGGGTGGGGATTATCGGCGCCAATGGCGCAGGAAAATCCACTCTTTTAAAACTGCTTGTGGGGCTGTATACAGATTTTGAGGGGAGCATCAGAGTGGAAGAAATCCCGGTGGAAAAAAAGATGCTGTCCAGGATACGTGAAAAAATCGGGTATGTGTTTCAGGATTCCGACAGCCAGCTGTTTATGTCCACAGTCTATGATGACGTGGCTTTTGCACCCCGCAATTACGGTTTTTCGGAGGAAGAAGTGGAGCGCAGGGTGAATGAAGCATTGGAAGCGGTGCATATTTCTTATTTGAGGGACAGGCATACCTACAAGCTTTCGGGCGGGGAAAAGAAACTGGCATCCATTGCGACGATTCTGTCCATGACGCCGGATATCATTCTGATGGATGAGCCCAGTGTTGCCCTGGATCCTAAAAATAGGAGAAATCTTATTCAGATTTTAAACGGTTTCGGTCATCTTAAGATAATAGCTTCCCATGATTTGGACTTTATCATGGACACCTGCAGCAGAGTAATTTTAATAAATCACGGAAGAGTAATAAAGGACGGACCGGCCGGGGAGATTCTTACGGACAAAGAACTTCTTGAAAGCAACGGGCTGGAACTGCCTTTGCGTTTTACGGGAAGAGAAAGTTTATTTAGCAGTTGAAAAAGAAGGCAGGTTCATGTAAAATGTTTAAATAGACAAGTGCTTAAGGAAAGGAAGTAGTGAGATGGAATTCTTTTTATTGGCAGGGGGACTTTTGATTATTCTTATAGCTGTTGTGATTGCAGTGGTATCTTCCGTAGTTTCAGCAGTGGCGGCTGAACAGGATGATGAATCCGAACAGTAGAAGATATTTTCATATGGCAGAAATATTGGAAAGGCATATTCCTGGGAATATGTCTTTTTTTCATGATAATAGAAAGCCTCAGAAGGTGTTTTATTTAGAAATTCTTTATATTCCTTTATATTGGCTTAATTGATTTATGACGTTAAGAAGAGTAGGATTATTTTATATTTCAATTTGAAAGGTGTGGCTTGCATGAAAGAAAAATTATACCGATTTATGATAGGAAGATATGGAAATGACCAGTTTAACCGATTTTTGATGATACTGGCGCTTCTCTTTTTTGCTCTTTCCCTGTTCAGAGTTCCCTTTGTATATCTGATAGGGCTTGTTTGTCTGATATACGCTTATTTCAGGATGCTTTCCAGAAACACCTACAAAAGAAGTATTGAAAATAATAAATATATGCAATGTGAGTATAAGATAAAGCGGTATTTTTCGACTTTAAAAAGGGATATGCAGCAAAGAAAAACACATCATATTTATAAATGCCCTTCCTGTAAGCAGAAAATCAGGATTCCGAAAGGAAAAGGGAAAATTGAAATCAGATGCCCGAAATGCAGCCAGACCTTTATTAAGAGAAGTTAGTATGGGAGAAACGGAATGTTCGGATATATTATTATTAATAAAGGAGATATGAAATTTAAAGAATTTGACGTCTATCATTCCTATTATTGCGGTCTTTGCCGTTCCTTAAAGGAAAGATACGGCGTGCTTGGACAAATCAGCCTTGCCTATGATATGACTTTTCTGGTGATGCTGCTTTCCAGTCTTTATGAGCCGGAGACGAGGGAAGGCATGACAAAATGTATTGCGCATCCTTTTGAAAAACAGACTGTCAGGCGGAATTTCTGTACTGATTACGGAGCTGACATGAATGTTCTTTTTACTTATTATAAATGTAAGGATGATTGGAATGATGACAGAAAGGTATCAAAGCTTGCCTATGGGAAGCTGATGAGAGGGGCTTACCGCAGGCTGTGTTCGGATTACAGTGAAAAAATAAAGAAAATTGATGCCCTGATGCGGGAGCTTTCTGCGGAAGAGAGAAAACAGAATGATGATATTGACAGGATGACAGGTCTTTTTGGCGAAATCATGGGAGAAATCTTTGCAGTAAGAAAGGATGAATGGGAGGAGAGCCTTCATACTCTGGGAAATTATCTGGGGAAATATATATATCTTTTGGATGCTTATGAAGACATTGAAGAGGATATTAAGAAGAACCGGTATAATCCCTTAAAGAAAAAATATGAAACCCCTGATTTCGATGAAGAGGTAAAGATGATACTCACTATGATGATGGCAGGCTGCTGTAAGGAGTTTGAAAAGCTGCCGGTGATTGAGAATGTGGAAATATTAAGAAATATTCTGTATTCCGGTGTCTGGTACCGTTATGAGATGGTAAGGAAGAAGAGAGAAAGCGGGGAAGAACATGCGTGACCCATATCAGGTCCTTGGCGTAAGCAGGAATGCTTCAGAGGAAGAAATAAAAAAAGCATATAAGGCGCTCAGCAGAAAATATCATCCGGATGCCAACATTAATAATCCCAATAAAGACCAGGCTGAGGAGATGTTTAAGGAAATCCAGCAGGCTTATCAGCAGATTATGAAGGAAAGAACGGAAGGATATCATTATCAGGGCAGCGGCTACGGCAGCAGCTACGGAAACAGCAGTTACGGCAATTCAGGAGGAAACTCCTACGGCGGCAATGGTACGGGATACGGCGGCTTTGGTGATTTCGGAGATTTCTTCGGCGGTTTCGGCGGTTTTGGAAATGCCTATGGAAACGGCAGCAGTTCTACAGGATATGAAGAAGATAATCATCTTCGTGCCGCAGGCAATTATGTGCGCAACGGCTATTATAAAGAAGCAAGAACCGTTCTGGATAATATGCCGGAAAGCGGCAGAAGTGCAAGGTGGTATTATTACAGTGCTCTGGCGCATGCAGGGTTGGGTAATCAGGTATCAGCTTTGGAGCATGCCAGAAGAGCAGCCTCCATGGAACCGGATAACAGTGATTACAGCAATCTGGTATATCAGTTTGAAAACGGCGGAAGCTGGTACAGACAAAGGCAATATACTTACGGACAGCCCTATTCCGGCGGAAACGGATTATGCATGAAGCTGTGCATCGCAAATCTTTTGTGCAATCTCTGCTGCGGTGGTGGAGGACTTTGCTGCGGAGGAATACCTTACTACCGGTAATCATATATCGGGTGAAAAATTTTTGGTTTTTGTGTCATATGTTTTTTTTGATAACCTCTTGACAAAAAAGAGAGTCTATACTACAATATCTTTTGTTGCGATACTCGTAACGAAGTGTGCGTTTAGCTCAGCTGGATAGAGCGTTTGGCTACGGACCAAAAGGTCGGGGGTTCGAATCCTCTAACGCACGTTTATGTATGAGGCCCTGTAGAATCTACAGGGCTTTTTGTGTATCAATGATAGTTTTACAGAATGGATGATTTTAGCTATGGAAAAAATTTCCACCCCCTCTAAACAGAAAAAAATTGCGGCAATCAATGACTTATCAGGTTATGGGAGATGTGCTCTTACGGTTGCCATACCGGTGATTTCTCATATGAAAATTCAGTGCTGTCCGGTGCCTACTTCTATCTTATCCAACCACACAGGATATGAAGAATATTTTTTTGATGACTATTCAGACCGGCTTCCGGAATATATTGCCATGTGGAAAAAACTGAACCTCCGGTTCGATGGCATTATGTCAGGATTTCTCGGTTCTAAAGAACAGATAGGAATCGTAGAGGAATTTATTAGACTGTTTGGCGGTGAAGGAACGAAAGTAATCGTTGACCCGGTAATGGGAGACCATGGTAAAATTGCAGGAACCTATACGGAAGAAATGTGTATGGAAATGAGACGGCTTGTTTCGCTGGCGGATATCATTACTCCTAATTTGACTGAAAGCTGCCGCCTTACCGATACGCCTTACAGGGATTTCGGATGGAAAAGGGCGGAACTGTCTGCCATGGCGGAGAAATTGAGCTCCATGGGACCGGATAAAATTGTAATCACAGGTATTCCCCAGGGTGAATACATTGCTAACTTTGTATATGAAAAAGGAGAAGAAACTAAGTTTATAAAAACCCACCGCATAGGTGATGAAAGATGCGGGACGGGAGATTTATTTGCAGCAATTATCGCAGCAGATGCTGTTAATGAGGTTTCTTTTCAGCAATCTGTAAAAAAAGCTTCTGCTTTTGTCAGAAAAAGTATGATAAAATCAATAGAAATGGGAATAGACAGAAAAAACGGGGTATGCTTTGAAGAAATTCTTCATACTTTGAAGGTATAAGTGTTTCCGGCTAAAGGGCAGAACGTGCAAGGAGCGCAGGAAGAAGGGCAGGTTTTATGAAACGCTTTATAAATTGTGCATTTAAAATTATTTTCAGCCGTACTTTAATTATAATACTGATGATTCTTTTTCAGATTCTGGTATTAATCAGCAGCTTCACATGGCTTGGAAGTTATTTGCATTATATTTGGGAAGGCATGAGCTTTTTAGGGGCGCTGTTGATTATTTATATTATTAACCGGGATGAACCAACAGAATTTAAGCTCAGCTGGATTATTCCCATATGTGTATTTCCTGTATTGGGGGCATTGATTTATCTGTTCGTGATTTCCAATGCGGGAGGTATCGGATTAAAGGCAAAGATGAGTATCCGGATGAAAGAGACGGAAGGACTGCTGAGCACCGCCAGGGAAACCCAGGATGAAATTGACAAGTGCCCGGATTATTTCAAAGGTTTTACCCGGTATATGGAACAGGAGGCAGGTTATCCGGCTTATCATAATTCCACAGCAGTTTACTATCCTATCGGAGAGGATAAATTTGCAGATTTGCTGCTGGAACTGCGAAAGGCAAAAAAATTTATTTTTCTCGAGTACTTTATTGTGGAACGCGGCATTATGTGGAATGCGGTTCTTGATATATTAAAGGAAAAGGTAAAAGAAGGGGTGGAAGTCCGCGTTATGTATGACGGTATGTGTTCTATTTTAAAACTGCCGTATAAATATCCGGAAGAACTTCGGAAATATGGAATAAAAGCCAAGATGTTTGCACCCATCATGCCATTTCTTTCCACGACCCAGAATAACAGGGATCACAGAAAAATAGTTGTTATTGACGGAAAAGTTGCATTTACCGGAGGAGTGAATCTGGCAGATGAGTATATTAATGAAGCGGTATATTACGGACATTGGAAGGATGTAGCCGTAAAAGTAACGGGGGATGCGGTCAGAAGCTTTACAGTCATGTTCCTGCAAATGTGGAATGTGTCTGAAAAGGGAAGCGAGAAATATGAAAGATATTTGCAGGATATAGAATATGAGAAGCCTCTTTACCATGATGGCTTTGTAATTCCATATGGTGAAACCCCTACCATGAAGCAGGAAGTGGCAAAGACGGTTTACCAGTCCATGATAAACAGCGCTGTTAAATATGTGCATATTATGACTCCGTATTTTATAGTGGAAAGAGAATTCCTTGACAGTATGCGTTTTGCTGCCGCAAGGGGAGTGGAAGTAAGCATGATTTTGCCGCATATTCCGGATAAGAAAATTGTGTATTATATCGCAAGAACTTATTATCCTGAGCTTTTGGCAGCAGGCATCAGGGTATATGAGTATACGCCCGGGTTTGTCCACGCCAAAATCTTCGCATCGGACGATATCAGCGCAACAGTAGGAACGATTAATCTGGATTACAGAAGCTTTTATCATCATTTTGAATGCGGAGCATATTTCTATGACAATAAGGTGGTAGGAAAAGTGGAAGAGGATTTCCAGAACACCCTGCAGAAATGTCAGGAAGTTACCATGGATTATTACAGGAAAATACCCATTTACCAGAAAGTGATAGGAATTGTATTTAAGCTGTTTGCACCGCTTATGTAAGAGAAAAGAGAAATGTACAAAAAATGAGTGGAAGCATCATAGTAATAAATAAGAAGCAATGGTATCCTGAAAACATACTAAATTATGTATTGGAGGGTACTATATGGAAAGGATAAGAAACAAAAGTATTGCAGAAAGAATGAATAAGATGAGCTATCAGAATTTCAACGTCAGCGTTTATTGTCCGGTTGCCAATATTAACAGTATCACTGATTTCGACGATTTTGATAAGAAATTCAAGCTGCTGTACGGTAATGTGAAAATCGGCCGTGCCTATCTTGAATGCTACCGTGGTATGGAGTGGTGTGACAAGGAACAGCTTCTCAAGGTAAAAGCTTTTTTTGAAAGCAAGGGAATTGCCACTTCGGGAGGAATTACCACCTGTGATGACAGCAACAATGAAGGTTTTGTATCTCTGTGCTATTCAGGGGAAAAGGGAAGGGAAATATTAAAGAAGGCAGTTGCTCTGAATGCAGAGGTTTTTGACGAATTTATTTTTGATGATTTTTATTTTCTTAACTGCCGCTGCGAGGAATGTGTGAAAAAGAAAGGCAGCCGCAGCTGGTCACAGTTTCGTCTGGATCAGAAAAAGGAGATTACGCAGGAGCTTGTCATGAAGACAGCTAAAGAAATTAATCCTGATATTAACGTGATTGTGAAATATCCCCAATGGTATGAGGATTACAATGAAACAGGTTATGATCTTGTTATGGAGCCTGCTTTGTTTGATTCCATTTACACCGGTACGGAAACCAGAAATCCCACTTATGCGCAGCAGCATCTGCCCAAGTATTTGAGCTATTTTATTATGCGTTATCTGGAAAGCGCCGCGCCGGGAAGAAACCTTGGCGGATGGTTTGATCCTTATGAGTGTACTTACAATCTGACCTCTTATCTGGAACAGGGATATCTGACATTATTTGCAAAGGCCAAAGAAGTAACCTTATTCTGTCTGAACTCATTGATTGATGACCCTGCTTACCGGACATTTCCGCCGGCACTTGGACAGATGTTTGAAGAGGTGGATGCTTTTCTTGGAGAATTGGGAAATCCGGTTGGTGCAGCAGCCTACAGGCCGGCAAATGCCAGAGGAGAAAACAATCTCCATAATTATCTGGGAATGTGCGGTGTTCCCCTTGAAGCATATATTGATTATCCTGAGAAGGAAAAGGTTATTTTCTTAGCTGAAGGCGCTGCGGATGATGCTGATATTGTGGAAAAGATGAAAAAGAGCCTGCTTGACGGAGCGGATGTCATCGTAACCAGCGGCTTTGTAAGAAAGCTGGGAGAGGAATTTCAGGAATTTGTCAATGTGAGATATTCTTCAAGAAAGGCTCTTGTAAATGAATATGCCGATACCAAGGATAACGGTGTGTGCGTCAGCGGTAAATATGCGGGAGATGCCCGCATCCTGATTCCTCAGCTTGATTACTGCACCAATGATATATGGGAGCTGGCAGCAGCCTATGGAACAGATAATAATTTTCCTGTTGTGCTGCGCTGCAGCTATGGAAAAGGACAAATCAGCATTATTACAATACCTGATAACATGGGTGATATGTATCATTATCCGGTTCAGGTGCTGAATGTAATCAGGGGACTGTTTGCAAAAGAGATGCCTGCAGTTCTGGAAGCGCCTTCCAAGGTACAGTTATTTGTATATGATAATAAGAAAGTGATTGTACGTTCCGATTTGGATTATTCGGAAAGCGCTTCATTAAAGCTGGCTGAAGGAATTACCTCTGTAACGGATGTCATCAGAGGCACTACATTCCGGGCAGTTGACGGCAGGGTTACCCTGCAGCTTTCTCCCGGTGTCAATTATATTTTTGAATTAAAATAGGCGCTTATGCTGCAGATAATACCAGACGATGGTGCACTTTGCAAGCCGTCGTCTGGATATAAAAAGGGATTGGCTTTTAGCCAATCCCTTAAATAATACATATTTGGTTTAACCCATTGTTACAACTACGTCGTAAGTTTCTTTTCCTTTTACATAAGGAATTACGCATCCTTCTACGGCTGTGCCGTCTACGGTAATGCTCTTAATGCCCTTTTCCACATTGTCAGGATTTACAACCTTGATATTGTAGGTTCCTTCCCTGAATTTTCTTGTCAGCTCGAAATCACCGAAGCCCTTAGGTACGCAGGGGTTGATGCTTAAGCCTGTGTGGGTAGGATATACACCTAAAATGTACTGTGATACATTGACGAAAGTCCATGCAGCAGTACCGGTAAGCCAGCTGTTCT
Organism: Lachnospiraceae bacterium; assembly: GCA_017621815.1. GTDB lineage: Bacteria > Bacillota > Clostridia > Lachnospirales > Lachnospiraceae > Suilimivivens. The sequence continues at coordinate 189,576 of JAGASK010000029.1, read as the reverse complement.
TAGCTTCGCCGTGGAACTTGGCGTCACGTCCGGCTACCATCTGGGAATATACATAAGGTTCTGTTCTGTGGATTTCACTGATTTCTTCCACATATGCGGGGCAGGTCTTCTGGTAAATTTCAAAAGCTCTGTCACCTCTGCCGATTACGGTTTCTGCAATGGAAACCCAGGGATTGTTGTGGCAGAAGATACCGGCATTCTCTTTATATCCGGGCGGATAAGAGGTAACCTCACCAAGTTCTACGTGATACCTTGTATAAGCAGGCTGCAGAATCATAACTCCGTATTTGGTATCCAGTTTTTCTTTAACGGAATCAAGAGCTTTTTTGGCAAGTCCTTCTTCAACACCTACGCCTGCCAGTACACAGAAGCCCTGAGGCTCGATGTAAATCTGGCCTTCTTCGCATTCCCTGGAACCAACTTTGTTGCTGTATGCATCATAAGCACGTACGAACCATTCACCGTCCCAGCCATCCTTTAAGATAGCATCATACATAATCTTTACTTCGCTGCGGGCTCTTTCTGCTTCAGCTGCATCGCCCATAAGCTCGCACAGCTGCGCATATTCCTCACCGTATTTTACGAACATACCTGCAATAAATACGGATTCTGCAACGGGGCCTTCACTGGGACCGAAAGTCTGGAAGGATTCACCGGGATGCTCTGAGAAGCAGTTCAGGTTAAGGCAGTCATTCCAGTCAGCACGTCCGATTAAAGGTAAATTGTGAGGTCCCTTATGATTAACAATATAGTCAAAGGAACGCTTCAGATGATCCATCAAAGGTGTTGCTACTGATTCATCATTATCAAAAGGAACCATTTCTGTAAGAATGGTAGTGTCGCCTGTTTCTCTTACATAAGCGCTGGTTCCGGCAATAAGCCATAAGGGGTCATCATTAAAGCCGCTTCCGATATCGGAATTGCCTTTTTTGGTAAGGGGCTGGTACTGATGATAAGCGCTGCCGTCCTGGAACTGGGTGGAAGCAATATCAATAATTCTTTCCCTTGCCCTGTCGGGAATCAAATGTACGAAACCGAGCAAATCCTGGCAGGAATCCCTGAAGCCCATGCCTCGTCCGATACCTGATTCATAATAAGAAGCGGAACGTGACATATTGAAGGTTACCATACACTGATACTGGTTCCAGATGTTAACCATGCGGTCAACCTTATCATTGGAAGATTTAACAGTATATTTGGAAAGAAGATTCTTCCAGTATTCATTCAGCTCTGCGAAGGCCTTGTCTACATCAGCGTCTGTTTTGTACTTATCTAACATTGCATAGGCAGGCTTTTTATTAATGATACCGTAAGATTCCCATTTATCATCTTCGGGATTTTCTATGTAGCCAAGCACAAATACATAGGACTTCGTTTCACCGGGCTGCAAAGTTACATTAATCTGATGAGAAGCTATTGGCTGCCAGCCGCTTGCCATGGAGTTAGTGCAGGCGCCTTTTTCTACAGCTTCAGGTTCACCGGCTCCTCTGTAAGTACCAAGGAAAGCATCGCGGATGGTATCAAAACCGTCAATTTTGGCATTTACGGAATAGATTGCATAGTGGTTGCGGCGCTCTCTGTATTCTGTTTTATGGAAAATGGTGGAATCAACTACTTCAACTTCACCTGTACTGTAATTTCTCTGGAAGTTTCTGCTGTCATCGTCTGCATTCCACAGACACCATTCTACATAAGAAAAAACAGAAAGTGTTTTAGCTTCAGAGGAATTATTTGTAATTTTCAACTGGCTTATTTCGCAGGTATCATTCATGGGAACGAAAGTGAGAACAGAAGCCTGTACATCATTTTTGGAAGAAGTAAAACGGCTGTAGCCGATACCATGACGGCATTCATAGGAGTCAAGCTCTGTCTTAACAGGCTGCCATCCGGGATTCCAGATAGTGTCGCCGTCCTTGATGTAAATGTACTTACCGTTAATGTCTGCCGGAACATCATTGTAACGGTAACGGGTAAGTCTTAACAGTTTTGCATCCTTATAAAAGGAATAACCGCCGCAGGTATTGGATATCAGGCTGAAAAAGTCATTGCAGCCAAGATAATTAATCCAGGGAAGCGGCGTTTTAGGGGTGGTGATTACGTACTCGCGGTTCGCATCATCGAAATAACCAAATTTCATAGCTTCTTCTCCTTTTTAGAAAACGATTAAGTTAATACTATAGCATGAATTATACCTAAATTATCCAGCCATTGCAATAATAAAATTGTGCAATTTATATTATATAAATCGGAGATTAAATCTAAATCGGGGTGGAAAAAACGACAGATTTTCGGAAAAGTGATTAAAAATGATTAATAAATGAAATAAAGGATGATAAATTAACTAAAATTAACTAAAAATGTTGCCAAATCAAATTTTGACTAATTGAAACTATGAAAAAGTACAAAAAATGAGTAAAAAAAACTGTGGAAGTTTGCTAAAATAGTAAAAAATGACGAAAAAATTTTAAAAATCTATTGCAAATGTATAAAAAATGATATAAACTAAAAACACGAAAACGATTAAGTGGGTTTTCGGGGTAAAACTCATCTGTAACAGGTGTTTGGATGAATAGTTGAATAAGCCGGACTTCTGTGACAGAGGAGGGAAAGAAAATGGCATCGATGAAAGATATTTCGATGGCTTGCGGTGTATCAATAGCAACTGTCAGTAAGGCATTAAATAATCATAAGGATATTGGGGAAGAAACAAAGGAACGTATCCGGCAGGTGGCTAAGGAAATCGGATATTTTCCCGATTCGGCTGCCAAAGCATTAAAAACGAACCGGACTTACAGCCTTGGAGTTCTGTTTGTGGATGACAGCCAGAGCGGGCTGACCCACGATTATTTTGCCAATGTGCTGGACAGCTTTAAGCGTACAGCAGAGCAGAAAAGCTATGATATTACTTTTATTAATTGCTGTAAAACAAGACCCGGCAGAATGTCGTATCTGGAGCACAGCAGGTACCGGCGGTTTGACGGGGTTGTTATTGCATGTGTGAATTTTAATGACCCTGAGGTGGAAGAACTGGTCAGGAGCAGTATTCCTGTAGTAACAATAGATTATATTTTTAACGATAAAAGCGCAGTTCTTTCAGACAATGTAAAGGGAATGAGGGATCTCGTCCAGTACATATATAAAATGGGACATCGTAAAATTGCATATATACACGGGGCAGATTCGGCTGTTACCAGAAGCCGGCTTTCTTCTTTTTATAAGACATGCGAAGAATTAAATGTGACAGTTCCTCCGGAATATATATGCGAAGCCCAATATCGCGACACGCAGGAAGCTTATCATAAGACGAAAGAACTTCTCGGTCTTAAAAATCCGCCTACCTGCATTTTGTATCCGGATGATTTTGCATGTTTTGGCGGAATAAATGCCATACATGAGCGGGGAATGAGAATTCCCGATGATATTTCCATTGCCGGTTATGACGGAACGCAGATAGCCATAAATTATGAACCGAAGCTGACAACGGTGATTCAGGATACCAGGTGTCTTGGCGGGAAAGCGGCGGAAAAGCTGATCAGCCTGATTGAAAAGCCGAAGACTACTTTAACAGAGCAGATAGTGGTCGAAGGAAAAATATTTGAAGGCAGCTCAGTTGCCAGAATTTAGTTGAACTGTTGCATGTGTGTTATGCATGCTTTAGCGGTTAAAAATTATTAAAAGGAGAGATTGTAGTATGAAGAGCTTTTTAGAAAACACGTGGAAGCACAGGGCACATGTAGTAATGGCTTTACCGGCTTTTCTGATCTTATTTTTCATCATGTATGTTCCGATGGCCGGTCTTGTGATGGCATTTAAGAGCTTTGACTTTTCGAAAGGTATTTGGGGAAGCCCGTGGTGCGGACTGGACAATTTCAAGTTCCTGATGGCATCGAAAAATACTTTCATTTCAATGACGAGAAATACGATTTTGTATTATATTATTTTTACTGGTCTGGGAACCTTTTTGAATGTGGTTCTTGCCATTGCCATTGACCAGTTTGTGTTTAAGAAAGTGGCAAAGGTAATGCAGACCATTATGATTATCCCTGTATTTATTTCATATGCTGCAGTTCAGTTTATTGTATATGCGTTTATCAGTACAGATACCGGTATCTTGAATAACACATTCGATATGGGTATAAGATTTTACTCAACTGCCTCCTGGTGGCCGCTTATTCTGACTATCGTTAAGATATGGAACAGCGTAGGTTACGGTTCCGTTTTATATATGTCCGTTCTGGCCGGTATTGATACAGAGCTTTATGAAGCTGCCCAGATTGACGGAGCTAATAAATGGAAACAGATCTGGCATATCACACTGCCCTCACTGATTCCTATGATTACAGTTATGCTGCTTCTCTCTGTTGGTAATATTATGAGATCTGATACCGGTTTGTTCTATCAGGTTACAAGAAACAGCGGTGTATTGTATTCGACTACACAGGTTATTGACTCCTATGTGTTAAACGCTATCTTCAAGAATTCAAACTTCGGATTTGTTTCTGCAACAAGTTTCTTCCAGTCTATTGTGGGGCTTTTACTGATGCTGTTTGCCAATGGTATGGTTCGTAAGGTTTCACCGGATGATGCATTGTTCTAATTGGAGAGGAGATTGAAAGATGAGTAAGAAAAAAGGTAATGCTGCCGATTTGGCACCATCTAAAGAAGAAAAAAAGGGGTTAGGACAATACATTCTCGGCTTTTTCCTTCTGCTTTATACATTGTTTTGCGGACTGCCGATTTTGCTGGTATTTATTTCAGCTTTTACCGATGAAAAATCCATTACACAGAATGGTTTCAGCTTTTTCCCGGAAAAGTGGTCCATGGCCGGTGTAAATTCCGTATTAAGATATGGTTCACAGCTTTTAACCTCTTATGGAATAACGATTTTTGTTACGGTATTCGGAACATTTTTAGGACTGCTTGTTATGAGTATGTTCGCTTATTCCATCAGCAGGAAGGATTTCAGATTATCCAAGTTTTTATCCATATATTTACTGATTCCCATGTTGTTCAATGGTGGTCAGCTTTCAGGATATGTAATCTTTACATCCTACTATCATTTAAAAGACAGCCTGTGGCTTTTGATTTTGCCATTGTGCGTAACAACAATGAATGTTATTATTTTAAGGACATACATAGCAAACAGTATTCCTAATGAATTGATGGAAGCGGCTAAGATTGACGGCGCCGGTGAGTATCGTACTTTCTTCCAGATTACTCTTCCGCTGCTTAAGCCTTCACTTGCAGCCGTAGGTTTCATGATGGCTACAGCATACTGGAATGACTGGCAGAATGCTTTGCTTTATATCACAAGTGATAATAAGAAACCGCTGCAGTTACTGCTCGTTAATATTCAGAAGAGTATTGAATTCTTGTTGAATAACTCAAATGTTCCTGCATCAGCAAGAGCAGCTATGGGAGGAAATATTCCTCAGTATTCATCAACAATGGCAACTGTGCTGGTAGTTATCGGACCGATTATGATAGTATATCCGTTCTTCCAGAAATACTTTGTCAAAGGTCTTACGGTTGGTTCCGTAAAAGGCTAATATTAATTGTTTTATTAAATCAGGTTTCAATCTGAAGCAATAGTGCGGAGGATTAGAAATAAATAAAAAAACGGGAGGATTTTTAAAAATGAAAATCAAAAAACTCTTGGCTTTGGTTTTGGCCGGAGCTATGACAGCATCCTTACTCGTTGGATGCGGCGGTTCAGGCACAACAGAGTCATCAGCTGACACAACAACAGCTGACACAACAGAAACAACAGACACAACAGAAGCTGCAGACACAACAGCTGCAGACACGACAGAAGCTTCAGGAGACGCTGTAACAATTAATGTAACAAGAGCTACATTTAACCTTGCAACTCCTGATTCTGCACAGGTTCAGAAGGTACAGGACGCAGTTAACGAGTACATCAAGGATAAGATTAATGTTCAGATTACTCTTACTGATATCGGTTCTGGTGAGTTCACTGATAAGGCTAACCTTGCACTGGCTAACAACGAGATTAACTTACTGTGGACAGCTTCATGGGAAAGCACAATCGGAACAAATGACCTTGTTCCTAACAATGCCGTTTATGACATTACAGATTTACTTCCCGGCACACCTCTCTATGAATCCATGGATGCAGGACAGTGGGAAGCTACCAAGTATAACGGAAGAAATTACTTCATTCCTGTATACAAGGACAACGTAGAAGGCTACGATATCATGGCTCGTAAAGAACTTGTTGACAAGTATGGCTGGGATCTTTCTACTGTTAAGACTCTTGCTGACCTTGAGCCCATGCTTGCAGATGCAAAGGCAGAAGGACTTAAGTATCCCTGGTTAACACAGAAGACAGCTATGTTCTACAGACTCTACATCAATGATTTTGATTTCTTCACAGCTGATGCTACAGCTAACTGGATTGCAGTTGACAGAGCAACAGACAGCGTTGTTGATGTAGTTCTTACTCCTCAGTATAAAGAGTTCTGTACTTTAATGGCTAAATGGGCAGAAGCTGGTTATATTTCTGAAGATGATGTTACAAAGACAACAACAGATACAACAACTCAGACACAGGATTGGGCTTTCTCATGGTGGACAGATATCCCGGTAAATGATGAAGCTAACAGCCGTTATGGTCAGGAAGTTGTTATGACTCCTATTACTGACAGATGGGCACACTCCACATCAGCTCTTGGTTCCTGCTACTGCGTAACAGCAAACAGCACACCTGAACAGGCACAGGCTTGTATCGATTTCATGGGTCTTCTTTACACAGACAGCACACTTGCTGATCTTTGGACATTCGGTATCGAAGGCGAAGACTTTACATATGATGCAAATGGTCATGTAACACAGTCAAGTGACAAGTACAACCACTCCATGTGGGAATCTGCTTCCGCTACAATCGTTACTCCTCTTGACAATGAGCCCGATGACAAAGCAGACCTTTACAAGGATTTCAACGGTGGTGCTAACACATCCTGCGCAGCTGGTTTCCGTTTTGATAAAGAGCCCGTTGCAGCTCAGTTCAGCGCATGCCAGAACGTTTTTGAAACCTATGGTTTCCCTCTTGAAAACGGTGGATTTGCAGAAGCTGATGTAGAAGCTACTATCGAAGCATATCAGGCAGCTCTTGACGAAGCTGGATATCAGGATATCTTAGCTGAGTTCACAGCTCAGTATGATGCTTGGAAGGCTGGTAACTAATTCATAGTATAGGAAGTTTATACAGAGTACTTTCTATTGTATAATTGAATAGTTGAATTTTAAGGGTGTTCCGTACTATAATACATAGTGCGGAACACTTTTTATATTCCATTTACTCCAATAAGGTCGTCAGGCCGTTTGTCCAATAAGGCCCTTAGGCCGTTTGTCCAATAAGGTCGTCAGACCGTTTGTCCAATAAGGCCTTTAGGCCGTTTGGTGGGAAAGGATAATTTATTATGCAGGGAATTTTATATGATGCATCGAGAATAAAAGTATGTCAGGGCTTTTATGACATCTGTGAATATGCGGAATTTGATAAAGAATGGACAGATAAGCTGTGGACAGATATTATAACCTGCAGAGATATTTATGAGGAGCTTGTTTATTATATCGAGCATCATACTTTTATGGATAAGATAAAAGTAAGAGGTTATTCCCTGTCGGATATATATGTCTGGCAGATGGATAAATATAATCTCGTCCGGGAGATTGGAAAGAATCCGCGGACATGTAATAAAGAGAGAATGGTAATGCGAGCATTCAGAACTATGATTGATATGCAGCGGCATCCTGATGAGTATGTAAGAAGACTGGAAGAAGGTCGTGGAGAAGATAAATTGTAAAAAAGTATAAAGCCTGTCAGGGGGGCTGACAGGCTTTATTCATGACAATAGAAAATCCGCAAAGCGCCATTCTATTGTTCATGATAACAGAAAATCCGCTTTGCGAATTTTCTGTTATTTGGGGAGTATAAATAATTAATATAAGGGTTGTAAATAGGAATATGAAGGGGTTTCCTGTTTACGTTTATATTATAGCGTAGGGACAAATAAAAAGCAATGATATAATAGTACAAAAGTACCGGTCGATATTTTGAAGAAAATTGTGCAAAATAAATAAAAAACAGGTACTAAAGTACCATGCAAGTCTTGAATAAATGCTTATAAAAAAGAAAATACTACTCCTGTAACCTAAAGAATCAGGAGGAATGAAATATGTCTAAGAACGATTATAATCAGAACAATCAGAATTGTGACAACAAAAATCAGGAGAACAAGAATAATCAGGAATGCAAGAACAGCCAGAAAAACAGTTCTTCTAACAACAGCTCAAACAGCAATAAGAAGAATAACGAGTTTTAAGTCAGTCAATTTTGTCACAGAGAAAAGGGATGCTTCGGCATCCCTTTTTGACGTATGACGTATACAAAAGTAGAAAAAGTGTGTTATACTAACTCTAAATGCATGAAAAACTGAAACTATAGGGTAAATTGAAATGAAAAGATACGAATTGATTGCGCCATGTCATTTTGGACTGGAAGCAGTGTTGAAAAGAGAAATAACAGATTTGGGATATGATGTATCAAAGGTAGAAGATGGCAGGATTACCTTTATTGGTGATGAAGAAGCAATTTGCCGTGCTAATGTATTCCTGCGTTCGGCAGAGAGGATTCTGATTAAAATAGGAAGCTTTCATGCGGAAACCTATGAGGAACTGTTTCAGGGGACGAAGGCTCTTCCCTTAGAAGAATTTGTTCCGGTTGATGGAAAATTCTGGGTAACTAAGGCGGCAAGTGTAAAGAGTAAGCTCTTCAGTCCTTCTGATATTCAGTCTGTGATGAAAAAAGCCATGGTGGAGCGTTTGAAGGAAATTTATAAGGTGAACTGGTTTACGGAAGACGGCGAGCCTTTTCCGATTCGCGTGTTCCTGATGAAAGATGAGGTTACGGCAGCTCTTGATACCACAGGGGAATCTCTACATAAAAGAGGATATCGTAAGCTGACGGCAAAAGCGCCCATTGCGGAAAATCTGGCGGCTTCACTGATTATGCTGACACCCTGGAAGGGGGACAGGATTTTAGTTGACCCTTTTTGCGGAAGCGGAACATTTCCCATTGAAGCGGCACTGATGGCAGCCGGAATTGCTCCCGGAATGAACAGGGAATTTACGGCTGAAAAATGGCAGCACCTGGTGCCTTCAAAGGAATGGTATCATGCTGTAGATGAGGCCAGGGAAATGGTAAATCTGAATGTGGATACAGATATTCAGGGTTATGACATTGATGAAAAGATGGTGGACATTGCCAGAGAAAATGCAAGGCTTGCAGGGGTGGATTCTCTGATTCATTTCCAGAGAAGAGATGTTTCGGCACTCAGCCATAGTAAAAAATATGGTTTTATTATAACGAATCCGCCTTACGGAGAAAGGATAGAGGAAAAGAAAAATCTTCCTTCACTTTACAGAACAATAGGGGAAAGGTTCAGAACTCTGGATTCATGGTCCATGTATTTAATTACTGCTTATGAACAGGCAGAAGAATCAATGAAAATGAAGGCGGCTAAAAACAGAAAAATATATAATGGGATGATGAAAACGTATTTTTATCAATTTCCGGGGCCTAAACCGCCGAAGCAGAGGTGATTATGAATCAGACATTGATGAAAAAAACGGCGGTCTGCAGTCTTGTATTTTTTCTTGCAGCTATGGGAATGATTTTTGGGATGTCAGCAAATAAAGTAATCACTATTGCTGATGTGGCTCAGGATGAGGTGATGGAAAACCTGGCAGTAAAGGAAAATACTGCCGGAGACGGAGCAGTAAAGAACCTTACCTTTAAACTGGGCGAAGCTGATACAAGCTATTTGAGGATACCGCTGCCTGAAGGATGCAAGGCTGATGATATTATTATTGAAAATCATTATATGGACAGAGCTTTGTGGATTTTGATACCAAATGCTGACGAAGATTTTTATGAAGAAAATGTTATTTCAGGAAACAGGGAATCAGTCAGACAGGGCTCTTTTGAAGTGACAAAAGAGGGAATTGCCCTTAATTTTCAGTTGACAGGAATTTATGAATGCCGTACTATTTTAGAAAACGAAAATCTTTATATCAGTTTTTTGGCGCCTGCTGAGATGTATGACAAAATTGTAGTAATTGACCCGGCATGCGGAGGCAGTGATTTGGGATATACGGCAGAAAATATTCTGGAAAAGGATATAAACCTGCAGATTGCCAGAAAATTGAAGGAAAAGCTGGATGGAAGCGACATTAAAGCATACTATACCAGAATGGATGATGTGAATCCTTCAAAAGAAGACAGGACGGCGCTTGGTAACGAAACAAGAGCAGATATGTATATCCGTATTCAGTTGAGTGCGTCCGAAGATTCTTCGGTATATGGGACGAGCGCTGTTTATAATGGTGATTATTTTATTCCGGGATTCGGTAATGTAGAATTGGCGGACTGCCTGGAGAGGGAAGTGGTAACTGCCATTAAGGGTAAGGCTGTCGGACTTGTAGAGGCAGAGAAGGAAGAATATACCCTTCGACAGTCCGTCATACCGGCTGCAGCAGTCAATGTGGGTTATATTACCAATAAACAGGAGGCTGCCTTACTGAGCAGGGAAGAATACATAGATAAGATTGCAACGGGAATTTATAATGCCATTATAAAGGTATATGAGGAAATTCAATAAGTAATCGAAAGAGGATAATTTATGCGCAGAATTATTTTTGCAACCGGAAATCAGGGTAAAATGCGTGAAATACGAAAAATACTTGAAAATATGAAGATAGGCGGAGAAGAAACAGAGATTCTTTCAATGAAAGAAGCCGGTATCAATGCGGATATTGTTGAGAATGGTAAAAGCTTTGCGGAAAATGCCGTGATTAAGGCCAGGGCAGTTTCATTGAAAGTTGAGGATGCGATTGTTCTTGCTGATGATTCAGGACTTGAAATTGATTATTTGAATGGGGAGCCCGGAATTTATTCTGCAAGGTATATGGGAGAGGATACTTCTTATCGCATAAAGAATGCCAATCTGATAGAAAGATTAAACGGTGTGGAGGATGAGAAAAGAACGGCTCGTTTTGTCTGTGCCATAGCGGCGGCGCTTCCCGGCGGAAATATCATTACCGAAACAGGTACCATAGAAGGAAGAATCGGATATGAAGAACGCGGAGACAACGGTTTTGGCTATGACCCGATTTTTTATGTCCCGGACTATGGGAAAACCACAGCAGAATTATCAGAAGATGAAAAGAATGAAATCAGCCATAGAGGAAAAGCACTGCGTGCTATCAGAAAAAGACTTGAGGAGAACATATAAGATACTTATATGCGAAGTTGGGGATAAAGTATGAAAGTATTGATTGTCAGTGACACACATCATCATAATGATAATTACATTCGGGTAATTGAAAGAGTTGCACCCGTTGATATGGTTATTCACTGCGGTGATATTGAAGGCAGTGAATATCTGATTGCGGAATGTGCCGGATGCCCTGTACAGATGGTAATGGGAAATAATGACTTTTTTTCTGATTTGCCAAGAGAAAAAGAGTTTAACATAGGTAAATATAAAGTATGGCTGACTCATGGACATACATATTATGTATCTATGAGCAATGAAAATATAAAGAGAGAAGCACGGGAAAGAGGCGTGGATATTGTGATGTACGGACATTCACACAGGCCTGTGATAGATATTGAAAGTGATATTATAGCAATTAATCCGGGAAGCCTTACATATCCGAGACAGGAAGGGAAAAAACCTTCATATATAATCATGGATTTGGATAAAAACGGGGATGCCCATTTCACAATTAATTATCTCTGAAAGAATACTAACAAAAAAGTTGTTAAACAAAATGCTTAACAACTTTTTTTAATGAGCCACCCGGGACTCGAACCCGGGACAACTTGATTAAAAGTCAAGTGCTCTACCACCTGAGCTAGTAGCCCATATATAATTATAAAACAAAACTGGGCTAGCTGGATTCGAACCAGCGAATGCAGGAGTCAAAGTCCTGTGCCTTACCGCTTGGCGATAGCCCAATATACACCAAGCTCATCCCTGGAACAATAGCTTGCCCAAAGGCAAGCTTGGTAAAGGGTGGATAGAGGGACTCGAACCCTCGGCCTCCAGAGCCACAATCTGGCGCGCTAGCCAACTGCGCCATACCCACCATATGAGAGATAGTACATAACAGCCAATTGACTTTATCCATATCTCAAAGCGTGCTCGAAGGGATTCGAACCCCCGACCCACGGCTTAGAAGGCCGTTGCTCTATCCAGCTGAGCTACGAACACACATGCACCTGAAATCAAGTACAAAGCGGGTGATGGGAATCGAACCCACGTATCCAGCTTGGAAGGCTGGTGTTCTACCATTGAACTACACCCGCAGAATCAAACTGCGTTGTTATTAAATCGGGGTGACAGGATTCGAACCTGCGACCTCCTGGTCCCAAACCAGGCGCTCTAGCCAAGCTGAGCCACACCCCGCTGGTCTCTTTCCTTGTTGACACTCACACAACGCAAGATATATTATATTTGATGTGGAGAATTCTGTCAACAAAAAATTGAAAATTTTTCAAAAGGAATTTTCCAGCGAATTTTCCAAAAGTTTTCCCTTCAGGTTTTTACAGGGAAAAGTGCTTAAAAAAATGCTTGCAAAGTTATATATCAGCTGTATAATAATTATGCGTATATTTAATTGTATATAATATAAACATTATATGCAGTTTAGAAAAAGAAAAATCAGGGATTTCTGATTTCTCTTTTTTTGTTACGCTAAAAACGGAAAGGATTTGCGTTTTATGGATTCAAAAGATATGGTAAAAGAAAACAAAATGGGAGTTATGCCCGTAAATAAACTGCTGATCAGCATGTCACTGCCCATGATGATTTCCATGCTTGTCCAGGCTCTTTATAACATTGTGGACAGCATCTTTGTATCAAGAATTAATGAAAATGCTTTGACGGCAGTATCACTGGCATTCCCGATTCAGTCCCTTATGATTGCGCTGGGAGCGGGAACGGGAGTAGGTATTAATGCGCTGCTTTCCAGGTCTCTTGGTGAAAAGGAGTTTGAGAAAGCAAATAAAGTAGCTGTAAACGGTATGTTTCTGGCTGCAGTCAATTATATTATTTTTCTTATTGTGGGGCTTACGGCAGTAAATCCTTTTTATATGAGCCAGACAACGGATGCGCAGATTCTTGAATACGGAAAGGAATATCTGACGGTTGTATGCTGCTTCTCATTCGGGATGTATGGACAGTTTGTTTTTGAACGGCTGCTCCAGTCAACAGGTAAAACTTTTTATACGATGATTACGCAGGGAACAGGCGCAATCATCAATATTATTTTGGATCCTGTTTTAATCTTCGGTTATCTGGGTTTTCCGAAGATGGGCGTGACAGGAGCTGCCGTAGCTACAGTAATCGGGCAGATTATTGCAGCTGTATTTGCATTTATTATTAATATAAAGAAAAACACGGAAATCAGCCTTTCCCTTAAAGGTTTTAAACCGGAATTACCTATTATAGGACAGATTTACGTAGTAGGAATTCCTTCTATTATAATGCAGGCAATCGGTTCGGTTATGACATATGGCATGAACAGAATTTTAATTGTATTCACTTCTACTGCAGCGGCAGTATTCGGTGTTTATTTTAAGCTTCAGAGTTTCATTTTTATGCCTGTATTCGGACTGAATAACGGTATGGTGCCTATTATTGCTTATAATTATGGGGCAGGTAAAAGGGACAGGCTGGTTAAGACGATTAAGCTCAGCATCATGTATGCTGTAATCATTATGGCTGTGGGATTTATGGTATTTCAAATCTTTCCGTCTCAGCTGTTTATGTTGTTTGAGGCTTCCGAGACTATGCTGGAAATCGGAATACCTGCCTTGAGAACTATCAGTCTCAGCTTTTTGCTTGCAGGATTTTGTATTGTCTGCAGTTCGGTATTTCAGGCGCTGGGAAATGGTGTATACAGTATGCTGGTATCATTTGCAAGGCAGTTAGTGGTTCTTTTGCCGGCAGCTTATCTGCTTTCCAGACTGGGGAATGTCAATTATGTATGGTGGGCTTTCCCTATTGCGGAAGTGGTGTCGCTGATAATGTCCGTTATTTTTATAACAAGAATTAATAAAAAGATTATACGGCATATTGGAGAAAAATAATATGTGGTTGACAGAAAGGCAGTTTTTTGGTAGAGTTTTTTTAGTTAAAAGGGAGTAGTAAAAAGGGTTCAGCCAACAATCCCCGGCAGGAAGCCGTGGCTGGACACTTCCCAAAATGGAAGTTCCGAAAGCGGAAGTTCCGAAAAAGGAAGTACGAGACTTTTGGCGCACGATAACGGTGCCCTGAAGTCTCTTTTTTTCTTTATGGGAATTAATGTAAAGGAATTTTTGAATATTGATTCTTGTTAAGAAAAAACAGGGTATACTTATACATAAGAAGGAGAAAGATTATGGTACAGGCAATTTTATTATTTGTGGCAGGACTTATTTTGATTTGCTTGGGAGGAGACCGGCTTGTGGATGCTGCGGTGGCGATAGCTAAAAAGCTGGGTATTCCCCAGATTGTGGTGGGAGCCACCATTGTAAGTCTGGGTACGACGCTGCCGGAAATTCTTGTTTCCACTACAGCAGCTTTTGATGGTTCGGCGGCGATTGCAGCAGGCAATGCATTCGGTTCTATTATCTGTAATACGGCTTTGATTGCGGGAATTACGCAAACCATCAGACCCGCAAAAAAGGTGGAAACCTCGGCCCTTGGATGGCGCAGCGCCTTTTTCTTTATTGTGCTGATAGCCATGAACATTTACGGTTTTGTGTTTGGCGTGTATAATCGTCCCGTTGGCATTGTGCTTCTTTTGCTTTTTGTGGTATATGCATATTTGAATATCAAACGTTCCGCATCGGAGGGAGATGCCGGCGAAGAAGAGGAAAATGCAGATGAAATTTCCGTACCGAAGCAGCTTTTGATACTTGTGGTTTGTGCAGCGCTTCTTTATGTGGGAGCTAATTTACTGGTGGACAATGGAATTATTATTGCGGAAAGCTTAGGCGTGCCGGAGAGAGTTATTGCAGTTACATTTATCGCATTGGGAACTTCCCTTCCCGAACTTGTTACATCAGTAGTTTCCTTAATTAAGGGATACGGAAATGTAGGCCTTGGCAATATAATCGGCGCAAACCTTTTAAATATGCTTCTGGTTATCGGCATTCCCGCAGCTGTGGCAGGTATTCCCCTTGAAAAATCCACGGTATCAGTGGACATGCCTCTTGCGCTTTTGGTAATGGCAGTTTTGATTCTGCCCATTTTAATCCGCAAAAAATCCTCCAGAGTACAGGGAATTGTGTTGCTTGCAACTTATGCGGCATACTGCATTTCATCATTTATTTAGGGAAAAATATTCTATACAGTATGGGAAAAATATGCTATAATCTTGTGTGTTAGGCAAATGCGGTTGTGATGGAATTGGCAGACATGTAAGATTTAGGTTCTTATGCCGGAAGGCGTGTGGGTTCGAGTCCCACCAACCGCATTCCCGGCTATATAAAAACGGCTCATAAAATGAGCCGTTTTTGCGTAGCCGGAAAGTTTCGCGGGATTGGAAAGGAAAGAAAGCAGATGCAGGATAAAGAGCAGAGAATGGCAACGGAAGGGATAGGAAAGCTGATGATCAGTATGGCGGTTCCTTCTATTATTGCCCAGGTAATTAATATTCTTTACAGTATTGTAGACCGTATTTATATAGGGCATATCAGGGGCGTGGGAATGGAAGCATTAACCGGTGTGGGAGTGACATTTCCGATTATAACGCTGATTTCTGCCTTTTCAGCTTTTGTGGGTGCGGGAGGAGCGCCTCTTGCCGCTATCTGGCTGGGAAAAGGAGACAGGAAAAGGGCGGAAAAAATATTGGGAAACGGCGTGACGCTCCTGCTTTTCTTTACCATGATTCTGATGGCATTTTTTTATGCTTTTGAAAGACCGCTGCTTTATATGTTTGGGGCAAGTGATGCTACTATAGAATATGCAGTCAGTTATATTTCCATTTATCTGGCGGGCACTATATTCGTAGAACTGGCGCTTGGTCTCAATGCATTTATTATTTCCCAGGGGCAGTCAAGAACAGCCATGATGGCAGTGCTTATCGGAGCGGCAACCAATATTATTCTGGACCCTGTTTTTATCTTTGTGTTTGGAATGGGTGTAAAGGGCGCCGCTGTTGCTACTGTTATATCTCAGATTTTAAGTGCTGTATGGACGGTAGGATTTTTAATAAGCTCCAAATCATCGCTTACCATAAAGTTAAAGGCTATGATACCTGATTTCCGGATTATAGGAAGTGTGCTGGCGCTGGGAATTTCACCCTTTATCATGCGTGCCACGGAAAGCCTGATCAGTATTGTGCTGAACAGCGGATTACAAAAGTACGGCGGGGATATTTACGTGGGGTCCTTGACAATTATGCAGAGTGTCATGCAGATGTATTCGGCTCCCCTTGGCGGATTTACACAGGGAGTACAGCCCATTATCAGTTATAATTTCGGTGCCGGAAATTTTGACAGGGTAAAGAAACTTTACCGCAGCATGATAGCCAGCTGTTTCATTTTTGCGGCATCTGCTACTTTGCTGGTCATTATTTTCCCGGGATTTTTTGCAGGGCTTTTTACAAGCGATGCGCAGCTGATAGCGCTGGTGGAAAAAATGATGCCTGTTTTTATGTGCGGTATGCTGGTATTCGGGCTTCAGCAGGGAATTCAGCCTACTTTTCTGGCATTGGGGCAGGCAAAGATTTCTTTATTTATTGCTGTATTCAGAAAAATAATACTGCTGATACCTCTTGCGCTTATTCTTCCCCTTAAGTTTGGCGTCATGGGAATTTATTATGCGGAGCCTGTTTCGGATGTGCTTTCCGCCACCATGGCAACAATATTGTTTTTATTGAATATTAAGAAAATTGTTTCAAAGGAAACGCTGCAGAAGATAGGATAGGAAAAATGATATTGGAATAAAGGAAATGTAAGCGATTACATTTTCAGGAAGAGCCAAAACTTGGTTAAAACCCATTGTTTTGGCTTAAAAAGTCTGCTATAATCTTGGTGTTGCGGGAATGAATGTTTCATGAGCTTTTCAGAAATGATATTCTTTGCAGTCTATAATTTTATGTTAAGGAGAGAAAAAATGAAAGGTAATATCGTAGTTGGACAGTCAGGCGGCCCTACAGCCGTAATTAACTCTTCTGTAGCAGGTGTTTATGCAGCTGCTAAGCAGATTGGTGTTAAAAAAGTATATGGTATGGTACATGGTATTGAAGGATTTTTAGAGGACAAGCTGATTGAGCTGGAGCCCTATCTGGATGACCCCACAGGTATCGAATTATTGAAGAGAACTCCTTCTGCATTTTTAGGTTCCTGCCGTTTTAAAATGCCCAAGATTGAAGGACATGAAGATGTATATGAGAAGATATTTGAAATCATGGAAAAGCATGATATTGAATGCTTATTCTATGCAGGCGGAAATGACTCCATGGATACTGTAAAAATGTTATCCGATTATGCGGCAGCTCACAATAAGCCTCAGAGATTTATGGGTGTTCCCAAGACAATCGACAATGACCTTCCTGTAACAGACCATTGTCCCGGCTACGGCAGTGCCGCAAAATATATCGCAACCAGCTTAAAGGAAGTTATTCGTGACAACGAATCCTTCGGCGCTAAGAAGCCCACTGTTTGTATTGTTGAAATTATGGGACGTAATGCGGGCTGGTTAACAGCAGCAGCAGCTCTTGCAAAAGGAGATGACTGCAGCGGTGCAGATGCAATTTATTTACCTGAAAAGGTATTTGATATCGATGCATTTATGGCTAAGGTTAAGGAGCTGGCAGCAACCAAATCATCTGTTGTTATTGCAGTTTCCGAAGGTGTGCATGTAGCAGACGGACGTTATGTATGCGAGCTTGCCAATGAGAATGTTGCAGTAGATGCATTCGGACATAAGCAGATGTCCGGTACAGCAGCTTATCTTGCACAGCTTGTTGCAGCAGAAACAGGCTTAAAGACAAGAGCTATTGAGTTCTCAACTCTTCAGAGAGCAGCTACTCACCTTGCTTCTTTAACAGATATTAACGAAGCATTCCAGGTAGGTCATGACGCAGTTCTTGCAGCAGAAGAAGGCAAGACAGGTATGATGATTACTCTTGACAGAAACGGTGATGACCCTTATCAGTGCGGTACCAGCGCATATGATATTCATGCTATCGCCAACGTTGAGAGACCTGTTCCCGCAGAGTGGATTACAGAAGACGGATGCGGCCTGAATGACGGCTATATCAAATATGCAAGACCCCTTATTATGGGCGAATTGTTACCTATCTTCGTTAACGGTACACCCCGTCATCTGGTACGTAAATAATTAGTAATTCAATAAGAGAGTGTTAATGGAAAGGCAGTCCGGGCAGGGCTGCCTTTTTGGCTGGGGAATTGCTGGTGGATGTTTTCCCTAAAAAACCGGAGTTATCCACCGTTATTTTAGCAAAAACGCGAATGATATGCCCTGCATTGACTAAAAAGAGGAAATATATTATTCTGAATGTATGGTAAAATTCATGTAAAATTTTGTAAGGAGGGGGAGTTTTTGTGGTATCAAGTATTGTAGGAAATTATTTGATAGATAAGGGTCTGATTACACAGGAACAGTTCCGTGATTTATTGTTGGATCAGCAGAAGGTGAGGGTGAAGCTGGGGCTTATTGCGGTAGCAGAAGGGCTTATGTCTCAGGATGAAGCAGACAGGGTAAACCGTCTGCAGACTGTGATGGACAAGCGTTTCGGGGACATTGCAGTAGAAAAGGGGTATCTGACGGAAGGACAGGTAGGTTCGCTTTTGAAAAAGCAGGGAAGCGCTTATCTGGCTTTTGCACAGGCATTGGAGAACCAGCAGTTAATGACAGTAGAACAGCTTGAGCAGTTTATGCTGGATTATCAATATGAAAATCATATGACGGCTTCTGATATGGAGGATATTAAAAGTGATGATGTGGACCGCATCCTGCCGCTTTATCTTCCTGTAGGCAGCGATAAATATCTGGAAATAGCCGGAACGGCAATAAGAATGATGATGCGCTGTGTGGATACGGAAATTTATCCCGGAAAGGCGTATATTGCTTCCCGGGTAGAGGCGGATAACGGCGCCCTCCAGAGGATGGAAGGGAAGTCTGATATTGCCTGTGCCCTGACAGGGAGAGGAAATGAGCTTTTATATATTGCATCTGCTTTCGGGCGGGAAGCATTTCCGGAAGTTAATGAAGATGCACTGGATGCAGTGGGAGAATTATTAAACTGCATTAATGGGATGTATGCTTCAGAAGCAAGTAAAAGAGGCGTAACGCTGGAGCTTTTGCCGCCGGAATATTCCACGGACATAACAAAGGCAGCAGGCGGAAAAATGCTGATAATTCCTCTTTATGTGAAAGGAAGACGTGTGAATTTTCTTATAGCCGTGGATAACAGGATAGAACTACAGTAGGAGGGCAAAAGAGATGGCGAGGATATTGATTGTTGATGATTCCAGAACCTCCCGCAGATTTTTAAAGGGCATTCTGGAAGAGGCAGGTCATGAAATTATTGGAGAGGCTGCTAACGGAGATGAAGGTTATATAAAATATAAGGAATTAAAGCCTGATGTGGTGACTATGGACATTACCATGCCGGTAACGGATGGAATCCAGGCACTTCAGTTAATCAGGCATTTGGATAAAGAAGCCCATGTTGTGATGGTGACGGCAGCAGGCCAGAAGGAAAAAATGATGCAGGCCATAAAAGCAGGCGCAGAGGAGTTTATCACCAAGCCTTTTGAACCGGAAGAGGTTGTGGAAGTAATCGGAAGGATATTGGGTTAGCCGGTAAGGGATATTGTGGATATTGATGAAAAGCAGGAAAAGAGCGGCGGGAGTCACTCTTTTTTTGTATAAATAAAAGAATACTCGAAACAAAAATGCGGATAGGTGCAAAAATATTTTGTGAATCTCAAAACTGGAAAATCAGAATAGAAATCTGCTTGCATTTTTATACATACAGGAGTATGCTAAACAAGGAAATCGTTTTCTAAACTTTTCAAACAAGAAAGCAGGAACTCATATGGTATCAATTAAAGATGTTGCCCGGCACGCAGGCGTTGCCATATCAACCGTTTCAAAGGTTCTGAATAATTATCCCAATGTGAGCGAAGAGACCAGGGAAAAAGTAAATAAATCCGTGGTGGAATTGAATTTTGTCCCCAATTCCGTGGCAGCAGCCCTCTCCTCCAAGCAGGCGGGAAGGGTGGCGCTTCTGATTAACAGCAATATGAAGACCAATGCCATCGATGAAATTGATATGCAGTATATTTCCGGGGCGCTTAATAAGGCAATGGAGCTGAATCTTGATGTGATTACTCTTTTCTTCTGCATGTTTCAGGGAAAGACCACAGAAGAAATTATCAGGTACTTTAAGTCTCAAAGCATAGCAGGCATTATTATTTACGGAGTGTCCAAGGACAATAAAGTGCTTCATGATTTGATTGCCTCGCAGGAATTTAAATGTGTAGTGATTGACGCTCCCTTTGTGAATGACAGTACTTCCAGCGTGGGAATAGACCATAAAAAAGCGCAGTATGATGTGGCGAAAAAGACTATTGAGGATAATAAGAGTGAAAAAATCCTTTATATAGCCGGGAAGCGCAACGGATATGTAACGGATGAGCGTCTCCTTGGAATGGAAGCGCTGGTTAAGGAAAAGAATCTTTCCATGCTGGTGAGAAACGGAGAGTTCTCCGAACTGCAGGCAAGGAATATTACTATGAAATTTGCCAAGAATAAGGATGTTGTAGTCTGTGCTTCTGATTTAATGGCAATCGGAGCAATGAAGGCGCTTATAGAAATGGATATTTTCCGTCCTGTCTGTGGTTTTGACGGCATTATTCTTATGGGTTATGTGGGAAAGCAGATGAATACCGTGCGTCAGGATTTTGCAGAAATTTCAGCAAGGGCAATGGAAGAACTGCAGCTTTTGCTTGGCGGTGAAAAGGGAAGAAAGGTAGTGCTTGAGCATACACTGGTGAGAATGAAATATGAGGATATTATATGTTAAGCAAGAAGGGGAATTAAGCCTTTTTGCCAAAAGAAAAATTTTTGGATAAATTTTCAAAATCCACTTGCAGAAAACGTTTTCCTATGATACACTTGAGCATGTCAGAGGAGCAATATATATAAATCAGCAATCCAACAGAAAGCGCGCCCTGCGAACTTTCTGTTGTCATGAATAATAAGTTAAGAGTAAAATATTACAATTTATAAGAGAGACAGGAGGATATTATGTCAGCACAAACAAATTTACAAAAGGATGTACTTGTTTTAAATCTGGAAGAGCAGCTCAAAGAGGTTGCAAAAGAAATGTTCGATAAGGAACTTGCGGATTTAAATGACCAGGAAACCTATTATGCAGTTCTGGTTCTGACAAAGAGATTGATGGCTGTATCAGACAGCAATGAAGGCGAGAAGAAAATCTATTATATTTCAGCAGAATTTCTGATTGGTAAGCTTTTGTCCAATAACCTGATTAATCTCGGTGTTTATGATAAGATGAGCGGAATTCTTGAAAAGTACGGAAAAAAGCTTTCTGTTATTGAAGAAATTGAGCCGGAGCCTTCTCTTGGAAACGGCGGACTTGGAAGGCTGGCAGCCTGTTTCCTTGACTCCATTGCAACTCTGGGATTTCCCGGTGAAGGAATCGGTCTGAATTATCATTACGGTTTGTTTAAGCAGGTTTTTAAAGACAGAATTCAGACTGCGGAAAAGAATGAGTGGATTGAAGAAAATTCATGGCTTACCAAAACAGACGTCACTTTTGACGTATATTTTGGTAAGAAGAAGGTGACATCACGTTTATATGATATTGATGTGGCAGGTTATGACAGCGGCGTAAATAAGCTGAGATTATTTGATATTGAATCGCTGGATGAAAGTCTTGTAAAAGAAGGAATTGATTTTGATAAGGAAAAAATCGAAAAGAATCTGACCTTATTCCTGTACCCCGATGATTCTGACGAAGCCGGCAATCTGCTTCGTATTTATCAGCAGTATTTTATGGTCTGCAACGCTGCACAATTAATTTTACGTGAAATGAAGGAAAAGAAATATGACCTCCGTAAGATGTATGAGCATGCAGTAATTCAGATTAATGATACCCATCCTACCATGATTATACCTGAATTAATTCGTATTCTGGTTGAGGAGAAAGCATTTACTATCGATGAAGCTATTGAAGTGGTAAGTAAGACCTGCGCCTACACTAACCATACAATTTTGGCGGAAGCGTTGGAAAAATGGCCTCTTAAGTATTTAGAGAAGGTAGTGCCCCAGTTAGTTCCTTATATAAAAGAGCTGGATAAGAGAGTGGCAGCAAAGTACAAAGACCCTAAGGTTCAGATTATCGATAAAGATAATCGTGTTCATATGGCACATATTGATATTCATTATGGATTTTCCGTAAACGGTGTGGCTGCAATCCATACAGAGATTCTGAAGGAAACAGAGTTAAATGCTTTCTATAAGCTTTATCCTGAAAAGTTTAATAACAAGACAAACGGAATTACCTTCAGAAGATGGCTTTTATCCTGCAACAGGGAACTGGCAGGCTTCCTTTCCGAAACCATTGGCGACGGATTCAAGAAGGATGCGGATAAGCTTGAAAAGCTCCTTGAATTTAAGGATAACCAGGATGTTTTAAACAGACTTGCTGAAATTAAATATAACCACAAAAAGGATTTGGCTGCCTATGTGAAGGAAAAAGAAGGCGTAGATTTAAATCCAGACTCTATATTTGACATTCAGGTGAAGAGGCTTCATGAATATAAGCGTCAGCAGATGAATGCACTTTATATTATCCATAAGTATCTGGAAATCAAGTCAGGAAAGAAGCCGGTAAGACCCATTACCTTTATTTTCGGTGCAAAGGCGGCTCCTGCTTATGTGATTGCACAGGATATCATTCATTTGATTTTAGTGCTGCAGGAAATTGTAAATAATGACCCTGATGTAAGCCCTTATATGACAGTACTGATGGTGGAAAACTACAATGTAAGTTATGCGGAGAAGCTGATTCCCGCCTGCGACATTTCAGAGCAGATATCCCTGGCTTCCAAGGAGGCATCAGGAACCGGAAACATGAAATTCATGTTAAACGGTGCAGTTACTTTGGGAACTTCAGACGGAGCAAATGTAGAAATTCATGAGCTTGTGGGAGATGACAATATTTATATCTTCGGCGAGAAATCAGAGACAGTCATTAAGCATTATGAAAAAGCAGATTATGTTTCCAGGGATTATTATAAAAAGAGTCCTGTGATTAAGGAAGCGGTTGACTTTATTGTAAGCAAACAGGCTTTGAAGGTGGGACATAAAGAAAACCTGGAACGGCTTTACAAGGAGCTTTTAAACAAAGACTGGTTTATGACGCTGCTTGATTTGGAAGATTACATTGCAACCAAGGATAAGATGCTTGCTGATTATGAAGACAGGCAGAAATGGAAAGAGATGATGCTTGTAAATATTGCAAAGGCAGGATTTTTCTCATCCGACAGGACGATTGCGGAATATAACCGAGATATCTGGAAGCTGAAATAAAAAAACAGGAAAAAGATTTCACGCTAAGCGGAAAATCTTTTGTAAGAAGTTAAAAGGGGCTGAACAAATTCAATGTTGTTCAGCCTCTTTATTTCATGACAATAGAAGGTTCGGTAGGCGCACTTTCTATTGTTAAATTACTTTTGTTGTCCACTTGGTACAATCCCAAATCTCGCTGGCAAGCCCTTCGTAAAATTCCGGCTCATGGCAGACCATAAGGATGCTTCCCCTGTATTCTGTTAAAGCCCGTTTCAGTTCATCTTTCGCATCCACATCCAAATGATTTGTGGGCTCATCAAGCAGCAGAATATTTGTTTCTCTGTTAATCAGCTTGCACAGCCGAACTTTTGCCTGTTCGCCGCCGCTTAAAACCTTTACCCGGCTTTCAATATGTTTGGTGGTTAAACCGCATTTGGCAAGGGCGGAGCGCACTTCATACTGGCTATAGCCGGGAAATTCCTTCCAGATTTCTTCAATACAGGTGGTGGAAATATTCTGGTCCATTTCCTGTTCAAAATATCCTATGCTTAAATAATCTCCCTGTTCTACGCTGCCGCTGATGGGAGGAAGCAGTCCGAGTATACTTTTCAGGAGAGTGGTTTTGCCGATTCCGTTAGCACCTGTTAAAACGATTTTTTGTCCCCTTTCCATGGAAAGGTTAAGGGGAGTGGACAGAGGTTCCTCATAGCCGATGACAAGGTCGGCTGTCTGAAAGATGTAACGGCCGGGAGTGCGGGCTTCCTTAAAATGAAATTCCGGCTTGGGCCTTTCTGAAGCCAGTTCGATTACATCCATTTTATCCAGCTTTTTCTGCCGTGACATTGCCATATTTCTGGTAGCAACCCGGGCTTTGTTTCTGGCTACAAAATCCTTCAAATCGGCAATTTCTTTCTGCTGTTTATTATAAGCGGCGGAAAGCTGGGCCTGTTTCATGGCATAAACTTCCTGGAATTTATCATAATCGCCTACATAGCGTGTCAACTGCTGATTGTCCATATGATAAATCAGGTTGATGACACTGTTAAGAAAAGGGATATCATGGGAAATCAGGATGAAGGCATTTTCGTAGTCATTTAAATACCGTTTCAGCCATTCAATATGCTCTGCATCCAGATAGTTGGTGGGCTCGTCCAGCAAAAGGATGTCAGGCTTCTCCAAAAGAAGCTTTCCCAGCAGCACCTTGGTTCTCTGACCTCCGCTTAAATCGGTAACATCTTTGGCAAGACCTAAATCCAAAAGTCCAAGGGCCCTTGCAACTTCCTCTACCTTAGAATCTATCATATAAAAATCATGCATGGTGAGCAAATCCTGGATGGTGCCAAGCTCTTCCATATAAACTTCCAGTTCTTCTTCGGAAGCAGTGCCCATTTTGTCACAGATTGCGTTCATATTTGCTTCCATTTCATAAAGAAAATCAAAGGCTGAGGAAAGCACATCCCGAATTGACATTCCTTTTTCGAGAGCAGTGTGCTGATCCAGATAGCCCACACGGACATTTTTTGCCCATTCTATTTTGCCTTCATCAGGCATGAGCTTTCCCGTAATGATATTCATAAAGGTGGATTTGCCTTCTCCGTTGGCTCCGATAAGGCCTATGTGCTCCCCTTTCAAAAGGCGGAAAGAAACATCATTGAAAATTGCACGGTCGCCAAAGCCGTGGGTTAAGTGTTCAACATTTAAAATGCTCATGTAATAACTCCTCTTGTATTTGGATATAACTGTAATTATGTTACCCTGCAGTGAAAAGAATGTCAAATGGGAGATTGACAAAAGATGGAAAAGGGACTATACTAAAAACAGTAATCATTACTGATTTAAAAACAGGGAGAAGAATGTATGGATACTAATATTTTCAGAAAGCTTTCTTACGGTGTTTATGTCATAAGCACCTGGGACGATGGAAGAGCAACAGGCTGCACGGCAAACAGCGCCATGCAGATAACTTCATCGCCTGCAACCATTGCAGTCAGCATTAATCATGATAACTATACCAATGGCTGCATTGAGAAGACAGGTAAATTTGCCGTTTCAATTCTTTCGGAGGAATCGGAGCCTTCCATTATCGGCACATTTGGTTTTCAGTCAGGTAAGGATGTCAATAAGTTTGATGCCGTAAAGTATTCCGTGGAAGATTATATGCCGGTAATCAGTGATTCCTGCGGATATATCGTGTGCAATGTAATTGATAAGATGGAAACGTCAACGCATACTGTATTTTTAGGTGAAGTTGTGGGAGGAGAAGTTTTTGGTGATAAGGAAGCCATGACTTATGCATACTATCATAAGGTAGTAAAGGGCAAAAGTCCTAAGAATGCGCCCACTTATCTTCCAGAGGAAGACGAAGCAGTATCAGAAGAAAAGGCGGTCCGCAGATTTAAATGTCAGGTATGCGGGTATATTTATGAGGGAGATGAATTGCCTGCGGATTATAAATGTCCTGTCTGCGGCATGGGAGCAGATAAATTTGAGGAAATAAAATAAGAATGTAAATTTTGGAAATAATAAGCAGAGAAATAAAAAGGAGGAAGAAAAAATGGATTTAAAAGGTTCAAGAACAGAAGCAAATTTAATGGCAGCATTTTCAGGAGAATCAATGGCTACAAATAAGTATACTTATTTTGCGTCTAAGGCAAAAAAGGATGGTTATCAGCAGATAGCTGCAATTTTTGAGGAAACCGCTGCAAATGAAAGAGAACATGCTAAAATGTGGTATAAGCTGCTCAGCGGCGGAATCGGCTCTACTCTTGAAAATTTAGGTCATGCAGCAGAAGGCGAAAATTATGAGTGGACTGACATGTATGATAAGTTTGAAAAGGAAGCAAGAGAAGAAGGCTTTGACAACATTGCGGATTTATTTGCCGGTGTGGCAGCAGTGGAAAAGGAGCATGAGGAAAGATACAGAAAGCTGATTGCAAATATCGAAAACGGCCTGGTATTTTCCAGAGAAGGAGATACTATCTGGCAGTGCAGAAACTGCGGACATATCTGTGTGGGTAAGCAGGCGCCTGAAGTTTGCCCTGTATGTGCGCATCCCCAGTCCTATTTCCAGATAAAGTCCGAGAATTACTAATCTTTCCGTAGTTACCAACAGAAAAACATGTTATAATAAGATGTCATCAGCCAGAGCTGGTGGCATCTTGTCATATAGAGAAAAATGGAGGCGTAAATGATGGAAGAATCAATGAAGGATTATGAAAAAGAACTGGAGGCATCTTTCAGGACAATCAATGAGGGCGATGTAATACAGGGAACTGTTATTGATGTTAACGAAGAAGAAGTGACTCTTGATTTGAAATATTATACACAGGGTATTATCAAAGCTCAGGATATGAGTGAAGACCCGGGATTTTCTATTCTGAATGATGTGAGAATCGGGGATGTAATCGAGGCCACTGTTGTCAGGGTAGATGACGGACAGGGCAATATTCTTCTTTCCAGAAAGGAAGCCAATGCAGTGCTTGCATGGGATGTGCTGGAAGGGTATATGGAAGAAAAGAAAAACCTTGAAGTAAAGGTAAGTGAAATCGTGAATGCAGGAGCGGTTGCTTACGTAGAAGGAATCCGGGGCTTTATACCGGCATCTCAGCTGGATGTCTCCTATGTAGAAGATTTGGAGCCTTATAAGGGAAGAAAATTGACTGTAAGAGTCATAACAGTGGACAGAGAAAAAGAAAAACTGGTTCTTTCCGCCAGGGAAATATTAAAGGAGCAGGCAAAAGAAGAGCATGATCATAAAGTAGCCATGATTGTGCCGGGGACAATTTCAGAAGGCGTGGTTGAAAGTCTGCAGCCTTACGGCGCTTTTGTGGATTTAAAGGATGGACTTAGCGGGCTTGTGCATATTTCCCAGATTTGCCAGAAGAGAATCAAAAAGCCTTCTGAGGTTTTAAAGGTGGGAGATAAGGTAAAGGTAAAGGTGCTGAATACCAATGACGGGAAGATATCATTAAGTATTAAGGCTGTAGAAGAAAACCAGGAAGCTGATGAAGCCGAAGAATTTGATGAGAAACAATTTTCTACAGGTGAAAGTGTGGGTACCAGTCTGGGAGATTTGTTTAAAAAGCTGGGATTTTAGGGTAGTGGCAATATGGAAGCTGTTATGACCGTAGAGAACGGGAGAGTAAAATTATGGGAATAGGTTTGCTCATGGGACTTGCATGGAGCATCTGCGGAATGTTATGTTTTGTAAAGCTGGATAAAAAATATGCGTCTGAGCGTATAAAAGGGATATTTCTTGGCATTTTCTTTTTGGCATTCGGCATTTGCGGTTTGCTGGGAGAGTTTATCCCTGATGACAAGTTGTCTTTTACCGCCCTGATGCTGCCGGTAGGCCTGATTTGTGTTTTAGTTTTCATTTATGCATGGTATCAGGTATGCAGGTGCAAAACACCTGTGGCTGCAGTTTATCTGTATTATAATGAATATTACGGCGGAAAAGGGCAGCACTCCTATGCGCCGGTATTCCGCTATGCTTTTGAAGGAAAGGAATATGAACGTCAGACCTATGAGGGATATTCCCGCAGAAAAATTGAAAAACTTTTTATAACGGGAGAAACCTATCAGATTTTAATTGATGAGAAGAACCCGCAAAGCTGTGTGACCCGGAAAAAAGTGTCGTTAAACTACTATGTGGTTTTTCTCATGGGGATAATATTTTTAATTGCTTATGCGGGAATTTTGGTGACAATGTGAAAAGAATCCAGGAGGAAAGAAATGTTTCAATATTGCTTGTTTGATTTGGACGGCACCCTGACAGATCCGAAAGAGGGAATTACAAAATCTGTCCAGTATGCACTGAAGGCATTTGATATAGAGGAGCCGGATTTGGAGAAGCTGGAAGTCTTTATCGGACCGCCGCTGAAGGACAGTTTTATGGAGTTTTACGGACTGACCGGGGAGCAGGCTCTTAAGGCAGTGGAAGTTTACAGAGAAAGGTTCAGACCCATAGGGGTACTGGAAAATTATATTTATGAAGGAATACCTGAAATGCTGAAAGACCTTTATGAAAGCGGAAAGAAGCTTGCGGTTGCTTCCAGCAAACCATATTGTTTTGTGAAGCAGATATTGGAGCATTTCAAGATAGAGAAATATTTTGATGTGATTGTGGGAAGCGAGCTGGACGGAACCAGGGGTACAAAGGAAGAGGTAGTGGAAGAAGCGCTGCGTCAGCTTAAAATTCTTGATTTGCCTGCCGGCGAAAGAAAAAGTAAGTGTGCTATGGCAGGGGACAGAAAATTTGATATACAGGGCGCAAAGGCTCACGGTCTTACCGGCATAGGTGTACGGTTCGGATATGCACCGGAAGGCGAACTGGAAGCAGAGGGAGCGGATTATGTGGTTGATACGGTAGCAGAACTGCATAAGCTGTTATCTAAGACTTAATATAAGCAGAGGAATACATAAAATTTTATTCATCTGCTTCGGAAGTACAGCTTCATAAAAACAGAAATGAGGAAAACGTGCAATGGACTTTTGGAAAACGCTGACATACAGGTGGGGGAAAGAAGAACTGAAAAAATGGACATCCTTCAGAAAAACGGTTTATATTCTGTTTCCCCTTCTGGTCTATTTTGTTGCCCATGATGCCGCTGAAATTGTGTTGTGGGCGCTTGCGGAGGCTGTTATCGGAAGCAGCGGGGAAAAGGTATTTTCCTTTTTCAGTGAGAATGCATATACGCTGCAGGGATTGATAAATGCACTGGCAGCTTTACTGGGGGCAGCGGCAGTTTTTCCTGCGGTTAAAAACGAGCTTTCGGCAGAAGAAAACAAGGGGAAAGAGCTTTCCCGGGAAAGAAAGCAAGAGCAGCCGGAGAAAGAAGGCAGAAGCGGAAAGACTAAAGTAAATGCGGATAGGATAACAGCATATTGTTTCCTTGCAGCTTTTGCATGCTGTGTTTCCATCGGCCTTAATATTTTCTTTTATCAGACAGGTTTTACCGGCAGTTCCCAAAGTTATGATAAAGTGTATGAGTTACAATACGGCGTACAGTTTGCAATCGGACTGTTTTTATACGGAATTATTTCTCCTCTGGCAGAAGAAGCCATATTCCGGGGATTAATTTATAACAGGATGAAGAGATGCTTTGGCTTTGGAATTGCACTGGTGCTTTCGGCGGTATTATTCGGAGCATATCATGGGAATTTGGTGCAGGCGGTTTATGGAAGTATTTTGGGGATACTGATTGCTTATTTCTATGAATTGTTTAAGGACTTTACGGTTCCGGTGCTGTTTCATGGAATTGCCAATATCAGTGTATATGCCCTTACCTACCGCAGCAATCCGGAATTTGTGAGCCGGAAAATCGCACTTGCAACAGGAACAATTATGCTGGCAGCCTCAATTCTGATATTTTTCTATCTTAAAAGGAAGCTTGGAAAGGAAGAAAAAACAATTTGAATTGTGCTTAATAATTAAAATAAGACTGAAAATTTAAAAATAAGTCAGATTAATACTGATGAAAAACAATAATTGTCAAATTATCTGACAATTATATAAATATTCGTTATTTACAAATGAGAAAAATTGTTGTATAGTGAACCTACAGGTCGCAAAGGAGCGAGTTTAAAGCTCTTTGCGACCTTTTTTTACTGCAGACAGTATTTCTGTATTAGATATATACAAAGGGAAGGAGAAACAAGTATGTTTGATGCGAAATTAACGGTTCCGAAAGCACCGCTTTACCGTCCGGAGTTTGAACATGATAACTGCGGTATTGGCGCATGTGTAAACATTAAAGGGACAAAGAGCCGTGAAACGGTTGAAAATGCCCTTAAGATTGTTGAAAATCTGGAGCATCGTGCAGGTAAAGATGCAGAAGGAAAGACCGGTGACGGTGTCGGGATTCTGACCCAGATTCCCCATAAATTTTTCAAGAAGGTGACAAAGTCTCTTGGCATTGCCATAGGAGAGGACAGAGAATACGGTGTGGGAATGTTTTTCTTCCCTCAGGATGAATTACAGAAAAACCAGGCCAAGAAGATGTTTGAAATCATTGTGGAAAAGGAAGGACTGACTTTT
The DNA here is from genome assembly GCA_017621815.1 of Lachnospiraceae bacterium. Taxonomy (GTDB): domain Bacteria; phylum Bacillota; class Clostridia; order Lachnospirales; family Lachnospiraceae; genus Suilimivivens. The sequence continues at coordinate 158,886 of JAGASK010000029.1, read as the reverse complement.
CTTGGATGGCGGGAAGTGCCCACACATCCTGAGGTTCTGGGACATAAGGCGGTAGAGTGTATGCCTCATATTATGCAGGCATTTGTTAAAAAGCCGGCAGGAGTGGCAAAGGGTCTTGATTTTGACAGGATGCTTTACATTGTAAGAAGAGTGTTTGAGCAGTCTTCCGATAATACTTATGTGGTATCTTTGTCCAGCAGAACCATTGTGTATAAAGGAATGTTTCTGGTAGGCCAGCTTCGGACCTTCTTTGCTGATTTACAGGATAAAGATTATGAATCCGCCATTGCCATGGTGCATTCCCGTTTTTCCACCAATACGAATCCCAGTTGGGAAAGAGCTCATCCCAACCGTTTCATTGTGCATAACGGAGAAATCAATACCATTCAGGGAAATGCGGATAAAATGCTTGCCCGCGAAGAAAATATGGAATCAGAGCATCTTCACAGTGTGCTTCACAAGGTGCTTCCTGTGGTGAATACGGCAGGTTCCGACTCGGCAATGCTGGATAATACGCTGGAGTTTCTTGTTATGAGCGGAATGGATTTGCCCCATGCGGTAATGATTACTATTCCTGAGCCCTGGGCAAATAATAAAACCATGTCCCAGCATAAAAAAGATTTTTACCAGTATTATGCAACTATGATGGAGCCCTGGGACGGCCCCGCTTCCATTCTTTTCTGTGACGGTGATGTAATGGGCGCCGTGCTTGACAGAAACGGGCTTCGTCCGTCCAGATATATGATTACCGATGATGACCAGCTGATTCTTTCCTCGGAAGTGGGGGTTCTTGATATTGCTCCTTCTAAAATTCTTGTGAAGGAGCGTCTGCGTCCCGGTAAAATGCTTCTTGTGGATATGGTGAAGGGAAAGGTTATTGATGATGATGAACTGAAGGAAAGCTATGCATCCAGACAGCCTTACGGCGAATGGCTTGACAGAAATCTTGTGCATTTAAAGGATTTGAAGATTCCCAATGAAAGAGTGCCTGAATTTACTTATGAAGAAAGGCAGCGTATGCAGAAGGCCTTCGGATACTCTTATGAGGAGCTTAAGACAAGCATTCTTCCCATGGCGAAAAACGGCGGGGAAGCGATTGCGGCTATGGGCGTGGATACACCTCTTCCTGTTTTAAGCAAGACCCATCATCCTCTGTTCCATTATTTTAAGCAGAAGTTTGCCCAGGTAACGAATCCTCCTATTGATGCCATTCGTGAAGAGGTGGTTACTTCTACAACAGTTTATATCGGAACAGACGGAAACATTCTGGAAGAAATTCCTCAGAACTGCAATGTATTGCAGGTACACAATCCGATTTTAACCAATACGGATTTGATGAAGATTAAAAGTATGAAGAAAGACGGTTTTAAAGTAGAAGTCATTCCTATTACTTACTATAAGAATACCAGTCTTGAGCGCGCCATTGACAGGCTGTTTGTGGAAGTGGACAGGGCTTACAGGGACGGTGTGAATATCATGGTTCTTTCTGACAGGGGTGTGGATGAAAACCATGTGGCAATTCCTTCTCTGCTGGCTGTATCAGCGCTTAACAGACATCTTGTTGTTACCAAGAAGAAAACAAGTGTGGCATTGATTCTGGAATCGGGAGAGCCCAGGGAAGTGCATCATTTTGCAACACTGCTGGGGTATGGTGCCTGCGCAATCAATCCTTATCTGGCGCAGGAATCTATTAAGGAACTGATAGACAACCATATGCTGGATAAAGATTATTATGCAGCAGTTGAGGATTATAACAATGCCATTTTGCACGGCATTGTAAAGATTGCATCAAAAATGGGCATCAGTACCATTCAGTCTTATGAAGGCTCCCAGATTTTTGAGGCAATCGGTATTGATAAGGATGTGATTAATAAATATTTCCCTCATACGGTATGCCGTGTGGGAGGTATTACCATAAAGGATATTGAAAAGCAGGTGGATGCACTCCATTCACAGGCGTTTGACCCTCTTGGACTTGCCAATGATCTGACCCTCGACAGTCTCGGGCATCATAAAATGAGAAGCGGAGCGGATGAGCATCTTTATAATCCCGCAACCATTCATCTTCTTCAGGAGTCCACCAAGCGCGGAGATTATCAGATGTTCAAGCAGTATACCGCATTGGTAAATGATGAGGAGTCTGTTAAGAATTTGAGAGGACTGATGGATTTCAATTTCCCGGAAAAAGGGGTTCCCATTGAAGAAGTGGAAAGCGTGGATTCCATTGTTACAAGATTTAAAACAGGTGCCATGAGTTACGGCTCCATTTCCAAGGAAGCCCATGAAACTCTGGCGATTGCCATGAACAGGCTTCACGGACGTTCTAATTCCGGTGAAGGCGGTGAGGATTTAGACAGGCTCACTGTAGGAGCAGACGGTATAAACAGATGCTCTGCCATTAAGCAGGTGGCCAGCGGACGGTTTGGCGTTACCAGCAGATATCTGGTAAGCGCAAATGAAATTCAGATTAAGATGGCACAGGGAGCAAAGCCGGGCGAAGGCGGTCACCTTCCCGGAGGAAAGGTATATCCATGGATAGCCAAGACCAGGCATTCAACCCCCGGTGTAGGGCTTATTTCTCCCCCGCCTCATCATGATATCTATTCCATTGAGGACCTTGCAGAGCTGATTTATGACTTGAAGAATGCAAATAAGGATGCAAGAATCAGCGTGAAGCTGGTTTCTGAGGCAGGAGTAGGAACGGTAGCGGCAGGTGTTGCCAAGGCAGGCGCGCAGGTTATTCTTGTTTCCGGTTATGACGGCGGTACCGGCGCAGCTCCCCGGAATTCTATTCACAATGCGGGACTTCCCTGGGAGCTGGGGCTTGCGGAAACACACCAGACGCTGATTATGAACGGGCTGAGAAATAAAGTCCGTATTGAGACAGACGGTAAGTTAATGAGCGGACGCGATGTTGCCATTGCGGCCATTCTCGGTGCCGAGGAATTCGGATTTGCTACAGCGCCCCTTGTTACCATGGGATGCGTAATGATGAGGGTATGTAACCTGGATACCTGCCCTGTAGGTGTGGCAACGCAGAATCCGGAGCTTCGCAAGAACTTTAAGGGAAAACCGGAATATGTCATGAACTTTATGCGGTTTATTGCGGAAGAGCTTCGTGAGTATATGGCAAAGCTGGGTGTGCGTACCGTGGACGAACTGGTTGGCCATACAGAGTTTTTGAAAGTGAAGGAAAATCTGTCCTCAAATCTGAAGCAGGTGGATTTAAGCCTTATTCTGCAGAATCCTTATGCAGGAGGAAAAGAAAAGGTTATCTTTGACCCTAAGAAGGTATATGACTTTAAGCTGGAAAATACTGTGGATGAAAAGGTATTGTTAAAGCAGCTGAACAAGGCTATTGATGCCGGTACAAAACGCAGCATAGAGGTGGATGTAAAGAATACAGACAGAGCATTCGGCACGATTTTAGGTTCTGAGATTACCAAACGTCTCGGAGATAATCTGGATGAAGATACTTACCGTGTTCTTTGCAACGGAGCCGGCGGACAGAGTTTTGGCGCCTTTATTCCCAGGGGACTTACACTTGAACTTGTGGGTGACAGCAATGACTACTTCGGAAAAGGTCTTTCCGGCGGTAAGCTGGTGGTTTATCCACCTAAAGGAAGCCGGTTCAAGGCAGATGAAAATATTATTATCGGTAACGTTGCCCTTTATGGCGCAACCAGCGGTAAAGCTTTTATTAACGGTGTGGCAGGTGAAAGATTCTGCGTACGTAATTCGGGAGCCATCGCTGTTGTGGAAGGTGTAGGAGACCATGGCTGCGAATATATGACAGGCGGCAGGGTGGTAGTTCTCGGCAGAACAGGCAAGAACTTTGCGGCAGGTATGAGCGGCGGTATTGCTTATGTACTGGATGAAGATAATGATTTATATATCCGGCTGAATAAGGAGATGGTTTCTTCTTATGAGGTTACTTCCAAATATGACGTAATTGAATTGAAGGAAATGATTAAAGAGCATGTGGCTTTGACAAATTCCGAAAAAGGTAAGCTGATACTGGATAACTTTAAAGATTATCTGCCTAAGTTTAAGAAAATCATCCCTCATGATTATGAGAAGATGCTTGCTACTATCGTACAGATGGAAGAGAAGGGCTTAAGCGCAGAGCAGGCACAGATTGAAGCGTTTTACGCAATTCAGGCAGCAAGGTAGGAGGTGCAGTAATGGGAAAACCAACAGGATTTATGGATTATAAAAGAGAAGTATCAAAGGACGTAAAGCCTAAGGACAGAATAAAGAATTTTAATGAATTTCATGAGCATCTTCCCATGGAGAAGCAGCAGCTTCAGGGTGCACGCTGTATGGAGTGCGGAGTTCCCTTCTGTCAGGCAGGAATGAATATCTGCGGTATGACAAGCGGATGTCCCCTGCACAATCTGGTACCGGAATGGAATGACCTTGTATATACCGGAAACTGGCAGCAGGCATATAACAGACTGAAAAAAACCAACAGTTTTCCTGAATTTACTTCAAGGGTATGTCCCGCCCTTTGTGAGGCGGCCTGTACCTGCAATTTAATCGGTGAGCCGGTAGCAACCAAGGAAAACGAGTACGCCATTATTGAAAATGCTTATGAAAAGGGATATGCGGATCCGAAACCTCCCAAGGTACGTACCGGTAAAAAAGTGGCGGTTGTGGGAAGCGGACCCTCCGGTCTTGCAGTGGCAGATCAGCTTAATAAAAGAGGCCACAGCGTAACGGTGTTTGAACGTTCTGACAGAGTGGGCGGGCTTTTAATGTATGGTATCCCCAATATGAAGCTGGAAAAGCATATTGTGGACCGCAAAATTAAGGTCATGGAAGCAGAAGGCGTCACCTTTGTCACAAATACTGATATCGGAAAAGATGTGAAAGCAGATAAGCTTTTGAAAGAATTTGACAGGGTAGTGCTTGCCTGCGGTTCTTCCAATCCCCGTGATATCAATGCACCGGGCAGGGATGCCAGGGGAATCTATTTTGCGGTGGATTTCTTAAAGGCAAATACCAAGAGCCTTCTGGACTCTGATTTTGCAGATAAGCAGTATGTGGATACGAAGGATAAAAATGTGGTGATTATCGGCGGTGGGGATACCGGCAACGACTGTGTGGGAACCAGCATCCGCCACGGCTGTAAGTCAGTAACCCAGATTGAGATGATGCCTAAGGCTCCTGATAAGCGGGCAGAGAATAATCCATGGCCCGAATGGCCCAAAATCTGTAAAACGGATTACGGTCAGGAAGAAGCCATTGCCGTATTCGGTCATGACCCCAGAATTTATGAATCTACAGTAAAGGAATTCGTGAAGGATAAAAACGGCAATTTAAAGGCTGTCAGGATTGTGAAATTGTCATGGGAAAAGGATGCTGAAACAGGACGCATGAATATGAAGGAGGTACCCGGCTCCGAGCAGACACTTCCCGCGGAAATCGTGCTGATAGCAGCGGGGTTCCTTGGAAGCCAGAAATATGTAACCGATGCCTTTAAGGTGGAGGTAAATGAAAGAACCAATGTCAAGACAGCCCCCGGAAAATATGAGACCAGCGTTAAAAATGTATTTACGGCAGGAGATATGCACAGAGGCCAGTCCCTGGTAGTATGGGCAATACGAGAAGGCCGTGAAGCTGCAAGAGCAGTGGATGAAAGCCTGATGGGATATACAAACCTGATGATACAGTAAATTGACGAGTAAATAGAAAGCACGCTTTGCGGGTTTTCGGCTGTGATGAATATGAATAAGGAAGCCTACTGACTGCAGGCTTCCTTAATTGTTGTTATAATCTTATCTCTGGTTAATTCCGCTATTTCTCTGGAGGTCATGTCTTTATATTCTTCAAAATAAATCGGATTCAGGAAATGTACCTGAGTTTTCACCGGCTTTAAAGAATTGACTCCAAAAGGCTTATAAGAATCAATAAGGGCTACCGGAATGATGGGGCTCTTTGATTTGATTGCACACTTAAAAGCGCCGGGCAGAAAATCATGTACTTCATTTTTGTTGTGGTCGTAGCCGCCTTCAGGAAAAATAATATATCGTCGTCCGGATTTTACTTCTGAAACCACATCCAGAATAGTTTTTAACTGCTTTTTCATATCAGTCTTGTCCAGACGGCTGCCCTTCAGCAGTGAGACAAACTGGGAAGTGATAATCTGATGGGAACGCTTATCATCAATCATAACAGTACATGGTTTGGAATGTCCTGAGATAATGCCAAGGGCATCGTATTTTCCCTGATGGTTGGCATACATGACATAACCGCCTTCGTCAGGCAGATTTTCCGCACCGTATACATCCGTATGAATGAAGCCGTTATGCTGCATGATTTTAACAGCGCGCTTTGCTACCACATAGCGTTCCTCTTCACTATATTGATTATCATGTTTTTCAATATATATGGCTTTTCCTAAATAGAATAAAACAAAGGGTAATGAAACTATAATTACAAAGAATAATCTTAACACAAAATCAACCTCACATTTCTGACATAAAAGAATATATCACATTAATCGGCTGTTTTCAAATGATAAAGTGTATTAATTATAAAGTGTGTCAATTATAAAGTATAATAATTGTTACTTTTGAATGTATAGATGCCGGTTTTAAATGTAATTTTGGACTTTTTGCCCTAGGAAGAAAATTGCAATTTATGATATTATAAAATGAAAAAACAAAAAGGAGCAGAAATGAAAAGCAATCTGAAGGAAGATCAGAATAATAATGAAGAAAACATCAGAAGTTCAGATAAAAGCACTGTTTTGCTGATAATTCTTTTTTGTGTGTTTATAACGTTGTTTTTATGGATTTTTATCAGGCAGGAAGTGGAAGATGTTTGTTTTAATACAGAAGAGGCAAAGCCGGTTACGGGAGAGTTTACAGTAACGGTAAATGAAGAACAAATCAGTACACCGCTTCCGGCAGTGGTCAATGCCGGAGCCGGCGATTGCATTGTAATTACCAAAACCATAAGCAGCAGTGACCTGGCGGGAAATTCCCTTATTTTTTATGCGAAGCAGTCATGGGTAAGGGTTTTTCTGGATGGTGAACTGCAGGTAGAATCTGACAGGGAGCGCAATCTTCCCTTTCCCATGACACCGGGATCCTACTGGTATTTTTGCAAACTGCCTGAGGATTATGAGGGAAAAACGCTGCAAATTGAAATTTTGCCCTGCTTTGATAATTATGCAAAGGAATTACCGGAGATTTATTCGGGAACGAAAGCTTCCTTTATATATATGGTGTTGAAGCAGGGGGCGTTTTCTATGCTGGTCAGCATCCCCACGCTGATATTGGGAGCAGGAATTCTGATTATGGGAATGTGCTTAAGACATAAGCTGGTGGCAAAAAGGCTGGTCAGATTTGGCTTGTTTTCCATAGTTACCAGTGGATGGAGTCTTATGGAATCAAGAATTACCCAGCTGTTTTATGGAAATATGGTGATAGCAGCCTATCTTCTGTTTTCCTGTTTTTATTTGGTACCGGTTTTAGCGGTTTCTTTTCTTTTGACTTTTAATTCAATTAACAGAAAGAAATATATGCATGTGTTTCTTTGGATATCCGCAGCAGCTTTTCTACTGGTTCAGATTCTACAGGTGCTTGGCATTGCTTATTATATTGAGATGGTCTTTGTGGCGCATATTCTGATCGTGCTGATTATTGCAGGGGTGTTAAAGTGTTATTATGATCTGCAGAAAACAGAAAATAAAAATGAAGACGCATATGTTTATAAAGCTATCATTTTGCTTGGGGGATTCTGCGGGATAGATATTATAGGTTACTATCTGAATCCCACGGGAGTTGTGGGAAAATTCAGTAAAATAGGGCTGCTCGCATGTTTCCTGTATCTGGGATATTCGGCTGTCAGGCAGATTGGTGAGATGGAAGCACAGGAGGCACGGCATCGTCTCTATCGAGAACTGGCATTTAAGGATATAATGACGGGACTTGAAAACAGAACTGCTTTTGAAAAAAGGATGGATGAATTGAGGAAAAAGCAGGGAGTGTGGTCTGTGATTATTTTTATAGCGGATATGAATAACCTGAAATATATTAATGATAATTTCGGTCATGCAAAAGGAGATGAGACTATTATTAAAATAGGTTATTTGCTGCAGCAGTGCTTTAGTGAAAAATGTAATTGCTACCGTATCGGCGGAGATGAGTTTTGTGTAATCGGTACGGATATAGCGGAAGAGGAGTTTACAAGTGCCGGTATTAAGTTCAGGCAGCTTGTTGAGCAGGAGAATAAAACCACAGGATATCAGTTTTCCGTTGCATGCGGCAGCTATGCTGTGGATGAAAGCGGAATTGATGAATGCTTTAAGAAGGCGGATGCATTAATGTATCTGGAAAAAGCAGAATACAAAAAGAGCATGGATAAATAAAGTAATAAATAAAATATTTGTAAAAATATGAAATACAGGTTGACAGATGTAACCCTTGATGATATCTTAAAACAGAAAGGATTACATTTGTCAACCTTTTTGCGTATCAGGGTGTAAAAAGGCTGCAGAAAGAAGGAATGAAGATGAAGGAAAATATCAGCTTAAACAATTCCGAATGGTGCATTATGGAAGCTCTGTGGCAGGAGCAGCCTAAAACCTTAATGCAGTTGGTTTATGAAATGAAAGAGAAGCAGGGCTGGAGCAAAAGCACTACAGGAACAATGCTGCGCAGAATGCAGGAAAAAGCATATATCAGATTTGAAGAAGGGGAAAAAGCGAGATTATATTTTACGGATTTAAAGAGGGAAAAGGTGGTTTTAAAGGAAACAGAATCCTTTTTAAACCGGGCTTTTGGCGGCAGTCTTGGACTGCTGGTAAATACCTTTGCGGAGAACAATCAGCTGACAGAAAAGGATATAGAAGAGTTAAAGCAGATATTACATAAAGCGGAAGAAAAGCGGGAAGAAAATTAGTTCCGGGAAAATGTATTCTGTAGAGTGGACCGGCAGGGAAAGGAGCAGAAATGTTGGGAAAAATAGCAGCATCATCCGTATTAATAATTGCAGTGTTGATTATCAGGGCAGTTTTTCAGAAAAAAATAAGCCCGGTCTTATTATATTCCATGTGGTTTATTGTGGCAGTACGTCTTATTTTGCCCGGGACTGTGGGTATCAGTCCTATCAGCATTATGAATACTGGAATCTGGAACCTGGGAAGCACTGTGCTGAAAGAGGAGCAGGACAGGCAATATGAAGAGTACAGGGAGCAGTTATATCCGCAGCTATATGAAAAAGCAATGGCTAAGTTCAGAGCAGAGGCAATGCAATCAGATAGTGCCCCGAAGGCATCTGATTCGGGGCAGAGGGTAAGAGCAGAGGAAGCGCCGGAGGCGGCGGGAGATATTTCTGCCGGACTGGAAAACAGCTCTAATCTTATTGGCAATACGGGAAAAGATGAAGATAAGGAAAATGTGGAAGCAGAGGCAATAGAACTTAAATGGCATCCGGCGCCTACACTCTTCGGCAAAATAGTAAATTTATCTGTTGCGGTCTGGCTTATGGGAATGCTGGTATTTTCCGTTATATTTTTATGGAAGAATCTTTCTTTTTACAGATATCTTCGCCAGGTTAGAAGGAAAATAAAGGAAACAGGCACAGGGAAGAGAAGGATTCCTGTTTATGTTGCGGATAACAGACTTTCTTCTCCCTGCCTGTTTGGACTTGTGCCTGCCGTATATATTCCCGGGGGAAGCAACTGGGAAGACCCGGAACAGGAAGAGCTGCTTACCTATATTTTAGAGCATGAACTGACACATTACAGGCACGGGGACCATATCTGGGCTTTTGTACGAATTTTGTGTCTTATTATCAACTGGTATAATCCTCTTGTCTATGCTGCAGCCAGACTGTCTGTAAGGGACGGCGAGCTTGCCTGTGATGCAGGCTGCATTTACAGGCTTGGTGAGGACAGGAAATACGCTTATGGAGAGGCGCTTTTGGCAATGATAAAACCGATGAAGAAAAAGGAAGAGCTTTTTAAGTATGCTACTATGATGACTTCAGAAAAAAATTTCATGAAAAAGAGAATAGAAAAAATTACGGAAAACCGAAGGAAAAGCATTTTTCCGGCAGTTGTTTTCGCAGTGCTTATGCTTTTTGCCGCAGGCTGTACTTATACCGGAAATGAGAAAGAAGAAAGAGAAATAACGGCAACAGCAGAAACTGCATCGACAGAAACAGCAACGGCAGAAACTGAACCGGCAGAAGCAGCGGATGTTCTATGGGATGAATTAGATTCTGCGAAAGGGGAAGAAAAAGCAGATGAAGCGGCAGCGCTCACAGAAGAAAACAGGGGCTTACAGTATGGCGGTAAGGTGATAGTTTTGAAGGGAGGAGACAATTCTTCTGATTTGTACGGGGATCTGGAGGATAAGTTTCTTATTTTAACGCCGGGTTCCGGTGAGGAGCAGGACAATGAGGAAAGGAAAGCAATGCTCATTGATTCGACTTTATATATGCCGGATTCGGAAGGAAATTATGTAAGGCTTCAGGATATATGCCGCAGCAGAACTGAGGAGGAAATCCTTAAGGTATTAAACTGCAGCATGGATTTGAATTTAGGGGAAATAGAAATATGGGATTATGATTCTTTTATAGACCGGATAGACGGGGCGGGAGGTCTTTTGGTTAATGTGGAAGAAAAGGAAACAGAGGCGGTCAATAACTGTCTGATTTCCATAACCGGAGGTGGAGAACTGAAAGATGAGGAAGCGATAACAAAAAGCGGAAGTCAGATTTTAAACGGAATTCAGACCGCCGCGTATTTGCAGCTTCGTTATCAGTCTCCCGGCGGATATTACCGCATGATGGAAAGATGGGAGCAGACAGCGGCTGAGTTGCTTCAAAAGGAAGGCATTCAGATAAAGGATTCCTATACTGCGTTTTTTGCAGGGGGTGACAATTCCATTTATGTGGAAGATGGAAATGATTACCTTTTGTGCTTTGAGTGGGCGGAGGAAATAAGAAGAGTGCATGAGGTTCTATACGATGACAGCTCATATCAGGTTCCTGAATCGGTCACGGAATTGGATTTGAAGATGAAGGAACAGGCAAAAAAGGCAATTGCAAATATGCGCTCCGATGCAGGAAAAATCTTTGAGCTTTATTGCTTATATATGGGAGACAGCCCGTTTATAATTTCCCTTCTGGCAGGAGATTCTGTGCAAGCCGGAGAGGAAGTGCAAACAGAAGAAGTGAATTCGGAAACGGCGGAAGCATGGAACAGTGTTACTGTGGCAGTATCGGGACTTGAACTTGTGCAAGGAGAAGGAAGGGCAGTTTATGTGCTTAACCTGGTATTTGAAGACAGCGGTATTATTGGTTTCCCTGAATATACAGAGGATAATCATGTTTCGCTGGAGAGATTTCTCTATCTGGTAAAGAAGGAGGATGGCTGGTATGCAGACGGTCCTTTGCATAATAACCTGCCGTCAACAGAATGGTGGCTGGGTGAAGAAATTGAGTGGCAGTCCTATGATTTTGGCTTCAGTGATGAAGAGGATTTGGGTGTGACCACCGGTTCTCAGGAAGAATACGATGAATTTATAGCGGATGTCCAAAAAAGAGCGATAGACAAGCTGCGGTTTAATCCGAACAGAAACGAATTGACAGAATAAAATATTTGCTGTATCATTTTTCTTATCATAAATTTCTTTTTATTCTAAGCCGCAGGGCATCTCATTTCGGTTTTCCTGCTTCAGGATTATCCAGTGATGAATAAAAACTAAAAAATAATATGTTTGGAGGAATGGTATGGCAAGTAAGCTGAAGAAGTATTTTCCCATGATACGGGAACGAAAGGATATTCTTGATGAAATCAGGAGCCGGAAGGAACTGGAGGAGCAGTTTGAAAGCTGGAGCAAAGAACGGCAGGAAGATTTTTTGAATTTTTGTACAGGAGTTCGCGGAATCAAACTGTTATATGACGGATTCTTTAAAGAAATCATGAATCCTGAACACAGTCCGGAACGGCTCAATGATTTTCTCTCTCAGGCTTTAAGAAAAAAAGTAAAGGTATTGACAGTGCTGCCAGCAGATTCAGGCAGAATAGCAGATGAAAGCTCTTTGGTTATTATGGATATAGTAGTAGAACTGGAAGACGGCAGTATAGCCAATGTGGAAGTGCAGAAAATAGCCCGAAAAGTTTTCATGAGTTTCCCGATTCTTATTATCATTATTTTGAACAAAAATCTGATACAGGATTACATATGGAACTTTTGCAGAAATACCTGTTCATACCCCTTGACATATTCAAGGAAATTCAGCACAATAAAGAAATAATAACCAATAAAATGGATGCATGGCTTACTCTGTTTATAGTGGATGATTTGGATACGATTATAAAATTGATAGAGCAGTATCCGGAGTTTAAGAAGATTTATGAGGAAGCTTATGATATCTGCTGCAATATGGAAGAGGTGATGGCAATGTTTTCAAGAGAATTATATGAACTGGATAAGAACACAGTACAATATATGATTGATGAGATGCAGGACACCATAGACGAACAGAAGGACACCATAGACGAACAGAAGGACACCATAGACGAGCAGAAGTATACCATAGACAAGCAAAATGATACAATAATTCAGATGCAGGCAATTATTGAAAACAGTATCCGCAATACGGTATCCGGAATGAAAAAATCCGGCCTGCCGGATGAGAAAATTCTGGATGAGATTGTGGAACAGTATCAGCTTTCAAAAGAACAGGCTGCAAAGTATCTGAATAAAAGTAATTGACAAAGTTTGGGGGATAGATTATTATTAATGCATAATTTTGAAAAGCGAGGTGATTGTTTGTCAGGCGTTATCGTAATGGCAATTAGTGTAAACTAAATAATTTGCGGAAAGGCTTTTTATTCCTGTAAATAGGAAATTCGTGGAGTGAATTTTCTATTGTAGTGTCTGTCCGCAAAATCAGCAGGCTGACTGCTGGGTATCTGCCTTACAATATGCTTAACAAACTTTCAGGATTACATTATGTTATAGATGCAAAGCGTGGCTGTATGGTCACGCTTTTTTTAGCCGTTATTAAAGTGTAATCATATTTTTATAACCATGGAAGTATTTTGCCTGCTGAGGCAGATACCCATGGTTATTTTTTTCATGACAATAAAATATAAAAGGAGGTAAACAGTATGAACGTAATTGAAACGGAAAATTTAACAAAAACCTATAAAAGATATAAAAAGAGGGAAGGAATCATTGGCAGTATCCAGGGGTTATGGAAAAGGGAATACGAAGAAAAAAATGCCGTTAATTCAGTTAACCTGAAAATTGAAGAGGGAGAGTTTATAGGATTGATAGGGCCAAACGGAGCGGGAAAGACAACGCTTATTAAAATGCTGACAGGTATTATTGCACCAACTTCAGGCAGAATAGAAGTCCTTGGATATTACCCTAATGATTTAAAAAATGAGTTTAAAGAAAAGTATGCGGTAGTAATGGGGCAAAAGAGCCAGTTGTTTTTTGAACTTACCGCCAATGATACCCTGAGGCTGTTCAAAGAAATATACGGCATTCCGGAAGCTGAGTATCAGGAACGGAAACAGTATTTTATAGAATTATTCGGGGTGGAAAAATTAATGAATATGCAGGTGAGAACTCTTTCTTTAGGGGAAAGAATGAAAATGGAGCTGATAGCCGCACTGCTTCATAATCCCCAAATTTTGTTTTTGGATGAGCCGACAATCGGCCTGGATGCGATTGCATCCAGGCAAATCAGGGGCTTTTTAAAACAGGTTAATCAGGAAAAAGGAACCACGATTATTCTGACCTCCCATTATATGGAGGATATTAAGACCTTATGCGGACGCTGTGTTGTCATAAATCATGGCAGTAAAATATATGATGGCAGGACAGAAGCGCTATTTGAAAAATATCAGAACAGTAAAAAGATTACAGCAATATTTGAACAGCCTGTAGACGGAAGCCGCTTTTTGACGGATGGACTTATGCTCGAGGATACTCCGCATAAAAAGGTAATCAGTGTTCCAAAGGAAAAAACCTATCAGGTGCTCCAAGCCATTATGGAGGAAAATCCCAGTGATATTTCAGTGGAGGAAGAGGAAATCGGTACGGTAGTAGAAAGAATATACAAAGGAAGGAGCGAGACTTAATGAGTAAGTATATTGAAGTGGGAAGAACCTACCTGAAAACCCAGCTTGCATGGCGGGGAGATGTTCTGTTTCATATGCTGTTTACGGTAACAAAAATATTATTTGCCTGCCTGCTATGGGGTCTTATTTTTGAAGAAAGAGAAATGGTATCAGGATTTACCTATCATAGTATGCTTTCCTATTACATTATCAGTTCCTTTTTGTCTCAGCTTGAGAAGTCCGGGGGCATCAGTGAGGAAATAACTTATAAAATACGAAATGGCTCATTTTCAAATTATATGGTACTGCCAATCAGCATTGAAGGGTATTTTACGGCAATGGAAGCAGGAATTGTACTTTTTTACCTGGGATTTGATCTGGCAGCAGCTTTTATCTGGGTATTTATTTTCAGAATTGAGTTTGTATTTGTTCAGAGTGGTTTTATTTTCTGCTGTGCGTTGTTAATGGTTATCATTGGTCTGTTTTTTATGGTTCAGCTGAATTATTTCTTAGGTATACTGACTTTAAAATATGAGGAAATCAGTACCTTTCTTATGATTAAAAACAATCTGATCTCCCTGGTAACAGGCAGTATTGTGCCGCTTACGCTTTTTCCTGAGGCGGTAGTAAGATATATGAAACTTCTGCCGTTTTACTACGTTACCTATCTGCCTTCCATGCTTTTGACAGGACGCTGCAGGCAGGAGGCTGTAACAGGACTTTTTGTTATTTCAGGCTGGTGCATAGTGATGCAGATTCTAATAGTTTATACTTGGAAAAAATACAGCAGAAAGTATGATGGGGTGGGAATATAATGAAACAATTCAGAAAAAATTACAGAGTATTAAAAGAATTAGTAAGGCTCAGGTTTCAAAATCTTATGATGTTTAAAATAGGTTTCTTCGGACCGTTTTTTGTGGATGGAAGCTTGTTTGCAGTGCAGCTTTTAGTGTTTCAGGCAGTTTATTCAAATGTAGAGCGCATCGGAAGCTGGGGAAAAGGAGAAATGATTATATATATCGGCACATATTCACTGCTTAATGCCGTGAATATGGTAATCTGCTTTTTTGGAATATGCGGTATTTCCGGAAAGATAAAAAACGGTGAAATGGACTTGTATCTTACAAAACCCGTAAGTCCGTTATTCAGGATATCGCTGGAAAGAATCAATCCGGGTTCCATACCGTTAGTGATAATGAGCGTCTGTATCATTTTTTACGGAATTCATACTGCTGATATGCAGCCTGGCGGGAAAAAAGTGTTATGCTATCTTTTCTGGCTGCTTATAATGCAAGTGTTTTATTATGATATGGAGGTGCTGATACGTTCCATTGCGTTTTATACAATTTCCACAGCAAAAATGGAGCAGCTGGAAGAGGCCTGTCTGGATTTATGCATGAAACTTCCGGGGATTGCTTTTTACGGAATATATAAGTTCATTTTTTATTGTATTCTGCCCTATGGAATTATGGCTACACTGCCGGTGCAGAGTCTCATAGGGGAGATGTCTTTGGGGCTGGGAATATATGGAATACTGGCAGTATGTATTTTTACCGGGGTAACAGCATTTTTGTGGAAAAACGGAATCAGACATTACAATAGTGCAAGTTCCTAAAAAATAAACGAACGAACGTTCTAAAACTGTTGCCTTTTGTTACCGGATGTGTTATTATTGTCATAACAAACAAATGTTCTGAATCGGAGGTTCGGGAAGTAAGGAATAAGGGTGAAAGATATGGAGCAGCTGACACTTTTTTCGGAAGAAATAAACAGAAATGCACCTCTGGCAAGCCGTCTCAGGCCGGATACATTGGATGACTATATAGGTCAAGAGCATCTGACTGGGGAGGGCAGGGTACTCAGGAGAATGTTGGATAAGGATATGATTACATCCATGATATTCTGGGGGCCTCCCGGGGTAGGAAAGACAACCCTCGCCCGTATTATTGCTCACAGAACGAAGGCATCCTTTATTGATTTCAGTGCTGTAACCAGCGGTATTAAGGAAATTAAAGATGTTATGAAACAGGCAGAGAATGACAGAATGCTGGGGCTTAAAACAATTGTTTTCGTGGATGAAATCCACCGTTTTAACAAAGCCCAGCAGGATGCATTCCTTCCCTACGTGGAGAAGGGGAGCATTATTCTGATAGGGGCGACTACGGAAATCCCTCTTTTGAAATTAATTCTGCGCTTTTATCCAGATGCAAGGTATTTGTGCTGAAGGCACTTACGGTGCAGGACATGGAGAAGCTTCTGCACCGTGCTCTGACGGATGTTAAGGGACTGGGAAATCAAATCATTCATATAGAAGAAAAACTGATTCATGTGATAGCGGTATTTGCCAATGGCGATGCCAGAACAGCCCTTAATACCCTGGATATGGCGGTATTGAACGGAAAAATAGGGGAAGACGGTTCCATTACCGTTCAGGAGGAAATGCTGGAGCAATGTACCGGTAAAAAGATGCTTCTTTATGACAGAAATGGCGAAGAGCATTATAATCTGATATCAGCACTGCATAAGTCAATGAGGAACAGCGACCCGGATGCAGCCGTTTACTGGCTGGCAAGGATGCTGGAAGCCGGGGAAGACCCGCTTTATGTTGCAAGACGTTTGATTCGTTTTGCCAGTGAGGATGTGGGACTGGCAGATTCACAGGCACTGCAGGTTGCTGTTTCGGCCTATCAGGCATGTCATTTTAACGGAATGCCTGAGTGTGATGTGAATCTTGCTCATGCGGTGGTTTATCTTTCCATGGCGCCTAAATCCAATGCCCTTTATGTCGGATATGGAAAAGCAAGGGAAGATGCCAGAGTGATGTTGACCGAACCGGTACCGCTTCAAATCAGGAATGGTGTCACGGAATTAATGCAGGAACTGCACTATGGGGAAGGCTATCAGTATGCACATGACACGGAAGAGAAGCTGACCCGCATGACATGCCTGCCGGAATCCCTGCAGGGCCGCAGGTATTATGAACCTGCCGGGGAAGGACATGAGGCGGAAGTAAAGACAAGGCTCGAGAAAATTATAAAATTCAGAAACGGTGAGATTTAAGAGGCAAGGATGAATTCTGACAGTAAAAAAACACAATATAATTTAATACCGGACAGCAGCCGGGGGATGGCAGTAAATTGCAGTAATGACATTGCGATGACTCTGCCGGAATCCGGCAGGAAAATGACTCTTATGGAAAAACTGGGGATTTTATCAGATGCCGCCAAGTATGATGTTTCCTGCTCTTCCAGCGGTGTGGGGCGCAAAGGAGACGGAACGGGAATAGGAAATACTTCTGCAGCAGGCATCTGCCATAGTTTCAGTTCTGACGGAAGGTGTATTTCGCTTTTAAAGATTCTGTTTACCAATGAATGTATTTATGACTGTAAATATTGCATTAACAGGAAATCCAATGATGTTCCGAGAGCATCCTTTACGCCGGATGAAGTGTGTGAGCTGACAATTCAGTTTTACAGGAGAAATTACATCGAAGGACTGTTTTTGAGTTCAGGTATTATTAATAGTCCTACTTATACTATGGAGTTGATATACGAAGCAGTTTATAAACTGAGAACCAAGTATCGGTTTCAGAGATATATTCATGTGAAGGCCATTCCGGGAGCAGACCCTATGATAATCCAGCAGCTTGGAATGCTTGCGGACAGAATGAGTGTAAATCTGGAATTGCCTACGGCGGAAGGACTTCAGAAGCTTGCACCTAATAAGCACCGTAAAAATATACTGACACCTATGAGACAGATTCAAACAGGAATTACTCAGAATAAAGAAGAAATTGTGGTCTATAAGCATGCGTCTTCTTTTGTCCCGGCTGGTCAATCCACGCAAATGATTGTAGGTGCTACGCCTGAAAGCGACTATCAGATTATGATGGTGGCAGAGAATTTGTACAAAAAATTTGATTTAAAAAGAGTTTATTATTCTGCCTTTGTCAGTGTTAATGAGGACAAAGAACTGCCTGCCCTGCCGGGCGGACCGCCGCTGCTGCGAGAGCACAGATTATATCAGGCCGACTGGCTGCTGCGGTTTTACGGCTTTGAAGCAGATGAACTTTTAAGTGAACAAAAGCCTAATTTCAATATATTATTAGACCCTAAGGCTGACTGGGCGCTGCGGCATCTTGAGATGTTTCCTGTAGAGATTAACAGGGCTGATTATCAGACAATATTAAGAGTGCCGGGCATTGGGGTAAAAAGTGCACAGAGAATTGTACGTGCAAGGAGAAACGGTAATCTCTCTTTTGATGATTTGAAGAAAATCGGTGTTACCTTAAAGAGGGCATTGTATTTTATTACCTGCAGCGGCAGAATGATGTATCCCACTAAAATAGAAGAAGATTATATTACCAGGAACCTGATATCAAATAAGGAGAAGCTTCCTTTTGACAGGGATGGTATGACTTACAGGCAGCTTTCTTTGTTTGATGATGGGATGATAAGCAGCTGGAATCAGGCTGTCAGCGGATGATAAAAACTATAATATTATGGAAGGAAGATTGGCTGTGGAAGAATATTATTTAATCTGTGAGGATTCCCTGGAGGGCGTTTTTACGGGTATATATAATGCCTATTTGATGAAAAAGCCCCATAGCCGGCTGCATATAAGCATAGGTGAAGAAGAAAATCTGCGTTTATTTGCTGTTTATGAAGATTGCCCTGCTGATGAAAAGAAGGCAGCCAGTGTGGCGGGAACCATTATCAGGGAATTCGGGACGGAAGCGTATCTTGCCATTTGCAGGGCACTGGCATCCGGAGAAACGGACAAGGGAGAGGCCGTTTACAAAACAGTGGTAACGGGATTTCACATGAAAAACAGGAAAGCGTTAATGGGAAACCTGGCAAACCCATATGTTCACAGAGTATTTGAATTGGCAAGATTTACCGCAAATGAAGCACATTTTCATGTAGAGTTTTTAAGGTTCAGGGAGCTTGAAAACGGAATCCTTTATGCGAAAATAGGACCGAAAAATAATATTATCACTTTCATTATGCTTCATTTTGCGGACAGGCTGCCCCTTGAAAATTTTGTGATTCATGATGAGATACGCGGGATTTTTGCAGTGCATCCTAAAGGAAAGGACTGGTTTTTAACATCTCAGGAAGAAGGAATGGAAATACACAGTGACAGCTTTTCGAAGGGAGAAGAAGAGTACAGTGAACTGTTTTGCCGTTTCTTTCATACCATAGCAATAAAGGAGCGTAATAATTATGTGCTTCAAAGAGGAATGCTGCCCTTAAGATACAGGAAATATATGACGGAATTCTTAAAATAAGCGGATTGTAATGTATGAATCTGTAAACTTTGGTAATAATATACAAAGATATCGATGGAAGATGCCTGCTGTTTCCAATAAAATCTTAATAATCAGGTAACATTATCATCAAAATGCATGGGAAAATAGTCTCATAAATGTTTTTTTCGTCAATATGTTAAGAGAAATATTCCGAAAGCCTGGTTTATGGATAATCCTGGAAAATTGTATTTGAAAAAAAACTTTACAAATTCAAAAATGGGTGGTAATCTTTCCTAAAAGTACAAGAAAACGTTTTTCATATGACCTGTAATGGTAAAGGAGAAAGGTGATATTATGATGACACGTAAAATCAAATTGAGGCTGGATGAGGTAAATGAGTTTGTTGCAGCAGCTGCCAAATGCGACTTTGATATTGATATTTCTTATAATAGCTTTGTGGTAGATGCCAAATCAATAGTAGGAGTGCTCGGCTTGGATTTCAATCAGGTTCTGACGGTTTCCTATAATGGATACAATGACGAATTTGAAGAGTATTTGAACCGTTTTGCATTGGCCTGCTAATTGTATGAATTTATAGATGTTGTGTGGTGAAGTAAGCAAGAAGATTGACTCCCTAAAAAAGATAGCGTACTATCTTTTCAGGGAGTTTTTGCTTTTGCGGCAGTTTATATAAAAGAACCCCTTGAAAGGTGTAGAATTGTGGAAATTCAAGTCTCTGTAAGAAATCTGGTGGAGTTTATTCTCCGCAGTGGAAATATTGATAACAGAAGAACAAAATCGCCTGATAATGCCATGCAGGAAGGCGGCAGGATTCATCGCATGATTCAAAGAAGAATGGGCGCTGATTATCATGCAGAGGTGCTTCTTCGCTATTTGGTGGAGACAGAAAATTATACAATCAAAATAGAAGGCAGGGCTGACGGAATTATTATACAAAAACTGGGGGATAAGGCGCAGATTCCCGAACTGACAGAGACAGAATTATCCCCGGCTTATAAGGATTGTGTAACTGTAACAATTGATGAAATCAAGGGTACCTATCGCGAGATACACAGAATAAAGGAAGCGGTTCCGGTGCACCTGGCACAGGCTAAGTGCTATGCTTATATTTACGGAATACAAAACGGGTTACGGCATATCAGGGTCAGGCTGACATATTGCAATATTGATACGGAAGAAATTAAGTATTTTCATTATGAATATGATATGGAAGAGCTGGCCTTATGGTTTGATGATATCATGATGAATTACCGGAAGTGGGCAGATTTTCAATTTGAGTGGCAGAACAAACGTCAGCAGTCCATCAGGGAAATGAAGTTTCCTTTTGAATACAGGACAGGACAAAAGGACCTTGTCACTTATGTATATCAGACAATTTACCATAAAAGAAAGCTGTTTATTGAGGCACCTACGGGAGTGGGAAAGACTATTTCCACATTATTTCCGGCAGTAAAAGCCATGGGTGAAGGGATGGGACAGAAGATTTTTTATCTGACCGCCAAGACCATTACCAGAACGGTGGCAGAAAATGCATTGGAAATTATGCGTGAGGGCGGACTTAAGTTTAAATCTGTCATATTGACTGCTAAGGATAAAATTTGTTTTATGGAAGAAACAGAGTGTAATCCGGATTATTGCCCCTATGCGAAGGGGCATTTTGACAGAATTAATGATGCCATTTATGATTTATTGATTCATGCGGATAACTTTACCAGGGAAGCCATAGAAGAATATGCTTTAAAGCATCAGGTCTGTCCCTTTGAAATGTGTCTTGACATGAGCCTGTTTGCGGATGCAGTTATCTGTGATTACAATTATCTGTTTGACCCTCATGTATATTTAAAACGCTTTTTTACGGAGGGCATAAGGGAGGATTATACATTTCTGATTGATGAAGCTCATAATCTGGTGGAGCGGGGCAGGGAAATGTACAGTGCCGTGCTTAAGAAGGAAGATTTTCTTGCGTTAAAGAAGATTGTGAAGGATTATGATGAGAAAATATACCGGCAGTTGGAGAAATGCAACAGGGAGCTTTTGGAATTGAAAAGAGAATGCGAGAATTATATTATTGAGAGCGAAAATTCCATTGCACCTTTTGTCAGGGCTTTAATCAGGCTTTCCACAACCATAGATGATTATCTGGAAGAACATGAGGACAGCCCGGTTAAAAGTGATGTTCTTGACTTTTATTTTGAGATATCTCATTTTCTTCTGATACATGAAAATCTGGATAAAAATTATGTGATTTATTCCCAAATGGAATCGGATGGGGGATTCAGCCTTAAATTATATTGTGTGAATCCTGCAAGAAACTTAAGGGAATGTATGATGCGGGGGAGAAGTACTATTTTGTTTTCTGCTACACTTCTGCCGATTCAGTATTATAAAAGACTTCTCGGGGCGGAGGAAGGAGATTATGAGGTATATGCGAAATCTGTCTTTAACCCGGAAAGGAAGGGATTATTTGTTGCCGCAGATGTGACAAGCAAATATACAAGACGTTCTGAGATGGAATACTATAATATAGCCTCCTATATACAAAGAATTGTCAGAAGGCGTAAGGGAAATTATCTGGTATTTTTCCCGTCCCACACTTTTTTACAGAATGTGTATGATGCTTTTTCTGCGTATTTTCTTGATACAGAAAGGGTGGAATGTCTTTTGCAGGAAGAATATATGAATGAGCAGAGCCGGGAGGCATTTCTGGCAAGATTCAGGGAAGAAGAGGAAAAGACGTTGATAGGTTTCTGTGTGCTGGGGGGAATATTCAGTGAAGGAATAGACCTTAAGAATGACAGTCTGATAGGGGCGATTATTGTGGGAACCGGGCTGCCGCAGGTATGTAATGAGCGTGAAATATTGAAGAACTATTTTGATGAGCAGGGTGACAATGGATTTGACTATGCTTATAAATATCCGGGCATGAATAAGGTGCTTCAGGCGGCAGGCAGAGTGATACGGACAGTGGATGATGTGGGGATTGTTGCGCTTCTCGATGAACGGTTTCTCTCCCCCTCTTATTTGAGGATGTTCCCCAGGGAATGGGAGGATTTTGAAAGAGTATCCTTAGAGCAGATTGAAAAAAGAGTGGAGAACTTCTGGAATGAATGGTTATAAGTCAGAAATGAAGGAATTTGAGAAAAACGACGCCGCTTTTTATTAAAAAAATTATTTGAGTCACAATTTATGACATTTGTGTCATTGTGGATAACTCTGTGGAAATTGGGGATTTCTTTTTGATTTACGTTTTTGAAATTAAAAATTTTGAATGTTTTTCAGTTTAAAACTGCAAGTGTAGAAATTCAAAAAAGCTGAAAATACTGAAATGGTCAATAAAAGACTCCTAAAAATTGACCGAATGAATCAATATTAGCTCAAATAACGCTATTTTAGCGGCTGCTGCCTTGAAAAGCAGGTAATTATCGTATACATACGGGGGAAAATGTGGTAAACTAAAGCAGACTGATTCATGACAATAGAAAGCTTATGAAATATAATTTTATTGTCTGGCAGCAGATGCAGATTAGGAGGAAACATAATATGTGGGCATATGAAAGTGTTTTTTATCAGATTTATCCCTTGGGATTTTGCGGAGCTCCCTTTGAAAATGACGGAGTTTTGACAAGCAGGATTAAAAAGGTGGAGGAATGGATTCCCCATATGAAGAAGCTGGGAATCAATGCAATTTATTTTTCCCCTGTTTTTGAATCTGATACACACGGATATAATACAAGAGATTATAAGAAAATTGACGTACGTCTGGGAACAAATGAGGATTTTAAGGAGGTTTGCCAAAAACTTCATGAAAATGGAATTAAGGTAGTGCTGGACGGCGTATTCAATCATGTGGGACGCGGCTTTTACCAATTTCAGGATGTGGTAAAGAACAGAGAGAATTCACGTTATTTGAATTGGTTTCACATTAATCTTTCCGGCAACTCCAATTATAATGACGGGCTTTGGTATGAAGGCTGGGAAGGAAATTATGATTTGGTAAAGCTGAATCTTCAGAACGGTGAAGTGGTGGAGCACATTCTGGATGCGGTTAAATACTGGGTGGACGAATTTGATATTGACGGACTGCGCCTGGATGTGGCTTATTGCCTGGACGAGAATTTTGTCAGAAGATTAAGAAGCTTTACAGAGGGACTTAAGAGCGAATTTTATCTTTTGGGCGAAATGCTGCATGGGGATTATAACAGGCTGGTAAATGACAGCATGCTGCATTCCGCTACTAATTATGAATGTTATAAGGGCTTGTATTCCAGCTTTAACAGCATGAATATGTTTGAAATCAATCATTCTCTGCTGCGGCAGTTCGGACCTGAAAACTGGACGCTTTACAAAGGAAAGCATTTGTTTACTTTTGTGGATAACCATGATGTTACCAGAGTGGCAAGCATTCTTTCCAATGAAAAGCATCTTCCTTTAATTTATGCACTGGCTTTCGGAATGCCCGGAATCCCATGCGTATATTACGGAAGCGAGTGGGGAGCAAAAGCCAATAAGAGTGAAGGCGACCCTGCACTGAGAGCTTGTTTTGAAGAGCCTGTTTATAATGAACTGTCGGAATGGCTCAGCAGGCTTGCCGAGGCTAAGAAAAATTCAAGGGCTTTAAATTATGGAGATTTCCGTTCCGTGGTTCTTACGAATAAGCAGTGTATTTTTGAAAGAAAAACAGAAGGGGAAAGGGTTCTTGTTGCCATTAATGCGGATGCAGAGGCATATACAGCCCATTTTGATGCTGGCTGCGGCACGGCGGTGGATTTAATCACCGGAATAATGCATGACTTCGGCGGCGGAAGCGAACTCCCGCCCTACAGTGCTTATTTCTGGAAAATGGAGAAGTAAGATATGGCAGATTGCTGTTTAAGCGAATTGGCAGAAAAAATAGAAGCTGTTGTGAAAGAAGCGGGAAGGATTCTTATAAATGCGGTTCGTGTTGAGGAAACGGTGGAAGAAAAAAGCGGCAGGGCTAATTTTGTAACAGCCTATGATAAAAGGGTGCAGGATTTTTTGTTTCAGAAGTTGATGAAGATACTGCCCGACGCTGTGTTTATCGGTGAAGAAGAGGAAGAACATGCCGCTTTGCCTGAGGGCTATGCTTTTATCATAGACCCTATTGACGGTACCACCAATTTTATGAAGGGTTATTGTGTAAGCTGCATTTCCGTAGGACTTTTACAGGCAGGAAAACCTGTGTTGGGAATCGTATATAATCCTTATCTGGATGAGTTGTTTCGTGCAGAAAAGGGAAAAGGGGCTTATTGCAACGGAAAAGCAATTCATGTTTCTGACCATGACTTAAGTGAAGGGTTGGTGCTCTTTGGTACGGCGCCTTATAATGAAGAACTGTCAAAACGTTCTTTTCAATGTGCCTATGAGCTTTTTATAAGAAGCCTTGACGTGCGGCGGAGCGGTTCGGCGGCTATTGACCTGTGCAATGTTGCATGCGGAAGGGCGGAGCTTTATTTTGAACTGCTCCTCAGCCCCTGGGATTATGCTGCCGGTTCCTTAATTCTGACGGAAGCGGGAGGAAGGATTGTTAATACGGAAGGAAAAGAAATTACCTTTGATGAAAAGAACGGTGTAGTGGCAGGAAATGAAAAGACCATAAAAGTCTGGCAGGAGATACAAAAGGCATAGTTGTTTTTAAGGCAGTCCGTTAAGGGCTGTCTTTTTTTCATGACAATAAAAAAATAAACTAAAATGTAAAGTTTACTTGACAAATAATGTAAAGCAAACTATACTCAAAATGTAAAGCATGCTATACTTATTGAAAGGATGGTTTTATGAAGACCAGAATAACTGAATACAGAAAGGAAAGAAAGATTACTCAGGAAGAACTTGCTGATGCGGTAAATGTGACGAGACAGACGATTATTTCCCTTGAAAACGGGAAATACAAAGCGTCCCTTGTGCTTGCCCATAAAATAGCCCAGTTTTTCGGAGTGACAATTGAAGAAATGTTCTTATTTGACAGGGAGGATGAAAACTTATGAAGATAAAAGGAATTTTTTGCGGAACTACGGCAGCTACTAATGAAGAATACAGGAAAATAGTGAAAGGCAGAAACAAGTATATGGCAGTTCTGATTATTGTGGGAATTGTGATTGCAGCTGCAGCTTTCATTGCTGATGCAAAAGGCGTTGCCGCTTTGCCGGAATATATGCTGGGAGTTTATGCAGGAGCCGGAACAGGCATTGCAGTAGCCGGGGTGATTTTGATGGTGAGGAATCTGATGCTTTTGAAGGATGAGAAGAAATTAAAGGAGAGCCGCCTGGAAAATTCCGACGAAAGGCTTTCTGAAATCAGCAATCATGCTTTAAAGTCGGCATTCGGGGTCATGCTGATTGCAACTCTGGCTGTCAGCATGATAGGAGGAATTTTTTATCCCATTTTGGTAAAAATGCTTCTGTTCATTCTGATGTGCTTTATGTTAAGCTATATAGTATCATTCAGAATATATGAAAGAAAAATGTGACACGATAATATCTTTTACAAAAGAGGAGAGCAGCTTTTATGACATATTCATTTTATGAGCTTCTATGGTTCTTTTTTGTGTATTCCTTTGCGGGCTGGTGCGGGGAAGTATGTGTGGCGGCATTTGCAAGAAAGAAGTTTATAAACCGGGGAGTAGTGAATAGTCCGTTTTGCCCGGTTTATGGTATTGGTGCGGTGATTTTTGCTGTTTTTCTGCCCGAACTTCGTGAAAACATCTTTTTCCTGTTTTTGGGAGGCGTGATTCTTGCCTCCCTTACAGAATTTTTTACGGGCGTGTTTTTGGAGAAGCTTTTTCGGAAAAAATGGTGGGATTATTCAGGACTTAAGTTTAATTTTGAAGGATATATCTGCCTGCAATATTCTCTTTTGTGGGGTGTGTTTGCAGTGCTGCTTATTCTTTTTGTAAATCCGTTTCTGGGTACGGTAATTCATTTGATTCCCCGCCTTTTGGGGAATATATTGCTTTGGATTCTTTCGGGACTGCTTCTGGTAGATATATTGGGAACTTCACTGACAATTCTCGGCATGCAGAAAAAGGCAGTTCAGGTTTCGGAATGGTCTGAAGGTATAGGGCAGGTTTCAAAACTGCTGGAAAATGCAATTACAAAAAGAATTACAAGACGTATGGAAAAAGCTTTTCCTGCTTTGGAGGAAAGGCAGGCAGTTTTAAAAAAGAAGGAAAAGACTGTTTTTGCTAAAGGATGCAGTTTTTATAAGCTGGTGAGCCTGTTTTTCATAGGAGCTTTTCTGGGGGATATTACAGAAACAATATTCTGCCTGGTTACCACCGGAGTGTTGATGAGCCGCAGCAGTGTGGTTTACGGTCCCTTCAGTATTGTCTGGGGACTTGGTTGCAGCCTTCTTACTGCTATTTTATACAGAATTAAGGATAAAAGCGATTCTTATATTTTTGCGGCAGGTACACTGCTTGGAGGAGCCTATGAATATGTATGCAGCGTTTTTACCGAACTTGTATTTGGAACAGTTTTTTGGGATTACAGCGGCTTTATGTTTAATTTAGGGGGAAGGATTAATCTGTTATACTGTTTCTTCTGGGGAATTGCAGCAGTTGTGTGGATGAAGTTTTTATATCCCCGTTTTGCTGCATGGATTGAAAAGCTGCCGGTAAAGGCAGGTACGATTATTTGTAATGCAGCAATTGTGTTTATGATTTTTAACTGCATCATTTCTTCTCTTGCCCTTGCAAGATATACGGAGAGGAATACTGCGGGAACAGAAGAAGTGGGTACGGAGATGACCGGCAGTCTGGATGAATTTCTGGACAGTCATTTTCCGGATGAAAGAATGGAAAGAATTTATCCGAATGCTAAAATTGTAAATGAATAGGCGGAAAGACCGGAAAAAAGTAAATAATGTGAGGTTGAAGAAAGAGACTGTTATGAAACGTTAAATATTTTATAACAGTCTTTTTTATATATTTTTTCAAAACACATTGACAGAATAATATTATATGTCATATAGTATTTATATCAAAGTTAATATTATATAATGTATAATATTATAAAATATATTTTATGCAAGAAAGGAGGAAAAGCGATGGTTTTTAATACAGGAGCAGCACTTCTTGATGCGATTGTGTTAGCGGTAGTATCCAGGGAGCCTGAGGGGGCTTACGGATACAAAATAACTCAGGATGTAAGGCAGGTAATTGAACTTTCGGAATCCACACTTTATCCCGTGCTCAGGCGTCTGCAGAAGGATGAGTGTCTTGAAGTTTATGATATGGAATGTGCGGGCAGAAACAGGAGATATTATAAAGCAACGGAAAAAGGACGTTTACAGCTAAACTTATATGAAAGTGAATGGAGAAAATATTCTGCTAAAATCAACAGTATTTTCGAGGGAGGAATGATAAAATGAGCAGATGGGAATTTATGAGACGACTTGAAGAGCTGCTTTCTGATATTTCACCAAGTGAGAGAGAAGAGGCCCTTCAATATTATAATGATTATTTTAATGATGCCGGAAAGGAGAATGAAAAAGAGGTGATTGATGCTCTTGGTTCTCCGCAGCAGGTAGCCCAAATCGTAAAGGAAGGTCTTGCTGAAAATGAAAATCAGGGGGAATTTACGGAAAACGGATTTACAAGTAAGGCGGCTGAAGAAACAAAAAATGAAGTAATGAAAAGAACGGCAGATAAGGACGGCAGTGAAAGGGATATATCCGGCTTCGGAGCTGATTACAGTGAAAACGGAAATGACAGTACAGGTTCCAGAAGGTCTCAGGATAAAACTCTATATGAAGGAAGCGCTGCAGAAAAAGATACACAGGAGAAAAAGGATTTGCCGACTTGGGCTATCGTTCTGATTGTGATTGCCTGTATTGTTTTTTCGCCGGCAATTATAGGCGCAGCAGGAGCATTGGTGGGGATTCTGGCAGGAATTATTGTTGCTGTACTGGGAGTTGTCCTGGGGTTTGGATTGGCAGCGTTAATATGTTTTGTTGTAGCAGTTTCCCTTGTAATCGGCGGTTTCGGATGTATTATTGTGAAGCCTTTTGTGGGAATCGGTCTGATAGGAGGAGGCTGTATCTGTGCAGCGGTGGGTATTTTATGCATGCTGGTTACAATCCTGATTGCAGGCAAGTGTATTCCCGGAATTATTCAGGGAATTGCCTATATCTTCAGCAGCATATTCGGTAAAAAGAAAGGAGCAAAGGGATGAAAAAATTTGTGAAAATAAGTCTGATGACAGCAGGAATTCTTTTAATCGTAGGATTTGTATTTGGCTCTGTCAGTGCGCTGGCCTGCGGCGGCAATGTGTTTAGGATTATAAGGGAAGAAGATGAACTGGATGATAAAATCGAAAGCTTTGTGGATGCGGTGGGAAAAAGCTTTTATTACTCTACAGACGGCAGATGGGGATATTTAAAAGATGAGCATACTTCTTCAAGTTCAAATTCAAGTACTGTGGCGGGAACATCGCATCAAATAGAAGCGGACGGAATCAGAAATCTGGAACTGGAGCTTGGCGCGGGAACCTTTATTATAGAAGAAAAAGGAACGGATGACGGCATGATTGATATATTGGTATCCGGAACAAGAATTGACAGCTATAATGACTATGTAAAGGGAAGCACACTTCATGTGGAAGGCTTTAAAGGATGGAAATGGTCGGATTATAATAATGCTGCAGATAATAATGAGATTAGAATAAGTTTTCCGAAAGGCAGCAGTCTTGACAAGCTGGATGTAGAGACAGGTGCAAGCCTGATGGAAATATCAAATATAAAAGTGAATAAATTAGATGCAGAACTCGGAGCCGCAGTTCTTTACTTAAATGATATGGATATAGAAAAATTATCAGTTGAAGTGGGGGCGGGCCAAATGGAGGCTTCTAATATCAGGACGAAGGATGCAGAAATCAGCGTAGGAGTAGGGGAATGCATTTACGGAGGAACCATTGCCGGAAAGCTTGATGCCGAATGCAGCATGGGGAATATGGAGTTTCACTTAACCGGAAGCGAAACAGACCATAATTATGAAATCGAATGCGGAGCGGGTAATATTGAAATAGGAAGCTTTTCCGTATCGGCGCTTGCATCGGAGAAAACAATAAATAATAACGCTGCAAGTAAATTTGACATAGAATGCAGTATGGGAAACATTACAATTGCATTTGATAATCAGGAATAGGAGTGACAAATTATGATTACTTTAATTACTATAATTGTTTTAATCATTGTCTGTTTTATATGTTCTTTGTGTTTCAGGCTGGCAGGCGGAGTGCTGAAGCTGGCATTAAAACTGATTTTCTGTCTGCCCTGCGCAATTCTCTGCGGGGTATTTGGAGCGGTCTTGTGCTGTACATTGATTCTAATTCCGGCGGGCATTTTGTGTTTTAAACTGGCAGGTTGCTTATTGAATCCGTTTCGGGGATGCTTTGTATAAGATATAATGGAAGAAGCGCAATAGAAAATATGCTTCGTGAGCTTTTATGTTGTCATGAATAAAAAGCTGTCAAATCTTGTGGGATTCGGCAGCTTTTGCTTATGATAACAGTTGGTTTGCTGTGAATGACTTTTTTGTTTTTGTGAATTATTTTGCAGTTTTATCCTTAGATAAGATGAAGAATAATCCGGCCTTTTTCAGAGCAGGACGAAGCACCATGTAAATAAGCACGGATACAATGGTGGAGGTAACTGCATTGATGGAGGTGGAAGCCACATTCCATACAAGGGTCAGTTCTGCCGCAGGCTTGCCGATAATAACAAGCTTATATAAGTATCCTACCAGAGGGTCAAAGATTACATTAAATAAAAGTCCGCCGGCTGCGGCTAAAATTGTCCAGAGAAGAACTTTCTGCTCATCTTTTTCCACGGTAATTTTGCCTATTTTATGGGCAATCAGTCCGGTAATCAGGCCGATGCATAATTTAAGAATAAAGGTCTTGGGAGCATATGCAATATAAACAGGGTCAAGTAAGTCTCCGATTGTCATACCGATAGCGCCGCCAAGGCCCCCATAAAAGCCGCCCAGAAGCAGTGCGCCCAGTACGCAGACAGCATTTCCGAGATGAATGGATGTAGCATCTCCTCCGGGAAGCGGGATTTTAATCTGTAAAAAGGTAAAAACTACATAAGATAGGGCAGCCATGAGGCCGGTTAATGCAATTTTTTGTGTTGTTTGATTCTTCATAATATGTTCCTCCTCATATGTTATTGCATTTATGTTTTTTCTGATAAAACTTAGTATACACATAAGTGGCACTACAAAAAGTGCCAAATCATGATTTTTTAACCATGCCAGTTGAAAAGAAACCGGAATTGATGTAGTATTATTTCAAATTGTTGTATGGAGAGTGTCCAAATAGTGAAAAGTAAAGGTTTAAGCGGCAGCACTTTAAAATTAATAGCGATGATATCCATGCTGATTGACCATGGGGCATTTATACTTTTTGGTCCTGTACTTATTGAAAACGGAATATATTCGGTGGGAAATCTTTCTCCGGATTATATAAAGGAGCTTTTTGCGGCAGGTTATGTGGGATATGTATATGTGGCTTATCAGGTGATGCGGCGCCTGGTTGGGCGGATTGCATTTCCGATTTATTGTTTTTTATTGGTGGAAGGGTTTCAAAGAACTGGCAGCAGGACAAAGTATGCGCTGCGGCTGTTTTTGTTTGCGTTGATTTCAGAGATACCTTTTGACCTTGCTTTTTATGGAACGGTGTTTGATTGGAATCATGGAAATGTGTTCTTTACGCTTTGGATAGCTTTTCTGATGTTATATCTTTGGGAAGCTGTGAAAGAAAAAGCGGAGAATCCATGGCTCATATGGGGAATAGATATTATTATTTTCCTCGCTGCCGTATTGTCTGCCGAATTCATTCATTGTGATTACGGCGCTAAAGGAATTATAGCGATAGCCCTCCTTTATATGTTCAGAAAAGAGAGAAAGGAGCAGTTGATTGCAGGCTGTGTGGCATTTATCTGGGAGATTACAGCTCCTCTGGCTTTCATTTTTGTGGCTTTCTATAATGGGAAAAAGGGTCTTAAACTGAAATATATCTTTTACGTATTCTATCCGGCGCATCTTTTGCTCTTATATCTGATACATCTAAAATTTTTATAAACAATATAGTATATTTATTAAGAATATTATATTGTGTTGACAGTAGAGCTATCCGGACATATAATGTCAAATAGTTAACTAGTTAAATATTAATTACTTAATTAAGGGGGCGAAAATTCATGGGAGAGAAACAGCATCAGATAGTTAATCTGTTTCGTGTTGCTGACCGGATATTGAAACGCTCTATTGATAAAAAGGTAGAGGGAACCGGTGTCTATAGAAGTCAGCACAGGCTTCTGATGTTACTTGGAAAGTTTCCGGAGTGCTCTCAAACCGAAATTGCGGAAAAAATGGAAGTTTCACCGGCAGCTGTAGCTGTTTCTTTAAAAAAGCTGGAAAAATCAGGATATGTCAGCAGACAATGCAATGAAAATGACAATCGTGTCAATCATGTTGCTGTTACTGAAAAAGGGTGGAAAACCATTAAAGCCAGCATTAATGATTTTATTGAAATAGAAAACGCTTTTTTCGTGGGCTTTTCGGAAGAAGAGATGGAGCAGCTGGAAGAATATCTCAGACGTATTATTAAAAACGGAGACATTTATTATCAAAGTTTATTGAAACAGGAGAATTAAGATTATGAAAAGATATTGGAAGTATATAAAACCGTATCTGACGGCATTTATATGTGGTCCGCTTCTGATGATAGTGGAGGTTATCGGTGAAGTTTTGCTGCCGAAGTTTATGGCAAACATTATCAATATCGGGGCAGCAAACAGAGACATCCCATATATAATCGGAATGGGGATTGTCATGGTAATTACCGCGCTTCTTATGATGGCAGGCGGAATCGGGGGCGCTTATTTTGCAGCAAAAGCAGCTATCAGTTTTTCCTCCGATTTAAGAAGCGATGTGTTCGATAAGGTACAGAAATTTTCATTCGCTAATCTTGACCGGTTCAGTACCGGTTCTTTGGTAACAAGATTAACCAACGATATTACACAGGTGCAGAATCTTATTAATATGGCGCTTCGTATGATGCTTCGTGCGCCGGGAATGCTGATAGGCGCCCTTATTATGGCTTTTTTGATGAACGCCCAGCTGGCAATCGTTGTGCTTGTGGTTATTCCTATATTGGTAACTCTTATTGCAGTTGTTATCAGAATTGCGTTTCCAAGATTTGAAGTTATGCAGAAGAAGCTGGATATTCTGAACTCCAATATTCAGGAAATGCTCACCAACGTCAGGGTCATTAAATCCTTTGTGCGGGGTACTTATGAAGAAGAAAAATTTGCAGCTGCCAATGAAGACTTGAAGCAGTCCAGTTTAAATGCTTTTAAAGTGGTTATTTTGAATATGCCTATTATGATGCTGATGATGAATGCCACCACACTTGCGGTAGTATGGTTTGGGGGAAAGCAGATACTGGCAGGAAATATGCCGGTAGGAGATTTGACAGCCTTTACTGCTTATATTGTACAGATTCTGATGTCTCTTATGATGCTTGCCATGGTGCTTCTGCAAAGTTCAAGAGCCCTGGCTTCCCTGCATCGTATTACGGAAGTTCTGGATACAGAAGTTGATCTTACAGATGAAGGCTGCGCATTTCCTGAAAGAAAAGTGGAAAGCGGCAGGGTAGAGTTTAAAAACGTTTCTTTCCGTTATTACAAAGATAATAAGGAAAAGGTTCTGGACGGAATTAATTTCAAAGTGGAAAGCGGACAGGTGCTTGGAATTATCGGTTCGACAGGAAGCGGTAAAACTACACTGGTACAGATGATTCCCCGTCTTTATGATATTGATGAAGGAGAAGTGCTGGTAGACGGTGTCAATGTCAGGGATTACTCTTTGAAGAATCTCAGAGAAGGCGTGGGCATGGTATTGCAGAAAAATGTATTATTTTCCGGCACTATTATGGAAAATCTGATGTGGGGTGATGAAAATGCATCGGATGAGGAGATTGCACGTGCTGCGCAGGATGCCCAGGCAGCGCCCTTTATTGATACTTTTACTGAAGGATATGAAACAGAGCTGGGTCAGGGAGGCGTTAACGTTTCCGGCGGACAGAAGCAGAGGCTCTGTATAGCCAGGGCGCTTCTTAAAAAGCCAAAAATCCTGATTCTCGATGATTCCACCAGTGCAGTGGATACGGCAACGGAAGCGAAAATCAGGGAAAGCTTTACCAGTACATTAAAGGATACCACTAAAATTATTATTGCCCAGAGAATTACCTCTGTTATGGATGCGGATAAGATACTGGTGCTTGATGAGGGCAGAATTGCAGGTATGGGAACTCATGATGAACTGATGATGGGCTGTCAGGCTTACCAGGAAATCTATTATTCTCAGATGGATAAGGAGGTCAGCGCATCATGAAGCAGGAAAAATTAGAATATTTACAGAAAAAATATGAAAGCAGACTGAAGCCTGTTAAAGCAGGAATTTCGGGAGAACAGCCAAGGCCTAAGGGACCGGGCAGCAAAAACATGAGAGGGCAGATGGCATCCGGTAAGCCTAAGGAAATGAAGAAGACGCTGGGAAGATTGTTTTCTTATATTTCGCATAATAAGTGGCAGCTTGTGGTGGTGCTGATTTGCATTATCGGCGGTACGGTTGCAAACCTGTCAGGTTCCTATATGCTGCGTCCCATTATTAACGGACTTACTTCAGAGGATGGAAGCATATCGTCCCTGCTTAAAGGGATTTTAACCATGATATGTATTTATCTTGTGGCAGTTCTTGCGCAGTACCTGCAGCAGAGAATTATGATAACCATATCCCAGAATGCTATTCAAAAGCTTCGAAATGAGTTATTCCAGAAGCTTCAAAAGCTTCCAGTGAAGTATTATGATACACACAATCATGGTGATATGATGAGCCGCTTTACCAATGACGTGGATGCTGTAGGAGAAATGCTGAACAATACAGTAGTGCAGTTGATTTCCGGTACAATTAACATTGTGGGAACCTTTGCACTCATGCTTTATACTAATGTATGGCTGACGCTCATTACGATTGTAATGATTCCTGTTATGATTAAGGCTGTGCAGACAGTGGGAAGCAAGAGCCGGAAATATTATCAGGCGCAGCAGGCTGCAATCGGTACCTTAAACGGATATATTGAAGAAACAGTAACAGGTCAGAAGGTAGTAAAGGTATTCTGTCATGAGGATGACGCAAGGGATGAGTTTGAATATCTTAATAAGGATTTAAGAGGAAAGCAGATTAAAGCGCAGTTTTTCGGTGGCATTATGGGTCCTGTGATGGGAAATTTAAGCCAGGTAAGCTACTCACTGACGGCTTGTATCGGCGGTATCCTCTGTGTGCTCCGGGGCTTTGACATCGGCGGACTTACAGTATTTGTCAATTATTCCAGACAGTTTTCGCGCCCCATTAATGAAGTTGCAATGCAGGTCAATACCATTTTTTCTGCCCTTGCAGGTGCAGAGCGTGTATTTGCTGTTATGGACGAAGAACCTGAGAAAGAGGATGCAGAGACA
Source organism: Lachnospiraceae bacterium (assembly GCA_017621815.1). Taxonomy (GTDB): domain Bacteria; phylum Bacillota; class Clostridia; order Lachnospirales; family Lachnospiraceae; genus Suilimivivens. Next base: position 123,979 of record JAGASK010000029.1, on the reverse strand, counting down.
GCTATCCGCATTGAAGAAAATGTGGAAGGAAAAACCTGTTATGTAATTCCTAAGGGAAATGCTGTTGTAAATCAGGAAGGATTCCTTCAGGATATCGTTAAGGAAGATAAGGATGCTTATTATAAGGAAGTAAAGGGAGCTGTTACCCTGACAGACGTGACCTTCGGTTACAATCCCGATAAGACCATCTTAAAGCATGTTTCCTTATATGCAAAGCCGGGGCAGAAGATTGCCTTTGTTGGTTCTACCGGTGCCGGAAAAACTACCATTACAAATCTGATTAACCGGTTTTATGATATTGATTCGGGAAGCATCACCATAGATAATATACCGGTAACGGAGCTTGAAAGAGATTCCCTCCGCCGCAATATAGCCATGGTGCTGCAGGATACCCATTTGTTTACGGGAACTGTCCGTGACAATATCCGTTATGGCAGGCTGGATGCCACAGATGAAGAGGTGGAGCAGGCGGCCAGAACTGCCAGCGCCCATTCCTTTATTATGCGTCTGGAGCATGGCTATAACACCATGCTTGAGGGTGACGGCGCCAACTTAAGCCAGGGCCAGAGACAGCTGATAAATATTGCAAGGGCTGCTATTTCCAAAGCCCCCATATTGATTCTGGATGAGGCAACAAGTTCCGTGGATACCAGAACAGAAAAGCATATTGAAAGGGGAATGGACCGTCTGATGGCGCAGAGAACCACACTTGTAATCGCCCACAGGCTGTCAACCGTAAGAAATGCCAATGCCATTATGGTTCTGGAAAACGGTGAAATTATAGAACGCGGCGACCATGATGATTTGCTTTTGCAGAAAGGGCGGTATTATGAGTTGTATACCGGATTAAGCGAATTAGAGTAAGGTTTGAATAAGGCCGCATAAATTTACAGGAAGTTTGTGTATAGGAAGAAGCAGCATTGTCGCAGGTGGCAATGCTGCTTCTTCCTTCCTGATATCAGTAAGAGAAGGAAAGGGAAGATAAAAACAAAAAAACATAAAAAAATAATTGAATATATGGTTATTTTGTAGTATTATATAGTCAAAGCAAACGATTTCTGTAAGCGGAAGCTTATTTTGCGGCGCAGCCGCATCTGACAGAACATTCTGTTCTTATCTCATTGGATATAATTCAATGAGTGTTCTATTTTGAAATCCTGCTTTTAAAAATCCAATTAATGATATAAAGCAGGAAAATAATGTAATTGGCACTGCCATACAGGGTATAAATTCCATAGCCATATATTTTCCTGCGCAAAGGACAAAGAGCAGGAAAATTAAACTGATTCACCGGCAGGTAGAAAAAATCAAAGAATCGGAAAAGATGGGAGTGAAATATATGCAAAGATGGGAAGAACTGGCGGAGGCAAGGGACGAAGGGCTTGCCGAAGGACACAGCTCAGGAATTGCTGAGGGACGAAGTGAGGGCAGAGAACAAAAACTAATCACACAGATTTGTAAAAAACTCCGCAAAGGGATAACAGCAGAGCAAATTGCAGAGGATTTAGAAGAAGAAACAGAAGTGATTGAAATAATCTGTGAAGCGGCAAAAGAATTTGCACCGGGGTATGATTGCGAAAGGATTTATGAAAAGCTGCATGAAAAATGAAGCAGTCCTTTCAGTGTTCTGAACTGCGCGGCAGGAGTCTGGCACCGGAGATTCATGCGATAGGAAGGTAAGTTCCGCTGCCCGCAGAAATACAATGCTATTTCTTACAGGCTGATGTTTCCCAGATTGATTTTAGTGTCAGAATGGTGTGGAATGTTTTATCTTCTTCTTTATAATATAGCTTTAAATCCCCACCATAATTTTTCACAATTCTTTCAACGCTTTTCATACCGAAACCATGACTTTTGCTGTTACCCTTTGTGGAAATCAGCTTATGTCCGGCAGTAAAGGGATTTTTGCAGCAGGAATTTGTCATGGTGAGGACAGTAAGAGGTATTTGCTGTTTTTGAGTGACAGTTAATTTTATAAAGGCATCCGGTTGATTTTTGGCGGATTCCACGGCGTTGTCAAGAAGATTGCAGAAAAGTCCGGTCAGGTCGCTGTCGGTTAAAAAGTCAACAGTGCGGCTGCGGATATCCAGCTGAAGTGAAATCTTTTGTTCTTCGCAAATACGAAGGTATCGGCAGAGAATGATATTCAGGAATTCATTGTCACATACGGAAACAGAACTTTGCAAATCAGCGGAATGCACAATTTCGTTAATATAGCTGTCAACTTTATCCGCTTTTCCCTGCCTGCTCAGCAGGGCAATGAACTGCAGGTGTTTTTTGATATCATGAATCAGGATATTCTGGCTTTCATTTTGTTTTATCAGCATTTTATAGTATTCTGCAGCATCATTTTCCTTCTGAAGCTGGAGCTGCATCCGGGCAAATTCCATGCTTTTGTTTTGAAGATAGCTGTAAATTGCCCAGACAAGGATATTGAGGAAAAGGACTAAGGCAGCGCTTATGGTGATCATCTGGTCAAGAAGGGGGGAGGTTTCCGTAGTATGGCAGACAATAAGCAGGGTTATGGCCAGCCAAATGGAAATTAGGGGAACAGCCATTACCAAAAAGACGGTATTGTCGGTTTTTTTCCCGTTTTCCTGCGGCTTCTTGAAAAAATGGGAAAGAAGATACATGGGTAAGAAATAGAGCAGTTTGGTCATAAAGGCAAAGCTGACATAAAAGGAAATACTATCATAACGGATTTCATAAAAATTTTTTAAGAAGTCAGAGAAAATACTGCCCATAATGAGTTCTCCTAAATTCATCATAATGGTGGAAATAGAAGCATGAAACAGAGCAGTTTTCCATTTGACATTATAAAAAAGGAAAATAAAAATAAAATTTATTATAGGAAAAACGATTGCATTTAACCAAAACAAATCTAAAAGAAAAATAAAAAATAAAAGACTGTAAAAAAGCATAAGAAATATATAGGTTAAACGTCTGGAGTATTTAAGAATAAACAGATTTGATGAATATTGCAATAGAATCAATGCTTCAGCCGTATAAACAATTATGTGACAGAATATCATGTTCATAACAGAACCCTCATTTTGCAGTAATAGCTACTGCACGCTTTCCAGGTATAATAAGTAAGCTTCTTTAAACTGGCTGTATTTTCGGCGGGTTAAATAAGCTTTAAACTGACAGTTGCAAAAGTGAATCAGGGTGTGGTCAAAAGCCGTGATGTGTTCCATGTTGACGATAAAGCTTCGGTGGGTTTGAATAAAACATTTCATGGAAAGCTTTTGCATCCAGTACTGCATGGGATGGATGGAGTCGTAATCGGAAGAAACAGTATGTACGATTACTTTTCTGCTACAGGCTTCCACGCAGACAATATCGCTGGCAGACACAGAATAAACGCCCTGTTTTGTTTCAACCGGAATTTTGTCCGTATAGCTGTAATACAGGCTAAGGGCGTCTTTTAAATTGCGGAACAGCCGCTGTTTGTCAATGGGTTTATTCAGATAGCGGAATACCCGAAAGCGCATGGCTTCGTCAAGATACTCTATATAAGAGGTTATGATAAAAATAATGATATTTTGATTTCTTTTTTTTAATTCACTTCCTGTAGAAATCCCACTTAAGCCCGGCATCTCTATATCCAGAAAGACGATATCCTTCTGCCCGGAATCGGCAAGGAGGGCTTCCCCGGAATTGAATAATGCCAACTCAGGACATTTGAGCTCATGCTTATCAAAGTACTCATGAAGGTATTTTGCCATCTGTTCCCGTATCATGGCATCATCATCGCAAATTAAAATACGCATAACACGCATCCCTTCTCGAAAAATTACGGTATATTGAATTGATTTTACCTGAAAGAAGATAAAAAAGCAATGCTTTATGCGTAAAAAGACAAAAAAGAAGTGATTTTGGTTTACGGGCAGTTATTTTCATTCCAGTTTTTCTGATTACGTTCAATAAGAAATTCAATCATGGTTTTGATAAACGGCAAATCTTCTTCCCGGCAAAGACGCAGCCCGTCTGTAATATCCTGGGGAATATCGTTGGCATGCATACATCCCATTAAAAGATAGTCCGGTGTAACCTTTAAAGTTTCACAGATGGAGAGCAGAACCTCCAGACTGGGGTGTTCCCTGCCGTTTTCGATAGAAGACATATGATTGTTTGAAATATTAAGCTTCTCAGCCAATTCTCCCTGCTTTAAATGCAGCTCTTTCCGTCTTAATTTAATTCTGTTTCCGATAATTGTATATTGTATATCCATCTGTACCACATCCTTAAATGCATAATAATAGAAAGCTCATGAAGAGTAATCTATTGCTTTATCAATAATCATAACAGGGAAAATAAAATGGGCGAAGAATGCAATGCAGAAAATATCTGCAATACATTATATATCTTTCCTTTTTTATATGAGATTCATTTATTATTCTGTAAAATATATAATTTAATGCATTTTTAAATGAAAAAAGCCAATAGAAAAGCAAAAAATGTCATTGGAGCAAAAGCTATAGTAAAAACAATTTTTTATTTTTAAAATATTGTACAGTAGTTGACATTTTTATTTCCGCGAGCAATGAGCCAAGCGCGGAAGATTGTTCACGCATTTGGCGAATGCCGCGAGGGTCGAATACACGGCAAAGCTGCTGAGGGGAATTTGACCAACAGGAGGGAGAAGAATATGAACAATAAGTTACAGAAGCTTGCAGCAAAAGCATTAACCGACGTGCTGGGTACAAAATTACATGTGGAGGCAAACACAGTCTCAAGTATTTTTATTCATCAGCCTAAGGTGCCTGAGAATTTATCACGTTTTAAGGAAAAGAAATAATGAGGTATCTTGCAACAGGGATAGTAAAGTGGCTGATCAGAAATGAGGCAATTACGGAAGAGGACGGGGAGTTGTACGAGTATGCGGCGTACAGTTTATTGATAACACTGGCGCCGCTGTTTCTTGCCACAGTTATCGGATGCATTATCGGAAGTCTGACTACAAGTATAGTACTGATTCTGCCGTTTATGGTTATCAGGAAATTCAGCGGAGGGTTTTATGCGAAGCATGCCTGGACCTGCCTGTGCTGTTCCTGCGGACTACTGGCAGTCTGCTTTCTGGCAGCTTCTGAGATCAGATTTCATGTGTGGCTGGGCATTATTGCGATATGTGCGGTGTTCTGCTTAATTGCTTGTAGCCCTGTGGATTCAGAAAACCGAAGGCTGCAGCCGGAGGAGAAAAAAGAATACAAGCAGAAGGCAGGAAGGATAGCTTTGGGTATTCTTGGAATGATTGCTTTGCTGCTGATGCTGGGAGCGGAGGAACTGGCGGTTCACGGAGCGGTCGGGCTGATAATGGCTGCGGGACTGCAGGTTCCCTGCGTCCTGCAGCATGTTTTTCAGATATTTACTGGACAGATGAAGAAATATACCAAAAAAGGGTAAAAAATGTCGTTTCGGGCGAAAGGTATGGACGGGTGGAAGAAAATGGTTATTATTGGAAGTAGTCATTAATGCTGCAAAAAATTAAAAATTGATGGAAAGGAGAGTGGAATAATAATAACTAAATAATTTTTTGTAGACTCAAATTATGAGAAGGGAGAAAAGATGATGAAACACAAAAAAATTTTGGCAACTTTATTAACAATGACAACAATATGGATGACGAGTATTTCTGCTTTGGCAGCTTCAGGGGTATTGATTGATATTCCTAAAAATCAAATATGGACAAGCAGTTATGGAGCTACTCGTACAGGTTCTTTCAGCTATGTATACGCAGCTTGTGATTCAGTTTATCCTGCCAGTGGAGTTGATACTTTTAAAAAGATTCAGGTTCGTATTATCAGCAGTACTGGAAAATTAATGATGGATAATGAATCTAAAGTTCTGACCGAAGGTGGAACTCTTGAGCAAATTAGTATTAAAGAGGGGTTTTTGGGAGAAGACAAGGTATTTTTCCAGTTTAGAGGCAATTCTGCTGAATCAGCAAAGGCAGTTGTAACTTATATGGGAATGTAGTATTTTAATAGTTAGTGAAATAGCGTGAATGGAGTGATAATCAGATTATGATTATCACTCTGTTCCTGCATTATTTAGATTGTTTTTCAAAAGAGGAAATTGATTATGTTTATAAAAGCCACAGTAGATCAGGTTAAATTTTTGCTGAGAAAAAGAGGAACGCTATGTGTTTTTTACATATTACTGCTTATGGTTCTTGCAAATTTCATTGGCAATGTAATGGAATTTCAGGGTAAGGATGTTATTCAAATGTACCAACCGGTGAAGCTTTTGCTGCTCAGTTATAATCGGGTTAATTATAATGCCAATGCTACTTTGCTGTTGGTACAGTTGTATCCGCTTTTAGTAGTGTGTCCAGCAGGGTTTTCTCTGGCAAAAGAATATCAGTCCGGACAGGAGGTGTTTATGACTGCCAGATTGGGGCGTCAAATTTACAGGCTGAGCAAACTTGTTTCGGCATTTTTAGCTACAGCTATTGTTTTTTCGGTGCCGTTTTTTATAGAAATAATATTAAACAGCCTGTCCTTTCCCTGGGAAGCAGCAGGAGATTTCTATAATAGAAGTCCATACAATATGGATTATATCCAGGGGGTACATAATTATTTCATGAGCGGAATTTATTTGTATTCTCCCTGGATTTATGCTGTTTTGGGAACATTCTTTTTTGGCATGGTATCAGGAATATTCGGGGCTTTTACAGTAGCATTTTCTTCCATAATAAAAATAAAATATAATGTTTTTCTTTTCCTTCCCGTTTTTTTACTGCTTAACAGTACTGTATTTCTTACGGAGGCTTTCCCGGCAGGGGCACGGAGCATCAGGTGGTATGATTATTTGCTCATGTTCAATGATGAGTCTAAGAATTATGTTTTTCCGGCTGTGGGGCTGTTGAGCATCCTTCTTTTTTCGGTATTGGCGGTTCAAATAACCGGCAGAAAGGATTGCTTATGAGAAAGTATGGAATCCGGTTATTATGCTTTTGTGCGATTGTGTGGGGAAGCTTGCTGGCATTAATTTATGTGAATCCTTATAGCGGAGTCATTTGTTTTTCTGAATTTGTATTGCAGCTTAGCGGTTCAAGAGGAGAATTTGCGCTGGGTTTTTCTCTTCCGGAGCTTGTTTCTTTTGCTATGCGCATGGTTCCGTATTTTGTGTTTGAAGCATATTTCGGGATTGCATTCTACCGGCATTTTTGTACAGCAAGTGTTTATGTATTTTCGCGCTATCCCCACCGGATAAAATGGTATCTGGGTGAGCTTGTCTCTGTAGGCGCTTATGCATGTTTATATCAGATAATATTGTTGGGAACAGTCATTCTGGTGACATCATTGCGGTATCAGCTGCAGGTGGACGGCGCAGGTATTGTGTTGTTGCTGTATCATTTTCTGATATATTTTGTTTGGCTTTATACAATGACGGTGCTGATTAATTTGCTGGCAATCAGGTTTGGCAGTAATATGTCTTTTTTTCTTGTTTTAGGGGTACAGATTAGCTGTATTGCGCTGCTCGGATGTGCAGGAATAGCAGAACAGAAGGCAGAAATTATGGGAGAAGCGTTTGACATATGGTTAAAATGGAATCCCGTTTCCCGTTTGGTTCTGGGGTGGCAGGAAAGCAGCACAGATGCGGTGAATTCAGTGCTGAATCAGTCATTTTCGGCGCTTGATTTGAATTGTTCCGTATTATTTTGTATGCTGCTTTTTATTGTTATAGCATTCCTGGGAGCGCTGATGGTAAGCAGGCATGATTTTTTGATTTCAGATGCAGAAGAGGGAGGAAGGTAGAATGGAGCTTATTGCGAATAAGATATGTAAAGAAATACGTGGAAAAACTGTTTTATCTGATATTGAACTTTGTTTATGCAGCGGAAATATTTATGGATTTGTCGGAAGAAATGGTTCGGGCAAAACCATGCTGTTTCGGGCACTTTCGGGATTAATGACAGTTGATTCGGGAGAGATTACCTTAGAAGGTAAAAAATTGCATAAGGATTTTTCTGTACTGCCAAGTCTGGGAATTGTTTTGGAAAATGCAGGGCTTTTCCCGGGCATGACAGGAATGCAGAATCTGACTTATCTGGCAGAATTAAGACACCGCATTGGAACAGAAGAAATCAGACAGGCGATTTCCCGAGTTGGCCTTGACCCACGGGATAAGCGTCCTTATAGTAAATATTCCCTTGGTATGAAGCAGCGTCTTGTCATAGCTCAGGCAATTATGGAAAAACCTGATGTCATTATGCTGGACGAACCCACAAATGCCCTGGATGAAGCTGGTGTGGAAGAGATAAGAAAACTGATATTGGAGGAGAAAGAAAGAGGGGCATTGATATTGCTTGCCAGTCATAACAAGGAAGATATGCGTATACTGGCTGATTGTCTGTACCGGATAGACCATGGGAAAGTAACCTTGCAGGAGGAAATGATATGAGAAGGCTTTTATCCGATATGAAGGTCTGTTGTATTGCAGTCTCTTTAACGGCAGGTGTAATCCTTGCAGCAGCGGCCTTTGGCATTGTTAAAAGACAGAGTTATACGAATCTGGCTGAGCAGGGAAATTATATGGAGCAGCTTCAGGTGGCGGAAATTCCGGAAAAACTGGCCATAAGAAGCTGCAGTGAACTGGCTGAAAAATTGCCGGATGCTCCGATTATTCTGAGGGTAAGAGCAGAGGAAGAAATTGAACATTTATTTCAGACAGGAAGGCAGAAGGTGCATATACAGGAGGTATACGCAGGGGAAAGCCTTAAGACGGGGGAAGAAATTTATTTGTTTTCCGAGCATTGGCGCCTGAGCCTTACGGGGGAACCTGATTCTATTGAACGCGGTTTTGTAAATGTTATGGAAGTTGGAACAGAATATCTTGTTTTTGCTGCAGGTCAGGTTCAGGGATTAGATACGGCTGTCCCTGTTTTTGAACTTTATGATGATTTTCTTATAGCGCCTGTATTTTGTTATGAGGACAGGGATAATGTGATTGTGCCTGTAGGAGAAGAATCTACTTATGTTCCTTACAGGGATGTAAAAAATAATGAATTTTTTGCAGAAACCGAGAAAGCTCTTCTGGCATGGGAGGAACTGAAAGAAAAAATGATATCTGCTTATGGGAAGGTAAGCTGAAAATAATTACATATTGACCCCAATATTTCTTTTGTTTTTGCGGCTGTATAAGTGAAGGTCTTTAATATACATGAAAGGAGAATGAAGGTGGAAGACGAACAGATTATTGAACTGTATCTTCAACGCAATGAAAAAGCGGTAGAAGCAACCCAAAACAAGTATGGTTCATATTGCTTCCGTATTGCAAAGAATATACTAATTGTTCCGGAAGACGCTGAAGAGTGTGTTAATGACACGTGGAATTCAGCATGGAATAAGATACCGCCGATTATTCCTGTGTCATTAAAAGCTTTTCTCGGAAAGCTTGTCAGAGACATATCGTTAAGCCGATATAGAGCCAACCATGCTCAAAAGCGTTATAGAGGAATTGAAGTAATGTTCGATGAACTTGAAGAATGCATTCCCTCTGGTTTCGATGTGGCACAAAATTTTGATGAACAACAACTGTCAGAAATAATCAACGGCTGGCTGGATGGTCTTTCTAAAGAAGACAGAGTTTTGTTTATCAAAAGGTATTATTACGGTGACGCTGTAAAAGCCTTAGCAAAAGAGTATGGCTGTGCAGAAAACCAAATGGCGCAAAGAATGTTGAAATTGCGAAAAAATTTGAAATTATTTTTATCCGCGAAAGGGTTTAAAATATGAGGAAAGAAGATTTATATAAAGGAATATCCGGAATTCGTCCGGAATACCTGGATGAGGCTGATTCTTATAAACCACGAAGATTAATTCGTTGGAAAAGATGGGGTGCAGTAGCTGCCTGTATTTGCCTTTGCTTGTGCAGTTCTGTCCCGGTTTTGGCAGCTGCGAATAATGAATTTGCTTATGAGTTGTTATATGCTGTTTCACCGTCTATTGCCCAAAAGCTAAAGCCTGTCAGTGTTTCATGTGAAGACAATGGAATTAAGATGGAGGTGATTGCAGCAAATATTGAGGGCACAAATGCAGCAATTCTGGTATCGATGCAGGATATTGCGGGAGACCGTCTTGATGAAACTACCGACCTTTTTGACAGCTATAGCATCCACACTCCATATGCCCAAAGCGGCGGCTGTTTTTTGGTTGAATATGATGCCGAAACTAAAACGGCTTTTTTTATGGTAACAATTGAGCAGATGAATCAAGTACTGATTCCCGGAGATAAGATTACCTTTTCCGTAAGTGAAGTGCTGAGTGGAAAGGAACACAATGATATTGAACTGACAGATATAGATTTGAAAAATGCGCCATTGATAAATGAATTTATGGTTAATCCGGACATCAGAGGCTTAAGTGGAATGGATTTAGATTCCTTCGATGAAAATAATCTGCAACTGATGGGGCCAAATGAGGAAGCTGGCATTGTTTTGGAAGAAGGTGCTACGCTGACAGGTTATGGAATTGTTGACGGCAAACTGCATGTGCAAATCCGATATAGCAATATTCTTGAGACGGATAATCACGGGTATGTGTATCTGAAAAATCGAAGCGGAGAAGTATTGCATTGTCAATATAGCGCCGCATTTTGGAATGCCGACAAAACAGATAGTTATGAGGAGTATATTTTTGATGTATCTTCTAATGAATTAAAAAATTATGAAATATGGGGAGAATTTTGGACCTGCAGTGGAGCATCTATTGAAGGAAATTGGCAGGTAACATTTCCCTTAACAAAGTAATAAGAGATTTAATTCATGTTTGGTTCCTGAAATTATAACAGAGGGCGGAACTGATTGTGACATTCAAAAAAACATTAAAAAGTGATTGAATATATGACGATTGTATGATACCATATTTTCAAAGCAAAAGATTTCTATAAGCGGAAGCTTATTTAGCGGCACCGCCGCATCTGACAGAACAGTCTGTTCTTTTTTCTTTGAAATCCTGCTTTTAAAAATCCAATCAATATTACAAAAGCAGGAAAATGAGAACAAATGCGGCTGTTGCCAGAAAAGTTTTTCCATACATTTTCCTGCGGCAAGGAGGAAAACATATGGGAAACGAAACAGTAACAACACTGGAAAACCTGAACCTTGTAGACAGGTTTCTCTTTGACGAGACCATGGAAAACAGAGAAGCTTATGAGGCGGCAGTCAGCATTCTGCTTGAAAATGAAGTGGAACTGCTTGACAAACCTCAAACGGAAAAGGAATTGAGGATATCGCCGCAGCTTCGGGAAGTCAGACTGGACGTGGTCAGCATGGACCGCAGCAAAAAAATTTATTACACGGAAATGCAGCAAAAAAATACAGGAAATCTCCGGAAAAGAAGCCGGTATTACCAGGCACAGCTGGATGTCTCCCTCCTGGAGCCGGGGACCCGGGACTTTGGTGCGCTGAATGACAGCTGTTTTATATTGATAGCGCCTTTTGATATTTTCGGGAAGGGACTGTGCCGTTATACCTTTGAAGGAACCTGCAGGGAGTGTCCTGAGTTAAAACTGGGGGACGGCGCAATCCGAATCTTTATTAACACAGCAGGAAAAAACAGGGCTGATTTTTCAGAAGAGTTCCTGGACTTTATGGACTATGTAACAAATTCTTCCGCAGAAATAGCGGACAGGACAAAGAGTAAAAAGATTAAACTGATTCACAGGCAGGTAAAGAAGGTCAAAGAATCGGAAAAGATGGGGGTGAGGTATATGCAGAGATGGGAAGAACTGGCAGAGGCAAGAGATGAAGGTCTTGCCGAAGGCCGCAGCGAAGGTGCGGAACGAATCCTGATAAAGCAGATTTGTAAAAAACTCCGTAAAGGGAAAACAACAGAGCAGATCGCGGAGGATTTAGAAGAAGATATAGAAAAAACCGAAAAAATCTGTGAAATAGCCAGGGGATTTTCACCTGATTATGATTGCGACAGTATCTATCAGGAACTGCATGAATGAAAAACCAACGCTCTGTTGCTAAGAACCGGATATTTGCATCTCCTCTTCGCGACAGGTCGCTCAGAAATGAGGATTATTATGGAAATTGAACGTAAATTTACAATTACCGCACTGCCGGAAGATTTGGAAAAGCACACCTGCCTTATCATTGAACAGGCTTATTTGAATACAGATCCTGTGCTCCGAATCCGCCGTCAGAATGACGAATATTTTCTGACCTACAAAGGAAAGGGCCTCCTTGCCCGTGAAGAATATAATCTTCCCCTGAACAAAGAAGCCTATGAACATCTGCTTACCAAAGCAGACGGCAATATTATTTCCAAAAAGCGATATCTTTTTCCTATTTCCTCTCCTGAATTCAAAAAGGACTATATGCCTCCAAAGGATATGCCTTCTCTCACCATTGAGCTGGATGTATTTGAACCTCCTTTTGCACCCTTATGCATTGCGGAGGTGGAATTCCCCGATGAGGAAATGGCAAATGCATTTTTGCCTCCCCACTGGTTTCTTGAGGATGTCACTTATAATAAGGAATATCACAATTCCAATTTATCCCGGAAGAAATTTATTTAGTTTCTACTTTCTTTAAAAGAAGCGCTTTACCCAGGTTTCCTTCAGCATGCAGCTTTCCGGTAAGATATGCTTTTTCAAGCCCCAGCTTACCGGATACAATCTGCAAAAGAACATCTGCAGAGGTTGTAACCAGAACATCCCTGTCATGATATTCATAGGGCTGGATATCCACTTTACCATTGTTAATTTCAAGATAAAATGCACCTGCTCCTTCTCCGGTAATATTAAACTGAATGGCTACGTGCTCTTTTACCTTTCCTGCATCTGCATTTTTATATATTTCTTTCGCTTTTTCCACAATTTCCTGATAAGTCATATTCTGCTCCTTTCACCGCCCTGGCAGCTTTGATTCATTATTATTCATATCAATGGGAAGCCGACAAAACAGACTTTCCGCTGTTTTTACTTTCTTTTAGGAATTCTTCCGTACATTTTGCTCATTTTATAAATTTTCTCTGCCAGTTCTTCTGTAAGCGAACCTTTCACCATACGCCACTTCCAGTTATTTCCAAGGGTTGATGGAATATTTATTCTCGCCTCACTTCCAAGTCCCAGATAATCCTGCATGGGAATAATAGCTGTATCAGATACACAGGAAAGCGCCGCCCTGATAAATTCCCATTCAATATCCTTATTGGATTTAATATTCAGATATCTCTTTGCAAAGCTCTTGTCCTTTCTGCCAATCGCATTCAGCCAGCCAAGAGTGGTATCATTATCATGGGTTCCCGTATATACAACGGAATTTGACGTATAATTGTGAGGCAGATAATCGCTTTCTTCCCTGGAATCAAAGGCAAACTGCAGAATCTTCATGCCCGGATAACCTGTCTTTTTTACCAGTTTCAATACGGAAGGTGTTAAAAATCCAAGGTCTTCCGCTATTACCGGCTTATTTCCCAGTTTTTCCTTCATTACCTTAAACAAATCATATCCGGGGCCTTTTTCCCATTTGCCGAATTCAGCGGTCGGGTTGCCATAGGGAATGGAATAATATTCATCAAAGCCTCTGAAGTGGTCGATTCTGACTACGTCATATAACTCATAACAGTAAGAAATTCTGCGCATCCACCATTCATATCCCGTTTTTTTGTGATATTCCCAGCGGTACAAAGGATTTCCCCAAAGCTGTCCTGTTGCAGAAAATGCATCCGGCGGACAGCCTGCCACACCGATAGGCGTACAGCTTTCATCCAGCTGGAACAGAGAAGGATTGGCCCATGTATCGGCGCTGTCAAAAGCCACATAAATAGGGATATCACCGATAATCAGTATTCCTTTTTCATTGGCATATTCTTTCAGCTTTGTCCACTGGCTTTTAAACAGAAATTGCTGAAATTCATAAAACAGAATCTGCTCTTTCAACTCTTTCTTATATTTCTCAAGAGCGGAACTTTTACGTGTTTTAATATCTTCATCCCACTGCGCCCAGCTAATGCCGCCGAGCGAATCCTTGATTGCCATATACAGCGCATAATCAGAAAGCCAGGCTTCATTTTTCCTGACAAAATCCTTAAATTCGCTGCTGCTTTCTATTTTGCTGTTTACAAATGCTTTATATAATATCTTAAAACGGGAGTTATAAATTTTTTCATAATCCACATATTCTTCATTACTGCCGTAATCACAGCCTTCACAATCTTCCTCTGTCAGATATCCTGCCCGGGTCAGCTGCTCCAGGTCAATATAATAGGGATTTCCGGCAAAGGTAGAAAAAGACTGATAAGGTGAATCTCCATAGCCTGTAGGTCCAAGTGGAAGTATCTGCCAGTAGGTCTGTCCCGCCTTCGCCAGAAAATCAACAAATTCATATGCTTCTTTTGAAAAAGTTCCGATTCCGTATTTAGAAGGAATACTTGAAACCGGTAATAATATGCCGCCTGCTCTCATTCTCGTCTCCTCGTAATTCTAAAGGATACCTTCCGGCATCCAAATCATATAATAAGAAAATACCACTTGGAGAACGTTTTTTCAAGTAATATTCTGTCTGCTGCCCTGAGCCCGTATTCGGTCCTGCCAGCCTGTGCCCGCATTCCTTCCACCGCCATCTCCCGCAAGTTAATACGGCTATTGAATTGCCATATTTTTTACTCTTGTCATTGCACTCTTTACCGGAGGCAGCATCAGGATAATTACCGTAACAATGCCTTCTGCCAGAATATATGCATAATTATAAGCAATAGGATAAATTGCCGACAGGGATTTCGGGAAGGAATCCGGCATATAATCCATCCAGTATAAGTATCCTCCGATGGTATGGAAAAGCCCCCTTACCAATATTGCAAAAATGTATCCCTTGATAAGACCGTTTGCCTTTTTGTAAAAAAGGCCGGATAAACCAAGCGCTGCAAACGCCAGGATATAATCGAGGCATGCCTGGAGGGGTGACAGAATATAACTCCCCCCATCCTGTACAAACTGAAGAAATCCATAAGCAAAGCCGGCTGCAAGACCGATTTTAGGTCCGTACCAATAACCGATTAAGGTAACAAACAGCATGGAGCACAAAGTTACCGAGCCTCCCCAGGGCATAGGAACGATTTTAATGTAAGAAGCTACAAAACCAAGGGCAATGGCTGCCGCACTGAATACCAGCTGCTTGGCAGAAAAGCCTTTTTGCTGCTTCTTTTCCCCTTCATCGCCTTTTTCCTTTAAGAGAGCGGTCAGCACAACCAATAAGGCTATGATAACAATAACTGCCAGTACTCCGCCGGTGGCTAAGGAATAGTATCCGTCTTCCTGATTCAAAAAAAATGACATAAAAAAACCTCCTTGTAATTCATCACAGGAGGGCCCTTTGTTTGATTTCATAAATCATAATATAGTGACTGCCTGCACAATATTTCCAACATATCCGGCATCACTGCATAATGACTTATTAAAAATCAGCTTCCCTACGCCGGTATTATCCGGGTCAGGTAATGAGGGTTAGACCAAATACCCTTTGGTCAATCTCAGCTAAAGCTCCCCTAGCGACTTAATATTATTATGTTTAACCTAACATACGGCTATTTTACTTTTTTGTCAAGCCCTGTTATAACCTGATTTCTTTTGAAAGAGCAAAAGAATAAATAATCTTTTCCGCTACCTCCCTGCCAGTAATTCTTTCAAGCGCCTGTCCGTAATAATCAAGCTGCACCTGATAGCGCCTTATCAGTTCCTCCTCCTTTTCAACTCTGTCCGTCTTATAATCTGCCACAATCACCTTTCCGTCTTCCTCAAAGAAAACGTCAATAATTCCCTGTATCAGCACCATTTCCGATTCCGGAAGGGTCCTGTTCAGTTTATTGGCAGGCAGACCCAGCACAAAAGGCTGTTCTTTATAAAGCTGTTTTTTTTCTGCCGCCATTATCATTCTTTCCGCCAGGGAAGTGCCGAAGAATTTAAGGAGCTTTGATACCGATACGGAATTTCTCCATTCATGGGTGATTTTTTCACTTTGCTCCATTCCCTTAAGCTGCCGCAGAATTTCCTCCTTCAGAGCTGTATCCTGCCACTGTCCTCCCTTATGGTGAGACTCATCCTCCGTCATACTTTCTCCTGTTTTTTCCAGCTTTGCAAATCTTCCAAAATCAAGAAGCTCCATTACCTTGTGATAAGCGCTTCCTCTATCAGTACCTGACATGCCTTCCTTCTCTTTGATAAAAGAAGGTATATATGGCACTATTTCAGGCTCTTCGTACATTTGCTTTGTAAACCCGCGGTCTATACTTACCATGCCTTCTGCAATGTCATCTGACCGCGCTATTGACTTATCGGATAAATGCTGTGCTCCCGCTTTCTTTAATTCCGACACAGTAGTTTTTACAAATAAATCAGCTAAATAGCTGTAAGGATACTTCCTTTCAAACTTTTTCGACAAATATGTCATAATTTCATTGTCTCCATCAGACAATAGAAGTTTTTGTTTTGCCTCATTAATTCTCAGTGCATCCTCCACATCGGGAACAAGAATATCCTCCGGGTAAACCCACTGGGCTTCTTCCAGACAGGGCAGCAGAAAATCAAGATAACTGCCCGCCCCCGCCAGGGCAGAAAAGGGCACCCTGCCTTTTTTCTCTGAATCATATGTAAAGAAAGCTTTTTCCTGTTCAAGGTTTTCTTTCAGTTTATCGCAGTCCGGAATAACTGCGGAAAGAAACAGCTTTTCCTTTGCACGGGTCATAGCTACATATAAAATACGCAGTTCCTCACCCAGACTGTCCAGCTTCAGCTTCATGGCAATGGCATTTTTGCGAAGCGTCCTGCTTTGGATCCTTCTCTCACTGTCAATATAGTCCACACCAATTCCCATATCCACATCTGCAATAAAGCGGCCTGTGGTATCCTGCATATTAAACTTTTTGGAAAGTCCTGCCACAAAGCATACAGGAAATTCCAATCCCTTACTTTTATGAATACTCATAATGCGCACTACATCCGCATTTTCATCTAAAATGTCGGCTTCCCCATAATCCACCTGATATTTTTCCAGTTGTTCAATATATCTGAGGAAATGGAACAGACCATAATAACTGGTGTTTTCAAATGCCGCAGCCCTTGTCAGCAGCATCTCCACATTAGCCCGGCGCTGCTCACCCCCCGGTTTAGCCGATATATATTCCAGATATCCTGTCTGTGTCAGAATATCCTGAATCAGCTTGTGAATAGGGGTATAAGACGCTTTCTTACGCAAATCCGCCAGTCTGCTCAAAAAATTATTAATTTTAGATTTAATTTTATCATATTCTTCATTGTTTCCAAAAATTTCTGCGATGTGTTCTTCTGATCCTGCATCTGCTTCCGTGTTGGTTTCCTCATTGATTTTTGTATTAGTTTTTGTATTGCCCTCTGTGTTTTGACCTCCAAGGGCTACGCAATTCTCATACAGGAAGGCTCCTTTCCTTCCGATACTTCGTATCAATGCTATTTCTTCTTCCCTGAAACCTCCGAAAAAAGATTTTAAAGTGCCGTAAAAAGGTATATCCTGAAGAGGATTATCCAGCACATGGAGAAGCTGCAAAAGCTCCCGCACCTCAGAAGCCTGAAAATATCCTGTCCTTGAAGACACATATGCTGGAACTCCTTCTTTTTCAAAAATTCTCTTAAAGTCCTCTGCCCAGCCTGATGTAGTTCTGAGCAGAATCACAATATCACTGTACTTGACAGGACGAAGTTCTCCTGTTTCCTTATCTGTAACCTGAAATTCACGAAGCAGCTTTTTAATTCTTCCTGCAATGACTGCCGCCTCCTGCTCTCTTGAGGACAGGCGGCTTTCCTTATCCTTTCCTATTAATATGGTTTCTGTCTGATTATGACCATAATCCGGATAGACTGCACCCGGATACAGCGCAGCATCTTCGTCATAAGCGACTCCTCCCAGACTCTCCCCCATAATCCGGTAGAACAAATTATTTACACTTTCAAGTACCTCCCGGCGGCTCCTGAAATTCTTATGCAAATCAATTCGTTGTCTATCTGAGTCAATCTTTGTATAACAGGTGTATTTTTCTATAAAAAGCTCCGGTCTTGCCAGACGGAACTTATAAATACTCTGTTTAACATCTCCAACCATAAATCGGTTAAAATGTCCTTCTTCTTCTCCCGACACGCTTTTTAAAAGCAGCTCCTGCACCAGATTACTGTCCTGATACTCATCAATCAGAATTTCATGAAAAAACTGCCTGTATTCCCTTGCAGCCGGTGTGGCTTCATATTCCCCTTTATCATTTTTCTTAAGAAGAATATTTAATGCAAAATGCTCCATATCATGAAAGTCTATAATATTATCCTTTCTTTTCCGTTCATCCAGCATTTCCCTGAACTGAAGCACAAGTACCATTAAAGTCCTGACAGGCTCTTTAGCCATTTCCATTCTCTGGGCAATCTGCCCCGGCGACAGCAGGAAATAAGCGTTTTTCATATCTTCTACTTTCTTTTTTACATCATTTCTAATCTGTTGGGCTTTTTTCTTGCATTCTTCATCTACTGTATCATCCCTCTTCCCCGGAAGACGTCCGAAGCTGATAGTCTCAAAAGCTTCATACAGTTCGGAAAAAGTCTCTTTTTCTGATACTTTGTAAAGCATCTCCTGTTCCTTTTCAAACAGCTCTCCATAATAATACGGTCCTGCGGGAAGATGTATCAGTTTAAGAGCCTGTAAAAGGCTGCTGCTGTATTCTTTTAAGGAAGTTCTGATATAATTCACAAGATAACGGCACCAGTCGCTTTCTTCTATTTCAGTAACATCCGTTATAGAATAATCTTCTTTCCTTTGGGAAAGCCACTCCTCCGGCCATGGATTGCTCATGGAAAATTCATACAGCTTTGAAATATATTCCTCCAGCTGCTTATCGTTGCTGCCTCCTGTAAAATACTCCACACAGTTAAGAAAAGCCTCGTCCTTTTCACTGTACCTTTTTTCCAGAAGCTCCGTCAGCACATCCTGCTTCATCAGCTTAAGCTCCCCTTCATCAGCCACACGAAAACCCGGATCCAATCCGATATCATTGAAATTATTTCTGATGATAAACAGACAGAAGCTGTCAATAGTAGTAATCTGAGCGTTGTGAAGCAGGGCGGCCTGTCTTTGCAGATGCTGGTTTTCCGGCTGCTCCTCCAGCTTTCTGTCAATGGCCTGACTGATTCTCTCCCGCATTTCCGCAGCGGCAGCGTTGGTGAAGGTCACCACTAAAAGCCTGTCTATATCCACCTTATTCTTTTCATCGGTAATCATTTTTATGATACGCTCCACCAGCACTGCGGTTTTTCCCGAACCTGCGGCTGCAGAAACAAGAATATTCCTGTTATGGAGGTCAATTACCTTTTGCTGTTCCGGCGTAAATGTCACTGCCATACTTTATGAGTTCCTTTCTGATTCTCACTAAACTTTAACTGCTTAACCCTTTTCCTTCTCATTTTCTTCCTTCATTTTTATCAGCAAATCATCCTCTGTAAATTTAGGAAGAATTCTAGTCTCATACCCCTGTATCTTTTCATCAAAGCTGCATATCCCCTTATAGGCACAATAGGTGCAGGCGCTTCCCCATCCCGTCTCACAGGGATTTACCTCAATGTTACCCGACAGAATTTCCCTGCCGAATTCCTTTATTTTCCGGTTCACATAGGCGGATACTGTCTGATAATCCTCTTTGGAAATCACACTGGAAGAGGCGGTAAAGCTTCCGTCCTTTTTCCGCTCTACAGGTACAAGCAGCGACTTATCAGAAAAAGTGCTGTCAAGGAGATGAATGACCTTCTCATCATCGCTGACTACACCGGTGGTCCTCAGTTCCTTTAAAAGCCTTTCATTAATTTCCTCAGCTGTTACTTCCTTTTCTTCCTTAATAACAGGGTCCGAAACATGATAGTAAAGAAGCGCGGCAGGAACAATTTCCTTATCAGGATGTTTCTTCTTTTCGATTTCGGAAGCTACGTTCATATAAACAACAAGCTGCAGCTGTAATCCATAATACAAGGCTGCCAAATCAAACTTTTTATTTCCCGACTTATAATCAATAATTTTTACATACACATGCTCCTCATCCTCACAGGTATCTATTCTGTCTATCCTGCCGCGGAGCTTCATTTTTTCTTTTTCTGTCAAAGCAATATTGACTGTTTCAAGATTTTCAACTCTCGAAAAGGACATTTCAAAATGCGCGGGAGTAAAAGCACCGCCCTTAAGCTGACTCTTTAAGGTTCTGATTGTCCGCTTTAATATGCGGTAAATCCTGTCTGTCATATATTCATAACGGGCGTTACTGTAAAGAATTGTCTCTCCGTATTCTGCTGCGCAGCTTGTAAGAGCCTCTTTCAGCAGCTTATCCCCCTCTTCTTCCGGAAAATCAAACCATGTATAATGATTTTCCATAAGTTTTCCTGCAAACACTTCCAGTACACTATGATAAATATTTCCCAAATCCACCTGTTCAAAGCTATATTCTTCCCGTTCTTTCAGCATCAGGCCATATTGCAGGAAATGTGAATAAGCGCAGGCGGCATACTGTTCTAACCGGCTCACACTGTTTTCCAGCATAGTGCCGTAAATTGCCCTGGAAACAGCCTTGCTTAAGGGTGAATGCTGATACTGCGTAAAAGCTGCTTCTGTCATTTGATGAACCAGTTCTTTGCAGCTTTCTTCCTTTTCATATAGCTTAAGCAGGGATGCCGCTTCCTTTTCCCCTCTGCTTCTCTGATTTCCTTCACCGTAATTTCTAAGTTCCCCTGCCAGAACAGCCAGCCCGTCCTTTGCCCCCACAATCTGCTCCAAAGGTGAGCTTAAGGCATCCGGCCTTATGATTTCCAGACTGGGATAGAGTTTTCTTATCATATCTATCAGATAGGAAGGCCTTATACTTTTCCCCTCACTGCTCACCCGTGCATAGGACAGATGAAGTTGCCCGGAGGGCTTTGTCATATTCATATATAAATACAGCCTTTGAATATACATCTGCTGTCTGGGAGTAGGCGCCAGTTCAAACTCCGATTCCTGCAGAAATTCTCTGTCAATATCGGAAATAATTCCCCCCTTGGAATTGTTCCTCGGAATATTTCCGTCATTGACCCCCAGGAAAAACAGTACCTTCACCTGCTTTAGTCTTGTTCTCTCCATATCCCCCACTACAATTCTGTCTACTCCGCCGGGAATAATTCCTATTTCAATCTCAGAAAAACCTGCATCCAGAATATCAGCAAATTCCTGCAGCGGGATTTCTTCTTCCGAAAGAAGCCCCTCTATCTGCTCGAACAGTTCCATAACCAGACGGTAAATCTGGGCATATTCCCTGGCTTTTTCCATATTTCCGTTATTCTTAAAATCCGCTTCATATTTTGCAAGTTTTTCCTGAATCTCTGCCTTTACAATAAAGTCATATAAGGTTCTGACATATTCCCCCGCCGTTTTCTTTTTTTCAAGAAGGGGCGTGAGCTGTTCCATCAGTTTTTCTCTCGTTCTGTTTAAGGATTCCAGCAAAATCACCTGCTCATCCGCATCAAATCCTTTAGGATGTCTGGTAAAAGCATTGCTCCATTTCTTTTTCCCTTTAATTCCCATGGAAAGCACATAATTCTCCAGCCTGTCTATTTCCATGCTTTCAAAACCGGCAAGACCGCTGCGCAGATAATGAAATACTGCTTCATAGGAAAAATTCATAAGACATATTTTTAAAGCGCTTCTGATGAATTCAATAAAAGGATTCAGCAAAAGCCCCCTTGTCCTGTCCATAAACATGGGAATATCATAATTCTTCCCTTCTCTTTCCAGATAATCTCCGTAAGTTTCCAAATCCCCTGCCACTACAGCAATATCACGGTAGCTGTACCTGCCGGACAGCACCATCTCCTTAATTCTGATACACACCTGTCTTGCCTCAGACGCCGGAGAGTCTGCTTCCATAACACTGATATTTTCCACTTTCCCTTCATATGCCTTTAGCGGATAGCGGAATAAATGCCTTTCCAGATGAGCAAGCTGAGGATTATCCTGAAATCTGGGAAGGGAATTTTGGCCTATATAAATATCATCTGCTCTTTCAATTCCGGCTTCCCTGGCCAAATGGCACAAATCCTTCACCGTTTTCTTACTTAACCGGAACAGCTCCTGTTCACCTGCCATTTGAAAAGGATTTTCTTTCATATCAATCGTTATTGAAAGTATGACTCTATCGGTCAACTCCATTAATCGTTGAATTAACCGGTTCTGAATGGGAGTAAATCCGGTAAATCCGTCAAATACCACCACACTGTTTTTCACAATATGGGATTTTTCCACCGCTCTTGTAAGGAGTTCTAAGGTTTCTTCCGTGGTAATGAATTTATCTTTAATATAAGAAAGAAATCCTGCATAAAGCACCTGTAAGTCCTTTAATTTGTAATACAGAGTTCCTCTTCCCCTGGCATAGTCCGCAAGCTGATTTACCTGTTCCGGCGCAATCCCATACTGCATGAATTCGGAAAGGGCTGATTTCACCTCATGTATATAGCCTATCTTGTGAAGATTGGGACCTATTATGGGCAGTTCTTCTTTTACATCTGCAGCCACTTTGCGGAGCACCAGGCTTTTGCCCGTATCATCCAGCACCGGCTTTAATCCGAATCCTGTTTCTTCAAAAATTCTGTGGGCAAGCCTGCCAAAACTTAAAACATCAATATTCATGATGCCCTTATTTTCGCTGGCATTCACCAGGTCAAACTGGGTCTGCATGGTAAACTGGTCGGGAACAAGAAACAAAAAGTTTTTATCCGGCTCACGATTTGCCCATTCCACAATATCCATATGAAGTTTTCTGCTTTTACCGGAACCGGATGGTCCGAAGTAGAATTGTAGTGACATGTATTTTCCTTTCCTTACCGAATCTGACTCAAAATGCCCGGGTCTTTTATCTTTTTATCCTCTGCCAGCAGAATAATTTTTGACATAATCTCCGCTGTTTTCGGGTCTTCGTCTGCAAAGGGGAGGAAAATACGTCCCCGGGACTGTGAATGCACCGGCAGAATTGCAAGCATGCCGATTCCTTCTCCGTGTACAACTCCCGAACCCATATGAACGGAATAATTTGCCAAAGCCCCATGAATCTTTGCATGGGAACCGATAAATTCCACGTTGCTTAATCTCAGCAGGCGGACTAATTCCGCTGCCATGGCTGTTCTCATTTCCACTGTGGAATGGCTTGCTTCCGGATCCACCCCGCCCGCATGAGCCACGCTGACCACTAAATCAATATCCCTCATAACCTCCGAAAAAAGCACGGGAGGAATCTTTTGAAGGTCTATGTTTTCTCCGGTTTTTCTGTCAAAAAACTCAGTGGTTTCCAGGGTAGGCGGTTCAATCTCCGCAGGAGAAAACCAGTCTGCCAGGGCATACATACGGACAATCAGGTTTTCCTTATAAAACACCTTCTGAAGCCCCTCTTCATAATCAACGGTCCAGCCTCTGCCTTTTAACAGGGCAATGGTCTTCTGGGGCTGAACCTGATATCCTGCATATCTCCTGGAAATAGTTTTTTCCTGTTTTTCCTCATCCGTCAGCGGATAATATTCCCTGAATACCTGTTTAAAAGGCTGCACTGTCTTCTGCTCATACAAAAGATGCATATAAGCTGCCCAGTCTCCCGCCTGCATGAAATCATAAGGATGAGCCACCTTAACCTTATCCTCTTTAAGCAGGGCTGTTTTCTCTCCATGTACATCACACAGACAAAGACTTTCCCCTTCTTTCTTCAGGAACCCGCATTTACCCTTACTTGCCCATACCAGGGTCTGCACGATTTTAGAAAGCACAGGATTTCCAATTATTTTCTGAAGTTCCTCCACACCGAATTCCGTGGTCTCTGTCATGGCTTTTTCCAGGCTTTCCTTTGCCCTTCGTTTTTGCTCCTTCAATTCCTTTATTACATTCTTCAGGTCAAGCACTGTCTCATTTTTGTTCAAAGTTTTCGGCAGCGTCTTCTGCCGTTTTCCGCCTTTTTCAATAATAAGCTCCGCATCACCCTCTTCGTTAATTTCCAGCCATACCATAACCTCCTGAAGTTTCTTCGGCTCCATAAGCGGAGCAATTTCCTTGATTTTCTCGCTTTCCAGATACCAGGTCATGCGGTTAACATCCAGAAAACCGGTAGTAATTGCCAGATTTTCCATGGCTGTAGCGCAGGCTTTCTTTTCGCTTTCTCTTCTAAGCGCCCCAAACTGCCTGCTTTCCTTTTGAAAATTCCGGATAAACTCATACCTGTGCAGGGCTTCCTGCATCTTCCCCTCCTGAATCGGTATTAAAGGATAACAGCGAAGCTTTTCCTGATTCCTTTTTTCTTCAATTTCCTTTTCCAGTTCTTCCGCCTTCAGTCTTCCCAATACCGCATCCGTATAAAGCTGGGACCGCCGATGCTGATTGCTGCCTGATGTAATATATTTTGCTGATTTATATAACACCTGGAATTTCTTTTCCCCAAGACTGTTATATGCCTGAAAGAACCAGTCTTTATCAAAAGCGCCGTCATTAAACTGCTGCGGCGTAATTGGCGAATATACTGCTGTTTCCGTCTCCTTTTCTGCGGAAAAGGTCTCATTTACATGGGCATGAAAAAACCAGATTCCGCATTTTAACCCCTCCCAGCCAAGTATCTTCTCCGCAAATCCTGCCCACTGAGGTGCATACATAACGGCTTCCACCAGGCGGTTTTCTTTAATATCCGTCTCTTTTAAGTATGCTTTCAGCTTTTCGGGGGTATCCTCTTTTTTCGGATAACATCTCTTTAACAGGCGGCTTAAAACAGCTCTTTTGGTGGTGTCCGAAGCGTAATCGTATCCCCTGAAAAAGTTTTCTTTTCCTAACGCCGCCAGCAGTCTGCAGAAATGCTCCGCCCCTTCAAACCGTTCAATGGCCCTGGCCTGCATGGTAAGAGGCGTAGGCAGTTCTCCCCTCTTTTCTTCCACCTCTACAATCCGGTTCACCGCTGTATCTGTAAATTCCCGTGCCCATGAATATTGCTTCAATATACTTTTTCCTTCTACCCAGCGGTTCGGATTGGTCAGCACACGAATATCAGTCTCTCCCGTTTTTCCGGTCAGCAGTCTTTCATAAAGAGTATCTTTTTCTGCCACGCCTTCCCCTACTGCCCTGAAGGCTTCCTCTAAACCAAGGCAGTTCATTACGCTTACCCCTGTAAGCTTTTCCAGACGATACTCCATCAAAAACCACTCTTTAAAATCCTCTTCCGACTTTGCTGACTGCTTTAACAGAACTCTCCAGTATCCAATCATTTTATGGTTAATGGGATAACATTCATAATCTCCCAAATAAATAACTCCGGACTCTTTTTTCTTCTGCACATAATTTCTGTTCAGTTTCTCCTCACCCACAATGGCAATCATGCTCCTGTAGATTTTCATTGCAGTTTCAAACATTTCATGGGCATCTGCCGCCTGGGGCATCAGGGCTATAATATCAGCCATCTGCCAATAGCGGGTACCTTTATATTTCTCACAAAGAGCATTATGATAAGTCACAGCCAGTTCTTTCTCCTCAATCTTCTCAAACCAGTCCTGTGTAACCAAACCGCCCCATCTTCTGTCATTATACCGTGCGCACACATAACAAAGGATTGCCAGCTTCTTTACGTCCGCTACAACATCTCCCATTGCCTCTGTAAATTCCTCATGAAAAGGAATCATGGCAAGTCTGCGTACCTTCTTTTCCTTTA
The DNA here is from genome assembly GCA_017621815.1 of Lachnospiraceae bacterium. GTDB lineage: Bacteria > Bacillota > Clostridia > Lachnospirales > Lachnospiraceae > Suilimivivens. The sequence continues at coordinate 98,270 of JAGASK010000029.1, read as the reverse complement.
TTTCCGCAGCATATTCTGCCGGAATAAAAAGACCGTCCCCGAACAGAACCCTCTTTCTGGAACCGTCATAGGCTTCCGTCTCATATTCATAATCCCCATGGCGCACAAATACCTCGTTCATCCGGTCAAAAATCTGCTCCACCTCTTCCCTTGAAGGCATCATCTCCTTCAACTCTTTCTCCGAAAAAAGCTTCTTGTCTCCTCTTTTCTTAAAAATCTCAAAAAAACCTTTTTTGTTTTCAGAATCCGCTTCATAAGGCATGCAAAATTCCGTTTTCTTTGGATTATAAAGTCCGAATCCGTTTTCCGGCGTAAAAGCTTCCTCTCCCTTACTTTCCTCTTCCTTTGTCTGAAGCCGGTTAAGCAAAATAGAAGTCTGTGTGGATAATTCCGACTCCTGAAGCCTTAAAAGTGCTGCGCCCTGCGCTTTTAAAAATTCCGGCTTTTCGTCTTTTAACTCCAGCAAAAGCTCGATTCCTGCCTGAATCTGAGATTCCTGTCCCGAAGAAAGTAAATCGGCAATAACAGGAGACAAAGCCTCCGGTTTTTGCTGTCTTAAAATAGACAGAACTGATTTTCTAAGACTGCTGCTTTGGGAATGAAGGCTTTCGGAAAGCGCCGCCAAATCCTCTTTTGTCAGCACACATTTCGATAAACGCTGTGCTGCCAGTTCCTTAATATGTATGCTTTTATCCTTCAGCGCTTCCCTTGCATACTCTCTATGTCTTAAATTATGCTCAGGCTCAAGGAAGTTGCAGTAGATGGCCCGGCGTTTTTCCACATCCATGCCGGGAAGAAATTTCATCAATTCATCTATCAGCTCCGGATTCATATCGTATCCGGCTATACTTATCATACATGCAAGGACACGATTTTTATCCAAAGTTATACTGCTGAAAGCAAAGGGATTTCCTGAAAAGGTTTTACTCTTATTGCCGATAAATTCCGCTGTTTCTTTTAACTTTCCAAACAGTCTGCGCCTTTCTTCCCGCTCTGGAGGGAAATCGGAATTTTCCACCGGATGGACTTTAAAATCCGCCTGCCTGTAATAATAAGTATTCAGCAATTCTCCTGTCACAGACAGGTTGCCGACTATCCATGCCAGTAATTCTTCGTCTCTTTCTTACAGATATTTCATTGCCATACGCATCTGATAACCGGAATTGTCTGTATGGCTTACAAACATCCACCCAAGAATCCGTCGGTATTTCTGTTCATGTTCCAAAAGCTTTTCCACCATTCTATCTGTCCTGGCAATTTCGTAACATCCCGTACTCCAAAGGGCAAAATAAGCTTCCAGATTGTTTTCACTGTCCAGATACTGTTCCCGGCATTTTTCATCTGTCAGACATTCATAGGCGAATTCGGCACATTTTCTTACAGTCCCGGGCTTCACATCTCCGTATCCCAATCCGGTCCAGGTATCAAAGGCTCTTATGGCACTGCTGTACCGGAACATATCCTCCTCAAGGCATACCTTCAATATTTTTATAAGAGTTTCCACACTGCCTGCATCCGCATTTTCCAAAATCTGCTGTCTGAGCCCTTCCTGAAGCTTTGCCGCTTTCAATAACTTTAAGAGCAGGTCGATACATTCCTCATTGCCGCTTAAAATAATAGCCCTGATTATTTTTGCAGTCAGTAAAACCGTCTGATTCTCTCCCAGTATTGCCTCCCTGATTAACGACACAATTTCCGGGTTATTCCGCCTGATTTCCAATGCAAGAAATGATTCATAGCCCCGAATCCAGTCGTGCTGGCAAAATAAAAGTTCTTTCACGCTCTGCCTGTAGGTGCTGAAATAAAGGCAGTCACAAAGCTCTGACAGCATCCGTGCTGCATAATATCCGAAATCTTCAGAACGGTAGCTTCTTCTCCATATGGAAGCAGAAAATTGTCCTTTCATCCTCATCCGGGTAATTTCTTCCATTTCCTTCCCGAATTTTTCGTCCACCAGATAAATAACTGCTTCTTTTAATTCCGGATGCCAGAATTCCGAAAGCTGTTTAAGCCTGACCGGTGATTTTCCGTAAACTTCAGAAAGTGCAAGCCAGGCATCAGAAAATTCCTTTCTCCCATAAGAGTTGCAGGCAAGGTTCCAAAGCGCCCCACTTAAGCCTCCCTTTTTCTCTGCCCGCATTTTTCTTTCATTATACAGTTCTTTATCCCGATTGGCATATTCCCGGTTCATATCTTTACCCCCTACCACAATCTTCCTGCCAAAAAGGTCAGCCTGATTAATGTAAAGCAGTCTCCTTCCCGTATCTGCACAGGAGCATCTAACTGCTTAAGCTCCTCTTCATTCTGAAATACTCTCACAAGCCCATCTTCATAGCATTGCAATGCATTCCCGGCAGCCTTCACAAAATCGGCTTTCTTTTCCGAATAAATTCTGCCGAAAGAAACCCTGCCTGCCTGTGCCTGCTCAGTGATTTCTTCAGCGGTTAAAAAAGGAACTATCTGCACATCTTTTCCCTTTTCGTTGTACTGTTCCACCTCTATTCTTACAAGTGCCGTCAGTAAATCGCGAAGCGTAGTGATGCCCTCCGGGATTTCATATAAAATATGTGCAGGAAGCGACCGCCGCCTGCCTGCTGCCTTGGTGGAAATATAGATTTTCATTGTATGTCCTCTTTTTTATTCTGAAACGCTTTACCAATATAAATTTACCTTTTCCATAGCTGTTTCATCGTTTTCAAAATGATGCAGCATGTACAGACGTTTCGCAGTGTCTTCCTTCGTACAATGCAAAGATTTGCAGGTTATTACCAACGCTTCAAGTCCTTTCTCAATTCCTTTCTCAATTCCTCTTTCTTCAATAACATCACTCAAATTACACATACCCTGTACCCCTTCCTTTATTTCCCTGTCCGCTTTTATTCCATAATTATCCTTCAACAGCATCAGTTTTTCCTTCGGCGTAAGCTTTTCGGAAAATACCGTTCCCAGCAGCCCATGCCAGAATTCCCTTATCGGATACGATTTTCCTGGCTTCACTGTCATACTGTGCCTTTTCATCAGCAGCTTCTATGACATTCGTTAGATATGTTTTGGTTTTCATTTGTCCCTCTCTTTCTCTGCCATTACTGATATTCTTGTACGCAATAGAAAGCTTTTATCTTCTTCCCATTGTTAAATATGACAGAGAAAATCGGAACCTGAATCTTCTTCTGATAAATACAGTATAAATTGAGAAGCTGTGTTTTACAACAAAATTCCCTGCCATTACAGTGCCTTTTTACGTTGAATATTCTGGCGATGTGCCTTTGAATGCATGAGCATTTGATATTCAAACAGATTTACAGGAGCAGAAATTCTCCCGATAAATAAACTATAACACAATATGTGCAGGGACACAAATTAACAAATTATAAAATCTCTTTATTCTTTTATGGCAACTAAAGTAAATTCTCCCGGAACATCCGGGTTTTCCCATGCCGGATGCTCATCAAACTGTCTCAAAGTAAATCCATTTCCAATCACAGAATTTATAATCTCGCTTATCGTATATTTTCGATAGCTGCATAAAGGCATTTTCTTTCTGATTTCATCACTAAAAAAGCGGGCATGCGCCATTTCTCCTTCAAAAATATCTGTTGAAAAATAGCTCATGGTTTTTTGCTGTAACAAAAGAGAATCAATGATTTTGGTAAATGGATGGAAATCACTGCATATCATTTTTCCGCCTTTTTTCAGTAAAAAATACATAATCTTCATAAAATCGTTTATATCATGAAAATAATGCAAAACGCCTCCCTCCATGAAGACAATATCAAAGGAATTTGCATATACTTTCCTGTCTATTTCCAACACATCGCATACCTGATAATTTATTTTTACATTTGCAGCTTCTGCAACTTCCTGTGCGTACCTTTTATTATCCTCGGAAATATCGAACACAGTTACATCAGCGCCTAAAACTGCCAGCGGGACAGCCTTTTTTCCACAGGAACCACATATGTTTGCAACTCTTACACCGTCATATTTATCAAAATAATCCGCATACTTGCGCAGTTGTTTGATAGGATTCTGTACATCTGCTTTTGCGCGCTCCTTAGGCGGACAATTTTGATACCAGAAATCATATGCATTATATTCCCATGCACGCTTATTTTGTTTGCTATACTCTACCATATTCCCCACCTCTAAGCTTTTTTAATTATGAAATCATTATACCGCATAATCGTGAACATTGATACTTTTTTCCTTGTTACCATGCAAATGGTTCAGCCTCATACGAAGCAGGGAAATACAGTGTTTTTCAGTTTTACCCATACTCCTTATTTTCCAGACTAATGAGAAAATATAAAAAATGCGCGCATCCCATTATTATTTCCCCTCCCCCTTCATGTGTATATTATAAATAGTTTTTTTCCCATTAATTTTTTCATGTGAAATATCATAGTTGGGGTCTTTCCCATTAGTTTCTTCCTATAAATAATAATGTGTTTTTAGTAAAAAAAAGCTAATCCCATGATTTATCGAAAGAAAAAGTCATGGGAAAACACAAAAATATCTCTATTCCACTGAGAAATTAAATAAGGCTGCAGGTGCCGGAAAGCTGAACGCTTCCAGAATGCTGATTTTGAAAAAATATTGGTTCTGCTTACACGATATCGGACGGCGGACAGGTATTACGGCTTTAAGACATAACATTGACGGATACGATTCTGCTATTTCCAAAGGGATGCAGCTGCCTTATACAATATCTCTCGTGCCATGCGAAAGAAGGACTCTCCCTGTATAATGCCGATAAAGGGCAGAAACCGGAAAACGGCTCTGCCCTCGCACACTAAAATACACTACTTACAAGCAATATAAATATCCATACTCTCCCCATCAGTTTCAAAACAGGGAATAACATCCTTTCCCGTTTGTTCCAGACCGTTCACGCGCATATACTCCATAAGGGTTTTATAGGCGTTGGGAATGGTTACAAAAGGATTTTCAAAGGGCTTTTCAATATGTATTGCTGCATACCTGTGAGCTGCCTGCTCATGTATTTCAATGTCAGGAGGGACAACCCCATCAGGCAGTATCCATGCGGCTTCGTAGCCGTGCATATTGAAAACATTTATCTGCTCCTGTGACACATTGGGAAAATCCCAGCCAATAACACGAGGGTTATCCACTCCGCAGCTGCGGGCAATGGAAAATACTCTGTCGATGGCATCCCCCTCCGGAATGGAGCTTATAACGGCATGTTTTATATAGCGGAAAGCGGGAACAGTTTCAACCCGCAAATTTGTATACTCTTCGCCACAGGCAATCATATCGTCGCGAAACAAGTTATCCAGTGAGCAATTGAAAAGCCTGCAAAGCTCTAAAGCCTTGTCCATTTCGGGCAGTGCTGTACCCAGCTCCCATTTTGATACGGTTTGACGGCTGATATTCATTCTTTCAGCCAAATCTTCCTGCGTCATGTTGCCTCTCAGATGTCTTAAAAACTGCAAATTTTTTCCGAAGCTCATAAAATATTCTCCTTTCATTCTCTTGCGCCGCGCCGCATTATCAGTATAATATTTTTCCGGGCAAGCCACAACCAATCTATATGTGCTGTTTTTTTGAATCGTGCAACTTCAAAGTGCGGAGAATATTTTTGTGAGTTGTTTGATAAACTGAGATTTCTCAATCTCTCTTTACTTTTAGATACATACTGTCTTTTTCGGTGATTTCACGAATAACCTTACACGGATTTCCAGCCGCTAAAACACCTGCCGGAATATCCCTTGTTACAACACTGCCTGCACCGATAACGCTGCCGTCACCGATTGTAACGCCGCCGCAAACCGTTACATTCGAGGCTATCCAAACATCATTCCCGATTATTATGGGTTTACCATATTCAAAATCGTGTGCAACTCCATTTTCATCAACGCTGATTCTACGTTCCTCTGCGATTAAGGAATGGATACCCGTTGCAAGTGTGCAATAAGGACCAATAAAGACATTGTGGCCAATCTCGACGGTATTGCCAGCGATAAACGAAAAATGGATGTTCGAATAAAAGTTTTTGCCTATTCTTATTTCCTTGCAGTTATCAATAAAAATAGGCGTTTCCATTGAACGATAACCACCAAAATCATCGTTTGGAAAAAGCTGATGAAGTATCTTTTGCTTTTCATCGCCATCATCAACACCGAGTTTATTATACTGTTCACAAAGACGATGACTATACTTTTGTACTTCGCCTAATTCTTCTATAAGGCAATCATAAATCATACCATTGTGCATTTTTTCATATTCGGTCATAAATAACACCTCTCAAATTAAGTTTTTATCAGCTTTTTGCCCATTATGTTCAAGCCATTTGCAATCGGTCAACTCCATATTTGTAAAGGTAGCCTTAAATGACACTTCTCTTTTGTTCTCATCTGGAGGACCGGTGCATTATCATTACAGAAATATAACATCTTATTATCAGGTCTGCTACATACCTGGAATTTCGGCCACATCAACATCAAACGGCTTAAAGCCGGCAAGACCTGCAATACCATTACTGCCACTGATAACCTGACCTTTATGCATTGTCACTGTGCCTGGAGTATAATGGCGACCATCAAGCATTGTTTTGTATATAGTCTTTTTATTCCTATTATTCTTCAAACAATTCCTTTGCTTTTTTCATTCTTTCCGAAACAGAAACGTTAAATGGACATCTTGTTTCACATGCATGGCATTCCAGACATTCCGATGCCTTATGCTCAAGCAACATATAATGCGATTTTATTGTTGCAGGTACCTCAGGCTGCATAATTGCCAGATCATAATACTTATTTATCATTGCGATATCCAGATCTACCGGACAAGGCTTACAATGTCCGCAATAAGTACACTCTCCCTTATAGGAGTGAAGTGGTGCGTTTGCGAGAACTGATGCATAATCTTTTTCAGTTTCTCCGGCCTCTTCATAATACAGAGCCTCTTCAACCTGCTCCACCGTATCATATCCGCACATGATAGATGCAACTCCCGGTCTCGTAAGGGCATAATGAATACACTGTAAAGGTGTAAGGCTAACTCCAAAAGGCGAGCGGTCCGCATCAAAAAGCCGGCCTCCGGCAAACCCTTTCATCACAGTTATGCCTATATTTTTTTCTTCACATAATCTATATAATTCTGCCCTTTCCGTATCAATCCCCGAAAGATTTTCTCCATATTTGTAATTCTCTGATAATAGATCATCCAGTTTTTCACCTGCCGGAAGCATATCAAAAGCAGGATTTACGCTGAAAAGAAGCATTTCAATCAATCCTGATTTAACAGCAATTTTAGCAACCGCAGGATTATGTGAACTCATTCCTATATGCCTGATAATCCCTTTCTTCTGAAGCTCTTTAACATATTTAAGGAAATCAGAGGTCTGAATATACTCCCAGTCTTCTAACGTATCAACAAAGTGAATCATACCAATATCTATATAATCTGTCTGTAGTCTTGCAAGTAAATCCTCAAAGGCAGGTTTTACATACTTCATCTCTCTTGTTCTAACATACTGCCCATCCTGCCATGTCGAACCCAGGTGTCCCTGAACGTACCATTGTTCCCTGTTTCCCTGAATTGCCTTTCCAATAATGTCTCTGGACTTTGGATCAGGCATCCAACAGTCAATTATATTGATTCCTTTTTTTGAGGCATATCTGATAAGCTGTATAGACTCTTCTTCCGGATGTCGTTCCAGCCATTCACCACCAAATCCAATCTCGCTTACAAGAAGCCCTGTTTTACCTAGCATTCTCTTATTCATAGATTATTCATCCTCCACTCTGGCATTATTATAACCATTATAATAATGACCATCAATAATTAGATAAAAAATACTGAACTAATCTCAGTATTTTTTACACCTTCTCGACAACTATCAATTGTCTAACCGCATTAACCCACATGTTTTCTATAAACTCTGGAAGGTTCACCATGCATATCATTCATTACCTCATACAATTCGCACCCATACTTTTCGTATAATCCAATATGATTTGTGGAAATATAAATATCATGTACATTTTCAGCTTCAGCAAGATTCTCAATTTCCTTAAATAGTTTTTCCATATAGCGATGACCTCTATATTGGGGAAAGGTATACACAAATCCTATCCATGGGGTCAACTCGGTTGGTTGAATGTCATCTTTTTCCGAATATGTGCAAAATGAAACGAGCTCGTCCCCATTCGTAAGCATCAATACTTTGGAATTTTCCCCCACAACATCATGAAACGTCTTTTTACTTAACAATTCATACAGAAATTGTCCTGCTCCCCAATCACTTTTCCCTATTTGACATAGCCAATGTTCTGGTCTGTCACTTTTAAAATATTCTACTATTTGCATCTTAAATAATTACCTCCATAGCTTCCCATTTAAGTAGCAGTCAGGCTTTCATTATAAATTCCAGTATTCCATATTTCGTCAAATTTGTCTTTAGAAATAATAGTTGCATAAAAGCCTTCTCCCCAATTTTTTGCGTTAAATTCATCGACTGTTGGGATTGGACACATTTCTATGGCATCACAATATAGGTCATTATAAAACTTTACCGTCCTGTTCACAAAGACTTCTATCGCTCTTAGAGCAAAGCGGTGGTCATTCAAATCCACTTCATAAAAATACACCATCGGCATATCAGCAGATTCATATTCCATAAATAGCTGTATATACTCAATATTGCTTTCCATTGATAATCACCTCTCTGTCAATTCATTACCTCTTTTCCTTTTCACAATCGCCTTTAAATATAATCAATCATCTCTTTCACCGAGCTGAAAATCAAATCCGGCACCACATCCGACTTCTCCACATCCTGCATGGATGCCTCTCCGCTTAAAACAAGAATGCCCGTATATCCGTTGTTGACCCCTGCTGCCACATCTGTATAAAGCCTGTCTCCTACCATTGCTGTCTGCTCTTTTGTTACCCCCGCCCGCATGGCAAGATAATCCATAATATCTCCGCTTGGTTTTCCGATAACATGGTCAGGATAACGAAAAGCAGACGCATGAATAAAAGCATGAATTGCTCCGGCATCAGGAATAAAGCCGTTTTCCGTAGGACAGTTATAATCAGGGTGAGTGGCAATATATGGAAGACCACTTCTTACAAAATCACATACCTTGCACATTTTGGCATAATCAAGGGATGTGTCAAAGCCTGTTACCACAATCTCCGGCTCCCTGTCATCAAGTAAAATACCCTCTTCTTCAAACTCTCTTATAAGCAGTTCATTTCCAAGCAAAAATACCCTTTTCCCCGGATAATTTCTTTTCAGATAATCTATGGTTGCCTGTCCTGAGGTCACAATTCTTCCGCTGTCAATAGAAAGCCCCATACGGGACAGCTTTTCCACATAATTTTCAGGCCCTTTGGAAGAATTATTGGTAAGAAAAATATACTGTTTTCCTGCCCTTTCTACCGCATCGAGGAAGTCCCTTGCCCCCTCAATCCATCTTGCTCCAAGATAAATCGTTCCGTCCATATCCAGCGCAAAACAGGTAATGTTCTTAAGCTTCTGCTCTTTATCTTCATTCACTGCAGGAATCTGTTTCATTCTTATCAATCCTCTTTAATTCTGTTTTTTGTACAGCCCTATGCTTCACTACCTGAGTATAGCACACCTAAACACAATTTCCCACCTTTATTCCCTGTCTAAATTATCTGCTGATAAATCAATTTTCATCTCAAACTCAGAATAAGGAATCGTCACCTGCTGAAAGCCTGCCGCATAGCAAGACAGCTCATAAGGTCCGAAGTAAAAAACAATTCCCTCTTTCGTAAGATAAAACAACGACTCAAAGTCTGTGTTTTCCTCTACGTACTGCGGTGCATCCTCCCAGAATCCGCCCGGCTCCCCGGCTATCAATTCCGTAAAATATCCTGTAACAATTTCCTTCAGTTCTTCTTCACTGTTGCTGATAATATCATTAAGAAAAAGTTCCTCTCCTGTCTGCAAATCAAAGGTATATCCTGTCCAGTAGGGCATTCCGTGGGCCCCTCCCGTAAAAATATAATAATCCTGATAAAAGCTGAAGTACCTTCCGTCAAAGAAATAAATCCTTGAAGGCTTACTTTCATAACTCCATGAAATACAGCCTCCGTATTCCTTAACTTCTTTTTCCATTTCCTCCACAATATTCAGGGGGATGGTGTATATATTTTCCACTTCATTTTCGTACAGTATGCTGTTTATCCTGTCTGCCCCCTGAAAACGCTTATCTACTGTCAAATAAGAAATATCTTCTTCATAAATAACAACCTCTTCATTCTCCTTACTGTAAATCTTCTCCTGAATTTTTTCCATTCTTCCGATATCAGCAATGCCGGAATCATAATAAGCTTCTCCCACCTTTTCGGATTTTCCCGCATCTGCCAGCTTTCTGCGCATTGCATATATCCTGTAATTCTCCTCCTGAGGATAATAAAAATAACCGTTTTGGACGGAAAGATTCATCACCGTGTCAGGCGACCAGTAACTGTCTGCCATCCATTCCTGTGCTTCCTGCCTGAAAATTTCTTCTTCTTCTCCCTTTTCCAGGGATATTTTTTTATAAATATATTCTTTTTTGTCTTTGTCGGACTGAATAAAATACAAAAACTCTTCATCCATATCAATAATATTGATGTTCTGACTGCAGGAGGCAAGAAATTTTGTTTCCTTCAAGCTGATATCTGTCAGATAAAGAGCCTTTTCTTCCTCAGAATAAAAGTTATCAACAGTCAGCAGATATTCCCTGTTAAATCCTCCTATGGAATACTCTGACTCATCAAATATCCGCCTGTAGGGAAATTCCCGTTTCTCCTCTCCCAGACTTCCGTCCTCTGCAATATCATAGCCTTCTCCTTCAAAACCCCATTTATGATAAATATAAAGAGTATTATCTTCCAGGTACATTTTATAACCATAAGCAGAATCAATGCTCTTCAGCTTCTTGTAGCCCGTTCCGTCAACTCCAATCACGGAAACTGCAGCCTCTCCATCCTCTGTTTCAAAGAAATACAGCTTATCACCGTAAAGAATGCCCCCGCCCTGTGCGTATAAGTTAAACCTTCTCTCTTCTCCTGTCTCCCAATTTTCCCACAAAACCGTTGTTTCCCTGCTGTCCACATTTACTTTACTGATTTGACGGCTGCCAAGTGCATAAATAAAGCCGTCATCCTCCCAAAAACTGCTGCTTTTTATATAAGTCTCCTTCAAAGCTGCTTCTGTCCCGCTGCCCTGCTGTTCCGGCATCTGCTGCCCAGACACTTCCTCCTGCAGGCCAGCCTTCCTTTCCTGCAGGCCAACATCATTTTCCTGCATGGCGGCATCCTTTTCCTGTGTTTCCTGCTGCTGTTTGCTGTTTTCCGTTTCTGACGGGCCTGCACCTGCTCTCCCACAGGCCTGCAGGCAGCCCATACCTATCAATATCATGACAACCAGACACATTTTTACCAGATTCTTTTTCATTTACTTTCTCCCTCCGGCCCTTTACCACGAATCCACCCAGAATTTATCGATGCGTGGTTCTCCGTTTTCATCCCATACTATAATAAATTCCGCCAGTCCCACATTATGTACAATACCGCCTTCTCCATTTAAGTATTCCGATGCCTGGAGGGCGTTTTTCCCGTTGTATTCCACACATCTTAAATCAAAATAGCCTCTGACATTTCCTCCTGCTATAACCGGCTGAGAAAAATATGGCTCCTCATAAACATTTTCCGCCTGAAAAGGGATAGTTTCATCCAAATAGGGACAGTATGCGCTGTAAGAATTTTTCTTTGCTTCCATTATCACTTCCACATAGATTCCGCAGTCATAATCATTTTCAAAATCAGAAGGCAGTTCCATTCTTTCAATAGTATTATTTTTATACTTAAATACCGCCTTGTAGGAATCCCCTACAGCGCCGCAGCCTGTTCCCTGAGCAGAAAAAACAATCTCTACATTCTCATCATTATCAATATCCGCCCAGAAAACATCAAACCATCCGTAATAGGAACATTCCTCCTCCTTAAAACAATAGGGGGCATCATCATTCATATAAAGCCACAAACAGCCGGAACCGTAAAAAGGAGTTTCCGCAGCATCCAGCACCATGACCAGCATATCTTTTTGATTATTGCCATCCATATCATCTATGATAAGTCCTGTAATTTTCATACTGCTGTCACAAAAAACATTATCCTGCATCAAAATCTGAAGAAACGCTGCCGCCTCTTCTTTATCCATTCCCTGTTTTTCCGCCATGGAAAAAAACAGACCGCAGTTATCCGGTTTTTCCGCTCCTTCTGCGGTATCTGTTTCTTCCGTGTTCACTTCATCTTCATTTTCCGCTCTTTCTTTATCTTTCTCCTGACAGGCTGTATCCTGCAGAGCCTCTCCCTGCAAGAGAACTGCCCTGTCATCCTCTGCATCGGTATACATGTCTGAGTCTTCCATATTCGTATCTATGACCGCTTCTTCTATATTTTCCTTATCAGGCTGCGGCCTGACTTCCTTACATCCTGCCGCCGTTGTCCCTGCAAATAAAATCATAACAGCTATCATGCAGATTAATCCGACCTTCTTTTTCATAATACTTCCTCTTTCGTGCGTTTGCTTTATCTTACCAGAAGAATGTATCCGAATTGCATCAAATTTGCATCATAGTTGCATCATAAAAACTGCCCGCGACAAAAATCACGGACAGTTTACTTTAATCACAATATATTATTATTCATCAACAAATTTAAACCTTAAAATTCACTCCTGTATCGGAAGGTTCTTCTTCATCGAATTTATAGTCCTTACCGGGCAGAACCGCATTCAGAATAATACCTGTAAGGGCGCCTACTGCCAGACCGGAAAGCTTAATGGTAACAGAACCGATTGTAAAAGCAATTGCTCCTGCACCGCTGAAATTAATACCGATGGAAAGCACCAGAATCAGGGCGGCAATAATTACATTGCGGCTCTTGGAGAAATCTACCTTGTTTTCTACTACATTGCGGACACCGACTGCAGAAATCATACCGTAAAGCACCAGTGAAACGCCGCCTAATGTAGCGGTGGGCATACAGGAAATAACTGCTGCAATCTTAGGTGAGAAGGAGAAAATCATGGCAAATACTGCTGCAATCCTGATTACCAGTGGGTCATAAACCTTGGTAAGGGAAAGAACACCGGTATTTTCACCATAGGTTGTATTAGCAGGTGCCCCGAAAAGAGAAGCAAGCGTAGTTGCAAGACCATCACCAACCAGGGTTCTGTGAAGACCGGGGTCTTTAATGAAGTTTTTGCCTACGGTGGAAGAAATAGCGGAAATATCACCGATATGTTCCACCATGGTTGCCAGCGCTATGGGCATAATGGTGATAACAGCTGTAATCAATAAGGAGGCATCTCCTTTGCCAATCAGTGAAAATACTGTATTATTCCAGTGAACGGGAAGACCAATCCATGCAGCTTCTTTCACAGGAGTAAAGTCCACATTTCCTGTAATTGCCGCAATCACATAGGAAACAACCACACCCATGATAATAGGAATAATCTTAATCATTCCTTTGCCCCAGATATTGCAGATAATAACAACAGCAATGGCAATCACTGCAATCCACCAGTTAGCCGCACAGTTGTCAATGGCTGACTGTGATAAGTTAAGTCCGATTGCAATAATGATAGGCCCGGTAACAATGGGCGGGAAAAATCTCATAACTTTATTGATACCGAAGGCTTTAATAAGTCCCGCAAGCACCAGATACAAAAGACCCGCACAGGCTACGCCGAAGCATGCATAAGGCAGCAGTTCCGCCTCCCCGTTAGGTGCAATCGCCCAATAACCTGCCAGAAATGCAAAGGAAGACCCCAGAAATGCAGGAACTTTTCCTTTAGATAAAAAATGGAACAACAAAGTACCCAGACCTGCAAACAACAGTGTGGTGGAAACATCCAGACCTGTCAGTGCGGGAACGACTACCGTTGCTCCAAACATAGCGAACATGTGCTGTAACCCAAGAATCAGCATTTTGGGCACGCCCAGCTGTTTTGCGTCGAAGATACCTTCATCCCCGACATTCATATTTTCTTTACTCATGTCTATCTCCTCCTTTTGTAAAATCTTTTAAAAATTATCATATAAAAAAATAAGATATCCGTCAAGACTTGACGCCTTTCTTTTCATGGGTTACAATAAATTTCTAAAACCTGTAAAGGCTATGGATTTTTCTGGACAATGTCTATTTTTCGCCATACAATTATCCCACCGGTAATTGTATGGCGTTTTTTTGTGCCGGAAATGAGTAAAATCTGAAAAGGAGAATCAAAAATGGAACAAACTTATATGAAAGAAAAACCTGTATTACAATTAGTCATATCCATGTCCCTGCCCATGATTATTTCCATGGCTGTAAGCTCCCTGTATAATATTATTGACAGTCTTTTTGTCGCCAGAATCAATGAACAGGCTATGACTGCCCTGTCTCTGGTTTTTCCTGTTCAAAATCTGGTTAACGCAGTCACTATCGGCTTCGGCATAGGAATTAATGCGGTCATTGCCTTTTATCTCGGAGCAGGCGACAATCAAAAAGCAGATAAAGCAGCTTCTCTCGGACTGCTTCTTTCCATACTTCACGGCGTTCTTCTTACTATCGGCTGTATTATTGTTATGCCTGCTTTTTTAAAGGCCTTTACCTCAGATATGGAAATTATTACTCTGGGCCTGAAATACTCCAATATTGTATTTTGCTTTTCCACTGTTATTGCCCTTGGTTTATTTTTTGAAAAGGTCTTCCAGGCTGTGGGTAAAATGACTGTTTCCATGATCAGCATGATGATTGGCTGTATTGCCAATATTATTCTCGACCCCATTCTCATTTTCGGGCTGGGACCCGCGCCTGAATTAGGCATAAAAGGCGCTGCCGTTGCTACAGGTGCCGGACAGATTTTAACCCTGGTTTCCTATCTGCTGTTTTATTTTCTGAGTCCCATTCCTGTGAAACTCCGCAAAAAGAACTTCCGATGGGATCCGAAGCTTGCCGTAAAGCTGTATTCCATCGGAATTCCCGCCACTTTAAACCTGGCGCTGCCTTCTGTGCTGATTTCCGCCCTGAACGGTATTTTAGCCGCTTTTTCGCAATCCTATGTGCTTGTGCTCGGTATCTACTACAAGCTGCAGACTTTTCTTTATCTGTCAGCCAACGGTATCATTCAGGGCATCCGTCCTCTGATCGGCTACAATTACGGTGCCGGTGAGCATGGAAGGGTACGAAGAATCTATTCCACCACCCTGCTTCTGACTATCTGCATTATGATAGCAGGCACCGGACTGTGCCTGTTTTTTCCCAGCCGACTTATGCTCTTGTTTACCGACAACAGCAGCACCATAGTCATAGGCGCCTCTGCTCTCCGGATTATCTGCGCAGGTTTTATCGTTTCCTCCCTGTCAGTCGTTTCTTCCGGCGCACTGGAAGGGCTTGGCATGGGAATGCCCTCCCTTCTCATATCACTGTGCCGGTACCTTATTGTCATCATTCCCGCCGCCTTTGTCCTGAGCCGCCTTTTCGGCGCCGCCGGCGTATGGCATGCTTTCTGGATTACGGAACTGATATCCGCTGTCTTTTCATTTTTATTATACAGGAAAAAAACGCCGTAATTTCAGTTCCGGATTTTTCTTTTACCCTTTTACGGCACCTACAATTCCGTTTGCAAAGCTTCTCTGCAATATAAGGAAAAGAATTCCAGTAGGCAGGGAACAAATTAATACGCCAAGCATCAGTACGCCGTAATCAATGCTGTAACCTACGGAAAGGTTTGCCACCAGCATGGGCATAGTCTGAGAAGTGCCGGACATCATAATAACCTTGGGCCATAAATAGTTATTCCACGCATTCATAAAAGTTACCGTCATGGCTGCTGCATATGTAGATTTCATCGTCGGTACAAATATAGTTGCAAAAATCCTGAGTTCGCTTAAGCCGTCAATTCTCGCCGCTTCAATAATTTCCAGCGGAAAGGAGCGGGCGCTCTGGCGGAAAAGCATGATCAGAAAAGGCGTAGAAATAGTAGGCAGCACATACGCAATCCAGGTACTTTGCAGATGCATGCCTGTAAACAGTTTAAACAGAGGAATCAGTGTTGCTGCAAAAGGAACCATCATAGCAAGCAGCAGAACAGACATCAGTCTGTCCTTTGCCCTGTCATGATAAATTTCAAATCCGTATCCGGCAATAGAACAAACTATCAAAGACAGAAGGCTTAAAATACAGGAATAAAACAATGAATTTAAAAATGCCCTTCCCACGTTCTGTTCTGCCAGAAGCTTTTCCAGATTCTTCATCAGGTGAGTTCCGAATATCAGCCTGCCTCCCAGAATATCCGTACTGTTATTTGTTGATGCTGCAATCATCCAATAAAGCGGAAATACGGAAATCAGGGATACAATTGTCAAAATCACATAGGCACCGAAGTTTTTCAGTTTTCTCATCTCTTATCACCCACTTTCATTTGAACAAAGGACAATACGGCTACCAGTATAAATATAACGTATGACATCGCCGCCGCATAACCGAACTGCGGATTATATTCAAAGGATGCCTTATAGATATAATGTGACATGGTAAGGGTTGAATTTGCCGGTCCTCCGTTTGTCAGATTTACGGATTCATCAAACAGCTGCAGCGTACCGTTAATAGACATAATGGTTGTCAGTAGAATTGTAGGGCGTAAAAGTGGCACCGTAATTTTAAGAAACGCTTTTACGGGACCTGCCCCGTCAATTCTTGCCGCCTCATATAAGGACTCGTCTATGTTCTGAAGCCCTGCCAGATAAAATACCATATTATATCCGGTCCAGCGCCATATCAGGGCAATAATAATAATAATTTTTGCAGTGCTGACCTGCCCCAGCCAGTTAACCCTTGAACTGATCATTCCCATATTCAGCAAAATCGTGTTAATGTAGCCGTCATAGGCAAACAGGGTTTTAAAAATAATGGAGTAGGAAACCAGCGCCGTGCAGCAGGGCAGAAAAATTGCTGTCCTGAACAGCCCCTTAAATTTCAGATCCTTTTTATTCAGCAAAGAAGCCAGTATAATTGCCAGAAACAGCATTACTGGCACCTGAATGATCAGATAAAAAAAGTTATTTGTAAGAGCAGTCCAGAATACCCTGTCCTCCAGAAGTCTTTTATAATTGGCAATTCCACCCCACACCTGATTATTTCCGATTCCCGTTTTAAAGGAAAGAACCAGCGCCTGCAGCATGGGATAAAAATTCATGGCAAAGATGAGAAGCGCTGCAGGAAGCAGAAACAGCCAGCCCGTAATATTATACTTTTGATTAATGGTCAATGATTTTTTAGGGGAATTCATATTCATTTCCTTTCCGGCTGACAAAAAATATCCGAAGGATTGCCTCAGCGAAAGTCCTTCGGATATTAATCGGTCAATCCTATTGTCCTATAATAAATTCTACAGTTGCCTGGGCGTCTGCAACAGCCGAATCAAAATCGGAAATTCCTTCCAGTATATTGGAAAGGGCAACGCCTAACGCTTCCTTTTCCTCTGACCAGTAAATTCCTTTATTAACAGTAGGAATCTGCCCTCCATAGGAAACAATTTTTGCATAGATAGCTTCGCCGCCGAAATAATCAGAAGTCTGATTGTAAGCCGCACTGTCTGCTGCCGGCAGATAAGTTGCAATCGCTCCAAGGTCTGTTAAAATGCTGTCATAAAATTCTGTGCTTCCTGCCCATGTTGCTGCAAAGAAATCCACTGCCAAATCATAGTTTTTGCAGGAAGAAGAAACTGCCCATGTGGAGCCGCCCTGTGCGGAATAATTTGTAGCTCCTTCATAATCATTTAACTTAGGCATATTTGTTACTGCCCAGTTACCTTCCTGTTCTGCCTGGTCGGTGGACATAATTGTAGCGCAAATCCATGAACCGTTAATTGTACCTACTACTGTACCGTTATTGATGGAACCCTGGTATCCTGACCAGTCTGTCTGCTCCTGCAGAATTCCCTTTTGAACAAGTTCCATATATACATACATAGCATCTTTCAATCCTTCATTATTTGTCAGCATGATATTGCCGTTTTCATCAAATACGGAAATTCCTGCGGACTGGAGAATCATGTTCAGCAAATCAGGCTCTCCCTGCACATTGGTCAGCATCGGCATACCCGTTTTTGCCAGCACATCCTCACCTATGGTAATAAATTCATCCCAGGTGATATCCGTCAGATCTTCAATGGTATAACCTGCCTGTTCCAGATAATCTGTTCTGTAGCATGCGATTACTGTATTGCTGTCATAAGGCACACCGTAATTCTTATTATCTCTTACGGAGTTCGCTACTTTAGACGGTGCAAAATCCGAAAAATTGATTCCGGAATCCGTTAAATCTGCAAATACTTCAGGATAATTCTGCAGATATTTTGCAAACACCTGATCATCCATTAAGAAAATATCAGGAAGGGCATCCAGCTCACCGCTCATTGCATAGGTCTGTACCAGAGTCTGAATATCACTGGAAACAGTTTCCACCACTTCAATCTTCACACCGGAATGCTCTGCTTCGTAAATGGCTCCTGCTGTTTTCATTGCATCCACATTGAAAGAATCCCAGCACCATACTGTCAAAGTCTTTTGAGAATCATCAGCAGCAGCTTCTTCTGCGTCAGAAGACTGTGTTTCATTCTGTGCCTGAGAATTGTCCGTATTCTCCGAACTGCCTGTTTCTTTTGTCCCGCCGCAGGCCATTAAAGATACTGCCATGGCTGCCGTTAATAATAAAGCAACAATTTTTTTCTTCATAGTAACCTCCCATAATTCTTGGTGTTTTTATTTTGTATGCTCATTCTAGCATTCCTGTCAGATACACAAATAGAATTATATTTATACAAATTTTTCATAATTTGGGAGGTTTCGTTTAAAATTTGCAGAATTTTTATAAATTTGAAATAAATTAAGAAAAAGCAGCAATGAGATTATTCCCTCACTACTGCTTCCGCTTTCATCTGCGCTCTCTGCAGACACTGTTCCATTTTTCCGTCCACTAAAACATTTTGAAATTCTTCTTCTAAAATATCCTCGATTTCATAGGTTTTACTTCCGTAATTCACAGTGGGAATCTCATCCGCCAGCCCAGTCAGCAGTTTCGTCACCTGCTGCCCTCCGAAAAAAGCATCCTGCGCCTCATAATTCTCAAATACCGTAGGATTTTTCACCGCAGGCACAATGCCGATTTCGCTAATCAGGCTGTCTGTAAAGCTGTCATTCTCCCCGAACATTTCCACCACAAATTCCGCTGCCGCCCTGCTGTTTGCCGAATGCTCCAGCACATACCATGCACTTCCTCCCACATTGGAAGCCGCCACCGCATTCTGATTTTCCTCCACAACCGGAATAGGCGCCACACGCCATAAGCCTGCCTGTTCCCCGTTTGCCTTAATACTGGAAATAATCCATCCCCCGCTTAAAACAGTGGCAACCTCTCCGTTTTGAAAGGCCGATATAAATTCATTCCATCCGTTTACACTGATGCCGATATTATTTGCCAAAAGCTGCTCATAGATCATAAGCGACTGCTGCAGCGCTTTATTCCCCACGATATCCGCCGTACAGCCGTCCCCTTTCACGTACCAGCTTCCGCAGCTCTGCATAATTAAACGCACCAGCGGAAAATCGGTAGGGTCAAGTGTCAGCATGGGAATTCCCGTTTTATCATAAACGTTCTTTCCTATTTCAATATATTTATCCCAGGTCAAATCCTGCATATCCTCTTCTGTATAACCAGCCTGCTTTAGAATATCAATCCTGTAAAAAAGAGCTGCCGTTCCGCTGTCAAAAGGAATTCCGTACATATGCCCGTTTCTCTGGCACAGCTGATTTTTGTAATCCGCAAATTTGCTGTAATCAACCTGCTTTGTCAAATCCACAAATTCATCCTCGTATAAAGAAAGCACTTCCTGAACATCATAATCCTCAATCATAATAATATCAGGCAGATTCTCATATAACTTCGCCGACAGCATATTTTTTGTATCCGCAAGAATCTCTTCCCTTTCCTTTGTTTCCACAATAATACGGACATCCCCATGTTCCTTTTGATACTCCGCTGCCGCCATTTCCGCTGCCTTCACATTAAAGGTTTCATCCCAGGTCCAGATAACAATCTCCTGCATGTCCCTGGCTTTTTCTTCCTGTTTTTCCATTTTTCCACAGCCCGCTATGATCAGCATTCCGAAAAGAAGCACAGGAAAAATAACCCTATTCATTCCCTTCATTTTTGTCCTCCGTCCTTCGCCTGACCGGCAGAGTGACTACCACAGTGGTTCCCTCCTGCTCCACGCTTTCAATCCTTATGCCGTAATTTCCTCCGTACAAAAGCCTCAGTCTGTCCTGCACGTTGTGAATTCCGATACCGGAGAAATGCTCTTTTTTCGTTTCCTGTTTTACCACCTGCTCTGCTTTACTCTGATTCATTCCGATTCCGTCATCAATAATTCTTATCTCCAAATCCTCTCCTCTTTGCTTCATCAGAATCTGTATGCTTCCTCCTCTGCCCGAAGGAAAGGCATGAAAAAAGGCATTTTCAATAAAGGGCTGTAAAATCAGCTTCGGAATCAGACAGTCATGACAGCTCTGTGATACGTAAAACTCCACTTTTACCGCTTCACCGTATCTGGTATGATTAATCAGAATATAATTCTGCAGGTTTTCAATTTCCTGTGATATGGTAATAAATTCGTCCGCATTGCTGATGGTATTTCTGAGCAGACTGATAAATGCATCAATCATCTGTATAGTTTTTTCCGAATTATTCTGATATACCAGCCACTTAATGCTTGCCAGTGTATTATAAATATAATGAGGATTAATCTGCATCTGCAGTGCTTTAATTTCCGACTTTCTCTGCTCCTTTTGTGTTTCCAGCAATTCAGCAATGTAATTCCGGATATCGTCCAGCATATAATTGTAGGTGGCTGCCAGTTCCTTTACTTCAATGGTTCCCTCCACCGGCATATATTCATTAAAATTCCCTTCCCGAATCATGGACATTTTAAAGACCAGCTTGGACAGTGGCTTAGTCGTCTGCCGGGTAAAAATCAGACATATGACCAGAATCAGAACACCGATAAAGGCACATATTACAATCAAAAGGGGCATATCATACAGATTTTCCAGAGCCAGATTATTGTCAACAACCCCGTACAGGCTGCATCCCAGATAAGTCAGCTCCCTTTTCATGATTGTAAGATTTTTACCGCCATTTTTTGTTACAAATCTGGTTTGTTCCGTTTTTTGTGCCTGCCCATACCAGGGTTCCTCCATTACGGAACCGATAAGGCCTTTATTATCCGAACAAATAACTCTGTCATCTTTTCCCACCAGATAAAGGGAAGTATAATCGGATATAAAATAATCATAATATTTTCTCATATCATCCATGGTCAGCGTAACCAGCACCACCGCATAAACTTCCCTGCTTTCCTGAAAATACAGCGCTTTTGATACAATAACCACGTCGGCGTCCTTGGCGGTTGCCGTATAAGCGCCATGGGAAAATGTATAATGCATGATTTCCGGCTCCATCAGCGCTGTTTTAACAGCTTCGCTGTCCATGATTTCTTCATCGCTTGCGGAAATGGTTTCCGTTCTGGATAAATAATGCTTTCCTCCGGTTCCCAGAACCAGAATATTCAGCCTCTCCATATCCGAAGATTTACTTTGCTCCAAATCTTTTTCCATCTGGTAAATGTTTTGGAAAGTCATCACATTGTCAAGCTCATCATCCCCGTTCAGATAAAGCCTGAACGCCCAGCTTGAATCAATGGCGCTTATTACATCCTGCAGATTTCCATGAAAATCATTTAATTCTTTTTCAATCTGTTCAAATACCTTCTCCTGGGAGGTACCATAAGTTTCCGTAAACGCATTTCTGGACATAACAAGAACAACCACACTGACTGTTACCGCAATAAGCCCGATTCCCAGCATAACCATCAAAGTAATCCTCGCCAGGAAGCTGTTCCCGTAATATTTAAAATTTTTCTTCATAGTACCGGCTCCTTCTCCACACAGACGGAGTTTTTCCTGTAATCTTTTTAAATACACGGCAAAAATAGCTGTGTTCCGAATATCCCACCTGGCTGCTTACCTGGGATATGGACAAATTACTTTCCTTAAGCAGCTGACAGGCCTTTTCAATTCTTAAACGGTTCAGATAATCACTGAAGCCCTCCTTCATCTGCTGATTAAAGTAAGCCGATAAATAATGATAATTAAAATTAAATTCCTCTGCCAAATCTTCCAGTTTTAAATCTTCCTGATAGTTTTTGGATATGTACTGAAGCATTTTTTCGATTCGTTCGTCCCCGGAAGGCATACTCTGCCCCGATAATTCCAGAAGCCTTTTAAAAACAATTTTCATGCAGCAGCGGTAATCTTCCTCATAGGCTGCCTGAGTGATATCCTTAAAGCAGGAATACCTGCAATTTTCTTTTTCCTCATCCGGCAGCTGTAAAAAATCCATAAAATGATAAATCATATTTTTCATCTGATTCTTTAACCCGTACACATCTGCCTGATTTTTCAATGCCATCTCATTATATTGCTCAAGCAAATGAATGGCTTCTCCAAACTGCTTTCCCGAAAGGAGCTGATTATACCGGAAAAAGTCAAACTTTACAGCCGGAGGTGCCGCATTGTCCCTGCCCTGCCCGTCAATCGTCAGAAATCTGGTATTCTGATAATAAAAAGCTTTATCCACATTTTTTACAATGTCCTGTTGATATACCTCATACAAATCCGAAAGTCCGGTAAAAGAACGGCTGCAGACTCCGAAAATACTGCCGCATAAAAGCACCAGCTGCTCATTCAATTCACTGATAACAGAAAGCACCCTTCTATTCTGGGACATTTCATAGCCAAAAAGAATGCATACCAGTTCTTCCCGCAGCATCACCATAATCCGGCGTATATCCTTCATTCCCTGCACTTCTCTTTCAAGCTTCTGGTACAAAATATCCGACATATCACGTCCTGCATCATTTTCCCTCTTGATATTTACTGCATAAATACGAAAACAGGACGACGCAAAATAGCAGGAAAGTTCGGATACATCCAGCTCCTTGTCATGCCCGAGAAGATATCTCTCAATCATTCTCTCATAGCTTATGGTTCCGTTCCATTCCTGCTGCAGTTTGTAGCCGGGAATTTTTTCAGCAGCTTTATGAAGGATTTTAATCAGTTCTTCCTGATTCAGCGTGGGCTTTAAAACATAATCCACAGCCCCGTTCATCAGTGTCCGCTTCACATACTCAAAATTGTCATAGCCGCTTAAAATAATCATCTGTATCTGCGGATACATTTTATGCAGCACCTCGGAAAAATCAACTCCGTCCAGCAGCGGCATAACAATATCACAGATAATAATATGGGGCTTTACCTCCTCCATCATCTTCAGCGCTTCACTGCCGTTGGTAGCTTCACCGACGATTTCAAAGCCCTCCCTTTTCCAGTCAATCATGTACTTTAAGCCCTGTCTCATGATATATTCATCATCTACAATCAGCACTCTTATCATTTCTTACCCCTGCTCACAATGCCTGTAAATCGCGCACATAACTTTAGGCTAATTATAGCAATTTATTCATTCAACTAAAAGGCAAATAAAAAACTCACAAAAAAAGTACAAAAATCTTAAAATTTTATTATTTCCAACGCTGCTTAAATGATTTCCCTTGTAGCTTTTTTCAGGAAATCAAGCTCCTCTCCTTCAAAGAAAGGCGCAAGCTTTTCAAATACAAATTTATGATACAGGTTCAGAGTCCTCTTTTCACTTTCCTCCATAGCCGATGCATCAATACCGTCAAGGTCAATGGGTACATAGGTCAAATCCTCAAAGCACATAAACTGTCCGAACTCATTATTTTCATCTTTACGGCACAGCAGCTCATTTTCAATTCTCACGCCATGGCTTCCTTCTATGTAAATGCCCGGCTCATCAGTAGTCACCATGCCCTCTTCAAATGCCCAGTTTTCATCGCTGCCTGCAAGAGGCTTATGCCGGAAGCTGTTAGGGCCTTCATGAACATTCAGAAGATATCCTACACCATGTCCCGTTCCGTGCTTATAATCAAGTCCCTTTTCCCAGAATACTCCCCTTGCCAGAATATCCAGGTTTATCCCCTTACAGCCCTCCAGGAATTTTGCGCTCTTAAGCCGCAGCATAGCCCTTGCAGTAAGGGTAAAATGCTGTTTCATTTCCTCTGTAATTTCTCCCAGGATAAAGGTTCTGGTAATATCGGTGCTGCCTTCATAATAATGGCCGCCGCTGTCCACCATCAGCATACCTTTTGCCTGTATTTCGGAGAAATTCTCCGGTGTGGCGCTGTAATGAATAATGGCTCCGTTAGCGCCGTAAGCGCAGATTGTAGGAAAGCTCAGCTCAATAAAGGAAGGATTCTGCGCCCGCAGGCTTTCCAGATATTCCGCCGCACTGATTTCAGTCATAGGAATTTTCCCCACATTCTTCTTAAGCCAGAACATAAATTTTGTTACTGCAATGCCGTCCATCAGATGGGCTTTCCGCAGATTCTCCTGTTCCACCGCATTTTTAACAGCCTTCATCAGCGTGGTCGGGTTGGCCTTATCAATCACCTGCACACTGTCTCCGATTTCTTTTTTCAGCCTGTAATTGATTCTTTTTTCACAGACAAGCAGCTTAAGCTCCGGCTCCTTTTTTACTGTTTCGGCAACATATGTATAAAAATCATCATAAGGCTTAAGGGTAATATTATTTGCCCCAAGATACGCTCTTACTTTCTCATCAAAAGCACTTTCTCCCGCAAACAGATACGCTTCCTCCCGGGTAATCACCGCATAGGATAAGAGAACAGGGCAGCTTTCCACGTCGTCAGCACGGAGGTTAAACAGCCATGCAATATCGTCCAAAGTAGTCAATATATGTATCTGTGCCTTTTCTTCCTTCATCTTTTCACGAAGGCGCTTCAATTTGCTTTCGGTGCTTTCCCCGCTGCAACATTCCTCAAGCACGAAAACAGGCGTAAAAGCAAGCTCCGGACGCTCTTCCCAGATGCCTTCAGCCAAATCCTGATTCCAGATTACTCTGCCCTTCTTTTTTTCCGCAATTTTTTCATAGGCAAGGCCTTCCCCCGCAGTAATGACCCTGCCGTCAAATCCAAGGTTTTGTCCTTCCTTCAGTTCCTGCTCCACGTATTCACTTAACGCAGGCACTCCGGGCTCCCCCATTTTCATAAGGGTAATGCCGCTTCCTTCAAGCTCCTTTGCAGCCTGGATAAAATAACGCCCGTCCGTGAACAAAGCCGCTTTATCCTGCAGCACAGCCAGGGTGCCCGCTGACCCCGTAAAGCCGCTGAAATATTTCCGCACCATAAAATATTCGCTGACATATTCACTGTTGTGATAATCAGAGGTGGGAATAATATAGCAGTCAATTTCCGCATTTCTCATTGCTGCCCTTAATTTTGACAATCTCTCCTGTATCATAATAACCTCCTTATTTTTTCATTTTGGGATTAAAAATCAGACTTGCCAGATATCCGAATATGAGAGCCGCTGAGGTTCCCACCGCTCCGGCTTTAAAGCCTCCTGCAAAAAGTCCCATAAAGCCCTGTTCATCCACGGCTTCCTTTACGCCCTTCATAAGTGTATTCCCAAATCCCAAAAGGGGAACAGAAGCCCCGGCTCCGGCAAATTCCATAAAAGGCTGATAAACGCCGATAAAATTCAGCACAGCCCCTGTACATACTAAAAGCACCATGATTCTGCCCGGCATAAGCTTGGTTTTCTCCGCCAGTATCTGTACCAGTGCGCAAATCAGTCCGCCTACCCAGAATGCATTCAAATAATCCATAACAACCTCCTGCAATAACAATTTGATTTCTTATGCATATAGTGTGTCCTGAATTTCATTTTGCATTCATTTCATTTAAAAACCGCTTTTTTTCTCCGGCAGCTGCACAAGAATAACTGCACAGAAAACAAGCAGGCATCCCATAAGCTCTCTTCCCGTTAACGCCTGTCCCAGGATTACCCAGCCCGCAAGCATGGAAACCACGGATTCAAGGCTTAATATCAGGGATGCAACAGTAGGGTCCATACCTTTTTGTCCGATAACCTGCAACGTATATGCCACGCCGCTTGATAAAATACCGGCATAAGCCAGCGGAATGATACCGTCAATAAAATTCTTCAGATGAGGCTGTTCAAAAATAACAGCGCCTATACTTCCGATGATCCCCGCCGTTAAAAACTGGATGCAGGATAACTCCACACCATCCGCTTTGGGCGAAAAATAATCAATCACTAATATATGTACTGAAAACACAACTGCACAGGCAAAAACAAGCGCATCACCCCTGCTCAGTGACAGTTTTTCACTCATACAAAGCAGATACATGCCAAAGGCCGCAATCACTGCGCCAATCCATACCTTTCCCGGTATCCTTTTTTTCAAAAAAACGCCGAAGAAGGGAACCAGAATAATATAAAGCGTGGTAATAAAACCTGCTTTTCCTACGGTAGTATACATAATTCCGTACTGCTGAAGCAAAGCCGCCCCGCACAGCGCAAGTCCGCAGCAGATTCCCCCAAAGACAGTGGTTTTCGTATCCGCAGCCGGAATATTCTGCTCTTTATTCTTTTTTCTCCTGAAAACAATTACCGGCACAAGCACTGCGCTTCCCATCAAAAACCTTGCACCGTTAAAGCTTAAAGGCCCCATATAGTCCATGCCTACACTTTGGGCAACAAAAGCAACACCCCAGATAAAGGCTGCCATAAACAGCAGAAAACTGCTCTTTAGTGAAACTTTTTTCATTTTGTACTGCTCCTTATATTCTGATATTTTGATAGGTAATTGCGAAACTCATAAACTTACGAATATTCAGACAATATTTCTGTGAAAAGCCTTTTTACGCTGCGCAGATGAGACTCATAAAAACGTGGAAGCCTCTGCTGAACACGTTTTTAAGCGCTGAGGCTCATCGGAGTGTCCAGCGGAACAGGATTTGAATAGAAATATTGTTTGAATATTGCCACAGTTTTGGGTTTCGCAATTACCTATAATATTTTAATTTTATTTCCTCTACAATTTCCCTGATAGGCTTTTCTTCGCAGTCTATAACAATATCGGCATATTTCTCATATAAGGGTGTTCTTTCCTCATACAAATCAAGCAGGGTAAAGCCTTCCTTCAAAACCACTCCCCGCTCATGCAAATCGCCAAGCCTCTCCTTAAGCTCTTCATAGGGCAGTTTTAAATAAATTACCTTTCCAATCTGCTTAAAGTGCTCCATAGCTTCCTTTCCATAGACCGCACTGCCGCCTGTGGCAATCACGGCGCAGTCCGGCTCTAAGGAAGCATTCATTTCATTTTCCAGCATAAGAAAACCTGCTTCACCCTTCTCTTCTATGAGCTGGTAAAGCAGTTTCCCTGTTTTTTCCTGAATAACCAGGTCGGAGTCAAGAAAGCTGTAACCCAGTTTTTTAGCAAGCACTACGCCTACCGTACTCTTCCCCGCTCCCGGCATTCCTGTTAATATAATATTATTCATGTCTTTTCCCCGGATGTAATTTTTCCTATTGACTAGTCCAGACTGGCAATTACTTCCACTTCACAAAGCACATTCTTGGGAAGCTGCCTGACAGCTACACAGCTTCTTGCGGGCTTTCCTGTAAAATACTGCTCGTAAACACCGTTAAATGCTGCAAAGTCTGCCATGTCCGCAAGAAAACAGGTGGTTTTTACCACATGGTCGTAATCCGTTCCGGCTTCCTTTAAAATCTCGCCCACATTCTCGATTGCCTGTTTTGCCTGCACGGTAATATCTCCCTGTGCAATTTCACCTGTTGCGGGAATAATGGGAATCTGCCCTGACGCGAATAATAAACCGTTGGCAATAATTCCCTGGGAATAAGGGCCGATAGCTGCGGGAGCCTTATCTGTTGCTACTTTCTTTAACATCTTAAATATCCTCCTTTATTTTTCCGGTCTTTGACGGATTGTCCTGCAATCACTCATCAAACTCAGCCGTTACATAAAATCCTCTTTCATTCTGGATAACACTTATCACCTTGCCGGAACGTGACTTCAGTCTCTCCCTGAAGGGAATATTTCCCGACATGGCAAGGGACGGGTCAATGGTATAATAATAGTTGCTGGGCAGAACTCCTTCTGTCACCGTAATTTCATCTCCCTCATGAAGAAGACCCGGACGCTCCATTTTGAATTCCATAGAACGCATATCCATTCCTCCCATCTACACATGCATCCTTATTATTGTAATCAACTTTTTCTCTTTTTTCAATATCCTGACAAAAATATCCTTTCCCCAAAATAAAGCAGGCTTCCAATCAGCTTTCCGAAGGCGGCAGCCGTAATTGCTACCCCAAGGCCGTGGCGAAAACCGATTCTTCTGGAAAATATGGGAATGGAATCCAGCATCTCTGCTATTGCAAAAGCAAGGCAGCCTACAAAAATACCTGAAAAAAAGCCGCCTGCTGCCAGCAGACTTCTGCCTGCCCACTTCCAGATCAGCACCGTTTCCACCCCGAAAAATTCATGGGCCAGCACATAAGAGCCGATTTTTCCATAATCGGGAAAAACACTTAAGCAGCCTCCCGCTATGGTTCCCAAAACTACTGCCTCTTCTAATGCGAACACCTTTTTTGCCACATGCATTTTTCCTGCAAATCTGGGAATCAGGCCTACGGAAGCCAGAACTGTAAAAACCCCCGCCGAGGAAAGCAAACCGAAGGAAAAACCGCATATTGCCAGCAAAATCCACTTAAGAAACATCAATGGTTTTTCCCTCCCTGTCAGCGGTTTCTATAAGAGCCTTATTTACCTCGGATTCATAAACCCGCATTTCCACCTCAATAGGCGTTGGGTCTTTGGTAATTCTCCTGCCGCCGATATGATTAAAAAACACTACAATTCCTACCGCAAGCCCTATGGAATAGGATATCTCCAGAATGCTGCAGCCATCAGAAGCATATCCCATTACCATTTCATAAACTCTGGAAAATATTTTATTGATGCTGATATCATTATGAAAAGCCATAATAGTAAAACCCGTTCCGAAAAAGCTGATGCATGCCACAAAAATCAGTTTCAGAAGCTGCATGGGTCCTTTATGCTCGTTAACCTCCACCAGCTCAATCAATACGGCATTCTCTCCGATATTTTCAATTCTGATGCCGGAACATTCCTTTTCAATCAGCTCTATCACCTTCAAAATATCAATAACCTGACGTTTCTTTTCTCCTTCATGAAACTCGTATACTTTAACCTCCTCCGCCCTGCTGCATATATTTTTATCCGCACAATAAAGGGAGGCAATGTCCTTCACACATACGTGCTCACCCATTACCTCCGCATTCTGCTCTGCTTTCAGATAAATCACTGTACTTGCCATACTGCCTCACACCTTTCATTTTTGAGGCTAGTATAACCTTTTCTTTCCATTTCTATTCCCATGCAGATAATTGCAGCCTTAATATTTTCATAACTTTCCGTTTCGCAATTATCCGCTAATCCAGCATAAACTGCATAATCACCGGGTCATGGTCGGAAAATGCATATCCCCAGTCCATATTACTGTAATAATTCACGGTTACATTATCAGAAACAATAAATCCATCCAGTGTTACCGTGTAGGTTGTGGCTTCATTGTACGGCTCATTGGCATTCCGGCAGCTGTTATGCACAATATCATCCTCATTGGCTTCGTCGATTGCCATTCTGAAGCCTTCCGGCAGGCTTTCCCTGGGAAAAGGATAAGCCCACTCCGGCGCATCTTCCCTGTCATCGGTTTTCAGATTGTGGTTAAAATCGCCTCCGCAGATAACATAATTGCCTTCCTTATAATCCGCTGTCATGTCCTCATAAAGCATGGCAAGCTGTCCTTCCCGGATTTCATCACTGCTTCCGTATGCCGACATATGCATATTATAAAGGCACAGCATTTTTCCTTCTTCCAAAGGAATTCTGGAAATGGAATAACACCTGTCAAGATCCACCAGCTTGCTGAAGGATTCCGATATGGGCAGGCTTCTGCGCATAGTATCCGTAATTTCAGCCCTGGAATAGGTCACGATTCCTGCCTGATTGGCGCCATGAGGCTCCCATGGCGGGAAAAACAGAAACGGCGAATCGTAATTCTGGGCAAAATCATAATAATAGCCCTTTACAAACTGATTCAAAAGCTCCAGTTCATTAATATGGTAAGAACGGGTGCCGTCTGTATCCACCTCCTGCAAAAGCACAAAATCAGGATTTACATTATTGATAATTTCACCCGCTCCGCAAACTGCTGCTGTTACGCTTTCCTCATCCTTACCCCAGGAGGATTTTCCTCCATCCATAAAAAAACTGTAATCAGGCCGGTAAGCTCCGAAACCGATATTATAAGTCATAATAAAATAAGGCCGTTTTGTGGAAAAGACCTCGTCTTCATCAAAATAAGAATTCTCTCCATTTCTTATGACTTCAAGAGTCAATTTGTCAGGAAGCCTGTAATAAGAAGTGAACACATACCCTGCATATGCGCCAAAAACTATTATTAATATGATAACAATGATAATAATCCGTTTCCATGCTTTTTTCATTTTCATGCCGCTCCCCGACTTTCTGGTTTTCTGCTTTTTATTGTACCAAATTACCGGCAGGAGGGCTAGCCTTTCTGAGTTATTTCTATCACTTTTCCACTACTTACAGCTCACCAGCTCCACTCCGTGTGCAATCCCCGGAATACTCTGTCCTTCATTAAAGCTTGTCTTGCTGAGCAGCGCTCCCGTAGGCACAAAAAGCACCCTTTTCCATTTTCCTTCCTCCAGCTGCTTTAAAATATATGCCGAAAGGGTAATGGCGCTGCAGCCGCAGCCGGAGCCGCCGGCATGGGCATCCTGGCTCTCATCATAAATTTCAATTCCGCAGTCCATATGCTGCTTTTCAATATCCATGCCTTTTTCTCTCATCATATCAAGCAATACCTTCTGTCCCACCTTTCCAAGGTCTCCTGTGATAATCTTATCATAATCGGAAGGTGTTCTGCCGAAATCAACAAGGTGCTGATAAATGGTACTGCATGCTGCCGGAGCCATACATGCGCCCATATTCATGGAATCCTTTAATCCGAAATCCATAATCTTTCCTATAGTAATGCCTGTAATCATTGCCCTGTCCTTGCTGCCCTTTTCGCTGCTCACCACAAAAGCGCCGCTTCCCGTTACCGTCCAGGTTGCGGAAAGAGGTCTCTGGCTTCCATAACCCAGCGGAAAACGGAATTCCTTTTCCGCACTGGCAAAATGACTGGAGGTGACACAGGCTGCATACTGCGCCATGCCGCCTGCAATCATAATTGTTGCCGCCGATAAGGAAAGGCCGCAGGTAGAGCAGGCGCCGTACATGCCAAGCAAAGGGATTTGAAAGGAAGCCAGCCCGAAGCTGCTGGCGATTGACTGCCCCAGTAAATCCCCGGCAAACAAAAAGCGAATATCCTCATTTTTAAGTCCCGCCTTTCCGATTGCCAGCTGCAGTGCCTCTTTTTGCAGTGTACTTTCCGCCTCTTCCCATGTATCACAGCCGAACTTATCGTCCACACCCACTACATCAAATAAGTCGGCAAATGGCCCCTGTCCTTCCTTGGTTCCTGCCACACTGGCGCTGGCCCGTATATAGACCGGCACCGGTATCTTGATACTCTGTTTACCCTGTTCAAAAAATGCTCCGCTGCTGCTTTCCATAAAAAACCTCCAGATAAGATTACTTTTTCCTTTAGTTTCCCTTATCTGAAGGTTTTTATTCATTTTAAAATCAACTTTATTCAACTACGCCATGAGCAAGCAGAAACTGCTTCCATAAATCATTATAAACACCCAGAAGGTGAATCTGGTCAAAAGTATAGTCCGCTGTCAGATTACCTTCTTCATCACATACCGCTTCATTGACATCAATGTAAAATATCTGCCGGTTGTCAGCCAGGGTAGCAATGGCATTATTTCTGGCATTAATATTGCTGTTATTGAAAATGGCATCCCCAGAATTTTTCTTTCCCGACACTCTCATAATTCCCTGAATAAAAATCTTTGCATCAGGCTTAAGCTCATGAAGAGTATCGATTACCTCCGTATATTTTTCCATAAAATCTTCCGTAGTGCCCCTGCCCAGCTCATTAATACCTACCATAATATATATTTTGCCGTAATCTTTTGCATTTAATGCTTCCTCCACGCTTCCCATGCCCGCAAAGTCTTCTTCCATCACCTTATAAATTGTTAAAGAAGTTTCGCACATAAAATCGGCATGCTCCGACAAATCCGTGTAATCCCTGAGCCCTACGGTTCTGGAATCACCGATAAAAAGAGCATCATCAAAATAACTTTCATCCACCTGCGCGAATTCATAAGAGGCTGCATTTATAATTCCCACGTCTCCGTATATATCCGCTGATATATGATTCAAATACTCTTCCTTTGTACTTTCCCTGAAGGGTGTGGGACGCGCCTTTTCTTCCTCCCCGGAAGAGGGTTCAGGAACTGCTTCCGGCACTGCCGTAGGCATAACTGCCGTTATTGCCCCTTCGTCTGCTTCCGCTCCCGGCATTTCTTCATTTCTGCCGCCTGAAGGCATTCCGGCTGATGCATTTTCTCCGGTCAGCGGCTGATTTTCCGCATCCGCTTCCTGCAAATCCCCTTCTTCTGTTACCGGCTGATTGCCCGCATCCGCTTCCTGCAAATCTCCTTCTTCTGTTACCGGCTGATTGCCCGCATCCGCTTTCTGCAGATTTTCTTCCGTCTCCGGCTGCGCAGAAGTTTCCTGTACATCCTTTGTAAAAATCTGCCAGGGATATATCTCATCGTTTATTCCTGTAAATACAATAGCCAAAACAGGCGCTTTCAAAGGATGATATTCCTGACTGCTGTATATATTGTCTTTTCCGCCTATGGCTGCCAGGGTAAATAAAAATCCCGTACACAGAATTATCGCAAAAAGCGGGCTCTTTCTGATGAACTTCATCTAAACCATTCTCCTTCCCAAAATCGCAAAGCTCCCTGGAATTGCAAAGCTCCCTAGAATTTCAAATACATAAAAGGATTACCCGCACTGCTTGCCATGAAATAAACGCAATACCAGAAAATTATGGCAAGCAAAAGAATCACAACCGGATTTTTCCTGTGTTTTTCATAAAAATTGAATACTCCCGGAATACAAAGCAGTATTCCTGCAAGGAACAATCCCCCATAGTTTCGCGAATATTTAATAATATCCCGGGAATTAACAGCAATACCCGCACCGCCGATAAAAGGAAACAGCCTTCCGAAATAAATGCCGAGCTGTTTCAAATCGGTAATCGCAAAGACCACCCAGGTCAGAGGAATCAGTAAAATAACATACAGATTTCCAATTACGGGGATTTTGGAAAGATATTTTCCATACCATAACTTTTCAAATATAATCAAAGCTCCCAGTATCACTCCCCACAGGATAAAGTTCACTCCGTTGCCGTGCCAGATTCCCGTAAGAAGCCAGACCACTGCAAGATTTAAAAGCACCCTGCTTTTTCTGCACCGGCTTCCGCCCATGGGAATATAAACATAATCACGGAAAAAGCTCCCCAGGGTCATATGCCATCTCCTGTAAAATTCGCTGATGCTTCTTGATGCATAAGGATGATGAAAATTTTCGATAAAATCAAAGCCCATCATCACAAGCAGCCCCGATGCCATAAGCGAATATCCCCAGAAATCAAAATAAAGCTGCAGGGAATAACCCACGGCGCCAAACCAGGCAAGAGGCGTTGAAATACTTTGGAAGCCTATCATCTGCAAATCATTCCACAAAATAGCAAGCCGGTCCGCCAGAAGCACCTTCATGCCAAGACCAATCACAAAGTACTTAAGTCCGTCTTCAAACTGCTCCAACGAATAATTTCTTCTGACATCAAATTCCCCTTCGTTATACCGCATAATCGGCCCTGAAACCACCTGGGGAAACATGGTAAAATAAAGAGCAGTAGATTTAAAATCGGTTTTTTCCCAGATTTCTCCTTTATATAAATCCACCTGATAAGAAATCATTTTAAAAATATAAAAACTAATGCCAAGAGGCAGCAGTGAACTGCTCACAAAAGTTCCCAAAAACTTAAAGACTGCAAGCACTGTTACATCCAGTATCACCGCCGCTGCCATAAGCTTTTTTCTTTTTGCCTCCTGCCACTTATGCACTTTGTAACCGCTCCCATACTCCTTAACCTTTTTCCCTGTAAAATAATTTATAAACGTAAGGGCTATTAACAGAAGCAGAAAGACGGGTTCTCCCACCGCATAAAACACAAGGCTGCCTGCCAGGAGAACCATATCCCTGTATTTCGCAGGAGCCACATAATATAATATTAAAAATATCGGTAAAAACCGGAATATAAATTCCAAATCAGAAAAATTTATCATAATATATAACCTTCTTTTTCTTTTGCCTTGTATTAAAGATTCTATCATTCTCTACAAAAATCTACAAGAAGCAACCTTCATCAGAATCTTAAGATTATGAATAAAACAAATAAAATGTGGAAATATAATCCTTAAAAGCATTAAGTAAGCTTTATCGGAAAGGAAATGCGTATGAATGATAAAAAATCTCCTGAGCAGATTTCACTTGAAAAAGACTATGAAGAATATGTAAAAAAAATTACTCCTGCCCATAATCTTTTTTTACAGATGCTGAAAGCCTTTCTTGTAGGCGGAATCATATGCTCGCTGGGGCAGTTTTTACTTAATTTTGCAAAAAACAGCCTGGGTATGGATAAAGATATGGCAGGAAGCTTCTGCTCTTTAGTTCTGGTCCTTATCAGTGTGCTTTTAACCGGCTTTAACCTTTATGCGCCCATTGTAAAATTCGGCGGAGCCGGCGCCCTCGTTCCCATTACGGGCTTTGCCAACTCCGTGGCATCCCCTGCTGTAGAATACAAAAAAGAAGGCCAGGTTTTCGGTATCGGATGCAAAATCTTCACCATCGCCGGTCCCGTAATTCTGTACGGCATTTTTACCAGCTGGGCGCTGGGCCTTATCTATTGGATATTAAAAGTATTGGGAGTGTTTTAATTCACTCCCAAATTCCGCTTTGTGTCTCTTATTTATTCATCTTATATACCGGGTCGGCAGGATATCCTCCCTTTAACTTCTGCATTCCTCTTTGAATGGCATCTTTGGAATTCTTCCAGTCCGCATCCTTATTCCTGTAATCAAATTTTTCCACCAGCCAGTCCACATCCTCCTGAAGCCGCGCCATATTCTTCTCCATCAACTCAAACATAGCCGGATAGAACTCTTTTTTCTCCTTGTCGTTCAGCCTCGTTTCGGAAGCCTCACATAAATCGCCGAAATGATGCAGGCAGAAACCCTTGCTGTTTTTAATTCTGTTTCTGAAATCCTCATCCTTCTTGTACATAAAGAAGAAAGTATCCATATATCTTTCATAAGTATCGGCAAAACGGTTACAGATGTAACAGGAATTTTCCTTTTCCTCCACCCACATGCCAACAGGATTCACACGCTGTGAATTCTTTTTAAATTTCCCCATCAGGGAAGATTTGGAAGGGGTAAAGCTTTTAAACTGCTCAGCCATTTCCCTGTTCATTCTCATATAATGGGTTTTTAATATCCATCCGTTGCCCAGAGTATTTCCGTAATCAAACATCTTCTTAAAATGAGCCCTGCAAAATCCTGCCTTGTCCGTAGCATCCCTCACATCACTTTCCATGTAAGATGAGCCTGAGCCTAATACAAAATCCATTAAGTCCTGCTCAACCGCCCTTTCAATATAGCAAAAGGGACATTCATCGTCTGCATTCACCGCATCATTTAAAGGTATCGTATACAATGTTTCTTTCATTTTCCTATTCCTTTCTTATTCTTCCTCATAAGACAGTTTCTTTAACATGGCAAAATATTGTTTTGCCTCTTCAGCAAATAAATCCGGCTGAAAAGATTCATTAAAGAACTGCTCTGATAAAAGGCCGTTTACAGTCAAATCTATCATTTTTGTAAGCCGTTCCACGTCCACATCCTTTTTTAACCTGCTCAAATCGGCCCGCCGCATAATCTGATTATACTGATGAGACAGAACTCCTCTTTTATCCTCCGTAGCCTCTAAGGCTTCCTTGACATTTTCCTTTTTGCTTTCGTTTAAAAACTGCAGCATATAAGGATAATTGTGCATTACCTGAATCTGCACAGCCCGAACCTGCCACAATAAATCAAAATAATCCGTTTCCCCCTTTGCGACTCCTGTGGACAATTCCAGCATCATATACTTGACACTATAGTCATAAATAAAGCTGTACAGTCCCAGCTTACTGATAAAATAATGGAATAACAGCCCTTTGCTGATTCCCGCTTCCCTGACAATATCGTCAGTGCTGGCATGTTCATAGCCGTTCAGCGCAAATACCTTCAGCGCAGCGTTAATCATTCTGTCCTGTTTTTCCTTTTTCAAGTCAAAGAATTTCTCGTTCATGCTTTTCCCCATTTCCTTTTCTGCTTAACCTTCAGGATTGACCTTAGTAGTCGAAAATAAATATAACATATTTTTTTGCCCCCTTCAATCGGCTTTCGGAAACTTGTATGAAACAATTTTTTCACCCCAATATCTGGTGTTTAAGCAAGCTGATTATAAAAATTTAATATTCTTTTTTGTATATTCTCTTTTCATTTTTCAAAAATAGTATTAAGATATTACCAGACAGTTAAAATTCAAAAAGCTTTAACTGCGCATAAATGATAACCGTCCCGAAAGGAGTATTCGTATGTCTAAAAGTTTTGGTAAATTTTTACTTTTTACCGCTGTAGCCGGTGCCGCTGCTTATGGCGCTTATTCTTACTTACAGAAAAAAGAGCAGACCGTTTCCCCTGCAGCTGGTGATGATGCAGATGACGATTTTGATGATTTCAGCGAAGATCTGGATGAGGATCTGAATTCCGAAAAAGACCGTTCTTACGTATCTTTGAATCTTGACAAAGCCGAAGCTATTGCCACGGAAGCTTTTCACAAGGCCAAAGAAGTGATAACCGATTCCGTGCAGCAAGTAAAAGAAACAGTAAAGTCAGTTGCTGATTCCCAGGGGTATCATACCTCCTTTACGGATTTATCAGATACCTTAAAAAACAATAAAAATAATTCTGACAGTACAGATACCGGCTCCGCTTCAGAACCTTCTGACTCCGGGGATACGATAATTTCTGATGAAACCGGCACCTCCTCTGAAGCTGATGTTTCTGCTGAAGCTCCTGCCTCAGTTCCCGAAGCAGCGCCTGCCCAGGCAGATGAACAGATAGAAGAGTTCTTTGATGACGATGATTCTCTGGACAGCAATTTGTAATTTCTGCCGGAGTTTTTTCTCAAACTTTCTATTGTCATGAACCAAAAGCCTGCTTTTATGATATCACATCGTTAAAAGCAGGCCTTTTTATGTTCATTTCCATATCTCTTCAAGTCAAATATTCCTTCCAGGCTTCTTTAAGAAGCCCTACTCCCCGACTGATTTCCTCCCCGGAAAGAGCTCCGTATCCAAGTAATATGGTATTTTCATATTTTTCGTTTTCGCAGGGTACTCCTACCATGGCATCGGATAAACCGTAAATCCTGATTTTCTTTGCAGCCGCCGACCGGATCAAATCCTTTTCCGGTATTTTCTTTTTACTGGTAAGAAGTACATGGAGACCTGCATTTTCCCCCGAAAGCACAAAATCCCTTTCCAAATCCTTTAGCTGCTCCAGCAAAAAATCATGCTTTTCCCTGTAAATCTTACGCATCTTGTTCAGATATCTTTCAAAATACCCGTCCTTTATAAATTCATTTAAAATTCTCTGGTCAATACGGGATACTGTAGAAGCATAAAATCCGCAGCTTTGACGGTATTTTTCCATAAGGGGCATGGGCAGCACCATATAGCCCACGCGGATTGCAGGCGCAATAGACTTGGAAAAGGTTCCGATATAAATCACTTTTCCCGCCCGGTCCGATGCCTGCAGGGCAGGAATCGGTTTTCCCTTATACCGGAATTCACTGTCATAATCATCCTCTATTAAATATCTGTCTTCCTTCTGCTCCGCCCACTTTAAAAGCTCCATCCGTCTGCCGATGGGCATTACCACCCCTGTGGGATACTGATGGGAAGGCATAATATAAGCAACTCTGGCATTTGACTGTTCCAGGGCTTTTACACTGATTCCGTTTTTATCCATAGGCAGTGCTTCTATTTCATAGGCAAAGGACTGAAATACCCTGTAAGCACGTTTATAAGTAGGGTTTTCCATAGCAATAGGCACATGCCGCCCCAGTATTTTCTCCAGCAACATAAGGAGATAGTCATTTCCCGCACCTATGATAATCTGCTCCGGTTCGCAATTTACTCCTCTCGCAGAATGAAGATACCTGCAGATAGTAGCCCGAAGTTCATAATCTCCCCTTGCATCTCCAAGGGCAAACATCTCACTGTTGGCATCTACCAGTATTTCCCTGGTAATTCTTTTCCAGGTGGAAAAGGGAAAGTTTTTCATGCTGATGGCATGAGGTGAAAAATCATATTCTATCTCATTTTCAATAAGCTTTTCTTCTTTCCGGATGTCAGAAGCAGCAGCTTTTCTGCTCCCCCTCTCTTCCGGCAGGCTAAAGGGCTGTGATAAATCAACCAGCTCTTCCATCCCGCACACAAAATATCCACGGCAGGGCTTCGACTGAATATACCCTTCAGCCAGCAGCTGGCTGTAAGCGCTGTCCACGGTGCTTCTCGCCACCTGCAGATATTCCGCTAAAGAACGCGTTGAGGGAAGCTTCTCATCTCTTTGAAGCTTCCCTGTTCTGATTTCATTTCTGATATATTCATAAATCTGCTGATACATACATTTTCCTGTATCAGTTTTAAGTTCAATCGCTAAATCACTCATGATAAACCGGCATTTTTCTCCCTGATTTTTACAATCAGCTCTTCCTTAATGTCTCTTGCCCTGTCCTTCATCCTGCCAGTTGCCGAAGGAGAAACCAGAATATTGGATATCAGTCTGGATGCGACTTCATATTGTCCGAACTCCATAGCAAGCACTGCAATCA
Organism: Lachnospiraceae bacterium; assembly: GCA_017621815.1. Taxonomy (GTDB): domain Bacteria; phylum Bacillota; class Clostridia; order Lachnospirales; family Lachnospiraceae; genus Suilimivivens. The sequence continues at coordinate 59,159 of JAGASK010000029.1, read as the reverse complement.
GATATTCCACTGTAATCTCATCCATACCGCATATAGGATAGCTTTCATTTTGTCTGGCAGCAATTAAGCCTTCCAGGGCATTCTTTAAAAATTCCTTTTCCTGTTTCCTGATATCCGCAAGTTTTTCCTCATAACCTTCTTCAGAAGATTTCAGGTTCTCACCCATGCTCCTCAAAAGCCATCCTGCCTTTAAACAGACATATGCCTTTTCACTGGATTTTCCGTGCTTTACAATCGTATTTGCCAGGCTTAACTTATACCTGCCAAGCGCCTCTTCATAAGTATACACTACTTTTTTATTATCCGACGCCTGAAAATCCTTTGATATATTTTCTTTCACAGCCTTTATCTGTGACGGGGTAAGTCCGCCGAAATATCTTGTAAGTGTTGCATACCCGCAATGCGGACATGCAACCACATCATACTTCAAAGGCTCTATATGTTCATATACGGGACGCAAGTCCTTATCCGTCCGAATCAGCCTTGCCTTGCTTGAACGAAGAGTTCTTACTTTAAAAGACTTATAGCATACAGGACATTCATATGTTTTATCAAACAGGAAATCCTCTTCCTTCACCGTAACAGCTTCCTGCTCCGGCGCTTTCACACTGCCCTGTTCCGGCGCCTTTTCCCCTGAGGATTCATATAAATCCATATTTTCAAGCTTTTTAAGCCCGAGTTTTTCTAATCCAGATAATAATCCGGCCATAATACATAATCCTGCCTTTCCTTTAAGCTTTCGGTAACACATAAGAACTCTTTAAAGAAACAATTCTGTTAAAGACAGGCTCTCCTTCCTTTGAATCCTTTGCATCCACACAAAAATATCCCTGTCTTACAAACTGGAAGCTTTCATATGCTTTTGCATCCTTCAGTGCCGGTTCCAGATAACATTCCTTTAATACCGTTAAGGAATCGGGATTTAAATTCAGACTTCCGTCCTCATTATATACACCCTTTTCCTCATCAATAATATTCTCATATAACCTTACTTCCGCTTTTACAGCTTCCTTTACAGGCACCCAGTGAATAGTTCCCTTCACCTTGCGCCCGGTAAATCCGCTGCCGCATTTGGTTTCAGGGTCATAAGTGCAGTGCACCTCGGTAACATTGCCGTTCTCATCCTTTACACAGCCTGTACATGTTACAAAATACGCATTCATCAGACGCACTTCATTTCCCGGGAACAAACGGAAATACTTTTTCGGAGGCTCTTCCATAAAATCCTCCCTGTCAATGTACAATTCTCTTCCAAAGGGAATCTGCCTGGTTCCCATTTCTTCATTTTCAAGGTTATTTGCAGCCTCAAGCATTTCAGTCTGTCCTTCCGGATAATTGTCAATAATCAGCTTTACCGGATTAAGCACAGCCATCATTCTGGGCCGTTTCAGTTTCAAATCCTCACGGATACAATATTCCAGCATGGCATAATCCGCGGAAGAGTTGCTCTTGGATACACCGCAAAGCTCCACAAACATTTTAATGGATTCCGGTGTAAATCCTCTCCTTCTTAATGCGGCAATGGAAACAAGTCTGGGGTCATCCCAGCCGTCCACAATTCCGTCCTCAACCAGCTTCTTAATATAACGCTTTCCTGTCACCACATTGGTAAGATACATTTTGGCAAACTCAATCTGCTTGGGGGGATGAGGATATTCCAGTTCTCTCACTACCCAGTCATACAAAGGCCTGTGATCCTCAAATTCCAGTGTGCAGATGGAATGGGTAATTCCCTCAATAGCATCTTCTATGGGATGCGCAAAATCATACATAGGATAAATACACCATTTATCCCCTGTATTATGGTGCGTCATATGGGCAACACGGTAAATGATGGGGTCTCTCATGTTGATATTGGGAGAAGCCATATCGATTTTCGCGCGGAGAGTCTTTTCTCCGTCAGCGAATTCGCCGTTTTTCATTTTTTCAAACAGCTCCAGATTTTCTTCCACGCTTCTGTCTCTGTTAGGGTCATTTTTACCGGGCTCTGTCAGCGTTCCCCTGTACTCTCTCATTTCATCGGCTGTAAGATCCGAAACATAAGCCTTTCCCTTTTTAATCAGCTTAACAGCGCCTTCATACATCTGTTCAAAATAGTCGGATGCAAAAAACAATCTGTCTTCCCAATCCGCTCCCAGCCACTGAATGTCGGCTTTAATGGATTCAACAAACTCCGTTTTTTCTTTCGTGGGATTAGTATCATCAAAACGCATATTGAATTTGCCGCCGTACTGCTTTGCCAGCCCGTAATTCAAAAGTATGCTTTTCGCATGTCCGATATGAAGATATCCGTTGGGCTCCGGCGGAAATCTGGTGTGTACCGTGTCATATACACCTTCTGCCAGATCCTTATCAATAATCTGTTCAATAAAATTTCTGGAAACCGTTTCTTTTTCTTCTTTGTTTTCCAAAATCTCATTCACATTTTGTTCTTTCTCACTCATAATGTTATCTGCCATATCCCTTATATCACAGCATATGGCTTTACCTCCTGCATTTTCCATTCAAATCATAGCACAATTTTTTATATTATTCCATTGGTTTCAGCGCATTTTTAAGAAATACCCTTTCATTTTCTCATTAAAATAAGCTTCTGAAAGCACGTTCTTAAAATATGCCTCATATTTTTCCCTTACAATAAAGCCGGCGGCTTTCTCCAAATGTCCGCCTCCCGAGCCGATTTCTTTTGATAAAAAAGAAGCCAGTTCATCTGCCCGCACCTCTCTTACACAGCTCCGAACCGAAAACTTTATGCCGTCTTCCAGTTCATTATAGACAACACAGGTTTTAATCTCATCTACCTGAATTAAAAAATCACTGATTAATCCGAGAATATTAGGGTCACAGGGCTTTGCTTTCACTATGGCAAATTGAAATTCATCGTTATAGAAATGCTTCATCAATGCCATTCCCGCAATTTCCAGTTCATTTAAGGAAAGATTGGAATTTTTAAACAGATATATCAGGCTTTTATCATGCTGCAGGGAATCCCTCATTTCCATATCAAGAGGATGATAAATATCGGAAAGCTGATTTGTATCTGCAAACAGTCCGTAGTACAATGCAGTTCCCAGATTTATCTTACCTTCAAAGGAATATCCTTCCTCCCGCATCATTTGCCACACAAGGGTTGCGCAGCTCCCCAAATCAGAATGAATTTCTGACATTTCCACATTATCAATTTCCACCTGATGATGATCAATAATAGCAATGTTCTCCGCTGACAATCGTGTCACATTTCCTGCTCCGTATTGGCAGTCCACCGTAATCAACAGCCCTTTTACAGGAATATCGGTATCCTGCAAATAAATGACAGGTATGTTTAATTTATCGACCATTAAAGTCAAATTAGATTTTTGAATTATATTTCTGCCGGCATAAACCAGCCTTACATCTTTTCCTTTATCCTTAAAATAAGTATACAGCCCAAATCCTGATGCCAGCGCATCGGCATCAGGATTATCATGGCATTGTATGGTAATTGGATTAAATTGCTCCAGCTGCGCCAGTCTCATCACATTTTTCACCTTTAATTTTCCGGTTAAGTTCCGGTGTATATTTCTCTTCAAATTTTTCCCTTTGCAAAGGCTTATCAAAATAATAACCCTGTACCAGGCTTACGCACATTTTTGAAAGAATCTCATACTGCCCTTTTGTTTCCACGCCTTCCACACAAAGATTCACACCAATTGCTTCCGCCAGTTCAGCCACCATTCTGATAAAGGATTTTGCATAAACATCCCTCTCCAGATTGCGGATAAAGCTTTGATCCACTTTAATAACATCAAAAGGAAGCTCTCTGATATGATTTAAAGACGAATATCCCGTTCCGAAATCGTCCAGGGCTATTCTCACCCCAAGCTTTTTAATCTTTGCAAGAATATCCTTCATTCTGTCCATATCGTTAATTGCCAGGCTTTCCGTCACCTCAAGGGTCAGATTATGGGGCGAAATCCCTGTATCCTGAAGGGTTTCTCTGACAATATCCACAATATCTGTCTGCAGCAGCTGAATCACTGACAAATTCACATTAATTTTATAATCCGGATATCCGTTATCATTCCAGTTTTTACAGAATTTACACGCTTCCTTCAGCACATAATTTCCAATGGGATTTATGAGTCCCAGATATTCCGCAAGAGGAATAAACTCGGAAGGCGGAATAAACCCAAGTTCCGTGCTGTTCCACCGAATCAGAGCTTCCGCACCGGTACATGGCAAGCCCTCCTTCTGAATATCAATAATGGGCTGAAAATACACTTCAAATTCCTGATAGCCCTTTGCCGTAGCCTCTCTCATGTTCTTTTCCATATCAAGACGTCTGAAGGATTTAGATCCAATCTCTTCCGAATATCTGGCAATTCTGTTTTTACCGCCCTTTTTAGCTTCATACATGGCGATATCCGCTTTTTTTATCAGCTCATGTACAGCTTCACCGGAATCGGGAAATTCCACGATTCCCATGCTCATGGTACAATAATAATCTGCATCCCGCAAGAACCACGGCCTCATAAATATTTCTTTAATATCGGAAATAACTTTATCCAGTTTATCATAACCGGAAGGCGGCACTATAATAATAAATTCATCTCCACCCATCCGGTAACAGGTATTTTCTATTCCGCCTATTCTCTGAAAGCTGTGGGCAATGGCTTTTAAAAGCACATCTCCATACTGATGCCCAAGTCCGTCATTTATATGTTTAAAATCATCCAAATCCAGATAAAGCAAAGCGCCCTTATGAGTTGTCCTTCTGGCTTCATCCACGTACTTAGCCAAATCCTTTTCACAGCACATACGATTATACAATCCTGTCAGGAAATCTGTATGAGCCTGCTGTTCTATTTTTCTCTGGTATATTTTCTTTTCTGTTTCATCATGCAGTGCACACAAAAGGGCAGGATTTCCATCCACCCATTTAATTCTTGTATAATAAAGCTCATACCACTTTTCCCTGCCTTCAAAAAAGACTTCACTGCTTCCGCTTTCCGACTTGATTTCCTTTTCAAGCAGACTGTATATGCTTCTTTCCTTAAGTTCCTGTTCAAAGCTGTGTCTCATATTTCTGTTTGCAAATAAATCAGCACCCGTTGCCAGATCCCTTACATAAACAGCGCTTCCCACATTATCGAGAATCGTTTCAAGGGATGCATAAGAACTTGCCAGAGAATTTTTCTGTATTCTGCGGGCAAGAATACTCTGCAGAATCTTAACAGAATCACTTAAAAACTTTATTTCTTCTACCTGCCAGCTTCTTTCTCTGCTTTTTTCCGCAAAGCAGGCATACATATGAACGCTTCCTCCAATCATTATGGGAAGCACTATAATGGATTCTATACCGAGGGCGTTCATTTCGTCCTTTTCTTCCGGGCTTAAAGAGGAACCTGCAGAAAGTACCAGCGCCTTATCAGTATATAAGAAAAAGGGTCTCTTTTGCGAAGCACTTTTCTCATATGGCCATACAACGCCGCTGTTGCACCAATGTGCAACGATATCCATATATTCTTTGTCTTTTAATATACGACAGACAAAAGCAGCTGAGATATTAAGAAAGCTCCCTGCTGTCCTAAGCATTCTGACCATGATTCCTTCAACGGAATCATCATTTTCCAGAAGCTGAACAACCTCAGTCAAAGCTTCCGTTCTTTTTAATGTTATCTCCATCTCCTTTTCGGAGTAACGGCTTCTTCTGCTTTCAGCCTCGGCATCCAGCACAGATATTTTATATTTTATCAATTCTTCAGAAACATCACGCAGTACATCCACTGCCCGGTAAAATTCCTTCTCGGATAACGTGCTGCGAAATCCCTGAAGCGGCGGATTAGAGTAATCTTCTTCATCAAAAACATCAGAAAGCACACCACAAATCAGCCAACCAAGAACCGGTTTCCCTTCTGCTTTGACTGCAATAACAGCCAGACGCAGATTAGGATAACCACAGGTCTCAATTGCCTGGTCTTCAAGTGTGCTTTCAGATACTCTAAACAGCATATTCTGCAGTTGTTCTTTATCTACTGCTTTTAAAACCCTTTGAACCTCATCCGGATTTCCTCCGAATTCAGTAATCGGTACTCCCCTGCCGTCAACACAGCAGGCAAAAATATTTGTCAGTTCACAAAAATGTTTCTGCCACTTTTCCAGTTCTTTACCTTCAATCAATTCCCGGAGTATGTTAGAATCATTCGACCCAAAGATACTTTTCTCCAAACTACCTGATGCCACGTGTATCTCCTTCCCCCATCCCTGATATTACTACACTACCCTTAGTCCCCCACATAATTTAGAAAATCCCGGACGGCGTTCCCTGCTGCCTGCTCATACGCCAGGGAGAATAGCACTCTGGCGCTATTCTCCTCCACATGACTTAGAAAGTCTTAGGCGCTGTATTTCAGCGCCTTAGCCTTTCTTCATGTGGTTTTATTCATCAACACTATAATTCGGAGCTTCCTTGGTAATATGGATGTCATGAGGGTGACTCTCCTTCAAGGATGCAGCTGATATTTTCACAAATCTGCCTTTTTCCTTCAATTCCTCAATAGTATGCGTACCGCAGTAACCCATACCGGAACGAAGACCTCCCATTAACTGGAATACAGTGTCTTCCACAGTTCCCTTATATGCAACACGGCCTTCTACGCCTTCCGGCACCAGCTTCTTGGCATTTTCCTGGAAATAACGGTCCTTACTTCCGTTTTCCATAGCAGCAATGGAGCCCATTCCGCGGTATACTTTATATTTACGTCCCTGATACAGTTCAAAAGTTCCGGGACTTTCATCACAGCCGGCAAAAATGCTTCCCATCATGCAGACATTACCGCCTGCAGCAATTGCCTTTGTCATATCTCCTGAATACTTAATACCACCGTCTGCTATAATAGGAATACCGTATTCCTTTGCTACGGAATATGCATCCATAATTGCGGAAATCTGCGGCACACCGATACCTGCCACAATACGTGTGGTACAAATGGAACCGGGACCGATACCTACCTTAACGGCATCTGCACCTGCTTCAATTAAAGCCCTTGTTCCTTCACCTGTTGCCACATTACCTGCAACAATCTGTAAATCAGGATATTTTTCCTTAATCATGCGCAGACAGTTCAGCACATTCTGTGAATGCCCGTGTGCACTGTCAAGTACAACCACATCTACTTTAGCATCCACAAGAGCTCCGACCCTGTCGAGCACATTTGCGGTAATACCTACCCCGGCACCGCACAGCAGCCTTCCCTGTGCATCTTTTGCAGCAAGGGGATATTTAATTGTTTTTTCAATATCTTTAATCGTAATCAAACCTACCAGATTGTAATTATCATCTACAATAGGAAGTTTTTCTTTTCTGGCTTTGGCAAGAATGCTCTTAGCCTCTTCCAGCGTAATCCCCTCTTTCGCTGTAATCAGCTCCTGGGAAGTCATGGATTCTTTTATCTTTTTGGAAAAATCTGTTTCGAATTTAAGGTCTCTGTTGGTAATGATACCTACAAGTCTGCGGCCTTCTGTAATAGGTACGCCGGAAATCTTAAACTTGGCCATCAGCCTTTCCGCATCTGCCAGTGTATGCTCCGGAGTCAATGAAAAGGGGTCCGTAATAACACCGTTTTCAGAACGTTTAACTTTATCGACTTCTTCTGCCTGTGCTTCAATAGACATATTCTTATGGATGATACCGATACCACCCTGTCTGGCCATGGCAATTGCCATGCTGTGCTCTGTTACTGTGTCCATTCCGGCACTCATCATGGGAATGTTCAGTTTAATTTTTTTTGTTAACCATGTTGTCAAATCCACTTCGTTGGGAATTACATTAGAATAGGACGGCACTAAAAGTACATCATCAAAGGTAATTCCTTCGCCAATTATCTGACCCATTTTCTCTCCTCCTGTATTTGTTTTATTGTAAAATTAATATAACAACCTAATCTTTAAATACCTTACGGGGCGCTACCATCTGCATGGCCTTTATCATTTCCGCATTAGGTTCGAAAATAATCTTTTTCTGCCCGTCATAGAAGAAAATAAAACGACGGTCCGGCTGATTTTCCACTCCTGAGCTGTAATCCACCTCTTTGTCGCTTCTGTTCTTATAATTGTCAAGGTGCCAGGATTTAATCGGTGCTACAATCTCCATTTTATCCAGTTCAAAGGTTGCCACTCTTTTTCTCCTGCTTTTAGCCATAACCTTATCAATGGTAAGTTCCTTGTCAACATACAGATATTCATATTCCAAATCTGAATTCAGATAAACAAAATATGCTGCAACAGCCATTATAACTCCAATCAGAAGTGCGGGAAGAAATACAAATCCCACTACAATAAAACAAACCGCCAGCATAATTGTTAATATCTTAAGGAAAGCCAAATATGCGGGGGTTTTCTTTTTAACAAGCCATTCTACATATGTTTCATTCATATTGATACCGTACCTTTCTCTGACAAATGTATAATAATATTATGATATTATATTTTCTCTAAACTTTCAAGAGATATAGATACACCGTTTTTAAATTAGATTTTAGTTTATAAAATTTTCACTGAAATTTTATAGATAGTCCATTCTATTTCGTTGACAGTTTTTTTTAATAAAGTTATGATAACAATGGACTGCTCATTTTCTCTTATTGTGAGTTAGTGAGTATTTTAATATACTATTTGAAGGAAAGCAAGTGCAAAAGAAGGAATTTTTATTATGTTTAAAAAAGGATGGCAGCCGAAGGAGTATAAAGGCGTAAACGACGAAATCAAACAACAGCACATGAAGGCTAAAGACATGAGTTTTAAGGAAAAATGGAATTACTTCTGGTACTATTATAAGATACATACCATTGTAACCATTATTGTTATTGCCTTAGTTTCCGTTTTTATCCACGACATGGTAACTGCTAAGGATACTTCTTTTTACGGTATCATGCTGAATGCTTATGCCCTTGACGGAAATGCCCTGGAATCTTCTTTTTCCGAATATGCGGAGCTTGATACCGAGAATTATGAATGCTTCATAGATACCTCCACAGTTTTATCATATCAGTCTCAGACGGGAATGGATTATTCAACCTTTCAAAAGCTGGCTGCCATGATGCAGACGAAGGAACTGGATGCAGTAATCGCAGACGGACAGGTTTTTTACAGTTTTTCTTTTAACGGCATGTTTATGAACCTGGAAGAACTTTTAAGTCCTGAAGAGCTTGACAGATATAAAGCAGAGAACAGAGTCTATTACCTTGATTATGCGGAAGTACGAAGAGCCGAGGAATTAGAGGAAAATGACCCTGCAGTTACAGCCGACTCTGAATCCCACAGGGCATCCACTACCGAGGAAATGGCTTCTGAAGCAAATGCCCACAGATATCCCGAAACCATGGAAGAGCCGGTACCGGTAGGAATTTTCGTCGACGAATCGCCTCTTGCAGTAAGAACCAATATTTATACCCCTCTTGTACCGATTTACGGTGTGCCTGTTACCACCCAGAGAGCTGAAACGGCAAAGAAATATCTGGATTATATGTGGGATGAAAACATAGCATTTGAAGAAATGATTACAACTTATTAGGCTAATCAACAAAAAGCAGGCTTTTTGCCAACTTTTATTGACAGTAACAAACGGCAGTTTCGGATAAAATTCCAAAACTGCCGTTTGTTACTCTGATAAAAGCTTTTTAAATTTGTGCCAGTACAAAGATATCATAAACTGCTTTAATTGCAGCTTCAAAATCCGCATTGGCAACACCGATAATAATATTTAACTCACTGGAACCCTGGTCAATCATCTTAACATTGACATTTGCATGGGCAAGGGCTGAAAAAATACGTCCTGCGGTTCCTCTTGTGGACTTCATGCCCCGCCCCACTACTGCAATCAAAGCCAGGTCTGCTTCAATATCAATGGAATCCGGGTCCGCCAGTCTGTGAATTGCTGATACCACCTTCTGTTCCTTGTCTATAAATTCATCCTGATGAACGAATACTGTCATGGTATCGATTCCTGACGGCACGTGTTCAAAAGAAATTCCGTAATCTTCAAATGCCTGCAATACTTTTCTTCCAAATCCGATTTCAGAATTCATCATGGCTTTTTCAATGTTAACGGAACAGAATCCCTTTTTGCCCGCAACACCTGTAATTACATATTTAGACTTCTGGCAGGTGCTTTCCACAATCCACGTACCTTCATCCTCCGGCTTGTTTGTATTCTTGATATTAATCGGAATCCCTTCCCTCCTTACGGGGAAGATAGCATCTTCATGAAGCACACTGGCTCCCATATAAGAAAGCTCCCTGAGTTCCCTGTAGGTAATTGTCTCTATTGCTTCAGGATTTTCAATAATTCTGGGATCTGCAATCAAAAATCCGGATACATCCGTCCAGTTCTCATAAACATCAGCTTTTACAGCTCTTGCTACAATGGAACCGGTAACATCTGAGCCGCCTCTTGAAAAGGTCTTTACCCTGCCGTCTGCATAGGCACCGTAAAATCCGGGAACCACAGCACGCTCCATTCCCGCAAGACGCTCACTTAATATCTGATTTGTTACTTCGGAATCAAATTCACCACTGTCCTTAAAACGGATTACTTCCGCAGAATCCACAAACTCATATCCAAGATATGCTGCCATAATAATTCCGTTTAAATATTCTCCCCTGGAAGCAGCATAGTTCTCTCCCGCTTTTTCCTTGAAATTCTTTTCGATAGTTTTAAATTCATCCTTTAAGGAAAGGTCAAGGGAAAGTCCGTCAATAATTTCCTGATAACGAGCTGCAATGTCGGCAAGTTCTTTCTTAAAATCCTTTCCTGCTTCTGCCAGATGATAGCAGCCATAAAGCATATCCGTCACCTTGGTATCACCGGAAAATCTTTTACCCGGAGCAGAAGGCACCACATACCTTCTTTCCTTATCCGCATGAATAATATCAGCCACTTTCTTAAACTGTTCCGCGCTTGCCAGAGAACTTCCGCCAAACTTTACTACTTTTTTCATAACATCCTCCATATATCTGTTTCATTAAAATAATAATATTATCTTCATCCCTTACGGCAGTTATTTTTCCAATAATTTATCTATTATTGTATGCCCTTTGGCAATAAAATTACCGCTTTCCTTTGCTTCCTTTTCATTGTAATTCCAAGTATGATTCTGTAAATTCATACTGTCATATATCAGATACGGCACGCTGTCAGAGGTATGGGTCCTGACACGGATAGGTGTGGGATGGTCAGGCATAACCAAAAGCCTGTAATCGGCTTTTTCTGCATCAAGGGCTGTGGTCAAAGGTCCGATTACCCTCTTATCAAGATATTCAATCGCTTTCACCTTTTTCTCTACACTTCCCTGATGTCCCATTTCATCAGGAGCCTCCACATGAATATATACAAAATCATAACCGTTTTTCAATGCATCAAGGGCTGCCTGGGTTTTTCCTTCATAATTGGTATCCAGACCGCCGTTAGCGCCCTCCACCTTAGCTACTCCCATACCGGCGCCTACTGCAATTCCTTTCAGTAAATCAACTGCAGATACCATCATGCCTTTCACACCGTTCTTTTCCTCAAAAGAAGAGAGAGCCGGTTTCGTTCCTGCTCCCCAGAACCAGCAGCAGTTAGCAGGATTTAAGCCCTTTTTCTTCCTCTCAATATTAAGAGGATGGTCCTTTAAAATTTCATAGCTTCTCTTCATCATGTAAAGCAGATTTTCATCTGTCGGAAGGTGCTGTCCGATAACCTGTGTCAATACATCATGAGGCTGCGAAAGTTCAAGCACCTGCCCATGATTCCAGATAAGACAATGGCGATAGCTGGTTCCCACATAAAACTGATAGGTTTCGTTTTGCAATTCCTTCTTTACCGCTTCCAAAAGCACAGCACAATCCTCTGTGCTGATTTCCCCTGAACTGTGGTCAATTATAATCTGTTCTTCAAAGGGCACGTCATTTTCCGAAATCGTAACAATATTGCACCTTAAGGCAATATCCGTGTCCTTCATGGGAACCCCAATGCTCAGAGCTTCCAAAGGGGAGCGTCCTGAATAATAGAGCTTGGGATCATAGCCCAGAACGGAAAGATTTGCCGTATCGGAACCCGGCTTCATTCCTTCCGGAATCGTATGTACAAGTCCTATCTCGGAAAGCTTGCTTAATCTGTCAAGTGCCGGTGTATCCGCATATTCAATCGGTGTCTTCCCTTCCAGGGCTTCAATAGGCTCATCAGCCATACCATCGCCTAACACTACCACAAATTTCTTATTGCTCATAGTTATTAACCCTCGATTCTGATACGGCTGATAATTCCCACTGCTTCAGCCTTTTTATTAAATTCTTTTTCTGTCATTACATCTGTTACAAATGCGAACTCGCCGGAAACATCTGCCTCTACCACCCTGACGCTTTCAAATACGGCAATGGCTTCCCTTTCTTTTTCTGCAGACACCCTTACAAAAAAGCGCCTGCTGGCTTCGTCAATACCTGTAAGCTTTACGTCTTCCGCATCCCAGAAGCACATAATTACCTTTCCGATATGTCTTGCACAGTCCACCACATCGGAAACTACCGCGCTTGCGGTGGGAAGCTTGCCCGCTCCTCTTCCGTAATACATGGAATCTCCCAGCATATTTCCATGAACGCACACAGCATTAAATACATCATTAACCATATAAAGCGGATGATCCCTGCTAATCATAAAAGGAGCTACCATAGCATAGAAATTACCGTCCTCTTCTTTGCTCTGGGCAAGAAGCTTAATGGTTTTTCCCATTGCATGAGCATAAATAAAATCAGTTGCCGTAATCTTTGTAATTCCTTCTGTATAAATATCTTCATACTTTACATTTTTTCCGCACATCAGGGAAGAAAGAATTGCTATTTTACGGCAGGCATCATAGCCTTCCACATCAGCTTCCGGATTTCTTTCCGCATAGCCCTTTTCCTGTGCTTCCTTAAGAACCTCCTCAAATCCGGCGCCTTCTTTTTCCATCTTGGATAAAATATAATTAGTGGTTCCGTTTAAAATGCCGGTAATAGCATCAATTTTTTCTGCAGTCAATGAATAATTCAAAGGACGGATAATGGGAATGCCGCCGCCTACGCTTGCCTCAAATAAATAGTTGCACTTGTTCTCATGGGCTATTTGAATCAGCTCCGGTCCATGTGCAGCCACCAGTTCCTTATTGGAGGTACATACACTCTTACCTGAAAGCAGCGCACGCTTTGTAAAATCGTATGCCGGTTTAAGCCCTCCCATGGTTTCACAGATTATCTTTACCTCCGGGTCATCCAGAATCTGATTGACATCATGCACTACTTTATCCTCATAAGGGTCTCCGGGGAAATCACGAAGGTCTAAAATATATTTAATATTCAGTTCTTCCCCTGATTTTTTATTAATCTCCTCTTTATTCTTTTCAATTACTTCCACAACACCGCTTCCCACTGTGCCGTATCCCAAAACCGCTACCTGAATCATTTTTTCTCCTCCTGCTTTCTTTATTCCCTTTTGTTTTAGAACTTCTTTCTATTCCTTAGCCAATATCTTTACATTTCTGACACCCTTCTGCTTCTCCATTGCCTCCAGCATTTCGGAAACATTGCCTGTTGTCGGGAGTACCTGTACGCTCAGGCTGAGGGAAGCAACTCCGTTAATGGGAATACTCTGATGAATCGTCAGTATGTTCGCACCAAACTCCGCTATAATCTTAAGCACATCGGACAAAAGCCCCGGCTCATCCTCCATTTGAAAGGTAAGGGTTATAGTCGTTCCCTGGGAGTGCTCATGAAATTCAAAAATATCTTCTTTATATTTATAGAAGGAACTGCGGCTGATTCCCACCCGGTCAGCAGCCTCATTGACAGTATGTACTTTCCCCGAATCGAGAAGCTTTTTGGCTTCCACTACTTTTAAAAGCACTTCAGGCACCGCCTGTTCCTTTACTACATAATATCGCTTTCCCATAAGCTACCTCATAACACCGTCTCACAGCGCATGCTTTCTATTGCCAAGCACCAATCCCTCGATGACGTACATATGTCCGCATCAGTCTTTGATTAGGAGACATTTGTGCGCCACCGAGGGATATTCTATCACATATAACTATCCGGTGCAAGCGATTTTGCACATTTTTTAACGTACCTTTTTAACACCTTTTTAACATGCAACAGAACATACTCTCTGCTGCAATAAATAACATCATTTTTGAAGATGCTTTAATTTCTTTCCCTTTCCGCTTTTCTCAAAATCTTTATATATGCTATAATAAAGTAAATTTGATTCTGAAAGGAAGCCTGCAGGCATCAAAAACCTTGTCACACTTCGGTGGATTTTAATCTGTTTATGTTTAACAATCAGAGGTACTTATGAAACTACTGAAAAAAGGAAAGAGCCATTTTATTTTCATCTTAATATTGCTTATACTTGCCGGACTGCTGGAAAGAATTGTCTATTTTCATTATGATGAATTATCACAGCATCCCATAGTGATTAACTCATACCTGTCTGTTTTCCCTGATTATAACAGCACCGGAAACTGGATTCACGGCAGGCTCGGAATCGGTTACAACAGATGGCTGCTGTTACTTGAACATGCAGTCACACTATTGATTGTATTTCTTCTATTCCGGTATTTAGATGCAATGGGACGTTTTTTTAAGTTAAGCCCCCATTGGCTTTATCCGGCGGATGCCGGAATTGCCGCTGCATTATACAGACTCATAACCAGAATGCGGGGAAGTTTCACCCTGGATTATCTGTGCATAAAGGGACATGTTTTTGATTTTCCCGACTTATATATCGGCGCTTTCATCGGAGGAATACTGATTTACTTCATTCCGCTTCTGATAGCATATTATAAATATATCAGGGAAAAGGTAAAGGGAATAAACCTTATCAGACGAAATATCTGGGAACTGAAATTCGCATATATGTTTATGAGAATGACTGTTTCGCCAGAAGAAAAATGGCAGGATGAATTTAATTTATGGCAATAGAATTTACAAAACGCGCTTTCTATTATTGTCGGCGGTAAAATACCGCATTTTCATGTCTCCGGGTTTTTAACACAAAAACCCGGATTTTGCTTTTTCATATTCTTCTACAGTGGTTCCTGTTCCTTCACAGGCTTTTTGTAAATCCACATTAAAATTTTTCATGGCAGCTTCCACGCTTATAACAAGCCTTGAAGCATCTCCTGCATTTCTCTCATCCTCAAGCCACTCTCTTAACCCCTGACACATATCCACTTTCCCGCCTTTCTTATGCTTATCTTTGATTCTGAACATCTCTTCTTCTCCCGCATAATTTGCAACCATATCGTATGCATCCTCTTCCTCCTGTGGCCTTGCAGGAGGTCTCCGGAAATCTCCTGCTTTTAATAAAATATGATTGGGTAATTAAAAGCATATGCTTATAAACAACTGTTTTATAAGCGGCAGATTTCCTGAGATTCTTTGATATACCGTACAATTTACAGCACAGTATTAAGAAAGGCATGATGCCTGATTAATAATAGAAATACTTTATCCTTATTGAACTGCCAATGCTCAATAAGGTATGCTTTGGCAAAATACTATCATACAAAATTTCGTTTGACAAGATATTTTTTCTTGAAACATTCTCTGCTTCATGCTATACTGTTACAGTTCACACATAATGTCTTTATTAAGCTTTCAGTATATCAACGATACCATTCATTAAAATTTTATACTGAGGAAAAGGGAACAAATTATGTATACAGTTTTACATGAGTTATTACAAACTATTGTTAATTACGCAATTCTGCTTTTTGAATACACAGGCGTCATTATTATCATTGTAGCCTGCCTGCACGGTATTTATGAATATATTATGCGCAGACCCGAAACCAGACTGAACCTTGCCAAAGGCATGGCAATGGGTCTGGAATTCAAATTGGGAAGTGAAATATTAAGAACCGTTGCCGTGCGGGAGTTTAAAGAAATTTTAATTGTTGCCAGCATTATTGCCCTTCGTGCGCTTCTTACTTTCCTGATTCACTGGGAAATCAAAAATGAAGAAAGCACAACGGACCATAAAAAAGATCATCAATAGAAAAGGTTTGGAGAAAACCCAATGATTTCTCCAAACCTTTTTATTCATGACAATAGAAAGTTCGCAAAGCGTGCTTTCTATTGTTTCTTACAATATTCCACACTTTACCCCGTCTTATTACAGCAATTCCTTCAAAATGCGGTTCACCATTCCCGGGTCAGCCTTGCCCTTCATGGCCTTCATGGTCTGACCTACCAAAAAGCCGATTGCCTTTTCCTTACCGTTACGGTAATCTTCTACGGACTGGGGATTGTTTGCAATCACATCTTCCACTGTCCTGCGAAGCGCTCCTTCATCATTGACAGTCTTAAGTCCCTTTTCTTCCACATACTTTTCGGGGTCAACATCGTTTTTAAACATTTCCTCGAAAACCTCTTTGGCTACGGAACCGTTAATGGATTTGGAATCCGTAAGCGCAATCAGCTTCGCAAGGTTTTCCGGTGAAAAGCGGATATCCTCCGGCTCCATATCATTTTCTTTAAGGAGACGCAGGGTTTCACCCATCAGCCAGTTGGAAACCTTCTTCGGCTGTGCGCCTAAAGCTACTGCAGCTTCAAAAATGTCCGTCATATGCTTGGTGCCTGTAATAATTTCTATATCATAATCGGGAATATCAAATTCTTCCTTGTAGCGCACCATTTTTTCCTCACGGAATTCAGGCTGCTTTGCCCTGATTTCATCAAGGAACTCATCGCTTAAAACAATGGGAACCAAATCAGGGTCAGGGAAATAACGGTAATCCTGGGCATCTTCCTTGCTTCTCATGGCATAGGACTCGCCCTTATTATCATCCCATCGCCTTGTTTCCTGTATTACTTTTTCTCCTGATTCCAGCAAATCAATCTGACGCTCTCTTTCTCCCTCAATGGCTCTTGCGATTGCCTTAAAGGAGTTTAAATTCTTCATTTCCGTACGGGTGCCGAATTCTTTAGCGCCAACCTCCCTTACGGAAAGATTTACATCGGCGCGCATGGAGCCTTCCTGCATTTTACAATCGGAAGCGCCAAGATACTGAATAGTCATACGCAGTTTTTCCAGGTAAGCAATAACCTCCTTGGCACTTCTCATATCTGGCTCTGATACGATTTCAATAAGAGGCACTCCGGAACGGTTAAAATCTACTAAAGAGCAGTCTTCCCATTCATCATGCACCAATTTGCCCGCATCTTCTTCCATATGAATCTCATGAATTCCTATAAATTTCTTTCCTGCCTCTGTTTCAATCTCTACCTTGCCGTTTCTGCAGACAGGCAGATACAGCTGAGATATCTGATAATTCTGTGGGTTGTCAGGATAAAAATAATTTTTACGGTCGAACTTGCAATATTTTGTAATATCACAGTTAGTAGCAAGACCTACCGCTACCGCATATTCGAGCACCTGTTTGTTCAATACGGGAAGGGAACCCGGCATACCGGTACACACCGGGCAGGTATGAGTATTGGGCGCACCTCCGAAAGCAGTGGAGCATCCGCAGAAAATTTTAGTTTTGGTAGCAAGCTCTACATGAACTTCCAGTCCAATGACGGTTTCATATTGCTTTTCCATGTCAGTTCTCCTCCTTTCTGCCAAAAGCGCCTCTTGCTTTTTCATATGCATAAGCTGTCTGAATCAACTTCTTTTCCATAAAACAGTCGCCAATCAGCTGAAGCCCGATAGGAAGCCCCTTGCTGTCAACGCCGCAGGGAATGCTTAAGCCGGGAAGTCCTGCCAGATTGACGGAAATCGTATAAATATCACCCAGATACATCTTAATGGGGTCTGACAGGCTGTCGCCCAGTTTAGGGGCTGTGGTGGGCGCCACCGGTCCTAAAATAACATCATATTTTGCAAAGGCCTCGTCAAAGGCTTTCTTAATCAGCGCCTTAACCCGCAGTGCTTTTAAATAGTAGGCATCATAATAGCCGGAGCTTAAAACAAAGCTTCCCAGCATAATTCTTCTCTTTACCTCCGCACCGAAACCTTCGGAACGTGATTTTTTGTACATATTGTGAAGTCCGTTATAATCTTCTGTACGATAGCCGTACTTAATGCCGTCAAAACGCTCAAGATTAGAGCTGGCTTCCGCTGCCGCAATAGTATAATAGGTGGGAATCGCATATTCTACCAGGCTTAAGTCGAATTCTTCCACGATTGCACCTTTTTCTTTCAGCTGCTGCGCCGCCTTTAATACGGCTGCCTTTACCTCAGGGTCAAGACCTTCTCCGAAATAATCCCTTGGAATGCCGATTTTCATGCCCTTTACATCATCCACAAGAGCGCTTGTAAAATCTGTGTCTTCTCTTTCTACGGAAGTGGAATCCTTAAGGTCATGGGAAGCAATCACTTCCATAATCGTTGCGCAGTCCGTTACATCTTTACACAAGGGTCCAATCTGGTCCAAAGAAGAACCATAGGCAATCAGCCCGTAACGCGATACGGTTCCGTAGGTAGGCTTTAAACCAACCACTCCGCAGAAGGAGGCGGGCTGTCTGATGGAACCGCCGGTATCGGAACCAAGGGCATAAAAACATTCATTTGCCGCTACCGCTGCCGCACTTCCGCCTGAAGAACCTCCCGGCACATGCTCAGGATTCCATGGATTCTTTGTCTCGCCAAAAGCCGAAGTCTCCGTAGTGGAACCCATGGCAAATTCATCCATATTGGTTTTTCCTAAAATAACTGCTCCTGCCTTTTCCAGATTTAAGACTGCTTCCGATGAAAAAGTGGGGACAAAATTTCCCAATATCCTGGAAGAACAGGTAGTAAGCAGTCCTTCCGTACACATATTGTCCTTAATGGCAACGGGTACGCCTGCAAGAGGTCCTGTCAGCTCTCCTGCGTCTATTTTTTCCTGTACTTCCTGCGCCTTCTTAAGAGCGCCTTCCTTATCAACCGTTACATAGCAATGATAAGCGCTTTCCTTTTTTTCAATCTGTTCAAGCACGGCAAGAGTGGCTTCTTTTACCGTTACTTCTTTGTTTTTAATCGCTGCCGCAAGCTCTACGGCAGTCATATCCAGTATACTCATTTCTGCCGTCCTCCTAATCAAATGTACGGGGCACTACGAACATCCCGTCTTTTTCTTCCGGTGCATTTTTAAGGATATTCTCCCTGTCATCCCCGTTGGTAACCACATCTTCCCTGAATACATTATTGACCGGGAATACATGGGACATAGGCTCAACTCCGGCAGTATCCAGCTCACCCAGCTTATCAATATAATCCAGCATACTGCCCATATCCTTCTTCGCCTGCTCTTTCTCTTCCTCAGAAAGCTCAAGCTTGGCAAGAATACCTACATATTCAATGGTTTCATCCGTAATTATGTTTGCCATTCATTTATTCCTTTCTACTACAATTACCTGTTGCAATTACTGCCTTATTCCCTGACCACGATAGCGGAACATCCCATACCGCCTCCTACGCACAAGGTAGCAAGTCCCTTTCTGGCATCCCGCTTTGCCATTTCATGAAGCAGTGTAACCAGAATACGGCATCCTGATGCGCCTACCGGATGTCCGAGGGCAATAGCGCCGCCGTTTACATTCAGCTTATCCATATCAAATCCAAGGTCATGGCCTACCGCTACAGACTGGGCAGCAAAAGCCTCATTTGCTTCAATCAAATCAAAATCTTCTATCTTATAACCTGTCTTTTCCATTACTTTTCTGGTAGATGCTACAGGACCTACACCCATAATGCGGGGTTCCACTCCGGCAAGCTCTCCGCCAATCCATGTACCCATGGGTGTCACTCCCAGTTCCTTTGCTTTTTCTTCGCTCATAACAATAATAGCTGCCGCACCGTCATTGATGCCTGAAGAATTGGCTGCTGTTACTAAACCGCCCTCCTTAAAGGCAGGACGAAGCTTGCTGATTCCTTCTGCCGTTACGCCTGCTCTGGGTCCTTCATCCGTATCAAATAAAATAGTCTCCTTCTTTTTCTTTACTTCAACAGGCACGATTTCATCTTTAAATTTCCCCTCTGCCTGTGCCTTTTCACACTTGTTCTGGCTCCATGCCGCAAATTCATCCAGCTGCTGCCTTGTAAGTCCCCAATCCTCTGCCACATTTTCAGCTGTAATTCCCATATGATAACCGCCGAAAGCATCATGAAGGGCATCCCTAAGGAGTGCATCATCCATTTTAGCTGCTCCCATACGATAACCGAAACGGGCGTCATAAAGCAGGTAAGGCGCCTTTGACATATTTTCCATGCCGCCTGCCACAATAATATCTGCGTCGCCGCAGGCAATCAGTTTGGCTGCCAGATTCACACAGTGAAGTCCTGAACCGCACAAAACGTTAATGGTAGTTGCAGGCACTTCTACAGGGATACCCGCATTCACTGCCGCCTGCCTTGCGGGATTCTGTCCGAGCCCTGCCTGGATTACACATCCCATATATACCTCATCAACCTGTTCCGGTTTAATGCCTGTTCTTTTTAAAGCTTCTTTAATTACTACTGTTCCAAGGTCCGGTGCCGGTGTATTGCTTAAAGCTCCGCCCATTGTTCCGATTGCTGTACGGCATGCACCTGCCAAAACTACTTTTCTTGCCATTTTTTCTACCTCGCTTCTTAAAATTATTTCATATGCCTGCCTGTTGGAGCCCTGTTGGCAGACCCTGCTATACGAAAAACTCACTATTTATAATCTACTACTTTCCCCTTTTTTTGTCTACTGATTTCCTGCATATCCGGCGGCAAAGGTGCATCTGTGCTGTCTCACTGCAAAGGACATTTGATAATCCGGAATTATCACTCCCTAATCTGGTCTTACCACGGCAGTTATGATATAATTTAAAAATGCACCGGAAAAAGCAGCAAAAAGAAATGAAAATAAAAATATTTCTGAAATAGAAAGGACACAAAAGAAATGACAAAAAAAGAACTGGCAATCGCAAATCATGACAGGAAATTCAACTGTGCCCAGGCAGTGGCCTGTGCTTTTGCAGAAGAAATCGGCGTTGATGAAAAGACACTGTTTCAGGCAGCAGAAGGCTTCGGACTTGGTATGGGCGGAATGGAAGCCACCTGCGGTGCTTTATCAGGTGCCGTTATGCTGGCAGGCTTTAAAAACAGTGACGGCAATCTTGAAAATCCTGCCACAAAGGCAGATACCTATAAGCTTTCAAAGGAAATGGTAAAATGTTTTAAGGAAAAAACCGGAAGCTGCGTATGTAAGGAATTAAAAGGCATTGAAACAGGAAAAATGCTGTGTTCCTGTCCCGACTGCATCCGCTGCGGTGTGGAAGTTGCGCAGGAAGTGCTGGGATTGTAATCCGCAGAGTGCTGCGGTGTGGAAGCTGCAGAAGATGTGCCGGAATTGTAATCCGCTGCTAAGGAGGAACCATGATTTTACTGCCTCATATCTGGCTTTTAGCCATTATGATAAACTACTTTTATACCACTTATATGTATGCGGGCAGCGCTCCCCGCATCCGGCTCTTTATACTTGATGCCTGCATTTTCCTGATATATGCAGTGCTTTGCATCTGCCTTCATCTTATGCCCTGCAGGTCTGCAAAATCACGTACTTCAAAAGAAATGCCCTCCTTCCGCCTTAAGGTGATGCTTGGAGGGCGAAAAATTCTGCGGCTTTGTTTTTGGGGAATCTGCGCGCAGCTTTTGTTTTATGTCCTTTGGACTGTACTGGATATACAGATTCTTCCAGAGTTTGCAGACAGCGATACGGTTATTATCATGATTCTGATAGACCTCATTGTCTGCTGCCTGCATTTTTATCTTTTGATTTTAAACGGAAGCATCCGTATTCTCGCCGCCTGCCGGAGTCTGGGCATATGGAAAAGAATTGTTTTTATCTGCTTTTTATGGATACCGGTAATTCACCTTTTTCCGCTGAAATATTTAAGCAGGCGGGCGAAAATAGAATATGATGCGGAAACCTGCCGCTTTGAAAACAGAAAAGAGAGAGACGGCTCCCTGATTTGTGCCACACGCTATCCCATTATCATGCTTCACGGCATTGGATTTCGGGATTTTAAATACTTTAATTACTGGGGCAGAATTCCAAAGGAGCTTGTAAGAAACGGGGCTGTTGTCTATTACGGTCATCAGGAAGCCTGGGGAACCATTGAAAACAACGCGGAAATTATCAGGGAAAAAACAGAAGAAATCCTGAAAGAAAATCACTGTGATAAGGTAAACATTATCGCCCACTCCAAGGGCGGGCTGGATGCCCGCTACCTGATATCCGGCTTACATATGGAAGGAAAAATTGCTTCCCTTACCACCATGTCCACGCCCCACAGAGGCTCTGAGCTTTTGAACCTGCTGAACAAACTGCCGGATAACATTTATCATCTTGTAGCTTCTCTTTTTGACAAAAGCTTTGGCAAGGCGGGAGACCGGCATCCTGACTGTTACCACTCCAGCAAGCAGCTGTCACCTTCCTTCTGCCGGGAATTTAATGAAAAATACCCCGATGCTCCGGGCGTTTACTATCAAAGCTATGCTTCTGTCGTAAAGCACACCTTCGGAGACCCGCTTTTATGGATTCCCAATCTTATCATGTTCTTTGCGGGAGCGTCCAAAAACGACGGGCTGGTTTCGGAGGAATCCGCCAAATGGGGAAATTTTAAAGGCACATTTGTGAGCAACGGGCGCCGCGGAATCTCCCACGGCGATATGATTGACTTAAAGCGTGAGGATTATAAAGGCTTTGATGTGATTGAAGCATACGTAAAAATCGTAGCTGAACTAAAAGAAATGGGATACTGACATAGGAAATCGTCAAATAAGAAAATTCTTATCTGACGATTTCTTTATAAAAAGGGGGCAAATAAGTTATTAGCTGTTTTATCAACTGTGTTCACGTATCTTTTTCCTGATTGGCAGAATACAGGAAGGTGAAACGCTGAGTTCATCGATTCCCATTTCCACAAAGGTATCCGTCAGCGTCAAATCTGCTCCAAGCTCCCCGCAGATTCCTACCCATGCACCGCCTTTATGTCCGTTCTCGATTACCATTTGTATCATTTTAAGCACCGCCGGATGATGGGAATCATAAATATCATCCAACTTGGCATTCTGTCTATGGCAAGGGTATACTGAGTCAAGTCATTGGTACCGATACTGAAAAAGTCCACTTCTTTCGCCAGCTCATCACTGACCATAACCGCAGCCGGTGTTTCAATCATAATACCAAGCTCGACTTCTCCATAAACAATTCCGTTTTCCTTAAGCTCCGCTTTGACTTCCTCCACGATTTCCTTAATGCGTTTTACTTCCCCTACAGAAATAATCATAGGAAACATAATGCCGATATTTCCATAGGCGCTTGCCCTGAACAATGCACGCAGCTGTGTCTTAAAAATATCAATCCGCTTTAAACAGATGCGGATAGCACGGTACCCCATGGCAGGATTATCTTCCTTATCCAGGCCAAAGTAGTCAATCTGCTTGTCGGCACCGATATCCAGGGTTCTGATAATAACCTTTTTTCCTGCAAGAGTTTCCGCCACGGAACGGTATACCTGAAACTGTTCATCCTCAGTAGGGTAGGTATCCTTTTCCAGATACAGAAACTCACTCCTGAATAACCCGATTCCCGCAGCATCATTCTGCATAACGGACTGTAAATCCGAAATTCCTCCGATATTGGCATAGAGTTTGATCTCCCTGCCTCCACGAGTAATTGTCTCCTTGCCCTTTAATTCCTGCAAAAGCTGCTTTTTGGCAATTTCCTGTTGCGCTTTTTCTTCATATTCCGCAAGAACAGCTTCATCCGGTTCTACAATCAATTCACCCCTAAAACCGTCAACAACGGCTGTTTTCCCGTCAATATCCTCATCATAATCAAGTCCGATTAATGCCGGTACATTCATGGTTCTTGCCAGAATTGCAGTGTGGGAATTAGTGGAACCGTAACGTGTTACAAAGGACTGCACCTTGCTTTTGTCCATCTGCACTGTTTCACTGGGAGATAAATCATCTGCCACAATGATAATCGGCATATCAGCGTTTAGTTCTTCCGTTTCTTCCTCCATCAGAACAGAAATCAATCTTTCGGAAATATCCCTGACATCTGCGGCACGCTCCTTCATATAGGCATCATCCATCATAGCAAACATGTTGGCAAAATTGTCTGCTGTAACGGCAACTGCATATTCTGCATTGACCTGCTGGGTACGAATTATATTCTGAATGGATTCCTGATAGTCCTGGTCCTCCAACATCATTTGATGCACCTCAAAGATTGTGGCTCCTGACTCTCCTACTTCTAAAAGAGCCTTTTCATACAGCTGTTTTAACTGAACGGCAGTTTCCGAAACGGCGCGCTCCATTCGCTTAAGCTCCTGTTGTGCATCATCAATATGGCTTCTGAATACATTTTTCTTTTCTTTCTTTAAAACCTGAATTCTTCCGATAGCAATTCCATAAAAAACCGGTTTCCCATAAAAAGTTTTCATGCTTACCTCTCAATCTGCCGCTTCGACGGCCCCTTCAAGTTTCTTTATATATTTTCAGAAATAAAGGCTTCAAGGGCTGCCGCCTCTTCCTGTTCCTTTTCACCTTCAACTATAATTTCCACCTCTTCGCCGCCTTTTACCGATAATCCCATTACATTGAAAATACGCTTGGCATCTCCTGTTTTTTCACCCTTTTTCAAAGTAACCTTACTGCTGCATTTAGCGGCTTCCTTTACCAAAAGTCCTGCCGGTCTTGCATGTAATCCCATTTCATCCTTTACTGTAAATGTAAACTTTACCATGTTTTTTCCTCCTGATTCAAATAATAATCCAATGCATAAGCAATTCCTGCTTCATTATTTGTCTTTGTTATAAAATCCGCTTTTTGTTTTAATTCTTCTATGGCATTTCCCATGGCAACTCCTATGCCTGCAGCTTCCAGCATGGGAATATCCAGCTCCTGGTCACCAAAAGCAATGGTTTCTTCCCTTCTGATTCCTTCTTTTTCACAAATCAGCATAAGCGCCTTTCCCTTGTTCATTCCCTTAGGGAAAATTTCCAGGAAATATTCCGAAGAACATGCCATATCTATATCCTGCCTGTTTATGCTTTTCAGTTCAGCATAAATTTTCTGAACAGTTTCAGGCATTGCCCCTATCAGCACCTTGTTGGGTCCTGTCTTTTCTTTTCTCCATTTTGCGGCAAGCATTTCTGCGTCTTCAATCTCCGGCACATAATGTATAAGCTCTATTTCCTCTTTCACAAAATCATCCATGCCTGTCACATACCACTTTCTGCCTCTGAAAATCCACAGGGGAATTTCATATTTTTTTATCACATTGTACAGCTCTTCCATGGTATCTGCTGCCATATACTGTACACTTATACATTTATCATCTTCCAATATGTAAGTTCCCGCATTGCAGGCATATATGCAGGGAATCTGAAGCTCCTTGGCTATAAAATCCGTTGCCGCAGGCATCCGTCCTGTAATTAATGCTACTTTAAGCCCCAGCCCTGCCGCCCTTTGAATCGCTTTTATGACCTGTTCCGGTATCTGCTTGCTGTCATCTAACAGAGTTCCGTCTATATCAATACAAAGTAACCTGTATTTCATGATAACCTGCCCTCACCGATTACATTTATCAGCTTTTCCATATTACTTCCTTTATTAATAAGCCAGTCCGGGATTAAAGAATCCAACCAGTACACCCACAAAGGCAACTGCCACTAAAATCAGCATTACTTTAATTGGTGACATCTTCTTTTTTGCCATTAAGAACCAACATAATACAATAAATACTGCGGTTAATAAGCCGGGGAACACATCATCCAGTTTATTCTGCAAAATCAGGTAGGGTTCCCCTGCATCGTTAAGCAGCTGCAGGGAAGTTTTTACACTGACCCAGGTTGCCGCTACTGCACCGATTACAATGCCTCCTAAAGTAGAAACAGAGTCTCTTAACGCCTCGCCCTGCGCCCCAATCAGAAAATCCACTGCTTTTCCGCCAAGCCGGTATCCTTTAAAGTAAAGGAACTTCATGCCAAAGTAAGCGAACAGGTTCCATACGATTATATAGAAAACAGCTCCAAGAGGAGAACCGCCTGTGGACATTCCCATTGCAATACCCAGCAGGATGGGAATGACTGTTCCTACTACAAGAGAATCTCCAATACCCGCTACCGGTCCCATAAGTCCTGCACGCAGGCTGTTAATGGTTTCATTATCCACATCATCGGCTCCGTTTGCCCTTGCTTCTTCCAAACCTGCCGTCATACCTACAATTACTGTACCAAGCTGAGGCTCCGTGTTGAAAAATGCGGTATAAGTATCCATTGCCTTTGCTTTGTCATCTTCATTTTCATATAACTCTTCCACAAGGGGAAGCATGGAACACAGATAACCAAAAGTCTGCATGTGCTCCTGGGAAAAACAGGTCAAGTGACCATAATACCAGTTATGGAAGGATTTTAACAGCGCTTTTTTTGATAATTTCTTTTCCATAATCAGATTTCCTCCTCTTCATCATCCATAGCTCCGGCAAGCTCCGGTTTTCTTACGGACAGCATCTTAATCTTATAAGTAATAATTGCAAACATTCCTGCCACTACTGTTGCGGATACCAGATTGATTCCCATAGCTGCTGCCAGTACAAAGCCAAACAGGAAGGGGACGAAATCTGCTGCGCTTTTTACAATCTGCTTTAACAAAATCGCAATACCTACACAGGGAAGCAAAGCACCTACCGTAAACAGTGTCTTCATTGCAATGCCGTCCATGGGCAGAGCTGTTTTAATCAGTTCAACCACATTTGCTCCTAACTTACACATAATCATTGTAGGAATGAATGAGCAAATGAAGTGGGAAATCCAGGGAAGTCCCATATCCACCAGATAAAGCTTCTTATACTGTCTTTTTTCCACAGCCTTCCAGCCCATATGCTGCCATACCAGATTGATAGTTGCTGTCCCGTAGAATAATACAGTTCCCAATGTACCAACCATGGTTCCGAAAGAGGTTGCCAGCGCTGCGCCTTCTGAAGATGCAGCATCCAGTCCATAGCTCTTTAAAGCAACCATTGCCAGCGGAATACCGATATAGCTGACTGCACGTACATCAGCCGAAACTGTTCCTCCCGGTGTAACAAGCGCAATGTAAACCACCTGCATGGCACAGCCTACTAAAATACCCGTTGTAATATCTCCTAATACAATGCCGCAGACAAGTCCTCCGATTAAAGGTCTTCCCAAAGTATAGTTACCGATTGAACTGCCTCCGAGACCCGGCATACTTGCCAGACATGCAAACAAACCTAAAATAATCGCCTGTAACCAACTGATTTCCATAATTTTATCCTCCTAGTTATAACCAAACTGACCTCTGAATTTTTTCCAGTTGCCTATTGCTTCTTCCTTTAATAAAGCAAACTCAACATTGTAGCCGGCATTCATAATGTTCTCAAGCGCCTGGGCTTCTTCCGGGGTAATGGACTGATTATTTCCAAGCTTCGTAGTTCCCGGCCTGTCATTGCAGGGTCCGATAATGACATCCTTTACTCCCGGCTTAAATCCCTGGTCAACTAAAATCACTTCCATGTCTAAAGGGTTTTTGGTAATCAGGAAATAATTGTCCTTGCTGTCAAGCACCTTCTGGCTTTTTTCTTTAAACTCATCCAGGGTCCATACAAAAGTTTTTTTGCCGCTTGCGCTCTTGTAAGCTGCTTTCAGTACAGCATTTCCTGCTGCTGCGTTGTTAACGGCGATTAAACCGTCACAGGGGTATTCAAGCGCCCATCTTGTACAAGTCTGTCCGTGAATCATTCTGTCATCCACACGAATAAATGAAACTGCCATTTTCTTTTTCCTCCTTAAATCTCATCCTCTGATTCTTCACTTGTTATCTGAAACTCTTTTAATTCTTCTCTTGCTTCGGGAATCAGCATTTCCGAAAGCTCCCCAAGCTCCATGGTGTCCTTCATAAGCACGGCACTCAGTACCAGCGGCAGATTCATTCCGCCTATCATTACCGTCTTCTTTAATAAATCCAGTTCTGCTATGATATTGGCTGCCGTAGTAAGGGGTGAACCGCCTACCAAATCTCCGAACAACAGTACCTCATCCTCCTGTCCTACTGCTGCAAGGCGGTCTCTTAAGTTCTGCGCATATACCTCGGAACTCATTCCGTTTTCAAGGCTTGCTGAAAGGATATCTTCTCTTCCTGCTCCTGCAAGCATCTCAATTGCATTGTGCAGCCCCGGCGCCATCATGCCGTGACTTACCAAAACAACATATTTCATCTTTGCTCCCTCCTTTTTATTTGCTTCGTGTTCCTTATCTGTAATGCAAGTATATAAAAAAGGCGGCACATGTTCATCTCACATGTGTCACCTTTTTCTCATGACATTTGTCACTTTTCAAATGACTGTTGTCATCTTCCTTCTTTGTCCTTTAAAAAATTGTTAATTTTCCGATTCCAGATAATCTGCTCCATGCTGATATTGGAGCTGCCCTCTATAATGTCCCCAACGGCTTTATCCACCTGCGCAACAGCCTCCTCATAATTTCTGAATCTGGGTATTACTACCGCATTTTCCACCGCATTGCTCAATACATTCAAATTAAACCCACTGTCTTCTCCCGAACTCTCTATTAAAAGCTGAAGGGTCTGATCCGATTCCGTAACCTTCTTTAATACGGATACGCCTTCCGAATAATCAAATATTTCCGACTGAATCCCTTCATCATAGGTCAGCAGCTTCATAAATTCCCATGCATATTCCTGATTGACAGTATTTTCATTCATGGCAACCATTAACGTATCCAGTCCTGCTATGTTGCTGCCGCTTTTCCCCGCCGGCATGGAAATGCATTCCCACTCAAAACCGGAATATTTCTTGATGCTTAAAGGATAAGGCTTGTAGGCCCTGTACTCGGAAAACAACATGGGCTGAAAAGCTACCTTTCCCAGGTCAAAGTCCCTGGCGGTAATATTGTAGCCTTCATACAGCTTTTGAAGTTTTTCCACAAAGACAATGGCTTCCTCCACCTGTTCATCAGCAAAATAACACTCCGTTCCCTGCCTGTTAAAAAGCTTGACTCCATTGGAATCAAATGCTTCCTCCCAGGTGTATTCTACTGCGCCAAACTGATCCAGAGTCCCGTTTCCATCCGCATCCTTTGTAACCGCCCTGCAGATTTCATAAAAATCATCCCATGTCCAGTCTTCTTTCGGGACTTCCAATCCTTCCTTATCTAAAATCGACTTATTAACAAACATCAGCTTCGGCGCGCATTCATAAGGCAGGGCATACTGCCCCTCATCATACATCCCATAAGCAAATACGGAAGAATAAAATGCTTCCTTTTCAAAGCCTGTGTCATCCTCTATCATTTCCGATAAATCCTTCAAAGCTCCTATTTCCGCCAGATCGTTGAAATACTCACCGGGCACCAGAAACACATCAGGCGCATTTCCCAAAATCAGCTGTTCCGAAAGCCACTCCGGATAATCCTCCTTCAGAATTCCGCTGACATATTCCACCTTTATTCCCGGATTCTGTTCCTCAAACAAGGCAATGGCATCCTCCAGAATCTGATAAGAATAGCCGTTTGGCACCTCCCAATAGCTGTCAGAAAATGCACCCACGGTTATTACCCGATTCTTTCCCGGAAAGTTTCTGCCGATATCGCTTAATAGAAGCAGTGCGGCAATTATGAATCCCATTCCCAATATTAACATAACCAAATTCTTTTTTTTCCTGCTGTTATCCACACTGTTTATCCTTCTTCATCCTCAAATATTCTGTTTACCGCTCCTGTCTGCACCGCCCAGATAGCAAGCTGTGTTCTGTCCCGCAATGCCAGCTTGCTTAAAATTACGCTCAGTCCGTTTCTTACCGTTCCTTCTGACAAATTCATTTTTGCCGCTATTTCTTTATTGGAAAACCCGCTTCCCACAAGCGCAATAATCTTCCACTCCGTTTCCTTTAAACCTCCGGCATTTTTTTCATCCACCTGAATCGTAATATTGGACTGGGCCATTTTGGAAAACAGCTTCACCACCTTGGATGCAATATCTCCGTTTATCATAGCTGTTCCCTCATGCACCTTGCGGACAGCCTCCGACAATTCTTTCATGGATACCCCTTTTAAAAGATAACCGCTGGCACCGTTCTTCAGTGCGTTAAAAACATATTCATCATCATCAAAAGTTGTAAGAATAATTATCTTAATATTAGGGTAGTTTTCCTTGATAATCTGCGTGCATACCACTCCGTCCATTTCCGGCATTCTGATATCCATCAATATCACATCCGGCTTATTTTTCCTGACGGAACGCACTACCTCCACTCCGTTTGCCACTGTATCGGTCACTTCAAAATCCGGCTCATTTCCCAGTATAATTGACAGACTCTGCCTGATTAGCTCCTGGTCGTCCGCAATCAATATCTTAATCATATTCTATGCCTCCTCACCCCATCTGATAGGAATTTTTGCTTCCATTAAAAAGCCCTCTTCTCCATTGCAATATAAGCTTCCGTGAAGCATATTAAGCCTCTCTTCCATGTGATGTAACCCAAAACCTTTTTCAATTTTGGCACAGCCCACGCCGTTATCCTTTATCTTTACACTCAAAACATTATATTCCATACTGATGGAAATCCATATCTTATCGGCTTTCCCATGACGAATTGCATTAGTAATGCTCTCCTGTACGATTCTGTATATAATCTCTTCTTCATCCTTGTTAAAATTTTTCAGCGCTGCCGTGCAGTCATACTCTATTTGGGCATGAGTTGCTTTTTTCATTTCGTCTATCATGGCTGTAAGCGCTTTGGGAAGTTCCATTTTTTCAAGGGCATCGGGTCTTAAGGCCTTTACGGACCTTCTTACATCCGTCATACCGTTTCTTGCCACATCAGCAATTACCTTCAGCTGCTCCTTCGTGGCATCCGGCGCCGCATCCACCAAAGTTACGCAGGCATCCAGCCCTGTGATAATTCCCGTAAGGGTATGCCCCAGCGTATCATGTATTTCTCTTGCCAGACGGTTCCTTTCCCGGGTTTCCGCATTTTTTATGGATTCCCTTGCATATTCTTCCATTTGTATATTCGCCAGCCTCAGCTCTTCGTTTGCCTCATTCAGCTTATCATTCAGTGATAAAATCCTTTCCTTCTCACTCATCTGCTCCCGAATCAGAAGAATAATGTAAAAAATAAAAATCAGTATATTCAGGGAATTCAGCACATTCCGCAGTCCCAGCATAATTGCCTGCACATCACTTCGATAATAGGCCAGATACGTATCCAAAGCTGTAATTCCGTATCTGCCGGAAACCAGATTATAATCTGACAAAAGGTAAACTCCGCAGATGATTCCTATTACCGCAAACTTCCGCTTTGCTTTCGGAAATCTTCTTGTAACATCTGCCAGAATCAGCAAAAGCATTCCTGTGTAGCTGAAATTAAGAAGATAACTGATAAGCAGGCTAATTATAATTTCCAATCCGGTTTTAACATAAAACAATAAACCGCTTTCATTCTGCACCGCCAGAAAAAACAGCAGACCGCCGTATAACAGCAATGCTGCTATGGGAATTTTCCATGGCACAATAGTTACGGCATTTACCTGCTGTAAAAAAGAAAGAGCCGTATTCTCACGAACATACCCTGTCAGGGAGGCCGCCATACTCCCTGCAATATACAGAATAATAATCAGATTCAGACTGGTCATGCATTTAAAAATAATATCCGGCGCCCTCTTTTCCTCCATACAATTCCTCCCTTTTTACTGCCACCTGTCCACGCCGAACTGAACCACATTTTCCTGTGTAATCAGCTTTACGGGCACTAAAATATTCTTTTCCACCTGCTTCCCTTCCAGCAGCTGATAGATTACTTCAGAAGCCCTTCGTCCTATTTCCGTGGGAAACTGTGCTGCAGATGCCTGCATCATCCCCTCTGCTATCAGTGCTTTGGAGTCCGGTGAAGCGTCCACTCCATACAATTCCACTTTTCCCAGCATATGCTTTTCGTCCAGTGCTGCCGCAGCACCTACGCTTGCCAGATCATTTAAGCAGAACACGCTGTCAAATTCTATCCCCTCTTCAATGGCCTGTCTGAGCTTTGGCATGGCAATTTCAAGCTGTCCTTCACATTCTATTTCCTGCACAATCTCTATATTTTCATTTTCCGAGACCGCATCCACAAAGCCCTGTACCCTGTCCTTTCCTGACTTTGCTGTTTCATGAGTCATGATAATCACTTTCGCCTTATCATGCTGTGTAAGAAAATATTCGCCCACCAGAGCTCCTGCCTGATAATTGTCGGAGGTAATGGTACAATCCACCAACTGCTCATCCTGCACATTGGTATCCAATATCACAATAAGCACATCCTGCGCTTTGGCTTTACGAATCACCTCTGTTAGGCTTTCCCAGTTAACGGGAGTGATGATAAGCATATCCACCCCCATATCCAGCATTTCATAAATCTGCTCTATCTGCCTTTTTGCGTTAAGCGCCGGATCACGGAGTATCATTCTGTCGCCTTCCGCTTCCACTTTGCTGATGATTTCCTCACTCATGATTTTATAAAACTCATTATTCATAGTCATATAGCTTGCGCCGATTAAGTAGGAATCTCTTTTTTGGTTTAAAGAATAATCCTTTCCCCACAGGGAAAGATATACGCCTGCGGCTATGATTACCGCAGTTACCAGTATGATGATAATATTGGATATATATTTATTCTTCCTGCTCATATCCTGCCTTTCAAACCGTAAAAACAATGTTTTTCTTTTTGATTTCAGAATAGCATATTATTTCTCTTTATGCCATTGCATTTTCTACGGAATACTATATTGCCCGCTTTACGGGCAAATCTGTTGTCATGAATACAAAAACCCCGTCAACTCATTTCTGAATTAACGGGGTATTGTTTCTGACAATAGAAAGTTAATAAAGTATGCTTTATACATTCCTGAATCTTGAAAGAAATTCTTTTGTTTCAGCTTCCTTCGGCTCTCCGAAAATCTGCTTCGGACTTCCTTCTTCCTTAATCAGTCCATCTGCCATAAAAATTACGTGACTGGATATGTCCCTGGCAAAAGCCATTTCATGAGTAACGACTATCATGGTCAATCCTTCCTTTGCCAAAGCAGTCATGACTTCCAGAACTTCTCCCACCATCTGCGGGTCAAGCGCAGAAGTAGGCTCATCAAAAAGGAGGACTTCCGGCTCCATGGCAAGAGCCCTTGCTATAGCCACACGCTGTTTCTGACCGCCGGAGAGCTGTCTTGGTTTTGCATTGATATAGGCAGACATTCCTACCTTCTGCAAAAACTGCAGCGCCTTTTCCTTCGCTTCCGCCTTTGACTTCTTAGCCACCTTAATCTGTCCTGCCATGCAGTTTTCAAGCACTGTCATGTTGTTAAACAAGTTAAAATTCTGAAAAACCATTCCCACCTTTGCCCGGTATGCAGGCGCATCCACCCTGGGATTGGTGATATCCTCTCCATGATAAAGAATACTGCCGCCTGTAGGCGTTTCCAAAAGATTGATGCAGCGCAGCATGGTAGATTTTCCTGAACCTGATGCCCCGATAATTGATACCACATCTCCTGTATGTACCTGGAAATTAATATCCTTAAGCACAACATGACTTCCGAAATTTTTTTCAAGATGGGATATCTCTAAAATCACATTTTCCGTACTCATGCCCATTTCCTCCTATACCCTTGCCTTTTTCTTACCGAGCTGGGTTCCGATATCCATCACATCCACCAGCTCATAATTTTCATCCCCGTCCATTTTATTTTCCCACAAACGAAGAAGCTTTGAAGTAATTAAAGTCATGGTCAGATAAATAACCATTACGATAGTTGCCGATTCAAAATAGGTATAAAGTGCACCGGAAACGCTCTTATGTACAAAAAATAAGTCCACTATACTGATTACTGAAAGCACCGAAGTGTCTTTGATATTAATAATCAGGTTATTGCCAATCTGTGGCAGAATGTTGCGGAATGCCTGGGGCAGGATTACGTTCATCATTGCCTGCACATGAGTCATTCCGATTGCCTTGGCTCCCTCCATTTGTCCCGGGTCTACGGAAATAATACCGCCTCTCACCGATTCCGCCATATAGGCTCCGGTATTAATGGAAACTACCAGAAATGCCGACTGCCACATGGAAAGCTGTACATTGAAAACCTGTGACATTCCGTAATAGATGAAAACAGCCTGCACAATCATGGGTGTTCCCCGAAATACTTCTATATAAACACGAAGCACAGCATTTACGACAGCAAGCAGTATTCTCTTCACCGGAGAATCTTTTTTCTTATCCACAGGTATGGTCTGCACAATTCCCACAAGGAAGCCAATGATGCATCCGATAAAGGTGGATACCAGTGCAATCAAAAGCGTAGTGCCCGCTCCCTTTAAATAGGATGTTCCGTATTTTTGTAAAATATATAGGATTCTTTCCCAAAAATTCATATTGGATATCATTGGCTTCTCTCCTGTTCTTTCTTATTCCTTAATTTCTTTATTCCGAAAGGGGCTGTACACTGATAGCTTCCTGCATCATGCTGTCAAAATCCTCTGTTGTCATATCAGCAAGCACGCTGTTAATGCCCTCAAGCAGCTCCGTATTTCCCTTTTGTACGGAAATGCCTATATTAATTTCTTCCTCTGACACTGCAAAATCATCGTCCGTACCGGTAAAATCAAGGAGTTTTAAATCAGGATAAGCCACACAGGCCGCCATAGCGGTAGGCATGTCCGTTACGATTAAATCAGTACGTCCGCTTTCAAGCGCCACTAACATGGCAGGCGCCGATTCCTGGGCAGGCTGAATATTGGCATCTTCAATCTGGGGAAGGCATACATCATACCAGATAGTGCCAAGCTGTGAGGTACAGGTTGCACCCTTTAAATCACTAAGACCCGCTGCCGAAGCCAAAGGACCGTCAGCTTTCACAAGTCCTACTACAGATGCATAATAGTAAGGAGTGGAAAAATCCACCATTTCAAGACGTTCCGAAGTAATGGACTGTCCTGCAATAACACAGTCAATGGTTCCCGACTGCACTGCAGGTACCAGGGAATCCCAGTCAAGCTTCACTATCTGCAATTCATAACCCAGTGTTTCCGCAATTTTCCTGGCAATCATAACATCATAACCATAAGCATAATCAGAACTGTCATTAATCGGAACGGCTCCGTTGGAATCATCCGGCTGTGTCCAGTTATACGGCGCATATCCGCATTCCATAGCCACCTTCAACACCTTCGCTTCCCCGCTGCCTTCAGCAGCTTCCTCACCTGCCGCCTCATCAGCCGCAGCCTCGCCGGAACCAGCTCCGGCACCGGATGCCTCATCCGTGGTTTCTTCTGTCGTATCCGCCTTCGCTGCTGTTTCTTTAGATGAACTGCAGCCAATCAATGAGAGTACCATTACGGTACCGAGCAATGCACTTAAAATTCTTTTTTTCATAATCTTTTCCTCCAAAAAAAATAGAGAGAAAGACCAAAAGTCTTCCTCTCTGAATAACTATGTGTTCATATTAACATTATTTCAAAAAATGTCAAGCTTCTTTTTACGCTGCTATTCCATTCGAGGCATACCGCCCTGATGAATGCCGAACTTTTTCCTCATGGCAAGAAGCCTTTCAATCTGTTCTTTTGACAAAATATTCTGCTTTCCGATTACTTTTTCTGTAAGCATCAGAATATTGGCATAATATTCCATAGATTCCAAACGGTAATATGCCCCGTAAGCATCCTCTGCCCAGGTAACTGCTCCATGATTGGCAAGAAGTACACCGTTATGGGTACGGCAGTAGGGCGCAATGGCTTCCGGCACCTCTTTGGAGCCCAGCTCCGCATAGGGAGCCACCGGCACATTCCCCAGTGTTATAATTGCTTCTGCAAGAACCGGGGTATCCAGCGGAATCCCTGCAATAGCAAAACAGGTACAAACCGGCGGATGGGCATGGCAGACAGATTTAATTTCCGGATTTTCCTTATAAGCCCTCAGGTGCATTTTAAGCTCGGAAGAGGGCTTACGTGTACCCTCCAGCACATTGCCGTCAAGGTCTACCTTTACAAGCATGCTCTTTTTCATAAAGCCCTTGGAAACTCCGGTAGGCGTTGCCCAGACCTCATTATCACCTGTTTTTATGGAAATATTTCCGTCATTGGCTGCAACAAAGTTTCTCACATACATCCGCTGCCCGATGTCAATGATTGCCTTTTTTGCTTTCTTTTCCGACATATAAGTTTTCATTCTTTTACCGCTTCCTTCTTCTTCCTGATTTCTTCCAGAGATTCCTTAAAGGGTGCCCTTGCAATGCCGTATTCCGTTACAATGGCGGTAATCAGCTCATTGTCCGTCACGTCAAAGGCGGGATTAAATACCTTGATTCCTTCCGGCGCCATCCGCTCCCTGTACCACATTTCCGTCACTTCCGCAGCGGGGCGCTGTTCTATTTTTATGTCTGCGCCTGTAGGCGTATTATAATCAATGGTAGAGGTAGGCGCACATACATAAAAAGGAACTCCATACCTCTTTGCTACCGCAGCTACCACGGAAGTGCCTATTTTGTTAGCCGCATCCCCGTTTGCCGCCACTCTGTCGCAGCCTACAAATACCGCATTGACCCAGCCGTTTTTCATTACCATGGCAGACATGTTATCACAAATAAGAGTCACATCCACGCCTGAGGAATGAAGCTCATAAGCCGTAAGCCTTGCCCCCTGCAAAAGCGGTCTCGTTTCATCAGCAAATACATGGAAATTGTAGCCTCTCTCCTGACCTAAATAAATGGGCGCCGTTGCCGTTCCGTATTTGCTGGTTGCAAGCTGGCCTGCATTGCAGTGGGTCAAAATGCCGTCCCCCGGTTTTACCAGGCTTAACCCAAACTCGCCTATGGTTTTGCATACCCAGGTGTCCTCTTCCTTAATGGCAATCGACTCCTGATGCAGAATTTCAACAACTTCCTCTACGGATTTTCCCTCTTCTCTTCCCGCCTTTACACAGACAGCTTCCATTCTGTTAAGCGCCCAGGAAAGATTGACTGCAGTAGGTCTGGAAGAATTCAAAAATTCCTTCTGTTCTTTAAACTTTTCATAAAATTCCTCAAAGCTTAATACGTCCATTTTCCCGCAATCATCTTTTGCCTGCTGCAATTCTTTCATAATGCCCTTGGAAAGCACATAAATCCCAAAAGCTGCAGCCACGCCGATAGCCGGAGCGCCTCTCACCTTCAGAAGATAAATAGCATCCCATATTTCCTGTGCCGTATAAAGCTTTATGATTTCTGTTGTTCCGGGCAGTTTTGTCTGGTCAATAATTACGACACTGCTGTCATTATCATCCAAATCCACTGTCTCATATTCCATTATATTTTTGTTCATTGTCCGCCTCCCGCTTTTTTCTCATCCAGCACCTCCATAACTACCATAATAATACAAAGAAATACCGCAAAAAAAGACACTGTTTTCTCCATTCTGTTTGTCAGGCGCTTTACTCTCTTTTGCAGCTTCTTCTGACGCTTTTTTGCCAGCTTTTTCTTCTCTTTTTCCTTTTTTGATGTTCCCGTCATATTCGTTGACTCCTTAAGTCTATTTTTTTACAATAGAAAGCACGCCTTGCGAACCTTCTATTGTCATGAATCACATCTCAGGCAATAATATTACCATATTCACCCTTACATGCACGCAGCAAATCATCCGGTTTTAATTCAATTTGGGAACCGATTCTGCCGCCGCTGACAATAATGGTCTCCTGACCCTTTGCCGACTCATCCAGCCTGGTCACATACTGCTTTTTCATGCCGATTGCAGTACATCCGCCCCGGACATATCCGGTAATCCCATTAATATCTTTTACGTGAATCATTGCAACCGACTTTTCACCCACACTTTTTGCCGCTTTCTTTAAATCCAGCTCACTGGCAATGGGAATGACAAATACAAAATAATTTTTGCTGCTTCCCACCGTTACCAGCGTCTTATATACCTTTTCATAAGGAAGGGAAAGCTTGTCCGCTATCTGCATGCCGTCAACAAACTCTTCACACTCATAAGTGTAGTGGGAGAAAGGAATTTTCTCTTTTTCTAAAATGCGCATGGCATTGGTTTTTACTTCTTTACTTTTTGCCATAATTAAGTACGCTCCCTGTTTTGTTTCTTTATTATTTCATATCTGTTATTTTCTCACATATTGGAAAGAAAATAAAGCCAATGTTCATGATTTTCATGTCCATTGGCTTTTTACATATCATTTTTATTCTATACCTCTGCCAGCCGGAGCCTTTCTATAATACTCCTCCTGCACAGCGTATGATAGCAGATTATTGGCAATACCACCGATATGATTCCAATCACGGGAATACTGACAAGAAGCGGCAAAATATGAAAGCTCCACTCAAAGAATGCCATATTCCTCCCTATCATGTAAATCAGTCCATAGCTGATGACATTCCCCAGGGTTGCGGTGATAAGCAGCGTCCATACACCATACCAGATTCCTTCCATCATCAGCATTTGCTTAAGCTGCTTTCCTGTCATGCCCACCGCCTGCATCATGGCAAATTCCTGCTTTCTTGATAATATACTGGTAATCATTGCATTAATCAGATTCAGTACCCCGATAACGGCAAGTATCAGACCAAGAAGCCCTCCGATAACAGAAAACATAGCGTTTTCTGCTTTAAATTCCTCCCTCAGTGTTTCTTTGGTAATGAGCACCAGTTCAGGATATTTCGTTTCCAGCAAAGCATTAATTTCTTCTGCTATTTCATTATCCTTTCCTTCTTCTGCATCAATACAGGCATAAAGACTGCCTCCTGTCTCATACAATTCTTCAAAATCCTTCTCACACAGCATCAGCCTGATACCGCAGATCGTTAAGCTTTTTGTACTGATTGCATAAGGCAGCTCTCCCACCGCCATAATTTCCAGTTCCTTTTTCGGCATAGTACCGGTTTCATCACCATAAGTACCTGCCGTAACCTTGTCTCCTATACGGACCCAGTTGACCGAATCCTTATCCGCCAGCAAAAGAGCATAGCCGCCCTGTTCAAACTTTTCTTTATCAAAACTCCCCTGTTCC
Organism: Lachnospiraceae bacterium; assembly: GCA_017621815.1. Lineage (GTDB taxonomy): Bacteria > Bacillota > Clostridia > Lachnospirales > Lachnospiraceae > Suilimivivens. The sequence continues at coordinate 20,076 of JAGASK010000029.1, read as the reverse complement.
ACGGAAATATAAGAAAGCAGTTCATCGGGAATATGATAGTTCTCTACATAGGTTCCCTTTTCTTCCTTTACCCCTTCCACAATATCTCCCATCCAGGGCCTTTCCATCTCCTCCTTTTTCTCCTCCGAATGATAATAATCCGAAAAACGCTTTATCATTTCTTCCGCAAGTGACACAAATCCATTTTTGTTCTGAAGCGCACTCACTTCCTCCACTCCCGGAATTTTCTCGATTTCTGAGACAACTTCCGAAGTAACTGCTTCATAATCTCTGTAAGGCGCAGCCATATTTACTGCTGAAAAGTGTGCCAGTTGCATATCCTTCAGCAAATAATCCTGCACATACTTGTCAAAACTGAAGCCTTTTACCAGACAATAAGTACCATTCATTAATATGAGACTTAAAGATAATGAAGCAATCACCACCATTGCCTTTTTCTTATTTCTGCCCATATTGGCAGCCGCAAGATAAAACGCTGTAATCCTGGATGACTTCTTTTCTTTTTTCTTATAGCCGGTGCTTTCCACATAGCGCACCGCTTCTATGGGCGATACCTTTGTTGCCAGGCGACAGGGTTTGATACAGCTTAAATATACTACAAGCAACGAAAACAATGCAGCTCCTGCAAAAATCCACGGATTAATTGCCACATTCCTGACCCCACCTGTATCCAGAGCCCCGTAAACAGCGGGCATTATGCCTTTTCCCACGAACCAGCCCGCCAAAAGCCCTATGGGAATTCCTGCCCCGGAAAGCATAAACGCCTGAGAACGTACCATTCTCCGCAGCTGCTTTCCGGTGGTTCCAATGGTTTTCAAAAGTCCGTAATAACGGATATCCGTGGTTACGTTGATATAAAAAATGTTGTAAATAATCAGGTAGCCGGATAAAAGAATAATAAAAAGAAGTCCGATTCCCAAAAACAGCGTCATACCGTCCACGGAAGACATTCCGTATGCCCAGTTAATGCTGAGCCTTACCTCATCCTCCGTAAATCCTGCATGCTCTGTGAGTTCTTTCATCTGCGCTTCTATATCAAAAGAGGAGTTCAAATAAATTCCTGCCTGAATGGTTCCCTCCGAATGATACAGCCCTTTTTCTTTTTCCCGCTGATAATAGTTTTCATCCAGTATATCAACATTTTCATCCAGCCATTCTTTTGACACCCAGAATTCCTGTGCCCTGGATGCTTCATTAGAATACCAGAAACCGCTTAAAATAAATTCTTCCTCTTTCACCCATTCATTACCGTCTTTGTCATGTCCGGTAATGGTAATGGGTACCTTTTCTCCAAGCTCAAGAGGCACTCCAAGGGCTTCCAGCACCTTGCTGCTTGCGGCACATTGATTTTTTTCCTTTGGCATACTGCCCTTTTCCGGATAGTTGAAAGACCACCTTGCCATTTTATCTTCCGCATAGCGGACCTCAGTCTGAATGCTGTTTAACTCCGGATTTGCGCCAAAGCCCGCAATAATATCATAGGAAATATCTTTATATCCTCCTGCTGCCTTTATCTTCTCATACTCCTCCATGGACAAATATTTATATCCGCCGTGAGAGCTCGTTCCTACCTGCCTCATGGTGGATTCCTGAATAGAATCTACTATGGAACTGCCCACTGTAAACAATGCAGTGAAAAGAAGTGTTGTCAGCGCCACTGCCAGAACTGCAATAAGATTCTTCCACTTTTTTTCTTTCATAGTCCGGTAAGACAGTTTGCGGATAATTTTCTTATTTGCTACCTTTCTCATGCCTTGCCGCCTCCTGCCGTAATTTTCCCATCCTCAATCCTGATGATTCGGTCCGCCATCTGCGCAATTTCCTCATTATGAGTAATCATCACAATCGTCTGCTCAAACTTTCTTGCCGTTACCTTAAGAAGTCCGAGTACATCCTGGCTGGTGGAAGAATCCAGATTTCCTGTAGGTTCATCCGCCAGGATAATGGCAGGCTTTGCTGCCAATGCCCTGGCAATCGCCACCCTCTGCTGCTGTCCGCCGGAAAGCTGGGAGGGCAGACTGTTTACTTTGCTTTCAAGTCCCAGAGTTTTCATAATGGTATTAATATATTTCTCATCAATTCGGTTACCGTCCAGCTGAATGGGAAATACAATATTCTCATAAACATTTAATACCGGTACAAGGTTATAGCTTTGAAAGACAAAGCCAATTTTCCTGCGCCTGAAAATTGCCAGTGCATCATCCTTTAAAGAAGAAATATCCTTGCCATCCACAAGCACACTTCCGCCCGTGGGATTGTCCAGTCCTCCCAGCATATGAAGCAGCGTGGATTTGCCGCTTCCCGAAGTACCAACGATAGAAACAAATTCCCCCTGTTCCACTTTTAAATCCACGCCGTCTAAGGCTCTCACAAGATTCTCTCCCTCTCCGTAATATTTTTTAAGTCCTTTCGTTTCCAGAACAATCATATAAATTCTCCTCCTGCTGATTTCTTTTCATGAATTATAACAAAACAATCTTTCTGCCTTCTTTCCGAAATCTAACAGTTTTGAAAGATTTAAAAAAGGACTGTTTCCAGCCCTTCCTGTCATTTCTCATCTTTAATCATGTAAAAAGAAAATGTACTCCCCGCACCATATTTTGATTTAACCTTGACAAAACCATTTTGCTTGGCTGCAATTTCTCTCACCAGATACAAACCGATTCCCACGCCTTTTTCCTGTGACACTTCGCTGCTTCTGTAAAAACGCTCAAAAATCTGTGCCTGCTCTTCTTCTTTAATGCCGATTCCTCTGTCTGCCACATGAACCGCTGCAAACATTGTATAATTCGTTACGCTGATAATCACTTCACTTCCGTAAGGGCTGTATTTTACGGCATTATCCACCAGATTTCCAATGGCCTCTTCCGTCCATTTCCTGTCAAAGCAAGCCTCCGGGCCGATATCCGCAAAAGGAAACTCTAAAGTAATCTTAATCTCTTTTTTCGCCGCTTCTTCCTGCATTGCATCAATTACCGCTTTTAACATAGACAATAAGGGCTGCCTTACCGGCTGCAAAACAAATACTTCACTTTCCAGCCTCGATGCCTTTACCAGTGACTGAATCAGAAAATCCAGCTTTTCCGACTGACTTCTGATATTATCGACTATATAAGTCAATTCCGGGTCTGCTTCCTTTTCCTGTAAAAGCTGGGAATACAGCAGAATATTAGCAAGTGGCGTTTTGGTCTGATGGGAAATATCCGAGATCAACCTCTTTATCTTTTCCTGCTCTTCTTCTATTCTTTGCTTAGAGGTCACAGAAGAAGCCAAAAAACGTTTCCATTTTACCTCCAGCCTTGAAAGTCTGCTTTCATCATAATCTCTCTCTTCAAATGTACCGTTAATGGCACTTTCCAGCATATCTTCCAGACGTTTTACCGTTCCAAACCCTGTTCCTTTCATGCCTTCCAAACATATCCCTTCCCGTATACTGTCTGCAAATAGCCTTCTCCGCTTTTGCCCAGCTTGCTTCTTAACCTGTTAACTGTCACGCTGAGCGCATTTTCATCCACGTATTCGGCTCCGCCTGTCCAGATTTTATCAATCAGCGTTTCCCGGCTTAAGATAATATTCTTATTTTCCACCAGAATCTGCAAAAGCTTTAACTCCGTTTTACTTAAGGCGATATCTTCATCCCCCGCCTTTACCTGCATTTCTTCAAAGCAAAATGTCAACTCTCCGAACCGCTTCTCTTCCTTTCTTCCCCGCCCTGCATTCTTAAGCGCTTTGTCAATTCTCGCCCGCAGCACCATCAGGCTGAAGGGTTTGGTAATATAATCATCAGCTCCAAGCTCCAGTCCCCGGACCTCATCCAATTCAAAATCATTGGCAGTCAGAATAATAATCGGCGTATTTCCTGCAGCTTTCACTTCCTTCAGCAAATCGTAACCGCTGCCGTCAGGCAGATTAATATCAAGTAAAATCAAATCCGGCTCCGGCTTATTTTTAAGCGCCTTCCCTGCCTGCTTAAGATTCTCACACAAAATAAACTGAAATTCCTCTCTTTTTAATGCAAGTTCGATTCCTTCCCTAAGCCCTCTGTCATCTTCTACTACCAATATATTTTTCATGGTACCTCTTCCTCTTAAGCCGTCTCACGAAGTAAAAATACACACGCTGCGCTCCAGCATTCTCACAGTATTTTCCTCAAGTTCAACCGTTTTCCCGCTTTCCGGAATAACCGAAGACATATTCTTCAGCCCCGTATCCGCCGCCACCTTCCAATGCATTCCCTCAGGCAACACAGGCAAAGTAAACTCCTGCTCCTCCCAGAATACATTAACGGCAAGACAGACAATATCGTCCTTTGTATTTTCTTCATTTCTTCCCGCGAAAATAACCCTGAGAACCTTCGTATCTTCATCCGCTCCCATTACCTGAATTTCCGGGAAGCCGCTTTCAGAGTTTCCGGCATACTTGCGAAGTATGGGATGCTTCTTCCTGAATGCCATCATATATTTACAGAATTCAAAATGCTCTTTATTTTTCTTAATATCTCCCCAGTTCAGCCAGGATATTTCGCTGTCCTGACAATACGCATTATTATTTCCATACTGTGTATTTAAAAATTCATCCCCGGCAAAAAACATAGGCGTACCCCGGCTGCACATCAGCACGGCAAAAGCATTCATGGCAAGGCGTCTTCTCAGGCTCAGTATTCCCTCATCCTGAGTTTCTCCTTCCGCCCCGCAGTTCCAGCTGCGGTTATCATCACTTCCGTCTGTATTATTCCAGCCGTTTGCTTCATTATGTTTTATATTGTAGGAATATAAATCCCACAGGGTAAAACCGTCATGGCAGGTGATGAAATTCACGGAAGCATCATTTCCTCTGTACTGAGGGTTATAAATATCCTTTGAACCGGTAATTCTGTTGGCAGCAGTTTCCCACATGCCGAAATCTCCCTTCAGAAAATTGCGCATATCATCCCTGTACCTGCCGTTCCACTCTGCCCATCTGTTCCAGGACGGAAAGCTTCCCACCTGGTACAGTCCTCCTGCATCCCATGCCTCCGCAATCAGCTTCACATTGCCTAAAATAGGGTCAAAAGCAAGGCTCTGCAAAAGCGGCGGCTTGCTCATGGGAGAACCATCCTCATTCCGTCCAAGAATGGTTGCCAAATCAAAACGGAAACCGTCCACATGATAAACGGTTGTCCAATACCGCAGACACTCTAAAATCATCTGATGCACAATAGGATGATTGCAGTTTAAAGTATTTCCGCACCCGCTGAAATTGTAATACTTGCCGTCCGGCGTCAGCATATAATAAATATTATTGTCAAAGCCTTTAAAAGAAAAGCAAGGTCCCAACTCATTGCCCTCCGCCGTATGATTAAATACTACATCCAATATGCATTCAATCCCGTTCTCATGCAGTGCCCTGATTAATTCTTTTAATTCCGTTCCTTCTTTATTATATTCCGCTCCTGCCGCATAACTGGTATTAGGCGCAAAAAAGCTGACAGTATTATATCCCCAATAATCCATTACCGCCCTTCCGTCAACCAGCCTGTAATCCTTCATTTCATCAAATTCAAAAATCGGCATCAGCTCCACGGCATTGATGCCCAGTTCCTTCAAATAAGGTATTTTTTCCATCAATCCCGCAAAAGTGCCCGGGTGTGTCACCCCTGCGGAGAAATGCCTTGTAAAACCGCGTACATGCATTTCATAAATAATAAGATCCTCCATGGGAATAAGAGGATGCGTATAATCCCGCCAGTCAAAATCATCCTTTACCACTCTTGCCTTATAAAACACGCCTTCTTTCTTGGGAATTCCCCAGGCACGCTGTCCTGTAACGGCCTTAGCATAAATGTCAAGAAGCACATTATTTTTGTCAAAAAGCAGACCTTCCTCTGGATTATAAGGTCCGTCCATCCGGTACGCATATTCAAAATCATTGATATTAAGCCCGAATACTATCATGGAATATACTTTTCCGATTTTATAATTCTCGGGAAAAGGAAGCACTGCATAAGGTTCATCCTCCATATTCTTATATAACAGAAGCTCGCAGGAGGTTGCACCATAGGAATATACCGTAAAATTTACACCGCAGGGAATTGCCGTAGCTCCGTTTATCTCATACATTCCGGGCCTGACCTCAAAGCCCGCTATCACATCCATAGGCACCATATGAATTCTGCTCATGGGAGCAATAATCTTATTATCTTCCATATTCAATAACCATACCTTTCTCTTATACAAAATTCCATATAATAATATTCTATCAGACCCCTCTCTCCCCTGCAAGAACAGTCTGGATTTTTACGCCTGGCCTTTCTTAAACCTTTCTTAATTCCTTGCATTTATATTTTTAACTGGAGTAATATGGATTTAGAAATAATGATAAAGGAAGCAAAACATATGGAAATCCTCACCGTTCGTGAAAGTAAATTTCTGCTTGTAATCAGCATTATATGCTCTGTTTTATTTGGTTTGTCCTGGTTTTTTTCTGCCATAGCAGGAATTAAAAACCACGATTTAACAACACTTATCATCTGCTCCCTGGTTTTTGGCAGCGCTGCTATTCTCGGAATACTGTTATTGATAAACTTTTTCAGAAGAAAGCTGATTTTGTATGCTGACCACCTTTCTTATACCCCCGGATTAGGCAAAACAAAAACTTTTTCCTATCATGCAATTGACCATATCATTCTGAAAATGGAACGCTGCATTCTCTATGGCAAGGACAATAAAAAACTGGCTTCTTTTGAAATAAATATGTCCGGCTGTTTAGATGCCTTATCCTATCTCGATAAAAAAGGAATTGCGATTGAACGCAGGAATCTTTCCATCCCCTTTCTGTCAGATGCAAAATCACGTTCAGATTCTTACAACAGTTATATTAACAACTATATCAGCACTAAATGGAGCCCGGAAAGAATTGCAAAAGAAAAAAAGATTACCCGCATCCTTGGTTTTGTGCTGGTAATCCTTTGCGCTGCCGCATTACTGCTTCCTTTAAAATTGCTGCTTTCAGTACAGGTTCTGATTCTGCTGTTTCACTATTTTATATACCTTTTCCTCTATCCCAAAATGACTATGGAGAATGTTAAAAAAGATGACTTAACCCGCGTATCACTGCCCTTTTGGTCCCTGGCACCAGGCTTTTTAGTGATATTTGCCTTTATTACCAATATGAATATAAAAGAAGGTGCATGGCTTTCCCACACCATTATCATGATGATACTGCTGCTGATTCCCTATTTTCTTGTCCTGGCAGTCAGAAAAATAAAAATGCGCCTTTCAAACCTTCTGGCAATGGTATTCTTCATCTTTATGCTTGCTTTTGTCTCCTCTCCTGCCATTAACTATGCTGCCACTTTTGATAAACCAATACACGAAACCGTCACTGTTCTTGCCAAAAAGGAAAATCACAGTTCCCGCAGCGGAACAAAAAGATATTTTTATTTCATCTGGCAGGGTGAAGAACATAGCATGCTGGTTTCCGAATCTCTATACAATTCTGCTGATGAAGGAGATACTGTAAGACTTTGTATCAATAAGAGCATATTCGGCATGGAATACTATAAACTGCATGAGTAATCTTTGAGCGTTTTTATTGCCCGTTCAAAAAATGCATGTTCCTCCGCTTCATTTCCATCGCTCATAAAATGATAGGAAATCCGCATTCCGTCTGCAGTAGTTACAACCCCTATAATATGCTTTGCATAAGATACTACAGGCGGAATAAATAATACTTCTTTGATTCCATATTGACCATATGAGTCAGGAATATCCAGTCGTGTCAGATTTGTGATTCCAAGTTCCCTTGTTTTGCCGCCCTTATATCCCAGCACTGACGCCAGCTTAGCAGTAGTACCATTTTCAAACAAATTATAAGTATGCATCAGTACAGAATCAACCAGTGCGGGCTCAAACAAAGGCATAAACTGCAATATGAAATACCTGTTCACCGGATTCTTTAGCTTTCTTTGCACCTTCCTGTGCACAATTTTGACATTTTCATCAAAGGTCAGTTTTTCAGAATAAGTATAATCCACGCTGATTCCTGTAGCCTGATTTGACATGGCACGGTTACCATCCTGCCTGGCATCCACCGGCATACCAATACATCCGTTTTCCTGATTTGCCTTCAAAAACGCCGTTGTAAGACAGCTGTTTAAGGACACTCCCACACCTTTTGCATAACGCTTAAGATTTTCTGTTTCTTCTGGCAAAAAGGTTTCATAAATAACCTTTGAGCTGCTCTCTTTCCAGTAAACCTCATGAACTTTTGCATAATCTTCCCATGAGAAAATACGGCCGCTCTGTCTCCACTTTTTATTGAAGCTTTCCGCATACAGCTTAAAAAAGCAGGGCAGTTTGGCACATTTCGGAAAAGAATCTTTTGTTATCAGCCTGAGGCTCTTATATTCCGATTTTTCACCTGCCAGCGCTTTCATAACATCCTCCAGAAAATAGACAACGGACTTACCGTCTCCAACAAGATGATGAGCCATAATAAGAAGCTCAGCTTCCTCTCCCGACAGATTGATAAATACACGCATCAATTCCCCTATATTAATGCGGAAAGGGACCTTCTCATTTTCTGTGATAAGCGTCAGCCAATCCTTTTTCGTTACAGTTACGCTGCATCCTGATTCACTAAGCTTTTCAAAATAAGCTGTTCCGTCCTCCTCTAACACAATCCGGGACATTGCTGCTTCATTCATTGTAAAAGCTGTTTTTACGGCTTCCAGTAAAGCATCCGGCTCCGGTCTGCCTGTAATCTGTACCCGAAAACATATATAAATATTAGGTTCAAACAAGTCCACTCTCTCAGACCATATTTCATTTTTCATAACCATACTCCCTGATTCTGTAAATCCATGTTCTCATAGACATTTTCTGCGGGAATAATTTTGCAAGCACATGTTCATATTTCACATGCATGCCGCATACTGACATATCCTTTCCCCTTTTTGCATCCCTGAGGGCTTTTCCGGCAACCTTTTTTGCAGATACCATCCCTTTAAATTTAACCTTTTTCCCATTTATCTCTTTTATCAGTAACTCTGTATCCACCCATCCGGGACAGACCGCAGTTACCGTAATTCCTTTTTTCTTTAATTCTGCATTTAAAGCGCGGGAATAGCTTCTTACAAATACTTTCGTGGCAGCATATAAATTCAAATACGGAAGAGGCTGAAAAGAGGAAGCTGAAGAAATGTTCAAAATTCTGCTTCCGGCTTTCATATAAGGAATACACATGGAACACAAAACTGCAACTGCACTGCAGTTAACATAAACAGCAGCTTCTGTCTCTTCAACAGAGAATTCTTCACAAGCCCCCATTCTTGCAACACCTGCATTATTAATCAGAAAGTCTATAATTGGCTTTTTTTCCTGCAATATTCTTTCAATAGAATGTACCTCTTCCGGCTCAGATAAATCCTTGACAATTTCAATCACTTTATCCCCATATTCTTCTTTCAACGCTGCCAGCCTTGAAGGATTTCTTGCAATTGCCCATATTTCATCCACATTCTCCATAAGCATCAGCTTCGTAAATTCTCTTCCTATGCCGCCGCTTGCACCTGTTATAATTGCTATTCTTCTTCCCTCTTGCTTCTCCATATTGCTTACCGCCCTCTTCCTCTTTTAAGATAGACCTTGCGCTTTATCCATTTTCACTTCAGCAGGATTCTTTCCAAATCCCCCGCATCTATCATTTCATATCTGGCGGTAAACAGCTTTTTCAGGGAATACAGATACACCACTCCCCAATAATAATCCGCAAGCTTCATTGCGCTCCCTTCAACAACACTGCCTTCCCTTTGGCCCTGTTCAATGATTTTGGCTGTATACTTATATAATTCCAATTGATAAGTTGTTGCATCAGCACAGCCGTTTCTGTCCTGCTCCAAAACCATCTGGGTATTTAATGCTATCACTCCTGCAAAACTGTCGTCCTCTTCAAAAAGCTTCAGCACAGTTTCCGTCAGCTTATGAATTTTCTGCTTTGCAGGCAGCGGCAGACCCGAAAGAAATTTCAGCTGCTTAATATCTTTTTCCCTGTTAATCATTTTTTGAACTTCCAAAAACAGTTCTTCTTTGGATTCAAAATATACATATATCGTCCCCTGTCCAATCCCTATATACCTGGAAAGGTCACTTATTTTTGTTCCTGAAAATCCAAACCTGGCAAAATACTGCATTGATTCATGCAATATCTTATTACGCATCTCATCTCTTATTTCCTTGCAACGCTCCGGTGATTTCGGCATAGTGTCTCCCTCTTTTTTTTGAATGAATATTTATTCATCTAAAGTATAGTCAAAATATCCGGCATTGTCAACAATAACTTGTACGCTCTGCAAACTTTCTATTGTCCTGAATATAAGAAATGCCCTGCTTATGAACCTACTCATAATCAGGGCATTCTCTTTTTCATAATTTCGTATGATTATTAACTTTATTTGTTAGCTAATTCAGCCTTTAACTTCTCTGTCAATGCAGGAACAATCTTGTTTAAATCACCAACAATACCATAATCAGCCACATCAAAAATAGGAGCTGTTTCGTCTTTGTTGATTGCAATAATGATATCAGATTCTTCCATACCTGCAACGTGCTGAATAGCACCGGAGATACCGATTGCAAAATATACATTGGGACGAACTGTCTTACCTGTCTGTCCTACCTGTAAATCCTTAGGCTTCCATCCGGCATCTACAACTGCACGTGAGCAGCTTACTGTACCGCCAAGCACTTCTGCAAGGTCTTCAAGGATTTTGAAATTTTCAGGGCTTCCAACACCACGTCCGCCGGATACCAGAATCTTGGCATCCATAATATCAGCTACATCGGAAACTGCCTTTACAACCTTTAAGATTTCAACATATTTTTCATCAGGAGTAAAGCCGGGGTTGTATTCTACTACAACTGCTTTCTTTCCTGCTTCTCTTTCAGCCTTCTGCATAACACCGGGACGAACTGTTGCCATCTGGGGACGGAAAGCAGGACATGCAATAGTAGCAATTGTGTTTCCGCCGAATGCAGGACGGGTCATAAGCAGCTGGTTATGAAGCTGTTCCTTACCGGGAACAGGGTTAATCGGGAAATCGCCGATTTCAAGCTGTGTACAGTCTGCTGTTAATCCTGTATGAATTCTTGCAGATACTCTGGGACCCAAATCACGGCCGATAGCTGTTGCGCCAATCAAAAAGATTTCAGGCTTAAATTCATTAATAACAGATGCAATCGCATGTGCATAAGGCTCTGTTCTGTATTCCTTTAATTCAGGGTCATCTACAACGATAACCTTATCTGCGCCATACTCAGCAAGGGTATCAGCAAGTGCCTTTACATCGGAACCTACCAAAACTGCTGTTACTTCTGTATCCAAATCTTTAGCAAGGTCTTTTCCTTTGCCTACTAATTCCAAAGCGATTCCGCTAAGTTCATTATCAACCTGTTGAGCGAAGACGAATACGCCCTTATAATCTTGAATATTCATTTTGAACCTCCATAAATTCCATTTTTTCTCAGATGCATTAGATGACATGTTTTACTTTTAACTTATCAATAATATAATCTACGGATTCTGCTGCATCCAGATTAACCTTCTCGCCAGCTCCCTTTCTAACCTTATCGGAAGCCTTTGCAATCTGAGTAGGTGAACCCTTAAGTCCTAAGTTAGAGTCATCTACATCCTTCAAATCAGCTCTTCCCCATACAGTAATCTCTGCGTTATAAGCATCAAAGATTCCGCCGGGTGTCATATAACGGGGCTCATTCAATTCAGCAAGTGCTGTAATTAAGCAGGGCATTTTTGCCTTTAATACGTGATATCTGTCATCATACTGACGTTCAACGATTACGCTGTCGCCTTCAATTTCAATTTTCTGTGCATAAGAAATAACCGGAATTCCAAGATGTTCAGAAATCTGAGGTCCAACCTGTGCTGTATCACCGTCAATAGCCTGACGTCCTGTAATGATTAAATCATATTCCAGATTACGGATAGCGCCTGCCAGTGTCTGGGAGGTTGCCCATGTATCAGCACCGCCGAGTACACGGTCTGTTACAAGGATTCCTTTGTCTGCACCCATAGCAATCGCTTCACGAAGAACTTCCTCTGCCTTAGGAAGACCCATGGTAACTACTGTAACTTCTGCGCCATACTGGTCCTTTAATCTAAGTGCTGCCTCTAAGCCTGCTTTGTCATCAGGATTCATAATGGCAAGCATTGCACCTCTGTCAAGTGTACCGTCGGGATTGAATTTAACGCCGCCCTTGGTATCAGGTACCTGTTTAACACAAACAACAATTTTCATTGTATTATCTCTCCTTAATTCTTTATATTTTATCCACAATCCGAAGCCCGTGCCGTCTTACTTAAGCAGTGCACCGGAGATGACCATTCTCTGAACTTCTGATGTACCTTCATAGATTTCGGTAATCTTTGCATCTCTCATCATACGCTCTACATCATATTCTCTGATATATCCGTAACCGCCGTGAAGCTGAACAGCCTTGGTTGTAACTTCCATAGCAACCTCTGCTGCATATAACTTAGCCATAGCTGCTTCTACGGTATAGCTCTTCTGTGTAGCTTTAGCCATTGCTGCCCTGTAAACCATGTACTGAGCTGCCTGTACCTTAGTAGCCATATCAGCAATCTGGAACTGTGTATTCTGGAATGCGCCGATTGCTCTTCCGAACTGCTTTCTTTCTTTTACATATTCGATGGTTCTCTCCAAAGCACCTTCAGCAAGACCAAGTGCCTGTGCGGCGATACCGATACGTCCTCCGTCAAGAGTATGCATGGCGATACCGAAGCCCTTTCCTTCCTGTCCTAACAGATTTTCCTTAGGGATACGGCAGTCTGTAAAGATTAATTCATAAGTGGATGAACCGCGGATACCCATCTTCTTTTCCTTGGTACCAAAGGTAAATCCGGGAGTTCCTTTTTCTACGATAAATGCAGAAATCATCTTTTTGCTTCTGCCCTTAGCATCTGTAACAACGCTTGTTACGGCGAAAATAACATAAACATCTGCTTCCTTACCGTTTGTAATGAAGATTTTGGAACCGTTAAGAACCCATTCGTCACCATCTAAAACAGCCTTTGTCTGCTGTCCCTGTGCATCTGTACCGGCACCGGGCTCTGTTAAACCGAAAGCGCCAAGCTTCTCACCCTTTGCAAGGGGAACTAAGTATTTTTGCTTCTGCTCTTCTGTACCGTAGGTCTGAATAGGGTCACAGCAAAGTGATGTATGTGCAGAAACGATAACGCCTGTTGTACCGCAAACCTTGGAAAGTTCCTCTACACACATAGCATATGTTAAAGGATCACAGCCCTGTCCGCCATACTCCTTGGGAACAGGAATTCCCAGGAATCCTGCTTTTGCCATTTTTTCAACTGTTCCTCTGGGGAAAACTTCTGTTTCGTCCACTTCCTGAGCCAGAGGCTTTACTTCTTTTTCTGCAAACTCTTTGAAAAGAGTTCTTGCCATTTCATGTTGTTTACTTAACATAAAATCCATGATATTAATTCCTCCATTAAATATTTTTCTATCTACTGAGCATCAACAGGGGTTTTTGTTCTGTCTGCATTGTATACATAAAAGCCTTTTCCGCTCTTAACACCAAGATTGCCGCCACGAACCATCTTACGGATAAGAGGACATGCACGATATTTGCTGTCACCTGTCTCATTATAAAGAACATCCATAATAGCAAGGCAGATATCAAGACCGATGAAGTCGCCAAGTTCCAAAGGACCCATGGGATGATTTGCGCCGAGCTTCATAGCTGCATCTATACCTGCGATATCGGAAACACCTTCCATTTTGATGAAAGCTGCTTCATTAATCATAGGAACCAGAATACGGTTTACTACGAAACCTGCTGCTTCATTTACCTGAACGGGAGTCTTTCCGATTTCTTCGGAAATCTTCTTGATGGTATCAACAGTTTCTGCGGGAGTATTCACACCTGCAATTACCTCAACCAGCTTCATACGGTCTGCGGGATTGAAGAAATGCATACCAATCATAGGACGGTTTAAACCATTTCCGATTTCTGTAATAGAAAGGCTGGATGTATTAGATGCAAAAACACATTCCGGCTTTGCAATCTTATCAAGCTCTCCAAATGTGGTTTTCTTAACTTCCATATTTTCAAATGCAGCTTCAACAATTAAATCGCAGTCTGCACAAAGATCCTCTTTTAAACCAGGTGTAATTTTTGCAAGAATAGCATCTACTGCTTCCTGTGTCATTTTACCTTTTTCTACAAGTCTTGCATAACCCTTTGCAATTTTGGCTTTTCCGCCTTCGGCCCACTCCTGCTTAATATCGCAAAGCGCAACCTCATATCCGTCAACCTGGGCAAATGCCTTTGCAATGCCCTGTCCCATGGTACCGGCACCAATAATACCTACTTTCATTATTAATCCTCCTTGTTTTCCTGTCTTTTATATTTGTTGGTTAAATGAATTAACAATTCTTAAAAGGCTCTTTTACTTTTTCCTTATTCTTGTCAAGGAAAAATGCCATTCCGTATTTCTGGTCTTCTGTTTCAAAGCAGTCACCGAATAATTTCTCTTCGATTACGATAGCTTCATCCATGTCAGCATCAAGACCTTCATTAATTGCCTTCTTGCAGTTACGGACAGCAATCGGAGCATTCTTTGCAATTCCTGCTGCCATCTTTTCAGCTGCGGGCATTAATTCTTCCTGAGTATAAACAGCATTTACAAGACCGATTCTTAAAGCTTCATCTGCTTTGATATTTCTTGCGGTATAAATCATCTGCTTAGCCATTCCTGCGCCGACTAAACGGGCAAGTCTCTGAGTTCCGCCAAAACCGGGAGTAATTCCAAGACCAACCTCAGGCTGTCCGAATACTGCATTATCGGAGCAGATTCTGATATCACAGCTCATGGAAATTTCACATCCGCCGCCAAGCGCAAAACCGTTTACAGCGGCAATTACGGGAATGGGGAAGGTTTCCAGCTTGCGGAATACATCATTTCCCTTCTTTCCGAAGGCTTCGCCTTCTGCCTTAGTCAAAGTACTCATTTCTCCGATATCTGCACCTGCTACAAAGGATTTCTGTCCGGCACCTGTTAAAATCAGGCATCTCACTTCATCAAGATTCACTGCATCCAATGTCTGGTCAAGCTCCTCCAGAACAGTTGAATTCAAAGCATTTAACGCCTTTTCACGGCTGATGGTAATAATGCCGTATGCGCCTTTTTGTTCGTATACGATAAATTCCATTTTCGTAACTCCTTTTCTCTTTATGCTTATTATTTTTATATACTGCCACGCGGAAGAATGACTCTTTGGAGCCATTCTTCTTACACGAAACATAGAACTTCTCAGGCGGCGTTTTCAGCCGCCTTAGAAGTTCTTTTCATGTTTTAATCTTCAATCTTTACGATAGTGGAGCAGCCCATACCGCCGCCGATACAAAGTGTTGCAAGACCGGTCTTGGCACCCTTTGCCTGCATCTCATGAAGCAGTGTAACAAGGATACGGCATCCTGAAGCTCCAACGGGATGTCCAAGTGCAATAGCACCGCCGTTAGGATTGAGCTGTTTATCAACATCAATTCCAAGTTCCTTACCAACTGCAACAGACTGAGCTGCAAATGCTTCGTTTGCTTCGATAATATCAAAGTCTTCAATCTTCATGCCTGTCTTAGCCATAACCTTCTTAGTAGAAGCAACAGGACCGATACCCATAACCTCAGGCCTTACACCAGCAAGAGCCCCTGCTACGAAAGTAGCCATAGGCTTAACGCCTAATTCTTTTGCTTTCTCCTCGCTCATTACAACGATTGCTGCTGCACCGTCATTGATACCTGATGCATTACCTGCTGTAACAAATCCGTTAGGATTAATAGGACGAAGCTTTGCAAGTCCTTCGATAGTAGAACCTGCACGAGGTCCTTCATCCACCTTAAATTCAATCATTTCTTTTTTCTTCTTAACCATAACAGGTACGATTTCAGCGTCAAAAGCACCTGACTTCTGTGCTGCTTCTGCCTTCTGCTGGCTCTTTAATGCGAACTCATCCAGTTCTTCTCTGGTAAGACCCCATTCTTCACAGATGTTGTCTGCTGTTTTAATCATATGATAATCATTGAATGCATCCCAGAGAGCATCCTTAATCATGGTATCTACCAATGTACCATTGTTCATTCTATATCCAAAACGTGCCTGAGGAACTGCATAAGGAGCCATGGACATATTTTCCATACCGCCTGCAACAACGATATCTGCATCTCCTGCCATAATCATCTGAGCTGCCTGGTTAACGCAGTTAAGACCTGAACCACAGACAACGTTCATGGTAACTGCAGGTACTTCAATGGGTAAACCTGCTTTAATAGAAGCCTGACGAGCTACGTTCTGTCCCTGTCCTGCCTGGATTACACATCCCATGTAAACCTGGTCTACAGCTTCAGGTGCTACACCTGCTCTGTTTAAAGCTTCCTTAATCACGATTGCTCCAAGCTCTGCAGCAGGTACTGTGCTTAAAGAACCACCCATAGTACCGATGGCTGTACGGCATGCGCCGGCTAAAACTACTTTCTTTGCCATTATTTCATTCCTCCGTTTAATAAAAACTTTATTTTAGTGCGGTTTTTTATCTGCCGGCAATGATTGTTAATTTTTTATCATTGCCAACAAAATCATTATAACATAGGGCATTTATTTTTGCAATCCATTACAGATACTATTTGTGAAAAAATTATCGGAAAGGTTACTGTTCACTCCAGCGCTATTCGCAAAACCGCACGCCGTGCTTTCTATTGTTTCACTATTCATTTACCCTAATTTATTTTTTGCTTTTTCATATTTCTCTACAGTTGCACCTAAAATTTCACAGGCTCTTTTTGTATCTGTCTGAAGATTTTTTATGACAGCATCCACATTTTTCACAAGCATTTCCTCAACTCCATCAATTTTTCCCTTGTCGTATCCTGCTTCCATGCCATCCTCATATAATGCCTTCTTCACATATTCCTCATTATATTCATAAATTGACATGGCAATCACCTCTGCTTTCTTTTCACAGCCGTTATAAAAAACAATGTAATACGGTGCAGGAAGCATAATCCTCCGATTGCTGCTAAGCTCCACATCCCTGACATGCTTCTTATAAAGATCGGCAAAATACAAAAATCCCCTTAAAGGCATATTAGGGCAATATGATGCCTGATGTTCATACAAACACATATTACTGTCAATAATGAAGGAGACATCGTTCTTCATTTTAATAAAAATGGCATTCTCCAGGGTGTTGACTATCAGATCATCCTCGTTTGTATATGCTGTGTCATTCAATGCATTATACAATTCCAGCAACCTTTTCTTTTCCCGAAACAACATCCGAAATACCCTGTCTTTATAAGTGTAATACACAGGTGTTTCTTCTCTGGCAATGCCGGTGCTCAATACTTCATCCATATTTTCTCCTTTCGTCCGGCAGGCAATGCTGTCCTTCTGAAAGGCTCTGTCATTCCCTGCTCTAAAAAAATAATTAGTGGTATTCAAAGCAAGGATTTCAAAACAGATTATACGCTGATGCGCATATAGAAAAAGCAGAATAGATATACGATTTTCCGTCAGAATTTCATTGCTTTAATTTAACTGTATCAGAACACCAGAAAATCGTCAAGTGCACAATTCTTCCTTATTTATGTAACAATAGAAGACACACCCTGCAAATTTTCCAGCATATAACAGGAGAGTGCTCCGATTCCCCGGAACACTCTCCTGTTATTTAGTTCAATAAGCGTATCTTATTGAACATTAGTAGTTCAATAAGCATAAAATATCTGCGCAATAGGTGATGTTTCATCAATAATCAGTGTTTTATTATCTCCTGTCATGGTCGCCTTAGCTGCATCCAGGGAACGAAGGAACAAATAGAAATCCGCTTTTTCAGGGTCATTATAGGCTTCGCTTAAAATCCTCATGTATTCTGCCTCACCTTTTGCGATGATTTCCGCTGCCTGGGCATCTGCTTCGGACTGCATAACAATAATTTCCGCTTTGGTCTTGTTGGCAATTTCCTTTGCTTCTTCCTGACCTTCTGCCTGATAGGTTGCCGCTATATTATTACGTTCGGAAATCATTCTTTCGTAAACGGCTGCTTTATTTTCATCCGGCAAATCCAGCGATTTTGTCTCTACCGCTAAAAGCTCAATGCCGTACTGCGACAGAGTGTCGCCGATATTATCCATAATAGCGGCTGCCAGCTCGCCGTCACGGCCGCTGATTACTTCCTCCTGGCTTAAACTGCTGATTACATTTTTCAGGCTGTTATAAACAATAGTGTCAATCCTGAATTCGGCATTGCTCTTCTGGGCGCTTAAAGTCTGTGTATATTTCTGCGGGTCTTCAATTCTCCATAAAGCAAAGCAGTCTGCAATCATGGATTTTTTATCTTTCGTCATAACATCGCTCACCGCCAAATCATAAAGCAGCACTTCATTTTCTATTTTTTCGGCACTCTGGATAATCGGGACCTTAAAGCTGAGCCCTGCTTCTTCCCTGATATCCACAATCTTTCCAAACTGCTTAATAACCGTGAACTCATTGGGGTATGTCACTACCATGCTGGAATTTACCGCTATCCAAAGAGCTATCACTACCAAAACCGGTATTATAAAACCTTTCTTCTTCATATATTCTCCAATCTGCCTGTTCATACAGGCTGCCTTTATGAGTCAATCTTTTTCCTTTTCCCGGTCAGTCAATTTCTGTCCTTGTCCGGCCGTGAATTACTTATCCGGCTGTAAATTACTTGTCCGGCCCGGATTACTTGTTCACAAGCTTATTCCTGTGCAGTGCCTGCGCCGTTTTCGCCTGAGGATGCATTTTCCGTCAGGGATGTGCTGCCGGAAGCTGTTTTCCCGCTGCCAAAATCTGCAAAAGACTCTAAAGGAAGCATAGTCTGGGTACTTCCGTCACTCTTTTCAATAATAATCTTCATATCAGGCAATATTTCCTCCATGGTCTCATAAAACATTCTCTGTTTCGTAATAAGAGGATATTTCTGATATTCCGCATAAAGCTCATTGAGCCTTGCCGTCTGGCCTTTCGCTTCATTGATTCTTTCCTCCGCTTCCGCCTCGGCAGTCTTTATGGTTTCATCTGCCTCTGCCCTTGCCGCAGGAATATCCTCATTCCGCTTCTGATTTGCCTTGTTGATGGAAGTCTCTTTACCCTGCTTGGCATTTTCCACATTCTTGAATGCATCAATAACCTCGCTGGTGGGCGGCTCAGCATCCTGAATCGTGATATTCACAAGCTGGATACCGATATCCTCACTCTCCAGCCTGCTCACAATCTTTTCTTTGATGGATGCCTGTATTTCACTCTTACCTGTAGTAATAACGCTGTCCACATCATAGAGTCCTATAGTATCCCTGATATAGCTTTGGGTCAGATTTTTCAGAATGGCCACCGGACTTTCCGAAGCATAAAGATATTTTGTCGGGTCTGTTACCCGGTATTCCACGTAAAAATCCACATTGACAAAGTTGTAGTCCCTGGTAATCATAAAGGATTCCGATGAATTCGTCTCTCCTGTTGCCGAATCATATCCTATGGAAAACCCGTTAATCGTTTTGGGCACCTTGCTAAGCTGCTGTACATAAGGCATCTTAAAATGAATACCTGATTCCTCTACTACCTTGGGCACGCCAAAGGTAGTAATTACTGCATACTCATTTTCTTTTAAAGAATAAATACTTCCGACAAGCAAATAAATTACTGCGATAACTGCAATTACAATGACCGCTCCTTTTCCTATTTTTGGCGCCGCATTTTTCACCTGACTGCCCGGCTGCTGGTACACATCTTGTTTTCTTTTAAACATAATTACCCTCCTTCGTGTTTAGCAAACTGCAATAACCTTAAAGGCTGCGCGCTATGCCTGAAAGCTGCATTTTTTGTAAAAAAGTGTCTTCGACACTTCAACTCCCCTGCCCCTCAATCTTGAGGGGATTAGGGATTTCTTTTTTTGCTCTTTTCCTTCATAATAGTCTTATGAATGTTTTACAAAAGATTTTTAAAGACCATTTTGAAGAAATT
>JAGASK010000028.1 GCA_017621815.1 Lachnospiraceae bacterium | reverse complement strand
TGCAATAATGTCGGATACACGTGAAAGTTCACCCGGCTTATCAGGAAGCAGCACGGAAACTGTAAAAATTCTGTCTCTCATAATCAGTCCCTGCTGCACTACCGATGACATGGTAATCACATCCATATTACCGCCGCTTAAAATAGCAACAACCTTTTTTCCCTTTACATTCAGGTGTTTCAATGCTGCTACTGTTAAGAGTCCTGAATTTTCCACTATCATTTTATGATTTTCAACCATATCAAGGAATGCCACCACCAGTTCTTCGTCTTCAATGGTAATAATATCATCAAGATTCTTGCTTACATAGGGGAAAATTTTACTTCCCGGTGTTTTAACCGCAGTACCGTCCGCAATGGTACTTACATGAGGAAGCGTTACTACCTTTCCTTCTTTTACAGATGCCTGCAGGCAGTTTGCTCCGGCAGGCTCCACGCCGATTACTTTAATCTTGGGATTTAGCAGCTTTGCAAGAGTTGAAACTCCCGTTGCCAGTCCGCCCCCGCCTACGGGAACCAGAATATAATCCACAAGGGGAAGTTCCTTGAAAATTTCCATGGCAATGGTGCCCTGTCCTGTTGCCACTGCCAAATCATCGAAGGGATGAATAAATGTATATCCATTCTTCTCTGCCAGTTCATAGGCATGTTCACAGGCTTCATCATACACGTCTCCATAAAGAACCACTTCTGCGCCGTAGCTTTTTGTTCTGTTGACTTTAATGAGAGGTGTTGTAGTCGGCATTACGATTACCGCTTTTACACCGTAGCATTTTGCAGCATAAGCCACTCCCTGGGCATGATTTCCTGCTGATGCAGTAATCAGTCCCTTAGCTCTTTCTTCATCGCTTAAGGTACTTAATTTATAATAAGCGCCTCTCAACTTATATGCGCCTGTAAACTGCATATTTTCCGGCTTTAAAAATACTTTGTTGCCGGTTTGCGCACTGTAGAAATCGCTGTATACAAGCTTGGTTTCCTGTGTTACTTTTTTTACTACCTCAGAAGCTTCTTCAAATTTTTCCAGTGTAAGCATTTTATTTTCCATTTCAGTCTTTTCCTCCCGAAGATTACTCTTCTACATCAAACAAAGCATTTACAAACTGTGCTGAATCAAATTTCTGTAAATCCTCTATCTTTTCTCCCACTCCGATATATTTCACCGGAACATTCAATTCCGACTGAATAGCTACCGCTATGCCGCCTTTTGCCGTTCCGTCCATCTTAGTGAGAATAATTCCGGTTAAATCAGCAGTCTCTCCGAATTCCCTTGCCTGATTCAGTGCATTTTGTCCCGTGGTTCCGTCAAGGACTACAAGATTTTCTCTGTGTGCATCAGGAAACTCCTTATCTATAATCCTGTTAATCTTCTTCAGTTCTTCCATCAGGTTTTTCTTATTATGAAGACGGCCTGCCGTATCACAAATAAGGATATCCGCATGGCGAGCCCTGGCGGCATTTACCGCATCATAAACTACACTGGCAGGGTCTGCACCTTCTGCTCCGCCTATCATATCCACGCCTGCACGGTTCGCCCATTCCGAAAGCTGCTCTCCTGCCGCTGCCCGGTAGGTATCAGCTGCCGCAATCAGTACCTTTTTGCCCTGGCTCTTTAAAATGCCTGCAAGCTTTCCTACAGAAGTTGTTTTACCCACGCCATTGACACCGATTACCAGTATGACAGACTGTTTCTTTTCAAAATCATATGCCGTTTCGCCTACCTGCATCTGTTCTTTTATACTCTGAATCAGGAAGTCCTTACACTGCGCCGGTTCCTTGATATGATTTTCTTTTACCTGTTCCCGCAGCCTTGTCAGTATTTTTTCAGTGGCATTGACACCGATATCACCCATAATCAGGATTTCTTCAAGTTCCTCATAAAAATCCTCGTCAATAGAGGAAAAGCCGTTAAAAACCGAATCAATGCCGCTTACAATATTATCCCTTGTTTTACTTAATCCTTCCTTCAGTCTGCTGAAAAATCCCGCCATCAGTCATCCAACTCCTTATCAATCAGATTTACACTTACCAAAGTGGAAACACCCTTTTCCTGCATGGTAATACCATACAGCCTGTCCACCTGCTCCATTGTACCACGTCTGTGTGTAATTACAATAAACTGGGTATTCTTGGTAAGCTTATGTAAATATTTTGCAAATCTCGATACATTGCTTTCATCCAGCGCCGCTTCAATTTCGTCAAGAAGGCAGAACGGAGAAGGTTTTAAGTTCTGGATTGCAAACAGCAGCGCAATAGCTGTCAGCGCTTTTTCTCCACCGGATAACTGCATCATGTTCTGAAGTTTCTTTCCGGGAGGCTGTGCAATAATCCTGATACCTGCTTCCAGAATGTCTTCATCCTCCATCAGTTCCAGCGTACCCTTGCCTCCGCCGAACATTTCTTTAAATACCTTATCAAATTCACGGCTGATTTCAGCAAATTTTTCATTGAACTGCTTGCGCATGGCAGTATCCAACTCTTCGATAATACCTTCCAGAGTCTTTTCCGCTTCCACTAAATCATCATGCTGGTTTTTCAGGAAATTATAACGCTCCATCAGATTTTTATAATCTTCAATGGCATTTACGTTTACATCGCCCAGCTTCTTAATCTGTTCTTTCAGGGAAGCAATTTCCTTCTTCATCGCCGGCAAATCAGTCATTTCTTCATTGCGCAAAGCTCCGGCATCTGACAGGGTAATCTCATACTCATCCCACATATAATTAATCTGGGATTCCAGAGCCTCCTGAAATTTTTCCTTCTGGGCATTCAGCCTGTAAACTTCCTTGTCAAGAGCCGTCATCCTCTCCGATAATGACTCTCTGTCTTTAAAGAAATTCTTCTGTTTTGCGCTCAGTTCTTCCTTCTTTGCAATATCCTCCTGCAGCTGTTTTTCCGTATCGTTCTGCGTCGTGTGGGAAGCTGCAATGGTCTGCTGTATTTCAATAATGCTGTTTTCTTTATTTTTAATATCTTCACTGCTCTTTGAAAGGCCTTCTTCAATTTCAGCCAGTTCCGCAGCAAAACGGTCGATTTCACCATTGATACGGTCTACATTCTGCTGATGGAAGCCTTGCTGCTGAAGCATTTTTTCCACTTCAACATCCCAGGAAGCCACATGCGCGGATTCCTCTGATTCTTCCACTCGTCTTTCTTCCAGCTGTGCCTGAAATTCTTTAATCTGAAGCTCCACCTGTTTTTCAAGAGCCTCTGAATCCTGAAGTTCTTTCTGAATTTCCTCTTTACTTAAGCGGATTTCCTGAATCTGATTTTCAATTTCCCTCTCTTCAGCCTTAAGCTCCAGGGAACCTTCAGAAGCTTCGTCCTTACGTTCCTGCGCTTTAATTACATTCAAACGGGCAGTATTCTGCTCAATAAACTTTTTCTGAAGTGCTGCTTTATCCTCTTCCAGACTTAACCTGAGTTTATTTCTTTCCGCCTTGGTATCTTCAATTTTCTGAAGAAGCGTGTCTATTTCCTTCAGGTACTTTTTAACCTTGGCTTCCATTTCTTCCATTTCTCTTCTTCGTCCCAGAAGATTGCTGTTATTTTTAAAGGCACCTCCACTGATGGCACCTCCGGGCACCAACAGTTCTCCTTCAACGGTAACCATACGAATGCCATAATCAAATTTTCTGGCAATTTTTACCGCATTGTCAACATTATCAACCACAACAATACGTCCCAGCATGGCCTTTGCCACATTGCGGTATCTGGATTCCACATTTACCAGTTCATCCGCCATGCCGATAACGCCTTTTTCCTTTAAAGCCTCCGGATTCTTGAATTCCTGCGGCTTGGTAATACTGGTAAGAGGGAGAAAGGTTGCCCTTCCGCCCTTATTCTGCTTCAGAAACGTAATCATCCGTTTTGCGGTTTCTTCATCATCGGTAACAATATTCTGAATATTGCCTCCCAGAGCCGTTTCAATTGCAGTCTCATATTTTTTATCCACTTTAATAATGTCAGCAACAACACCTATAATACCCTTTTCCCTGTCCTTGCATTCCATTACCTTTTTGACACTGCCGCCATAGCCTTCATAACGCTCCGTTAAATTGGAAAGGGCTTCCAGCCTGGATTTTTCCTGGTGATAGCTTACCTGGGTATCACGAAGCTTCTGGTCCTTTGCTGCCAGTTCATCCCGAATCAGGGAAAGTTTTTCTTCTTTTGAGGTCTGCGCGTCATTTAAAGCCCTGATATCCTCATTAATCTTTTCAAACTCTTCCTCCAGCTGTTTCATAGCTGCTTCCTGCTGGGCTTCATCGGATTTCATACGAAGAAGACGGGAAGTAAGCTCTGCCTTACGAATATTGACCTGCTCTGTCATGGTATCGTAACGGCCCAGCTTGGATTTAATGGTGGCTCTTGAATTCAGCGCATCAATGATAGTGTTTTTACCGCTTTCTATGTTATTATTCAGCTCTTCTATTTTATTCTGAACGGCAAGCAGCTTGTCCTTAGCCTCATTTCTGGCTTTTTCAATTTCCGCAACCTGCTCATCGATTACATTCTTATCTTTTAAAATACCGTCCTTATCTTTATTCTTTTCATCAATTTCCTTCTGAACGGTACTTTTCCGTGAAAGTAAATGTTCTTCATTGTTTTTTGCCGAATGTATCTGTTCCTTCAGGACATTGATTTCACCTTCCAGCTTCCCACGAAGGACACTGGTATCTGTCAACGCGGAACGGTTCTTTTCAATAGTTTCATCAAGAAGCTCTATTTGTCCCTGTATCTGCTCATATTCTTCTTTAATTTTCTCATACTGCTGTGAAGTGTTTTCCAGGTCTCCGCTGGCAATTTCATACTTTTCATCAGCAGCCTTTAACTGCTCCTGAAGCCTGATATTTTCAAGCAGAAACATATTAACATCAAGAGTCTTTAATTCTTCTTTTTTCTTCAGATAGATTTTGGCAACCTCAGATTGCTTTTCCAAAGGCCCTGTCTGTTTTTCAAGCTCTGAAAGGATATCATTGACACGGATAAGATTTTGTTTCTCATCCTCAAGCTTTTTCTGGGCTGCGGTTTTCCTTCTCTTAAACTTTACGATTCCGGCGGCTTCATCAAACAGTTCACGTCTCTCTTCCGGCTTACCGCTTAAAATTTTATCAATCTGTCCCTGTCCGATAATGGAATAGCCTTCCTTACCGATACCGGTATCATAAAAAAGCTCATTTACATCTTTTAACCTGCAGGCGGTTCCGTTTAAAAGATATTCACTTTCGCCGGAACGGTAAATTCTTCTTGCCACAGTTACTTCATCATAATCTATAGCCAGCTGGTGGTCCGAATTATCCAAAGTAATAGCTACATAAGCATACCCTAATGGTTTTCTCATTTCCGTACCGGAGAAGATAACATCCTGCATAGAAGCGCCTCGCAGCTGTTTAATTCTCTGTTCTCCCAGTACCCAGCGCACTGCGTCGGCAACATTGCTCTTACCGCTTCCGTTAGGTCCTACAATCCCTGTAATTCCATTATGAAACTGAAATACTATTTTATTTGCAAAGGATTTAAATCCGTGTATTTCTATACTCTTAAGATACATAAAACTACTGTTTCTCCCATTCGATAAGTACTCCGTAAGCAGCCTGCTGTTCCGCTGCTTTTTTGGTTCTTCCCACTCCCCTGCCTACGGCTTTGTTATCTACATAAGCTTCCACCGTAAACTGCTTATCATGGTCAGGACCTTTCTCTTCAATAAGTTCATAATGCAGAACCTGTCCGTTTTTCTGCACCTTTTCCTGAAGAATTGTCTTACTGTCATAAAAAAGCTGCTTGCTTTCCAAATCGGATAAAATAAATTTTAAAATAAATTTCTCAGCTTCTTCAAAACCGCTGTCCAAATATATGGCACCGATAAGCGCTTCCATTACATCTGATATTATGGAATCCCTGCCGCGCCCGCCGGTAGCCTCTTCCCCTTTGCCAAGCAGAATATATTCTCCCAGCTTTAAATCCTTTGCGCAGAAAGCAAGGGCAGGTTCGCATACCATAGAAGAACGCAGCTTTGTCATCTGACCTTCCGACATGTCAGGATTGTTCAGGAAAAAGAATTTACTGGATGCAAGTTCCAGCACCGCATCCCCTAAAAATTCCAGTCTTTCATAATTCTTATGCTTATTGATTTTCTGCTCATTGGAAAAAGAACTGTGGGTCAGCGCCTGTCTGAGCAGTTCCTTATTTTTAAAATAATAACTTATTTTCTTTTCTAACTCTTTACTATTGCCTGCAAACATATAACTCAAAACTCCAATAAGCGCCTGTTTAAAGGCGCTTTTACTTATCATAACGTCATAACGAACACAGCTTCGCTGCTTATTCCCGCGAGCAACGAGCCAAGCGGACATGCTCGCATGCCCATTTGGCGGCTGCCGCGAGGGTCAAATACCCCGTATGCTTGCATCGGGGTATTTGACTGTAAGAAAAAGCCCTTATTACAAAGGGCTTTTCATGACACCGGAAAGAATACAAAGCTTGCTTTCTGATGTTGTTCTTGACAATCAGGTTTCCGCAAAGCGTAGTTTTAATTCATTGCACTTTTAATTAAATTAACTGCTTCTTCCACTGTGGTAATTTTTTCTGCATCCTCAGCAGGGATTTCAATATCAAATTCTTCCTCTAATCCCATAATAATCTGAAAAACATCCAAGGAATCCGCTCCCAAATCATCAACAAAAGTAGTTTCCATTGTGATTTCTTCAGGGTCGACATTTAACACGTCTGCAATTACTTTTTTTAATTTTTCAAATTCCATTGTTACAATTCCTTTCTTAACTTTCTTCCATAGTAATTTTTTCTTTTATTTTTTCATTAATATTCTGTTCTGTAAATGTAATACACTGCAGAATAGAATTCTTAATTTCCACTGCTTTGGAACTTCCGTGAGTTTTCACAACAAGTCCGTTTAATCCCAACATGGGAGCACCGCCGTATTGCTCAAGGTCAAACGCTTTCAGCGTATTCTTTAAAGCAGGCTTCACTAAAAGTGCTCCGATTTTGCTGCGAAGCGAAGTCATCATTCCCGCTTTTACCTTTTTAATCAGTGTTCCGCCAACACCTTCATACATTTTCAAAATAACATTCCCCACAAAAGCCTCACACACAATAACATCTGCACTTCCTGTAGGAATATCCCTTGCTTCTATATTTCCGGTAAAATTAATGTCGGGACAATTCTTTAACAAAGGATAAGTTTCCTTTACAAGGGCATTTCCCTTATCTTCCTCTGCACCGATATTTACAATAGCAACCCTGGGATTTTTTACCTTCATGACATTTTCCATATAAACGGAACCCATCTTGGCAAACTGAACAAGATGCGAGGGTCTTGCATCTACATTAGCGCCGCAGTCAATAAGCAGGGCACAGCCCTTCTCTGTAGGAATTAACGGGGCAAGGGGCGGACGTTCCACACCTTTTATTCTTCCCACAATCACCTGGCCGCCGACTAAAGTTGCACCGGTACTTCCTGCGGAAACATAAGCATCGCAGGTTCCATCCTTCACAAGATAAAGAGCCTTCACAAGAGAAGAATCTTTTTTCTTCCTGATAGCCATAACGGGAGGCTCTGCTGTTTCAATAATCTCTGTGGCATTCACCACTTCCATCTGTTCTTTATTATATGTATATTTTGAAAGTTCCGCATTTACAACATCTTCCTGTCCAACCAGAAAGACTTTTACATGAGAGCTCTCATTAATTGCTTCCACAGCGCCTTTAACAATTTCCACAGGAGCATTATCTCCGCCCATGGCATCTACAGCAACTTTAACTAATTCTGCCATATAATACCTCCATCCATATACCTATTTAACTATACTAAACTGCATTGTAAAAATCAAGAATTTATTTTAAAGGTTTAATTTATTCATAAAATATAGGACATTCTGCCTTGCACTGACAGAATGTCCCATATTATTCATGACAACAGAAGGTTCACAAAGCGTGCTTTCTATTGTTTCGTATTTTCAAAATGCACCTGACCGAATCACTTACTTTTTTATTGTATTCCTTCTCCTGTCCGCTATTCTTCCAGATGAATAACTCCCATCCAGTAAAATCCGTTTATGTTTTTCTGCGCTTCGTCTGCCGCCTGTTGGGCAATACCATAAAACTCCTCGTCATCAATATTATAGTCTGTCCTTAAAACTGCTTTTCCGTCTGTTGTAAGAAGTTCTGCCAGTTCAGATGCAATTTCATTCTTGTCAAAATAACGTTCTGTTGCATGGTAATACTCCAGTTCATCTGTATCAGCCGCATAATTATAAATGCTGTCATTCATAACAAAGCTGTCATTTTCCACAAGAGTTCCGTAAGCAGCAGCATCCGAAAGATTAAACAATGCATTATGAATCACATCATTATCATTATTAGTGGCATCTACAATATACCAGCTATCATCAACCTTTACTTTATTCCATGCATGGGGCACACTGCCGTCAAGGTATCCCGTTACCACAATGCTTTCCAGCCCGGCTGCATCCGCAAGCAGCTTAAAGGCTGCGGAATAGCTGGCACAAACACCGACTCCGTCCACCAAAATACCGTAAGCCGTAAATGAATCATAAAATTCTTCATCTACCATTGTAAAAGAATATTTCTCTGCATTTTCAAGAGCTGAATCATCATAACAGGCATTTTCACAAAGCCATGTATTAATCGCCATTTCCTTTTCTGCGTCGCTCATGCCGTCATCAATAATTTCGCCTACAATCTCATTTACTTTTTCCTGAATAGCTTCCTGCTTTCCTGCAGTTAATTCCCTGTCAAAATCATATTCCACATACAAAATTCTCTGTTCCGGGTCAATACTTCCTCCCCGAATGCCTAAAATCAGGGGATTTTGATATTGGGCTTCAAAAAAAGCATCCACTACTTTTTCCGTATCGGCAGCCTCCGGAAAGGCCGAAATATCAATAGCCTGCCTGGTCTCCAGCATATTGATGGCAATATATTCGCTTAAAGCTGAATTAGCAGTGATTTTAACCTCAGTTCTGCCAGTAGTTTCTGCTTCTTCCTGTTTTTCCGCATCTTCCTTTGTATCATCCGGCGTTTCTTCAGTCCGTTCATCACCTGAAGATTCCTGAGTTTCATCTTCCACCGTTAAAGACGGAGCAACATTACCGCCCTTATTTATCAGCTTTTCCTGACGCTCCTTCAACGCCGCAAGATCAGCATCAAGAGTATCCCAGTTTACATCATATGCTGCAAGTTCCACCGTAAAAGGCGTTTGAAGCGCTTTACATTTAATACGTACACAATTAAAATCCTTATCTATCTGAACGTTGTCAAAATCATAAGTAAGAACCTTCTGAGCCGTACTTCCATCACACATGGTTACACTCATAACCGCAGGAAGATCCATAATTCCCTCAATATCGAAAAAGCTCTCCTCATTGCTGTGGCTCGCCTTTTCCGTAGGCAGCATATGGGACAAATCCTTGGCACTGAACAAATTGCTGACAGGTGAGCACCCATTTGCATTATAAGCAAGCACGCCGTAATATTCGCTGTAATACTCATCATAGTCATCTTCTATCATGTATTCTTTCAGAAAACTGTCGCTATCCTCAACCCATGCAGCAAAATCTTCGGAGGTATAATACTGCTGAAATCTATAATTTAAAGTAAGAATCGAATCATCATAATCACTTACAAAAGCTTCTGACTCGCTGCTCCACTCTGTTCCTTTCACATCAGCAACAGCATACCCATAGCTCCACAGACCTTCTTCATCCTTATTGATTCTAAACAGCAGATATCCTTCCGCACCCGGTACCTGTTTCCACGAAAAATGCGCAAATCCATCCTCAGTCTGGTCAAAAACAACCTGCGGCGCCTGTGCAATTTCCGCATTAATTTTAATTACCGTTATTGTCGGATTAGCCAGTTCCTTACCTGTTTCCAAATCCACACAGGTTTTCATATAATACTGTGATAAGGTTCCCCAGCCGTTTTCTTCATCTTCAGACAGATAATTTCCGTTTAAATGGCTTAAATCAACATCTGAAGAAGTATGCATTTCCGCAACTCCATAGAAAGGCGGTTCGATTGTCAGGGTACCTGCCGAAGCATCGTATTCATAGCTTCCTACTTCTATCGGATATTTCAATTCTGCATCCTGATAAAAAATAAAGCTGTCAGCAGGGCTGATATCTGTATCCCATGGATTGTATCCCAATTCAAGCTGAATAGACTCATCCCTGTTTACTTTAATTACATTACCGTCATATTCTCCGGCGCCTGCCCCCGCATACTTTTTCTTTAAATCTTCTGCAAGAGTATTCTCTCCGCCGCTTGATTCTGCATCAGAAGTCCCTTTATCTTCATCTTTATTTTCATTTTCCTTCTCCGCATCATCACTTTCTTCTGCCGTTTGTTCCACATTTTCCGTACCGGCTGCTTTCTCATCAGCTTTGCCGGAAGCACAGCCTGTTAAAACTAACGTTGCTGCAAAAACTGTAATAAATCCTCTTTTTATCAGCTTATTAAATCTCACTTCTTATTCCTCCTCCGTTTTATATACTCCTATTATTAATACTCTGAAGGAGTTCAAAAAGTTTCATTGTCAATCAAACTATTCTTTCACTCGCAAATACAATTCTTCTATAAACTCTTTTTGGCTCACATTGATTCCTATCATTTCATATGCAGTTTTATCTTTTTCAAAAACAGCCTGATATCTGACCTCATTTGCCTTTAAAACTGTCACATAAATTTTCTGTTCCCCAATATAAGACCAGTTTTCTTCTGCTATTTCCGGCAAAGTAAGCGCATCTGTTTCCCGGAAACTGATGCTGCCGCCGCTTTCCGTTATTTTTTCCTCTGCGGTTTTGGAAGTCTCGTCTTTATTTTCATCCGTCTCCTGCTGGTTTTCCTGGCCTATTGTTACCGTTCCTGCATTAGGACTTATGGAAATGGCAACTCTGTTTTTTACAAAATGAATTACCCCATCTTTCAGCTCCACTTCATCATAATATACGTCATCTTCCATAGGTGTTATAAAAGATATTCCGGAAGGGCGCAATAATATGAAACAAAGCGCTGCTGCACATAATGCCGCCGCCCAAGCCCCATAACGAAATATATTCTTTACCTGCCTTGCCGGTTTTTCCTTATTATTTTCTTCAAGCATCTTGGAAAGAGTATCTGCTTTCAAAGTTTCCGGTGCCTTAACCTGGCTGTAAGCATCTTCAAAAGCTTTTTTATCCCATTCATTCATGGCTTTCTCCTCCTTCCAATTCCTTCCGCAGAAGGCTTCTGCCTCTGCTTAATAAAGTTTTAATGCTGTTTTCGTTTTTCCCCAACAGACTTCCTATTTCTTTAACAGAATACCCTTCATAATAATACAAATATAAAACCACGGAATATTTTTCCGGAAGACTCTGCAATTCCAAAAGCAGACTGTTTTCTCCTGTCCTGCATACAGCTTCTCTTGTACTTTCTTCCCCTGAAAGTCCTTGCGTTTTTCTGTTCCATGGACTTGAAGCGACAGTTTTTGCACAATTTGTAACCACCCGAATCAGCCATGCCTTCAAATGCTCCTCACTCACAATCTTATTCCGGCTTCTGACAAGCCTTAAAAAGGTTTCCTGAAAAGCATCTTTGGCATCTTCCTCATTTCCCGTTATGGTTATGGCAATCCTGTATATCATATCGGAATATCTCTCAATGGTCTTATCAAACTCGACATGATATTTCTTCTCCGGTGCATTCATAATTACCCTCTCTCAATATCCAATAATTTCATATGCTGTGTATTCCACTCCATTTTATCATATATAATAGAAGGCATCCTTTGCGAACTTTCTATTGTCATACTAAAAAAATCAAGGGTTTCAAAACTGAAACCCTTGATACTAAAATCACATAAATTAGTCAACACTGATGATTTCTTTCTTATTGTAAGAACCACATGCCTTGCATACTCTGTGAGGCATCATCAGGGCGCCGCATTTGCTGCACTTTACTAATGTAGGAGCACTCATTTTCCAGTTTGCTCTTCTCTTATCTCTTCTGGCTTTGGAAGATTTATTCTTAGGACAAATAGACATCGTTACACCTCCTTATTTGCGTTAAAGATATCTTTAATTGCTGCCATTCTCGGGTCCGGCACGAAAGTATCGCAGCCACAATCCCCTTGATTTAAGTTTTTACCGCAGACAGGACAAATACCTTTGCAATCCTCACTGCACAAAACCTTAACAGGCATATTAATTAAGATTTCATTGTTTATGAGAGCGTCTGTATCCAGTTCGTAACCGGATATAAAACATTGTTCTTCATCAAATGTTTCGGCATTTGATGTTTTTTCTGATGCGGCATTCTCTTTTTCAGGAGATAACACCTGATGTGTAAATGCCACAGAAAGAGGAACATTCACACTCTGTAAACATCTGTCGCAGGGAATAGTAAGTGTAATTTCAAAATTTCCTTCCACCAGCACATTGCCCGTTCCGATGTTTGTCAAAGTAACAGAAATCTCCGACTTATTACTCACAGGATATACATTACTGTTATAAGCAAAACTATCCTGATCATAAGGAATATTTATTTTCTTTACTTTTCCTTCAGATGAAAATACATCAGTCAGATTAATTAACATAACAAACTCCCAATGTGCACAGAAATACCCCTGCACACTCAAACCATTATAGCTATGGAATAATAGTTTGTCAATACCTCTTATAAAAATATTTTATTTTACCAATGCATAAGTTTCTCTTGCAATAGCAAGTTCTTCATTAGTAGGAATTACAAGTACTCTTGTTTTGCTGTCGGGTGTAGTAATATCAATATCCATACCGCGCTTACCGTTTGCTTCCGCGTCCAGGGTGATTCCGAGATATCCGAGATAAGCACAGATTTTCTCACGGATAAATCCGCTGTTTTCTCCAAGTCCTGCAGTAAAGCAGACAGCATCCACTCCGTTCATTGCTGCCGTATAGGAACCGATATATTTTGCAACCCTGTAAGCAAAAGCATTTAAAGTTCTTACTGCAAAGTCGGAGTCTTTATGGAATTC
Organism: Lachnospiraceae bacterium; assembly: GCA_017621815.1. Taxonomy (GTDB): domain Bacteria; phylum Bacillota; class Clostridia; order Lachnospirales; family Lachnospiraceae; genus Suilimivivens. The sequence continues at coordinate 79,110 of JAGASK010000028.1, read as the reverse complement.
TGCTTCCAAATCCCTGAAGTCAGAAGAAAATCCGCCTGAAAGGCCAAGTACGCCTGATTTCTTATTTAATTCACTTAAAATTTCACTTACATTCTTTCCCTCTTTATTACAAAGGAATTCAATAATAGCAGGATCAAGGTCCCCGGAACGTGTTCCCATAATCAGACCTTCAAGAGGAGTAAGTCCCATGGATGTGTCCACACATTTACCGTTCCTGACAGCTGAAACGCTGGCTCCGTTTCCAAGGTGGCAGACAATCAGTTTCAAATCTTCATAATTCTTATTAAGAAGCTTGGCTGCCTGGTGGGAAACATAAGAATGGCTGGTTCCGTGGAAACCATATCTTCTTACTTTATATTTTTCATAATATTCATAAGGAATGCCATACAGATATGCTTCCTCAGGCATAGTCTGGTGGAATGCCGTATCAAAAACGGCTACCATTGGTGTCGAAGGCATTAATTCCTTGCAGGCTGCAATACCGATTAAGTTTGCAGGATTATGTAAAGGCGCTAAATCATTGCATTCTTCAATTGCCTTAATTACTTCATCAGTAATAATCGTTGAAGAGGCAAAATTTTCTCCTCCGTGAACAATACGATGTCCCACTGCCCCGATTTCATCAAGACTCTTTACAACACCTGTCTTTTCATCCGTTAACGCATTCAAAACAAGGCGGATGGCGTCTGTATGATCCTTCATGGGAATCACTGTCTCTACTTTTTCTCCGCCTGTGGGTGAATAAGTAATCTGGCTTCCTTCAATACCGATTCTTTCACAAAGTCCCTTAGCTATAAGCTTTTCTGTCTGCGCGTCAATCAACTGGAATTTCAGAGATGAACTGCCGCAGTTAATAACTAAAATATTCATTTCCGTATCTCCTTTTATGTGGTAATGCAGTCTTATATTTCATATACTGCTGCTGTTTCCTGTATTATGCAAGCTGTGCCTGAACAGCTGTCAGCGCAACAACGCCTACTATATCCTGCCAGGAACATCCTCTTGACAAGTCATTAACAGGCTTTGCAATACCCTGAAGCATGGGACCGTAAGCCTCTGCCTTTGCAAGTCTCTGTACCAGCTTATATCCGATATTTCCAGCATCCAGATTAGGGAAAATCAAAACATTGGCTTTGCCGGCAACTTCACTTCCGGGAGCCTTTGATTTTGCAACAGAAGGAACTAATGCCGCATCCAGCTGCAGTTCACCGTCAAGACAAAGACCGGGATACTGCTCATGCGCAATCTTAGTGGCTTCCACTACTTTATCTACCAATGCATGTTTAGCGCTTCCTTTTGTAGAATGGGATAACATCGCAATAATAGGTTTCGTACCCACAAGACTCTTAAAGCTCTTTGCAGATGAGTCTGCTATTGCAGCCAGCTCTTCTGCTGTAGGATCCTGATTCAAACCGCAGTCTGCAAACAGAAATGTTCCGTTATCACCAAATTCACAATCAGGCACACACATCAGGAAAAAGCCTGATACCAGCTTTACGCCGGGAGCTGTCTTTAAAATCTGAAGAGCCGGACGTAAAGTATCTGCAGTCGCATGACAGGCACCTGCAACCATTCCGTCTGCATCATTTGCCTTTACCATAATAACACCAAAGGTAAGATAATCATGCAAAAGAATATCTCTTGCTTTCTCAGGTGTCATTCCCTTTGCTTTTCTCGTTTCGTATAACAAATCAACATATTCATCAAGTTTGTCACAGTTTTCAGGATCTACGATTTTAACCCCATCCAAATCAATTTCAAGCCATGTGGCACCATCCATGATTTTTTCTCTGTTACCAATCATGATAATGTCAGCAATCCCTTCCTCAATAACATGTGCAGCAGCAATCAGTGTTCTTTTGTCTGTTGTTTCAGGCAGAACAATTGTCTTTTTATCCATTCTTGCCTTATCCTTAATAACATCAATGTACGACATAGTACCTTCTCCTTTCGACTATTCATGCGGCTATGTAAACGCTTACATGTACATAAAAATTATATCTCATACCACGATTTCCCACAAGTATAAATCAGTAAAAAAATTGTGCAAATTTCGGTACAAAAACACAAGACCTATTTGATTACACACTTATTTTATGTTACATTAACTTTACTGTCAGTGCAGAAACGAAAGGATACACATAACATGAAAACAGCTGCTATTATCGCCGAATATAATCCTTTTCACAATGGTCATAAATACCAGATAGAAGAAACCCGCCGTCTGACCGGCGCTGATTTTGTTTTGGTTATCATGAGCGGAAATTTTGTACAGCGTGGTGCTCCAGCCATTTTTAATAAATACATTCGTACACGAATGGCTCTTTGCGGCGGTGCGGATGCAGTAATTGAGCTGCCCTCTTTATATGCTGTTTCCAGTGCGGAATTCTTTGCAGGCGGAGGCATCACCCTTCTTAATCAACTTGGTATGATTGATTTTCTTTCCTTCGGAAGTGAGTGCGGGGATATTGCGTTAATAAATAACTGCGCAAAATTACTTTCCTTTGAAACCCCCGAATATAACTGTGCCCTTCAGTCCTTCTTAAAACAGGGACTGTCTTTTCCTGCAGCCAGAAATAAGGCTGTTATAAAATCAGTTCCCGCTGCAGGCTTAAGCAATGACTGTGCAGACACTGCCCTTCTGTCCGAAGAAACTGTCAATGCACTTTTTGCTTCTCCGAATAACATTCTTGCATTGGAATACTGCAAAGCATTGCTCGTTTCAAGCAGCAATATCACTCCGGTTACCATAAAAAGGCAGGGCGACTCCTACCACGAAACCGAAATGAATATGGATACTTCTGTTTTCAGTTCCGCTTCTGCCATCAGAAACGCCATCGAACATGGCAATGCACCTGTAACAGGAAACTTTCCAACCTGTTTTCTTACCTGTGATGATTTTTCTTCGCTGCTTCATTATAAGCTTCTTACGGAACAGGAACAGGGATTTTCAAAATATCTGGACTGCAGCTGCGGCCTTTCTGACAAAATTATCAAAAATCTGCCTGCTTTCACAAGTTTTACGGATTTTTGCTCACTGCTTAAATCAAAAGATATCACCTATACAAGAATAAGCCGTGTCCTGATTCACATTCTCCTTGGCATTACTGACAAAAGCAGCTACCGCCAGCCTTTACCGGAAAGGAAACTGTCTGTACCTTACGCAAGACTGCTTGGCTTTAAGAAGGATTCTGCTGCGCTTCTTTCCGCTGTTAAGAAGAACAGTTCCATTCCCCTTATCAGCAAACTGGCAGATGCGCCTTCTCTTATGGATAACCACGCCCTTTCCATGCTGAAACAGGATATTTTAGCCGGTGATATTTATGAAGCTGTTTATTACAATAAATATAAAAAGGGACCGCTTAACGAATATAAGCAATTCCCTGTTATTCTGTGATTATGCAGCCGTATTTCTTTTATCTCTGGCTCTCCATTTATCAAAAATTTTTAAAACGCTCATATCCCCACCAGTCAGGTATCAGTTCTTTTAAGCGTACCGTTTTTTTAGTATCCAAATCCAGGAGAATTTCAATATTACCGCTGTCCTTATCAAGCTGCATCATATACTCACGGCAGGCACCGCATGGCGAACCGACTTTTCCGTCAGGCATAACAGCAACCACCTTATTTATTTTACTTTCACCGTTTGTAAGCATATTTGCTATTGCATTCCGCTCTGCACACATACCAAGAGTCGATGCCGTATCAATGCAGACTCCGACGTAAATATTCCCTGCTTTTGTCAGAATCGCTGCTGCAACGCCTCCGGCCTCAATAAAAGGCGAAATTATTCTGCCGTTTTGTACAGAAAATGCTCTTTCATAAAGTTCGTTCCAGATATCATAACCAACTGTATTCTTACGATTATCATATTCTTCTTTTAAAATAGAATACCAGACTTCATCGCAAATACCCTGATTATTCTTTCCGCCCATGCGCCAGATACCTTCCTGTTTCATTCCGCATTTTTGCATGACTCTGCCGGACCTGGGATTATTGGCATCATGACAGGCATTGACACAATTCAAGCCAACCTCATCGAAGAAAAAACTTATTAACGCTTTCAGGGCTTCCGGTACAATTTCCTGTCCCCACCAGCTTTTGCCGATACAATATCCGATTGTAGCTGATTTTGTGTCATTATCTATTCTCACAGCTGCAATACTTCCCACAGGTTCACCTATACTTTTCAGTTCTATTGCCCATTGATAATTTTCCGGTTCATTATTACGTGCGCACCAGCTTTCAACTACCTGTTTTGAAATGTCAATACTGCTATGTACTGGCCATGTCAGGAATTTGGTTACTTCTGAATCAGAAGCCCAGTTACGGAACATGGCCTCTGAATCCTCAGGGCTGAAGGGTCTTAGTTTAAGTCTCTTTGTTTCTATTATTTGTGTTCCTTTATGTTTCATATTTCCTTTTCCCATCTTTCTTCCACCACTCCTTCTCCCCATTCCGGCTTATCCTGGCTTGATACCTTGTAAAAACCATGGGTTTCATATACATGGCGGGCAACTACCTGGGCTGTTATGGTAAGAAGGAAAACCTTCCGGTAACTTTTTTCTCTGCAAAAATCAAGTGCAAGCTCTATAAGATGATTGCCATATCCACGCCGCCGCATTTCTGGTTCCAACATAAAAAAACGAAGCTGGGCAGTTGAAGAATCCACTCGTGCAATAGCAATGCTTCCGGCAGGCACACCGTTACATTCCAGTATATTAAGGCAATCTGTATCCTGATTGAAATTAGCAACAAAATGATATACAATTCTGTCCACATAAGAAAAAAATTCATCGGACAAATGACGTTCTGCATAATAAAGCGTCTTATGCCTGGAAATCACATATTCTATATCACTTTGTCTAAACGGCCGGATGGTCAGCACATCATTGGCATCAGACAATTTATTACGAATCATAATCATTGCAGATAAGACACTTTCCCTATCCTGCTCATCCAGTTTTTCAAAAATATTTCTTATTTGTAAACTTTGGATATCGCTCAGACGGTTAAACTCCTGTCTGCCCTTCTCGGTCATGCGGATATACTTAACACGGCTGTCCGTTTGAGACGAACTTTTTTCAATTAATCCTTTATTCTCAAATTTTGCAATCATACGGCTCATATAACTGCGGTCAATGTGCAGCTGCTGAATAAGTATATTAGCAGTACATCGCTCTGTCTTGCTGATTTCCAGCAAGACATCTTTTTCTGTAAGAGAATACCCCGCTTCGAGAATGCCATCATTAATCTGTTTACAGAGATTCAGATATACTTTATTAAATCCCTGAATATCTGCTATATTATCAGCTGAAAACAAAACTGCCACCTCAATTCTTTTAAACCCAAACAACTCATACTACTTTTCTCAGTTGTTCCGCAATTCTTTCATAAGTGTGCATAGGAACATGATATTGCTCCCCAAGCCGAACAACCTGATAGACCAAACCATCTATTTCCGATTGTCTGCCCGCTCGAATATCACGATGCATAGAGGCCGTGGCCGTAGAAACTAATTCATCCATGATTTTTAGATTGATTTCTGTAATATTATCCGGAAGTTCAAAGCCCATGGCATCTGACAGAGCTTTTATCTCCTGAATCATAGCAATAAATGTATCCCGCATTTCTCCTTTCGTCTGAATGGCCGATGCATTAATATCATAACATGCTCCCAATGCTGCCATTGGCGAAACAAAAGAGAATTTTTGCAGAGCATCCTTTTCTATGGACTTTGAAATCAACGGCGTAATTTCTGCATCCTCAAGATCCTTTTGAACATTTTCCAGAACCGGCATAACAGCTTCACATACAGAAACCGGTGTATCTCTCCGCAATCCATAGACTACCCGGAAAATTGTGCCGGACATAAGAATTGTGCCCGGTTGCTTTATCTCTGCAGCAATATAAATGCATCCGTCAGTCACCGGAATATCCGGAAGCTGTTGCTGAAGCCTTTTCCCTGTTCCAAAAATATTCAAAATCGGAATAACCACTGTATGCATATCCGCAATTCTTTTTATAAAAGGAATTGCCTCATCAAGAGAATATCCTTTTACACAAACAAAAATAACATCAGGAACATCCCAAAATTCTTCCATTGAACAGGCCTTCACAGGTACTGTAAAATTGCCGTTCGGGGTTTCAAATTGCAATCCGTGTTCTTTCATTTGTCTCAAATGTTCACCTCTTGCAATGAGAGTTACATCTTTTCCTGCCTTTGACAGAAAGCCTCCTATTCCGCCTCCCGTTCCGCCTGCTCCAATTACTACATATTTCATTTTAATTTCTACTCCATTTCCTCTGATATTTATAGTCAAAATTAGTTGACTAAGTCCTCATTTAATATAAAATAAAATGTGGATTAAGTCAACTATTTTGTGCGGATAATATTTTTAAGAGTAGCATTCTCAGGGCTCATATCAACTGATTTATAATACACCTGGCAAGATTTTTACATATATCCTCTGGAAATAGAATTGATAGCTTTTTACTGATTTTTTCCGTTGTTTCCCATAAATCTTCATTATCAAGCCTGGTCAGAGGCAATAGCAGCCAAAATAGAACCTCTCCGTCTTCTCTTTCCCACAGGCTTTCAACCTCTTTATACGGAATCACTTGTAATTTCCAACTTGGTCCCGTACATCCAAGCAGTTCGTTATTGATATAATATAAAATATCTCCAGGATGAAATTCCACCAATAATTTTCTGCTGCTCTCAATATTTGCTTCAACTGAAGTAGGTTCCTCACGATAACCGTCATTCTCCTCGAAGACTCCGTCATAATATCCTGTAAAACTATCCCACCAGGATAAATCAGCTAATTGCCCTGTTATATCCACAACTGACATATCAAGCTCTTTATCATAACCATTCGGATAACTTACACTAAAAAACGAATACCAGAATTTCTTATTTTCTATTGTTAAGATATTCTTCATAATTTCCAAAGGCTTCCTCCACTGCACCATCCAACAAACATATTACTTCATATTCTATCATGTTAATCCATTCTAATAATTGCCTGCTTTGTTTTTCTGTAAGCAAATGGTTGCGTTCTAATATTCCTCCATTTGAATTCCACATCCTTACAAAACAGACTATAGTTATTACATTAGCCATTAACTCTCTGTCAACTTCAGGCTTGGAGATTTGGGATTATTAATATCCGAATTCCGGCATGAATGCAAAGGAAGTAATTTTTTTGCTTCATTGATATCCATCCTGACTGCCTCCCATTCCTCAGATTCCTGATTTCTCTTACAATTTATTGTAACAAACCCATCAATTCTTTTGAACCCTTTTTACTAATCATACTTAAAAATATTTTAAGCCTTCCACATCTTCACATTGTTCTGTAAAAGTATGTTTTGCCAAATCAAAATTTTCAGTGGAACAAAGCTATTTTCTCATTTTCCCATGATTTCTTAAAGCAATAAATCATGGGAATAACATTTATAATCGAAAAGCACATTATTATTCAGAGCAAAAATTAATGGGAAAAATAATATTTATGAGATATCACATGAAATAAATTAATGGGAAAACACATAATTTATCATATACACATAAGAAAAATACAAAAATAATAATGGGACAAGCACATTTTCATGTTTTTCACATTAACCTGGCTGATAAAGTCACCGCCATATAGAAACAGCGGCTGCAAAGAACAAAAATGTTCTTTCAGCCGCTGCCCTAATTCATGATAATAGAAAGTTCGCAAAGCGTACTTGAAATCACTCTTTCTATTTCACTGCATGTTCATAATGCAGCAGATGATGTGCCTTTTCAGACAAGGGCTTCTCCAGATAATCCTCATAAAGTTTCTTAATTTCAGGATTTTCATGAGAAAACCTGATTTCTCTTCTCTTATCCAGCTCATATAATTTGGGAGCTCTCACATAAGCCATTTCAACCCCGTCTAAAATGGGCTGTCCGCCGCCTCCCACGCATCCGCCGGGGCAGGCCATCACCTCAACAAAATCATAAGTGGATTTGCCGCTTATCACATCCTCCATCATCTTTCTGGCATTTCCGAGCCCGCTTACCGTACAGGTTCTTAAAGGAACACCATTAACATGATAGGTTACCTCTCTTCTTCCGTCTTCTCCCCGCACATCATTGAATTTTTCGGGATTGGAGTTGCCGCCTTCAATAATAGAAACGGCAGTACGAAGGGCTGCTTCCATAACGCCGCCGGTTGCACCGAAAATAACACCGGCGCCGGTATTTTCACCAAGAGGAGAATCAAATTTCTCCTCCTTCAGAAGCTTTGGCATAATATGTTCAGCCTTAAACAGCCTTACCATTTCTCTTGTAGTCAGAACAATATCCACATCGGGACCGGTTCCTGTTACATCCATACCCTCCCATGCTGCTTCTCCTTTCTTTGCAATACACGGCATAATGGAGATACAGCATATTTTATCGGGAGAAACACCGATTTGCTCTGCAAAATATGTCTTTGTTACAGCTCCGAACATCTGCTGGGGTGACTTGGCGCTAGACAGACGTCCGGCATATTCAGGATACTGCGATTTCATAAATTTCACCCAGCCCGGACAACAGGAGGTAAACATGGGAAGTCCCGATTCTTTAATATCCGAAAGTCTTTGCAGAAGCTCGTTACCTTCCTCCATAATTGTCAGGTCCGCAGAAAAGCATGTATCAAATACATAGTCAAAACCAACCTGTTTCAAAGCAGCTGCCAGTCTTCCTTCCGTTGCCATTTCTTTCGGTATATCCATGTTTTCAGCCCAGGCGGTTCTTACTGCGGGAGCAACCTGCACCACCGTAATTTTTTCAGGATCAGCTAAAACCTTAAATACTTCCGGCACATCATTTCTTTCACGAAGGGCACCGGTAGGACAATGGGTCACACACTGTCCGCAGGTACTGCAGTCTGATTCGGAAATACATCTGTTCTGCGCCACATCCACGGTTGTCCTGGAACCGGTATTCTGCACATCCCAAATATGTAAATCCTGAATCTTATCACAAACCTGTACACAGCGCATGCATTTAATGCATTTGCCGGCGTCCCTGATAAAAGGAAAATCCTTATCCCAGGAAACAAAAGGAATGTCCTTTTCATAGGGAATATCAACAATTCCAAGGTCATTGGATATTTTCTGAAGATTGCAGTTGCCGCTTCGCACGCAGGTCGCGCAATTACAGTCATGCTGGGATAAAATCAGTTCCACATTCGTTCTTCTTACGCTGCGGACCTTGGGGGAATTGGTAAAAAGCACCATGCCTTCTTCTACCGGATTGTTGCAGGAGGTAATCAGCTTTACCTTTCCCTGCATTTCCACAACACAAACTTTACAGGCGCCGATTTCATTGATTCCTTCCAAATAGCAAAGATGAGGAATCATAATGCCTACAGAAGCTGCAGCTTTCATAATGGTTGTGCCTTCCGGCACACAAACTTCTCTTCCGTCTATTGTTAAATTTACCATATCGCAGCTCTGCCTCCTTTTAAGTTACCATATCCGAAATGGTCGCAGCGCAGACACCTGCCTGCTTCCTGACATGCTTCCTGCTTCGTCATGGAACATTCAATTGCATCAAAATCGTTCTTTCTCTTACCTGATTCTCTTTCGCTTAAATTAATTCTTCCGCAGGGAGTCTTGTCCTCATAAGTCACCTGAGGAATTTCCACATCACAGGAAATCAAATGCCTATAACCCAGATATTCATCAATATTGGCAGCAGCAACCTTTCCCGCTGCAATTGCCCTGATTACGGTAGCCGGCCCTGTTACACAGTCACCGCCTGCAAATACGCCGGGAATATCCCTGATTCCGCTTTCACTGGAAGAATCAAGAGTTCCTCTTTTAACAGGCACACCGGATTCCTCAAAATGTCTGGATTCAATACCCTGTCCAATAGCCACTACTACGATATCGCAGGGGATACGAAGAAGTTCAACATCCGCTTTCACGGGCCTTGCCCTGCCCCATGCATCGATAGGTCCGATAATCTGAGGCTCTACCCAGATAGCAGTTACATTTCCGTTTTCATCCGCTTCTATTTTATGAGGTGCTTTTAAACTGTAAAGCTCTGCACCTTCTGCAATAGCCCCTTCCACTTCTTCAGGAAGGGCTGTCATATCTTCCTGTCTTCTTCTGTATGCAATTCCTACAGATTCCGCTCCCAGCCTGATTGCGGAACGGGTACAGTCCATGGCAACATTTCCGCCGCCGACCACAATAACCCTCTTGCCTTTAAAATCAGGCGGATTGTCATCGCCAATCCCCCGAAGCATTTCCACTGCCGAAATCACACCTTTTGACTCTTCCCCTTCTATACCGATTTTCTTATCCGTATGGGCGCCGATTGCAATATAAACCGCATCAAATTCCTCTCTCAGCTTTTCAAGTGAGACATCATCCTTATCATTTCCTACGGTAACGCCTGTATGAACTTCTACCCCTGTAGAAAGAATTGCCTCAATATCCTCATCCAGTCTTTCCCTGGGGAAACGATAATTGGGAATGCCATAGCGCAGCATACCGCCCAGTTTGCTTTTTTCTTCAAATACAACTGCATGATGCCCCATAAGCTCCAGATAGTACGCTGCCGAAAGACCGCCGGGGCCTCCTCCCACGATTGCAACTTTCTTTCCGGTACTTGCCGCTTTTTCAGGAACAGGAACGGTATTTGCCCTGGCATTGTCAACCGCCATTCTCTTAAGTCCCCTGATATTAATAGGGCTGTCAATCATGCTTCTGCGGCACCTTGCCTCACAGGGATGCTCACAGATAAGCGCACAGGCTGTGGGGAAAGGATTATCCTTACGAATCAGCCGGACAGCATCCGCATATCTTTCTTCCCCTACTAATGCAATGTATCCCGGAATATCCACGCCGGCAGGGCAAAGAGCCACACAGGGAACCGGCTGGGTAATAGAGCAGGAACATTTTCCATGTTCAATATGATACAAGTAATCCTCCCTGAAGCCTTCAAGACCCGCCAATACCATGTGCGCCGCTTCATATCCGATAGCGCAGTCCGCAGAGTCCGTAATATTGTTTGCTGTTGTTTCAATCATTTCCAGAGTATTTAAATCTGCTCTGTTTTCAAGCACATCCTCCATCAAATGTGCCAGCTGTGAAAGTCCTACACGGCAGGGTACACATTTACCGCAGGTCTGTGCATGACAGGTCTTTAAAAAAGACAGCTGCAGATCAATAGGGCAAAGTCCCGGAGGGCTGGCAATAATATGCCGCTCCAAATCCTTATATAGCCGCTCTACTGTCAGCTGCGCTTTGTTGGGAGTACTGATTTTTAATCTGCTCATACCTTCCCTCTCCTTCTGTTTTTTTTCTTGTTACTATGTTATGATTAAGTAAATAATTAAAAATATATTTATATGGGCAGCTAATCTGCCCTATAGAAAGGATTCTTCATGCTGAATTTTACCGTATCAAAAACCCCGGATTCCGAAAATTGCTTTAAAACAATCCTGAATGCCCTTTCCCGGATTCCCGAAAATAATTCAGAGCCTGTTACCATTTTGATTAAACCCGGCATCTATCATGAAAAGCTGGAGATTTCCCATCCGTATGTTACGCTTGCAGGCGAAGATGCAAAAAACACTGTCATTTCTTATGACGACTGCGCTACCCAGCTGATGCCGGACGGTTCTAAACGGGGAACCTTCCGTTCTTATACTCTGTTTTTAAACAGCCATGACATTACACTGTCCAATCTCACCATCCGCAACGAATCCTTCCCCCGCTCCCAGGCAGGACAGGCTCTTGCCCTGTACGCAGACGGTGACAGAATTCTTGTAAAGGACTGCAGACTGGAAAGCTATCAGGATACTTTGTTTACAGGTCCGCTTCCCCCTACAGCCTTATCTCCCGGCGGTTTTACCGGTCCTAAGGAGTTTGATGAAAGAATCGTGGGAAGACAATATTATAAAAACTGCTATATCTGCGGGGACATTGACTTCATTTTCGGAAGCGCCACCGCTTATTTTGAAAACTGTGAAATTGCGTCTGTTTATTCCGAAAAGCTTTCTCCTGATAAAAACGGCAATCCTCCCGTTTATGGCTATGCAACCGCTTCTTCCACTCCCGAAGGCTATCCTTACGGTTATGTATTTCATGAGTGCAGCTTTACCGGCACCTGTCCGGACAAAAGCGTTTACCTCGGAAGACCCTGGCGTAATTTTGCAAAAACGGTTCTCATTAACTGCAGGTTAGGAGCCCATATCAGGGAAGAAGGCTTCCATGACTGGAATAAACCGGAAGCACATGAAACCATTCTGTATGCTGAATATAACAGCACCGGTCCGGGCGCTTCTCCTGGTAAACGCGCTTCCTTCGTCAAACAGCTGACAGCTGCAGAATCGTCAGCCTACACAAAAGAAGCTGTTTTATCAGGCGGGGATAACTGGAATCCTTAAGCTTCTTCCCAAAGCTTTTGCATATGTTCTCTTGCCTGCACCGCATTTTCCGGTATGGTATTTTCCAGTGTGGCATGGATATACGGTTTTCTCTCCTTAATAAATTTCATGAGAGCCGTATAATCCATTTTGCCGCAGCCTGCCGCTACAGAATCAATATCCCCATTCTTAACAACATAATCCTTAATATGTACCACAGCCACATCCTTACCAAGTAAATCAACAGCCTCTTCTACAATTTCCACCTGCTGTTCGTAATTACTGATATCGAGCAGATTGACCGGGTCCAGAATAATCTGAAGATTAGGAGAATTTATTTCATCAAGAACTCTTCTTGCCCTCTCAGGATTGCATACAATATGCTTCCATACCGGCTCGATAGCAAATATTACTCCCATTTCTTCCGCATATTCCACAACAGGACGCAGATTTTTAATAAACAGTTCCAGGGCTTCTTCACTGTGGCAGGCAGGCTCATGCTTATACTCTTCGTTGGGCGCGCCTGTTTCGGTTCCCACTACGCCGCAGCCCAGAAGAGCCGCAAAACGGATATGTGCCTTGTATTTTTCCACCGTTTCCTTTAATTTTTCGGGATTGGGATTCGCCAGATTCAAATAACAGCCAAGAACGGCAATATCCAGCTTTTTATCCCAGAACAGTCTTTTCAAATACATGGCATAACCGGGTGTCAAAGCCTCCGGTGCCACTGAATTTTCTTTTATTACTTTGGATAAAGCGAGATGTACACAGGAAAATCCCTGCTTATTCACCTCATCAAGCCTCTCAGGCAGAGGCAGATTTTTTGTATCATGTAAACGTATTCCAAGCTGCATCTTGTCATCATGCTATTGTTCCAGTTCATCTACACCGCTTAAAACAATAGCTTCTCCTTTCTGTCCTGTAATATCAACGTTCTTAAGAACTAATTTTTTTACATTATTTGCAAATATTCCCTTTAAACTGCAAGGCTCCACCCCTGCTGACATGGCAGGCACATCACACTTAGGATTTTCAGCATAGGATACAGAAATATTTTTCATAATAATTTCTTCAATTTTCTGCTCCGGAAGTCCGTCGAAGAAAGCTGCAGCCACATGACAGTTGGAAGCATGAATATCCTCAAAATCAAGCCGCTTAATATAAGGAGTCCTGTCATCCACCGGCATCCACCCTCTGCTCTGCACATATTCCGTCCTACCGTCAGGGTCGCAGAAATAAAAACTGTTCACTACAAAAGGCGTCATTACATGATCCATATCTATATTTTTAAAAGTAATCTTATCAAGAACAGCATCTTCGCCCCGTCCGCGCCTTGTCTTAATTCTAAGGCCCCTGTCAGTATGCCGGAACAGGCATTCCTCAACTGTCAGATTTTTCACGCCTCCGGCCATTTCACTTCCAATGGTAACTGCTCCGTGACCGTTTTCCATAAGACACTGTCTGATATGAATATTTTCAGAAGGTATTTTATGCTTCTTACCCATATAAATCTTGCCTGACTTTACAGCTATACAATCATCTCCCAGGGAGAAACGCACACCTGCAATTTCAACATCCTTGCAGGATTCCGGATCAAGACCGTCCGTATTAGGTGAGTCGCTTGGATTTTCCACAACCACATTATAAAATTTCAATTCATTACTAAAATAAGGATGCAGCGTCCAGGAAGGGCTGTTACAGAATTTGACACCCAGCAGGGTAATTTTTTCACAATGATTGATAAAGAACATTCTGGGTCTGAAAGCGCCTACCATTACCTTGGGATTGTTCCACCAGTTTTCTCTTGAAGCATTGCCGTTAATGGTGCCTTCTCCATAGATTAAAACATTCTTTACATCAATTCCCGTAATAATTCCCGCAAAACAGGGAAGAGGATTTCCTTCCCATGTGCCTAAATTATATTCATCTGTCTCATCATAGCTTTCTATAAGCCCCGGAAATCTGGGATAAGCAAATCTTTCTGTATCAGCCTTAAGCTCTGCCCCTTTAACAATTTCCAAATTTATGTTGCTTTTTAAAAACAAACTTGTAATTTTATAAGTTCCCTTGGGAATAAGTACCCTGCTGTCTTTCGGGCAGGACAGAATCGCTGCCTGAATGAACTTGGTATCATCCTGCTTTCCGTCGCCCTTTGCACCAAAATCCCTGACATTTAAAGTTACAAATTCATATTCTGTGGTAAATTTAATTTTACCGGCCTGTGTACCATCTTCCTTTATAAGACTTATTTCATATTTCGTTTCGGGTTTTAAATTAAAAACAGAAGTAATAACCGTTTCTGCATCTTTTACATATTCGTCATTCACAAGAACACGGTACTTTTCTTTCGTATAATAAGTTCCCCCGTCAGCAATTTCAATAACTGCACTTCTTGCTGATTTCATAATCAGTTTCAAATCCATATCCCAATTTCCTCCACTCTTCAGGTTGTGAAACATTTATCATTCACCTTAATACAACATTAGAGGGTTTAAAACCCTCTAATGAAAACAAGAAAACTATTTTTATTCCATTTCCTTTTTAAGCTGCAAATACTGTCCATAGGCCATCATCAAAGGTCCTGCCCCCTTAGGGTCATCATTTACCACTTTTTCAGACAGATAATATTCTACACTGCCATCTCTGTCCGGTTTGGTCTCAGGTCCAAGCCCCGCCATCTGGCAAATTCCCGTAAGGTGAAGCTTTCCATCGCTTTCCGTCAGCTTATTATCAAGCAGGCTTTCCAGAATTTCCATACCCTTACAGGCATATTTTTCTCTTAAAAGAATTCCCATTCTGCAGGCTTTCATAATGGAATAAGCAATCATAGCGCTTCCCGATGTCTCCAGATAATTTCCTACAGTGTCACCTCTGTCCACTATCTGATAAAACAATTTACTTTCTTCATCCTGATACTGCAGAATTCCTGAGAGTGCCTGCTTAAAAATTCCCTCCAATTTCTTATATTGCTCGAAAATTTCAATGCTCATATTGTCCATCGTATCCACAAGAGCCATCAGATACCAGCCCATGCTGCGCAGCCAGAAGTTGGGAGAACATCCTGTTTTCTTATCTGCCCAGAACTGTTCCTTTGCTTCATCATAAGCATGATAATAAAGTCCTCTTTCTTTATTATACAAAAGCTTCTGCGCATTGGAAAATTGATTGATGATATCGTTATATTTTTCCTTCTTCTCATATTTGGTTTCATATTCCATATAAAAAGGAAGTGCCATATAAAGGCCGTCAAGCCAAATCTGATTCGGATAAATTCCTTTATGAAAGAAACTGCCGCATACACATCTGGGCTGGCTGCGAAGCTGATTCATCAACATTTCAATGGCCTTTCGGTATTTTTCTTCCCCTGTCTTATCAAACATAAAGAAAAGAATTTTACCGCAGTTAATGCTGTCAATATTATATTTATCCATTTCATAATGTTCAATGGTGCCGTCTTCCGTTATGAAATGTTTTAAATATTCTTCAATAAAAGCAAAATACTTACCATCGCCTGTTGCTTCATACAACTGCTTCGCCCCGAGCAATACAGTACCATCTTCATAATTCCAGTAGTTTTTATAATTCCGGTACCCTTTCAGGTATTCATCAATATATTTCTCTATATTCATATCTCCCCCTAAAGCGTAACACCCTGTTTAAAGATTGCCATATCATGGAATCCCGCTTCTTCACTGCATACTTTTTTCCCTGAAGCAGTTTCTATTACAAGATCAAACAGTTTTTTAGCTGTTTCTTCCATTGCCTCGCCTTCCACAAGCACACCTGCATTAAAATCAATCCAGTTGGATTTCTTTCCCGCCAGTCTGGAATTGCTGGAAATCTTCATAGTCGGAACAGGTGATGCAAAGGGAGTTCCCCGTCCCGTTGTAAACAGAACGATATGAGCGCCGCTGGCTGCCAACGCAGTTGCCGCAACCAAATCGTTTCCGGGCGCACTCAGGAGATTAAGTCCGGGAGTTTTTACTGTCTCCCCATAATGAAGAACTCCTTTTACAGGTGCGCTTCCGGATTTCTGGGTACATCCGAGAGATTTATCCTCCAGAGTGGAAATACCGCCCTTTTTATTTCCGGGCGAAGGATTTTCATAAATCGTCTGGTTATGACTCTTAAAGTAATTCTTAAAGTCATTGATCAGCGTAACTGTCTTATCAAAAAGTTCTTCGTTCTCGCAGCGGTTCATAAGCAGTGTTTCCGCTCCGAACATCTCGGGTACTTCTGTCAGAATTGTAGTTCCTCCTGCCCCGATCAGCAGATCTGAGAACTTACCCACAAGAGGATTTGCCGTAATACCTGAGAATCCGTCGCTGCCGCCGCATTTAAGACCCACAATCAGTCTGGAAGCGCTGATAGGAACCCTTTTCATGGGCGCTGCATAATCAATTAATTCCTTAATCAGTTCCACGCCGTCTTCAATTTCATTGTCAGATTCTTGGGAAACAAGGAATTTTACTCTGTTTTCGTCATATTCACCGATATAAGGCTTCAATACATCAATATTGCTGTTTTCACAGCCAAGTCCCAGAACCAGCACGCCGCCCGCATTAGGATGGTTAATCAAATCAGCAAGAATTGTTCTTGTATGTTCCTGGTCATCCCCCATCTGTGAACATCCGTAAGGATGAGGAAACGCTATTACTTCTTCTACACTGCCTTTCACAAAGGCATTTGCCCTTTTTGCAATAGCAGCTGCTACATTATTGACACAGCCCACGGTAGGGATTACCCAGATTTCATTTCTGACTCCCACTTTGCCGTCTTTTCTTTCAAAGCCTTCAAAAAACACTTCATTACCTTCCGGCTGTTTTGCTCCGGCGGGCTCATAAGTATAAGTAAGTAAATCACCCAGCCCTGTCTTTACATTATGGACATGTATCCAGTCGCCTTTTTGAATATCTTCTTTGGCGTTTCCGATAGGACAGCCATATTTAATGACCTGTTCACCGGCTTTAATATCACGCAGCGCCATTTTATGGCCTGCAGGGATTTCCATATTGGAAATTACATTTTCTCCG
The DNA here is from genome assembly GCA_017621815.1 of Lachnospiraceae bacterium. Lineage (GTDB taxonomy): Bacteria > Bacillota > Clostridia > Lachnospirales > Lachnospiraceae > Suilimivivens. The sequence continues at coordinate 61,673 of JAGASK010000028.1, read as the reverse complement.
CCTGCCTCTACGGATGTACCCGCAGGAATTGTTTCAATGGCTACTGCCACATTATCATTTTCATGGATTTTAAAAATCTGCATTATAATACCCCTATCCGATTCATTCATGATAACAGAAAGTACGCAGAGCGTACCTTCTGTTTTGTATGCAATTTACTGGAAATTGTCTTCCAAAGTCTTTCTCATGCCCTTTGCAGCGATTTCATCAAGATATCCCGCAACAGTATCTGTAAGACCTTCAATTTCAGTTAAATCCTGACCGAAGAATTCAACATTGCTGAGGAAATTCTGAGCAAATTCCTTAGAAGGCTTTTCGCTGTTTGCCGCAAAGAATTCAAGCACAGCCATATCATCCATAATATTGTATTCCTGTCCGTCACGATGTCCGATAAGCGCCTTATCCCTGATTTCCGTTCCCTTATAAAATGCCATTAATGCAGCAAGGGAGAATGTAAGATGCTTAGGCAGTTCTTTGTTCAGTTCAATATATCCCAGGAAACTGGGCATACATCTTGCTCTCCACTTGGAAACGGAATTTAAGGAAATAGATAACAGAGCATGCTTTACATAAGGATTGTTAAATCTTGTAATAACAGCTTCCGCAAAATCCACAAGGTCTTTCTTCGGAAGAGTCAATGTGGGAATCACTTCATCAAAAATTGTCTTATACATAAAATTGAAAACAACTTCATCCTTCATGGACTCCAGCACAATATCATTTCCTGCCAGATAAGAAGCAAGTACGAATGAAGTATGAGCGCCGTTTAAAATACGAACCTTTCTCTGCTTGTAAGGCTTCTGATTATCTGTATAAATAACGGGAAGTCCTGCCTTATCAAGAGGGAACTCACCGCTGATATCCTTAGGGCATTCAATAACCCAGAGGGCAAAAGGTTCACCTGTTACAATCAGCTCATCCCTGTAGCCCCATTCTTCCCAAAGCTTTTCATCCTCACCTCTGGGATATCCGGTAATAATTCTGTCAACCAGAGTGGAGCAGAAAATACATGCTTCGTTTAACCATGTTTTGAACTCTTCTTCCAGATTCCAGTTGTCAGCCTGTTTTAAAACGCATTCCTTTAAATGAATGCCGTTATCATCGATCAGCTCAACCGGCAGCATGACAAGACCTTTATCCATAGCGCCGTTAAAATGTTTATATCTTTCATATAAGAACTTAGCAAGTTTTCCGGGGAAACTTACAGGAGGGCACATTTCCAGTTTATCATTTTCATCATATACAATACCGGCTTCTGTGGTATTGGAAACAATATATCTTAAAGAGTCAAGTTTTGCAAAAGCACTGTATTTTTAATATTCTTCATGGGCGGCAACCACATCTGTTACGCTGGTAACGATTCTGTTCTGAACAGTGGCTTCTCCGTCCACAATACCGCGAAGAGATACTGTATACTGGGATTCCTGCGCATGAAAACGGTCAAGTGTGCCGAATTCGATAGGTTTCACCAAAACGATATCACCGTCAAATTCTCCCTTTTCGTTGGCAATATCAATCATGTAATCAACAAATCCTCTTAAGAAATTGCCTTCTCCAAACTGTAAAACTTTTACGGGTCTCTCTTTTTTGCCTGTTTTGCTCTTTGATAATAATTCCATTTTTCTTCTCCTTGCATATGTTCTTATTTTTTCAAAAAAGTCCTTTTTTGCAAGCAAATTTATGTAAGTGCTTACATCATTAATTTTACAACCCTTTCGGATATAAGTCAATATAGTTTTTTCTTTATTTTTTCAACATTTCCGCATAAATTTACATAATATTTTTTTCACTTCTTTTTACTTCTCTCCTTGTATTTTCAAAAGACGTATTGTATAATTAAAATAGTTTTTTATGTAAATGTTTTCATAAGTTTTTACAAAAAAGGAGACTTTATACTTGACTATTTATGACATTTCAAAACAGGCTGGCGTTTCCATTGCCACCGTTTCCCGTGTACTCAATGGCAGTGCAAACGTAAAACCGAAAACAAAAAAGAAAGTTTTGGAAGTAATTGAGCAATGTGGCTACACTCCCAATGCCTTTGCAAGGGGATTGGGCTTAAATTCCATGAACACAGTAGGCATACTCTGTGCTGATTCTTCCGACCTTTATTTAGCCAAGGCTGTTTATTACATCGAAAAAAATCTTCGCGCAGGAGGTTATCATGCGGTACTTTGCTGCACCGGTTATGATTTGGAAAGTAAAAAAGCTTCCCTGTCGCTTCTGCTCAACCAGAGGGTAGACAGTGTTATTATGGTCGGCTCCAATTTTATTGAAGATGAATCCGGCGACAATCAATATATCCGCGATGCCGCTGAGCAGGTTCCCATTATGCTGCTCAATGCCGACCTTGACTGCTCCAATGTATACTGCACCATGTGTGACGATTTCAAATCCATGCACGATGCTGCTGTTTCCTTAATTAACCAGGAAATTACAGATATCCTTTATTTATATAATTCCACCTCTTTCAGCGGCAAGAAAAAACTTCTGGGATATCAATCCGCTTATACCATGAATAACATACCGCTGAACAAGCAGTATCAGCAATTTTTTGCCGGTACACACGAGGATATCGACGGGGTTTGTCATTTTTTAAACGAACTGCGCAGAAAAGGGCTTGAATTCCATGCAGTTCTGGCTTCCGAAGATATGCTGGCAGCCGGTGCCATCAAATACGCAAGAATGAATAATCTTTCTGTTCCTGATGATTTATCAGTTATAGGTTACAACAATTCTCTGCTCTGCACCTGCTGCGAACCCGAACTTTCCTCTGTAGATAATCATCTGGAGACCCTTTGCAGTCAGCTTGTTAAAACCTGCATCGGCACCTTAAGCAATGAGGAGATGCCTCAGAAAACCATTTTTTCCGGAGAACTGGTTAAACGCTTCAGCACCAAATAATTTTTTATCAAATAATTGCGGTTTTAGATTTTTATAAAAATTTCAAATAAATTATTTTTATTATTAAATCAAAGGAGGATTTTTTTATGAAACCATTTATGGATAAGGATTTCTTATTATCCACTCCCACTGCGCAGACTCTCTTTCATGAGTATGCGGAAAAAACACCTGTTTTAGATTATCACTGCCACATCAATCCCAGGGAAATTGCCGAAGACCGCAAGTTTGACAATATTACTCAGGTTTGGCTTGGCGGCGACCATTATAAATGGCGTTTTATGCGTTCCTGCGGTGTGGACGAGCACTTTATTACGGGAGATGCTTCTGACAAAGAAAAATTCTTCAAATGGGCAGAGGTTCTCGGTAAGGCCATCGGCAATCCCCTCTATCACTGGAGCCATCTTGAATTACAGAGATATTTCGGTTATACAGGAACTTTAAACAAAAATACCGCAGAGGAAGTTTGGAATTTATGCAACGAAAAACTGGCTCAGCCTTCCATGAGTGTCCGCAATTTGATTAAACAGTCCAACGTAACATTAATCTGCACTACAGATGACCCGGTGGATTCTCTTGAATGGCATGCAAAAATTGCTGCCGATGACACCTTTGATGTGCAGGTGCTGCCTGCATGGCGTCCCGATAAAGCAATGAACATCGAAAAACCTGAATACACTGATTATATTGCTGCTCTTTCCAAGGCAAGCGGTATCGAAATTAATTCCTTTGCTTCCTTAAAAGAAGCACTTAAGAATCGTATGGATTTCTTTGCTTCCATGGGCTGCAGTGTATCTGACCATGCTCTTGAATATGTAATGTACTATCCTTCTTCTGATGAAGAACTGGAAGCTATCTTTGCAAAACGTCTTTCCGGAGCTTCTGTAACAAGAGAAGAAGAACTTACCTTTAAGACAGCATTCATGATTTTTGTAGGAAAAGAATACAGCAAGCGCAACTGGGTAATGCAGCTTCACTATGGCTGTAAGAGAGACAACAACCGCCTGATGTATGAAAAGCTCGGTCCTGATACCGGTTATGACTGCATTAACAATTATGCTCCTTCTGCCCAGATGGCTGACTTCTTAAATGCGCTGATTCAGACAAATGAACTTCCTAAAACTATCATTTACAGTCTGAATCCCAACGATAATCAGGCCATCGGTACAATCCTCGGATGCTTCCAGGATTCCACTGCTGTTGCCAAGATTCAGCAAGGCAGCGCATGGTGGTTCAATGACCATAAGATTGGTATGAGAGACCAGATGCTTTCCCTGGCAAACCTGGGCAATCTTTCCGGTTTCGTAGGAATGCTGACAGACTCAAGAAGCTTCCTGTCTTACACAAGACACGAATATTTCCGCCGTATTATGTGCGACTTAATCGGTGACCTGGTTGAAAACGGCGAGTTCCCTGCCGATATGGATACCTTATCCGAAATCGTTACTGATATTTCCTATAATAATGCAGTAAGATATTTTGGATTTGATTTAAAGGAAGCGTAATAGAATATTTCATCAGATTCATATTCTGAATATATTTAAGGGTTGGCACATTCAATTTTAATGATTGCGCCAACCCTTTCTATTACATCCATCATCTCTTTTAAGAACTTAACAACAGATTTTACCCTCTCTTCCTCTTCCAATACCCTGTCTTATATACGATCCACAAAAGCACTGCTGAAATTGCATTGCTGACTACCACCGAATACCATACACTTCTGACTCCCATGTGCAGCCATGCTTCACAGACAAATAACGTAGCAAACCGGAATACCCACAGTCTTGAAGCATCAATTATCATAGTAACTTCCGTATGACCGCTTCCCTGGAATAATCCCATGCTGGAATTATAAACACCGTTTGTAAAACACCATAAAGCCATAATGCTGAGAAAATCTGCAGCCATCCTTATTACATCAGTGTCATCGGAAAAAATACTGACAATTGCCGTAGAAACCGGCCCCCGTGACAGGATAATTCCTCCTATGAAAAGGAAAACAACACTTATTTTTGCAGATAATTTATATCCCTGCTCAGCTCTTTCATACTGCCTGGCTCCGACATTCTGTCCTACTATAGTTGCTACCGCAGAACCGATACCGTTAGAAGGCAATGTAATTAAGCCGTTTACCTTATTTCCGATTCCATAAGCTGCCATTGCCTGCGTTCCATACTTAAACACATTCCGGCTCATTAACAAAAAGCCAAACTGCATGGTACTTCCCCCAATCGCCGTAGGAAGTCCTACCACCAGAATGCTTTTCAGTTTTTCCTTTTCAAATTTCAGCTTTTTTAAATTTAAATATACATCCTTACTTGTATTATGGAGTAAAAAGAATGCTGCTACTGCAGGCACAGCCTTTGCGCTGACCGTCGCAAGCGCCGCTCCCGCTGCGCCGAAATGAAACACCACCATCAACACCGGGTCTAAAAACATATTCAAAATAATGCCGAACAAATTGAGAAACATCGGACGCACTGTATCTCCCTGCGCCTGATTAATGGCTGCATACATATTTACAATATAAAGAAAGGGCATATCAAGAATTACCAGCTGCAGATAGGTCCTGCTATGCTGCCAGACAGCTCCTTCTGCTCCAAGCCAGGTTACAATAGACGGTGTGGAAACTGCCACCAAAGCAGCGCAAACGACCGAAAAAATCATGGCACAGGCGAAAATCTGATTTGCCATACTTCTCGCTTCCTCATCTTTCTTAGCGCCCAGATATTGCGCAATTAAAACAGAACCCGCCACTGTAATGCCGGAACCGAAATTGATTACAATATTCTGCACAGGTGTAACAAGATTAATCGCCGCCAACTCTTCTGTTCCCAATCTTCCTAACCAGTAAGTATCGGTGAGATTATACATTGTCTGCAAAAAACTGTTAATTACAACAGGAATGGCAAGGGACAAAATTGCCCTCACCATATTCCCGTTTAATAATAAATCCCTGTTTGCTTTCTTTGCCATGTCTGCCTCTGCTGTCCTTTTACTCTGTTTTTAACTACTGTTCCTTAAACTCAAAGTCATAAAATTCAATAAAAAGCGGTGCTTCTCCCGCATAACCGTACATTCCTGCCATTGCTCCGGTAAAACGCTTTCCCATGCGGATTCCTTCATCACAAAGATAATATACATTTGAAAGAGATGTCACGGTCTCTTCACCTGATACTGCAGATACATTCTCATCCGGTACCTTATAATAAAACCGCCTGCTTAAATATTCTGTCTGAACCCCAAGCAGATACTTTTTCCCTACAGGATAAGAAATTTCTTTTTTTACGTGACAAATATCTTCTGTTCCGATATGCTCTTTCACCTGTAAAAAGTATGTGCCTTCTGAATAAGAAATATAGAAACATACCCATGTATTTTCATCATAATAACAGGTAATTCCCGCTTCCTGCCCTTCCGCCAATTCAGGAACAATCAAAGAAGCTTCCGCCGTAAAACAAAACGCTGTCTGCCTTCTTACAAGAATATTTCTGGCATCCACACTGGCAAGAGGCGCTTTACTTCCTTTCAAAATCAGATGTCCTCCCAGACATCTTACCCCATCCTCTTCCGGCTGTCTGGGTGTCACAAAATCCCTGGGAATTCCGCTTTCAAAGCTTCCTTTTAAAATCCGGCTTTGTTTGCCTGTACTTTCTTCCTCTGCCGGAAGATCTGGTTTTTTCTGGAGCACACTCGGGCCTTTCAAATTATTTACAACAGGCCAGCCGTCCGCTGTCCAGGTAACAGGATCCAAAGCGGTCTCCCTTCCCAGAATACTGTATCCCTCACCTATCATCCTGCCGCAGAGATAAACCATATACCATTCACCATTCTGGGTGCATACCGGTTTACCATGACCGCATCGCTGAATTCCGGCTTTTTCATCTGTCTGACGCATAATCGGATTATACGGACAGGGCTCATAATTTCCCATCAGTTCACGGCTTCTTGCAACCGTAATCCGATGTCCGGGTCCCGTTCCTCCTTCTGCAAGGAACAGATAATAATAACCATCCTTTTTCAAAAGATGAGGGCCCTCCGGCGCCCGCTTCTGGTCTCCGTAAAATAAAAGACCTGCCTCTGAAATCTGCTTCTTACAGTCGGATGAAAGTTCAAAGATTCTGGCTCCCCTGTTAAGCAGCATATAATGCCGCCCGTCTTCATGGAAAATAGAAGGATCAATGCCATCCTCTTCAATATAAGCAGGTTCACTGTAAGGCCCCTCCGGTTTATCGGAAGAAACCACAATCTGTCTTCTGTAAACCGTACCTGTATCATTTAAACGATAGGTTGCCGTAATATAAAAAGTCCCATTATCATAAGAAATATCAGGCGCCCAATATCCTCTGCCACCTTCCAGTTCATCAAGGTGCGCCCACTCGGGATTCGTAATTGCATGACCGATAATCTCCCAATGAATCAAATCCCGTGAATGAGACACAGGAATACAGGGGAAAAAAATAAAGGAAGAATTTACCATGTAATAATCTTCTCCTACCCTGACAATACTGGGGTCAGGAAACATCCCTGTACGAATTGGATTATGATACATTTCTTCATAAGCGGCTCCGACACGCTCTTCAAAATAAGTTAAAAGTTCCTGATATCCTTTTTCAAAAGCAATTTGATAAGGTGTAATCAGATTTTTATCACCTGCAGTTATGCTCATTCCTACCTTTTCCACCAGATATCGGTTCAGTTCCACATTCCCCGACATGGCTGCATAATGAAGAATCGTTCTGTTTTCCCCATCCACAGTATTCATACTTGCCCTGGAATATTCCACTATATATTTAACAATGGGAAAGTTCCCAAATTTTGCCGCATATAAGCTTAAAGGAACTCCATCTTCATTTTTATCATCAATACAGGGCGGATTCTCAACCAGAATCCGTATTACTTCATTCAGATTTTCTGTTTCAATCGCTTTTTGTAAATCCATAATTTCGCCCTTTCGGTTCAAAGATTTATTTCAGCTTCTATACTGCCTTCACATGAATATATTCAAAGTCTGCATATCCGCCTTCTTTTTCAATACCTGAAACATTGGCAAATAATCCTATCTTAGAGCCTACCCATGTATGGTCTGAGGGCATAAAATCCGTATCCACAGGTGTTTCATCCTCACCGTCACAAGAATAGAACATCCTGAATTCAGGTCCATCGATTCCTTCCGTCATGGTAAAGGAAATAAATATTTTTTCCAAATCATCCGAAAGCTTTCCGAGTTCACGGATTTCCTCCTTCATCATACCCTTTTCATCATCATATGCCCTGCCAAAAACAAGCATCTTACTGCCATTAACAACTTTCACCGCAATATAAGCATAATGGCCGCCCATCATTACCATACCGGCCTGACTGCCTTCTGACAGACCTGTAAAATGCATGCAGGAAACTGCCCTGAAATAAGGGCAAACCAGCTTTTGTGTAAGCACATTGGCTTCTTCCCATAAAATTGCGTCTTCTTTTTCTGCCGGGTTTAAAGCATAGAGACGCAAAAATCCTTCATGGGCTGTAAGAGAATAAAACCTGTCACTTCCGTTTCCAAGCCACTGCCAGAGAAGATTTAATTTGCTCTCTTTAAAATCATCCGATGCTTCCAGCGATGCGGGTGCTTCTGTAATTCCCGTATTCGGCTTTTTGTGAACAATGCAGGGCTCTCCGCAGCCATCAACTGCATTAATACCGATAACCGGCCAGTCATTCTCCCAAACAACAGGCTGCAGATGGGTGATGCGGCCATATAAACCTTTATCCTGAAAATGGATAAACCATTCATCACCGTTAACTGTATCTACCAGGCCTCCCTGATGAGGTCCGTTAGTAATGCTGTTTCCCTGCTTCATAACAATTTTTTCTTCATAAGGCCCGTAAATATTTGAAGAACGTAAAACAGTCTGCCAGCCGGTCTTAACACCGCCTGCCGGAGCAAATATATAATAATAGCCGTTTCTTTTATACACTTTGGGTCCCTCAATAGTGGGCTGTGTTTCCACTCCATTATATAAAAGGTGATCTTCTGTAATTGCCTTTTTACCATCCGGAGACATTTCAAAAATCCCCAGGTAGCTCTTAAATCCGATACGGCTTTTAGCATATCCGTGTATTACATATGCCCTGCCGTCATCATCCCAAAAAGGACAGGAATCAATAAGTCCCTTTCCTTCCAGAACCAGAACCGGCTCGTCCCACTTTCCAAGAGGATCTTCTGTACTCACCATAAAAAATCCTTCATCAGGCATTCCATAATAAATATAAAATCTGCCCTCATGATAACGAATGGCGGGAGCCCACACCCCCTTAGAATGCTGAGGAATTTTGTACTTTTCATAATCAATCTTAGCAAGCGCATAATTTACAAGCTTCCAGTTTACAAGATCCTTCGATACCAAAATCGGAAGTCCGGGAGTATAGTTAAAACTGGATGCTGTCATATAATAAGTATCATCAACCCGAATAACATCAGGGTCAGAATAATCCGCAAACAAAATCGGATTTTTAAAAGTTCCGTCTTCTAAATCAGCCTTCCACAAATGTTCCACTTTTTCAGCTCTCCTTTTTCAATTCATGACAATAGAAAGCGCGCCTTGCGAACTTTCTATTGTTTTATAACAAATGGCTTAGGAAATTTCCTAAGCCATTCTATTTAAAATCCTTCTACCAATAACTCACTGTAGATACCGCCTAATTCCTTAAGCCCTTTTGCAATACATTCCGCATAAACAACAGCACCTTCATACTTCAAATGCGTATTATCGGTAAGCCCTTCAGGATGCGAAGCATACTTCTTTGCAGGCAAATGCATATACCAATCCTTTGTTTTTTCCGCTCCGGCTTCTTCAAGCTTTTCACGGCTCATACTATATAAGTCAACAAGCGGCACATTTAAATTACCTGCTGTCTGCTTCATGGCTTTCACATAATCAGAATGCTCGCCCGTTCCCAAATGCCCATCCTCTTTAAAACATCTTCTTTCAAGGGGTGTAATAAGTACCGGGAATGCTTTTTTATTTCTGGCAACATTTACAAACTTTTCAAGATTAACCATAAAATCCGAATAAGGCTCTGTATACCTCTCAGGATCCTGTATTTTCTCATCATTATGACCAAATTGAATGAAAAGAAAATCTCCTTTCGTTATTTTGTCATATATTGCAGGAACTCTGGATTCATCTATAAAACTTTTTGTGCTTCTGCCATTTTTAGCATGATTTTCAATCTTTACATCCGGCTTAACAAACAGATGAAATACCTGCCCGATTCCGGTCTGGGGATATGTGATAATATCATTATACTGAACAGTGGAATCACCGGCCCAATAAATTGTTGCCATAGAGTACCTCCAAAATACATTATTCCTTTACAGCACCGATATTAACACCCTTTACAAAGTACTTCTGTAAGAAGGGATACAAAATCATAAAGGGAACAATAACTACAATAATAGCTGCATTCTTAATTGTATTTTCTGTAATACCACCGCTCATTGTAGGAAGATCACTACCCTGTATCATACCTCTCAGTTTCATCTGGAAGTTATATAAATCAGAGTTTGTAATATACAACTTATAATGGGTATAATCATTCCAATAAGTAACCGCAAACATAAGTCCGATAGATGCCAATGCAGCTTTTGACATAGGAAGCACAATTCTTAAAAATGTCTGCATGGGTGAACATCCATCCAATGTTGCCGATTCAAACAAACTGGCAGGTATTCCTTCAAAGAAGTTTCTCATAAGCACCAGATTATATACATTAAGTGCAGGGAATAAAATTACAACCCATAATGTATTCGTCAAATGCAGTGACTTTAAAACCAAATATGTAGGAATCATACCACCGCTGAAAATCATGGTAAACAACAGCATATTTGCAAAAAATGTACGTCCGGGCATATCCCATTGAATAAGTACATAAGCACCAAGCGTTGATAATGTTAACGCAATCAGAGTACCTGAAACTGTTGTAATAACAGAGATCAGCAAAGGACGGTACAATGTAGGGTTACTGAATACAAGTTTGTAACCCGCAAGACCGAACTGCTCCGGCCATAATTTCATACCATATGCCGTTTTTAAATCAAATGAGTCAACCAATACCTTCCACATAGGAATGATAATAATCAGACATAAAGCAATAAATATAATACCGTTCACTACTGAAAAGACCGATATTTTCTTTTTTCTTCTTCTCATATCCGCTACTCCCTCCTAAACAATTCCTCGGCCTTCACGTACTTTCTTACTCCACTGGTTACATGTAAGTACAAGTACACAGCCTACTAAAGACTTAAATAAACCAACGGCGGTCGTATATCCATAGTTCGGAATTGCTCCGCTGTTAAAGGTTTGATAGTAGATATAAGTTTCAAGAACGTTTGCAACATCAAGTACAGCATCGTTCTGCAATACAAAAGCTGATTCAAAGAGATTCATAACTTTTGCAAGGTTCAGAATAAATACTGTCAGAATTGTATTTGCAAGTGCCGGGAATGTTATATAACGCATCTTGCCCCAGCGTCCTGCACCGTCAATGGATGCTGCTTCATAAAGCTCTGTATTCATTCCGGCCAGCGTAGCCATAAAAATAACTGTCTGCCAACCGGTTTCTTTCCAAAGATTAATAATATAGTATGTACCTCTCCACCACTTGGAACTTCCAAGGAAATATATCATGCTGCCAGAATCCACAATTCCCAAATTAACCAGGAAAGAGTTAACAAGCCCCTGTCCTGTAGGAGCTAAAAGCAATGAAAACAGAGAGGCTGTAACTACCCATGATAAAAAGTGCGGCAGATAAATAATTGTCTGTACAGCCTTTTTAAAATGAATATTTACAATTTCGTTTAAGAAAATAGAAACAATAACTGCAAACCCCGTTTTCGTAATCAAACCGGTAACACTAATCTGCAGGGTATTTTTAAAAGCGGACCAAAACCCCGGCATAGAAAACATTTTTTGGAAATTTTCCAACCCGACAAATGTCGGATCTTTAATTCCGTTATAATTTGTAAAAGCATACCTTACACCAAGCATCGGCATATAAAAGAATATAATCGCAAAAACAAATACAGGAAGGAACATCAAATAGAACCCTCTGTACCTATAAATTCGAGCCCCCAATGACCTCTTGTTACCGCTTGCGGCAGGTGTAACTGATTGGTTATTATTTTTTTTCATACCCATTCTTCCTCTTCAATAAACTAAATTGTCATAAACAACAGAAAATACTCTTTGCGGGCTTTCTATTGTTACAAATTATGAATTATGTGAAGCTATGGAAATACTACCATAGCTCCACACAATTATTATTCCTTTTAATATCAGGAAAATATATTTACTTTACTGAGCATTCAAAGAATCAACAATCTTCTGTGACCAGTCTGCACCACCATCTGCTTCAAATTTAGCATATGCATCATCAACTGTCATTTCACCCATAACAACGTTTGCGATCAACTGGTTCTTTAATGTTGTTAAATCACCATTGTACTGAGTCATTTCATCTGTTGAAGGAGCTAAATCTGCTGTTACAGAATTTGCATTAAAGAGTTCAGCTGAAGCTTTATTTTCATCTGCTCTGCTTGTCTTTGCAGGGTCATCTGCAAGGTCTACAAGTGCAAGAGCCGGATCGATATGAGCCTTTGTATACTGTGTACCTTCAGTTTCAAGGTTTTCACATCCGTGGAATTCGCCTTCAGCATATACTTTTTCTTTGTCAGTTCCTTCAAATAATGTTTCAGCAGCTGTTGACCAGTGGATGCCTTCTACACCATAAGTCCATAAGAACTGTACTTCTCCGCCATCCTGCATAGCTTCGATAAAGTATTTGAATACGCCTTCAGGATTTTCGCAGGTAGATGTAATAGCCCATACAGGAGGAACACGGTCAAGATATGCACCAACTTCTGCAAGAGGAGGAAGTGCTACTAATTCTCCGTCAAGACCATTTGCTTCCAGGTTTGTCTTTAAGTTGGTTGCCCATGTACCAGCCCAGTATGTGAATACACCAAACTCATCACTGTAGAACTTATCACGGCAGTCTTTTGTACCGTTTGTAAGAGTTGTGGGATCAATATAGCCTGCTGCATAAGCATCAGCCAGTCTCTGAAGAGCAGCCTTCATAGAATCCTGTGTAAATCCGTCAATCCATGAACCGTCATCAGTTTTAACAAAACCTGAGGTTGCATCCTGATAAAATTCAGGCAGGTAGTTAATATAAGGAGCTTCACTTCCGATGAAACCTGCTGCGGATACACCATAAGTATTTCCGTCAACGCCGTCACCGTCAGGATCGCCCTTGGAGAATGCATCAAGCATTGCAAGGTATTCTTCATAGTTAGTAGGAGCAGTTAATCCGCAGTTATCTAACCATCTCTGTTTTACATAAGTAACACATCCGTTACCACGTGTAGCAGGCATACCATATAAACGTCCGTCAATTCTGACACCATCAATAACACCTGTGCTTCCGAAAGCATCCTGTCTCTGCTTTAATTCTGAGCTTTCATAAACATCTGTCATATCCCACAGAACACCTTCTGATGCATATCCTGCATAATATGTACTTGCAAGAATCATAACATCCGGCCAGTCACCGCTTGCAATTGTCTGTCCAACTACATCATAGTAAGCATCATGGTCAGGCTGAATTACATTGATCTTCATTCCAAGTAATTCTTCTAACTTAGCGATAAATTCATCCTGTGCATTTTCCTTTGTGAAGACAGTACCATCAACCATAATGGTAATTTCTTCAGGTTTTTCAACCTCAGCTTCTGCTGTCTCAGCTGTATCAGCGGCTTCTGTGGTGTCAGCAGCTTCTGTGGTATCAGCAGTTTCTGTTGTTGTTTCTGTTTCTGTTGTGTCTGCGGAAGAACCTGAATCAGAGCTTCCACCGCAACCTACTAATGAAGCTACCATAGCAGCTGTCAAAAGTAAGGAAACTAGTTTCTTTTTCATAAAGACCTCCTTATGTTTTTGCTAATTTTCTTTTGATGTAAGTGCTTTCACATCATGAATAAATCATATCACATCAGCATATATCTTGTAAAGCAAAATCTTTTACAAACCCGGATTTTTTTTGTAAAAAACGCATAAATATATCTTTGCTTTTTCCTTTTTAACTAAACACAAATTTTATTTCAAGATTGTAAGCGTTTACAAATCACACCAATTTATACAAAAAAGCAGCAAATCATTTAGGTGAATTGCTGCTTTTTTAAATTAATTATAAAATTGTCAATTAATAATGCATACAAAACTGCTAATGTTCAAAATGAGATACATTTTAAATTTTAAATACGGATATTTCAGATTTTAAACCTTCCATATTTTCTCCAAGCACATCTGCGGTTGTATTCAGATTTTCAACATTGGCAAGAAGCTTTCCTGCAATATCCTTAACTTTCTGCGCCCTGTCAGCTGTTTCTTCTATTATATTGGAAATATTCTGAACAGCCTGGACAGTATCATTACGTTCGCCGTCTGCCCTCTCCATGCTCACAACAATCTCATTCAGGCCTTTAACAAGATAATTCATCTGCCTGCGCATATCTCCAAACACTCTGATTACCTGCTCCACTGACTCTGCCTGCAGCGCAACCATCTCCTGCGCCTGACCTGCACTCTTTACGCTGTTTTCAGTCTGAAGCATAATATGAGATACATTGTTCCGGATTTCTCCGGCCGCTTTCGCCGAATCATCAGCGAGCTTTCGTATTTCTTCCGCTACAACGGCAAATCCCCTTCCCGCTTCTCCTGCCCTTGCTGCCTCAATTGACGCATTCAATGAGAGAAGATTGGTTTGGTTTGAAATGGAAGTAATCGTTTCTATAAAAGTATTAATGATTTCTGATTCCTTCTTAAGCGATTCAATACTTTCTCCCACTTTGGAAGTAATCTCCGTGGTTTCCCGGGCACGTTCACCCAAAAGCTGAACGATCTCCATCCCCTGGCTGATCATGTCCTCATTCTCATTTACAAGCACTTCTACTTTTTCTACTACCTGTCCGACTTCCTGTATTTCATTGGACAGCACATCCGTTCTTGTTACGCACTCCTGGGCATGATCCGACTGCCTTCCTATGCCTTCATTGATCTCATCGATAGCCTGGGTGATTTCATGGGAGTATTCATTAATAATGCCTGAAACCTTCTCAACGCCTTTTGCGGAATCATCCAGCTGCTCTGTTGCGTTGCTGACTTTATTAACCAGCTTCTTGGTATTGGTAATCATGTGTGTGGCAGAACCGGCAAGCCCCTGAAATTCATCTCTGCTTTTTGCTTTAACTGTTACAGTTAAATCCCCCTTGGCAACTTCTTCAAATTTTCTGGAAATGCGCTTCATGTTCGCCTGAATTCCCACTACAACGAAAACACCTATTATCAGGGCAATTATGCAGGACAATACAATCAGAAACACGGTCAGGCTCTTAATTTCCTGTGCCTGACTTGTAACAACACTCATGGGCACCAACGCGCAAATAGTAATATTGGTATCTTCGCTTCTGCTGTAAATAAACAGACACTCCTGCTCCATAAAAGAAACCTCCATGGAACCCTGCATATGTTCTGCATCTATCTGTGAAAAGAACTCCTGACCGAAGAATACACTTTCATCTTCATTAAGAACACTTTCCTGTCCTTCTTCAAGCTGCTCGACAACAATCTCCCTGCCGCCTTCCGTTACAAAGCCTACAATACTGCCGTCACCCAAATCAAGCCCGCTGATAAATTCTTCAATAGTTGATTCCTTAATATCAATAACAACACATCCATTATTTGATTTTGTCAGAATCTGATAAGCCATTATGTAATCATAATCTTTCAGTTTCAGAGGAGTATCCAAAATTGAATGATTATCAACCCAGTTTATAATTCCACGCGTGGATGCTGCAACCGACTCCTTATATTCCTTAAAAACGCCGCTTGCACTATGAGATGAACCGGTTGTCAGCATGTTGATATTTTCAGCGGTAACAATATGTATATTGCTGATAAAAGGATTGGAAGTCTGTGAGGATAACATATCAGACTTAATATTATCCATTACTTTTTTCTTCTCCAGCGGCTGTTCTTCCAGCGTTCCCTGTACATACTGATTTACATCCGAGTCAAAAGCATATTTCAGTCCTTCCGATTCAATAAAGGTAAAGCTCATATCAATGTATTCCTTTGCCATGTTAATCGTCTGAATCGTAGATTCCTGAAACTTTTCGCTTAAACCTTCAGCTGATTTCTGATAGGAAGATATTCCTATGATTATCATAAACAGAATCGGAATCAAAAAGCATATAACAATTTTATTCTGTATACTGAAAAGCATAATGCCAGATTTCTTATCTTTTTTCTTCTTTTCAGCTTCTTCCGTTTTCCTTTTTTCTGTTTTAACCGTTTTTTTCATTTCGGTCTTAGCTGTTTTCTTTTTTTCCTTTTTATTTATATCTTCTTTTGATTTAAACATTTCCTCCTCCTGATGACTTCAATTTTTTAGCATAGATATATTATACAATAAAAATAAAATTTTTAAAACATAATTATTAAAAATGCCTAAAACTTTATAATTTCCGGCAATACAGGAACGTTGCTTGTTATTTTCATGCATCTATGCTATTATGAAGCCGAAATTATTTACAAATCTATTTTCTATTATCATGAATTAATTCGGAGGTTATAAAATGCTTACATTTGAAAAGGCTCTCCCTGAGGAAACAGGAATCCCATCCGGCTGTATCATTGATTTCATAAACAGGCTGAAGGCTCACGAAGTACCTATGCACAGCTTTCTATTATTGCACCGCAACAAACTTATTGCTGAATGCTATTATTCTCCCTGCAATGCAGATACCCTTCACCGAATGTTTTCCATCAGTAAAAGCTTTACATCCATAGCCGTCGCACTCCTTGCAGACGAAGGAAAAATTTCCCTTGATGATGTAATTATAAAGTATTTTCCGGACAAGGTTCCTGTCGATGTACATCCCTGGATTGCCAATATGACAATCCGAGATATGCTCATGATGCGCACCTGCCATGCCTCTACCACTTATAAGCTGGATTTGAAAAAAGACTGGGTGGAAAGTTTCTTTACAGTTCCGCCAACCCACCCTGCAGGAAGAATTTTTCATTATGATACCTCCTCTGCACATACTCTCTGTGCTCTGGTAGAACGCCTGACCGGCAGGCCCATGCTTGTCTATCTGAAGGAAAAACTGTCAGTACTCGGATTATCAGAAGAATCCTATATGATTACCGACCCATTCGGCACTTCGCTTGGAGGCAGCGGTCTTGTGGCAACTTCCATGGACCTTATGAAATTCGGCTATCTGATTCATCATAAAGGACATATAGACGGAATACAGCTTGTTTCCTCCGAATACATTGAAACTGCTACCTCACATCTGACGGATACCGTTGCTACGGCTCCTGTTTTAAGTGAAGCCTGCGGCTACGGATATCAATTCTGGAGAAATCAGAAAGGTGGATTCGTCTGCTACGGTATGGGCGGCCAGCTCATTATTTTTCTTCCAAAGCAAGATATGATTTGTGTTACTACTGCCGATACCCAGGGAATCGGCGGCGGAAACCAGCTTATTTATGATGCCCTTTACGAAGAAATCCTTCCTTTTATAAGCGACGGACCTCTTCCTGTAGACCCGGATGCATGTAATTATTACGCCGGCTTCCTTGCGAACCTGCAGATGGAACCATTAAAAGGGAATATGAATTCCCCCATGCTGAAAAAAGTTAATAATATAAACTACCATGTACAGGCAAATCCAATGGGATTTTCTGATGTATCCCTTGAATTTATCCCCGAAAAGCAAGTGTCTGCCCTCTCATCAGAAAATCTTAGCAAAAAAAATTCCGACAACACTTATGCTGCCGGAATATTACACTTTACTTTAAATAACGAAAATCATTCCTTCCGATTTGGTTTCGGTAAGCTTCTGACAGGCAACTTTCCTGTCTATCATTTAAATTATGCGGCAAGCGCCGTCTGGCTTGATGATGTCACGCTCTACATCAAGATTCATATCATTGATTCTTATGTGGGTTCCATCAAATTTGAAATCTCTTTTGGTGAAAATGATGCTGTCATATTTATGAAAAAGCAGGAGGAAAGCCTTTTTCATGAATTCGACGGGCATCTTTACTGCACAATCTGATTTCTGCCGCTGTTTTTTCCTATATACAGCTTGCTGTCCGCTTCACGCAGAATGGCATCCACACTGTCCGTGCTGCCCTGACAAATCCCAAATGTCATGGTAACACGGACTTTAGTATTTTCCTCATAAACAATATCCGACTCCCTGATTTCCTGCATAATTTCTTCCAGAATCATTTTCGCATCCTCTAAAAGGCATTCTGTAAAAATCAGTAAAAACTCTTCTCCTCCCCATCTGGAAACAAATCCTTTTCCTATCATATGCTTTCGCATAATATGAGCCAGACGTACAAGCACAACGTCGCCGCATTCATGCCCATATGTATCATTAATTTTCTTAAAGAAATCGATATCTCCCAGGGCAATACAGAATTCACTGTTTCCATCTTGCTTATCCCTGTGCACCTGTTTTAACTTCTTTTCACCGCTGCGCCGGTTGAAAAGCCCTGTAAGTCCGTCTTTTTCTACTAATTCACTGAGTGATTTCTGCATATATACCGCATGCCGCCCCAGTGCTCCCAGCTCATCTTCCCGTTTGGAAACATTATAGTCCAGGCTTTCACTCAAATCACCTTTGGCAACCTTCCCTAAAAATTCCCCTATTTTGGTAATTGCCTGCATCAGATTGTGGGAAAACCGTACAGTAAATGCTCCGGCAATAATCATGGCTGCGATTCCGAGAAAAATAATAGGCAGAATGGATTTCCACATGCTCAAATATACTGACTTGGTAGGCTTTGCCACAAAAAGCATGCCTACACAGTTTCCGTCCTGATTTACCAGCGGCGCATAGTAAGCATAGTAGTCCTGTCCATCAATGGAAACCTCCGGATAAAATGCTGCCTTTTGATTCTCGAGCACATCTTTTGTTACCACTGCATTTACTTTAGTTCCTATAATCCGTTCCCCGTTCTTATCATAAAGTGTTGTAATTACTCTGGTATCATGATAAAAAAAGGTTATATCAACTCCTGTATTTTCCTTAATTGTATCGATAATAGAAAAATCACCGTTAATCTGATGCTCTCCTTTCAGCATATAAAGAGCATCATCCTGTATAAAACTCTGATAATCACCCGGATACAACTGGTCGTAAAGTGTTAAAATAGTTGAACTTAAATCCATCAATCCCCTTTTTACTTCGTTGTTTAAAGCATTTGCAAAACTGTGTGCGCTGAACGAAATAATCACCAGTGCCAGAAGGAATATAGGAATCAGGGTAATCTGCAGCATTTTTCCAAAAAGACTATTCTTTGTCTTAATATTTTTCATTTTGCACTCCATAAAAAAAGTTTACCGGACATTATCCCTCCGGTAAACTTTATTATAACATAGAAAATATCAATTTAAAAACATTTTATTGTTCAGTTCATGCCTGATTATGCTTTATCTGTTCTCATTCACGTATATTTGTGCCCGGCTTTGAATAATTCCGGCAACATCACCGACATTTTTCTGACCATTGAAAAAGGCTGCTGTTTCTTCCTGAATAATCTGAATAAGATTTTCATCATAATTATAAATCTGGGTAAAGCTATACAAATTTTCTTTAAATTTCTCAGTTTCCTCCTCAGTCATGGGCTCAATAATCAATTCAACGCCATCTATATAATAATAATCATCTGCTTCCACTTCGTTTCCGTTCTCATCTGTATAAGTGGACTTTTTCGTAGCTTCCTGTGCCAGGGCATCCAGACGTTTTATGCTTAATGGAAATCCGTAATTTATTTCATCCTGGTATTCATCCGTCAGAAAATATCTTAAGAATTCCCATGCGCCTTCTTTATTTGAGCTTTTTGAGGACATGGCAAGCTGCATAGTTGCAATAATAGCAGAACCGTCTTCATTGCTGGAAGGAAAACCTATCATTGTAACAGGTTCTCCAAAACTTCCTTTCGAAGCATAGTTAAAATCCCTGAAACCACTTACTGTATACAGCTGGGCAACCACTTTTCCTTCCCGCCATAAGCTGTCATAATGCTCCCAATAATCATCCGTATAAACAGCGCTGTCCACCTCTTCAGGAAACTGCTTTAAAAACTCCAGCATTTCTATAAAACCCTCTGAATCAAAATTACATTTTCCTGTTTCCCAGTCTATAAACTGGTTGCCGGCCAGATTCATACAATTTATCAGCATAGTATTTCTGTCAACATAATTTAATAACTGGGTTCCTTCCGGCTTTGAAGCCATCAGTTCATTTACTTCCTGCACTGTCCAGCCTCTTTCCTCGCCCACATCAGAGGTTTTGGCGAGAATCGTGCTGATTAAATAAGACGGTACCAGACGATACATCTTACCCTCTACAGAATAAGCATCAATAATATTAGGCATGAAATTATTGATATCCAATTCTTCGTCATTACTGATATAAGGTTTTAAATCCTCGAAAAGGCCTTTTGCAATATAACTGTCTATAGGCATATCCGAACTGATTACAAGGATATCCGGTACTTTGCCGGATACAATGTCTGCATTCAGGCGGTTGATACCAGCCATATAATCCGAATCGGAACCATAAAGGGAAGAATAATCCTGTATGGTGATCCGGTATTCCTCATTGCTTTTATTAAACTTCACCACATTGGTTCTCATATTCCAATCAAGTCCTGTACATGCCAGAACAATGGTCTTCTTATCCTTTACATCCTTAGGCTCCACTTTAGTAAACCGGCCGATCTGTGTAACATAAGTTTCCATATCGTCATAGGTGCCCCAAAATTCTTTTTCATTTATCGGCAGCAAATTGTATACACTGTATATCCCCAAATCGGAATCCACATAATCCATCAACTGTGTCCGCTCTTCGTCTCCTACATTATATCCAAATACACCATAGCTGTTTACCAGATAGAGATCATATCCGATACCGGGGTAAACCGAATATTCCCATGAAGAACCGGGCAGCTTTGTTTTTTCCGAAAAAACACCGGTATCCAAGTCAACATAGCAGGCATAACAACCATCTTCTTCATAGGCAAGACATGCCACTTTGCCGTTTTCCAGAGGATATAACGTAGTGCTTTCATAAGAATTCCCATCAGCAGCAGTTAAAATCTTTACAAAATTGCCGTCCCTGTCAAACTGAAAATAATTCCCCATTCCGCTGACATAAACACCGTCTTTAATCAGAACTATATCTCCGGCATAAAACCAGTTATCTGACGTGAGCTCTTTAATCTGAGGTAAATCATTCAGCAATACGCTGAACATTTCCTCTCCTTTATCATTATACTTCACCAAATAATATGCATCCTGATAAGAGCCTTCCTCCTCCGGTTCAGGTGTATAAACATTTTTAATCGCATAAATGTTTCCCAGTTCATCACATCTTAGGCTGTTTATGCTGCTATTGGAATCTGTAACTATCTTTCCTTCTTCCTTTATGCTTCCGTCTGCATTTAAGCTGACAAATTTTACACTTATTGATGAGTCCTCAGCACTGCCATAATCATACCCGTAAGCATATATAACATCTCCGTTTTTAATCAGACTGCTGTACTTATTGGTGTCCTGTCCGGAAAATTCCAAAGCGTTCACTTTATATACATAGTTTTTACCGGATACAGTCTGCTCGGTATTTCCGGCATTCTTCTCCTTTCCACACCCGGTCATTGCTGCAAGAAGCATAATTATCAATCCGAATATACAAATTTTCCTTTTCATAAACCCTCCAATAACTTAAAGTGTGAGGAACTTTTAAAAATGCTCCCATTTATTCTTTTCTGCCCTGGCCTTTTCCATAGCCCTGTCCTTTTTATCCATAAGATACAGCCATATATCTTTCATAGTATATTTCCTGTTCTTCCACTTTATGATAAGTGTAATAAGAATAATCACCGCAGGAATCAACAGCAGAATAAACTGAATTATCAGAACAACCGCCCTTATGTCTTCGTAACCTTTTGCAATATTTTCCCAATAAGGAAAATGTACTGCCGAATTCTGCATGGAACGTAATCCGAAATCAAGCACAACCGGTATCATTGCCTCAAGAGAATATCTGCTGGAATTCTCCACAACAAGCATTTCATCTTCTTTCAGACCGAACTTCTCTTTCGCCGTATTATACACAAAACCTTTGACAGGATTGGGCGCCGCCACTTCATAACAGCTGATGCCTTCACTTGTTCCGTATTCGGAAAGGGTTTCTTCAGAAACATATATTAACGTATTGTTTAATCCGGCATTTTCGGCAAATCTGCCTTCTTCTCTCTTTATTACGCCGGATATATAGTGGGGTACTCCTCCTATGGTAACGCTCATTCCCTCAATATCACTGGAGCCGAAAAGCTGCCAGGCTGCCTCTTCATCCAAAATAACGGAATCCTTCATTAAGTCATTTCCCGAAAAATATCCTCCGCTCACAAGCTGCAGCGGATGAAAAAAGAAGAAATCACCGCCAATTCCAATTGCCTGAGCTTCCAATGTCGACTGACTGCTTACAACAGTTATCTTTCCCTGGGCGCTGTAAGCATCTACATAAAGCCTGGCATTTTCGTTTTCCACTGTAACTGCCGCTTCCGTCAATGCACTTTCCAATTCCTTTTCAAAACTCATAATCTGAAAGTTATTCACTTCCATGCCTCTTGTAAAGAAACAGCTTACCTGGGCACAACCGCCCTCGTCATCCCATCTTACAGCAGCCTGCTGGTCTTCCAGGTTCCTTATTTTATTATTGCACCATACCGTTATCCCGGAAAACAGAACAAGTGAAAACACAACAATCAGGGAAAGCACTATCTGTAATCGTGATAAATTCTGCATTAATTCTTTTATCTTAGCCACCCTGACTTTCCTTCCTTCTCTTATGATTCATTAAGCCTTACCTGCTTACCGGCTTCTACCGGCTTCGTAGAAGTTGTAATAACATATTCATAGCCATAGAGGCCTGCTGATATAGCCGAATTATTATCATCGGAAGCCAGCACCTCCACGTCAACCCTGGTAGCAATATATCTGTTGCTAATCGGACCGCTCTTGGATTCCACAATCAGGATAAATTTACCATTACTGTCCTCTCTGATAGCACTGTTCGGCACTACCAGTTCATATTCCGCACTGCGCTGTCCTACTGACAAATTAAGAGCCTGTCCCGCCTGTATGCTGCTTCCCGTTACATCAAAAACAAGAAGTTTTTTCTGTCCGGCACTGTCAGGGTCCGGTTTAATAGCTGAAAGAACAGCCTGGGCATCATCATAATACCACGCATTCTGAAGTTCAGCCACATCACCTACCTGAACTTTTTTCGCCTGCTCATTTGTTACTGCGAAGCTCACCGTAAAGCCCTTGCCTTCCACCTGAATTACCGCAGCAGCGGCTTCCGGTTTCGTAGTTTCTCCTGCAACATAAGCCAGTGAAGTAACGGTTCCCGCTACAGGCGCCGTAATTGTGGCTCCTATAGATTTTTCCTTCAGCTTTGCAATTTCTTCTTTCTTTGCCGCAATATCCCTGCTTGCTTTCGATAAATCCAGCTCAGCATTGATATCAGCTGCAAGCTCACTCTGCTCTGTTTTCAGAAGTTCATACACTGTCTGGGCATTTTTAAGAGCTGACTGGGCATCCGCAAGCCTGTTTTGATAAGCCACATCAGACTGCTTATTTGCATTGGTAATTGCAGTAATATTCTGTTCTGCCGTATGAAGCCTGTTTCTGGCATCCTGCACACTTCCGCTGGATTCTACAGAAATAGCCTGTACTTCCGCAAGGTTTCTTTGTAAGCTTTCCAGCTGGCTTTTTGCTTTTTCCAGTTTTTCTTTATTATTATCATAACCGCTCAGTTTATCAGAAGCAACATTAAAATTCTCAACAAGAATATTATACTGTGATACTGCAGCATCATATTCAGAAAGCATCACCTGATAATCAGCAAATTTATCATTCTGGTCAATCCATGCCTTCAGCTGATCTATATTTTTTCCACCGCCATAAGGATTTCCCGGATCCCCTACAGCAGCATTATAAATTTCATCCAGCTTGCTTTGCACGATTACTGCCGCTGCATCTTTCTGATTAATGTAATTGTCAATTCCTCCTGATGCAGCTTCACTACTGCCTGATACGCTTCCCGCAATCGCATCTGCATTTGCAACTAAGGTTTCCAAATCTGATATTCTGCTCTGCACTTCCGAAATTTCACTATTCAGGTCTGCAATCCTTTCCGCTTTTTCATTATTAAAGGCTGCTGTTGCTTTCTCAAGGTCTGTTGTTGCATTGGCTTTTTCCACTTCATCATTTAATGTGCTTATGCTGGCATTATTTGTATTTTTCGTACCCTGCAGTGTTAAATCTTCTACTATCTTCTGACACTCGTTCACTCTGTCTTCAGCAGCCTGCAAACGATTCTGCATATCTGTTACCATTGCCTGATAAGTGCTGAAGGAATCCGTTTTTCCGCTTGCTACCTTGCTGATAACTTCCGGCGATACCGTGCTTCCGAATAAGCCTTTCATATAAGTGAGTTCAAGATTCTCCAGTTCTTCTTCAGCCTGTTTTAATTCTTCACTTTCCGAATCCTCAAGATAATAAAGCACCTGATCCTTTTCCACCACATCCCCTTGTTTTACAGCCACACTGGAAATAACACGGGATTCTTTTACAACTACATTATAAGGATCCGTAGCTTCCACGTTACCGGTTCCCCTAACCTTTGCAGTAATGCTTCCCCTCTGCACATACTGTGTTGCAACCTCCGGCAGAGAATAATTCATAATAGTATTTGAAAAAAATGTAAGCACCAGCATTATCGTCAAAAAAATGATGGCAGCATTTTTTACCCAATCTCTTCATTTTCCTGATGTGTTTTCATTCATGATTTAATCCTCCATAAATCTCCTAGCCCTTAATACCGCCCTGATAAGTAATACCTTCTACAAGATAATCTTCACCATATAAAAATACAAGAATCGGCGGTACCATATAAATCGTTGCAACCGCAAATGCAAGCCCTACTTCACCTTCATTTATCTTTGAAAGAAATACGGAAAGAGGATGCTGTTCCGAATCCGATAAAAGAATAAGCGGCTGTTCAACCATATTCCAGTAATCTATAAAAATAAGTATGGCAACGGAACACATAGCGCCTTTGCATAAAGGCATGCAAATACGCCTGAAAATCTGCCATTCTCCTGCACCGTCAATCTGAGCGGCTTCCATTACGGATATGGGAATTCTCCTCATATATTTGGTAAATAAAAATACTGCAAAGGGCGAAAAAATACCCGGAAGCCAGATTGCCCACCTTGTATCAAGAATATTAAGCCAGTCAGATACCAGATAATTCGGAACCAGTGTAACCTGATACGGCATAAGCATCAAAATTATATATACAAAAAATATAATTTCCTTTATCCTGCCTCTGTATCTGGTAAAGCCGTATGCTGCCAGAGCAGCAACCAGAAGCTGAAAAACCACTATAGGCACAACCAAAATAACGGAATTCCAAAATTTAAATAAATATTCGGGGCTTTTAAACAAAACAGTAATATACTGACTGAATGATACCATATCCGGTATAAATTTCAGATTTACTTTTTCCGAAATATATGTCTTTCCACCTGTATCGGTTGTGGCAAAAACCTGCCCGTAATTAGATGAAATTTCTGATGCGGACATAAAAGAATTTGTAACAGTCAGTACAATGGGCATTAAAAACAATACCGCAAAGCATGCCGCTATCATGGTGATGATTGCTGTCTTTACAAACAGTCTTCTCTGCCTGAATTTCTTTCTTTTTTTTACCTTTGACTTATCTTCTCTTTTTATTCTCTCAGGAATATCCATGCGTTTTTTCATCCTTCCACATCCTTTCCGAAATAATTCTCGGTCAGGAACAGGATTCCTATTAATATAACCATTACCATTGACATCATAATGGCCGCTGCCGATAATTTCTGATAATCCAACTGTCCAAAAGCATTATTCATGAAATGCTGCATCATATAAATTGAATCATACGGATAATTTCCTGTCAATAAATAGATTTCCCTGAAAACCTTAAAAGAATTTATCAGGGACATAATTGTCACAAAAAGGATAGTTGAAGATAAATATCTTATTTTAATATGCCAGAAAATCTGCAGAGGCGTAGCGCTTTCCAGTACTGCAACCTCCAGAATATCCTTGGGAATACTGCTTAACGCCGCCATAAACAGTATCATATTGTATCCCAGATTCTTCCATAAAAATAAAATAACGATTACCACCTGGGCATGGGAAGATTTTAACCAGTCCACTTTATCTGCTCCGAACAAACCTGTAAAATCATTCACAATACCGTTATAATGAAACAGCACCTGCCAGATTAAAATAACCGATGCAACCGGTACCATCATGGGACTTAAGAAAAAGGTTCTGAACTGGCTTCTGAATGGAATTTTGCATTCCAGCATCATCGCAAGCAGCAGGGACAAAATCACTGCCAGCGGTACTGCCACAGCCGAAAATTTCATTGTATTATACGCAGCCTGCTGAAAAGCCTTATTAGTTGCCACCTTTACGAAATTATCTAAAAAGACAAACTGATTGTTAATGGGATTATCTACCATGGAATAATAAATAACCACAAAAAACGGCAGCACAAAAAATAACAGCACACCGGCAAGACTGGGAAACAAATATCCCCATGATATCAGTTTCCCCTTAAATGCCCGTTTGTTCTTCTTTCCGGCACTGCCCCTATCTACTTTTAAGCCTTCAGTTTTTGGATTTTTACGTTTCTTCACTTTCATTTATCTCGTTTCATATTCCAAACTGTCTTATGAATTTTCCTTTACATAAATCTGAATTCTGTTTTGAATAATATCCGCCGTATCCTTTGCTGACTTCTGTCCTTTAAAAAACGCTCCTGTTTCTTCCGTAATAATATTTGTCAGTTCTTCATTTACAGAACCAGAAGTTTTTTCTGCAGAAGTTATAATTTCCTTTACAGCATCAATCTCTTCCTGAGTGGCAGCATAAATATCCATATTAAAATCATCATAACCCCAACTGGTTTTCATCTGCTCTACCTGATTGCCGTTTTCATCTTCATAATACTCCGGAGTCATATCTTTTTCAAACTGCTTGTCAAGAGCTGATTTTTTCAAAGGAAATCCCCAGGATGACCCCCACTCGCTGACAAGGCTGTTCTGATAATCATCTGAAAGCAGAATTTTAATAAACTCCCATGCGCCATCCTTATTTTTAGACTTGGCATTCAATGCTACGCTGCCGTTGGTAGGCTGAATCAGATTTCCCTTCCGCTCACTGTTAGGATATCCGATATACGTTGTCTTTTCACCAAACAGTCCATTCATCATCTGATATTCCTGTACGGAGCTTATGCTGGTCTGCATAAGCAGTACCTTATCTGAACGAAGCTTAGAAGAAATGCCTTCATCAGAGTTATAATCAATCTCTTCAGGAAACTTATTCGCAAATTCCAGCACTCTGATGAAATCATCGCCGTTAAATCTGCATTCGCCCGTTTCCCAGTCAATAAATTCATCAATATTATTATAAATACAATAATAGAAAATACTCTCTCTGCTTCCGTACTGGAAAATATTTTCTGCTTCACTGTGTTCAACAAAATCAAGCATTTCGTTTAAAGTCCAGCCGGGAGTATCTCCTACTTTGGAAGCCTTGGCAATTGTTGTGGTAATGTAAAACTGAGGAACAATTCCGTAAAGCTTACCATCCACTTCATAAGCCTTTAATACATTCATAAGATAATCTTCTTTGTTAATGCCGTCTTTTTCCATATACGGATAAAGATTTTCCAATACGCCTTTGCTGACATACTGCTTATAATCAATATCGGATATATCAATAATGTCAGGACCGTTGCCGCTCGTAATATCATTATTGAACTGTGTCAGTCCTGTCATATAATCATCCGTAGAATATTCTTTTACTGAAATATGATATTTTGCATTGGATTTATTAAAATCAATGATGCTCTTACGTACATTCTGATTCAGCCACATTGTTCCAAAGAGAAGCTCTTCTTTCTGCGGCACCTCAGATGCCGGCGTCTTCGTCAGATATACCAGCGAATATTTTGTTTTTTCCTCTGAATAATCCCTTAGAATTGCCCAGATTCTTCCGTCAGACAGCTGTCCGATTTCACTGACCTCATCACTGTTAATATCTGCATCCAGCCATGAAAATAAATCTTCTCTTACATCCGTTTCAAAATCATAAATGAATACACCGTTGTTGTCACTGCCCAAAATTCCTTTTTCCAGGCCCTTATAATAATTCTGATTATATGAATTGCCGTTTCCATTCAGATTTTCGCTGGTAACATCCTCTCCGAGACTCTTCTTCTGGATATCTACCGGTTTTACCGCCATGCCGTTATTTCCCCAGGTTCTCATAAAAACCTTTCCTTCTTTGGTTGCAAAAAGATTTTCCACCCAGTTTTCAACGGAAATTGTGCAGATTTTGTTTCCGTCTTTATCCAGCACATAAATATTACTGTTTCCATCGGATAAATAGACATTATCTTCATTATCTATTGTCATATATTGTACATATGCGTTGTCAGCATCTTCAAAGACAGGCTTAATATCTGTTTTAACAATCGTGCTTCCGTCTTCTGAATTTATTTTCCACAATTCAATATAACTTGTATACTCCACCGCTTCATAGGTTCCCTCATCTGCGGCATCCTCCTCGGATATTACCGACCCTGCAACCGTTTTTTTGGAAAGTGCAACGCTTTCTCCGGAAGTTTCGTCAGCTTCATCATTGTCTTCCGCACCAGTACTGTCATCATCCTGCTGGTCTGCATCTTCCGTACCTGCTGCATCTTCCAGAACCGACGGAGCATACCGTGACATTATCATCACAATATTTCCTTCTGAATCTTCGCACATCTGCTGCACGGAATCATTCCCGTCAAAATCCACAGGCAATTCACTGCTCTGACCTGAAAGGAAATCATACTGATACATACTGTTTATACTCTCTCCTGTTTCCTCATTCCAGGATGAGCCATATAAATATAAAGTATTTCCTACTACAGCAGTTTCTCCGATATAATCAGAAGCCAATTCCAAATCATGGTACTCCGGTACATAATAAAAATCCTTTTTAACCTGATTTCCAGCGTCAGAACTGCTTCTGTTACAGCCTGCAAGAGACAGAACCATAGTACCTATAAGTAATACTGCTAAAATTCTTTTTCTATATCTTTTCATTTAAAACACCTCATATATTGTGCCCAGTTTATTATTACCTACAAACTATAGCACAGTACATGAGGCAAAACAACGCAAATTGTCTTAATTTTTTCTTAGTTCTTAAAACTGTGTATGGGTGCCGGAATTCTGCCTCCCCTGTTTACAAAGTTATCACAGGAGAACTGATTCACCGGCATAATAGGTGCATATCCCAAAAGACCGCCGAATTCCACTGTTTCCCCCACGCCTTTTCCGATAACGGGAATAATGCGGACTGCAGTTGTCTTCTGATTCACCATGCCTATTGCCATTTCATCCGCAATAATTCCTGACAGGGTAGAAGCTTTCGTATCTCCCGGAACCGCAATCATATCAAGTCCCACAGAACATACGCACGTCATTGCTTCCAGTTTTTCAAGGGTAAGCGCACCTGCTTCCACTGCATTAATCATGCCCTGGTCCTCACTGACAGGTATAAATGCGCCGCTTAGGCCGCCTACATAAGAAGAAGCCATAACACCGCCCTTTTTCACCTGGTCATTTAAAAGGGCAAGAGCTGCCGTGGTTCCCGGTGCACCTGCATACTCCAGTCCGATTTCGCAGAGAATGTCGGCAACACTGTCACCGATAGCCGGTGTAGGAGCAAGGGACAAATCCACTATGCCGAAGGGAACACCAAGACGTTCCGATGCCTCCTGTGCCACAAGCTGGCCTACACGTGTTACTTTAAAGGCTGTCTTTTTAATAGTCTCACAAAGAACCTCAAAGTTTTCGCCTCTTACTTTACTTAAAGCTGTTTTTACAACGCCGGGGCCGCTGACCCCCACATTGATAATCTTATCCGCTTCCGTAACGCCGTGAAAAGCACCTGCCATAAACGGATTATCATCCGGTGCATTGCAGAATACTACCAGCTTGGCACAGCCAAGTGAATCCTGTTCCTTTGTGTATTCTGCAGTCTGCTTAATCATTTCACCCATGAGCTTTACTGCATCCATATTGATTCCTGTTTTTGTAGAACCCAGATTAACGGAACTGCATACCCTTTCTGTAACAGAAAGCGCCAGCGGAATGGATCTGATTAACAGCTCATCTGCCGGAGTCATGCCCTTGCTTACTAAGGCTGAATATCCTCCGATAAAATTAACGCCCACCTCATGTGCAACCTTATCAAGTGTTTTTGCAATGGATGCAAAATCCTCAACTGTTTTACAGGCAGCTCCGCCCACCAGTGCAATGGGAGTTACCGAAATTCTTTTATTTACAATGGGAATACCGAACTCTCTTGAAATCTCTTCACCGGTACTCACAAGATTCTTTGCCGCTTCATAAATTTTATGATATATCTTTTCATTGAGCCTGTCCAAATCGGAATCGATGCAGTCAAGAAGACTGATTCCTAATGTAATCGTTCTCACATCCAGATTCTCTTTGGTAATCATCTCATTGGTTTCAACTACCTCAAATAAGTTTATCATGCCCCTACTCCTTAAATTCTGTGCATTTTATCAAAAATTTCTTCCTTCTGGCACTTAATGACAACACCGATTTCTTCCCCAAGCGCCTGAAGCTCATCTGCTATTTCTCCAAAATGCTTAACAGCTTTATTCGTATCCACAACCATCATCATATTAAAATACCCCTGTACGATAGTCTGGGAAATATCTTCAATATTAATTTGATTCTCTGCAAGATAGGTACATACCCTTGCAATAATGCCAACCGTGTCTTTTCCTACTACTGTAATAATCGTCTTATTCATTTTCTTTCCGCATCAGGTCTTTCACCCTCAGCCTTCCTCCTTTTATAATAAATGAACCAAATCTCCCGCTTAGTATAACCAAATCATAACTTCTATGCAATATGTATCACAGGAGATATTTCACTTCTTTTTGCTACCTGCATGGGAAAATCACTTATTTTATATTCCGTATCCGCCATGGTAACCTCCACCCTCACCGCTTCATAAGCAAGCTCAGGCAGATTATTTTCTTTACTCAGGTGTCCCAGCACTACAGCCTGCAGGTTGTCATGAAGAAGACGGCATAAAAGCTGTCCTGCTCTTTCATTGGATAAATGTCCTTTATCCCCAAGTATTCTCTGTTTCAAATAGTACGGATAAGGCCCTACCTGCAGCATATTCACATCATGATTTGCTTCCAGCAGCAATGCATCCATCCCTCTCAGAGATTCTACTGTATAATCATTATAATTGCCGAGATCCGTTACAATGCCGATTCTTTTTCTTCCATGAGTAATACGGTAAGCCACCGGTTCCGCCGCATCATGGGAAATACGCATGGGATTACAGATAAGGTCCTTAATAATTATTTTTTCATCTGCCTGTATCGGGTGAAACAATTCCTCCGGTATCATCCCCACTGAAGAAGTATTCCGAATAGCCTCTATGGTTCCCTTTGTGGCATATACAGGCGTTTCATATTTTCTTGCAAGCACCCCAAGGCCTGCAATATGGTCTGTATGCTCATGAGTTATAAAAATACCGTCTATATCTCTCATGGATAAATCCAGGGCATTTAAACCCTCTTCCGTTCTTTTTCCGCTGATTCCAACATCCACAAGAATATGAGTGGAATCCGAACCTGCATAAATACAATTGCCGCTGCTTCCGCTGGCAATGCTGCATAATCTCATGGTACACCTCGCTGTATTATTGCTCCTGCCAGTATATTTCAATCACATCTCCGTTATGAATGGGTTCCATATACTGTGCCGGACGGCCGTTTAAACTGGTAACAATTCCTTTGCCCCTGGGCCTTGATAAATCAAAATCTATCTCATCAAAAACATCAACAAAAATATATTCCTTTTTCCCCTGAAGCTTCACCGGAACTTTGTTCACAAGAACTGCTATTTCTCCTGAATTACTTACAGGCTCTGCCATATTTTCAGCAGATGCTTCATCAGCCGCATCCTCCGGAGACTGATTTTTTTCTGATTCAAAATCTGTTTGCCCCAGGGTCCAGATAACAGAAAAATTCTCATAAACAGGAGTATCCATATCTGCCAGCTTATTATTAACATAAATATTCATATGGGGATCCAAAATTACATCCATAAACTCCGTAAGCTGCTTTACCGTATAATAATTCAGCATTTCTACGGCATCATTTTCCCTGATTTCATAGTAGCCTGACTGAAGGGTTCCGTTTACACTTGCGAATTTAGGCATTTCCACCTTCTTATCATTTACAATAACCAATATGCTGTCCTTAGACTCCGGAAGTTCTCCTATCGTAAGGGACGCTTCCTTCCCTGCCGTGGAATGCGCAACCCTGATAATATCATTAGCGTGAATCGGCATATTAATATCAGCAGGCTTTCCATTAACGGTAATGACTGCAGCTTCTCCCGTTTCTCCCCTGACCATACGGCTCTTTCCGTTAACCGTAAAATTCAATGCCTTTCCTCTCTTCGGAAACAGTCCGTCATTGGGGAATCCCGCCTGCATGGCAGCATCCGCTACTGTCAGCCTGTTATTGTCATATATTTTAACTTTCCGTTCATTGAAATTAACAAAAATAAAGTTATTGCTTTGTTCATAAAAATTCAGGCAAATGCCTACAGGCGTTACCAGCAGGCTGTCCTTCTTAATATCCTCCTCAAAGACAATCTGCTGCATCACTTCTTCGCCCCGCAGCGCCACACGCTCTTTTACAATGCCCAGCTCTCTTGAAATTGCTTCGGTATATCCCGGAATTTTGCCTCCGCCCCCTACCACAAACACAGCGCTGACTGACTTTCCGCCGTTTAACTCTTTAATTTTATCGGAAACCTGCTTTGCCATATCCGATACAATAGGCTCTGTCACCGCCAATACTTCACTGCTTGCAATGGTCTGTGGCAAAAACATAATGTCTTCATATGTAACTGTCTCCATTTCCCCCGCATCGCGCTTGATTTTTTCCGCCATTGCAAAGTCTACCAGACAGTGCCTTGCGATTGCCTCTGTCAAAGCATCACCTGCTATGGGAATCATGCCATAGGCAATAATACATCCGTCATTTGTAATGGAAATATCGCTTGTTCCCGCTCCCACATCAATTAGTGCAATATTCAGCATACGGAAACGCTCAGGAATGGCTACCTGAATGGCAGCTATGGGCTCCAGCGTCATATTGGCAACACTGAGTCCTGCTATCTCCACAGCTTTGTATAATCCGTCCACCACATCTTCGGGAAGAAAAGTTGCAATCAAATCCACACCGATTGTTCGTGCTTTATGCCCTTCCAGATTTCCCATAGGATAACCGTTTAAATAATATCTTACCACGGAATGTCCCACGCAGTAGAATTTCATATCCTCATCCTGCTGGTTTTCAAGAAATTCTTCATAAGCCTTTTCCACTCCGGCGGATACAAGGGCATAAACATCCTCCTGTCCGATTTCCCTGTCGGCACCATAAGGATATTCCACATGGGTAGTTACCGTTTTAAGCACACGCCCTGCCGCTGCAATACAAACCTCTGTCAGCTTTCTTCCCAAAGCTTCCTCCAGCTGCTGTTTTACATCCTGAATGGTTTCCCCTACCTTCTGAATGTCATGAATTTGTCCGTCCAGCATGGCGCGGGTTTCGTGTTCCTTCACTCTCTGTGCTGCTACCACAAAACGGTTTCCTTCCTTGTAGCCCACTGTGCCCACAATACTTCTGGTTCCAATGTCCAGTCCAAATACCAGTTGTCCTGTATACTTACTTAACTCTGCCACAGATATTCCCCCAACTTTTCATCAATTTGACAATAAGCATCCGATAATACACCGCTATTATCTATTACTACCCTGCAATATCTTCTGAATTCGTCCTCTTTCAGCTGCTTTTCCATAATGGAATCTATTTTTTCATCCGAATAGCCTCTTATCTCCTTAAGCCTTCTTCTGCGGACTTCTTCTTTGGCATAAATATACCACAATTCATCCACGATTTCCAAATATCCGCCTTCAATTAAAAGAGCCGCTTCTATAAAAAGGAAATCATGAACCTGACTTATTCTCTCTTCTTCAATGATATTTAAAATCAGCTTTTTTACAGCCGGATGAATAATATTGTTTACCTGTTCAAGAAGGAAAGGAGATGTAAAAATTTTTTCAGCCATTTTTTGCTTATCAATGGTTTGGTCTTCCTTCAAAACATCTTTCCCAAGGAGCTTAACAAGACTGTTATAACAGTTCTGCCCCGGCTCCTTAACCATATGGGCTGCCTCATCCGCCAGAACAATCCGGCAGTTATACTTTTGCGATATATAAGACAGCACCGCCGTTTTTCCGGCGCCGATTCCGCCGGTAATTCCAATTACTTTCATCACTCACACCTAACCATATTGTATGCCGGCTTCTCTACTTAGCCTCGTACCAGTTTTCACCTGTATGAAGGTCGATTTCAAGGCTTACTGCCAGATTGGCAGCACCCCTCATCTCTTCCTCCAAAATAGCCCTTACCTGTTCTTTCTCTTCTGCCTTTGTTTCAATCAGCAGTTCATCATGCACCTGCAAAATTAATTTAGAGGACAGATTTTCTTCCTTCATTCTCTTCCACACGCGAATCATGGCAATTTTAATAATATCCGCTGCCGTTCCCTGGATAGGCGAGTTCATGGCCACCCTTTCACCAAAAGAACGCTGCATAAAATTGCTGGACGATAATTCCGGAACAGGCCTTCTCCTTCCGAACATAGTAACGGCATAACCCTTTGTCTTTGCATCCGCTACCATGCTGTCAAGAAACTTTTTAACATCAGGATATGTTTCAAAGTACTGGTCAATATAAGCTGCCGCTTCCTTTTTGGTAATGCTCAAATCCTGACTGAGTCCAAAGGAACTGATTCCATATACAATTCCGAAATTAACCGCCTTTGCATTTCTTCTCTGTAAATCCGTCACTTCCTCAAAAGGCGTATGAAACACCTTGGAAGCTGTAATTCTGTGAATATCCGCATCCATCTGATAAGCTTCAATCAGCTGCCTGTCCCCTGACATATGGGCAAGCACACGCAGCTCTATCTGCGAATAATCCGCATCCGTAAAAAGATATCCCTCTTTAGGCACGAATACCTTTCTGATTTGGCGTCCCAGCTCCATACGCATAGGAATATTCTGTAAATTCGGCTCCGTAGAGCTGATTCTTCCTGTAGCCGTAATGGTCTGGTTAAAATTTGAATGAATTCTGTTTCCTTCATCAATATAAGCTGCCAGCCCGTCCGCATATGTGGACTTCAATTTTGCAAGCCCCCTGTATTCCAGGATATCCGCTACTATCGGATATTCAGCCGACAATTTTTCAAGAACATCTGCCGCTGTTGAATATCCCGTCTTTGTTTTCTTACCGCCGGGAATTTTCAGATTCTCAAAAAGTACTTCTCCAAGCTGCTTTGGAGAATTAATGTTAAACTCCGTTCCGGCTTTCCGATAAATCTCCTGTTCCAGCTCTTCAATTCTTCCTGACAGAGTATCTCCATACTTCTTAAGCTCTTCGGGTCTTACCATGACACCTTCTTTTTCCATGTCATAAAGAACATAGGTAAGAGGCATCTCTATATCATCCATCAAAGAAAGCATTCCTGCTTCTTCCAGTTTCTTTCTGATTACCGGGGCAGCATTTAAAGCCGTATAAGCAAGAAAGCAGGCATATTCCGCAATTTCTTTCGGCTTTTCTTCCAATGCCTTTTCAAATGATGCCTTCCCCAAAAGCTGTTTCTTTTCAGGTATCATTAACCCTAAATGTTCATTTGCCACATCCTCCAGGGTATAATCATTTTTTAATGGATTCAGCAAATAAGCTCCCAAAATCACATCAAAAAAACGTTCGGTCCGGTCGCACTGTAAAAAACTGTAAGTACGTTTCACATCACCGCATACAAGCCTTGCTTTCTGTCCAAGCTGCTTCATCTTATCAGCAAGATATCCCGCCGTAACAAGTCCTTCACTTTTTATAAAATAGCAGCATCTGTCTGCAAATGCCAGAGAAACAGCCAGCAGACCTTCTCCCGTATCATCTGCAATCAGTTCAAATCCGATTTCTTCTTTTTCCGACAATGCCTTCCCAAATAAATTTTCAGTTTCTGCCAGGTCTGTAATCACGCAAAAGTTTCTGGTAATATCATCATTGGAAACGCCCTTTTCAAATTTGGAAAGCAGATTCTTAAATTCCAGTTTCTTAAAAAGCTTATAGGCATCTTCTGTATAAAAATCATGCATTTCAGCTTCTTTATAATCAAAAGCTATAGGGCTGTCCACATTGATGGTCGCAAGCACCTTGCTTAAATCCGCCAGTTCTTTATTTTCAATCAGCGATTCCCTGATTGATTTTTTACTGATTTCTTCTACATGGACATAAATATTTTCAAGAGAACCATATTCCACCATCAGCTGTGTGGCAGTTTTTTCGCCGATTTTGGGCACCCCGGGTATGTTATCAGCAGTATCACCCATGAGAGCCTTTAAATCAATGAACTGAATGGGATTTACCTGATATTTTTCTTCCACATCTTTCGCGTAATAATCCTCAATTTCGGTTTTGCCGCCTTTGGTTTTGGGAATTCTGATTTTTATTTTCTCAGTGGCAATCTGCAGCAAATCCCTGTCACCTGATACAAGAGAAACTGAAAGTCCCTGTGCCTCGGCACGCTTTGCAAGAGTTCCCAGAATATCATCCGCTTCAAGACCTGCCTGCTCCATGATTTTAATTCCCATGGCGTTCAGCACTTCCTTCATAACAGGCACCTGTTCCCGCAGTTCATCCGGCATGGGCTTTCTTGTTCCTTTATATTCCTTATAAATTTCATGCCGGAAAGTAGGCGCATGCACATCAAAAGCAACCGTAAGATAATCCGGCTTTTCTTCTTCAAGAATCTTAAACAAAATATTCAGGAAACCATATACCGCATTCGTATGAAGCCCTGCACTGTTAGTAAGATCAGGCACTCCGTAAAATGCCCTGTTCAATATGCTATGGCCGTCTATCAAAACAAGTTTTCCCATATTACCTCCTGTTTCCCTAAAAAAGGACAAAAAGCAGCGCTATCAGCGTAATGGCAGCAACAACTACAAGCCCTTCCATTGCATACAAAATATTCTGCATGCTTTCACGCATTTTCAATGTATGTTCCGCTTCCTCCATTCTGTACTTCAATTCATTCTGAAGGTCAAAAACACTACCCGATTCCAGTCTTGCCAGACCCTCCAGAACTAAAAACTGAATAGAAAGCTCTTCTTTACATTCTTCACATTTATCCATGTGTTCCATAAATTCCCGTAAATCCTCTGTATCCAGCTCATCCCTGAGAAATAACGGAATCATTTTCTCAACATCTTTACATGTCATGAGAGTTCCTCTCTATTATGCCTTTTACTGCTCACTTTAATAAATATACACTAAAATTGCTGTAAAGTAAATCATTAAAGACATCAGCCTCTTTTGTTTCTCTGCAAATGGGCAAGAGGAATATGGCTGCTCAGCCATATTCCTCCTGCCCGAAATGCTCATGTGTACATAAGAATAATATCTATAGTAAAAGTCCTTCCAATACCACCTGCTTTAAGGCAAGATTTTCTTTCCTCAAAAGCACAACATTAGCTTTTTTTCCCGGAGTAATGCTTCCGTATCTGTCATAAATTCCAACACTTTTTGCCGGATTTACCGCCGCGCACTTTACTGCCGATTCCATGGGAATCCCCATTTGAAGCACAGCCGTCCGGAGACAATCCATCAAATTTGTGGCTGAACCCGCTATGGTGCCGTCTTTTAAAGTTGCCAGATTTCCGACCACCTTTACAGCCTGACCTCCCAGACTGTAATCTCCGTCCTCAAGCCCCGTTGCCATCATACTGTCGCTGATCAATATAATACGGTCATCACCAAATATTTTAAAGGTAGTTCTGACTGCCGCAGGATGAATATGCACGCCGTCACAAATAAGCTCCACTTCAGCTTTCCGGGTATCAGCAGCTGCTCCAACTACTCCCGGCGCCCTGTGTGTATAGGGATTCATGGCATTGTATAAATGAGTGACATGGCTAGCCCCCTTTTCGAATGCACGGACAGCAGTATCATAATCCGCAGCAGTGTGAGCCAGGGAAATAACCACCTTGTCATGTTTCTTTTCAATAAATTCCATTGCGCCTTCCACTTCCGGTGCAATGGCAATTAATTTCACCATATTGCCTGAAGCTTCGTTTAATTTATCAAACATGGCCATATCAGGTTTTCTGATATATTCACCGTTTTGTGCACCCTTTTTACTTGCAGCCACAAAAGGTCCTTCCATATTGATTCCGCAAAGTCTTGCTCTTTTTTCGTGTATTCCTTCTTCCCTGTAGTTTTTCGCCGTTTTGCATATATTCAGCAAAGTTTCTTCACCCAGTGTCATGGTTGCAGGTACTATATTGGTCACACCCACAGAAGCCTCATAAGCAGCCATAGCATCAATTGCCTCTTTTGTCCCATCACAGAAATCATATCCCACGCAGCCGTGAAAATGAATATCTGTAAGTCCGGGTATCGCATAGCAGCCTGTCCCGTCCACTGCCGTTTTATCACTTACCTTTTCCGGGCAGTCCGTAAAACAGTCTTTTTCAATATAAATATCCCTGTTTAAGAATCTTCCGTCTTCTGTATACACGCTGGCATTTGTTATAATCATAAACCCCTTCTCCCTTCCAGGTCAGAATAATAATAGTTCCTCTACACAAGAGATAACGCTGCTTCATCAGCCACTATTGTAACATCATTGTGAAGCTGCAAAACAGAAGCCTGAACTTTAGGCGTAATCGGTCCGAAGAAAGCTTCCTTTACAATAGCTGCCTTATCTTCACCGCTGATTACCACCAAAATCTTTTTCGCCTGCATAATGGTTTTAATTCCCATTGTATATGCCTGCTTCGGCACTTCATCCATGGATGCAAAAAATCTCTGGTTTGCTTTCATAGTGGATTCTGTCAAATCAACACAGTGAGTTTCTGCTTCAAATGCCATACCAGGCTCATTAAAACCGATATGTCCGTTATGTCCTAATCCAAGCAGCTGTAAATCAACACCGCCCACACTCGCAATTATTCTATTATAATCAGCACATGCTTTGTCACTGTCAGGCTCCATTCCGTCAGGCAGGAAAGTTCGCTCCAGATTAATGTTAACCTTACTGAAAAGGTTATCGTTCATAAAATAATAATAACTCTGTTCATTATCTTTTGTCAGCCCCTTGTATTCATCCAGATTCACCGTAGTTACCTCTGAAAAATCAAGATCACCCTTTTTATACCATTCCACAAGCTGCGCATAAGTTCCTATGGGTGTAGAACCTGTAGCAAGTCCCAACACACAGCTTGGCTTCATAATAACCTGCGCAGAAATAATATTGGCAGCTTTCCTGCTCATGTCGTTATAATCTTTTGCCCTGATTATTTTCATAATGATACCACTCCTTCTCTTTTATATTTGGGAAAAAATACCGGAGGCCCCGAAGGACCTCCGACATGCTAGGGGTTTCGGTATTATCACTCTCTTATAATACCTTATAACATCTTCTTCATCTCATCAGCGACAAACTGTACCTTCGTTCCGACAATTACCTGTACAGATGTCTTGCTGGGTCTCATAACTCCCGCAATTCCTGCTGATTTAATCTTCTTTTCATCAACCTTTGTGTAATCCTTAATTTCCAGACGAAGTCTTGTTACACAGTTATCAAGTGATGTAACATTTCCTTTTCCGCCAAGGCCTTCCAGAATTATCTGGGCCACTTCTGTAAAGTTATCATTTGAAAGAACTACCTTCTTCTCAGCTTCCGTTGTATCTTCTTCCCTGCCCGGTGTCTTTAAATTAAATTTTGTAATAACAAAGCGGAATACTACATAGTAAATTACGCCAACTACAACGCCCACAGGAATCAGAAGCCAGGGATTTTCTGCTAAAGGTGTGAAGGAACTGAGCACCATGTCAACTGCACCGCCTGAGAAGGAAAAACCTGCCCTGATGGGAAGTGCAACTGTGATACCTGCTGTAATACCTGCTAATAATGCATGAACAAGATATAAGCCGGGAGCCAGGAACATAAATGAAAATTCAATAGGCTCTGTAACACCTGTAAAGAAGGAACAGAATGCTGCGGATGCAAGCAGACCGTAAACAGCCTTCTTATTTTCTTTTTTAGCAGTATGATACATAGCAAGGCAGGCTGCAGGTAAACCAAACATCATGAACGGGAAGAATCCTGTCATGTAAATACCTGTTTCTCCGTATACACCTGTATTTCCCCAGAAGTTTGCAAGGTCATTGATACCTGCAACATCAAACCAGAATACTGAGTTAAGTGCATGATGCAGACCAAAGGGAATCAATAAACGGTTAAAGAATGCATAAACGCCGGCGCCGACAGGTCCCCAACCCAAGAAGGTTTCGCCGATTGCTACTAATGCACCGTACAGCAAAGGCCATACTACAAACAAAATTGCAGATGCAATAATGGAAACCATTGCTGTTACAATGGCTACAGCACGCTTACCGCTGAAGAAAGCCAACGCATCCGGCAGCTTTGTACCCTTAAATTTATTGTAGCACGCAGAACCGATTAATCCGGCAAGAATACCAATAAACTGGTTATTAATCTTTCCGAAAGCTGCATTTGCTTCTTTTCCTGTCAGACCTGCAACAGTGCCGCTGCTAAGCAGAGTTGTAATCATCAAAAATGATACTAAACCTGCAAGACCTGCTGTACCGTCATTATCATCTGACATACCAACGGCAACACCGATTGCGAACAGCCATGCCATATTATCAATTAACGCACCACCGGCTTTAATCAGGAATAAACCAATGGTATACGCCACGCCGCCTGCTGTAAATCCGGCAACTTCACCAGCCATTGCAGCCGGTGCCAAAATGTAACCAATCCCCATTAAAATACCGCATACAGGGAGACATGCTACAGGAAGCATCAAAGACTTTCCTAGTTTCTGTAAATATTTCATCATAATTTTTTACCCCCTATTGGTTATTTGCCAGTTCCGCCCTAGCCACGGAACTAAAACATTTTCTTTTATATTCTATGGGTTTCCCCATTGAACATCATTTTATAAATTTTCTTCAAAAAACTTCTGCAGGGTTTCTAAAGCTGCATCTTCATCTTCACCCTCTATCCGGCAGG
This sequence comes from Lachnospiraceae bacterium, assembly GCA_017621815.1. GTDB lineage: Bacteria > Bacillota > Clostridia > Lachnospirales > Lachnospiraceae > Suilimivivens. The sequence goes on along the minus strand of JAGASK010000028.1, from coordinate 20,268 downwards.
TTACTTCCATACCCTGCTTAACTCCGAGTCCCATAAGCATTATCAGCTTCTTACCATCTGCGCTTTTGCCGTTACAGCTTACCGTAATCTTGCTTTTAAATGCCGCCGCCTGCTTAACCAATAGTCCTGCCGGTCTTGCATGCAGCCCAACCGGGTCTTTAATTACCTGTTTGAACTCCTTCATATCGCACCTCATTTCTGCGCATCCTGCGCATTATTTTATTCATGACAACAAAAAAATCAACAAAGCATGCTTTCTGTTGTTATATATCACGTACTGCTTTACGTACCTTTAATATATTGGATGCAGATACACTGAGTTCATCTACACCCATATCAAGAAATGTACGGGTTAAATCGGTATCGGCTGCCAGTTCTCCGCAAATTCCTGCCCAAATGCCTTCTTTATGAGCATTTTTTACCGTCATTTCTATCAATCTTAAAATGGCAGGATGATGGGTATCACAGGTGCTCTCCAATTTTTGATTCTGTCTGTCAACTGCCAGCGTATACTGCGTCAGATCATTGGTTCCTATGCTGAAAAAATCCACTTCTTTTGCCAGTTCATCTGAAATAACTGCCGCAGCCGGGGTTTCTACCATTATTCCCAATTCCACTTCTCCCATGGAATAACCTTCCAGTTCCAAATCTTTTTTTACCTGACTGACTATCTCTTTAATCCTTCTGATTTCATCTACTGATACAATCATCGGAAACATAATCGCTGCTGTTCCATAGGCAGAAGCCCGATATATGGCACGAAGCTGTGTAATGAATATTTCCGGGCGGTCAAGACAAATTCTGATAGCCCTGTACCCCATGGCTGGATTTTCTTCCGGTTCCAGATTAAAATAATCCACCTTTTTATCAGCGCCAATGTCAAGCGTTCTGATAATGACTTTTTTACCTTCCATTTTTTCCAGAACGGACTTATAACTCTTAAACTGCTCCTCTTCCGAAGGAAAATCATTTCTTCCCAAATACAGAAATTCGCTGCGGAATAACCCGATTCCTCCGGCATCTTCCTCAATTACAGCTTCAACATCACTGACTTTTCCTATATTGGCATAAACATTAATTTTTCTTCCGTCACTGGTAATATTCTCCTTGCCTTTAAGCTGTGCCAGCGCTTCCAAATCCGCAACCCATTGATTCTTACGGGCTATCATATCATCCAGCACATCTTCATCCGGTTCAATAATAAACTGTCCGTTAAAACCATCCACTACAGCAATTTTACCGTTCATTTCTTCGCTTAATTCAATTTGTGTATTAACCAGGGACGGCAGATTCATACTTCTTGCAAGTATGGCTGTATGGGAGTTGGAAGACCCCTTTACCGTAACAAAAGCCAGTATTTTATTCTTATCCATTTTAACGGTTTCACTGGGAGTTAAATCCTCTGCCACAACAATCACAGGCCATTTAGTCTGAATGCCGTCTTCACTGATATCAGCTAAAATATTGATTACTCTCTGGGAAATATCCCTGATGTCAGCTGCCCTGGCTTTCATATATTCATCGTCCATGGCCGCAAACATCCCGGCAAACTGCTCCATTGCCACACTGACGGCATATTCTGCATTACAGCCTTCATTTATAACAGACTTAACCGCATCAAGATAATCGTCATCCTCAAGCATCATTTTGTGAACATCAAAAATCATGGCATGGTCTTCGCCTACATTTTTCAATGCATCTTCATATAATTCCGAAAGCTGTACCTTTGCCGTTTCCACAGCCCCTTCAAATCGTTTCTTTTCATCTTCACAGTCTGAAATTTGGGTTTTTACAACTTCATAGTTTTGCTTTCTGTACCAATAAATTCTTCCGACTGCAATTCCCTTCAGTACACTTTTTCCGTTATATTTCTTCAAAGGAATTACCTCCTTTATCTATTTCTTCAATGTTAAAACAGTGTCTTCCCCGGAAACATCTGCAGGAGCCTTTGGAACAATTTCCGAAAACTCATCCGAATTGCATATAACAACAGGAGTAATAACATCATAGCCTTCTGCTTTTATTTTTTCCAAATCAGCTTCAATCAGTACATCTCCTGCTTTGACCTTTTGTCCTTCACTGGCCAAAATCGTAAAATATTTTCCGTCCAGTTTGACTGTATCAAGTCCTATATGAATCAGGATTTCAGCGCCGTCTTCTGTTGTTATCGCTGCCGCATGACCTGTAGGGAAAATGGTGGTTACCGTTCCGTCTGCCGGAGCACAGAATTTATTATCTGCCGGAACAATTGCAATTCCTTTTCCCAGAATTTCCTCGCCAAAAGTAGGGTCACTTACCTCTTTAATGCTGACAAGCTTTCCCTTAACAGGCGCCACTAATTGAATTCCGTCATTTTTTCCGAATAAACTTTGAAACAATTTCATATCGTTTCCCCCTTTCTAATATTTTATAATCCATATAGGTCATTCATTCTCTTTACATTCAATGCAAGATAAATTTTTTCTTCTTCTGTCATTGAACAGTGATACGAATTTTCAATATATCGGTTCACCTTATCTATTAAGACATATTCTTTGGGATAATTTTCTTTCACAAATTGATATAAGTGTAAATCGTCTCTTCCGTTTAACGGTTCTTCGGATATCAGTCTTTTTGCAAGATGCTTTAAGTTGGTAATCAGCCTGTCCCTGGGATATGCCGACATTAAAGGCACTTTCATTTTATCCTCGATAATTTCCATCATTTCACGCATCATTTTTGTTATTAAAAAGGTAGTACTGATTTCCGAATTCAGTTCTGCATTGACAATGTGGAGTGCTATTGATGCTGCCTCATCCTCTGCCAAACGGCAGCCTGTCTGGTCTTCAATTAAATATAATGCATGATTTCCGACCATATATTCATTTGGATAAAAAAGCTTTATTTCCTCATACAGGGCATTGCTGAAAATCATTCCTTCTTTTTGCCTTTCAATTGCAAAACTTATGTGATCGGTCAATGCCAGATATACATTCTGATTCAGCTTTATTCCAAGTGTTTCCTTAGCATAAGTAATAATTTGATTGGAAAGACGAATATATTCGATTGGCAGCAAAGCCAATAACTTTTTAAATTTCTCCGAATCATCCATGTTTTCCAGCTTAAATATTTTTTCAATCTTATCGTCTGCAATTTCATTCCCGGCTTTTTGACCAAACCCGATGCCTTTTCCCATGGCAACCAGTTCAATCCCTTTTTCATCTCTTGCCGAAATGATATTGTTATTTATTATTTTCTCAATAAGCAACTTATATTCTCCTATCAGCAAGAATCTTTTTTGCAAACATCAATAAAATAAAAAAACCACGTTTTATAAATCAACCTATACAAATTATTCCCCTTGCCTGATTAATTTATAAAACCCGGTTTTGCCTGCTCCGTCACAGTAACAATCCTGTTAAATGTTTTCTTTATTTTGTTTGCTGAACTCAGTATAGCAATATGCACACATTTTGTCAATATATCAATCGTTTTATATGGACATTTTATCCGTTTTGCTCATAAATATTATGATATTTTTGTGCATTTTATATATTTTCAAATCGTTCTCCACTTTGTTTTCTGATAAATATGTAGTTTCCGTACTTTCTATTATCATAAACAATAGAAAGCACACTTCGCGAACTTTCTATTGTCATAAACAATAGAAAGCACGCTTTGCGAACTTTCTATTGTCATGAATAATAGAGGATGTCCATAACAAGGCTTTAAAGCTTCATGTTATGAACATCCTCTGACTATCATCATCCTACGGAATATCATTATAAGTACGTTTTTTTGTAACCACAATTAATAACACAATTGCACCCACTGCAACTATCACTATTGCAGCAATCATAATCGGCAATACGGAAGTTCCTTCATATTCAACTGAATTAATATCGAATATTTCCACATCCGCCTCTGCAATTTCCACATTTTCCACTGTTGTTCCGGCACTTTCATTTTCTTCTCCGCCGCTTAAAACAACACTTCCTCCCAAAGACTCTACAAGCTCCTTGTCTGCCTTCAGCTGGTCCATTACGATTGTACCATCCTGCAGCCGGAAATTCACTTCAGACAAATCAATATTGGCCTCATTGGTTCCCGCAGAATTCCACCAGGAACCATATCCAAAATAAAGGACATCTGCTCCTGCAAGCCATGTCAGCACACCGCTAAAATCAGAATCTGATGTAAAATCTCCGCTTCCGGCATTCGGGTCATCGAGAATCGTCTGGTCATAACAAAGTACATCATTCGCATATACCGCAAATCCGTCAGGTAAAAGTTCAATACGGATTTTGGCACCGTCCTTAATATAATCTGTAACTATTGTATAATTAAACAGATTTGCATCAAAATAACCTCCGAATGCCTGACTATTGAATCCCAGATAAGAACCTGGTGAAAAATAAAGTTTTCCATCATATTCGCCGCTTCCGTTAAATGCAAAAATAGCACCCAGTTCGTGAACCTCCCATGTAGGATCTGCATAAAATTCTAAAATTACGCCCTTTGAGGTATCCCTGCCCTGAAACGGATTTTTATATGTATATACTGCTGTAAATTCCCCACTGGTTTCTGAATGAAGTGAAAGGTCGATAACATCCACATCTACAAGCTTACTCTCATCAATTTGAATTTCTGTCTCTGCCTGTTCACCGTTCTCTTCTTCCCCATCAGTTTCAACGCCATCCGTATTCTCTGCTTCTTCATCAGCTTCCGTCGAAGAAACTTCGGATGCCCAAACAGGAACTACGTTCATCGCCGCAAGTACTCCGACAAGAATCACCGTTAATATTTTTTTCCTCATCGCTTTCCTCCTTCTCCTGCCTATAAATTCGTAAAAGCATCCGAATGCTGTTTCAGGTTCTGTACTACCTGTACACTGGATTCTACATTTTCATGCACATGATTAATCTCTTCCACCAGCTTCGAAGTGCTTTCTGCCGATGCTGAAATACCCTGGCTGCATTCCTCCACGGATTTTGCAATCCCTGCCATTTGTTCCACCAACGCAGAAATATGTGCTGTCAGATTGTCCATTCTCTTAAGACACTTATCCATTGCGCTGCTGACTTCCTCTGCATCCTCCCGATACTGTTTCCCTGATATCGCATAATTGTCATAATCCGGCAATATTGTCGAGGAAATATATTTCATAATCTCATTTGCGCTTTGACTCAACTCATTTACAGCACTGACTACAATTCCATTTATATTCTGAATCTTATTTGCCGTTTCCCGGCTGCTGTCAGCAAGCTGTCTGATTTCATCTGCCACAACAGCAAAGCCTTTTCCGACTTCGCCTGCACGTGCTGCCTCAATAGATGCATTCAGTGCCAGCAGATTCGTCTGCCCTGAAATACTTAAAATTTCATTTGTCAATTCATTTACCCTTGCCACGCTCCCGCTGTTTTCAATTGCCTGATTCAACCGTGTCAAAATCGTTTCCATCATTTCATTGGTCCCATTTTTATTGGTAACTGCTGTTTGCTCCAATTCCTCTGCACGCTGTCTCATTTCCAAAGTATATTCATGAATATTGCGGGTTACATTCGTCACATTATCTACATCGGCACCGACAGAAGCCGTATTTTCATTAATTTCACTGATTGTAGAAGATACGGCATCCATCGTTGCGGCAACTTCTTCCATAGCGGCCGAAATATCTCTTGAATTATCATTTGCTTCTGTAATACTTCCGTTCACATTTATGAACGTCCTGTCCAAATCAACCGATGATAACACAATTTCACTCATTATTTTCTGAAGAGTAAGGATGAAAAGATTCACACCCTGAACCAGTTTCCCCACTTCATCGCCGGTCTGTACCGGAATCCGCTGTGTTAAATCGCCATTTTTTTCATCTATTTTCTTCGTAATCTCCCGCAGCTTCTTCTCATATGCAACAGTTGGCGCAATAATAGTTTTTACGGTAACAACAACGCTGGCGGCGAAAATAATAATCATGATAATCAACATACCATATGCAATGATTACTGCATTATCATAAATATTATCCTGCTTCCCTTTTGCCAGCCCTACATCAATCTGCTCCTGATTAATCATTGCCTGAACTTTTTCATTTAACTGCGCAAATATATCAGACAGTACGCCGTTTACCTGAGCCGTTACTTCCCGTGTGTTATTCATGGCACTCAGACTTAATGTGGCACTGTAATCCTCCATGTACTTATTATAAATGCCAATCAATTCCTGATAAGTTGCTTCATCTGCGGTAATTTCGTTGTACTTCTCAAGATATGCTTTTAAGGTTGCAGCTGATACCGCAATTTCCTGTTCCACAGCTTCCTTATCCTCCTTAGTATCCATGACGCTGTGCGTTAAAAGCAATTCCTGCATTTGCTCTACATTGGAAGAAATTGCATCCAATATAATAATAACCGGCACATGTTCCGCTGCAATTTCATTGCCTGCCGCTCCAAGCTGCTTCAGCGAAACCAGCCCGATAAATGATGATGCAATGCCTATTAACGCAAAAAGCATCAGTGGAATGATAACCTTTGATTTCAAACTTTTCATTGCCATACCCCTTCCCGATTTTTTATCTGTCGGTAATATCTTACCATAATTTTACACAAATAACTATATAACCTTATAATATTTCAAATAATGGTTCAAAAAAAAGCACTATGCAACAATGCATAATGCTTTTAAGTGCCGGCAGTGGGACTTGAACCCACACGTGGTTGCCCACAACAGATTTTGAGTCTGCCGTGCATATAAAGCCAACTCGCCACCACCGCAAACCTTACATAAATCACGATATTATCGAATACACGATAGATTTTAACCCTTTTACACTCGTAAAACTCTCAATTCTTCTCTGGGAGTTTTACGAGTTCAAATAACATTTTTCTTTACAAGTCTATTATCGAAAATCTTACGAGAAAAGTAAAGCGTTATTTTAAATTTTCTCGGAGTTTTAAATCATATTTCTATCATCATCAGTAAGCAAGTCGGAGTTTTATAAAACAAATCCCCAAAAATAAAATTATTTTTAAACTCCATACCCTCAGTAATCATTCCTCAAGGCAGCAGTTGTTTATTTTAAACTCCAAAATGCTGGTGTGTTTTTTCGGTTTTATTGTTAATCAAGGGATAGCGTAATATAGCAACTATTATTTCTCGTCTTAGAAAACTTTATATAAACTCCAGCTTCTTCAAAGTCTGATAATAGTTTTCTTAATTCTCGTGAAAGACGATTAGGACTGGCTGGAACAATGTCAAGTTGTGTTCCCTCCTCATAATCAATTAGGGCAGAAGATAAATCTTTCATAACACCATTCCATTCTCCGCCTATATCTTCTAAATACATTTTTATAAATTCAATCAAACCAGTATTCTTTGCAAATCCTTTCAACTGATTCTCAATCAGTGTAATATAATCAGCACAAAACTCGGTTCCCTTTCCTTTTTCCCAAGCTTCACAAATATAATAACCATAATTATAAAAATCGGTCATTCTAAGGTCGGCTCCAAATTGCGGTATATCCTTTGTTTGATACGCTTTTAGTGTTTCTACCAAAAGCTTGAATATACCACCTAATATCAAAGGTCTATCATTCATAAAACGTTCAAGTAAATTAACCTTACCATTTGACTTGTTTGGCAGATTTCTACTTTTATCAATATCCTTCTGTGCTTTTGATATAGGTTTTTCTATTTTCAAAATAATACAACGACTTGCCAAATCTCCCCTTGTTACAACATCAGTCAACCCGTTCAAGATAATAGGCTGACATAAATTGAAGTGTAATAACTCATTAGTCGTATATAATTGACGTACAAATTCTTCCGTTCCTGTAATGTGACGACATAATTTATCACTTGTTTTTGTGTTAAGTTTCTGTAAATTATCCAAAGCAATTAAATAATTATCTTGGTAAATTAAGGACAATTCATTAAGTTTGCTAGGCAATTCCATAGGGGCACTATCTCCAACAGGGTCAACCAATAACTTTATAAACTTGCTTATTGTAGACTTTCCAACACCTTGTTCACCATGCAAAACTAAACAAGGATGTTCTATATCACCAATAAACAAGCTAACAATATAAGCAATAAAGATAGTACGCATATGCTCTGGTATTCTGCAATACTCAAAAATACGTTCAATATCAGCGTTTTCAAAGTCGGGCTTTGGTAATTCACATTTTCTTATCTGCTTATAGAAAAAAGCACTTCCATCTTCTTTACATTCAATTCCATTTCTTGAAATTTCAAAATAGGTATCCTCCCTATTACCTATGTCAATTAGGATTGTGTTATTCTCCCCACGTTCACAACGATTAGAATTTTTTACACATTCACATTCTTCAATGATTTGTCCTTGATAACTAAGTACACAATTCTTGATTTTACCGCTAGAAACTATCTGCCCATACTTTTTTCTGTATTTATTTGCAACAATACTATAAAATTTATTGCTCGATACAGAAACATCTTGCTTTCCTTGTGCCGTTTTAATAGTGACTAATACTCCGTTATCTGTGTTCTTCATAGGAAATTCTTCTGTAAGTAATTCATAAATAGCTTGTGATTCATCAATCATTTTCGTATCTCCTTTAATTATTCGTCAAAGCCCTTGTAGACCTTGCTATTATAAACAAAGGGGATATGTTCACTTTGCCTATGAGATAAACTCAAGATTTTTTACCGTTTTCGGCTTAAAACAGACGGTTATTCTCTGTTTTCTCGGGTGCTTTTTTGTACTATTCCAACAAAATACCCAATATTATTTCGGAGTTTTATGTGCATAATGATGAAATTAAACTTTTTTCTTATCACACTAAATTTGTGTAAAAATAAAGAGATACAGAAGTTTATCTCCGTATCTCCTCATCATACTTTTATTCCTCAATTTCATCAGGCAAACATATATAAGTGCCACTATAAGCATACATATTTCCGTAATCCGTTCCTTCCTCAGCAGTCCATACTATTTCGCCACGACTTGGGAAGTAGGTAAGAAAAGCATTAGAACCGTCCATACATTCAATTTTATATTGCATTTCGTCTGTATAGCTATCGTAGAACTCAAACCAAAATTCTATACCATTGCTCAATTCTCCCTTGTAAGCTGATGGCTCACTACTATCATCTGAATAGAACAAATGAACTGTAAGAATTACATTTTCTCCTGATACTGTTTCAAAACACTCAAAGCGTTGTCCGTCAGTAAAACCTAAATTTGATGTAGTGACTTCTTCGTTTATAACACTTTCCATACTAGCGGACAAATCTTTATCATACATATAAATACCACTAAAATCTACCGCATTACTTGACTGATAAGTATAATTCATATAAAGCACAATAATTTCATCACGTTCTGAAATATAATCAATCAGAAACTCAAAACGTTCATACTTTTCTTTATAGGTGTAACGTAGCACTGTACCATATTCATTCCCCTCTATTACTTCGGGCTGATTTACATTAAAGGAATAACCTGGCACTCTAACGCATATTCCATCATTTGTATCAGAAAGATTTATCCAAAGATTAGTATTTTCTGAATTTCTGTAAAAACGTCCTTTATACCACTTATAATCAACTTCAATCGTATCTTGTATTATCTCAGAAAAACTATCCGTTTTTTGTTCTTCCGTTTCAATTACCGTTTTATCTTCTGGAGCATTATCTACATCATCATTTTGCTCCGTTCTGCCATTACTACAAGCAGAAAGAAGTATGGCTGAAAAGAATATCAGCAGACCGCTTAACAATCTCTTTTTCATCATTCCGCATTCCTTTCTCAAATACAGTATCTAAAGACCTTAAACTTTTGTAAGCTATATCAAAAAGTTACTTTCTCCATTATATCAAATTAGCTTTCGAAATACAACTACCAGCATATCTATTTAACGCATTTAGCAGATTAAATATATCATAGTTCTTTTGTATCATTTACTTATACTACGAGTTGTATTAGGGAGGTGTAAAAATTGGACTATTCATTACTGGGTAAGAGAATACGAGAAGAACGTCTTAGACTCAATCTGACACAAGAAAAGTTAGCTGAGGACATCAATATATCAACAGCCTATCTCGGACAAATAGAACGTGGAGAACGGAGTGTTACGCTTGACAAATTGATTCCGCTTTCTAATCGGCTGGGTGTAACTGTAGATTTCCTATTATCCGATTATATTGCTCCAAGTGATGATATAACAATAGACCGCCTTTATCAGCTTTTTAATGGTAAGACTGCTGCCGAAAAGGAAATGGCTATAAACGTATTAAAGCTTATGTTCTCATACACCGATAACAAAATCTAAGCTACGGTGATACGGAGATAAAAAACGATAAAATAAAAAATTCTCCTTAGTAGGGCTTCGCCCTACTAACTCTTGCTTCGCAAGAGATTAAAAGTATTTTTATTTATAAGATTATAAAAGCCTATCGTTTACAACACTTATAAATTAAATACTCCCTTACTAAGTCCGAAGGACTTAGTTTGCGAAGCAAAGGTATTTTATAAATTTTTCTTTTTCCGAATTTCTATCACCGTATCTCCGAAGGCTATTATTTCCAGCATTTCAAAAAATTCTATCCCCTTATTTCATACAGCTAATAAGGAAACGTATTCCTTCAACAAAACCACAATAGAACAATTCCTTTTCTACCTCGGAGTAAATACGGTTAAGTTCTTCCTCAATCGGTAGGTATTCGTTCCCAGAAATAACGGAGGATAGCTTAGTATATAACCTCTTTTGAGCTAATTCCATCTCAACCGATTTCCTTTGCGGAATATTGTTATAAATAGCGTCCGTAATGTAGCGTTCCACAGTATTCCCCCTATAACACCATTTTCAATTTCTTATTAGCAGTCTGGGTAATAGTACGGTCTAAAGGATTGAACTTGTCAAAATCTATACTTAGGTCACTTCCAAACATCTGAACATATTCCTTTACTACAGCTAAATCCGAATGCCCTAGTATCTTTTGAAGTCTGAATATATCTCCACCATTCAAAATCCACTTTTTAGCAAAGGTATGACGGTATAAGTGAGCGGAGGTCTTTTCTATCCCTTTCCTACGATTATAGGCAGCCAGCATATCTTGATAGGTTCGTATATCCCCTTTATTTCCATAGGTGTTGCAGAAAACATAATCCTTTGGTGTTCCCTTACGATACTTCAAGTATTCCTTCAATATCGTAGCCAAAGTTTGTGACAACGGTATAAGCTGGGAAGTGCGGTTCTTGGTGTGGTTAAGTTGTATAAGTCCATTCGTGAAATCTATATCCTCAATCTTTACATTAAGAGCAGTAGAAATACGATTTCCAGTTGCTAACAGATAATTGGAGAATACCCAAATCTTATATTCCGAAAAGCTACACGTTTTGAGGTCTGGCTTTTTGAGTAATACCTTTAATTCCGTATCGGTGTAAGTTTCTTTGAGTTTCTTATCAACTTTGGGAATGTGGATTTTGAACTGAGGAAGATAATTCATATCCATACAGTAATAAAGAAAAGCACGAATACCCCGAAGATAGGAGTTTACGGTTATTTCATTACAGTTATGGTTGTCTGAACGTAAATCAAGAATAAAATTATCAACGGTCTTTGATGTGACCTCTGATATAAGAAGTGATGTATCATCAACAAAGCGGTAGAATGTTAAGAATTGATTTTCGTATAGCTTGATAGTTTCCTTTGACAAATTCTTTATTTGGCACTTATCCTTGAAATCATTAAATGCCTCCATAAGAGTTAAATCATCAGTATTTTTAAGTGATAATCTCTGCATAGTATTTTCTCCTTTTCCACTCGTTAGACCTCCAGAAAAGGTGTGTAAAAATCTTACGAGTGTAGAGGGGAAAACTATCTGAGTATTTAGGTACAAAAAAAGACCTTATAAACCCTGAGATTTATAAGGTCTGATGCAGGAGAAGGGATTTGAACCCTCACGTTGTCACCAACGGTGGATTTTGAGTCCACTGCGTCTGCCGTTCCGCCACTCCTGCATTTGTGGTCTGTTGTTATGGAATGGGACTTGAACCCACACGTGGTTGCCCACAACAGATTTTGAGTCTGCCTCGTCTGCCATTCCGACATGCCGGCATATATCTATAAGCTGCTTTAACAGCCGAATATTATAATAGCATATTCGGCTGTTATTGACAAGTTTTTTATTCAAGTTTTTTTATTCAAACGTTTTTCTTAAAATTCAAAATTATCATATATGGGCAGGCAATCCAGCGTAGCAAAATAATCTCTGGGAGTTTCAGCCCTTCTGATTAACTCTACGCTGCCGTCCTCTTTTAACAATAATTCTGCAGATTTCAGCTTGCCGTTATAATTATATCCCATGGCATAACCATGAGCTCCTGTATCGTGAATTACCAGATAATCTCCCTTTTCAATTTCAGGCAGCATTCTGTCCACAGCAAATTTATCGTTATTTTCGCACAGAGAACCGGTTACATCATATTTATGGTCGCAGGGCAGGTCTTCCTTACCCAAAACTGTAATATGATGATAGGCTCCATACATAGCAGGACGCATCAGGTTCACCGCACAGGCATCGACACCGATGTATTCCTTATGAGTATGTTTTTCATGAATTGCTTTTGTCACAAGCTGTCCATAAGGCCCCATCATAAAGCGTCCCATTTCCGTATAGATGGCAACGTCTCCCATCCCGGCAGGTACTAAAACTTCTTCATACACTTTACGGACACCTTCGCCGATTTCCCTGATATCATTGGCTTCCTGCTCCGGCTTATAAGGAATACCCACGCCTCCTGAAAGATTAATAAACTTAATATCAGCTCCGGTTTCCTTTTCCAGCTTTACTGCCAGTTCAAAAAGCTGTCTGGCAAGCATGGGATAATATTCATTTGTTACAGTGTTGCTGGCAAGAAAAGCATGAATTCCGAAATTTTTTACGCCTTTTTCCTTTAAAATCCTGTATCCTTCAAACATCTGCTCTGTAGTGAAACCATATTTGGCATCACCCGGATTATCCATAATGCCGTTGCTCATTTTAAATACACCGCCGGGATTAAATCTGCAGCTCATAGTTTCGGGAAGACTGCCCAAAATTCCTTCCACAAAATCAATATGGGTAATATCATCCAAATTAATTATAGCGCCGATTTTAGCAGCATATGCATATTCCTCCGCAGGCGTATCGTTAGAGGAAAACATAATATCTTCTCCTGAAACACCCATGGCTTTACTGAGCATCAACTCTGTCATGGATGAACAGTCACATCCGCATCCGTATTCTCTCAATATTTGTATCAGACAGGGATTAGGCGTTGCCTTTACAGCAAAATATTCTTTGAATCCGGGATTCCATGCAAACGCCTCTTTTACTGCCTTTGCATTCTCTCTTATTCCCTTTTCGTCATAGATATGAAAAGGCGTTGGATATGTTTTTGTGATTTCTTCTGCCTTTTCCTTAGTTATAAACGGTACTTTACTCATTTTTTATTTCTCCTTCCGTAAGCTCTATCAGCTTCATTTCATTCCGCAATGCTTCCTTAAATACCCTGATAAAATTTTCCTGACCTGTATAAAGACAGGTATCATCCCTTTTTCCTGTAATTTCACCCGTAAGGGCATATTCTGAATCTATAATCATTCTGATATTATTTCCTCTGTCTCCTCCTATATAGAAAACAGCATCCCTGTAAATCACTTCGTCTTCAGGCCTTCCATCCGTTATAAATACCAGCTTGATTTTCTTATTAAGAACCTTCAGGAATTCTTCCTTAAGCTCTTCTATTATTGCTAAAGATGCTGAAAAATAAACTCTTTTTTCTGCTTCATTCAGCATTTCAATCATCTTATCCCGAATATTTCTGCTTCCCGTAATGGTAATGTAACCCACTTCTTTTTCTTTCATTGCAGGTACATTTTTAATCAGATATTGCTTTTCATCATTCAGACTTCTGATTTTATTTTCACAAAATCGTTCTATAGGAACCGCCACATATTTGCTGGCATTTCCTTCCACCAGATACGCAGCTCCTTTATCTGCGAGACCGGAAAGCCCGCTGTAAACATTGGATCTGGATATTCCGGTATATTTTGCCACTTCATAACCGGTAAGCTCACCGTTACGATACAGACAAAGATAAATTGTTGCTTCCTGCCTGGTTAATCCAAATAATCCAAGCTTATCCAGTACGGCATTTTCTTCCATCGATTCCCCCTCTATTCATCCCGAAAAATTCTTTTATAAAAAAGCCAGAACTTCATTAGTAGTTCTTTACAGGAACACTATAATAAAGTTCTGGTATTTTGTCAATACAATATTCTTGTTTCCAACGATAAAATTTCTCAATCAATATTCTCAATCTGCCAGTCAATCGGTTCAAGTCCGTTCTTTACCAGGAACTCATTTGTTTGACTGAAATGCTTACATCCGAAAAATCCCCTGTAAGCAGATAGCGGGCTTGGATGCGGTGCCTTTAAGATTAAATGTTTAGGGTTTGTGAGCATGGGAATCTTACTCTGTGCCGGTCTTCCCCAAAGCAGATAAACAATGGGCCTGTCCTGCTCATTAACTACATTAATAATAGCATCCGTAAATTGCTCCCAGCCCTTTCCCTGATGAGAATTAGCCTGATGCGCGCGTACTGTCAAAACCGTGTTCAGCATCAGAACTCCCTGATCCGCCCATTTTTTCAGATAACCATTATTAGGGATATAACACCCCAAATCTTCATGCAATTCCTGATAAATATTCTGGAGTGACGGCGGTATATCAGGCTGATCCGGCAATACGGAAAAAGAAAGCCCATGAGCCTGATGCTCATTGTGGTACGGATCCTGTCCCAAAATCAACACCTTCACCTTACTGAGCGGTGTAAAGTGAAATGCATTGAAAATATCATCTGCCGGAGGATAAATCACGTGAGTATTATACTCTTTTAACACAAATTGATATAAATCCTTATAATAAGGCTTGGCAAATTCACCTTTAATAGTATCCAGCCAGTCATTTGTAATCATCGCCATAACACTTGTACCTTCTTTTCTTTATTACTGCATTCTTACAGAAACGCCTCTGTCTCTCAGATATTTTTTTAAATCATTGATTTCAAGTTCTTTATAATGAAATAAAGATGCAGCAAGCACTGCCTCTGCTTTTCCTTTCGTAAGTGCATCATAAAAATGTTCTTTCGTGCCTGCACCGCCGGAAGCAATTACCGGAATGGATACATTTTCAGCAACAGTTTTTGTCAATTCAATATCATATCCTGCCTTAGTACCGTCACAATCCATACTGGTCAGAAGAATTTCCCCTGCACCGAGCTTCTCAGCTTTCATTGCCCATTCCACAGCATCAATTCCCATATCAATCCTGCCGCCGTTTTTAAAGATATTCCAGGAACCATCAGCATTCCTCTTAGCGTCAATCGCAACCACTACACACTGACTGCCGAATTTTTCAGCAGCCTCGCTGATTAGAGCAGGATTCATAATAGCAGCGGAATTAACTGCCACTTTATCCGCTCCCTCTCTGAGGATCATCCTGAAATCATCAACAGTCCTGATTCCGCCGCCTACGGTAAAAGGAATAAA
This sequence comes from Lachnospiraceae bacterium, assembly GCA_017621815.1. Classification (GTDB taxonomy): domain Bacteria; phylum Bacillota; class Clostridia; order Lachnospirales; family Lachnospiraceae; genus Suilimivivens. The sequence continues at coordinate 4,714 of JAGASK010000028.1, read as the reverse complement.
AACTGTTTCCGCAACCCTTCTCACCAATTCTGCCTTAATGCTTCTTGCATCGGAAGATGCTGTAATATCCAGAAACACTAATTCATCCGCTCCGGCCTTATCGTACTGCTTCCCTACTTCCACCGGATCTCCTGCATCACGCAGATTTACAAAATTTGTTCCCTTTACCACTCTTCCGTTATTAACATCCAAACAGGGAATTATTCTTTTCGTATGCATTATCGGTCCTCCCTATTAACAGAGATAAAGTTTTTTAAAATTGTCAGCCCCACCTCCGAGCTTTTTTCCGGATGAAACTGGCACGCAAAGACATTGCCTTTTTCTACTGAAGCATGAATAGTTGTTCCATATTCTGTGACAGCAGTAACAATACTTTCTTCTGCCGCCTTTAAATAATAAGAATGGACAAAATATACATAAGCATTTTCCGGTAATCCATTAAAAAGCCGTCCCTGATTCGGATAAGAAACAGAATTCCATCCGATATGAGGAATCTTTAATCCCGGCTTATCGGGTATTCTCAATATTTCCCCTTTCAATATTCCGAGCCCTTCTACGCCTTCACTCTCATCACTTCGCTCAAACATCAGCTGCAGCCCCAGACAAATACCTAAAAAGGGAGTATTATTTGCTACTACCTCATGAATTACTTCTACAAGACCATACCTGTAAAGTTTTTCCATTGCATCACCGAAAGCTCCCACTCCGGGAAGAATTACTCTGTCTGCCTTTAAGATAATATCTTTATCTCTTGTAACTACAACCTCTTCTCCAAGAGCCTGCAGTGCCTTTTCCACACTTCTGATATTACCCGCATCATAATCAATAATCGCTGTCATGCCTTATGCTCCTTCACTAACTGTCTCCATTTGAATGATATCTTCTTCCTCAGGCAGAATATCCTGAGGCTCTTTAGACTCATCTTGCATATCTCCGGGTTTTATAAATTCAGTACCGCTTACAACGGAATAAACCTTTTTTGAGTAAGTATCATCATCGTATGAATTAATCTCAAATGCATCTTCCTCGCTGATTCCATAATTCTGATTCAAATAAGTTAAAATCGACTGATATATGTTGTACAACTCATCTGATGCACCATAGGTATCACTGCCGGTCAATTCCCAATACCTGATGACCCCTTGCAGTAATTCATTCAGGGCTTCGGGCTCATTTCCCGTTCTTATATAAAAATTATAAGCATCCAGTTTACTTTGGAGCTGTAATACCACACCTGATCTGTTAAAAATCACTGCATCACTTTCATTCAGATTCTTATCATATAAAAGCTGATAAACTTCTTTATAATTTCCTATATAAAAAGCTTCTCTTGCATTCTTTTTGTCTGCATAATCAGGTAAAAAACTGCTAAGTGAAACAACTGCCGCAATAATAGTTGCACAAAATGCAATCAGGACCGTTAATGCTTTTTTACTCAATACCCTGTCGCTTTTTACTTTCTCGGTTTTAACCTTTTCAGCTTTCTGCTTTTCCTTTTTAACTTTCTGCTTTTTTCCCTTCTTATTCTTACTTTCTTCTACCTGCTCCTCATCACCTGCAGGTATCTCACTGTCCTTCCCGCTCTTCTTATCTTTTTTCTTTTTATCTTTCTTCTTTTTCTTCTTGGAAACAGCCTTATCCTCTGCTTCCAGTTCTTTTAGTATTTCACTGTTTTCATCCCCGGAACTTCCCTTTTCAGGTTCTTCTTCCTCCTTTAACAAATAATCAAAAATTCTTCTGAAAAATCCCGTTTTATTTCCTTTTTCAGGTATCGTCTCCTGATTCATTTCATTAACAGCATCTTGCTCAGGCGAAATACTATTCCATTCATCTTGATTCAAATCAGACAACTCCGAATTTCCGCCGGTCTCATCAAAATCGTCCAAATCAGAATTTTCAGATATTTCTTCTGTACTTTCATCATCTGTTTGAGCTTTCTTTTTTCGTCCCCACGGAAAACGAGAACCTTTTTCCCGTTTCTTATTTTTTTCTTTTGCATCCGGTAATGGCTCTTTTATATTGTCAAGAAGCGCCTGCATGTCATCATCATCATTCTCCTTTATGACAGCAGTATCATCTATCATCTCATTATTGTCCGATTTCTTTAAAAGCTCACTGATTTCTCCTAAATCCTCGTCAAAGTTATCCATGCCGTCAATAATCTGCGTCACGTCAATATTATCGCTTTCATCATCATGATTCAGGTTTTCCTGCTCAGTGCCGTTTGCAGCCAAAAGAAGTTCATCCAGGCTTGCATTCCAGTCATCTTCCTCACCAGTTCCTTCTTCATAAACCTCCGTATCAGAAGCTGCAGCATTTTCCGGACTGGCTGCAGCTTCATCCGAAATAAGCTGACTTATTTCTTCGTGAATTTCAGAATCCAGATTCTCTTCATCTGAAAGAATATCATCAAGATTCACTTTATCGGATTCAATTATATTCGAATTTTCTTCCATCGACTTTAACAAATTATCTAAATATTCTTCATCGGTAGTCATCCTATTTCCCCACTTTCGCATTTTACGTTTTTAAGTTTAACATACAATACCTAATTAGACAATTCTTTTAAGAAATCAAGCGGAGAAGCTTGTATTTTAATACTCTTATCCTTTATTTCCTCAGCCACCTGGTATAATTTGCTATGTACACGAATAAATGATGCTTTCTGATTAAAATAGGCAACTTTTTCAAAGGGCCAGCGAATTACCGTAGGAAATCTCATACCCACTCCCAGTTCCAGAATACAGAGATTTCTGTTTACTGTACCCTGGAGCCATTTTGTATATAACTGCCATTTTTCAAGATAACCTTCTTCTGCATAATTTTCAGCTAATATATTGTTAAAAACCAATGGCTTTCCACATTTCGGGCAAACCGGACAAATCAAATCTTCCCCTTTAATTGAGCCATCAATAAACTCATCAATTTGTTTGGAAAATGCAGTATCTATATCGTATAAATCAGAAGTACATTTATCACTGCACTGCAGCATTTTAAAACTGCCGCATGGCTCGACAATTCTATTTTCATTAAAATCTGCTGTATGTATTAATCCATCCATGCATAACGAAACAATAAAGTAATTTTTATCCCGTATTAACTCCTCCAGCTGCATATAACAATTTTTACGTTGTAATATACATTCCTCATTACTTTTTTCATAAAAGGACTTCTCTATGTACGGAATTATCTGTTTATCATTTTCACACTTATCAATCACACCGGAATATCGCTGATTGTTAATTATATCTTCTTTTTTTATTTCAAATTCTTCACCAATTCCAATTAAAATAATTTCAGCCTCAGAAATTTTTTGCATTACTTCTTCAATCATCATATTCTCCATTACTCATATTTTTAATAAGAGCCGGAATTTCTTCCGGCTCTTCAAAAGCTTATTCTAATCATTTTATAATCAGCGAACTAAACTATCCACTACCTTAACAAGATTTCCGATTTCAGGTTTAGACAACTGCGCATCAGCACCTAATGCCTCGCCTTTTCTTCTCATTTCATCATTAACCAAAGATGAGAAAATGATTACCGGAATATCCTTCGTGGCATCATCTGATTTTATTAGTTTAGTCAGCCTGTGCCCATCCATCATTGGCATTTCAATATCGGTAATAACACACTGTACATGGTCTTTTAAGGTGCCTTTTTCCTTACATTCACAAATAACATCCCATGCTTCCTGTCCATCGCAGGTATGTATTAAATTATCATAGCCTGCTTTCTTTAAGGAATCGACTATAAGTCTGTTTAACAAAATGGAATCTTCAGCAAGCAGTATTGGAATGTTACTTCTGCTTCTTGCTCCTAATTCATTGATTTCACTGACTTTCAATCCTGTTTCCGGATTAATATCCGTTACAATCTTTTCAAAATCCAGAATAATAATCAAACGATTATCAAGTTTGACAATACCTGTTGATATGCTTTCTTCAGCAGATGAAACAGTAGCACCAGGCTTAATAATATGTTCCCATGAAACTCTGTGAATACCTCTAACCTGGTCTACATGAAACGCAATATCAAGCTTATTGAAATTAGTTATGATAAATAAACCGCCTTCCGAAGAAACACCCCTCTGCAGACAGTTTTTCAAATCAATCGCCGTAATCATAGTATCCCTGGGCATAAAAATACCTTCAATACTGGGATGCGCATTGGGGATGGGAGTAACTGTCTGATATGGTATAATTTCTTTAATCTTCGCAACATTAATACCATACGCATTGCCATCTAATTCAAATTCCAGTACCTCTAATTCATTAGTTCCATTTTCCAGTAGAATTTTTGTATCCATTCCGTACACCTCTTTTACTTAGGGTATGTATAACCTTGTAACAAATTATAACACATATTTTTTTTTCAAACAACATATTTCGATTAATCCTTATAAATCAATTCGAATTTAAATCGGAATAACAAAAAAAGCAGTTCAATACTGCTTTTTGCTTTAATAACATCATACCTTCAAAACCGAATATCAAATCATCATTACCCTTAACAAAGCTTTTTGCCTTTTGGTTAAGCCCTCGACCGATTAGTACTTATCAGCTCAACACATTGCTGTGCTTACACCTTAAGCCTATCTACCTCGTAGTCTTCAAGGGGTCTTACTTACTGGGATATCTCATCTTGAGGGGGGCTTCACGCTTAGATGCCTTCAGCGTTTATCCCTTCCGGACTTGGCTACCCTGCCATGGCC
>JAGASK010000027.1 GCA_017621815.1 Lachnospiraceae bacterium | reverse complement strand
TGTTATGATGCGCCAAAATGAGGAAGCAAATATATTTGACAGAGTATCCCAGATCTTTGGGATAGAGCAAACCGATGGTTTTGACTAAAAACAGTCTATACCATCGGTTGGTTTGGTTCAAGCTCGCCTCTGAACAGTAACGAAATTTATAAAGATTCTCTTTATTTTTGCGGTTCCGTACAAAGAGGAGGAGAGGAAAGGGCAACGATTTACCGGATGCATCTTGATACTTTGGAAGTAGAAGATGCACTTGCATTGTTCAGTCAGACCTTTGATACTTTGTATCATTTGTCCGTTTATGAAGATAAATTGTATGCAGCAAGCGGATATGCACAAAGAATCGGTTTTGATTTGGATGGAAACGGGAGAATTACAAAGATGCTGGATGAAACCGCTGATGATTTTCTGTTCCGGGAATATAATGATTATATGGAGCTGCAATTATCAGCCTGGAATAATGAGGTGGAATATGATTCTGAAGAATACTGGGGAATCATTGAGCAGCTCAAAAACAGATATGAGGCAGTAATCGATGTGGCGGCCTGTAAGAAAATGCTGAACGGAAATCAGATAGTATCGAAATATAAGGATGAACTTTTACTGAGCATTTATCTTGAAAAGCCGGATGGAACTTACGAATATTTATGCGATTCAATCGGATTTCCCATGATAATAACGCAGACCGGTCTGTATTATGCTGTGGATGAAAGCGGAACAATCTGGTTTACGGATTTTGAGACGGGCGCTTCCCAAAAAATCTATGAAAGAAAAGGAAGGGAATGGGAACAGGTATACTTAGTAAATTATGATAATGATTATATCTATTTATTAAAATCCAGAAGCATTGGATATGATTTGGAAAACAACCGGGTGGAGGAAAACTATTTGGTGCGTGTTTCAAGACAGGACAAAGAGGCCGAGAAGGTTTATCAGTTTGAAAGTGATTTGAATTTAAACAGCCTTATGCATTGTGCCGTGTATGGGGACCGGATGTATTTTGAAAACCATGAAACGATTGCTCTTGACCCTGATGCCAATGGAATGCAGAATGACGGAGAAATGTCGGAAGATGCCGAAGAAATGACAAGGACAGCTAAAGCATTTGCAGCAGCATATTTTCAAAATGATACAGAGTCCCTCCGGTCGTATTTGTCAGAGGATTTTGAAGGAAGCATGGAAGCATATCCATATCCGGAAGCGGCAGGGCAGATAGAAGGAACCTATATCAGTGGTCTGCCTGAAGGAAATCTGGAGACTGGAGTCTGCTGTGCTTTGTCTTATGAGTTTAAGGGAAATGCGGAAGCGGATGAAGCGCTGACCTACCTGAATATGGAAATGATTAAAACGCAGCAGGGCTTTAAGATAAAGTCCTATGGCCTTGAGATGTGAGGAAAACACCCCGCCACTTTACAATCAAAGTGCTTTTGTGTATAATGTGGAAAGTGAACCTTGATAATTAAATAAATTTAACTGTTATTGTTTTCCTCATTTAGCGCCAGAGCCTTTGACACAATGTTTAAAAGGACGACGAGGAGAAGGGTTATCGAAAATTCGGCGGATGCCCTTCCGCAGCCTTCCGGTGCGTGATATGCCGGCAAATATGCAGGTAACTGCAAAACAAATCCGGTATAGCGGAAGAATATTTTATTCATGACAATAGAAAGTCAGCAAAGCTCGCTTACTATTGTTGAATGTTAGCAATTCAATAAGTATAGAATAATAATGAGATGAACATAGAAAGATGAGGAAAATAATATATGTGTGGAATTATAGGATATACAGGAACAAAGAAAGCCAGTGAAATCATGCTGGATGCCCTTGAGCTTTTAGAGTACAGAGGTTATGACAGTGCGGGTATTGCTCTTTCAGATGAAGCAGGCAGAGGAACCAGAATTACAAAATGTGCGGGAAGAGTAAAAGATTTACGTGCTTTATGTGAAAAGGAAGACGTATCTGGATGCTGTGGAATCGGGCATACCAGATGGGCAACCCACGGAGGCGTGTGCGATGAAAATGCCCATCCCCACCGTTTCGGAAAGGTTACTGTGATTCACAACGGTATTATTGAAAATTACAGGCAGCTGATTGAAAAGTATGAACTGGACGGAAAACTTCTTTCCCAGACCGACAGTGAGGTGGTTGCCGCAGTATTGTCCCGGTTTTATGAAGGAGACCCTTACTCAGCAATTCGTAAGACGGTACTGAAGCTGAAAGGAACTTTTGCCCTGGCGATTATGTTTGATGATATACCCGGCAAGATTTTTGCAGTGCGCAATGTCAGCCCTATTGTGGCAGCCAATACGGAGGATGGGGCGATTCTTTCTTCTGATGTAGCGGCTATTGTGCCTTTTACCACTCAGTACTTTGTAGTACCGGAATTTCATGTGGTGTGCCTTTCCAGGGACGGAATCGAAATGTATGATCTGTCAGGAGATAAGGCGTACATTGAATGGCTTACCGTGGATTGGGATGTGAGCCGCAGTGACAAGGGCGGATATCCCTATTATATGGAAAAAGAAATCATGGAACAGCCTCAGGTAATTAAGGATACCATTCTTCCAAGAATCAAAGACGGAAAGCCGGATTTGTCTGCAGAGGGCATTGAAGACAGTATGCTGGCAGAGTGCCAGCGAATCTGTGTAATTGCCTGCGGTACGGCCATGCATGCAGGACTTGTGGGAAAAAGCCTGATTCAGGCAATGATAGGAATTCACGTGGATGTGGTTATGGCATCTGAATTTATGTATAATGATCCGGTAGTGGATGATAAGACGCTGGTAATTGCCATTTCCCAGTCAGGGGAAACCATTGATACGCTGGAGGCTCTTAAATTTGCCAGAAAGTGCGGTTCTCCCAGCATTTCCATTGTCAATGTAAAAGGAGCTTCCATTGCAAGGGCAAGCGAGCATGTGATTTATACCAATGCAGGACCGGAAATAGCGGTGGCAAGTACCAAGGCTTATACCACCCAGCTTGCGGTGCTTTATCTTTTAACGGCACGGATGGCCATTGCGAGGGGGCTGTGGGATGAGGCACAGACACAAAGCTATATGTCAGAGCTTTTGCGTGTTCCTGAAGTAATGGAAGAGGTGCTTTCTGCAAAAGAGGAAATACATCATATTGCGGATACCATATTAAATGCCAAGGATGTATTTATGATAGGAAGAGGGCTTGATTATTCCATTTTGCTGGAAGGTTCCCTTAAATTAAAAGAGGTTTCTTATATTCATTCAGAAGCTTATGCCTCCGGTGAATTAAAGCATGGAACCATTGCGCTGATTACGGAGGAAACTCCGGTGATTGCGGTGGTAACACAGGATAAGTTAAAGAGCAAGGAACTTTCCAACATCAAGGAAGTCCAGTCAAGGGGCGCCAAAGTCATTCTTTTAATCAAAGGAGATGAGGTGCTTGAACAGGAAAAGATATGGAGCAGGATTTTCCGTCTTCCTGTTATGGCGGATGAATTTATGGTAATGCCTGCGTCTGTCGTACTTCAGCTGATTGCTTATTATGTATCCCTGGATAAAGGACTTGATGTGGATAAACCCAGAAACCTTGCAAAGGTTGTAACAGTAGAATAAAAAACACAATATAAAATGGGGAAAGCAATAACAGATAAAATCAGGGTTAAAAAGTGCCTGTGTCTTGTCTGATACAGGCGCTTTTTTATAAAAAACAAAAAGAGGATTGTAAAATGGAGCAGAAGCTGGTTGCAGTATCGGTAAATCAAATGGGATTTGAATATGATATCCATTCTTTGGTGAAAGCATTTTACCCGGAGTGTGACGTAAAAGTAATTTGTGCGGAAGAAGAAAAAGAATGCAGTTCGCCGAAAAGTGATGACATGGAATATAGCTCTTCGGAAGGATATCCTGATCTTTTTATCAGATTTGAAAAAGAGGAGATTTATCTGTCTCTGGCATCAGTGGGGGAGGAGAAAAACACTTCCTGCTTTCACTGCAAAAAGGCGGAAATTTTATCCGGCATGGAGAGAACGGAAATCAAAAATATTTTAAAGCAGCTGATTTATGTTTCTTTGTCAGAGCATACAGGAAAGCAGCTTCCCTGGGGAACCTTAACGGGCATCCGACCCACCAAGATTCCCATGACGCTTTTAGAAGAGGGAAAAAGCGAAGAAGAAATTCTTTCCTATATGAAGGACACTTATTTTGTAAGTGACAGAAAAGGGCTTTTATCCATTGAAATTGCAAAAAGGGAAAAAGAGCTGCTTTCCACTTTGCATTATAAGGATGGGTACAGCCTGTATATCGGCATTCCTTTCTGTCCTACCACCTGCCTTTATTGTTCTTTTACTTCTTATCCCATTGTTTCCTGGAGAAAGAGAATGGAGGATTATTTATCTGCCCTGGAAAAGGAAATTGAATTTACGGCAGAAATTTATAAAGATAAAATTCTGGACACGGTGTATATCGGCGGAGGAACGCCTACCACTTTGGAAGCCGGTGAGCTTGACAGGCTAATCGGTGCTCTGAAAAGCCGTCTTGATTTTTCTCATGTTAAAGAGTTTACAGTGGAAGCGGGACGGGCCGACAGTATTACAAAAGAAAAGCTGGAGGTCTTAAAAAAATGGGGCGTTACCAGAATTTCCGTCAATCCCCAGACCATGAAGGAGGAGACCTTAAAGCTGATTGGAAGGCAGCATACTGTGGAGCAGGTAAAGGAAGCCTTTTCCCTTGCCAGAGAAACAGGTTTTGATAATATTAATATGGATTTAATCCTTGGGCTTCCGGGAGAAGGGGAAGAGGATGTTGCGGCTACCCTTGCAGCTGTAAAGGAGCTTTCGCCGGATTCCCTGACGGTTCATTCCCTTGCCATTAAACGTGCGTCCAGGCTGAACCGGTGGATTGAGGAAAATGGCATCACTGCTTTGAATAATACCGATAAAACCATGGATATTGCCATGGAAGGAGCGGAGAGCCTTGGTATGGTGCCCTATTATTTATACAGGCAGAAAAATATGTCCGGAAATTTTGAAAATGTAGGTTATGCCAGGGAAGGAAAGTTCGGCATTTATAATATTCTCATTATGGAAGAGAAACAGACCATAGTAGCCTGTGGTGCCGGAACCATTAGTAAAAGAGTTTATCCGGATGGACGCATTGAGAGATGCGACAATGTGAAGGATGTTGCCCAATATATCGAAAGAATCGAGGAAATGATTGAACGTAAGAAAGAACTTTTTGGAGATTCTTAAGTCGATTTTTAATTGAATATTATTGAGTGTAATGACACGAAAGGGTACTAAAAATACTCCAAAGTGCAACATAAGTGCAACAGATTTTTGTTGAATAATATGTAATAATACTTAATATTACATTTTTGCCTGAGATGCAACAAAGTAAATGTAGGTGTCAGTAACACTAACCAAAGGACATTTCGAATAATAATCGGAATGTCCTTTTTTTGCTCACTTTCAGAGGATTTTAGGTGCAACAATGCACTTAGAGATAATGGTCAAATATTAAAAAAAGATGGAGGAAATCAGTATGTTAAATACAGCGTTAGGTGCAGGGGCGAGAAAGCTCAACATATTATCTGAACAGCGATGCACATGAGAGCATGGAGGAGTATTGAATGTTAAAAGTTAGATTGATGGGAACAAAAAACGATATTAAGTGGTTTGGGAAGATATTACAGAGAAATCCCAAGATAGAAGTAACAGAGTTTTCAGATGTTTACCCGAATAAGGGTACAAAGAGATTCCACAGAGCATATGTGGAAGTAAAGAAACGGAACATAAAGGAACAGTAGAAAGCAAAGGAGAATTATCATGTGTAGAGTAATCGCAATCGCTAATCAGAAAGGTGGAGTAGGAAAGACCACCACAAGTATCAATTTAGGAGTTGGTTTGGCTAGATTAGGTCAAAGAGTATTGTTGGTAGATGCTGACCCGCAGGGGCATTTAACCCTCGGATTAGGTTTTCCAAAGAATTTGAAAGTAACATTAAAAAATATGATGGAAAACATCATTATGGGCATTGAATTTGAGCCTAGAGAAGCTATTTTAAGCCATAAAGAGGGCGTAGATGTGATTCCGTCTAATAAGTTGCTTACAGGCATGGATATGTCCTTAATTACGGTTGATGACCGGGAATGTGTTTTAAAGGAGTATCTGGAGCTGTTACAAGATGATTATGATTATATTATCATCGACTGTATGCCGTCACTCGGTATGCTGACCATAAATGCAATGACAGCAGCAAACAGTGTCTTAATCCCGGTACAGCCACAGTTTTATGCAGCAGACGGTCTTACGGAGCTTTTAAAGGTGTATAAGGGCACAAAACAGCGTTTTAATCCGGAAATTGAGATAGAGGGTATTCTGTTTACAATGGATGCGAGCAGATACAACAATTCAAGGAGAAATAAGAAAGCGGTACATACCGCTTATGGAAATGATGTAAATATATTTGCGGATGCCATACCGAGGTCGGAAGCCATTGCAGAGATTGCTTCTGAAGGCATGAGTATCTTTGAATATGACCGTCAGAGTAAAGGCGCAGAAAGCTACGAAAAACTGGCAAGGGAGGTGTTAAGTCATGCGAAAACCAAATAAGGATATTCAGCTTACCACCTATCAGGATTTGCTTGGTGTAGAGGAAAATACGGGAGCCGGAACGGAAAAAGTAGTGATAGCTCCCTTGATAGAGCTATTTGACTTCAAAGACCACCCGTTTAAGGTGCTTGATGATGAAAAGATGGAAGAAACAACAGAAAGTATTCGTCAGCACGGTGTACTTGTTCCGGGGATCGCAAGACCGAGAACAGGTGGCGGTTATGAGTTAATTGCCGGACATCGAAGGAAAAGAGGTTCTGAAAGAGCCGGAAAATCGGAAATGCCAATTATTGTAAGAAACTACACCGATGATGAAGCTACGATTATCATGGTGGATTCCAATATCCAACGTGAGGATATTTTAGCAAGTGAAAAGGCAAAAGCCTATAAGATGAAATATGAAGCAATGAAACATCAGGGAAAGAAAGCCGGAATGAATACGCTTGATAAGGTGGGCGAAGCTGCTGGAGAGAACGCAAAAAAGGTACAGAGATATATCTGGTTGTCCCGGTTATCGGATGAGCTTCTTGATATGGTGGATAAGAAGAAATTAGGCTTTTCACAGGGCGTAGATATTTCTTTTTTATCAGAGGATGAACAGCAGTGGGTACAGGTCATTTTAGAGGAGCAGGGATGTATTGTAAGTACAGTACAGTCCGGAAAACTCAAGGAATATGGTAAAAAGGGAGAACTTACCTTTGCAATGGTACGCCTGATCCTGACAGAAGAAAAGCCAAAGGAAAGAAAAGTAACACTGAAAGCTGACAAAATCAGCAAGTATTTTGAAGAAGATTACAGCAGTGAAGAAATAGAAAAAATCATCATTCAGTTGTTGGATGAATGGAAGAACAGACAATAGGAAGGGGGACGCAAAATGGATAACGGTTTGAAATTCGATTATTATTACGGAGCGGAAGCAGAACAGTTTTCCTTCTACCGTGTTCCAAGATTACTAATTAAGGATGAGCGTTTCAAAGGGTTATCCAGTGATGCAAAACTTCTTTATGGTCTGATGCTTGACAGAATGTCATTATCAATGAAAAACGGCTGGTTTGATGATGAAAACAGGGCATATATCCATTATACGGTAGAAAACATCATGGAAGATTTGGGATGTGCCAGAGCCACTTGTGCAAAGGTCATTGCAGAGCTTGACAGTAAAAAAGGGATAGGTCTGATTGAGAAAAAAAGGCAGGGACTTGGAAAGCCGGATATTATTTATGTGAAGAATTTTGTTGTGGTTGAGCAGAATATACAGCCGGAAAGAACTGAAAAAGAACCCGCTAATACTGATGTTTCCGCAGAAGTTCAAAAATTGAATGACCAGAAATTCAATAATCAGGCTTCCAGAAGTTCAAAAATTGAACTTCAAGAAATTCAAAATGCAGACTTCCAGAGGTTCAATAATCAGACCGCTGGAAGTTCAGAAACTGAATGTGCAGACGTTCAGGAAGTGAACCCTAATTATAACAATACTAATTATACTGATTTGAGTTATAACAATCCTATCTATCAATCGGATAGTGACACAGAAAGAGGGATGGATGATGTCAATGCATACATAGAAATCATAAAAGAGAATATTGAATATGAGCATCATATGAAACATGATTCCTATCAGGATAAAGGATTGTATAAGGAGTTATTTCGCATCATTTGTGAAGTAGTCTGTGTAAAGCAAAAGTTTGTTAAAATTGGTGGATTAGATTATCCGTATCAATTTGTGAAAGAACGGTTTTTAGAGCTGGATAGTTCACATCTTGAATATGTGATTGGGTGTATGCAAAATACCACAAGTAAGATATCAAATATCAAGGCATATATGGTAACTGCACTTTATAATGCACCCAGTACCATAAATCATTATTACCAGCAGGAAGTACAGCACGATATGTATGGAGGTGGATGGAGTGAAAAGGGTATTGTTTAAGATTATTATTCCGGTATTTTTAATTGCCGTATGGATGATTACCTGTTATCCGATATGTAATAAAGCGGAAGGATTTGACCTGTTTTTATATTGGATTATGGTAGGTTTTCCGTTTGGAATACATAGGATGTGCTTATGGCTTGTACCAAGAAACTTTGGTATCGGTGGCAGTATAGGTGTATTTGCACTGAACTGTATTATAGGCGGTCTGATTGGCGAAGTAGTGTTGATTATTAAAGTAATTGGCATGATATGGGAACTTGTGAATATACTAATAGGACACTTTTGGACAAAAAGTCCAAAGGTGGGGATATAAAACTTTTAGACATTTTGTCCAGAGGTAGGAGCAGTCAGCAAATGGCTGCTCTTTCTATATGAGCTATGCTAGAAAAAATCATTTGAGACAATTAAAAGTCCCTATAAGTAAGGGAATATAGAAAAATGCCGATATAATATCAAGACAATGGAACTCTATTGTACGTTAGTAGGAAAAGATGTAGATTAGGAAAACTAATGAATATCAAAATAGTCCTTTCTATGATAATATTAGAGAAAAACTAAGGGAATTGAGGATAAATAAATGAGGAACGCTTTTAGTAAAGAAGATTTCAAGAAGTATTCTCAAAAAACTGCTCAATGTTGGGAAAAAACTGTATACAACATGGGTGGGGATATAGATGAGAATGATAGGAATGAATTAAACACGGATTTTGAAGAAAACGCAATTTATTGTGATAATTGTTTCGATGGACTTTTTGAGCAAATAAATATCTGTCGTTTTGGTGACAGACTTTTTGTTGAAGTTCAGAAATTAGGAGATTATGATGGATTTTACAAAGACTGGTCAATGAAAAAATATATGCAGACTCTGTATGAAATTTGTGAAAGTGTGGATGAAGTATGGGTAAGTAATTATGAATATGTAGAAGATGATCCTACGGGTAGAGCCTTTTTTATTGCCTTTTTGTTTGATATAAATGAGTTCCAATACTATGAAGAAGTATATAAATATTGTCATGATTTTTATAAACAGTTAGAAGTTTTAGTAGAAAGAAAACTGAAGGGGTGTTATTGGGATAAAAAATTTGAAGAGGATGAAATGGAGTTTTGCAGATTATTTTTAACTCCCTTTTTTAAGAAAATTGGATTTGAACAGGTTATATTCAATCATGGAAATAAAGAGTATGGAAAAGACTATATATTAGTGACAAAGGACATTTTTGGAAGAGTGGAATACTATGGAGTTCAAGCTAAGGCAGGAAATATGAGTGGAACAGCTACTTCTAATATTAATGAGATTGTTAATCAGATAAATACAGGATTTAATGTTCCGTATAAAATGGTAAGTGGAGAAAAAGTGTATATTTCTAAGATGATAATAGCTATTTCTGGAAATTTTACAGAAAATGCTCAGACAATAATTCAAAACTTTGTTGATAGATATAAATTTACAAATACAATCTTTTTATCTAAGAAGGAACTTGAAAATCATAGTGTAATGATATAAATGATTGGATACATTCTATAATAAAAAAAATAAACAGCGTTAGGGCAGTTATGAACGATTAGAGTTTGTAGCTGCCCTTTTTTTATTGCTTACTTTTGGACAAAATGTCCAGAAGTGGAAAGGAGAGAAAATGAAGTATTTACTGCACAGGCTGTATGTTCCACCTTAGCGGAAGTATGGCTGTAAGAAACTAAAGGAGGAAAACCATGCAGGAGGAAACAACACAAAAAACGATTGCCCTTGTTTTTAAATCCTCTAGGCTGACCGCTGATGTGCTGAAAAAAGCCATGAAGTTGTATCTGGAACACCGCAGAGCCGGGAAACAGGCAACACACGGAAAGATTTCAGTAAAAGAATTGGTAGGACAGGGTATGGGAGCTTCGAGTATTGAGGTTACGGATAACAACATCAAATCCTTTGAGAGAGTGGCGAAGAAATACAATGTAGACTTTGCCGTGAAAAAGGATAAGACGGTGGAACCACCGAAGTATATGGTATTTTTCAAGGGCAAGGATGCCGATGTGATTACACAGGCATTTAAGGAGTTTGTAAAGGTTAATGAAAAGAAACGTGGCAGAGTATCTGTAAAAGAGAAGCTGGCAGAATTTAGGGAGCTGTTAGGTAAGGACAAAAACAGAGACAGAGCAAGGGAGCATCAAAAGGACAGGGGACAGTCGCTATGAGTAAAGTCATAGAGGGGATAGTCAAAGATTTAAAAGCAGTTCCACAAAAGCTTACCTCTGAAATGAAAAAGGTGGATAAAAAGAAGTTTATTCTTATGAATCTGCCTTACGTTCTTATGGGTTACTTTTGCAATAAAGTAGCATGGCTATGGAGAACATCGCCGGGGAAAAATGCTTCCGATAAGATGTTAGCAACCATGAATGGATTGGAAGATTTGTTTTCTAATCCGTTACCGAGCCTTTTTCCAAAAGACTTATTGATAGGAGTGATGTGCGGTATCGCATTCCGTCTTATGGTGTATTTTAAAGCCAAGAATGCCAAAAAGTTTCGACATGGCGTGGAATACGGTTCTGCAAGGTGGGGAACGGCAAAGGATATAGAGCCATACGTTGATCCTGAGTTTGAGAACAACGTGCTTTTAACAGAAACAGAACGGCTTATGATGTCCGGCAGACCAAAGGAGCCGAAGTATGCAAGAAATAAAAATATTCTTGTTATCGGAGGTTCCGGTTCCGGTAAGACCAGATTCTTTGTAAAACCAAACCTTATGCAGATGCACAGCTCCTATGTAGTCACCGACCCGAAGGGAACGGTGCTTGTGGAGTGCGGAAAAATGCTTGTAAAAAACAAATACAAAGTCAAAGTTTTAAATACCATTAACTTTAAGAAATCCATGCACTACAATCGTGCGACTTGTTCGCCGCTGAAAAGGCGGCGCACAGCGCTGTATTAAAAACAGTTCTGTGAACTGATAATTCAAGAGGTGGAATGAAGGGGTAACGCCCTAAAACGCCT
>JAGASK010000026.1 GCA_017621815.1 Lachnospiraceae bacterium | reverse complement strand
CGTCTGCATAAAAAATCGCCTTGATATGACCCTTGAAATACCGGTGTCCAAGAAAAATGATATTCTGGTTTATTTCTCCCTTTTTTCTTGTATACTGCCAGACACGTATATCCTTTTTTAAAACAAATCCCTGTTCCTTTAGCATATATCCTATTATTTTTTCTATATTTTTTGTAATATTCATTCTCTATTGCTTGTGATATACTCCGTAAAATACATCACATCCTCCTTCTTTATTAAACGTTATGAAATATAATAATATACTATTATATTTTATGAATATGAACAGCAGTCATTTCCTTCTCCATACGGTGTCTTTAAAAACTGATAACTATCCGGATTGAGCATAATAATAGGTCCCATATACAATTCCAACTTATTAAGCAATTCCTCTAGTACTACTGTGCTCGCTAACCCAACTGCCATAAATTTCATTACATTTTTAAATGATGGTTCTGCAACTTTTTGTTTTACTTTTTCAGGCGAGAGTTCTTTATCATTTCTAATAATTTCATAATATACCATTCCTGGTGAATTTTCATACATATGATATACGATTGTTGCTCCTTTAGGATCCAAAACAAACGGGTATTCCACATCTAACATGGGTTCCAAATATTTTCTTTCACCTCCATTTATATTCCTTCCAAATCTGGGATAATGTTCAATATATCTTAATAATTGTTTTATTCCTTTATCATATTTAGTTGTATCATCATGATGATTTTCTGGCTTAATCTCATATATATTTACAGTATTATTTTCATATAAAACCATATCTGCATATCCTCTCCCTCCAAATCTTCCGCCGCCCGGTATATACACATTTACCAAACCAAACACATCAGGGAATTCTTTATTAATAAACATATCCCTTAATTCTCCCCATGCATAATATGCCATAAATTCTGCTTCCAATTGTAGATGAGCATAAATCCCTTCATACCATGCCGGGTCAAGCCCATTCAAATCTACCCATATCAGCGGATTTCCCCAGCAATACCCATACTGATTCAGTGTCATCGGTGCGGCGCCGTTTCCTTTAATCACATCCTCTGCCATAAACCTGCCTGCCTCAGGCTTATACTCCCTTGCCTGGGCAAAATAAGACCCGCTTATTCCGTCATGCCGGTAGCCTGTATATCCGAAAGGCTGTCCCTCTCCCTGTCTGTCATAGGGATTCGGTATGCCTGTTTCCTTCGGTTCTTTCCCCAAATCATTGCCGAATTCATCATACCCATAGGTAAGGTAATCACTTATGCCTGCAAAAGAACCGCTTTCTGCCCGGTATCCGCTGACACGCACGGGGCTTCCCAGCTCATCATGGAGATAATAATGCAGCCCCGGCAGGCATCGCCTTTCACTTCCTGCAGCACTGGCAAAGCCCCCTCCGCCTTCTTCCATGGCTGCCACGCTTCCGTCAAAGAAAAAGCTTTGGCAGTGGCTGCCCTTCCTGATTTCAAGAAGATTGTGGTACGGACGTGTCAAATCCAGGATATAATCCTCTTCCTCTCCGTCAGCACTGTAAACGGAGCTGACGGAATTTATGGCATTATTAACGCCTGGATCATTTCCTGTGCTGACAGTCCTTCCTACTCTCTGTCCCAGGCCGTTATAAAAATATTCCGCTTTTTTCCCCTTATTATCCCACGCCCCGGTAAGCCGGTTCATGGCTCCGTATTCATATCCATGGAACAGGTTTCCGTCAGTTTCCTCCCTGACCAAATTTCCCCTGCCGTCATAAGCATAAGCCTTTTGCACCGCGGCTTCTCCCTGCTGCTCTTCTGCCGCCGTCAGCCTGTTTAAAACATCATAATGGTAAAAGCAGCTCTTCCCCTTTCCAAAATCCTTAAGGCAGCTCCTGTTGCTGAAGGAATCGTATTCATAGCTCCTTAACATTTCCCCGTTTCGGGAAACCTGCGAAAGCCTACTTAAAGCATCATAGCCGTACTCATACCGTCCCGCTTCCTCTGAAAGCCCCCGCCTCTCTTTTGTGACGGCGGTCTTGTTTCCCATGGGGTCATATTCATACCGGTACCTGTCAAGGATCCCATGGCTGTCCTTATGGACAAGCTCCTTCAGCAATCCCCTTTCATCATAGAGCCAGCAGGTGCGTATTCCATCCGGGAACAGTTTTTCCGAAACCCTTCCCGTTTCATCGTAACGGTACCTGATTTCTTCAAATCCCCCTGCCTTTATCCCGGTTTCCCTTTCCATCTGCATCCCCTTAAGCCGCAGCAGCCCGTCATACTGGTACCTGACCTTCCTTCCGTCAGGGTAGGCAATGCTTTTCCGCTCTCCCATGGCTCCCCATTCATAGGACACGCATCTTCCCTTGTGGTCCGTGATGCGGAGGGGATTTCCTGCTTCATCCCTTTCAATCCTTGTTTCCCCAAGCCAGTCCCTGACACGGGCAAGCTGGCGCAGGGCGGTATATTCCATTTCCACCCCGGTGCCATCGTCATAAGAAATGCCCTTTACCTTTCCGTCCGGTGTATAGGAATAAGCCGTATGGTATCCGTCCCTGTCTGTTTTTCCTATGGTCCTGCCAAGGGCGTCATAACTGAAATGCTCCTCATTCCCAAGGGCATCCCTGATGCATTCCACCTGCCCTAAGGGATTTCTTTCATAAAAAGTTTCCCGCTCTTCCTCCCCTGCTTTCCCCTTCCGGCAGATGTAAACCAGGCGGTCTTCCTTATCATAAGCATACTCCGCCCTGCCTCCCAGGGCGTCTGTTACCGCCTTTAACCTGCCGCTTAAGGTATATTCATAGACGGTGGTATTTCCATTGGCATCCGTCATGGAGGCTGCATTTCCCAGTGCATCATAAGTATAGGATTTCTTCTGGCCCGTGCTGCTGGTAACGCTTATGACCCTCCCCATGCTGTCATACCCATAGGACAGCTGATAGCCCTGTCCGTCCGTTTTCGTCAGGATTCTTCCCAGCCTGTCATAGGTATAGCTTATCTTCCTCCCATCAGGGTAAACGGTATTTTTAAGGCGCCCTCCCGGCAGATAAAAATGCCTTGTCTGTCTGCCTGCGCCGTCCGTAATGGAAACTGGCTGTCCCAGGAGGTTGTATTCATACCGGGTGGTATTCCCCCGGATATCTGTTTCCTCCATCAGTTCCCCTGCCTCATTATAGGAAAAACTGCGGCGGTTCCCTGCCGGGTCTGTGATACTGTCCACATGGCCTGAAGCATCATAGGTATAAACTGTCCTTCCGCCGGAAGGGCTGACAGCTTCTGTTACCCTGTTTAATGCGTCATAAACAAAACAGGTTTCCGAAAGGACTTCCCTTCCGTCTCCCGCCTGTACCTTCACAAGGTTTCCCTCCGGGTCATGGGCATAGGTAATGACGCAGCCGCCCTCCCATTCCTTACTGTCCTTTTTTACTTCCACCCTGGAAAGGCGGCTGTTTTTATCATAGGAAAAACAGGTCACTGCGCCGGAAGGGGATATTTCCTCTGAAATATTTCCCATTTCATTATAGGTGCGTTTTGTTTCCCGACCTTCCTTATCGGTCAGCTTTTCCGGTTTTCCCATGGCATTGTAGGCTACGGACAGGATGCCCCCGTCAAAGTCCTTCACCTGCACCGGTCTGCCGCTTTCATTATAAGCATATGCCCTGGTATTTCCCTCTGCATTCATTACCTCAAGCAGGCGGTTCCCTTCATCATACCGGTACCTGGCGGTATTCCCCTCTGCATCCGTGGTTTCCGTTACCCTGTTTAACTCATCATAAACGTAGCTGGTCTCCCCGCCGTAAGGGTCAATGATTTTTTCTATATTTCCCCTTTCATCCCGAAGGAGTCTGGTAACGCTCCCGTCAGGCAGGGTCAGGCATGCCGGAAGCCCCTTGGGGCCATAAGCCGTCTTCCGGCATCTTCCCAGGGCATCCTCTGTTTCCGTCAGCCTCCCGCCTTCATCATAGCGGTTTCTGATGCGCACCATTCCTCCCACTGCTGCCGTAAGCAGGTTTCCCTCCTTATTGTAGGTAAACTCTGTCTGCTCCCCTAATGCATTGATGATTCCGGTCAGGTTCCCGTTCTCATCATAACGGTATCTGGTCTGGCTGCCGTTCTTGTCCGTATACAGTATTCTCTGGTTTTTGTCATTGTACCGGAAGCTTTCCTCCCCGTCCCCGTACACTGTTTTTGTATTGCGGCACCTGTCATCGCTTTCATAGGAAACCAGGTTCCCGTCAGGCTCCTTTACATAGGTGCGCCTGTTTTTGTCGTCATACTTAAGCTCCACCACACTGCCGTCCGGCATGGTCTGCTTCACGACCCGGTTCCCCGCATCATATTCATTCTTCACCCCGACGATTCCCCTGGGTGTCAGCACGCTTTCCAGCCTTCCGTTCACGTTGTATTCGTAGGTATAGGCATGCCCTGAGGCATTGACGAATTTCCACAGCTTCCCGTAGCGGTACCACAGGCGCACTTCCCTGCCCGTATGATCCTTTACGCCAATGAGGTTTCTTTCTTTATTGTAGGTAAAGAATAATTCTCCCCCGTTTGCCCCTTTTACACTGGCAAGCTGCCCTTTGGCATTATAAGTACAGGTATCTTTATTTCCGTTTTTATCCTTTTTACAAAGAAGCTGTCCTTCTTTATTGAAGCTGTACTCTACGCCGCCGCTCCCGGCATACCGGAAGCCTTCCTTATCCTCTGCCAGCAGCCCCTTATCCCCCAGTACCGGCGCATACAGGCCGCTTGTAAGGCTGCGGAAAGGAATCTCCTTTCCGTCCCCCAGGCAGACCGCCAGCAGTTCCTTTTCTTTCCTCCTTATCCTCACCTCATGGCTGTGGTGCCAGCCCTTTCCAAGGCTTCCCCCTTCCTCATCCATGGAGTTATAAAAAATGTGGAAGGAAAGGGTGGTGATCCCCGGTATCACAAGGTCTTCTTTTTCGTAGATAAAATTTCCGGTATTTAGGTTAATGGGGTCCCAGCCGAATATCTGGCAGCCCAGCCCCTTCCCCTTCGCCCAGCCTGCAGCTTTCAGATATCTGAGACCGAACAGCCCCATATCCAACATTTCCCTGCCTCCCTGTCCTGAGGTAACAGGCAGAATCAGCCCTCCCTTTTCACAGACAAGAACACTGCTCATGGTAATGGCTTCCTCACCGTTAATCTTTTCCCGGCTGAAAGACAGCCCTTCCGTATTTTCCCATTTGCCTGCAAGCTTCATATAACCCTTGCACTTATGGTCTTTTGTATTTTTTTTGCAGTAATCAAAATAGGGAATATTTTTTTCTGCTACGCAATCCTTACAGTTTGCTTTCTCATTTCCGTTTTCCGTACACCCGCGCTTTTCTTCAATTTTTAATTTCTTAATCCCTTTCCCGTTTACACAAATCAGTTCTGCGCCCTCAACCAGATATTCCTTCCCCATCTCTTATTTCCCCTTATTATATTATAGAATATTTCTGCATCATTTTTGCATCATAACCATTAGATATTTATTACAATTCCGCATTTTATTCTCCGAAACTTTATTTTACCTTCATAAATGCTTCAAACATGTCCGTCACATCAAGGGGATTTTTCTTTCCTTTGGCGCTCTGCCCCTGCACATCCGCATCGCCCCCTGAAAAGGAAAAGCCAAAATATTTTTCCATATCCCTTGTAAAATTGCCTATATCAAAATCCGGAGCTTTGGCAGCTTTCTTTTCTCCTGCGCCGCCTTTTATTCCGGTCTTTTTTCTTTTTAAATCATATTCTTTTCTCTTTGCGGCATCTCCTAACGTCTCATATGCCTCTACAATGTTTTTAAACTTTTCTTCCGCCTCCGGATTATCGGGATTCAAATCCGGATGATATTTCTTGGCAAGCTTACGATAAGCCTGCTTAATCTGCTCTTCATCTGCCTGCTGTTCTATTCCAAGAATTTTATAATAGTCCACCCCTGATTCCTCTCTTTTCAAAGAGCGTACCCAACCTTAGTCTTCAGCTGCATACGCTCTTTGCCTGACACACTGAAAACCCCTATGCGGAATACCCGCCTTCTACTGTAACTGTGCTGATTTTGTCTTTTTTCTGCTTAATTACCAGTGTAAAGGTTCCTGTTCCTGCCTCATCGCCGTAGTCTTCTTTATAATCCACAACAAAAGCATTGGGGAAACAGTATTTTCTTTCCATAATGCCTGCTGCCACATATTCAACTGTCACTTTCCTGTAGCTGTCCGCCTTTTCTGCCGGAACTACTGACCACAGCGCAATTTTTCTTGTGCTGTCGAAAGGATCTCCGTCTACGGCTGTCAGGATTTTCCCTTTAATTGTCATGGTTGCGCCAACATCCTTTGTTCTCGCATTGGAGTCCAGGGGAATATCGGTAGTCATCTTTACACTTTTTACACATTCCTTGGATATTTCAAAGGCTTCTGCGCCTTCCACTTTTACAACAAATGCCATTGCTTTTTTCTCCTCTCTTTCTTAACCTTCAGCCTTTACATTGCGTATCCACCTTCGATTTTTATCTTGTCGTTTTCGTCCTTTTTCTGCTTCATATGCAGATAAAAGGTTCCCACTCCGGTTTCGTCGTCCATTTCCTCTGAATATTCCATGACAAACGCATTGGGAACTTCAAATTTGCGGACTACCTGTCCTGCTGAAACTACTTCCACTGTGGCATTTCTATAGCAGTCTGCTTTTTCCGAAGGAACCACCGACCATTTGGAAAGTCCCAGGGTACCATCATTTCCTTCTCCGCCAAGCTTATAGAGCATTTTGCCCCACACTTTCATGGACACCCCGAAATCCGTTGCCCTTGCATTGGAATCAGGCGCCGACTCAGAGCCGAAGTCCACTTTTTTAATACTTTTTTCGTCCAGAGCTATCTGCTCCGCACCTCCTGACACATTCAATCTGAAACCCATTTCTTTTACCTCCTTTGTAATGTATTGTATTTTTTATGGTGTAATTTATATTGCCCTGCTTTGTGAGTTGAATCTGTTAATTTCGACCTCAAGGTTCTTCACATTTCCATTAAATGTGATATTTAATGTGCAGTATCCGTTTGCTTCATCAATTTCATATTCCACATCGTCTCCGGCTCCCAGTACCGCATTGACGCAGTTTTTCTTTTCAAGCCACCTGCTCTTCTGGCTGGCAGGATTGCCTGAGAAAAACTGTACAATATTTTCCTGCTTGTAGTCGCTGGTGGCATGACGCAGAACTCTTTCGATATAAGTGGTAACCTGGGTTTTATAAATCGGTTCATAGGTCTTGCCGTCATTCATAAGGTTTCTTGCTTTATAGACCATGATGTTATGGATATTTTCCGTCCCCAGCATTGCATTTTCGGAAGAAAATACAAAACCGAAGCTGCGCCTGTTAATCTCATTCTTAATTGAGTTGGTAAAACCGGTAATTTCCTTTGCCATAACCGTTTGAACCCGGAGCGGATGGTCTCCCGCTTCAATGTCAAATCTGACGCCGGGAAGTTCCTCATCTACATTTTTCTTAAATTTCTCTTTCAGGTAATCAGGGCACTGATATGCCGCCACAAGTCCGGCTGCAATATAAGCGGCTCCCACATAAACGCCGTCAATCCAAAGCTTCATAATATCCTCTTTTTCTTTGGATAACTCTGCCACATCATTTTCATTCACCAGCATACGCTTATCCAGAATGACGCCTGACTTTTCCTTGGGAATAATGGTGAAGTTGGGAATACAGGGAATAGCAAACTCGCTGTACGCCTTTCCCACCAGTGAACTGCAGCGTTCCTCAAACTTTTCAATTCCTTCCGTTGCCATATAATTAAAAGTAGTTTTATCCCCTGTTTCATAGCTGAAAAAGCACTGTACCGAATAATCCTTCAGCACATCCAGAAGCCTTACAAGGGCTTCCACGCTGTTTATGCCCGTTTTTTCCGTGGTTTCATTTCCCTTAAAGCGCTGTCTGGTGAGTCTGATGCCTGAATTCTGGTCCAGAGAAACAGAAGGCACAATTCCATACCACACGGTATTGGTAAAATCATTTTTTGCATTTACAGTATTTAAGTAAGCAATCAGTCTCGGAAGGTTGCTGCTCTTAACCAGCATGTCATTGGATACATTGGTAATAAATAAGCTCGGCTTCATGCCCTTTAAGTTCCCGGGATATTGTTCAAAGAATGCCCATACGCCCAATATTTTTTCAATCAGAGGCTTTACTGCCTTAATAAAATCATCCTTAGCGTTCTTGTAAAATTCCAGATAGGAATTATAATTGGCAACCTCCTGCTTCACATCAATGCTGCTCACCATGGTGGAAGCAAGGGGACAATAGGTTCTTGTAACAAGGGCTTTTACATAATCGCTGCTTTCTTCATTCAGAGCTTCATAATCATCCTCAAGTGCCGCAATCAGTCCTGCATTCACATTGTCATCCACCACCATAAGCTCTGCCGTTTCCTGCTTCGGTGCTTCGAGCACCTTCAGTTCACCTTTTTCATCCATGCTTAAAACACCAAGGGCAAGTGGAGTGTTATCTTTCTTCTCTACGGCTTCTGTCAGAAGCAGCCTTGTTTTAATATCCGCTATGGCAAGGGGAAGCATGGCAAGTACATTGTTATAATTGACGCTGGCTTCCTCAAACATCACATTGAGTTTATCTGCCAGATCCAGCTTATGTGGGTCTCCGTCCTCAAGCTGCGCATATGTTTTGTAGGTGTACTGAAGCTCTTTACGGTTTTGCTTGATATCCTCCATGACCTTTTTCGGGGATATCATATCCGTCAGCTTATCGAACCGGAAGTCCACATTGATAATGCTCTGGGAACGTTTGGCCTCCACCAGGGACATCAGCATTTTTAAGAAGTCATTCTGACGGTTTAAGTGAATCGGCGTCAGCATATCTTCAGGAATGCTTTCCGGCTTTTGAAGCGTGTACATAATTTTCTGGTTATTGGCATTGAAAAAAGAATATACTACCGGGTCAAACTTTGTTATAAATTCATCAAAGCTTTTTACCAGCAATGCCTCATTCATTTCTTTGATTTTTTCGTCGCTTAAGCTGTCAATCCCCCTTACATCACCTACCAGAGTTAAAAGGTCCGGCTTCTCCGGATTGATTTCCTCAAACAACAATGTCCTGTTCGTCTGTCTGATAATGCTCATTACCTTCCTCTTTCTGCACTGCTTTTGTTTTTCTTAAGACCCACGGATGCAGTGCTGACATGGGTCTTTTCTGTGCTCTGTCATCTTTCGTTTGGCTTTAAATCCTTATAGTGAACTTCTATTTCTGTATCCTCCTTATCAAAAATAAAAGTTACTTTTTCATGATAATACATATGATAAGAGCGTCCTTTAACTAGAAGTTCCCTGCCCTTCATTGCAGCTGCCACTCCGTTGTTCTTAATAATCAGGCTTCTGTCATCCCCCGGTTTCATCACAATTTTTTCCGCTCCCTTCAGATTAAGGGGCAGATTGCAGGCATCCAGAATCCATTCAAGGGTAATCACCTCCCGGCTGCATCTGGCAAATAAGTTAATGCTTTCGGGAGGGTAATCAATATCATCCCTGTTATGTATCACATAAACCATCAGCTTACCGCAAAAATCATTGCCCCGAATGCCGCTTTCCTTTGGAAGCATCCTGCTTTCCTCAATCATTCTTTTCCCGGCTGCAGGCGCTTTTTTCTTTCTTACTGCCATCAGGAAAATCAGCAGCAGCGCTGCCGCAAAAATAATAATCACTGAAAGGAAAAACCAGTCCGTCTCCGGCTCTTCTTCCGGCTTTGGAAGGATAATCTCTGCTTTTAAATTCTTTTCTCCGTAATAAATTCCAAAACCATCCCCAAACTGCAAGGTAAGCTCCACTGTTTCATCCTGTAAAGCGCTTCTGTTTACAATAAGTTTT
Organism: Lachnospiraceae bacterium; assembly: GCA_017621815.1. Classification (GTDB taxonomy): domain Bacteria; phylum Bacillota; class Clostridia; order Lachnospirales; family Lachnospiraceae; genus Suilimivivens. The sequence continues at coordinate 96,463 of JAGASK010000026.1, read as the reverse complement.
TCATCTCTTATCACATAATCGCACTCTTTCCCTCCCAGAAGCACCGAAAGCCCACCATTAGCCAAATGCCCTGTCAGAAGGCTTCTGCCCCCTTTGTTTTTAAGGCTGATGATGATTTCCACCTGCTCCATATCAGGAAGATATTCGCATTCAGCTTCTGCTTCATATCGGTACTCTGCCATCAGATATGCATTAATGTTCATGCTTTCTTCAGAACTTATCTGTACTGTAATATCCCCGGAAACCGGATTTTCAAGTTCCAGAACTGTGTGCCCTGTCCCTTTCAGAACCTGTATTTTCCCGGCCTCACAGCCTGACACTATATTTTCATTCTGCTGCCTGCCAAGCAAAACAATTTTTGCCTTTTCCATCAGACAGTCCGGCAGCGTTATCTTTAACTCCCCGGTATTGCCGCTGATTTTTCCCACCGGACGGCTTTCTATTTTCAGTTCTTCAAATAAATACTTTTCAGCAAAAGCTTCAAGTTCCCCTCCATTTTCCAGATCATAAATTTTCCCTCCTGTTGCGGCTGCTGCCGGATAGATATTGGGACTGTCTTCTATTCTGTTTCCCAGATTTATGATATCTATGGTGATATTTTGGTTCTTTGCTTCCTCCAGGGCTGCTTCAAAAAGCTGAACCGATTCCTCTGTGCTCTCCTTTGAATTCATCAGGTTTTCACCGTCGGATATGACAAGAATTTTCTTTTTATTCCGGCTCTTTTTAAGATATGACACTGCTTCGGAAAGCCCCGCTCCTGCATTTCCGTAATTTCTGTAGGAAATATCCTGCAACGCCTGCTCTATATCCTCCGGACTGCTTTCCGGCGGCAGGCTGATGCAGACTTCCTGATTGTAGGCTACGAGACCTGTGCGGTAACTGCCTGGTAATATACTGGTAAGTGCTTTGATGAACTCTGATGCTCTGTAGTCACTATCAACATTTGTCATAGACTGACTGTTGTCCAGAACAATGATTACATCCATTGTCTCATCTGCATTTATTTCCTGGGCATTTAATGTAATGCACGGAAATATAAACAAGAAAAGCACTATTGAAAATAATATTATTTTCTTTTTGCCTTTCATTTCCGTCTTCCTATCCCCATACATCAAAGATTTCATTATCTCTTACTCCTATTGTCTATTTCCCCCGCAATCACTAAAATTCCCACTCCCGATACGACTATCGTAATTGCTCTGTAAAAAACTCCCCACCTGAAAATCAAATCAATGATTGCAATCAGATTTAACATTATTAAAATGCCAATCGTTTTTTTGTAATTAACTTCTTTCTCCGTTTCAGACAAAGGCTTGTTTTTTGCCTCCACAGGAGACAAAATTCCTATTATGAGGCTGGCCATAATCATAATAAAACACATTGGCGGATATCCTGCCGGCATCAGCCTTATACCGGTCAAAGAGACGGCTGTTACCAAAACGGAATGGATTTTACACCTTATTTCCGTTTTGGAATGATAGCCGCCTGCATATAATCTCAGAAGCATAAATGATATCTGAAAAATGATACTATCTGTGATGATTCCCAAAGCAAGCCCTAATGCCAGAGTGAATATTATATCTTCAATCAGCATAAACATTTTTAAAAGCCCGTACTTCAATACCACTATGTCTTCTTCCGGCACGTTGCTCTTTTTAATAATGATATCCGAAAGCCAACTGCTAAACATGCTTTCTTAACTTGTTAAGCTCTGCCGGAAGTTCTTCCTGATAAAGCTTATAATAACAAGTCGCATTAACCATTACTGTGGATACCAGCATCGCCATGCATAAAAGCCCTTTGGAAACCTTTACTAAAAATCTTTTCATCTTTTTTACCTCCATGTGATTTATTATTAAATAAACTGTATCATATTTTTATCCCTGTTTTTTCAAGTTGAAATTTTTATGTCGATTATTGTAATTTTTAGTCATCTGCGAAATAATTCAGGATAAAAAAAAGCAGGAACCAAAATTTCGAAATGATTCCTGCCTGTCTCCTTATTCATTTTCCTCATCTGAAATATACAAGAGAACATCTGCTTCAAATAGATTCCCTGTATATTGAAGCTTCATTTCTCCATTATATTTTTCTATTGTCTTTTTTACACTTGTAAGACCAATTCCATGATTTTCCGACTTTTCTTTAGTTGACTGTAGTTTTCCCCTCTTGTCCTTAATCAATCCGTCATATGTATTAATAAACTTAAAGCTCAATATTCCCCTGTTATACCTCATTATTATTTCAAGCTTTTTCTCATCACACTTTTGAATAGCTTCACATGCGTTCATCAGAAGATTACTCAGAATTATGTTAATATCAAAATCATCAATCGGAATGTTTTCAGCAATCTTGATATCTGTAATTACACTGCCGCCGTCTCTGTGAATTTCTTCAATTATATAATTCAATATACTGTCTATACTCCTGTTTCCTGTCTCAATATATTGATTGCCGTTACTCATATAATGAGTTATTTTAGACAAATACTGTAATGCTTCTTCATTCTCCTCATTTTCTATATAGTCTGAAAGCAAAACAATATGGTGTTTCATATCATGTCGTAACCTGTCATAAGTATCATTAACACTTTCCATAATTTTTAACTGGTTCTGGTACATCGTAAGCTGCAGGTTGTACATTTCTTTTTCTTTCAGATTTACATAGTCATCCAAAATTTTTTCATACAAGTACAAAACAAATAAATTTATCATCAATAAAATACACAGTGCCGCTATGAGCCAGGGAACTTTCCGATAAGAGCTTTCAATCAACACATTGGCGACAAACATACTTCCCAGAGAAATTAATGCCAGAAAAATATTTTTATATAATGGTACTTCAATGCCTTTACGCAATTTTACAGTTCTTTCGATAATCAGCTCCAGTAAAAAAAGGACAAACGTAAAAAAGAAAATCCCATATCTTTCCATTTGCGGTGGTTTTCCTTTCACAAATAATACCCATGCAAGATTTTCCGCTAAAACTCCTATACCCAAATTTAAAACAACTGCCAGAATTTTTCTGATCATACTGCCCTGATAACCAATCAATGTTATCAAAAGAAGCCCACCAAAATTTACAGCCAGATTCACTATGTCAATGTTAATGAAAATATACTCAATGCTGTTAAATAAATAAAAAACGAAATAAAGGCATGGTACCCATGCTCTCTTTGCATTATCTTCAAAAAATAATCCTATAAATCTATATATAATATAAATTCTGAAGGCATTTAAAAACAAGTAAAATATACTATCCCAACCTGCCATCTCTTTTTACCTCATCTAATTCCATCAACCTTTTCCTTATGCTCTTTTTATAAGCATTGCTTATCGGTACAACATTGCCGTCACACATAACTATTTCTCTGTCTCTGAATAATTTTACATACATGATATTGATAATAAAGGAATTATGCACTGACCAAAATCCGTCTTCATTAAATGTTTCACGCATCTTTTTCATATTTCCGTAAAAGAATATTTTTTCACCGGTTGTTACGATACAGATTTTTCTATTATCGCACATAAAGTACATAATTTCCGATAACAGGATTTTTTCAGTCTGCTTCCCTATCTTATATTCAAAAAATTTCCTGTTTTTAGAATATATTTTTTCGTATTCTTCAAAAACATCAATAATCATTTTCTCGTCAAGCGGTTTTATCAGAAAATCAAAAGGCCTGATCCTGAAAAGCTGCATGGCATACTTTTCTTTTGATGAAATAAATACAATTTGAATTACTTCATTTTGTAAATTCTCCCGAAGAATTTTACCAACTTCTGCCCCACTGTTATCAGGCAATTCAATATCGAGAAACAATAAATCGATATTACTATTCTTACTTATATACTCCAGTAACTCTTGTCCATTAAAAAACAATTCTACTTTTATATCAATTTTATTCTTCTTTGCATAATCAGAAAAAATCCCTTCTATGTATGTGCATGTTACCGGTTCATCATCACATATCAATATATTGTACATTGTTATTGATTCCTTTGTTTATTTATTTTATCATTTGATTTCTGGAATTCTTCCTTATTTAACCTTACCTCAAAATAATGTTCCAAACAATAAAGATTCCAAAATTATACCGTAAAAAGGACAAAATTGGCACTTTACTTATTCATGACAATAGAAAGCATAAGTGTGGCTATAAACCATTCTTCCAGTTCTTCTAATTCCAGATTACCTGCATATTTCTTCGCAAGCTCCCGGATAATTCCTACTCCCAATCCATGATTCCCGGCATTCTTCTTAGTACTGAGCAGGCGCATCCCCTCTTTTTCCGCATCCATAATCCATGTATTCTTTACTTGAAATACAAGAATATATTCACTTCCCATAAACAGCCGTATCTGAATCTTCCGATTGTTCTTATCACATTTCGATGCAGCTTCCAGCGCATTTTCAAGAAGATTTCCAAACAGGGGAATCTTATCCGTATCGGAAATAAAATCCAATTTTATATTATCTTCCGCAAAAATGGAGAACTCTACATCTCTTTCTCCTGCCTTTTTTGAGTATTCCGTCAAAATCGAATTAAGTACCGCACTGCCGGTGTACAGAATTGGTTTCTCACTTGCCAATCCCTTTTCCCATCCATCGATAATATTTACAATTATTTCATTTTCACCTGCTTTGGCCAAATATCTTATTTGATTAAAATACTTATGAATATCATGCATATATTTCCTGTATACAATATTCATTTTCTCTATGTTTTCAAAATTGCTTATCTCTAAATCCTTTTTCAAAGCTGATAATTCCACTGCCTTCGCCCGGTTCATAGCTTCGGTAAAATGAGCAAGTATAATAAAAATGACTATATTGGAAAAATAAAGTAAGAATGCGCCTCCGCACATAAGAATCTGTATATATCTGTCATTGGGATAATCCATATAAACAAAACTGAACAAAATCATGATTGATGCCATGGGCATAATCAGCATATACCATTCAAAACGATTGTCTTCACCGATTTCAATTTTTGAAATATAGCGTTTCACATATATCAAAAACAAAAATGAAAAGACATACTCTGCCAACAGGAATACTGTTCCCTGAACAGACGTTAACATCATATTCATTTGAGGAAATATTGCCGATAAAAGGCGCAGCAGCATTTCAAATGCCATCTCTTTACCGCAGCAGAATACAATATAATAGATAAACGTATATATAAATCCCTTATGTACAGATATTTGAAATGTCAAAATAGAAAACACAAAAAATGATAATGGTACTGCCAAAAGTTTAAGCAAAGAAACATTTAATAAATTTATTGTAACTAAAACCAATATCATTACTGTAAAATTACATAAAAACTTAAGCCTTTTCATTTGTCTTTTAAATAATGCCTTAAAAAAAATACAAAGCATTAACCCATCAAGACTGCAAAAAAGTAACTTTAGCAGCAGAACATATTCAAATTTCATTTTAGCTTATCTCCCGTATTTTGCTGTTAAATATTCCCTCTTTAAACGATTAAACTCAACTGCTTTACTACGGGACACCTTGAACACGACATCATGAAAGCCTTCCAGTTTAATTTCATTTCCTGAACAGGATGTCATATATTTAAAGTTAATAATATAACTGTCATGAGGATATCCAAAGCCAAACTCTTTGAATTCATCATACAGAATTCCCAGTTTCTCAAAAAATCTGATATCCGGTTCATTATTGTCTTCTGCCTGTATACAATGGAATTTTTTTGCCGCGTTGGAAATATGCACTTTAACAGATTTTTTGTATTTTTCTATATATACAATATCATCCGGCTTCAAAATCAATCTGCTGCTGCCCATCTTGCCCAGAAAAGTAGGGACCTGTGATTTTTCAATCATCTTCTGAATTGCATCATTTATATCTTTTCTTTTATTTTCCTCCGGCATTCCTTTCTTCATAAACCGAAATGGCTGAGCTTTAATACTGTGAGGGGTGGGGTCTGCATATCCGGTCCAAAACATTAATATTACATCACTGTCTCTCTTTCTGATTTCTTCTGCTACTATTTCCCCATCCATTTCCGGCATCTGAATATCCAAAAAAATCATGGAAAACTTAATTTCATTCATCCCATCTAATAATTCTTTACCGGAACAGTATTCATGAAAGTTCAATCCCATCTGCAATTCACTGTTTTGTTCAATGTCCTGCCTTAATGCCATTCTGTCCAGGGATGAATCATCGCATATTGCAATTTCATACATATTTTTATCAACTCCGTAAGCCATAATTCTTTTACACAAAAAGTATTTAACTATTATCGTTTGCTTCTTTTTTTGCTTCTTCTTGTGCTTCTTCTCCTTCTGCCGTTGTTTCGGCATCAGGCGGAATGAATTCCAGTAAATCACTAATCCGGCAGTTCATAGCTGTACAGATTCTTGCCAGCACATCAATATCCATTCTCACAACATTATTATTGCAGTAATTATTTAACTGCGCTCTCTGCAATTCTGCTCTGTGGCACAGCTTGTTTTTGCTGATGCCGGATTCTGTTATCAATTCGGAAAGATGAATTCTGATTGTTCCGTATTCTCCCATAATATGTGCACTTCTCCCATTTATATAATGTATTCCCTATTAAATAAGTTTATATACTCTACAATATTTATGTCAGATTTAAAATGTCTGATATAGAAAACCATATATAACTTCTTATACCCCCTATATGTTTAAGAAGCGCCAACATATAAAAAACAATAGAAAGCACGCTCTGCACACTTTCTATTGTCATGAATAAAAGCCACATAGAACTCCGGTTCAAACAACTGCCTTTCTTCAAACATTTCACATTCCAGCCGTTTTCTATAGAATTCCCAGTCCGTCTAAAAGAATTTTAATGCCTATCAATATTAATATCACACCGCCGCAGATTTCTGCCTTGGATTTATATTTCATTCCGAACATGCTGCCGATTTTTACGCCCACAGCTGAAAAAATAAAAGTCACAATACCTATAAAAGATACGGCAGGAATAATAGCTACTTTAAGAAATGCAAAAGTAACGCCTACAGCCAATGCATCAATACTGGTAGCCACTGCCAACAGCAGCATGGAGCCAAAAGTCATGGAACTGTCCAATTCCTCTTCCTTACCAAAGGCTTCCTTCACCATTTTACCTCCCAGAAATAAAAGCAGCGCAAATGCAATGTAATGGGCATAATGTGTAATCATATCAGCAAAAAAGCTTCCCAGAAAATATCCGGCTAAAGGCATCAGCGCCTGAAATCCACCAAACCAGGCTCCAGCAATACACATATGCTTTACTTCAATTTTTCCAAGGGACAATCCCTTACAAATGGATACAGCAAAAGCATCCATTGACAGACCTACTGCCAATACAAACAACTCTACAATTCCCATAATCTTTTCCCTTTCGTAATCATGTGATCCCATTTATATCAAACCCCGTTTCATCAATTGCATACAAATTTTACCTTTTACGGAAGAAAAAAGAGACTCATAGACAGCTTTTCATTGCTGTCCATGAGTCTCATCGTTTACAGTAATACCGGGCATCTGCACTCCGCTGCTTCCACGACCACATGTCAGGCGGATTTTACGTGCAGCACCATTATGTCGATAGTACTACATATTTCTATGCCGATTACTCCCTCTTGGAGCTTGATATGCATTGAATTGTATCATATTGACAAAAAGTAATCAAGTAGGCTGATGTAAAATTTTTCCGCATTTTCTGCATTTTCCGCAAAATATTTGCAATACAGGCATAAACATTATGCTGTATGCTTCGATTTATCTTTCATATGCGTTAGAAGTATTTCATGCACTCTTTCAACTTCATCAAGAATTAAATTATCATCACGATGCAAACACTTTAAATCGGCTTTAACCTCAATCATGTCCTTCTCTAAACTTGTTACCTTCCGGTCTAAAACTGTTACCTTCTCATCTAAACCCGTTACTTTTTCATCTAAATTTGTTACCTTTTCATCTAAATTTGTTACCTTTTCATCTAAATTTGTTACCTTTTCATCTAAATTTGATATTTTTGTAAGAATTAAATCTATCTTTTCACTATTTGCCATATTATCACACTCCTTTTGCATTTTTTTGCACAATTATCTTTAACTTTCTGTTACACAAAATCAAACAGACTAATCTGATTGGACTCAGGCAGTTTTCCCAGAAGATTCAAGCTGTCCATTAAATCAATAATCGTCTTTGATACCTTGGTTCTCTGTCTGAAATCATCCTTGGAAAGGAACGGTCCGTCCTTGGCTGCTTCCACAATAGCGTCCGCAGCATTTTCCCCCAATCCGTCTATGCTGTTTAAGGAAGGCATCAACTTGCCGTCTATAATCTGGAAATTCCGGGAATGAGCAGTAAAAATATCAATAGGCATAAATTCAAATCCTCTTGCATACATTTCCTGCACGATTTTCATATCCCTGTAGGATGCCTGCTCTTTCTGGGAAAGGCTATCGCCTCTTCTTTTATAATCCGCCATTACATTTTCAAGATGCTGCTGTCCCTGGCACATCAGTTCATAGGAAAAGGCCTTTGCGCGAATGGAGAAAAAGGCTGCATAATAAGCCAGCGGGTAATTAATTTTACAGTAGGCAATACGCCATGCCATCATAACGTATGCCGCCGCATGAGCCTTAGGGAACATATACTTAATTTTTTTACAGGACCAGATGTACCAGTCCGGCACATCCTTTTCCTTCATGGCTGCTTCCCACTCCGGCTTTAAACCCTTTCCCTTACGTACGCTTTCCATGATGGTAAAAGACAAAGCGCTGTCCACTCCTTTATTTATCAGATAAATCATAATATCATCACGGCAGCAGATACAGCCGGAAATTGTTGCTTTCCCTTCCGCAATCAACGTCTGCGCATTTCCAAGCCATACATCTGTTCCATGTCCAAGCCCGGCAATTCTGATTAAGTCAGTAAAGCATTGGGGCTTGGTATCGAGCAGCATCTGTATAACGAAATCAGTACCGAATTCTGGAATTCCCAAAGAGCCCAGCGGGCAGCCGTCAATCTGGTCAGGGGTAATGCCAAGAGCCGACGTATTCTGAAACAGTGACATAACCCCCTTATCATCCAGGGGTATCTTTGTGGGGTCTATCCCCGTTAAATCCTGCAGCATACGAATCATAGTAGGATCATCATGTCCCAGTATGTCAAGCTTTAAAAGGTTGTGGTCAATGGAATGATAATCAAAATGCGTCGTTACAATATCCGTAGTCATATCATTGGCGGGATGCTGAACCGGAGTGAAAGAATTAATATTCTCCCCCATGGGAAGCACAATAATACCGCCGGGATGCTGCCCCGTGCTTCTTCTGACTCCCGTGCATCCAAGCACAATGCGGTTAATCTCACAGTTCCGTTTTCTTTTCCCGCGCTCTTCATAATAATTCTTTACATAGCCGAACGCTGTCTTGTCTGCCAATGTACCGATAGTTCCTGCCCTGTAGGTCTGACCGGCACCGAAAATAACTTCTGTATATTTATGGGCTTTACTCTGATATTCTCCCGAAAAGTTCAAATCAATATCCGGTTCTTTATCTCCCTTAAATCCCAGGAATGTCTCAAAGGGAATGTCAAATCCGTCTTTTACAAGAGGCTTGCCGCATACGGGACAATCTTTATCGGGCATATCACAGCCAGAGTTCCCGGCATAAGCTTTTACCTCCGGTGATTCAAAATCATAATAACGGCAGTTTGGACACCTGTAATGGGCGCTTAAGGAATTAACCTCCGTGATTCCAGCCATAAATGCTACCAGGGACGAACCTACGGAGCCACGGGAGCCTACCAGATATCCGTCCTCCACTGATTTCCATACCAGCTTCTGTGCAATGATATACATCACCGCAAATCCGTTGCTTATAATGGAATGAAGTTCCTTTTCCAGTCTGTCCTCCACGATTTTGGGAAGTTCTTCACCATACAGTTCATGGGCACGGTTATAACAGATTTCTGTCAGAGTTTTATCACTGTCGGGAATAACAGGCGGACACTTATCAGGCCTTACCGGTGACATCACATCGATTCTGTCCGCAATTTTATTGGTATTGGTAATCACCACTTCTTCTGCCTTATCACTGCCGAGATATTCAAATTCCTTCAGCATCTCCTCTGTGGTACGAAGGTAAAGAGGCGCCTGATTATCCGCATCATCAAAGCCCTTTCCTGCCATAATGATTCTCCTGTACACCTCATCCTCAGGGTCAAGGAAATGCACGTCACAAGTGGCAACTACGGGTTTGCCGAATTCTTCTCCAAGCTCCACTATCCTGCGGTTGAAATTCTTAATATCCTCTATATCATTTACAGCAGGTATTTTATCTGACTCAATCATAAACCTGTTGTTTCCCAGAGGCTGGATTTCCAGATAATCATAAAAATTAACAATTCTGGCTATTTCCGAGTCCGGTTTGCCCTCCAGAAGGGCACGGTACAATTCTCCTGCTTCGCAGGCGCTCCCCAGAATCAATCCTTCCCTGTGCTTCAAAAGAAGGCTCTTGGGAACCCTGGGCTGCTTCCTGAAATAATTAATATGGGATTCCGATACCAACGTATATAAATTTTCCCGCCCGATGTTATTCTCTGCCAGAATAATGGCATGATAGCTTGGCAGACGCTTAATAATATCAGGGCTGGACGCACCCATGGCATTAACCTTTGAAAGGGTGTCCGCCCCTGCTTCCTTCAGCATGGGAATAAACTTCACAAAAATTTCTGCGGTAGCCTGGGCATCATCCACCGCCCTGTGATGGTTCTCAAGGGAAATCCCAAGAGTCTTCGCCACTGCGTCCAGAGTATGCTTTGCCTGACCCGGCAGTAAAATCCTTGCAATCCCCACCGTATCCACATAGGTAAATTTCCTTTTAATTCCCTGTCTCTGTGCATTTTCCATGATAAAGCTCATATCGAAATTGGCATTATGGGCAACCATTACCGCATCCTGGCAAAACTCCAGAAACTCCGGCAGAACAGTCTCAATGGTTGGAGAATCCATAACCATGGAATCGTTAATGCCCGTCAGCTTTTCTATTTCAAAAGGTATGGGCACCTCGGGATTGACAAAGGTGGAATAATGCTCTGTAATTTTCCCTCCTGAAACCTTTACCGCACCTATTTCAATAATTCTGTTATTCACAGGAGAAAAACCGGTGGTCTCAATATCGAATACCACAAAATCGGAAGTGAAATCCTGACCGTCATCTCCGGTTACGATTTCCTTTAAATCATCTACCAGATAAGCTTCCATTCCGTAAATAATCTTAAAAAAGTCCTGTTTATCAGGATTTTCATCCCCTGCTTCTTTTCTTTTACTTTTCTCTGCTTTCCAGAGATCTTCCCATACATGATTGGCATCCGGGAAAGACTGCACTACCCCATGGTCTGTAATGGCTATGGCAGGATGCCCCCACTTATAGGCCCTCTTTACAATATCCTTTGCCTCGGAAACACCGTCCATATCGCTCATTTTCGTATGACAATGAAGCTCCACTCTCTTTCTTGCGCTGTTATCGCTCCGTGAGGTAGTAAAATCGGGAATTTTTTTTACGCCTGCAATGGAACCAATCGTAAGCTCATTGTCAAATCTGTCTATCATGGTGACACCCTTCAGCTTGACAAAAGCCCCTACCTTCATGCCTGCCGTAATTTCGCCGACCTGATCATTGCGGGCAAACATTTTAATTGTCATCGTATCTGTAAAATCAGTAACATCAAACATCAGAATGGTTTTTTCATTTTTGATCTCCCTGCTGTCAAACCGGATAATCTTACCCCTGATAACCACTTCTCCGATTTCACCGATAACTTCCTCTATAGGTATGGCTTCTTCTTCAATATCCCGTCCATATAATACATCAGGATTTTCGGAGCGTTTTACGGGACGCACAAAATCCCCTTTCTTAAAGCCTTTCTTTTCTCTGCCGTTAAAAGCTCCTGTCTTACCGGCAAATCCGCCTTCCCTTGCTGCTGTCCTTCCGTCTCCTGCGCTTACGCCGGATTTGCCGCCTGCTGCCGCACCGGCGCTCACTGTTCCCCGTCCGGCAGATGCCGCCTCTTTTCCTGCCCGGCTTTCCGAAGCCTGTCCTTCTTCTCCTGCGCCGGCAGCTTTACCGCTGCCTTCAAAAGTCTCCTCACCTGCGGATGCCCCATGGGCACGGGCTGCAATTTCAGCTACCTGTCTTGCTATTTTAAGGTCATCCTCTTCTTTATACTTTCCTGTTTTCTTTTCCTTATATTTCACGGCAACACTTACCTGAAAACCGCATCTTTCATTGAAGATTTTTTCCAAAATCCTTACAAGCTCATCTGCCCTGCTTTTTGCAAGCACAGTATCCTCTATAGTCAGTTCCATCTCCATTTCAGAAGGATAGGCAATGTCCGCCCCTTTAAAAATATTATATTCCACAGGACTGTAATTACGCAGTTCCAGAAGAATGCTGTCCTTATAAACATCCATCAGTTTTTCGGGAGTATACTGTTCAGACAGCCTGAAACGCTCATAAAGCTTCACCCTGACCGTATGATTTTCAAAAAACTGTTTTTTAATCTGTTCCTCTACTTTAAGGACATTTTCCTTCTGAATCAGATGACCGCAGACAAAAGTAACACGAATCAGTTCCCTGCTTTTTGTAGCGGAAACCTTTTCTACCATTGCCTGCTCAAACAAATCCTGATTCTTTTTATCCAGCTTCAGATTCGGAAACACATCAAAAAACTGCTTTGCCATTTATTCTAAATCTCCTATTCCTGCCAGTTATCCAGCTCTTCCTTAAGTACCGCAAGAAGCTTATCTTCCGGCACCTTCTTTATAATTTCACCTTTTTTAATAAGAAGGCCTTCTCCGATTCCTCCCGCAATTCCGATATCCGCTTCCTTTGCTTCGCCGGGACCGTTTACCGCACAGCCCATAACTGCAACCTTGATATCCAGAGAATACCCCGCTGCCAGAGTTTCCACCTGATTGGCGAGACCTATTAAATCAATCTTGGTTCTTCCGCAGGTAGGACAGGATACCACTTCAATACCGCCCTTTCTGAGTCCCAATGTGCGCAGAATCAGCTTCGCAGATTTAATTTCCTCTACCGGGTCTCCTGTAAGGGATACACGGATAGTATCTCCGATTCCCTGATTTAAGATCAGTGCAAGGCCGATAGCGGATTTAATGTTGCCGCTGATTATTGTTCCTGATTCCGTAATTCCCACATGCAGAGGATAATCCGTCTGCCCTGCAAGCAGCTCATGAGCCCTGACACACATCATTACATCCGAAGACTTAATACTGATAACAAGATTCTGATAATCAAGGTCTTCTATCATATGTACCTTATCAAGGGCGCTTTCCACAATTCCTTCTGCCGTAACACCATGATATTTTTCCACCAGTTCTTTTTCCAGTGAGCCGCTGTTTACCCCTACACGGATAGGAATATTTCTTTCCCTTGCCGCTTTAACAACAGCCTCTACCTTATCTCTTCCGCCGATGTTTCCGGGATTAATTCTGATTTTGTCAGCGCCGTTTTCTATTGCTGCAATGGCCATTTTGTAATCAAAATGAATATCCGCTACAAGGGGAATTGTAATCTGCTTTTTAATTTCCGAAATGGCCTTCGCCGCTTCTAAAGCAGGTACCGTGCAGCGGATGATTTCACAGCCTGCCGCTGTCAGTTCTTTAATCTGGGCTACGGTTGCTTTCACATCCTCTGTTCTTGTATTTGTCATGGACTGGATTAAAACAGGATTGCCGCCTCCTATAATCCGGTCCCCGATTTTCACTGTTTTCGTATGCTCTCTGGTCATAAGTCACCCTCCCGAAAAATATTGCCTTTATCTTTTTATTTTAGTACGGTTCCTCTTCCTTTTCAATGAGAAAAATTCTGCTCCTGTATATCTTCCCCTCCTCCCCTTCCGCTGTCAGCCACAAAGCACTTTCTCCCTCCGGCATCCGCTCTGTGGGAATCTCAAATCTTATCCTTTCCCCTGCACGGTAAACAGACTCCTCCTTTAAAAGAAGCTTACGGTCATATTCATCCCTCATTTCCACCCAGAGCTTTCCCGGCGCTTCCTTTGCCTTTACATGAAAGCTTCCCTCACCTCTCAAAAACAGTCCTGTCAAAAACAAAACCATCAAAAATTCTGCCACATAAATCCCCGGAAACCTCTTTTCCGTCAGAAAAACACTTTTTTCCTGCTTCCTCAGAATCTTTTTGCCTGTCTTCTTCCGCAGAAAAATCAGCCGGTAAATAATCGCCCCTCCCCATAAGATGCCAGGCCATTCCATATAGGGAAAGGGCAAATCACTTTCCGGCACTCCCTTAAGAAAAGGCAGTACAGTTCGTCCCGCCGCTGCAATAAGGAGCAATGCTCCCGCTCCTTTTCTTACCGTAAAACCAATTTCCTTATTTCTTTCCTTTTTTCCGAAGCTTAAAAGAGCATTTTTAAGCTGCTCCATGGATGAATAACGTTCAAAAGGCCTTTTTTTCGTACATACAATAATCACCTTTTCCAGCTCCTTGGGAATACTTTTGTCATATTCCCTGACAGGACGCCTTTCATGAAATAAGTTCCCCGGGCTTATTCCTGTCAGCATTTCATGAAGGACGGCACCCACTCCGTAAATATCACTTCCTTTTCCGGCATTTCCGCTGTGCCACTGTTCGGGAGCGCTGTAACCCGGTGTCCCCATCATCATCTGATGCCTTTCCTGCCCATAGGCCATCACAAAGGCTGCACCGAAATCCACCAGCTTAAGCTTCCCGTCCGGCTGTATCATAATGTTTGCCGGTTTTAAATCCCTGTAGATTACAGGCGGGTTTTGCTTATGGAGATAACCCAATACTTCTGTCAGTTCCACCGCCCACCTTACGGCTTTTGCAAGTTCCACCCTGGTAAATTTCCTCAAATACTGTTCCAGGGTAATTCCTTCCACATATTCCATAACCAGGCAGATATTTCCTCCCTCCTCAAAAAAATCAATGATTCCCGGCAGCGCAGGATGTGACAGACCTTTCAGCACTTCCATTTCCTTCAGAACAATCTCCCTCTCCTGCTGACTGCCCGGATTTTTACTGACCTTCACCGCTGCCAGCTTATTTAAATGTAAATCCTTGACCAGATATACAATTCCCATTCCGCCTTCTGCAACGGGTTTTAATACCTCATATTTATTGCATAATATTTGTTTCATTTTCTTTTCCCCTTATCTGCTGCAGAGAATATACAGGGCAGAAATATTGTCCTGCTCTCCCCGCTTCATATCATAACCGGCCAGTTCTTTAAGCCTTTTTTCAATCTGCTCTTCATCCTTCACCTCTTCTGTTCCAAGCAACTCCCCCAGCATCTGCTTATCGGGACAGTGATAAAAGCCGTCAGAACAAAGTAAAAAACCTGATTTCTTTTTTATTTTTCCACTGTAAATATCAGGACTTTGATAAGCAAAGCTTCCCATACATCTGGTTAATGCATTTTTCCCGTCCGAATGATCCTTTGTCAACTGTAAAATCCTGTTTTCTTCTTTAAACTGATAAATTCTGCTGTCTCCAAGGTGGGCTGCCAGATAATTTTTTTTCCAAATCAGCAGCACGGAAACTGTGGCTCCCAGCTTAAAATCCCTGCTGCCCGCATATTGATTCAGCATCTGGTTTGTCTCAAAAAAACACCGCAGAAGACTTCTTTTAAGCGCTTTTTTCCCTTTTCCGCGCCCAATCAGCACCACCATTTGATGATAAAAGTTTTCAAGCAGCTTTTCCAGAATAAAACCGCTTGCAGTTTCTCCCTCTTCAAGTCCGCCTATTCCGTCGCTGACTGCCGCAATAAGCACTCTCCCTTTGTTTGTAAATACCTGTTCTAAGAAAAGGGAATCCTGATTTTTACTTCTCATCCCTTTATCCCAGTAAATTCCCGAAATAATTTTCACAATTAACCTCCCTGTAAAACCGATAAAAATCCTGCAATGAAAAATACAGTGAACCACTGAATGAAGTTTTGATGTGAATGTCATGCATAATCTGCTGAATTTTTAAGATTTGAATTGCTTGTACCAGTTATACCATGAATAAAAAAAAGAATCCATTATACAAAATTACCAAAACCGCAATTTCAGTAATTTTGTACAGGATTCTTCCTTTTGATTGCATTTCCATTTAGAAAAATTTTGTAATATCGTTAACAAAAATCAGTGCCATAAGTAACATTAATGCCATCATTCCGCCTAAATGCACCATTCCTTCCTTTTCCGGAGGAATCGGTTTTCCTCTGACTGCCTCTATCAGCAAAAATACCAAACGCCCTCCGTCAAGCGCCGGCAGCGGAAGCAGATTAATAATTCCCAGATTCACCGACAAAAGCAGTGCAATGTTAATCATGGACAAAATTACGCTGGAAACTCCGTAATCCTTGGCAACATCATAGGTTTCATCCACCACCTTTACAATTCCCACAGGACCCGATATATCATTTCTGGTAAGCTGCCCGGTGACCAGCATGGAAAGACTTTTTACTGTGGACTGAACCGTATATTCCATGGTATAAAAAGCATACTGGAAGGTCTGCAATACATTACAGTCAAGAAACTTCCCGCTTGTAATTCCCATATAATATCTGTTATCCGCCTCGCTGAATTCCGGCACAACTGTTGTGCCATATTTTTCCCCGTCGCGCTCATACAGAATTTCAATGGGTTCTCCCCTGTTAATTGCCGAAAAGAAATAAACCTGATCCTGCATATGGACATGGCTTCCGTTCATCTTAAGGATAACGTCTCCTTCTTCCAGCCCTGCTTCCTCGGCAGCGCTGCCTTCCGATACGCTCTGCACCACCGGCAGGGCAACGCCGCAGGCCCATACCAGCACCACAGCCATAAGAAATGCCGTCAGGAAATTAAAAAGCGGTCCCGCAAAAACCGTAGCAAATCTTGCCCACACAGATGCATTGGGAAAAGCGCCTTCGGATAATTCTCCTTTTTCTGTTTCAAGCCCGTCTTCCCCTTCAAATACGCAGGCTCCTCCGATAGGAAAAAGCTTCAGCGAATACTTTGTATCTCCTTTTACAAAAGAAAACAGGGAAGGCCCCATACCGATAAAAAATTCCACAACATGAATTCCGTTCTTTTTTGCAATAATGAAGTGACCGAATTCATGGGAAACAACAATTACACAAAAGATAATAATAAATAAAATAATCGATACTACCAAATTTCAGTCCTCCTGTAGCTGTCACTTTCTATTGCTTCGAATAAATTCATATGCGGCAGTCTCCGCTTCAAGAATCTCCTCCACGGAAGGATTTGCCACAACTTTATGATTTTCCATAGCCCCCTGAATCAAATCATAGATTTCCAGAAACTTGATTTTTCTGTTTAAGAAAAGGCTTACCGACATTTCATTCGCTGCATTAAATACTGTGGGCATGCTTCCTCCCACACGGATTGCATCATATGCCATTGAAAGCCCTTTAAAAGTTTCGGTATCAGGTTTTTCAAAGGTAATAGAGCCAAGCTCATAAAAGTCAATTCTTTTTCCGTCCATAGGCCTTCTGTCCGGATAAAAGAGTGCGTATTGAATGGGCAGCTTCATATCCGGTGTGCCCAGCTGCGCCATAACTGCACCGTCTTCATACTCCACCATGGAATGAATAATACTCTGAGGCTGGACAATTACCTGAATATTTTCGGGCTCCACGCCGAACAGCCACTTGGCCTCAATCACTTCCAGACCTTTATTAACAAGAGTGGATGAATCCACCGTAATTTTTCTTCCCATGGACCAGTTAGGATGTTTTAAAGCATCTTCCACTGTAATGTCCTTCAGTTCTTCTTTTTTTCTGCCCCTGAAAGGCCCCCCTGAGGCCGTCAGCAGAATCTTGCTTACCCTCTTTTTATTTTCTCCGTTCATGGACTGAAAAATGGCGCTGTGCTCACTGTCAACCGGCAGGATAGGAACCTTTTTTTCCGCCGCAAGAGGCATGATAATATGACCTGCCGTAACCAGTGTTTCCTTATTGGCAAGGGCAATCGTCTTTCCGGCTTCAATAGCTGCAATGGTAGGTTTTATTCCTATCATTCCCACAATTGCCGTAACTAAAACTTCCATTTCCTCTAAAACTGCCAGTGTAAGAAGTCCTTCCATGCCGGAAAGCACCTGCAGCGGCAAATCTGCCGTTTTTATCCTTAATTCTCTGGCTGCTTCTTCGCTCCACATAACACAGAGCTTCGGTTTAAATTCTCTGATTTGTTTTTCCATCAGGGAAACATTGCTTCCCGCTGCCAGCGCCACTACCTGCAAATCACTGTTGCTTCGTACGATATCAAGTGTCTGAGTTCCGATAGATCCTGTAGAACCCAGAATTCCTATTTTTTTCATCACAATCCTCCATCCCGAAAGCCGGAATATAAACATAATTTATGACTTTATCCATGTATAAATACAAATACCAGCAAATAAATCATGGGAGCGGTAAAAATCACGCTGTCAAAACGGTCCATTACGCCTCCGTGCCCCGGTATCAGCTTTCCGTAGTCCTTAATTTCATGATTCCTTTTAATTGCAGATGCCGTAAGGTCTCCTATCTGGGAAATCACGGCTCCCACAGCGCTGATCAGCACAAAGACCCATGTCACCTTCTGCTCCGTTATTACGGGTTCAACGATAAAATATCCATATAAAGCGCCTACAAGTGCGGAACCCACAACGCCGCCAACAGCGCCTTCAATGGATTTCTTGGGGCTGAGCCTGGGAACCATTTTATGCTTTCCGAATAAAATTCCCACCGCATAAGCGCAGGTATCACAAATCCATGAACTGATAAAAATCATCCATACGGAATAAACGCCGTAAGGAAGGCTTCTTACCAGATAAATGCAGGACAGCATCACAGGCGCATAGGCTACATTGAAAAAAGCACACATCACCTGTTCCGCACGGTACTTCGGAAAGGTGAATACATACAAAAACATAAAGGCTGCAAGTATCATAATTACCGCAAGAAATAAGTAAATGCGTTCTGTCGTAAAAGTCATGAGCAGATAATAAACAACTATCCCTGCATACCCTGTCATTTCCAGCCCGTTGCATTTTTTTCCTTCCCCTGAAAGCTTGCATGCCCGCATCAGCTCCCGATAGGCAACAAGTGCAAGAAACAAAAGCACCGCCGCAAGCAGATAACCTCCCTGCAAAATGGTAACAAGCGCAATTATCACAAGCACAATACTGCTTATCAGCCTTGTTTTAAACATAATCGTTTCCTCCTTAAACGCGGCCGTATCTTCTGTCTCTATGATTATATGCTTCTACAGCCTTAATCAATTCTTCTTTGGTAAAATCAGGCCAGGCCACATCAGTAAAATAAAACTCCGTATAAGCCAGCTGCCACAAAAGAAAATTGGAAATCCTCTGTTCATTGCAGGTCCGAATCAAAAGGTCAGGTTCAGGCAGGCCGGCAGTATCCAGATAATGGGCAAAGCTGATTTCGCTGATATCCTCCTTCGCAAAGGCTCCCTTTTCCAAATCCTCCGCCATTTTCCTTGCAGCACGGACAATCTCGTCCCTGCCTCCATAGTTTAATGCAATCTGAAAATGAAGACCGTCATTATTCTTAGTGGATTCTTCAAGCTCCGCAATTCTGTTTCTGATATCTTCATCAAGTCCCGTCTTATCCCCCAGTACTCTGACGCACATTCTGTTCTTTTTCGCCGTAGTCAGACAGGTTTTCATATAATTCCGAAGGAGCTTCATCAAAGCATCCACTTCATCCTTGGGCCTGTTCCAGTTTTCCGTGCTGAACGCATATACTGTCAGATATTGTATCCCCATTTTATATGCTTCTTCGCAAATTACCTCTACCGTCTTTGCGCCCTGCACATGACCGTAATTTCTGGGCATTCCTTTGCTCTTTGCCCATCTTCCGTTGCCGTCCAGTATAATTGCCACATGATTCGGCATCTTAAGTCCGCTGCTTTCTGCCATTTTCTTTTCCTCTCTTCAGACAATAGCCTTATTGCCGGTTTTTATCACAGAATAAGGGGCAGAATATAATTGCCTGCCCCTCCCTTTGTTTACATTTTATACTGTAAGGATTTCCTTTGACTTCTCTTCCATAAGCTTATCCACATCTTTAATATATTTGTCGGTAAGCTTTTGAAGTTCATCGGAAAGCTCCTTTACCTCATCCTCTGAAATCTCCTTGGCAATCTTCTTGAATGCATCATTTCCGTCTCTTCTGATATTTCTGACAGCAACCTTGCATTCCTCAGCCTTCTTTTTAACGTCCTTTACAAGATCTTTTCTGCGCTCCTCGGTAAGTTCAGGAAATACCAGACGGATTACAGCACCGTCATTGGAAGGCGTAATTCCGATATCGGAAGCAAGGATTGCTTTTTCAATATCTTTAATCAGTGATTTTTCCCAGGGAGCAATCTGAATCATTCTTGCTTCAGGGAT
Source organism: Lachnospiraceae bacterium (assembly GCA_017621815.1). Classification (GTDB taxonomy): domain Bacteria; phylum Bacillota; class Clostridia; order Lachnospirales; family Lachnospiraceae; genus Suilimivivens. The sequence goes on along the minus strand of JAGASK010000026.1, from coordinate 76,016 downwards.
AGTGACATTGCCCACCTGCTGGATAGGGGTAGGTGTACCGTAGTAATCCACTCTCAGCTTATCAAGAACATGAGGATTGGCACGTCCTGCCCGGATTCCCTGATAATCGCTTACAAGGTGGTCATATGTTTTCTGCATTTTTTCATCATAAACTTTTATTTTTTCATTCATTTCTTTGTCCGTCCTTTCTCTCTGCCTGTGCTGCTGTTTATACAATAACCCTGGTTCCGTTAAAGTTACCCTTTACCGTATTTACAATGCTGTTTGCTTCATTTAAGCCAAACACCCACATGGGCATCTTATTGTCTCTGGCAAGAATAGAAGCTGTCATATCCACTACCTGAAGATTCTTTGCAATTACTTCATCAATAGTGACTTCATCATATTTTACGGCATCAGGATTGGACTTAGGGTCTGAATCATAAACACCGTCTATGGATTTGGCAAGCAGAATCACCTCCGCTTCCACTTCAATGGCTCTTAAAACCACACCGGTATCAGTTGAAAAATAAGGATGTCCCGTACCTCCCGCAAAAAATACCACCATGCCTCTTTCAAAATATTTGTTGGCACGATCCTTGGAAAAAAGTTTTGTAAAAGAACCGCATTCAAAAGGGGTAAGAACTGCCGTTTTCATTCCCACGCTTCTGAAAATTTCAGAAACATAAATGCAGTTCATAACTGTTGCCAGCATTCCAATCTGGTCAGCCTTGGTTCTGTCAATATTCTCACTGGAACGTCCTCTCCAGAAATTACCGCCGCCGGTTACGATGCCCACCTGTATGCCGTCGTCCACAAGCTGTTTTACCTGCATCGCTACTCCCTTTACAGTCTCTTCGTCAAAGCCTGTCTTCTTTTCTCCTGCCAGAGCCTCTCCGCTTAATTTCAGTAATATTCTCTGCATTTTTCCGCCTCACTATTTCATTTTTTTCAATTCCTCAAAGAAGGATGTAGGATTAACTTCCGCATAGCACTGTGAACACAAACCTTCAATTACCGCACCGTTATTAATCTGAACGGACTTGGATTTGATATCACCCATAACAATTGCGGAAGAATCAAGTATAACAGGTCCCTTTACATCAATATCGCCTTTTACCGCACCTGCAATAACAGCGCTGCTTGCAGAAATATTACCGATAATAACTGTACTCTGCCCGACTTTTACGCTGCCTGCGCTTCTGAGTTCTCCTGTGATCCTTGCTCCTTCTGCAAAAATTTCAGATGCCTGGGAATTTCCCTGTATAACGCCTGTTATATTTAACTTTCCGAGAGCCTCTACATTTCCTACAATGCTTCCTCTTACATCCAGGCCGCCTTCTGTTGCAATGTTACCGTTAATAATCATGCTGTCAGTCAGCACGGAGACCTCATCACTGGGGCGTCTGGAAGTATTTCCTGATTCTGCCTTCTGCTCCGCAGCTGCAGGTGCCACATAAATTGCTTCTTCCGGCAGTTCCAGTTCTTCTACCTTATCAAGCATCTCTCCTAAATCTGCATCAAAGCCGTTCACTGTTGCTCCTGTTCCCGCCTTTTTTTCTTCGGCATTTTCCGAAACTGCCTTTTCACCTTCTGCTTTTACTTCCTCTTCCGGCATCAGTTCATTGACCGCCTGTGATAAATCATCCTTCAAATCTGAGAAAAATCCCATTTTCAGGTCCTCCATTCGTATCGTTATCGTTGTGTATATTTTTATTGCTTATTGCTTTCCTGTACTTTTAAATGCTGAATAGGTTTTGTTTCATCTGTAATGGGAAGAAAACAGGAATCTCCCCTTAGCCTGATCTGTGTAATAATTTCCGGCAATGCTTCTACCGTAGTGTTTTTTTCCGCTGCATCATGCATCAGTATCATGCATCTGGACTGACTGTCAAGACCGTTAAGGCAGTTGCTTACAATAGTATCTTTTGAAATCTGCCCGCTTACCGCATCGCCTGAAGCCATATTCCAGTCATAATATGATATATCATTTTCAGAAAGCCACAAAGCCAGCTCCTGCATATCCACCCTGCTGACCGTGTTGGAACTCCCTCCCGGAAAGCGGTAATATCTCGACCAAACACCTGTTACTTCATAAAGATATTCCTGCAAGGCTGTTAAATCCTCTATAAAACTCTCCTTTGACTGATAGATTTCATCATATTTATGACTGTAAGAATGCATTCCAAGTGTATGGCCTTCCGCAACAATCCTCTGATAAGCAGCTTTCGATTTTTCATCCGTTTTGCCTACTACAAAAAAGGTGGCCTTTACATCATAAGCCTTTAAGATATCAAGAATTGCATCCGTATTACTGCTTGGTCCGTCATCAAAGGTAAGATATATCTCTTTTTCATATTCCTTTACTTCCGGTTCTTCCTCTTCTTTGGACAAAACCTCTGTCTCAGGCTCTCTTGGAGATTCTTCCACATAAGCGGTAGAAAATACACCTGTTATTTCTTCCGTTTTGTTTCTTTCCTCTTCAAGAAGAGCTTCCAAATCCTGTACTTCACCCGACAACTGTGCCACCCGCACGCCTAAAACAATACAGATTACAAGCGGAATCAGAATTGCCATGGCTGCCGTGCCCAGTATCATTTTTTTCAGACGATTAATCCGTTTTCTCCGGGCGGCCGTTTCCTCCATGCACTTTACTCCTTCAACACGATTTGTATACATTGTAGCATAATATTTCATTCTTTAAAAGAGTAAAATAATAGAAAGTACGCTTTGCGAACTTTCTATTATCATGAATAATAGAAAGCACAGTTTGCGAACTTTCTATTATCATGAATTACAAAAAGCAGATTTAAGCCACAAGACTTAAATCTGCTTTTAAATTTCCGCTTGCTTCAGCGCAGTATCATTTTATTCAGCAATATCTGCATACATAAAGTACCAGTAGCCATAAGGTGAATGCCATGAACCTGTAATCTTTTCGCTCTGTAACCAGAAGTCATTGTAGTAAGCTACAGGAATACATCCTGCTTCTTCCATAAGGATATCTTCTGCTTTATGAAGAGCTTCAGAACGTTCTGCTGCATCAAGTGTAGTTCTGGAAATATCCATAGCCGCATCATATTCAGCGTTATTGAAGTTACCGTCATTGTTTCCGTTTGTGGAATAGAACAAATCAAGCATGTTGGAAGGATCACTGTAGTCACCAACCCAGCCGTTACGTGAAGAATCATAGTCACCGTTACGACGCATAGGAGTGAAGCTTGCCCATTCAACGATTTCTACCTGAAGGTCAACACCGATTTCAGCCCATGCCTGCTGTAAATATTCAGCTACAACTTTATGATAACCTGCGTCATTTGTAGAGTAGGTAATGGCAGGTAAACCTTCTCCGTCAGGATATCCTGCATCTGCAAGAAGCTGCTTAGCCTCCTCTAAATTAGCCTCAAAGTTTGCGGTATCAATGTAAGGCTGACCGCCGTTTGCATTGTCCATAAACTGGCTTCCGTCTGTATCAACCCAGCCGGGTCCCATGAAGTTGCTTGCTGCTGTATAAGTGCCCTGCATTAAGGTGCCTGCAACATATTCACGGTCGATAGCAAGGCTTAATGCCTTACGTACATTTGCATCATTGAAAGGTTCTCTGTCAAGGTTAAGGCTCAGATAATAGGTACCGATAATAGGATCTACATGGAATTCCGGATTATCTCTCAAAGAAGGAATTTCTTCTGTAGGAACATCCTTAATCATCAGAACTTCACCTGTCTGATATGCACTGTAGGATGCGTTAGCATCTTCAATCAGGTTCCACTTAATACCGTCTAACTTAATGGCATCTGCATTCCAGTAGTAAGGGTTCTTGCTCATAAGGATATGAGAACCGGGTACCCATTCTGAAATGTAGAAAGGTCCGTTTGAAATATAAGTTTCTGCTGAAGTTGCCCATGCATCACCGTTTGCTTCAACAGTAGCCTGCTGTACAGGGCTTAAAGTAGCAAATGCAGCAAGGCTGCCGAAATAGGAGCAGGGTGCATTTAAAGTAACAACAAATGTCAAATCATCAGGCGCAGCTACCTGAAGAGCATCCAGATTGCCTCCGGCTGCATCCTCGAAGCCTTCTACCATACTTAAAACTGTTTCTGCATAAGGAGCAGCTACCATGGGGTCACATACTCTCTTCCAGCTGTAAACAAAGTCATTAGCTGTTAAATCAGAACCGTCAGACCACTTAAGGCCTTCTCTTAAATGGAAAGTCCATGTAAGACCGTCCTCGCTTGTTTCCCAGCTTTCAGCCTGACCGGGAGCCAGCTTGCCGTCCTGGTCTACGCTTAAAAGACATTCAAAAGAGTGAAGCAGCATGTTGCCGCCGTCTACTGCACTGTTCAGTGCGGGGTCAATTGTTTCAGGGTCAGGTCCTACCTGAACGGATAAAATCTTGCCACCTTCTGTAGAAGCTGCTTCTGTACTTTCTGTAGTTTCAGTACTTTCTGTACTTTCTGTGGTTTCGGCTGCACCTGAGCCTTCAGCAGCACCTGAACCGCCGCATGCTGTCAGTCCGAAAACCATAGTAACTGCCAATAATAAGGCGATTACTCTTTTTTTCATAGTTTTTCCTCCTCTTATAATATAAAATATTTATAAACATTACAGATATCATAATACCTGTAAGTGCTTAACTAGTTACACTTGTCAATATGATGACAAGCAGCAAAATGCCCCTTTTCCACCTCACTCCACTTGGGAACCTCTGCCGCACACCTCTCATCCGCATAAGGACATCTGGTTCTGAACCGGCACCCTGACGGAGGATTTAAAGGACTTGGAACATCTCCCTCAAGCACAATACGCTTGCTCTCCCTTGCAATCCTGGGATCCGCAATGGGAATTGCGGATATCAGACTCTTGGTATAAGGATGCAGGGGACGGGTAATCAGCTCATAGCTGTCCGCAAGTTCCACCATTCTTCCAAGGTACATAACTCCAATCCTGTTGGAAATATGCTTTACAGCAGATAAATCGTGGGCAATGAAAAGATAAGTCAGCCCCATTTCTGCCTGTAAATCTTCAAACATGTTGATAACCTGAGCCTGAATAGAAACATCCAATGCGGAAATCGGTTCATCACAGACGATAAATTCCGGATTTACCGCAAGCGCCCTTGCAATTCCCACTCTCTGGCGCTGTCCGCCGGAAAATTCATGGGGATAACGGTTAGCATGTTCGGAGTTAAGACCTACACGTCTTAACATTTCTATAATAATATCATATCTTTCCTGTTTATTTGCTGCCATTTTATGGACATCAATGGCTTCACCCACAATATCGCCTACCGTCATACGGGGGTCAAGGCTGGCATATGGATCCTGAAATACAATCTGCATTCTTTTACGATAAGGAAGCATATCAGCATAAATCTTTTTTTCCACATCAAAAATCACTTCATTATCATAAATAAATTTTCCTCCGGTGGGCTCATACAGGCGGAGCAGTGTACGTCCTGTAGTAGTTTTACCGCAGCCCGACTCTCCTACAAGACCTAAGGTCTCTCCTCTTTCGATGGTAAAGGAAACATCATCAACGGCCTGAATATATTTCTTTTTCTTACCGTAACCGCCTGCAGGAAAATACTGCTGTAAATGTTCTACCTGAACTAATTTATCACTCATTTGCGGCTCCTTTCTCCATCTCTTCCTTCTGGTTCAACCAGCACTGGGTATAATGAATCTCTCCGAAGTTGGTAACCGGGGGCATTTCTCTCAAACAAATCTTCATACATTCTTCGCATCTGGGAGCGAAAGGACATCCCTTGGGCGGATTCAAAAGGTCAACCGGAGTTCCTTCTATGGGTACCAGTCTTTCATGTTCCTTAGTGTCAATTCTCGGAATGGAACGAATCAGTCCTTTCGTGTACTGATGCCTCGGATTGTAAAAAATATCATCTGCGGTTCCGTATTCTATAATTTTACCTGCATACATTACCGCAATTCTTTCGCACATGCTGGCCACAACTCCCAGGTCATGGGTAATCATGATAATAGCCATGCCAAGTTTATCCTTAAGTTCCATCATCAGTTCTAATATCTGTGCCTGAATGGTAACATCAAGCGCTGTCGTGGGCTCATCCGCAATCAGAAGCTTGGGTTCACAGGCAAGAGCCATGGCAATCATGACACGCTGCCTCATACCGCCTGACAGCTCATGAGGATACTGCTTTAACCTCTTTGCGGGCTCATTAATGCCTACAAGTTCCAAAAGTTCTTTTGCCCTTTCCTTAGCCTGGGCTTTATTTTTATCTGTATGAAGCAGAATTGCTTCCATAATCTGATTTCCGATAGTATATACAGGGTTTAAGCTGGTCATGGGATCCTGAAAAATAATGGATATTTCATTTCCTCTTATTTTTCTCATTTCTTTATCACTCATCTGATCAATCTGATGACCGTTAAACTGAAGGCTTCCGCTAATCAACTTACCGGGATAAGCAGTAAGTCCCATCAGGCTGTAAGCCGTTACAGATTTACCCGAACCGCTTTCTCCGACTATTCCAAGCACTTCTCCTTCTTTTAAATGAATAGAGACATCATTTAATGCTTTTACCTCTCCCGCAGGAGTGAAAAAAGAAAGCCGTTCATTTTTTATATCTACAAGATATTCTGACATATATTCCTCTTTTCCGTACAGCTGCGCTGCACTTTTCCTGATACATTAATTCTTTAATTTGGGGTCAAATGCATCCCGAAGTCCGTCACCTAACAGATTGAAGCTTAAAATAATCAAACTGATTAAAAGGGCGGGAATAAACAATAAATAGGGATATGTGTTCATGCCGTTAATTGCATCGCTTGCAAGGCTTCCCAGCGAAGGAAGGGGAACCGCTACACCCATACCCAGAAAGCTTAAAAAGCTTTCCGTAAAAATTGAGGACGGAATCTGCAACGTTGTGGTAACAATCAAAGTACCGATACAGTTGGTGAGCAAATGCTTCTTAATAATTTTGGCATTGCCTACTCCCAACGCCCTTGCCGCTGTAACATATTCACTTTCCTTTAACATTAATACCTGGCTTCTGACCATTCTCGCCATACCTACCCAGTACAAAAGAGCAAATACCACAAAAATACTAATCAGGTTTTCTCCTACTATACCAACCCATGAAAATCCGGGCACTGTCTTCAAATTAGCTAAAGGAGCCTTTAAAGCAAATGATAAAAGAACTATCAGCAATATATCGGGCACCGTATAAATAATATCCACGATACGCATCATAATCAAATCTACCCAGCCGCCGAAGAAAGCTGCAATGGAACCATATGCGGAACCGATAATTAAGATAATACCGGTTGCTATCAAACCTACCAGCAGGGAAATACGGCTTCCCATCATCACACGGATTGCATAGTCACGGCCCATCTTATCTGTTCCGAAAATGTGGGGAAATACCTTTTCTCCCGCATCGATTCTTGCCTGCTCTTCTTCTGAATACTGCATGGGAGCCAGATTATTGGCACCTTTAATCTGTTCCTTATAAGTATAAGGATAAAAGGCAGGAACAATAAATGAAAAAATCATAACCAGAATAATAACCACAAGGCTCACCATAGCTACTTTATTCTTTACAAGGCGGCGCATACCATCCTTCCAGAAGCTTACGCTTTCCCTCATGATTACCTGACTCTGCTTTTCTTCTTCCGTAGCAGGCAGAAAATCCTCGGGATTAAGTTTTAATTGAAAACTGATTGGATTCTGTTTCATGTTTGCCTTAAACTCCTTACTTTAATTTAATTCTGGGGTCTACAATCTTGTAGACAATATCTACAACCACATTCATGACAATAATCAGGGTTGCAAGGAAAATCGTAGTTCCCATAATCAGTGTATAATCACGTCCGTTGATAGCTGATATAAACTCACCGCCAAGCCCCGGAATCGTAAAAATCTTTTCCACTACAAAGCTTCCCGTTACAGTATAGGCAAGCAGCGGTCCTACATAAGTAATGACCGGCAGAATTGCATTTCTAAGCGCATGCTTAAACAATATGATGCCGCCAGCAAGACCTTTGGCTTTTGCGGTACGCATATAATCCTGCCCCAGCACATCCAGCATGGAGGAACGCATCAGTCTCATAATATATGCCGTAGGGTAGAAAGACAATGCCATAACCGGCATAATATAATGTTTCCATGAAGTAAGTCCCAATGTGGGAAGGATCATCAGCTTAACCCCAAAGAAATATAATAATAATGTACATATAACAAAGCTTGGAACTGCAATGCCGCAGGTAGATATTACACTGATTAAGCTGTCCAGGAATTTGCCCCTCTTAAGTGCCGCAATACAGCCCAGGGGAACCCCCACAAGCAGGGAAACCAAAACGGAAATTCCTCCCACTCTTGCCGATACCGGAAATTTCATCAAAATAATATCCATAACAGTACGTCCGCGCTGCTTTAAACTGTCACCAAAATCACCATGCAGCGCATCCCCTATATAAGTGAGATATTGCTGAAACAATGGCTTGTCCAGTCCATACTTAGCCTCCAGTGCTGCCGTTGCCTGAGGACTGATTGCTTTTTCCGAAAGGAAGGGTCCGCCGGGAACCAAATTCATCAGAAAAAATGTGATGGTAGCAACTGCCCATATGGTAACAATTGCAAGGCCGATTCGTTTCGCAACATACTTTAACATACTTACAACTCCTTATCAGATATTAAAAAGAAAAGAACCATAGTGTTCATTTATGTCAAACCCCATCGTTCCTCTTTTTACAACTTCAATATTCTAACAAAAATGTATTAGAGTTGTCAATTAATTTTCATGCTTTTTCCACAAAATTTATGTTTTTTTTATAAATTCACAGTAAAACAGCAGCTATAAGATTCCTCTTATAACTGCTGCGGCTTTAATCTCTTCGATTTGTCTTAATTTATTTTACAGACCAGCCTGAGCTGCAACTTCTGCTGCGAAGTCATCAACCTTTTTCTCAAGACCCTCGCCAGTTTCAAAACGAACGAATTTCTTAATGGAAAGGTTTGTACCGTTTTCTTTTGCAACCTGTGCAACATACTGGGCAACTGTCTGCTTGCCGTCTTCAGCCTTAACATAAGCCTGCTCTAACAGACATACTTCCTTTAATTCCTTGTTAAGACGTCCTGTTACTGCACCTTCAATAACCTTTTCAGGCTTTCCTGCCATCTTAGGGTCATTGGCAATCTGAGCCATAAGGATTTCTTTTTCATGAGCCTTAAATTCTTCGGAAACATCAGCTGTAGACACATATTTAGGAGAAAGTGCTGCTACCTGCATAGCAAGGTTAGTAAGAGCTTCCTTGATTGCATCGTTTACTACATCTGTATCGGCTTCAACAATAACGCCGATTCTTCCGCCGCCGTGTACATAAGATACTACACAGCCGTTTTCTGCAACAACCTTCTCAAATCTTCTGATGTTTAAGTTCTCACCAATCTTGGCAACCTTCTCAACAAGAGCATCCTTTACGGTCTTAGATGCATCGAGATTCCAGCTTTCAGCCATAAAAGCATCCATATCAGCTGCATCGGAATTTACTGCCTGCTGCGCTACTGCAGCAACAAAATTCTGGAATTCTTCATTCTTTGCAACAAAGTCTGTCTCAGAGTTAACTTCAACAACTGCTGCTGTATTATCTCCCTTAAGCGCTACTCTGCAAAGACCTTCTGCTGCAATTCTTCCTGCTTTCTTTTCAGCCTTTGCCTGACCGTTCTTTCTAAGGAATTCAACAGCTGCATCCATATCGCCATCGGTTTCGCCAAGGGCCTTTTTGCAGTCCATCATACCTGCACCGGTCATTTCTCTTAATTCTTTTACCATAGCTGCTGTAATGTTAGCCATTTTTAAATCCTCCTGATTTATTGTCATGAATTAATTATTCTGCGTCTGCTGCATCTGCTACTTCTTCAATATCTGTAGCTTCTGCCTCTTCTACTGCTTCTGCCATCTCAGATGTAATAGCTTCTTCACCCTGATTAGCTTCAATAACAGCATCAGCCATTTTTGCAACAATTAATTTTACGGCTCTGATAGCATCATCATTGCCGGGAATAATATAATCTAATTCTTCAGGGTCACAGTTTGTATCACCGATACCGATTAATGTAATTCCGAGTGTATGAGCTTCCTGTACGCAGATTCTTTCCTTCTTAGGGTCAACTACGAAAATAGCGTCAGGAATTCTTGTCATGGTCTTGATACCGCCAAGGTTCTTTTCCAGCTTTTCCCATTCCTTTTTAAGAGCAATAACTTCCTTCTTGGGCAGAACATCAAAAGTACCGTCTTCTGACATGGTTTCAATAGCTTTTAATCTGTCAATTCTGCTCTGAATCGTTTTGAAGTTGGTAAGCATACCGCCTAACCATCTTTCATTTACATAATACATACCGCAGCGCTCTGCTTCTGTCTTAACAGCATCCTGTGCCTGCTTCTTGGTTCCTACGAAAAGAATGGTTCCTCCCTGTGAAGCGATTTCAAATACTGCTCTGTAAGCTTCATCAACCTTACCTACAGATTTCTGTAAGTCGATAATGTGGATACCGTTTCTTTCTGTGAAGATGTAAGGAGCCATCTTAGGGTTCCATCTTCTTGTCTGATGTCCGAAATGAACACCTGCTTCTAATAACTGTTTCATTGAAATAACGCTCATGTTTCTACCTCCGTTTGGTTTTGCTTCCGTGCACCCTTTACTCAACTGCCTACCCCGCGTTTTAAGGCACCGACAGAAAATAGGCACACGTGATTTATAGTCACAACGTGCAAATTATAACATAACAAAACCCCTTTGTGCAAGGGGTTTTATCAAAATTTCCTATCTTCCAAAAGTAAGTATTTCAGCTATGGTTTCAGGTTCCGCACCTGCAGGTATTTCATAGGAGCCAGTGCGAAGCTTTCTGTCAAATCCATTTTCATAAAGATATGCATCAAAGGCGAATGCCGATCCAATAAGACCTGCCCCTTCCAGCTTCTGGCATATGGCATAGGAGCTTTCACCTTCTTTAATTTCAATAATAATACTTTCAGATAAATCCGGTTCCTCAGGCTCCGGAGACGATGTTTCTTCCGGCTCGGGAGACGGTGTTTCTTCCAGTTCCTTCACTTCTTCATCCGCAGCATCTGCTTCATTTTCCGGCGGCACCGCCGACCCTTCCGCAGCTGCCGCATCTTTGGCAGGTGTTTCTTCGGAAGAATCTGTTTCTTCCTGAGGCATCTGTTCTAAATCCGCAAGCACACCCTCTGTCTGTGCTTCAACCATTCCGAGTTCTGCCGCACGTGCCTTAATCTCAGCATCACTTATCTTATCTTTTTTTCCTCCTGATGCTGCTCCCATAATCACTGCAGTTACAACGATTCCAATTCCCAGCCCTCTCAGATAGTATTTCAAATTCATTATGCTACTCCATCCTTAGATTCCTTCAAAGAGGTCAATTACCAGTTTCACCTCACCGATTCCAAGCCCCAGTTCCTTGGCGATTGCCATGTTGGATTTTCCTGCCTTATGCAGTTCAAGAATCTTCTCATTACTGTTGCCGCTTCCGGCTTTTCCTCCGGCAACAAGGCTCACATCAACTTTAGCTGCCTTCTGTGTTTTTTCTGAAGACTCATCTGATTTTACTGATGTTTCTGCCTTTTCCGGCTCCTGCAGCTTCTCTGATTCTGCCGTTTTTGCTTTTCTTGTTGTTTTCTTTCTGGGTTTTTCCGGCTTTTCCTCTTTCTCTTCAGAAGCGCTTACAATCTCTACTTTCTCAGGCTTAAAAGGAAGAAACTCTGCTTCCTTAACCGTCTGCTTTACTTCTTCCGCTGCTTTTGATGCTTCACTGACAGCAGTTTTCAGACTTTCATGCTTGTCGTTCAGCATATCATAAAGAAATACCGCTTCCTTATGATTTTTATTTATTTGTTCTAAAACAGTGCCAGAAAATTCATTTACGGCCATAATTTTTTCATTGGTAATCCGTTCCATGGAACGCTCGGTCTTTTCCATTGAATAATTTATCGTCTCATCCACAATATCGTGAATTTGTGTTTTGGCCTCTTCAATTTCCTTATCAATTATTTCCTTTATCTCTTCTTCATCAATCCCGGGAATATTATCCGTTTCCTTCTTACGCCCCGATGGCAGAAAAAAACTTATTGTAAATACCAGCCCCCCGAAAATCAAAAGAATCAATTCTGTTATGCCCATAATTTCACCTGTATATCCGCTAGATTTTCATATCAAAGCTGCCATGCCCTTTTAAGACAACTTTTCCGTCCTTTTCTTTTTCCTCTTTTTTCCGGCGTTTTCCGCCGTCACCGTAATATGTTCCGTTTCCTTTTTCCTTGGCATCAAACCGTTTTCCTTCATTCTCCGCCTTATCGCCCTGATGAACCTGACGAACCTTATTTTCCACAGTCTGGTTAAACTGCTTTTGGAAATTAGTCTGGTCTACCAGTCCTTTGTTATCCTGATTTTGTTTTATAGTTGTAAAATCCTGAGCCCGTGTTAACTGCCCCTGAATTTCAACACGACTGATTGTCATAAAAACCCCCTGCCCTTATAAGGGTGCCATCTTTACATCTCCGTGTTCCTTTATAAATTTGCAATAAGACATACTGTTTTTTACCACCATTGAGACATCGGAAATACAAATTTTAGTTCCTGCGAACACTTCTCCCGTAACTTCAATCCGGGCCTGATTGCTTCCCTCCATCATCTGCTGCAGGGATGAAAGCTCTGCCGTATCTGTTTCCAGGTCCTGCTGTATCTGTTTTTCTTTCTGCAGCATATCCTGAACATTTTTTAACTGTTCGGGCTTCAGTTTTGCCCCCTGGGCTATCTTCTGTTTAAATGCTAAAAGCACAGGACGAATCTTTTCAATATTTTTACGATTATCTGCAATCTGCTTCTGCAGCTGCTGTATCTTAACTTTAATTCCGGGATCAATTCCCACCTCAACAATTGTATCCGCGCCCATAGATGAACCGAGAGTCTTAACCAGTACCAGATTAGATGCGGAAACACGTCCGCCGGTAATAAACCCTCTCTTGCCGGTTACCAGAATTTCCGTTCCTGCCATTACTTCACTGTGAAGAATGGATTCCGTTGAGACATAGCCTCCTGCCGACACTTTGGCATTTTCAATAAACTTGGAAATAACATTCCCCTGGGCTTTAAGCACGCCTCTTGCCATTCCGTTCATTCCTCTTGCGATAATAATATCACCGCCGGCTTCAAGATAAGCGCCCTCAACTACACCTCTTACCTCTATATTGCCTGATGCCCGCACCGTAAAATTAGTGCACACGTTTCCGTTTATCTTGACGCTGCCTTCATAATCTATATCCCCGGTGGATATATCCACATTTTCCACTTCAAAAACATTGGAGACAAAAACTTTGCCCTCAACCAGGGTCACATGCCCGTCCGTTTCTGCGGTAAGTACTTGTTTATCCTCTGAAATGCTGATATTATGCCCGAATTTTAATGCTGCATGTTTAACATCCCTGGGCTTAACCTTCTCACCATAAACCGTCATGCCATAGGCGCCTGTATCTGCCGGAAACAATCTTGCAAGCACATCGCCTTTACTGCAGTGACAAATAGTATTTAAATGAAAAAAGTCCACGCTGCCGTCACTGTTCAGCGTCGGCTTTGCCTTCAAATCCGTATCAAAGTAATATTCTATTCTGGCATCTTTTCCATGCCGCGGCAGCTGCCCCTGTGCCACAAAAACATCTTTACAATATTCCGGAGAATCAAAAAACTTCCGTATTTCTTCTTTTTTGATTCCGTTCACAATATTCTTGCCGGCAAGATCCCGCAAAAATTCATCGGCATCCATTCTTCCGCCCTTTAAGGAAGGGGCGTAAAACCTTGCCATCACAGTCATTTTATTCTGACTGACATTCAATTTATAACTTTCACGCACCTCTGAAACAGCGTCTTTATTAATCTGAAACTGATACTCTTCCGCATCCGAGTTTCTGGCATTCTGAAGCCCGGCATTCAATGTGGCCGTATCATACATAATTCCCTGAAGGTTCAGGTAATCCATGATTTCCCTGACAAATACATGACTGCCGCCTTCCTTCGGCGCTATAATCTTAAGCGCAGTTCCCTTTTCGCCGCATACCAACTGAAAATAGCCATTTTTCATTTACATACCTCTTTATTATATGGAGAAAAATCCCATATAATTTCCCATTTTTGTCTTTAATTTCTGCAACGCCCTTGTATGTAACTGGGAAATCCTTGATTCCGAAACCTCCAGCACATTGCTTATTTCCTTTAGTGTCAAATCTTCATAATAATAAAGCAAAATAACCTTTTTTTCTTTTTCAGTCAGTAATTCAAGCGCCTGACCCAGCACTTCCTTCATTTCTCCCTTTTCAATTACTTCTTCAGGTCCGTCAAACCTCTGCTGTACATTCTGTACCGCAGGCGCTTCACTTCCCGATTCCATAAATTCATCTAAAGATACTACCCCCGTAATCTTCATCTGCGACTGCCAGGAGGTATATTCCTCTTCACTGATACCAAGACTGCATGCAATTTCTTCGTCAGTAGCTGCCCTCCCTTTGGTACTCTCAATTTCTTTCATGGCCGCATCTATTTTTTTCTGCTTTTGTCTGATTGTGCGGGGAATCCAGTCCATTTTACGAATCTGGTCAAGAATAGCGCCTCTAATCCGAAGGCTCGCATATGTTTCAAATTTTACAGCCTTCATATTGTCATACTTATCAATGGCGTCTATCAATCCAAAAACACCGTATCCTACCAAATCATCATATTCAACATTATACCCTAAATACATACTGAGCCGTCCGGCTACCAGCTTTACAAGCGGTGCATATTCCAATATGATTTTTTCTCTGATTTCAGGCGATTTGGTCCTTGCATAATCGTCCCAAAGCTTTGCTCTGCCTGCTTCGTCCATTATACCCTCCAAAACAATTGCCCTGCCCGGCAGTTGCTATCGTTTCTAAGCTTCCATGCCATTTTCATCCGTGGCAGGAACTTCCTTCTCTATCACTTCACCCTCATTTTCTGCTTCTGCTGCTTCTTTTTCCCTAATCTGATTTATAAAAGAAAGCACTTTCTTCTGAATCAGGCAGCCTGCAAGATAAAAAAACACCATCACGCACAGCAGTATTATAAGTAAGTCTGTAGTATCATAGTTTCCCTTAAACATCACAATACTTGTGACTGCTCCTGCAAAAAGCATTAAAAAGGGGGCAAATAACCTGCTCTTTTTCATATTTTTTTCTCCGGCATTCCTACAGAACGAATAACGTAATCACCTGTTTTAGGATAAAAAACAACTGTTCTTCCATAGGTTTTTCCCGTATCCTCAGAAAGCAGCGGTATTTTCAATTCCATGAGTTTTTTTCTGCTGGCCTGGGCATTTCTCTCACCCACACGGATAGTATCGCTTTTACCTCCTGAGCTGAACATCTGCGCTCCGCCCGCTATCTTAGCTACCAGTCTGCTTTTGCTGCCGCCTTTTTTTATAATTTCATTCACCAGATCTTCAATGCCTGTATCAGCGAATTTAAGCCTGTTCGTATTATTTCTGATTTCCGTACTGTCAGGCAGCATAATATGCACCAGTCCCCCTATGCCTGCAGACGGATCCCTGATGGCTATCCCGATACAGGAACCAAGACCCAGAGTTGTAACTGCATCATCACCACTGCAAACGGCCATATCCGCCATTCCTACTTTTATTACCTCACTCATACCCCTATGGCTCCCATCCTGTTTTTATCCTTACATAACACCCAGTACCTTTAAAATCTTCTCATAAGATTCCATATCAGGTATCAGGATAAAGTAGCCATCCAGTTCAACATCATCGGAAAATTTTGTCTGCACCAAAAGAATTTTATCGGCAAACAGGCCAAATTCTACAGCAGGTACACTTAAAAGGGCTCCTGCCATATCAATGCCGAGCTGCGGAACCGAAGGGTATATTTTCAGACCGGTTAAAGAGGATAACGCATTTAAATATGCACCGGTAATGATATTTCCCACCTCTTTAATTGCTGAACACTCCATTTCCCCGAATTCAGCGCTGGCTATTTCTTCATCATCCACACCAAGCATACCGCACATCAGCTTATTTACCAAGTGCGCCGCTGACAGCTTTTTCTGTATAAACATCATGCTGCCTTCTATGTCACCTTCCACCTGGAGATAAATGCCGACCATAATTTCATCTTCACCGCCGACAATTTCTCCCAGCTCATTAAATTCAAGCAGCTGAACCTGCGGAACAGACATATCCACCTTACAGCCAATCAACTGAGCCAGGGCTGTGGTAGCATTTCCGGCCCCAATGTTTCCAAGTTCTTTTAACACATCATAATATTGACTTGTTAATTCTTCCATACTAAGGTCTTTCATAACTTCTCCTAACTAAGACGCAATTATTTTTCCATTGCCACCACATTCAGGTCAAGTAAGGAGATTAATTCATCATTATGCTTACCAATACCGAATATGAAGTTTGCTTTTCCTTCCTGACTGTCATAGGAAACCTTTTCTATCTCAGAAGACATCAGAGTCACAACCTCTTTTACTTCATCAACGATAACTCCTATGGTACCATGCTGCTCAAGCTTCAGGATAATAATTCTGGTTGCCTTTGTAAATTCATCTTCCGGAAGATCCATTTTCAGCCGTATACTCATAACTGGAATCACTTCACCGCGAAGATTAATTACGCCCTTTAAATAACCGGCAACCTTAGGCACTCTGGTAATGTGCTGCATGCGCACGATATTATCAATATATTTAATGTCAATACCGTATTGCTCAGCGCCAAGTTTAATTACTATATACTGCGCAGTTTCACCTGCTTCATTTAAATCTGCTAATTTCAACTGGTCCATATATTTATCCCCCTGTCCTAAATCAATGCATTTGCATCAAGTATCAACGCTACTTCACCGTCACCTAAAATAGTTGCGCCGCTGATAATCTTACATTTACTGATATATTTGCCAAGGGACTTGATAACAATTTCCTGCTGTCCCATCAACTCATCCACTACAAGACCTGCCAGTTTTTCTCCCTTTTTAACAATAACAACTACCATATTGTCTTCAGATGATTTAAGACTGTCAATATCCAGTTCCTCGCTTAATCTGATAATCGGAATCACATTTCCCCTCAGATTAATTACCTCTTTATTTCCTACCAGCTTGATTTCACTGGGGCTGATATCTTCTATGGTCTGGATGCTGCCAAGGGAAATTGCATATTTTTCTCCTCCCACAGTTACCATAAGAGCCTGAATAATCGCAAGGGTAAGCGGCAGTCTGATAATCCATGTGCTGCCCTCTCCAAGCTTTGATTTTACCTCTACTTCTCCGCTTAAGGACTCAATTTTGGATTTTACCACGTCAAGGCCTACGCCTCTTCCCGATACATCGGAAATTTTCTTGGCTGTAGAGAAGCCTGCATGGAACAGAAGATTAATGATATCCTTCTCACTCATGCTTTCTGCCTGTTCCGGTGTAATAACGCCTCTCTCAATCGCCGTATTCTTAACAGCCTCAACGTTAATTCCGTTACCGTCGTCACGCACTTCAATTACTACGTTATTGCCATCCTGATATGCATCCAGGAATATGGAGCCGACTTCAGGCTTGCCTCTCTGCGCACGAACCTCTGCCGATTCAAGCCCATGGTCTGCGGAATTACGTAAAAGATGCATCAGAGGGTCCCCGATTTCATCAACTACTGTTCTGTCAAGCTCCGTTTCTTCACCGGACATATACAGTTCCATCTTTTTATCCAGCTTTTTGGAAAGCTCCCGAATCATTCTGGGGAATTTGCTTACAACACTCTCTATAGGCACCATTCGTACCTTCATAACCGATTCATGAAGGTTAGTGGTAACGCTTTCCAGATATTCAATCTGTTCATTAAAACCGGAACCTCCGGACACTCCTTCTGTATTGGATGCGGAAACCAGAGAGTTCTTGGCAATAATAAGTTCACTTACAAGGTTCATAAGAACATCCAGTTTTTCAATGTCAACACGGACTGTTCTGTTCACTACCGGTTTGCCTGCTTTTTTATCATTCTGCTTTGCAGGAGTTCCCTGAGCCTTTTCAGCAGATACTGCCGGCTTTGTTTCTTCCTTCTTCGTTTCCGCCGGTTCTTCAGATGACTTCTCTGTAACTATATTTTCTACATCAAGCACGCCGCCCGTTACCGATTCGATTTCGGACACACCCTGCGCTGCCTGAATAATCTGCTCAAGGGAATTATTGGAAACAACTATCAGGCTGAATTCCAGTTCAAACTTCTCATCCTCAATATCCTGTGCGGAAGGGCTGCATACAATGATTTCCGCTTTTTCTTCCACAGCCTTATATACCAAAAAGGCTCTGGCAGCTTTTAATATACAGGTTTCCTGCACCCTGATATCAAGACCGTATACCTGTTTTCCCTGCTCTTTTGCTGCAGCAAAAACATGCTTTTCCGGCTCTCCTAAGGGAACCTCTTTCCATCTGGCCTCACTGGCTGCGGGAGCTGCCGGTTCTTCAGGCTTACTTTCCGGCTGTGCCTTTGCCTCATCCTTACCGGAATTTAAAAATGCATTCAGCTGGTCAATCAACGGCTTATTATCATTAGTTCCTTCATCTGCCGACTCCTGAATATTATTGGTATATTCCTCCAACGCATCCAGGCACTGGAATAAAATATCAATTAATCCGGAAGTCACTTTCATGGAACCGTTTCTGATTTCGGAAAATACATTTTCCATGTCATGGGTCAGCGTCTGCATACGCTTATATCCCATGGTTCCCGCCATTCCCTTTAACGAATGGGCTGCACGGAATATTTCATTGATCGTATCCGAATCCTCCGGTGACTGTTCCAGATTTAAAATCTGCGCATTCAGACTTTCCAAATGCTCCTTTGTTTCATCAAGAAAAATTCCCAGATATTGATTTACATCCATTTTAACTTACCCCCACGTTCTTAATGATTTCATTTGCAATTTGTTCCAACGGCATTTCCTTATCACTTAATCCTGCTATCGTAACGCTTCTCGGCATTCCATACACCACACAGGTTTCTTCGTTTTGGGCAATTACCGTTATTTTTTTCTTTTCTTTCAGCATTTTGATTCCGGCAGTTCCATCAGCACCCATGCCTGTAAGAACCACGCATATCACTTCATCATAGATGCTCTCAGAAAGTGATTCATACATAAAATTAGCACAGGGTCTTACCCCTTCTCTCGGAGGCTCATCTGTGTAATGAATTATCTGCCTGCTGCCCTGCCTCATTACGTTCATATGTCTTCCGCCCTTGGCCAGATAAGCATGCCCATTCTCAAGAATGTCACCTTCTGACGCTTCTTTAACAGAAAGCTCGCTTAAAGAATCAAGCCGTTTTCCAAGTGCTTCGGTAAACCCAGCCGGCATATGCTGCACAATAAGTACCGGAGCATTCAAATTGGAAGGAAGTTTCGGAATCAAAACCTGTAATGCTTTAGGTCCGCCGGTGGAACTGGCAACCGCAATAATTTTTTTACCGGTTTGTTTTATGTCTGTTTTCATGACACCCATACTTTCCCTATTCTATATTACTCCTGTCCGGATTACTCCGGCCTGTCAATTTAGTATAACACAACTCATGCTTCTCATGAGTGCATAGTAATCATCAAAGACCTTTTTCTCTTTTTCTGCTCTTTCTTTCCTCTTCAAAAATAAACCGGATAATTTCTTCCCTGTCCATGGTATCAATATCTATGTATTGTGCACGGTGCTCATAGAGCCCCGGTCTGTCATCCAGCTCCCTGACGGCTATAATTTTAGCAATCAGCGTATATTCTTTATCTCTTCCCTTTATCAGAAGATGATATTTACAGCAAATCAGGCTCTCCGGCTCATAACAGTAGTCTCCTACAAAGCGGATGCCCCCGCCGCTGATATCCACAATAATACTGTGCTTCAAAGGGAGCCCCGGCACAAGATACTTTGATTTCTTTTCCACTGCCTGTATTTCTTCCTTTTCAAGGGCACGGGCATTCATCTCAAGGGCACAGCTCAGACGGTAATATTCTCTTCTTTGAAACTTTCTTAAGTTACTGGTGAGTTCAAGCTGCAGAATGTATTTGGAATCGGATTTATATCTGTCAATTACTTTGGCAAAGCACTGATATAAACCGGCTGCAGTATAAAAATACAAGTCATACTCCACATCTATGGGCAGTAAAATCAGTTTTGACTTTTCCACAGGCATATAAATTTCCAGACGGTCATCGGAAAGCACATCATATACAAGAGTCTGGTATACTTTTTTCTTTTCCGTCTCGTCTACATACTTTACTCTTTCCACCGCCTGTATTTCCAGTTTATTACCCGGTATCACATATTTTGACAGCATTTTGCTTCCCCCTAATCGTTATTTTTTTTACCTGCAACAATGTGGGAAAAGAATGCAGCCATTCCCCGTTTTGTTACAGACTGACCAAGTTCTTTATTCATCATCTTAGCCGCTATTGCCTCATAGGCAAGAGCTGATTTGGCGCCGGGCGATTGCAGGGATACCGGCATCTGCTGCATAACGGCCCTGGAAAGCTGGCTGTCCTGCGGTACTGCTCCCAGATACATAATCGGAAGCTTTAAATACCGTCCCACTACTGTGTTCAGTTTATTAAATAAAACCTGACCTTCATTTTGATTGTCAACCTTATTGGCAATCACTTTTATCTGAGAAGCTGTTTCCGAAAATCTCGGATGATGTCTCAGGGCCTTTAAAAGAGAATAAGAATCCGTAATTGACGTAGGCTCAGGTGTGGTTACTAACAGTATTTCTCCGCTTGCCACCAGAAATTCAAGCACTGCATCGGAAATTCCCGCTCCGGTATCCACTATAATGATATCTGCGATTGTATCAAGCTCCGCCAGATTCTGGACAATGTATATCAGATAATCCCTGCTTAAATTGGATAAGCCCACTATTCCGGAGCCGCCTGAAATAAAGCCCACCTCCATGGGACCCCATGTAATAATTTCCCTGATATTTTTTCCCTGATAAATCAAATCACAAAGATTATGCTTGGGCACTGCTCCAAACATAATTTCTATATTTGCCAACCCAAAATCAGCGTCCAGAATAATTACCCTCTGTCCCATCTTTCTGAACTGTATTGCCAGATTAATTGCCGTATTGGATTTACCTACACCGCCTTTGCCGCTGGTTACCGTAATGATTCGCGCCGCAGGTCTCGGATTATTGTTGGCTTTTATGATATTTCTTAATTGTTCGGCCTGGTCCATCTTCATTCCTCACTTATTCATCATCAAAACTTCTATTTTTTTCTGCCTCCTAAAAGCTGCTTCACTGTTTTTTGAGGATTAAAATTTTCAATATCATCGGGTACATTCTGCCCGCAGGTAACATACGACAAATCCGCCCCTGTATGGAGCTTTAAATTAAGCAGATTTCCAAGTGCCGTAGTTTCATCCAGCTTGGTAAATATCAGTTTGTAATCCGTCATGACACTGTAAGCATCTGCTATGCTTACAAGATCTGCATATTTGGTTGTGGCGCTGAGCACCAGAAAAACCTCTTTTTCCGCAAGGTCATCCACCGAATGAATAAAATCCTTCAAATTATCCTTCTGGGCTTCATTTCGGTGTGAGTGACCGGCAGTGTCCAGTAAAATAAAATCATATTCTTTGAAATCTTTCAAAGCCTTTTCCACTTCTTCTGAAGTATATATCACCCTGAAGGGCACTTCCAAAATGCTGGCATAAGTACGGAGCTGTTCTGCTGCTGCTATCCGGTAGGTATCTGCCGTAAGAAGGGCAAGTTTCTTGCCTTCTTCAACCCTGAATTTTGATGCTATCTTGGCAATCGTAGTTGTTTTGCCAACGCCTGTGGGACCCACAAAGAAAATTACCTTAGGTCCCTTTTCAGAAGCTTCTATCTGCCTGGGCTTACCGAATTTTAATACCATTTTCTGGTATACATTGGCAAGCGCATAGTCAAAGGGCATCCCCGGCTTATTCATCTTTTCAATCTCATCTATAATCTGATTGGCATACTTTTCATCTACTTCATTCTCCAGCATCGTATTGTAAAGAAGCTTCATAAAACGCTCCATTTCGCTGTCTTCTTCCTCTGTAAACTCAGAATCCCCGCCTTCTTCGGGCCTTTGAAGCTGCTGCTCAAGAAGTGTATGAAGATTATCCAGTTTTTCTTCAATTACACTGCTGTCCGGTTTTACTTCTTCTTTCTTAATCTCAGCCCTTTTTATTTCTTCCCGCTTAACAGGTATGATACGCTGCTCAGTTTCTTCTTCCAGCGCAACTGTCACTTCGGTAAGCTGAGGTTTTAAAAAGCTGAATATTCCTTTGCTTTTCACGCTCCGGACATTCATAATTACCACATTGTTTCCCAGCTCTTTTTTTGCAGTCTCAACCGCTTCCGCTTCTGTTTTTCCCTGAAATTTCTTGATTATCATGCTGTCACCATTCCTACAGATTGTAATTCAATGTTACTTTCAATCTCGTTATATGATACCACTATAAGGTCTTTATAGTAATCCTCTGTCAGCCGTTTAAAATACATACGCACAATGGGCGATGTTATGATAATAGGATTCTTTCCCAGATTTTCCAGCTTTGCTATTTCATTTTCCACCGACTTCATAATGCTTCTTGTCTTTTCCGGATCCAGGGTCAGATAAGCTCCGTTCTCCGTCTGCTTCACACTGGCCATAATCTCCTGTTCAAGCTTAGGATCCAATGTAACCACACTTGTGGTTTCATTAGCCGGGAAGAATTTACTGGATATAGCACGTTTCAGGCTTTGCCGCACATATTCCGTCAAAATATCCGTATCCCTTGTACTGGGCGCATAATCCGCCAATGTTTCCAAAATAGTAAGCAAATCTCTTATGGAAATGCCCTCCTTCAAAAGATTCTGAAGCACCTTTTGAATTTCTCCAAGCCCCAGAAGCTTGGGTATCAGTTCCTCCACCAGCGTAGGGTTTGTTTCCTTCAAATTATTAACAAGATTCTGTACATCCTGCCTTGTAAGCAGCTCGGAAATATGCTGCCTTATAATTTCCGTCAGATGAGTGGCAATAATGGAAGGCGGGTCTACAACCGTATAGCCCATACTTTCCGCCCTCTCCCTCTGTCCTTCCGTAATCCAGATAGCCGGAAGATGGAAGGAAGGTTCAAAGGTCGGAATACCTGTAATTTCTTCTTCCACATAGCCGGGATTCATGGCCATATAGTGGTCAAACAAAATTTCCCCTTCACTAACCTGTATGCCTTTAATCTTTATAATATACTGATTCGGATTAAGCTGTATATTATCACGAAGCCGGATAATCGGAACTACAGTACCCAGTTCAAGTGCAATCTGCCTCCTTATCATAACCACACGGTCAAGCAAATCGCCTCCCTGGTTCACATCGGCAAGGGGAATAATGCCATAACCGAATTCCAGTTCAATAGGGTCAACCTGCAGCAGGCTGTTGACATTTTCAGGCTGTCTGATTTCTTCCGCAGCCGCTTCTTCCTCATCCACTTCTCCCTCAATCTGGGCAGTCTCAATTTCTCCTGCAATCACCCTTCCGCAAACGATAAAAATAAGTCCAAGGGATAAAAATATTACGGTCGGAAAAGGAGTAAGAATGCCAAGTCCTGTGATAATGCCCCCTACGATATACATTACTTTTGGAATGCCGAATATCTGCTTAATAAGCACTGAGCCGAAATCCGCATCCTTGGAGCCTTTGGTTACTAAAATACCGGTAGATAATGATATCAAAAGGGATGGAATCTGGCTGACCAGACCGTCACCGATAGTCAGGATGGCATACTGGTTGAGCGCCGAATTAAAATCCATGCCGCCCCGTAACACACCCATGGCAATTCCGCCAACAATGTTCACCACCGTAATAATAAGACCGGCTGTTGCATCTCCCTTTACATACTTAACGGCACCGTCCATAGAGCCGAAAAAGCTTGCTTCCTCCTGAATCTTGTCCCTGCGTCTTTTTGCTTCCGCATCGTTGATAGCCCCTGTATTCAAATCCGCATCGATAGCCATCTGTTTACCCGGCATGGCATCCAGAGTAAACCTTGCCGTTACTTCTGCTACTCTTTCGGAACCTTTGTTAATAACCATAAACTGCACTATAATCAGAATTAAAAATACAATAACACCTACTATCAAATCTCCGCCGCCTACATAGCTTCCGAAGGTTTTTACCACTTCACCGGGGTCACCTTCCGTCAGAATCAGCCTGGTGGAAGAAATATTCAAAGCAATTCTGAATATAGTCGTAAAAAGAAGGATAGTCGGGAAAAAGGACATATCCAGAACTTCCTTGGAAAACATAGTCGTAAAAAGAATCGTAAATGCAATTGCAATATTGCAGGCAAGCAACACATCAAGAAGTCCGCTTGGGACAGGTACTATCATCATGATAAATGCGGTAAGAAGGTATGCCCCTACACCTAAATCCGCTTTTTTCATATACCCATCTCCTTTCGTATCTTAGTATTAGACTTTGCCTTTCAGATGGTATACAAAAGCAAGCACTTCAGCTACCGCCTGATATAATTCCGGCGGTACCAGTCCGCCAATATCCACATTGGCATAAAGCATTCTCGCCAACGGTTTATTTTCAACGATTTCAACGTCATTTTCTTTTGCGATTTCTTTAATCCGCTGCGCCAGGTAATCCTCACCCTTCGCAATAACATAAGGCGCATCATATCTGTCAGGGTCATATTTTATGGCTACCGCATAATGGGTAGGATTGGTGATGACCACATCCGCTTCCGGCAGCTGCTGCATCATACGCCGTCTGGAAGCTTCCATCATACGCTGCTTCTGCTTGCTTTTAACCTGCGGGTCACCTTCCTGATTTTTATATTCATCCTTGACTTCCTGCTTCGTCATCATCATATCATCTTTAAATTTCCATTTCTGATATGCGAAGTCAATAAAAGCAATAACCATATATACTGCGGCTATCCTTATCCCCAGGTCCGTTACAATTTCGCCTATCCGCACGATAGCCTCATTCAATCCGATATTATACAGGATAAAGATTCCGCCAATTTTGTCTTTTAAATAAGAATAAGCCACATAACCCACAACAGCAATCTTTGCAATGGATTTAAGTAATTCCACCAGTGAATTCTTGGAAAAAATTCTTCCAAAACCCTTTACAGGATTTAATTTACTGAATTTGGGCTGTAAAGGCTTGGTTGTGGGTTTCCATTTTACCTGAGCCACGTCACATACAATGGCAACCAGAACACCAACCAAAAGAATCGGCGCAATTATCAGCATCATCTTCAGCATCATACTTACAATAAGACTGGTAATTGCAGCAACCGGAATTTGTCCGTTGTACATTTTTATGGCGTCAGGAATCTGGTTATAAACTCCGGCAAAACACTCTATCAGCCCTGTTCCCATATTGCCCACATAAATCTTCATTATCAGGAATAATGCAAGAAGACCGAAAGCATTGGCAATTTCCTTACTTTTAGCTACCTGTCCTTCTTTCCTGGCATCTTCCAGTTTTTTGGCGGTAGGCTGTTCCGTCTTTTCACCGCCCGGACCGTCTTTTGCAAAAAACTGCAGATTATATTTCAAAATCATATTTCCAGCCATCCTATGCACCACCCATAGCTTCCACAAAGCTTACTACCATAGATTTCATCTGCTCATAGATAAAACCTGCTGCGTCCGGAAGCATGGCAGTTGTTACAAATAAAACGCAAAGCCCTACAAGCACTTTCATCTGAATACCTACAGCAAACATATTAAGCTGGGGAGAAACCTTCGCCAGTACGCCAAGCACCGCATTCAGAATGAGCATTACCGCAAAAACAGGAAGGCAGATTCTGAATCCCACGATAATATAATTTGCCATAAATTCAAGCATGGACTGCAAAATAGCATCGCTTTCCAAAACAGCGCCGTTTATGGGTATCAACAGAAAGGTTTCCGAAAGCGCCTTTAAAAGATACTGATGCATTCCCGATATAACCAGCATAAGAAGCACCATGTAATTATAATAAACACCGGTTATTGTAGTATTCTGCTTTGTAGCGGGGTCAAACAGGCTGACCATCGACAGTCCCATTTCCATATCCGCCACCTGACCTGCAAAAGAAACTATCGCCGTACAAAGATTGGCTCCAAAACCTATCAAAAATCCCGTTACCGCTTCTTTCATAACAATAATAAAATAGCCGATAAGCGTATTATATACCACATCTGCACGGGGAACAGAATGATACAGCAAAACCGTCAGGAAAAAGCTGAGCCCTATTCTCACATTTCTGGGCGTATTACTCATGCTGAAAAAAGGGGCAATATAAACAAAACAGGTAATTCTCACAAATATCAGCAAAAAATATTCTAAATCTGCATAAGAAAATGCATAATTAATCATAAGTTCTACCTTGTATACAGGCTGAAATTAGACCAGAGCCTGTTCATAAATTCCGAAAGCTCGGTCAGCATCCAGTTTCCAAGTACAATCAATGTCAGAAATACAGCAATAATCTTCGGCACAAAGGTAAGGGTCTGCTCCTGAATAGAAGTAACCGTTTGAAAAATACTGACAATCAGACCCACGATCAGTGATACCAAAAGAACCGGTGCTGATACCTTAATAATCAAAAACAGTGCCTCTCCGGCAATGGCTGTTACCTCATCAATAGTCATAACCTGTCGCCTCCTTTAATGATAAAACGTCTGAATCAGGTTAACAATAATTAAATTCCATCCATCAGCAATTACAAACAAAAGAATCTTAAAGGGCATGGAAATCGTAGTGGGCGGCAGCATCATCATTCCCATACTCATCAGTGTGGATGCCACAACCATATCAATCACAATAAACGGTATATAAATATAAAAACCGATAATGAATGCCTCTCTTAATTCACCGACTATAAAAGCCGGAACAAGAACCGTAAGCGGAATTCCATCCAGGCTTCCATCCCATTCTTCACCGCTGATTTCCATAAAAACTCTGACATCCTTTGTTTCCGTCTGTGTATACATAAAATCACGGAGAGGCTGGATACCCTTCTCCAGAAATTCTTCCTGATTAATTCTGCCCTCATCAAAAGGAACAATTGCTTCCTCATAAATCTGAGTCATATAGGGGCGCATAATAAAAAACGTTAAAAACAGCGCAAGTCCGATCAGTACCTGATTAGGCGGCGCTGTCTGGGTATTTAAGGCCGCCCTCGTAAAATGAAGCACAATGAGACACCTTGTAAAAGAGGTGAGCATAATCAGAAGTATCGGTGCCAGCGATATCAGCGTAAGCGTAATTAAAATACGCAGAGTACCGTTTATTTCACCGTTACCGTCATTATAAGTTACCGTCAGATGATTGGCTATGTTAAGTTCTGCCAATTCATCCGGTGTCTGCGCACTGCCGGGTTCTTCTATGTAAGTACGTTCTTCTGTCGTACCGGTCAGGTTAGTTTCCACTTCCGATGCTTTTGCGTTTATACCGGAAATAATACACAATATGCCCACCGTCAGCAGCAGGCATATTATTGTTCTTATTCTCTTTGCGGCAAAACATCTTTTCCTATTGCCATTTTTCTTAGTCATTGTCTTTTCCGCTTTGTTTTTTTAATTTTTCAAGTATACTGCCAAAATCCATACCTTCACTGCTTTTGTTCTTTAAAATCACAAGTTCATCCTCAGATAATTCTCCGAGCATATGGATTTCATCTTTTCCTACTCCAATTATCAGATACTTACTGCCGGCTCTCACAATCTGTATATACTTATTGTTTCCGGCTCTTATGGCTTCAACAATTTCCAGATTGCCGCCCGCCGCTTTCCCCTTCTGATAATTAGCTATCCATCTGGTAGTTACATAAGTAACTGCCAGCACAAACACGAACAGAATCAAAACAGTTATAAACTGTACATAGCTGTCCGTCGTGCTTACACCTGCAGTCAGCATATTAACCTACTACCTTTTTCACTGCTTCCAGAACACGGTCCGGCTGGAAAGGTTTTACAATGAAATCCTTTGCGCCTGCCTGAATGGATTCAATAACCATGGCCTGCTGTCCCATAGCGGAACACATAATAATTTTTGCTCCCGGGTCTGCAGCCTTAATGTTCTTAAGAGCCTGAATACCGTCAACTTCAGGCATTGTAATATCCATAAGAACGAGGTCGGGCTTTATCTCATTGTACTTTTCAAATGCCTTTGCTCCGTTTTCCGCTTCTCCTACCACATTATACCCATTCTTAGTAAGAATGTCCTTAATCATCATTCGCATAAATGCAGCATCATCAACAATTAAAATATTCTTTGCCATATCTTCTCTCCTAACTTTTATTTTATAATTTCCGTTACACGAACGCCGAAGCTTTCTTCAATTACCACTACCTCGCCTTTGGCTACAAACTTTCCGTTAACCAATACATCTATGGGTTCACCGGCAATTTTATCCAGTTCAATAATGGTGCCCGGTGCAAAATCAAGTATTTCTGCTATGGATTTCTTGGTTCTGCCAAGTTCTACAGTCACTTCAAGAGGCACATCCATAATGAGACCGATATTTTCCTGTCCCGGTAATGTATTATTTGCGCCGGAAAAGCTCTGGAACTGCGCAGGCTGTACATTCATGTTCTGCATATTAGGCTGAGGCATTCCGAAACCAGCCTGATTCATGTTCATCTGGGGCATTCCATAGCCCGGCTGTGCCATATTCATCTGAGGCATTCCATAGCCCGCCTGACTCATGTTCATCTGAGGCATTCCCATACCGGGCTGTGCCATCGCATCCGGTGCCGGTTCAGGTACTGCTGTCGGCGGTATGTAAGGCTCAGGTTCAGGCTCAGGTTCTGCAACAGGCTCTCCACCTGTCTGTGATGAGATAAAAGTCTCATACAGGCTTCTGGCAAAATCAATCGGATATAGCTGCATGATTGTACTGTCAACCAGATCATCAACCTGCATCCGAAAAGAAATCTTAACAAAAGTTTCATTTAGGAAATCAGCAATATCTCCTCCCTGTTGAAAATCCTGCAAGTCCACAAGACTGGCTTCCGGGGGGCTGATATCAATCATCTTTCCAAGCATGGTAGACATTGACGTAGCCGCTGCTCCCATCATCTGATTCATTGCTTCTGATATGGCGCTTAAATGGAGCTCACCCAACTCGCCTTCCGTATTGCTTCCGTCTCCGCCCATCATTAAATCGGTGATTACTTTAACATCATGTTCCTTAAGAACCATAATATTGGAACCATCCAGCCCTGCGGTATATCTGATTTGAATAAAAACACATGGCTTCTGATAATCCTCTATTACACTCTCCCAGGACGCAAGAGTAACCACAGGCGTTGTAATGTTTACTTTTCTGTTTACCAAAGAATATAAGGTAGTTGCAGAGGATCCCATACTGATATTGGCAATTTCTCCTATGGCATCCTTTTCCGTATCCGTCAGCAAACTCTCATCTATTACCGGTGTTTCAGATGTACTGCCTGCTTCTTCTGCCGGCGACTCTCCTGACAGATCCATGCCGCTCAGCAGTGCATTTATTTCATCTTGTGATAACATTCCGTCCACACCTTATTCCCCCTCTCTGATTACTGATGTTACCCGTACTGCATATTTATCTTTACTGGAGCCGGGCAGAGCCGTAAATTTTCTGATATTGCCTACATAAACTTCCATCTCCGAAGAGACTCCCGTATTCAGTCTTATAATATCTCCCGGCTGAAGATTGATAAAATCATTGACCGAAACCTGGCTTTTGCCGAGTATTGCCTTTACAGGCATATCGATTCTTCTGATAAGAGCCTCAATGTGCTCCTCATAATCTTCAGAGCCCTCTTTCTGCATGGTTGAAAACCAATACTTGGTGTTCAGTTTATCCATTACATCTTCCAGGGTAAAATACGGAAGACATATATTCATCAAACCTTCCACATCACCAATCTTTACATTCATGGTGACAATGGCTATCATATCGCTCGGAGCAATTACCTGTGCAAACTGGGCATTGGTTTCTATCCTCTCCATAACCGGATTCAAGTCCACCACATTCTTCCACGGTTCCCTCATCAGCTGCATGCAGATAATCATCAGCTTTTCAAGAATCGTCATTTCTATTTCAGAGAAATCCCTGACCTTGTCAAGGGGAAGTCCCTGTCCGCCCAGCATCCTGTCAATCATTGCAAACCCCAGATTGGAGGCAAGCTCTATAATTATATTGCCGTTTAAAGGTTTAAAATCAACAATCCCTAATATAACAGGATTGGACAATGCATTAGTAAATTCCGAAAAAGTGACCGTTTCGGAACTGGTTACACTTACCTGAATGTTTTTTCTTAAATATACAGGAAGATTGGTTGAAATTAATCTTCCGTAATGCTCATAAATAATTTCCAATGTACGCAGATGCTCTTTAGAAAACTTTGCAGGGCGTTTAAAGTCATAATCCTTAACAACTTTATCACCGGAGTCCTGCATATTTTCCACATCCAGTTCACCGGTACTTAACGCCGCCAACAGGTTGTCAATCTCGCTCTGAGACAGTACCTCACCCACGAAAGCCCACCTCCTTCATTTTATGTCAGATTCCATGTTGTTACTGATATATAACGCTGCTTATTGTCACCTTATAAATAAACTTGGAATCAAACATAGTCTGAATTCTCTGAAGGATTTCTTCCTCAATTGCGTGATTACTTTCCCTTGCCTCATCCACAGTATACTGTGATACTACATCATTAATCTCACCCTTAATCAAACTCACTCTGGTATCCATATCGGAGCCATAGCTCTTATAACCCTTATCTTTGGTATTCATGGAAAGCGTTATGGACATTAATGCAAAATGGTCTTTGCCGTCCCCGTTCTCATCCTTTTTTAAAGGAATGGTCATTTCAGCAATATCGTAAGGCTCCACATCCTCCATGGAAACTGTTTCTTCTGCTTCATCTTCATCACCGCTTATTCCCAAATCCAGCGAAATGGCCGATGCAATGTCAGTTACCAGCGCCGCTGTCTTTTTGTTAGTGCTTACAACACTAGATAAGGTAATCGCAGAAAGCACAATATTCACAATTAAAAGTGCCAGTATTATAATTGAGATCAGATTTTTTTTCATAATTTACTCCCTTTTCTTCTAATTATTAATATGAACTTAAAGAATTATAGATCTTAATTTCTACTCTTCTGTTCTTGGCACGTCCTTCCGCCGTGGAATTATCTGCAATCGGAACATATTCCCCCATTCCGGAATGCTTTATATTTGCCGGGTTCAATGTAGTATTTTCTTCTAAGTAATAAAAAACAGAAAGCGCACGACCGTTGCTCAATTCATCATTATTAGAATATTTGGCACCGGACATCGGTACATTGTCTGTATGTCCTTCTATCTCAATCGTTCCGGTACTGTATTTCTGAAGAATAATTCCCACCTGGTTCAAAATCGGAAGAGCTTCCTCCTTAAGTTCCACGCTTCCGGAGTCAAACAAAATTGCTCCGTTTAAGGTAAGCTGTACATACTGAGAAGTAAATTCGATATCAATTTCATTTTCAAGATTTTTTTCCTGAAGCGCTTCCTCTACTTTTTCTGCCAGTTCCTCTGATTCCTTCAATTTGGCTTCTTCCATGGTCTCAGCAGCAGATTGCAGGTCTTCCGGAATAGTTTCCCCTTCCGCATCTCTTCCCGTACTGTTAATATATTCATCCAGTTCATTCAGCTGGCTGACACCGTTGCTAATCAAAACGCCGTCTCCGATTGCTGTTGCTCCTGCCGAGAAAATGCTGAAAGTCTGGCTGAAGGATGCTGCCAGCAGTTCAAATTTATGTGCATCCATGGTAGACATGGAAAACAGCATAACAAAGAAGCAGAGAAGCAGATTCATCAAATCAGCAAAAGTAGACTGCCATGCCGGGGCTCCTTTGGGCGGCTCATCGGGCTTTCGCTTAGCCATTCTCCTCACCTCCGTCGCCCTCACCCTGACTGATTCTGTCGCCGGGTGATAAGAAGGATTTCAGTTTTTCTTCAATAACTCTGGGGTTTTCTCCTGCCTGAATGGATAAGAGCCCTTCTATCATTATTTCCTTCATCATAATTTCACTGGCATTATTCGCTTTCAGCTTGCTGGCAACAGGAATACAAATCCAGTTTGCAAGAAGGGAACCATACAACGTTGTGATAAGGGCAACTGCCATGTTAGGCCCGAGTTTGGAAGGATCGTCCATTTCATACAGCATGTTAACAAGTCCGATAAGGGTACCGATCATACCCCATGCCGGTCCCATGGCTCCAAGATCTTCCCAGAAGGAAATTCTTTTTTTATGACGCTCTTCTATACTGACAAGCTCCGTCTCCAGAATTCCCCTGACAAGCTCAGGGTCCGTTCCATCCACAATAAGCAATATGCCTTTTTTCATAAAATCATCATCCAGCTCTCCGGCTGCCTCTTCCAGAGAAAGAAGCCCTTCCTTTCTGGCGATGTTGGATAAATCAATTATTTTCTGAATCATGGCTCTTGCATCAATAATCGGGGCTCTGAAAACAAGGGTAAAACTTTTTAAGCCGCCAATATAATCCTTCATGGAGGTAGACGCCATTATAGCGAAAAAAGAACCGCCAAAGGTTATAATTGCCGACGAATAATCCACATAACGACCTATATTTTCCAATCCGGCACTGTTAAGAATGCCGTATGCACACATGGCAAAACATAATATCAATCCCAAAATTGACGCTAAATCCACAATTCCCACCTGTTTTTGCGTTAATCCGCAAAAATATCCTTTCTATACGATTTTACAAGATTTTTCACCTCTTGTCTACTTTCTTTTACAATTATTTTTCTGCCTGTGGTAAAAGCAATTACCGTATCCGGTGTTTCCTCCACAAGCTCCATCAAATCCGGATTTATCAAAACCTTCGTACCATTTATTTTGGTTACTTCTATCATCTGTTTCCCTTTCCAAAAACCTAAGGGAACCGAAAATCCGGTTCCCTTATCCTATCTAATTAATCATTCTAACGCTTCAGGTTTGTAAGTTCCTCAAGCAGAGTATCTGAAACCGTAATAATACGGCTGTTTGCCTGAAAACCCCTCTGTGTGGTAATCATTTCCGTAAATTCAGCTGCAAGATCAACATTGCTCATTTCCAAAACGCCTGTATTCATATATCCGCCGCCTGAAGTAATATCCGTTCCGATGCCGTCAAATTCACCGGAGTTCATAGTTGCGGAATACAGGTTATCGCCTTCCTTGGCAAGGCCGGAAGCATTGGCAAAGGTAGCTACCGCAATCTGTCCGAGCAGTCTCTTCTGGCCGTTGTCATATGTAGCATAAATCATACCGTCCTTCTGAATATCAATGCCACTCATTTCACCGACCTTACGTCCGGCATTCCTTCCTTCAGAATCACCTCTGATTGCCGTTGCGGTGGAATATTCGTTGTTATTTACATTGGTAGTGGCGGAAAAATCAATGCTTATATTTTGGAAACTGGGAAAGGCCGTTGTATCAAAAGCCAGTGTAACTGCTGTTCCACCTGCCGCACCCACGTACGAAAAATTGCCGTTTGACGCATCATATTTCAGCAATGCCGCATTCTGCACCGTTTGTTCAGTACCTCCGGGCGGCGTAAAGGTAGCGCCTGCGGTTCCGTTAAAGGTAATCAAATCCTTTATATCAGTTCCTTCTGGTACGATTGAAGTTCCGTCGGAATCCAGCACATCATCCAGCTTTACATAAAATTCACCTGTATCGCCGTTAATGGCATGTACGCTCAGCCTTGCGGTGTATTTATAACCCTTATTGTCATAAAATTCAAGGTTCATAATTTTACCGTCCGTGCTGTTTACATCATTGTCTTTCTTATCAATAATTCCTGCGATTCTGGCACTTGTGGTTGCCGCTGCCGGATATGTCATATTTTCAAGTGTCATGACACGAAGGGCAGATACCGTGTCCTGCTTAATGGCTGTGGGGTCTGCAGGGTCCACCTGCCATCCCATTACATTATAACCGTTGCTTGTCATGGCAAGATTGCCGGCACCGTCAATGTAAAAGGAACCGTCTCTTGTAAAGAAGTTTTCAATGCCGTTGCTGACAATAAAGAATGACTCCCCTGTAATCATAACATCAAACGGGTCATTAGTGCTCTGTGCAGCCCCCTGTGTAGTAATCGCCGTTTTAATGGCGCCTGTTTTGGAACCAAGACCGATCTGCCTTGCGTTGATACCGCCTACGCCGGTCGTGGCATTGGCGCCTGAAGCTGCCTGTGTAGTCTGGTACATCAAATCACTGAATACCATGGACTGTGACTTATAAGCTGTGGTGTTAACGTTGGCGATATTGTTACCAATAACGTCCATTCTTGTCTGGTGTGTTTTTAAACCTGCCACGCCAGAATACAATGCTCTCATCATAATGAAATGACCTCCTAACAGTATATGAGCTTTCCGGTTCCGTCTGTCATTCGGGAACCCATAGCCTCCTAAAGGTCCGGCTATACAATTACTGCTCCATCTATATTTGTAAATACATTTTCTGCTGTATCCTGCTGATTCATCGCTGTTACAACCGTATTATTCGGTACATTCACGATAAATGCCAGCTGGTCAACAATTACTAAAGATTCTCTGATTCCTTTTTGCTGTGCTTTTGCAGTCCCCTGTTTCAATCGTTCCACTTGTCCGTCAGTCAGTTCAATATTTCTGCTGCTGAGCCTCTGTGCGGCATGCTTTGAAAATCTGATATCTTCTACAGAATTTTTTCTGTTCAATATCTCCTGAAAAGATAATCCTTCTTCTGACTTCATCTGAACCGGAGTGGAATTTTGATTCAGATACTGGTCTGCAATCTGCAAGGTTGAAAGGAATCCTTTACCCTGCAATTTCATAATTTTCTCCTCCATGAGCGGCCCATCCAGCATCCTGCTTTGGCCTCTTATACCTCTGTTTTGTTTTCTCCGCCGCCTTCATTTCCGGTTTCTTCTGCTCCATCCGTTTCCGTTACAGCATCCGTTTTTTCTGTTCCTTCCGTTTTCTCAGTTTCACCGGTATTTTCTTCATCTCCGTCCGGCTTTGCCGCTTCCTGCGCAGCTACAAGCTTTGCCATTTCTTCCACAAGTTTCTGAAGCTTTTCAATATAACTTTTTGGAATAAAGGACTGCTGATAAGCGGTCATGCTGTTGAATCCCTGCTGAAGTGCATCAACCGTTTCCTTATGCTCCAGCGTAAGCCCATATTCCTCTGGAAGCTCATCCATTGCTGCAACAAATGCCTGTGCTAAATCAAATGCTGTCTGATATGTTTCATCTACAACTGCAATCACATCATCCACTGAATAAAGTTCTCCGTCAACAGAAACATACGCCTTGTTATTTTCATAAGTAACATATTCCACCACACCCTGAAGCTGCTTTGATTCTCCTGTACTGTCTGTGGTTTCAATATTAACCAGCTTTCCTACCATGGAAGATGCTCTGTAAAGCTCCATGCTGGCTGCCAGGTTCTGCATCTGCTCTACCTGTGAAAAAGTTGCATACTGTGAAATGTACTCCGTATTTGAAGTAGGCTCCAAAGGATCCTGATATTTCATCTGTGCCACTAAAAGCTGTAAAAAGGCATCCTTATCCATACCGGTTTTACTGCCGCTTTCGGCTGCCTTCTGCACAGAAGACTGTGACGCTGTTTCCTGTATTACTCCGTCTTTAACTACTGCGCTTACTCCCATATAATACTCCTTTCTGCACAATGTGCTTCCTGTTCATCCCGATTATGCAGTATAATCTACCGTTCCGCCGTTTATTTTCAGCATTTCGGCAGCCAGCAGTTCTTCTTCATCTGCCGTTTCCTCAAAGCCCTCGTCCAAAGCATTCAGATTAAGTCTTCTCGGCGCCTTTCTGCTGTCCTGATAAGCAGCCCCATTGTCTCTTTCCTGTCCCTGCCAGAGATTACTTTCAAAAGCATGGCTTTCCACTGTTACCTCAACGGCTTCCACTTTAACGCCCTGCTCCCTCAAACTGTCCTTAAGTTCAACTATCTGGCTTTCGATGGCCGCCTTAACAGCTTCATTCTGAACATGAAATTGTGCGGTTACCTCGCCGCCCTTTGATGTAATCTGAATATGTAAGTTTCCGAGACTCTCAGGATGTAACTGCATTTCCAGCTGATCCATTCCGGGTTTTAATTGAATTTTCATGTAATCAAGAATCTGATTCATGATTTCTTCCGTATTTTCCGTCATGGTTCCCGCTGCCTGATAAAAGGTTTCTTCCGTATTCTGCACCTGGTTTTTCAGCAAAGCATCAAGCATGGGGTTTGTACCTGTAAGACCCTGCTTTTCCTCACCGCCTTCAAAATTCCCGCTGTGCTGTTCCTTTGAAGAACCTTCATCCGTTTTTGCTTCTTTCGGTACAACCTCCTGTACCTGTTCCACATTACCATTTTCATCCGCAGTTAACTTTATGCTGTCTGTTCCCTGCTCCACTGTAATGGTAATCTTTCCTTCGCTGACTTCTTCCCCACTCTCATTAAGGATATCAGCATAATTTTCTGTCTGAACAATTCCGTCTTCAGGCATCTTCGCTGCCTGTTCAATCAGCTGCGTCAGTTCTTCACTGCCAAGTGAAAATGCATCCGTTAACTCTGTCCTGATTTCGTCAAGACTTTGTAACAGATTCTGCAATTTTCCATACAGGCCTTCGTCTGTAAGCAGTGCCAGCGGACTGTCCTCTCCGGAGAGAGTCATCACCAGCTTTGTCAGATTATCCGCATCCAGCAGAGACATCATTCCAAATCCCAGCTCTTCCATGGCATCAATAACTTCTTCTTCGCTGATGCCAAGCTCCTTTGCCGTCTCTTCCACCAGATTACTTCCGGCTTCCGAAAGAGCCTGTTCCTGCGCAGGATCCGCTTCATCGGTTTTTACAGCCGTCTGGCTGCCCGTTTCCTTTAAAGCTTCCTTGCGGGTAAGGGACCGGTCTATCTTCGCATTCTTAAGCTCTTTTCCGCTTCCGGAATTCACTTTATCCTGTGAAGATAAATTTTCTCCGCTGTAGGATGTTTTACTCATGACATCGCCGAAACTGCCTGCCGCACCTGATTTTGTGCCCGATGCAGCTGCTCTGCTTCCTCCTACAAAGTTAAGGAGCGAGGCCGCATCTTTTACAGGTGTACTTGTCATCCACATTCCTCCAATCTGTTTTCAAGGTACAATTTTTATATCGACTAAACAGACAAATTTCTTAAGATTCCGGATCCATTATTTTGGTAAGTCTTGCCGCTGTCTCCGGATCCATTACACCCATTATTTTTCCTCTGTCTTCTGCATCCAGACCATTCAATATTCTTGCTGCAAGCTCCATGTTATCTGTCATTTCTTCCAGAATTGCTGCTGCCTGCTTAGGCTTCATAGCGGAAAACGCCTTTACAAATTCCTGAATTTCGGCTGATTCTTCTGTCTGCTGCAGAACCTGCTTATAAAGATATTCTGCGGTAGCAGGATCCATTTCCTCATAATATTTTCTGTATTCCTCGATTCCGGGTCCTTTTTCCGCATAAACTACTTCTTCATAAAATTCCGTTTTAATCCTCTGGAATTCCACCTGGCTGTCTTCAAAGGTCTTAAGCCTTTCCACTTCGGCCTGAAGGCGTGCAACCTCATCTGAGTTATCGTTCTGTGCCGACTGTGCACGTTCCAGTTCAAGCTCAAGTTCCTTAATATAATCAACAGCCTCCCTTAAATTGCGGTATCCTCCATATTCTTCCGCATCTTCCTCATCTACTGCCACATCGGAATTGCTCGGAAGAATCAAATTAATAACCGGCACATCCTTTAAAACAGGCGTCAGCACATTGCTTCCGAAACCACCGAAATCCAATTTAATAATAAGGCATAAAATAGCAACCCAGATAAGAACAATCACAAAGGTAACCGCAAAAACCGAACCGGAGCTTGTTTCCTCCTCATCCAGCAGCTCAGCCTCACGGCTTGCAATTTCCTTTGCACGCTTTTTGGCTGTCTTTTTCTGCTCCTTCTGCTCTGCTTTCAGCTTCTTTTTTTCTTCCTTCAGACGTTTCTTTTCAATTTTAGCGTCTTCCAAGCTTAATTCATCATCTAACGGCATACTTCTTCACCTTCATTTACTTCTTCTGACCATAAGTATAGCTGGTAAGTTCATCCACTT
This sequence comes from Lachnospiraceae bacterium, assembly GCA_017621815.1. Lineage (GTDB taxonomy): Bacteria > Bacillota > Clostridia > Lachnospirales > Lachnospiraceae > Suilimivivens. The sequence continues at coordinate 37,832 of JAGASK010000026.1, read as the reverse complement.
CCTTGGACTCCCTGGCATTTTCTTCTTTCATAAATTCTTCAAATGCCTTTTCCTTCAGCTTAGCCTGTATTTTGCTTTCCTGCATGGCTGTCTGCAGCTTGATTCTTGCATTTTCAAGCTGCGTGCGGGCAGCAATTACCGCTTTTTCCTGTATCTCTATAAATTCCTTCATTCTGGCAATGGCATCGCGGTTACTTAAAATATCCAGTACATTCAGGCCGCTTTTTTGCAGCTGCCTTCCCTGCTCCTCATAACCTTCTTTTCTGTTTATAAGGATATTCAGTTTCTCTTCTTCCTCATCAAGATGCATTCTGGCGCCGGCAAATTCATTTTTTGCCTGCTCCTCCATCTTTTCTTTAATATCCAGAACGCTCTGCATTCTGTAAATAAATTTTGCCATATTCCATTCTATTCTTCAAAAATGCCTTTCAGCAATTTTACTGTTTGTTCAAAAGAAAATTTATCATTTACATCCTGCCGCAAAAACTCATTTACAGCCTGAATCCTGCTGATTGCATAGTCAATTTCCGGATTGCTTCCTGATTTATAGGCTCCGATATTTATTAAATCTTCCGCCTCATTATAAGTTGCAAGCACATTTTTCAGCTTTCCTGAAAGCTGCTTATGCTCTCTTTCAGCAATCTGACTCATACATCTCGATATGCTCTGAAGTACATCAATAGCAGGATAATGATTTTTATGTACCAGCTTTCTGCTGAGCATGATATGACCGTCCAGAATACTTCTGGCTGTATCCGTAATCGGTTCGTTAAAGTCATCACCATCTACAAGCACTGTGTACAGTCCTGTAATGGAGCCTTTATCAGAACGTCCTGCTCTTTCAAGGAGCTTGGGCATCTCGGAATACACGCTGGGCGGATAGCCTCTTGATACGGGAGGTTCGCCGCTGGCAAGACCTATTTCCCTCTGTGCCATCGAAAAACGCGTCAGGGAATCCATCATCAGGAGCACATCTTTGCCCTGATCCCTGAAATATTCCGCGATTGCCGTGGCTGTCTGCGCTGCTTTTTTTCGCTCCAAAGCAGGCTTATCAGAGGTGGCAACCACTACCACAGACCTTTTCATTCCTTCCGGTCCCAAATCTCTTTCTATAAATTCACGCACTTCCCTGCCCCGCTCTCCTATCAGGGCAATCACGTTAATATCCGCTTTTGTATTGCGGGCAAACATACCCATTAAAGTGGATTTTCCCACACCTGAACCCGCAAAAATTCCGATTCTCTGACCTTTTCCCACGGTTATCAGGCCATCTACCGCTTTTACCCCCAGGGGAAGCACCTGGTCAATGATTTTCCTGCTCATAGGGTCAGGCGGTTTGGCTTCCACTGAATATTCCCGGCCTGTCGTCGGAGTTACTCCGTCAACCCGCCCAAGTCCGTCAAGAGTCTTGCCTAAAAGGCTTTCATCCACTTTTATCTTTAAAGGCGCACCTGTATTTTCTACACTGCTTCCCGGTCCCATGCCTTCCACATCTTCGTAAGGCATCAAAAGAACCTTGCCCTCTTTAAAACCTACAACCTCGGCCAGCGCCGAAGTGCCTCCTCCGCTTTTCATACTGGGATAAATCCGGCAGATATCTCCAAGCCTTGCCTGAGGCCCTTTGGACTCAATGGTAAGCCCGACTACATTTACCACCTTACCCTTTACCTTAAAAAAGCTGTCCTGCACTATTCTGTTATATTTTTCAAAGTTAATAGCAGCTGCTTCCATTCCGGGTTCCGTCCTTATATTTACTTCTTTTCATAAGAAAGGAGTTTCAGTTTCCTTCCAAGTTCCGCAAGCTGGGTGTCCAGACTACAGTCATAAATTCCGTTTTCCGTTTCAATAATGCACTGCGACTGCGACAACGTTAAATCTTCCACGATTTCCACTGTCACATTTCCGCCGCCTGCCTCTGCACGAATCTGCTCACGCTGCACCATTACAGCTTCATAATCATCTCTCGACACATGAACCAGAAAATTTCTGGCTTCCTCTGTCTTGCCCATGGTATTGGAAATAAGTCCCACAACAAGATCTCTGTAACGGCTTAAATCCACTTTAAAAATATGCTCATAAATATCTGTAAGAACATCTATAAATTCCGGCTCCAGTTCCTCAATTTTTTGCCGGTACTCAAGCTCCAGCTGTTTCGTCTTCTCCAGATATTCTTTTTTTACGGCATCTGCTTCCGCCCTGCCCAGCCGGCTTCCTTCCTGATATCCCTGATTCTTTGCCTCCTCATAAGCCTTCATCTGCATAGCGCCTATTTGAGCTTTGGCATCCTCTATCATGCTGTCTGCCTGGGCTTTTAAATCCGCAAGTTCTTCTTTTGCCTGCTGGATTTCCTGTAAAAGGGCATCCCTTTCCTTTTCGGAGCCTCCTCTGATTACTGTTCCTTCGCCTTCCTGGGCTAAAAGAGAATCAATACTTTCAGCATCCAGCCCTTCTGCAAAGCCTTCTTCTCCAACCAATGCGTCATCCTTTTCTGCATTGGCTGCTGCATAAAGCACTGCGCTCAGCTTCTTTTCCAATAATTCATTATTATCTATTATCCGCGCCTGTGAATCCTGCATTACAACCCAGTTTGATTTATATAAATTACTAGACAACGATTTCGTCACCTCCGCCTCTGGAAATAACGATTTCCGCAGAGTCTTCCAGTTTCCTGATAATATTTACAATCTTCTGCTGTGCTTCCTCAACATCCTTCATACGAACAGGACCCATAAATTCCATATCTTCTTTTATCATAACAGCAAGACGCTTTGACAGGTTGTTAAAGATAGCATTCTGAACCTGTTCATTGGAGCCTTTAAGCGCAAGCGCCAAATCATTGTTATCCACATCTCTGAGTACTCTCTGAATCGCACGGTCATCAAGCAGCAGAATATCTTCGAATACAAACATCTTCTTTCTGATTTCGTCTGCCAGTTCCGGTTCTTCGATTTCCAAAGTTTCCATAATATGTTTTTCTGTTCCGCGGTCTACAGTATTTAAAATATCAACAACTGCATCCACACCACCGATAATGGTATAATCCTGATTTACTAAAGATGCGAGCTTGGATTCCAATACCTTCTCCACTTCTTTGACAACATCGGGACTCGTTCTGTCCATAACCGCAATACGCCGTGCCACATCGGACTGCCTGTCCGGCGGAAGCGCGGAAATAATAAGCGCAGCCTGTCCTGCCGGCAAATAAGATAAAATAAGCGCAATAGTCTGGGGATGCTCGTCCTGTATAAAGTTAAGCAGCTGGGAAGCATCTGTCTTGCGGACAAATTCGAAAGGTTTTACCTGTAACGATGCCGTCAGTTTTCCGATAACATCCAAAGCTTTTTCTGTGCCCAGAGCCTTTTCCAAAAGCTCTTTCGCATAATTAATACCGCCCTCCGCAATATACTGCTGTGCAAGGCATACCTCATAAAACTCATTAATAATATCTTCCTTGATTTGAGCGGTTACGCTTCTGGTATTGGCAATTTCCAGCGTCAGCTCCTCAATTTCTTCTTCTTTCAAATGCTTGAATATAGCAGCAGATTTTTCAGGGCCAAGGGCTATCAAAAGAATAGCAGCTTTTTGAACTCCTGTTATTTTATCATCGGCAAATCTGGCCATAAATAACCTTCCTTCCCCTAACCCCAATCCTGGTTAAGCCAGTTGCGCAGCAGACTTGCCGCTGCTTCGGGATTTTCGTCCACAAATTTTTCCACCATTCTTCTGGTTTCGGATATATGTTCGGTACTGATATCTTCAAGTTCTACCTCAGGCTGGGACTGAAGCAATGACTCCACAGGCAGTTCCTCCGGCTGTTGTACAGACTTTTCGGAACGCATGCTCCTGAATACCACAAAAGCAAGCAGTGCCAGAATAATAATAATAAGCACTATCTGCATGATATCGGAGAACTCTACCTGCAGACCTTCTTTATCAAAAAACACATTTTCCGTGCGGGCTACAAGTGCGATATTTTCTGTAGGGAAACCGGTGGCTTTGGCAACCACTTCATACATCTGGTCATCCACTTCGATCCTGGTTCCCTCTGCATTTGCTATTTTATATTCTTCCCACGTAATTCCGTCAAGAAGTCCCTGTGCCTTGATATCTTCCTCTCTGATCACATTATACTTAATAGCTGTAGCCGCTATGGATGAGTTGTCATAAACAACAGCACCCGGCAGACTGTTCACCGTTTTGATATGTTCATTGGGCAGGAAATTATCTTCCGTTTCTTCCGAAGAAGCACTGCTGTTAGCCGAGTCCTGATATTCATACTCAATGCTTTCTCCGTTGGAATCCGTGCCGGGAATACCGCCTCCCGTATTTTCAGATTCCGAAGTATACGTCCTCTGAGAACTTCTCATGCCTTCGGTTCTTCCGTCAGGCGCTGAATACTCATGGTAAACATCCTCACTGGAAGAAAAATCCAAATCCAGATTGCAGGCCACTTCCACCTTGTCGAATTCATTGGTGCCTATCAGCACCTGCCTGATTTCATTCTTAATCTTGTTTTCCCACTGTGTCTTTACTCCAAGCTGGGAGCTGGCAGTCCCCGCAACGCTGTAGCTGTCGTCGCCCGAAAACAGCATATTTCCTGCTGTATCCAGGATTACAACTTTTTCTTCCGTTTCGTTTCCCACTGCCATGCTTACTGCTTTCGCCATAAAAGCAGCATTATCAGAAGAAAACTCTCCGCTCAGCTCCAGAAGTATCCATACGGAAGTATCTTCCTTTGTGGAAATCAAAGTTCCGTCATTTTCAGGTATGTGTACTTCAACATACGCGCTTTTAACCGAATCAAATCTGGTAATAAAATCTTCCGCCAGCCTTGTTTCCAGATACAGCTCATATTTTTTCTGCTTATCGGACTCCGTGGTACCAAAGCCTCCGTCTGTCACATTATCTATGGTATAGGTTGCTGCCTGAATGTCATTAGCGCCTAAAAGCAGGCTGGCATCAGACTGGTCATTTTTATTGATTTTAATCTGGTACCCGTCGTCAGATACCGTATAATCCAGTCCCTGCCCCTCTAACAGTTCAACTACTTCAGAAGCTTCCTTTGTTGTGGTGCAGTTTAACAAAACCACGTACTGCGGCTGGGCCAGCACGGTTATTAAAATAGCAATCGCTATTATAACTCCTGCTCCTGACGCAATAATAAAAGTTTTTTGTTTCGTGGAAAATTTATTCCACCACTCCAATATTTTGTTTAATAGTTCCTTAACTCTATCGGCCATGACTTACTCCTGTTTCTTCCGCACATTAAAGATTTAAATCTGTATCTGCATAATTTCCTTATATGCTTCCAGAAATTTGTCACGGACAGCCACCGTATACTGAAGCGCAGCAGAAGCCTTTTGTAATGCAATAGTTAAATCATGAGTGTTCTCGGATTCGCCCAAAGCCCACTTCAGTTTTTCATTTTCAGCATCGGAAAGATAAGCATTGGTAGTATTCAGATTATCAATAGCCTTATCAAGCAGGCTTCCAAAGTCCTCCGTCTCCTCCCCGCTGACAGACGAAAACGCCGGACTGCTCTCAGCCGCCTTTCTGATGACGTCTGACGAAATATTATATAAAGATGAAATATCCACTTTTCTTCCTCCTATGTTACCGCGAACGTTATCTCACACTTTTACTGACCCATCTCAAGTCCCTTAACGGCTATTGACTTGCTTGCATTAAAAGCAGTTGCATTGGCTTCAAATGCACGGCTGGCATCTATTAAGTTGGTCATTTCCGTTACAATATTTACATTGGGATATGTAACATAGCCGTTCTCATCAGCATCAGGATGAGAAGGATCATAAGCCATAACCATATCTGTCCAGGTATCCTCGGAAACCCTGCTTACCTTGACCCCCTGCCCTCTGTAGGCATCATTGGCACGGCTGAAGACGTGACTAAAGTCCGCCGCCCTTTCTCCTCTCTGCTCAAAAGTAACTACCTTACGCCTGTAGGGTGTACCGTCAGCAGTCCTTGTAGTCTGGGCATTGGCTACATTTTCAGAAATGACATCCATGCGATAGCGCTGTGCTGTCATACCGGACGCATTAACATCAAACGACGAAAAAATACTCATGATATTTTATCCCCCCTATTTTAAAACTAACTTTAAATTACTGAATTCCTGATTGATGCTGTCAATCAGTCCATTATACTTGATTTGATTGGCGGCAAGCTTTGTTCCTTCTGTATCAATATCCACATTATTGCCGTCAAGTCTGTAAGAAAAGCCGGATGAATCCGTATAAATACTGGTATTCAATTCTGACGTATTAATAGCGGAAACTCTGGCATCCACTGTTTTAAATTTTGTACTCCGGAGCGCCCTCTTTAATTGTGTTTCAAAGTCCACGTCCTGTCTTTTATATCCGGGTGTACTCACATTGGCAATATTATTTGCCAGCACATCATTACGAACCCATGATGCGTCTGCTGCTTTTTGCAGCACATTGACATAATCAAATACATTGCTGTTAATCATAAATTGCTCCTCCCCAAAGGCACGCATAACTAACACATCATATACTATTATAAATAATTTAGGAAAAAACACAAGTCAAAAAGAAAAAAAGGATTTATAATTCTATTCATAAATCCTTTTAACCCCAGCATACTCCTTTATGCCTCCATATTTAACGCATGTGTTCTTTCTTCAGCTTTTCAACCTCATCAAAAACCATATCATTCAATACCTTGATATAGGTTCCTTTCATCCCGGAGGAACGTGATTCAATCACTCCGGCACTTTCAAATTTGCGAAGCGCATTCACAATAACGGAACGGGTAATCCCCACTCTGTCCGCAATCTTACTGGCAACCAGAATGCCTTCCATGCCGTTCAGTTCCTCAAAAATATGAACCACTGCTTCCATTTCCGAATATGACAGTGTGCCGATTGCTGATTTAATAACCGCAAGCTTTCTGTTTTCTTCTGCGCTTTCTTCATTTACGGCACGGAGCATCTCAAGTCCCACTACCGTAGTTCCGTATTCGCAAAGTATAATATCATCAATATCATACTGCTTGTCACATTTATAAATAAACAGCGTTCCCAAACGTTCACCGGCAATTTCTATTGGTGTAATAATAGCCTGAAACTTTTTGACATCGCCTTCCTCAAATCCCAGGGTTTCAAGATTGACATTTTCCTTTGTGGAAAGAATTGCCAGAAGGCGTTCATTCAATAAAGCGTCAATAAAACCACCCACCTGGTCTACTATCAATTCCGTAATCGAATCAACGGAAGGCGTATCTCCAACACCGAGAACCTTGCCTTTTTTGCTTATCACAAGCACATTTGAATTCAATATTTCACATAAAACCCTGCAGATATCGTTAAAAACAACCTTGCTGGAATTGTTATTGTGAAGTAGTTTACCGATTTTTCTGGTTTTATCCAATAACTGTACGCTGCTCATGAATGCCTCCCCGCTTTCTGCGAAATACATTATTTAAATGATTTTATCACACTTTTTTTATAATTTCAATGATTTCACCGGGAATTATGGCATAATTACACACTCTTCCAGTAAATTTTCGCAATTTTTAGAGAGCAATTTATATTTTCAGACTATTAACAGACCGGCTCTTTCTCCTGCTTTGGCATATTTGTGACATACCCGCAGTTTTCATCGGAACACACCAGTTTATTTCCTTTTATTAACATAAGGGAACCGCAGCGTTCACATTTTACATCGGAAGGACGCTGCCATACCATAAAATCGCAGTCCGGATTGTCAATGCATCCGTAATACTTTCTTCCCTTTTTGGTTTTCTTAAGAACAATATCTTTGCCGCATTTCGGGCACGCCACACCTATTTTTTCAAAATAAGGTTTAGTGTTTCTGCATTCGGGAAAGCCCGGGCAGGCCAGAAAACGTCCATGGGGACCGTATTTAATAACCATCCGGCGCCCGCATACCTCGCACACCTCATCAGACACCTCGTCGGCAATCTCCACTTCCTTCAGCTCTTTTTCCGCATTTCGGACTGCTGCGTCAAGGTCAGGATAAAAATTGGAGACTATTGTTTTCCAATTCACATCACCTTCCTCTACCCCATCCAAGAGTGCCTCCATATTAGCGGTGAAATTCACATCCACAATACTCGGAAAAGCATCCTTCATCATACTGTTAACGACTTCACCAAGCTCCGTCACATACAGATTGCGGTTTTCCTTTGCCACATACCTTCTCGCAAGAATTGTAGTAATCGTAGGCGCATACGTACTGGGACGCCCGATTCCAAGTTCCTCCAGAGCCCTCACTAAAGATGCCTCCGTATAATGAGGCGCCGGCTGCGTAAAATGCTGTCTGGGATCAAACTCTTTCCAGATAAGCTGAGTGGAAGCATCAATTCCTTTTACAAGGGTATTGCCCTCTTCCTTCTCATCCTCCTGTGTATAAACACTCATAAAACCATCAAAAATCACCTTGGATGCCGCTACAGTAAAACGGTGCTCTCCTCCGTCAATTTTAACGGAAGTAGTTTCATATCTGGCAGGAGCCATACGGCTCGCAGTAAATCTCTTCCAAATCAGCTGATACAGACGGAACTGGTCCCTGGACAGGGAATCCTTAATTTTAGCGGGAGTGCGGTTCAAATCAGTAGGTCTGACCGCCTCATGGGCATCCTGAATCTTCTGTTTGCTTTTCCCTCCCTCAGAAGGCGCTGCCGCATATTCGCTTCCATATGTTTTTGTAATATACTCCTCTGCCATGGCTTCCGCTTCCGCCGAAACTCTGGTGGAATCGGTACGCAGATAAGTAATAATACCCACGGTACCATTGCCTTTAATGTCAATGCCTTCGTAAAGCTGCTGTGCCAGACGCATGGTTTTCTGTGTGGAAAAATTTAAAACCTTGCTGGCTTCCTGCTGTAAGGTAGAAGTTGTAAAAGGCAGGGGCGCTTTTTTTACCCGCTCTCCCTTCTTAACTTCACTGACCTTATAATCAGCATTTTCAAGTTCCTTTATAATCTTATCCATTTCTTCCCTGGAGGAAATGGCTGCTTTTTTGTCTTTTGTGCCATAATATCTTGCCGTCAGGGGCTTCTTCTCACCCGGAATGTCAAAAAGCGCGTCCAGTGTCCAGTATTCTTCGGGAATAAAATTGTTAATTTCTTCTTCCCTGTCGCAAATAATACGAAGCGCTACTGACTGTACGCGTCCGGCGCTGAGCCCTCTTTTTACTTTAGCCCAAAGCAGCGGAGAAATACGATATCCCACCATGCGGTCAAGGACACGCCTTGCCTGCTGGGAATCCACCAGATTCATATTGATTTCACGGGCATTTTTCAGAGATTCCTTTACGGCATTTTTCGTAATCTCATTAAACGTAATACGGTATACTTTCTTATCTTCAAGCTTAAGTGCCTTTAAAAGATGCCAGGAAATGGCTTCTCCCTCACGGTCAGGGTCAGTTGCCAGATAAATTTTTTCGGCTTTTTTTACTTCTTTTCTTAAACCAGCCAATATATCACCTTTACCGCGAATGGTAATATATTTAGGTTCATAATCATGCTCTACATCAATACCCAACTGACTCTTCGGCAAATCACGGACATGACCGTTGCTTGCCATTACTTCATAATTTGCCCCCAGAAATTTCTTAATTGTTTTTACCTTAGCCGGTGACTCCACAATTACCAGATATTTTGCCATTGATTGCATATCCCCTTGTTCTTAAACTAATAACGTGCTCAACTATACACCAATTTTTTTTTGGTTGCAAGTTAAAAATTTATTAACTTTGGAAAAGCCACGCCAAGTACCAGCTTATAATCTCATTACCATAAAGCATTGATATAAAGATTCCCAATGCCAGATAAGGTCCGAAAGCCAAAACCCTGCCCCTGCCTTTCAGTTTCATCAATGTAAGATGTATCACAGAGCCGGCTATTGAGCCCAGCATAAGCGCCAGTATAATATTCTGCCAGCCCAGCAAAAGACCGGACGCTGCCATCAGCTTAATGTCGCCTCCCCCTATACCATTTCCCTTCGTGATAAAATACACAAGCAAAAACAACCCGCTGACGGTAAAAAACCCGATTACATAATGATACCAGTGCTGCAAATCCAAAAGTATCCGCAAAATTCCCAATATTCCTATTATAATGTTGCATCCAAAAGGAATTTCATATGTCCTGAAATCTGTCACAGCGACTACAATCAGAACAGATGCACAGATACAAAACAGTACGCTCTCCGATATAATGCCCTTTACCGCAAATATCCATACATAAATAATCCCGTTTAAAAACTCTATCACAGGATATTGCAGGGAAATTTTCTCTTTACAGTTCCTGCACCTGCCGCCCTGTATCGCAAAACTAACCAGTGGAATCAGTTCATACCATTTCAAAACATGACCGCATGAAGTACAGTGGGAAGGTGTAAAAACAATATCCTCATGCTCAGGCAGCCGGAGAATGCATACATTCAAAAAGCTTCCTATCATAATTCCAAAAAGAAATATCATACCATAGACCGCTATTGCTCCCATATTTCCCCCAATCATTCCGTCTTTGTTTCTTCAGGCACCGTATCATTCAATTTCTATGGGTCTGTCACCTTCAGAAGCGCTCCCCGAAACCGCAACAGAAAGCTTTATTTCACTGCCTTCAATTTCAACCTTCATGCCGGAGCCTTTATATGCCTTTGACACAAAGCCTGCGCCTTCAAGCTTTGAAGCATCCGATTCCTCCACCATCTCCTTAACCGTTTTTACAAAATTCGGCCTTTCCGTGTCATTATATAATTCCGCCAGGCTGTCATAAACTATTTTTTCCGGCGCATCATCAGCAGCAGGACTCAGTACGGCGGCAGTTATTGCCATATGTACAGTTTTAGCCTGCTGAATATCTTTTTTCTGCCTGACACGTTCAACATATCCCAATAACTGAGATGATAAAAGAATAATCAGAATCGTTATGACGGCAAATACCATGATAATCTCTGCCAAAGAAAAACCCTTATCTCCAATGTTTTTCCGCTTTCTCATTGCTTTCTCCAAACTATTCTATGATTTCGTACTGCATCCATTCATATTTAAGCTTTGTACCCTCACTAATCTCAGCAGGGAGCAGCGCCCTTGCCACCAGCTTAAGTTCATCGCTTTCTATATCAGTTCTTCTTAAATTGGCGTAGTCCCCGTCAATGCCGGCTACTTCGTATAGAAATGTATTCATGTTATTACCTGCGCTTTCTGTTCAAATTTATCTCAGCATAATCCTAATTCTTTTTCAATTTCTGCAAAGGAAAATGTTTCCTCATTTTCATATTTTTCTTTTGTGTAATCGCCTGTTCCAAATGCACCCAGTTCTTCCATTTTTCTGCAGGCACCGTTTATTCCCAACTCATCCAGCCATTCACCAAATTCACCTGCTCTCATCTTATAATGAGAATCACGTTTTTTTATGATTTCCATTCATCAATACCTCCTTTAGCCAGGATACAGGATTCATCACTGTAACATTGATTGTAATACGATTCGCATTTTTCTGCAACTTTTCATCTGTTGTCAGAAATATGGGTACCCCGCCTCTATCTTTCTCACAAAATAATTTCCTCCAACCTGCCCTGCTTTTCCTTCCATGCACAGCTGAATCAGCTCAAATAAAAGCTGTGGCAGGGTCATATCCATTCCTGCTTTTCCTGCAAGTTCCAGTATTTCATCAGAAGATTTGGGATTGAAATCGAGGAATCCCAGAATTCCGGTTTCTTTTTCTTCTTCCGCCCTTTTCTTATTTTCCTGATGCGGCATAGTTTTACTTTGGGCTCCCCTATTCCCTCCCCTGTTCCTCAGCATGGCAAGCTCCGCAATTACATCCTCCGGAGTCAGGGCGATTCCGGCTCCCTGCCGAATCAGCAGGTTGCAGCCATCGCTTAATCTGTCCGTAATCCTTCCCGGCACAGCATACACATCTTTCCCCTGTTCCAGAGCCATATCTACCGTAATCCATGTACCGCTTTTCTGCCTGGCTTCTATTACCAGCACGCCGTCAGACAATCCCGCAACAATTCTGTTTCTGTAAGGAAAAAGATTTTTCCGGGGAGGCGTTCCCGGAGGAAAGGGGGAGATAATTCCGCCCTTTTCCCGAATCTGCCCGTACAGTTCACTGTTGGAGGCAGGATAACAGATATCAACTCCGCATCCCAGCACCGCATAGGAGCATCCTCCGGCGTCCAGAGCCGCCCTCTGGCTTATTCCATCGATTCCCCTTGCCATTCCACTGATAATATCAATTCCCGCAGCTCCGATTTTTTCCCCAAAGGCCTTTGCTGTATAAACACCATATTCCGAACATTCCCTGGCTCCGATTACGGCAAGGGCTGTTCTTTCTTCCCCGGGCAGTTTCCCCATACAATACAGAATTACCGGAGGGCTGGTAATTTTTTTCAGCCGTAAGGGGTAATTCTTATCCCATATGCTTACCATGGAAATTCCTTTTTCTGTCATCTGCCCATATTTCTCTTCCACTTTCCACTCTTTTCGGGACTGCCTGATAGCCTTCAGTTTACTTTCAACTATCCGGCTTTCCCTGATGTTTTCTTTCAGTATCCTTTCAATTCTTTTTTCTGAAGCATCATACACCCCTTTAGCACCGCCCAATTCCTCCACCAGCATTTTAAATGTTTTTTCTCCGATTTCCTGTACATTATGAAGCCAATATCTGTATGCCGCTTCTGTTTCCCTGTTTTTGTCTGTCAATTTCCGTCTCCTTCTCCATCCTGTATCACAAAATTCCTCTAAACCTTTCTATTGCCTTGGATAATAGCAGGCAGCCTCTGCCAGATGCTTTTCTTCTATCCTGCTGCAGTTTTCCACATCGGCAATGGTTCTCGCCACTTTAATTATTTTGTGGTAAGCCCGTGCGCTAAGCCCCATGGAATGAAAAATCTTTTTCATCATTTCCTGCTGTCTGCTTCCGAGAACACAGTATTTTTCAATATCTTTGGTGCAAAGTTCTCCGTTAAACCGGATTTTTGTTCCCCCATATCTCTCTTTTTGGCGCTCTCTTGCTTCCAGCACCTTCTCTTTCATGCTCTCCCCGGATTCTCCCTTTTTGCCCTTCATCAGTTTGTCCAGTTCCACTCTTGGCGCTTCCACGCAAATATCTATTCTGTCAAGAACAGGACCTGAAATATGTGAGATATAATTATGAATTTCAAAAGGTGTACACCGGCATTTATTTCTATCGGGATAATAACCGCAGGGACAGGGATTCATGGCTCCTACCAGCATGAAATCGGCAGGATAGGTAAAAGTCCCGCAGGCTCTTGAAATATGCACTTTTTTATCCTCCATAGGCTGGCGCAGGGCATCCAGCGTCTGCTTTTTAAATTCCGGCATTTCATCCAAAAAAAGCACACCTCTGTGAGCCAGGCTGATGATTCCCGGTCTTGGAATCTTTCCTCCTCCCGTCAGTGCCTGCGGTGAAATCGTATGATGGGGACTTAAAAAAGGTCTTTTGTCCATAAAAGGCTTCTTTTCGTCCAGCATTCCGGCAATACTGTAAACAGACGAAACTTCAAGGCTCTCCTGTCTTGAAAGAGGCGGCAGAATAGAAGGGAGACGCCTTGCTATCATGGTTTTGCCGCAGCCCGGAGGTCCTGTAACAAGCAGATTATGAAATCCTGCCGCCGCAATTACAGCTGCACGTTTTACACTTTCCTGCCCTGCAATATCCGAAAAATCAGGATTGGCTGTTTCACTTTCACCAAACATCTCCCCGTCTCCCATAAATGGACAAATCACCTCTTCTCTTTTTTCTTCAGAAGCATTTAAATATGAAATTACCTGTGAAAGGGTGGCTGCACCAACTATTTTTATGTCCTGAACAAGGCCTGCTTCCCTGACATTTTTCTCCGGAATCATGCACTGCCTGATTCCCATCTCATATGCTTTTTTTACAATAGGGAGCACGCCTTTTACCGGTCTTATTTCTCCATTCAATCCAAGTTCTCCCAATATGAGAATACCTTCCGCTGCGCTTTTTTTGATTTTTTCCATGGATGAGAGCACCGCCACTGCAATGGGCAGGTCAAAAGCGGTTCCTTCCTTTTTGATATCCGCAGGGGAAAGATTCACGGCAATATGCATAGGCGGCAGGTGAATTCCCATATTTTTAAGAGCAATTCTCACCCGTTCTCCCGACTCTCGGACCTCTCCTCCCAGACTCCCCACCATGGCAAAACAGGGAAGCCCCTGGGACAAATCCACTTCCACCTGCACCAGATAGCTTTGAATGCCGTAAACGGCACCTGATAAAATTGTACTGTACAAAAAATTCCTCCTTCCGCAATTACCCCTCATGCATAACCATATATAATCCCGTTAAATTGAAAACTCTGCCCGATATTTTAAGGGCATAAGAAAAATAAGAAAAAGATACAGTAAAACCTACTGTATGGATAGATTTTACTGTACCTTATTAAGATGACATTTTCAATTACATTTTTATAAACAAAAATTAAATTTTTATTAGAAAAGCTTATTTTTCATGCCGTCAGGATCCTGGGCAAACTGAATTGCCATCTCCCTGTCAATTTTCCCCTCACGGTATAACTGCTGAATCGCTTCATCCATTGCTATCATACCGGCCTTTCTGTTGGTCTGCATTACAGACATGAGCTGATGGGACTTTCCTTCCCGAATCAGATTTCTCACCGCATGGTTGGCATGCAGGACTTCAAATGCGGCTACACGTCCCAGATCATCCGCACGGGGAATCAGCTGCTGGGAAACAATCGCCTCCAGGACATTGGCAAACTGCACCCGGATTTGCTGCTGCTGATGAGGCGGGAATACATCAATTACACGGTCTACCGTGCTTGCTGCACCGATAGTATGAAGGGTGGAAAGCACCAAATGTCCTGTTTCGGCTGCGGTAATAGCAACACTGATGGTTTCAAAATCACGCATTTCACCTACCAGAATAACATCCGGGTCTTCCCGCAGCGCCGCCCGCAGGGCGTTGGCATAGCTTTGGGAATCCAATCCGATTTCCCTCTGATTTACCATTGCCAGTTTATGCTGATGGAGATATTCAATAGGGTCTTCCAGAGTTATTACATGGCATTCCCTGTTATTGTTAATCTTATCAATAATCGCTGCCAGCGTTGTGGACTTGCCGCTGCCCGTAGGTCCTGTTACCAGTACCAGTCCTCTCTTACGCTGGTATAAATCAATGACCGAATCAGGAACTCCCAAAACCTCAGGGGAGGGCACCTGGGTACCTACAAGTCTCAGGGCAATGGCAACAGAACCTCTCTGTTTGTAGGCATTGACACGGAACCGCCCGAAATTCGGAATGGAAAAAGACATATCATGCTCCCCTTTTTCCTCAAATTTCTCCCTTTGCTTCTCATTCATAATCTCTGACAGGAGCTGACTGGTATCAGGCGGCAGCATTCTTGGAAAATCCATTGTAATCAAATGTCCGTTAACCCTCATTTTAGGCGGCACACCTACCGTAATATGTAAGTCAGATGCACCGGCATCCTTCGCCACTTTTAACATTTCCTCTATTGTCGGCATTGCTCTTCCTCCACGTTATCCTTCCGTTCTTTTAAGTCTTCCTTATTTTCCTGTTATTATTTTCCTTGTATTCGCTGTTAAACCCTTCCCGCAATTTGGCTAATGCGCGTTTCTCTATTCTGGACACATAACTGCGGGAAATATTAAGCGCTTCCCCGATTTCACGCTGCGTTACATCCCTGCCTGTTAAAAGGCCGTAACGCAAGTAAATAATTTCTCTTTCCCTGTCATTTAACACTTCATCAAGAAGCCGCTTCATCTTTTTGGTATTCTCGCAAAGCTCCATCTGTTCCGTTACATCTGTCTGCTCCTGCTCAATAATATCAAGGAGATTAATCTCGTTGCCTTCTTTGTCTGTTCCGATGGGCTCAAACAGGGATACTTCCCTTGCACTCTTTTTCTTGGAGCGGAGCAGCATCAGCAGTTCATTGTCAATACAGCGGGATGCATAAGTACTGAGTTTTCCTTTTCCTGCATCAAAGGATGATATTGCCTTAATGAGTCCTATGGTTCCGATGGAAATCAAATCCTCCATATCCTCATCAACATTTTGATATTTTTTGGCAATGTGGGCCACCAGACGAAGGTTTCTTTCAATTAAAATTTCCCTTGCCTTTTCGGCTTCGTCGCCGTTTCCTTCTTTTAATAGCCGTAAATAATAGGCTTCTTCCGAAGCCGACAGCGGTTGACTAAAGGTTTTCAAAAGGCGCCCCCAAAGTCATTTTTATTATTCTATGACTTAAAGAGCTTCCAAGTGCCTTTCCACAAAATAAAATATAATCCCAAAGCTTCGGTTATGTCAACCGACACCGCATTGCGCTTTCTTTTCACAGCAGAAGTGCCCTTAAACTGCCTTATTCCTGCAAAAATTTTATTCCAGCAGAAATTCAGCCATAACCACATTACTCACATCAAGACCGAATTCGCTTAAGGCAATCCGCATATCTCCGGTTTCATCTGCTTTGCAGAGCAAAAGTCCCTGTCTTTCCAGCTTCTTTATAACTTCCCCATATATTTTATCAATTTTTACACCAAAGGTATGATAAAAATCCCGGCAGGAAATTCCTTCTGTCAGCCGAAGCCCCAGGAACATGTATTCCTCCATCTGTTCTTTTACGGAAAGTTTCTGAATATTTTCCCTGATTCCGTTTCCCGGACAGCGGATGCCTTCCGGATTACAATTTCCGCCTGACGCAATCCGGTTTATATAAGTCCTGATATCTCCGGTATTGCCAAACCGTACATTATTAACAAGAGATGCCGCTCCTATTCCAAAGCCTGCATAATCTCCTCTTTTCCAATATACTTTATTATGCCGGCATTCATATCCCGGCTTTGCATAATTGGAAATTTCATACCTGTGATATCCGTTTTCCTCTAAAATATCATCAGTTATTTTATACATAAGCCTGTCGGTTTCTTCATCCGGAAGCTCCGGCGTATTCTCGTAAAAGGGCGTTCCTTCCTCTATAATAAGGCTGTATGCCGAAATATGAGCCGGCTGGGGCTTAAGGGAAAGCACTTTATACAAGGTTTCCTTATAACTGTCAACTGTCTGAGACGGAATCGCCGACATTAAATCCACATTAATATTATTAAATCCTGATTTAACAGCATTTTCATATGTCCGAAAAAAATCCGCTGCCGTATGAATTCTGCCAAGAAGCTTAAGCTCATTATCCTGCGCCGACTGAAGCCCTATGCTCA
The DNA here is from genome assembly GCA_017621815.1 of Lachnospiraceae bacterium. Classification (GTDB taxonomy): domain Bacteria; phylum Bacillota; class Clostridia; order Lachnospirales; family Lachnospiraceae; genus Suilimivivens. The sequence continues at coordinate 20,577 of JAGASK010000026.1, read as the reverse complement.
GCCGGTTTATGCCCATATGATAATATGCCTGAAGCTTGTCTAAAGAAACCGTACCGGGATTCACCTCTATGGTAATCTCCCGCTCATCAGCCATTTTATAATTATCATAAACAACCTGCAGTATCCTTTCCATCCACAGGGCGGAAACCAGAGAAGGAGTTCCTCCGCCGATAAAAACAGTCTGTACTTCATATTTTTTGTAATATACGGCTTCTCTCCTGATTTCTTCCGTCAGGCATTCCAGATAATCTTCCTTTTCTTTTTCGCCTGCCGGAGCAGACAGAAAGTCACAATACAGGCATTTCCTGACGCAAAATGGAATGTGTATATAAATACTTAAGGGTTTATACTCAGTTTTCATCTAATTTCAGCACACTCATAAATGCTTTCTGAGGAATTTCAACGCTGCCTATCTGGCGCATACGCTTCTTTCCTTCTTTCTGCTTTTCAAGCAACTTCTTCTTACGGGTAATATCACCGCCGTAACACTTGGCAAGCACATCCTTGCGCATGGCCTTTACGGTCTCCCTGGCAATAATTTTACCTCCTACAGCTGCCTGAATGGGAATTTCAAACAAATGTCTGGGAATCTCATCCTTAAGTTTTTCACACATTCTTCTGCCCCGGTCATAAGCGCTGTCCTTATGCACAATAAAGGAAAGGGCATCCACTTCTTCCCTGTTAATCAATATATCCAGCTTCACAAGTTCGGACTGCTCATATCCCTTTAATTCATAGTCAAAAGAGGCATAACCTCTGGAGCGGGATTTCAGGGCATCAAAAAAGTCATAAATAATCTCATTTAAAGGAAGCTCATATTTAAGAAGGGCTCTTGTCTCTTCCATATATTCCATACCAAGGTACCTTCCCCTTCTTTCCTGGCAAAGCTCCATGATGGAACCGATAAATTCCGTTGTCACCATAATTTCGGCAGAGACCACAGGTTCTTCCATATATTCAATTTCAGCGGGATCCGGCAGGTTGGAAGGATTGGTAAGCTCAATCACTTCACCATTTGTCTTATGCACCTTATAAATAACACCCGGTGCGGTTGTAACTAAATCCAGATTATATTCTCTTTCCAGTCTCTCCTGAATAATTTCCAGATGCAGAAGTCCCAGGAATCCGCAGCGGAACCCAAAACCAAGGGCAATAGAGGTTTCCGGCTCATACTGCAGGGAAGCATCGTTCAGCTGAAGTTTTTCAAGGGCATCCCTTAAGTCTGAATATTTCGCACTGTCTGCCGGATAAACACCGCAGTATACCATGGGATTGACCTTTTTATAACCGGGAAGCGGCTCGCTGCAGGGCCTTTTATCCTCCGTAACTGTATCCCCCACTGCAGTATCCTTTACATTCTTAATGGAAGCGGTAATGTAACCTACCATACCGGCGCTTAATTCTTCACAGGGAATAAACTGTCCTGCGCCGAAATATCCTACTTCCACAACATCCGCCACAGCTCCCGTTGCCATCATCCTGATGCCTGTCCCTTTGGACACACATCCTTCCATAATGCGGCAGAAAATAATAACTCCCTTATACGGATCATATAAAGAATCAAATATAAGCGCCTGCAGAGGATTATCCGGATTTCCTGAAGGCGCCGGGATTTTCTCCACAATAGCTTCCAGCACTTCGTCAATTCCAATACCGTTTTTTGCGGAAATGAGAGGTGCATCCTGGGCTTCAATGCCAATCACATCTTCAATTTCATTCTTTACTCTCTCCGGTTCCGCACTTGGTAAATCTATTTTGTTAATTACCGGAAATACTTCAAGATTATGCTCAAGAGCCAGATAAACATTGGCAAGTGTCTGGGCTTCAATCCCCTGTGCCGCATCCACTACCAAAATTGCCCCGTCACAGGCAGCAAGACTTCTGCTGACCTCATAATTAAAGTCAACATGTCCCGGGGTATCGATTAAATTAAAAATGTATTCTTCGCCGTCCTTCGCTTTATATATGGTTCTTACGGTCTGCGCCTTAATCGTAATGCCCCTTTCTCTTTCAAGGTCCATATTATCAAGAACCTGAGCCTGCATTTCCCTGCTGGTTAAAAGCCCTGTTTTTTCTATAATTCTGTCTGCCAGTGTAGACTTTCCATGGTCAATATGGGCTACTATGCAGAAATTTCTGATTTTACTCTGGTCAATATGTGCCATACTCTCTTCCGGTCTCCTTTAAGCAATTTCTCTTAGGAAGTATACCACATTTACCCAGCGAGCACAATGGAAATGATGTGTGCAAGAGGGTCGCAGGCGTTCATGATTTCTTCAACAGTATTTGTCTGGGCGCCCAGCTCAATGAGCATGCTTTTCGGCTTTAAATGAAGATTATACCGGTATGCTTTCAAATATATTTTCCGGGCAATTCCCGGATAATACTCATTTGCCGTTACCTGTGCCTGAAAAGAAAATGCAAGATTATCCTGAATATAAGGATTCTCAAGATATGTAATATCCCCTTTATTCCGTATGTAACTCATGCCGTTAAAAAACATAAATCTGGCGGTAGGCCTGCCGTTAAGGTCCATGACCAGCTTATTTCCTTCTTTTACCGCATCACGGTGCAAATCAATTACAACCTCGATGGAAGGATTTTCTTCCAGTATTTTTTCCAGTGCGGGCAGGGAGTTGGAATAAGCATAATCCCTGTCTTCCACATCATATTCGCCGGTATGATGCATCACTTTAAAACCGTATTCTTCCTCCAGAAGCCTTGCCAGTTTATCTCCCGCTCCCACAATAGTAGTGGAAGCATCGCCGGCAACAGAGTCAGCAAAAGCCTCCTGGGAATGGGTATGATAAATCAGAATCTGTGGTCCATCCGATGTCTTATCAACAGATAAATCCTCATACAAAAGAGTATCCAGATTCATATATTCTTCTTTTAACGAAGTGGTATTATCTACCGCATAAAAATTGGATACCAGCTCTTCATACCCCCAGTTTTCAGACCAGTCATAAGTATAGGAAGGATATTCAGGTATCTCAAATTCCCCTGACTGATTCTCTGTCACAATTTCCGCTTCCTCAGGCTGCACATCCGCATCTTCAACCATTGCATCCCCGTCCATTTCTCCCTGTTTATATTTGCTGTTTTCCTTCTGCATTTCTTCCATCATGCTGTTTTCAATATGTAAAGCATCTTCTCCATAGTCCAGATGGCTTTCTTCTATATTTTTAGTATCCTCGTCAGCTCCCTCCTGCTTCATGATAATTTCTGCCATGCTTTCATCCTCTGTTTTGTCTTTGCTGTCACTGTTCAGCGCATAGCTGTAAAGGGGCATCTCATCCCTCATTGCCTGCTCTATAAAATAAAAGGAATTTCCGGCATCTTTTCCTTCCCGCAGAAATGACGGAAGAAGAAAATAACTTTTCTCTATATTCCTGCAGATTTCATTTCCCATATTCTGCCAGAAGCTTCCTTCTTTACTTTCTTCCGTCTCTGTTTTTTTCAGGTAATCTGCCAGCATACAAATGAAGCCTGCAAAAATAACGCATGCTATTATTATTTTCTTTATTTTTTCAAGCTTCTTTCCCGACATGACAAGCACACCTCACTATGGAAGTATATGCTTGCGCAGAAATATTCATTCTTCCGTAAACTTTAACCTATATATCCAGAGCGCCATGAATGGCATCGCAGATAATATGGCTGATTTGCTTTATTTCATAGTCCACGTCTTTTCCCGTTACATACATATTATAAAGCTCTCCCATACCGTTTCGCAGTTCTTCTTTCAATTCCACAGTATCCTCCGCAAGACGCTTTACTGCTTTTTCAAGAGCGTCATTTACAATCGTAGCCGCATCAACTACAGTAGGAACTCCAATAGCAATAACAGGAACCCCAAGGCTTTCTTCTGTAATGGAATTTCTGTAATTTCCCACACCTGAACCGGGATGAATTCCCGTATTCGTCACCTGTATGGTCCTGTTCAGCCTTTTGGTTGAGCGCGCAGCCAGTGCATCCACTACAATAACAACATCCGGCTTTGTTTTTTCCACCACGCCTTTGATGATTTCCGCAGATTCCATTCCTGTTTTAGCCATAACTCCCGGTACCAGACCGCTTATCATATGAATTTTGCTTTTGCCGTATGCTGCCTTTCCAAATTCTTTCACCATATGTCTTGTAATCGTCAGATTATCCACCACATTAGGGCCAAGGGCATCAGCAGTTACATCCCTGTTTCCAAGCCCCACAACCATGACGGATATTTCATCCTCCATGCCGGGAATAATCATTTTCAGCTGTTTCGACAGTTCTTCCGATATTTCTTTATGATAATCCTCATCAGGCTGTGCCATGGCCGGAGCCTCCAACGTAATATAGGTTCCTACCGGCTTACCTAAAAATTTGGCGCTGTTTTTAGATTCAATAATAACTTTTGTTACCTTAACCTCACTTTTTTCATTATAATCCTCTTCTACCGTAACCCCTCGAAGTTCTTCAGCACCCTCATCCACATTTTCCCTTGCTTCCAATGCCAAATCCGTTCTCACCTTAAAGCTGCTCATATTCCCTCCAAAGTACAATGCAATATTTCTCCTATACAGTATACGCAGTCTTTTTCATTACTACTCAAAAAAACAGAAGCTATCTGAAAATTTTGAATTCCGGCTGCCGGAATGCTTTCCAAAAGCGTCCTGCAAAACAAGTCATATAATATAAATCCGGCATATACCGACTATTAATCGCCTTATAATAATGTGTATTTTGGAATTCAGGCTTTTTACACTTATTTCTTATTACCCAATCTAATGTGAAAATCAGAAAACCACACATCTCCCATTATTATCTTTTCATTTTTTTCATGTGTATATCTTAATCAATGGGCTTTCCCATTAGTTTTCCTCATGTGTATATCTCAAAAAAACTTATTTCCCATTAGTTTCTCTCAAAAATAATAATGTGTATCCAGGTAAAAGCAAAATTACCCATGTTGATTACCGCTCACTCCCCGCAGCCGTTCGGTAACAACAGCCAGCAGACTCCGTCAAATTTTTCGTCAATTTTTTTGTCAGATTTTTCAAATAAATATTGACATTACGTTAATCAGAGGATACAATAATATGCGTGTGCTTACATTAAGACGTCCGTGTCTCCGGCTTTAATGTAACACCTTGAAACCGATGAATTTAATAGGAGGTGTACATCATGGCTAACATTAAATCTGCTAAGAAGAGAATTTTAGTTAACAGAACAAAGGCTGAAAGAAATAAGTCTATCAAATCTGGAGTTAAAACATCTATTAAGAAAGTAACTGCTGCAATTGAAGCAAATGATAAGGCTGCTGCTCAGGAAGCATTAATCGCTGCTACAGCTACTATCGACAAGGCTACTTCCAAAGGTGTTTATCATAAGAATACAGCTTCCAGAAAAGTATCACGTTTAGCTCAGGCTGTAAACAAGATGGCTTAATTTTTTATTATAAATATGATTATTCAAACCGGCTCATACCGTCATGTGAGCCGGTTTTCTATTCCCGCGAGCAATGAGCCAAGCTCGGGTGCTTGCACATGCATTTGGTGAATGCCGCGAGGGTCGAATAACCCCACAGCTCTGTTGCGCTTCAATTTTGATGCTTCGTGGCTTGCTGTGGGGTATTTGACTTATGATATTCCTCTTCTATTACAGGCAGGGGCACCCCCGCAATTTCATTATGTTCCGTCCCTCCGGACAATATTCCGATATAATTCCCATAACAATCGAAGAGCCCCGTTCCTGACATTCCCGGAACCGCAGGTGCGTTGCCATAAATCATTTCCATGCCGTATTCTGACAAAAACCTGTTTTTATCAATTATACTTCCCGTATACAGGGCAGGAGCAAAGCTGTCACTTGCCGCATCTATCATAAAAAAACAGGTGTTTTCTTTAACATTACCAAAAGCATCCTGCTGTTTCCGCACACTTTTAAGCTGCAAAAGCTCTTCATAAGTAAAATCAGATGTGGAAATACTGATAAACCCTACATCCGCTTCCTCACTGATTCCCACTATCCTTCCGCTTTCCGACCTGCCATTCCAAAAGGTCACATAGCTTTCATCATTAAAATATTGCAGCACATGCTTATTAGAGACAACTATAATTTCCTCCTCTGTCATTACATATATGCTGCCGCTGCCATAATGCCCGCCACACTGAATGCGGACAGCGCTGCAAAGAACATTTGCATAAGCCTTATCAATATTTTCTTCTGCTAAAACGGGAGTATCTGTAAGATTCAAATGAACAAGCGCCTGATAGTCCTCTTCCAAAGTGGTGGCCTGTATCAGACGCCCCATTTTCTGCTCATCCGCATATACCGCCATTTCCGGTACTGCAAGAGCCGCTATCAAAATCACTGCCAATAAAGAAATAGATTTTTTTATCATTATTTAAGAACCTGATTCGCCAAATGTTCATGAAGACATGCCCACCCGGCTCATTGTTTGTGGGAATCAAGCAGAACGATAAGCCGGGTTATGTCGTGAATAATCATCTATCTAGTACTGCCGTTACCGGCAGCATCCAGCGACCCACCTGAAAGCTCACCGGGCCGGTTTTAACGCTTTCTGTTTGGTCTTGCTTCGGATGGGGTTTACATGTGCCCTGCCCGTTACCGTGCAGGCGGTAGTCTCTTAAGCTGCCTTTCCACCCTTACCACAAGACTCGGCATTAGCCGAGCTTGACTTGTTGTGGCGGTTTATTTCTGTTGCACTGGCCTTGGAGTCGCCTCCACCGGACGTTATCCGGCATCCTGCCCTGTGAAGCCCGGACTTTCCTCACCTGTTAATGATGTTCCGCAAAGCGGAAGTCATCTATAACAGCCGCGATTATTTGTCCTACTTGATTTCCATTTTTTTATTATACTTGTTTTTATTAATATTGCAAGAAAGAATTATACCGGGAAGCAGCTTCCGCCGATAAATTCCCGGCAGATGGAATTGCTCGGTACATTCTCACTGTCTATTCCCAAAAAATACTCCAGGAATTTTAAAAGTCTTTTTGCCTCATAATATTCCGGTTCGCCTTCCTTTATACCAAACAACAAAGGCTCCGCATACTGTTTCAGCACTGCAAGCTCATAAATTAAAACAGAATTAAACATTTCATCCGCATCTTCCTGAAAAGGAAAAATATAAGCTTCTTCTCCCCTTCTTACAGAAGGCCACATTTCTATTGTCCTTCTTGCGCTGGTGCCTCTGGTTCTGGCATCCCTTACTATCCGGCGCAGAAGCCGTCCGTCTGTAGTCGGAATTCTGTTATGCTCATCAATATTCAGATTCGTTAAAGCACTGATATAAATTTTAAACTTGCTTTCATCCGGGAGGGAATAAGTAGTGGCGGGATTCAGTCCGTGAATTCCTTCGATTACCAGAATATCCTCCGGTCCCAGCTTTTTAAAATTGCCCTTGTACTCCCTTATTCCCGTTTTAAAATTGAAGCTTGGCAGTTCCACAATTTCGCCATTCAGCAGCCGGGTCATATCCTCATTAAACTGCTTAATGTCAATGGCTTCCAGGCATTCAAAATTATAATCCCCGTTTTCATCCCGGGGTGTTTTATCACGATTTACAAAATAATCGTCCAACGCAATGGGATGAGGTATTTTCCCATAGGTACGAAGCTGTATGGAAAGCCTGTGAGAAAAAGTAGTTTTCCCCGAAGAAGACGGTCCCGCGATTAATACAAACTTTACGTCTCCTCTTTCCACAATGGTTTTGGCAATTTCTCCGATTCTCCGTTCCAGTAACGCTTCCTGCACCAAAATCATATCACTCATATCCCCGGCGCAGATAATATCGTTTAAATCCCCCACAGAATCGATTCCCATCATTTCTCCCCACAGGGCAGAGGTCTTTAAGGTATTGAAGAGTTTTTCCTTAGGTTCAAAGTAATCGATTTTATCCGGTTCTTCGGCTCCCGGAATCAGAAGCAGAATTCCGTTCTCGTAAAACATCAAATCAAAGTACTTCAAATACCCTGTGCCGGGCAGCATAAAACCGTAATAATAATCATAGTATCCATCCAGGCAATATACATTGACAAAAGAGCTTCTCCTGTAGCGGAACAGCTTTTCTTTATCCAGCATCTTGTTTTCCCTGAAAATAGCTCTTGCCTCGCCGATGGGATATGATTTTTTAGTAATAGGCAAATCCAGCTCCACCAGCTCCCGCATTCTTTCATTTACTTTCTTCACCAGCCCGGCAGTCAGTTTTTCTTCCATTTTTACATCACAGTAATACCCCTGGCCTATGGAAAACTCAACCTTCACCTTTTCTACCCTGTCTGCTCCCAGCACATCATATACTGCCTTTACCAGTATCATTAATGCCGTTCTGACGTAAGCCTTATGCCCGATATTGTCCTTCAGCGTCAGAAAAGATAATTCACAGTCTTTATCAGCGGTCTTTATCAATTCCCTGATTTTGCCGTTTTCAAGCACCAGGGCAATCAGGTTATCGTACTGCTCCTGGTACTCATTTGCAATTGTTTCAAAAGTAGTGCCTTCCGGATATTCCTTCTTTTCACCGTTAATTGTAACCGTAACCATGCATGCCTCCTTTACGATTTCCATAGGGTTTCCGCTTTTCTGAAAAGTGAAAGCTCTAAAAGCAGTTCTTCCTTCCGTTTCATGCTTCTGCTTCCGGCTTCCTGCCCTTCCAGTTTATCTAAAATTTCCTGTTTTAAACTTATTTCCTTTTGTATGAACTGCAAAAGAACAGGGTGCTTTTCTTTCAGCAGCAAAGGACCAAGCATATCCTGCAGCAGGCAAAGTTCTTTGCTTTCCTCCGTCTCTGCGCTGTCCCTTTCTTTATCTTCTTTTCTGCCCTTCTCATCCTGTGCGCCCTCTGCCGCACCGTTTTTGCCCCGGATGACTTTCATAAGGGGATAAAACTTCCCCTCTTCTAAAATCATATCTTCTTTTATAAAAATATATCCCTTTTCCCTTAAAAATTTCCGAAAAAGCGGGATTTCCGACTGAGGCTGCAAAATCAGTTCATGAAAATCAAAGGTTTTTGATAAGTCCTTTTCAAGAATATTCATCATGAGCCTCCCGCCCATTCCTGCGCATATAAGGCTCTCCGCTTCTCCCTTCCGATAAGCCGTAAGGCCGTCGGAAAGCCGCAGAGTTATGTAATCCTCCACATGATATTTTTCAACATGCTCCTTAGCCCGGAGAAGAGGACCTTTATTTACATCCATGGCAAGTACATGAGGCGCTTTCCCTGTCTGCACCAGGTAAATGGATACATATCCATGGTCACAGCCCACATCACACACCCTGCTTCCGGGTGACACCATATCAGCCGCCGCCTGCATCCGCCTTGTAAGTTCAACCGTTTTGCTCATAAAGGCACATTCCTAGTCCAGATAATCCTTCAGCTTGCGGCTTCTGCTGGGATGGCGGAGCTTGCGCAAAGCCTTTGCCTCAATCTGCCTGATACGCTCTCTGGTAACGTTAAATTCCTTCCCTACCTCTTCCAATGTTCTTGCTCTTCCGTCATCAAGCCCGAAACGGAGACGCAGCACCTTCTGTTCCCTGTCGGTAAGGGTGCTTAAAACCTCGACAAGCTGTTCCTTCAGCAAGGTAAAAGCAGCCGCATCTGCGGGAACCGGCACATTGTCATCCTGAATAAAATCTCCGAGATGGGAGTCTTCCTCTTCACCGATAGGTGTTTCAAGGGAAACAGGCTCCTGGGAAATCTTAAGAATTTCCCTGACTCTTTCCACGGGAAGATTCATTTCTTCCGCAATTTCTTCAGGGGTAGGTTCACGCCCAAGCTCCTGAAGGAGCTGCCTGCTGACACGAATCAGTTTATTGATGGTTTCCACCATATGCACAGGAATTCTGATAGTTCTTGCCTGGTCAGCAATAGCCCTTGTAATAGCCTGGCGAATCCACCATGTCGCATAGGTTGAAAATTTATATCCCTTACGGTAATCAAATTTTTCCACAGCTTTAATAAGACCAAGATTTCCCTCCTGAATCAGGTCAAGGAAAAGCATACCGCGTCCTACATAGCGTTTTGCAATGCTGACTACCAGACGTAAGTTAGCCTCTGCCAGACGCTTTTTCGCATCCTGGTCACCCATTTCCATCTTTTTGGCAAGCTCAATTTCTTCTTCTGCACTAAGAAGAGGCACCTTGCCGATTTCTTTCAAATACATTCTCACAGGGTCTTCAATGCTGACACCGTCGGGAACCGAAAGGTCGATACTTTCCATATCCACTTCATCTTCTTCGGAAAGTATGATTTCTTCATCATCCACATCATCCCCTTCTGTAATCCGGAGTACATCCACATTGTTCTGCTCCAGAGTTTCCAGAATTTTATCAAATTGTTCCTCTCCTAATGCCATATCAGCAAAAAAATCATTAATTTCCTGATATTCCAAAACATTTTTCTTTTTCTTGGCAACTGCTAAGAGACTTTTCAGTTTCTCATCAAATTTTGCCTGTGTGTTTTCATCCATTGTGAGTTCCCATCCTTCCTAATTTTCTATACAGTATTTACTTTAATCAAGTGAAATATGCGTTTTGCTAAGTTCTTCCAGTGCCTTTTTGCCGGCAATTACCTGATTTAATGCATTTACATCACTGCCCAGCTGACCGGAAAAATATTCATAGCTGTTTCTTTTTACAGAAAGAATAATGTCGTGAAATGCCTTTTCACGTTCCTGCTTTGTTGAAAGTTCCATGAGCCTGGTATTAAAAACTCCGGCCACCGCCCTCTGCTCCTCCTCATCCGTAAACAAACTGATTATGGAAGCCGGGTTTAATTCCCCCTTCTCCAAACCTTCAAAAAGCTTTACAGCTACTTTTTTATATAAATCCTCCGTAAAATCCTCCGGGGAAATATATTTCCTGATTTTCTCATACAAAGAAGGTTCTTCCACCAGCCATGTAAGCAAAAGCCGCTGGGACTTTTTCCTGTTTTCTTCCGGGGATGTCTTCTTTTGTATTCCCGACTTCGGCCTTTCCACAGGCTTAGCCAGTCCTGTCTGGGAGGCATAAGATAACACCAGTTTTCTTAAATTCTGAAATCCAATCTGATATTTATCCGCCACCGCCTGTATATAATTCTCCCTTTCCACCTCTTCAGGAAATCCGCAAAGCTTTTTCGCAATTTCCCTGTAGAATCTTGTTTTGGATTCGGGATCCTTTAAATCATAATCTCTCTGGAGCATCCGCAGTTCAAAGAAAAAGGTGTTTTCCGCCTGGCCAAGCCGCTCCTCAAAGGCCTGGGCGCCTTTATTCTTAATAAATTCATCAGGGTCCTTGTAAGGCTCCAGATTCAGCACCTTACCCGTAAGCCCTGCTTCCTTTAAGATACCGATAGCACGCAGCGCTGCCGTTACTCCGGCTCCGTCACTGTCATAAGCTAAAATAACTTCCTGCGCATAACGCTTAAGCAAAGAAGCCTGTCCTTCCGTAAAAGCTGTTCCCAAAGAAGCCACTGCCTGGGAAAAGCCTGCCTGATGCATGGCAATCACATCCATATAGCCTTCGCAGAGAATAATATTATTTTTCCGGGCAGTCCTTGCAATATTCAGTCCGTACAAATTCCTGCTCTTGTCAAAAACCATAGTTTCCGGGGAATTCAGATATTTAGGCTTTGCATCCCCCATCACCCTTCCGCCGAAGCCGATAACCCTGTGGTTAATATCCTGTATGGGAAACATAACCCTGTTCCAGAATTTATCATGCATTCCGAATTTTTCATCAAAGCTGGCAAGCCCCGCTTCCTGCAGAAGCTTGTCCTCATAACCCTTTCCCTTCAGATACTTTACCAAATCATTGCTGGTCATGTTGGCAAAGCCAAGTCCGAATTTCTTAATTGTTTCATCGGAAAGCTGCCTGCCCTTTAAATACTGATAGCCCGCTTTTCCCCTTTCACTCCGAAGCTGATAAAAAAAGTACTTTGCCGCCTCCTTATTAACCTCAAGGAGCCTTGCGCGCTTACTGTCCTTTTTTCGCATTTCCTCGCTGTACTCCGCCTCCGGCAGGGCAACGCCCGCCCTCTGTGCCAGAAACTTTATAGCCTCCTGAAAAGAAAAGTTTTCATATTCCATAATGAAAGTAAAAACATTTCCTCCTGCTCCGCAGCCAAAGCAGTAATACATCTGCTTTCCCGGGGATACGGAAAAGGAGGGGGATTTTTCATTATGAAAAGGACATAATCCGAAATAGCTGCTTCCCTTTTTCTGCATCTTCACATATCCGGAAACTACGTCCACTATATCATTTTTCATACGTATTTCTTCCACTATCTCGTCCGGATAATACATACTCTCTCCCTATCTCATCCATGCCATGACCTGGGAATATAAATTTCTTCATATTTGGCAATGGCGAACCGGTCTGTCATGGCGCCTATGTAATCACATACAATTTTTTCCTCCGGCTCACCCTTTTCAATCAGCGCAATCAATTCATCCGTCAAAAGCTCAAGATGATGACGGTAATAGCTGTATAAGGTCTGCATCAGCATTTCCGCCTTTCCTTCTTCGCTTTTCGCTTCTTTATTCTGATAAACACGTTCAAACATAAACTGTCTTAAAGCCTTCATTGCCCCGGCAACAGGCTCCGACATGACAATGTCATTTTTACCGTAGCTGGTGCTCACAATATCATGAATGAAATGGTCAAGGCGCTCTCCCGTGGTATAACCGATTACATCGCCGATTTCCTTCGGGATATCCTTCTCGGTTAATATCCCCGCCCTGATAGCATCATCCATATCATGATGCATATAAGCAATTTTATCGGAAAATCTGACTATTTTCCCTTCCAATGTAGCAGGCATTCCCTTGGTCTGGTGATTCAGTATGCCGTCACGTACCTCAAAGGTCAGATTTAACCCCTGTCCCCCTTTTTCCAGTAAATCCACTGTCCGCACGCTTTGCTCACTGTGCCTGAAGCCGTAAGGGCATACTGCATTTAAGGCTCTTTCTCCCGCATGACCGAAAGGAGTGTGCCCAAGGTCATGACCCAGAGCAATGGCCTCTACCAAATCCTCATTCATGCGCAGCGCCTTGGCAATGGTCCTGGCATTCTGGGAAACCTCCAGGGTATGAGTCAGTCTTGTTCTGTAATGGTCTCCTTCAGGAGTTAAAAATACCTGGGTTTTATCCTTCAGTCTCCTGAAGGACTTGGAATGCAGAATCCTGTCCCTGTCCCTCTGATAAACAGGACGGATATCACATTGCTCTTCCGGCCGCAGCCTTCCTTTTGAATCTCTGCTGTGGGCCGCATAAGGGCTTAAGCTTTCATCTTCAAGCCGTTCCAGATTTTCACGAATATTCATAGTCAGCTCCTTCATTTAAATTATTCTGCGCAGGCCTTCCATTTCCTTTTTTTATCTGCAAATATCATAAATAAATTCCGCACACTTTTCCATTGCCTCATAGGCGGTTTTAAGCGGCGACATTTGAAATACATGCCACATTCTTTTATAAACATCTATCTTAACGGATACATTTTCCTTCACCATTTTCTTATGCAGTTCCACCGAATCACTGAGCAGGATTTCATTATCCCCGGCTTGAATATACGTCGGCGGGAACCCCGTAAAATCAGCAAAAAGGGGAGAAATAAGCGGATTTTTCAAATCCTCTCCCGCTGCATAATTCTGAATCATCCGTTTAAGATACGCTTCATCAAGAACAGGGTCTAAATCTTTTCTGGTTTCATGGCTTTTTCCTGAAGAGGTCAAATCCGTCCATGGTGACAAAAGCACCAGTCCTCTGGGCAGCAGTCTCTTTTCTTCCTTCAGCTTAAGGACAAGGGACAAAGCCAGATTTCCTCCTGCGGAATCCCCCGCAATTATAATATCCCTGGCGCCATATCCCAGAAGCATCAGATAATTCCATGCCTTCATAGCATCCTCCGTTGCTGCAGGATAAGGATGTTCCGGTGCAAGCCTGTAATCAAAGCTAAGCACATCCATAGAAGTCGATTCCGCCAGCTTCGTGGTGAGGGTTCTTGCATAAACGCTGCTCCCTGTGGAATAACCGCCGCCATGACAATACAGAATCACATATTTTTTCATATGCACCCTGTCCACACAAAGCCATTCCGCTTCCATATCCTCTATGGCAAAAGGCGTAATTGTTACAGCTTTCACATTTCCAAGAAGCGCTCCCACATGGTCCTGTGACTGACGGTGCTTTTCAATATCAGGATTATCAATCATGCCGTGAACCTTTCTGATCAGGCTCATCATACTTACATTTACTGCCTCCGGAGAGGGCTTTTTATTCAATAGCTTTTTAGGATTTATTGCCATAATTCCTCCGTTTATCTGTTTTTATCTTAAAGTTGAAACACTGTTTTATGCGATAAAAAAATCGCTCTTTGCGGATAGTGTAGCACACTTTCCTCATTTTGTGGTATACTAATCAAAACTTTCTATAAATCGTGTGTCATATTTGCCGGAAGGAAATGCTTTCCGGCAGGATAGGAACTGCTTTTATGTTAAATCAGAACGCTGCCGGCGGCAGCCTTAAAACAGAAAGAAAAATCTGGTATAAGCTGGATTTATCAGCGATTGTATACCCAACCCTGCAGAGAAGGGACTTTTCTTCCGTTTACCGTCTTTCCATGCTTTTGAAAGAACCGGTAAAACCGGATATCCTGCAGCAGGCCGTGGATATTGCCCTTGTGCGCTTTCCGACCTACAAGACTGCCATCAGGAAAGGTCTGTTCTGGCGTTACCTGGAACCGAACCACCGTCCCGGTCCCTTTGTGCAGAAGGATATCCGCAATTTCTGTATGCCCATGCCTTTTAAGGCCGGCAACAGGTATCTGCTGCGTATCTACTATTACGGCTGCCGGATTTCCCTGGAAGCCCATCACAGCCTGGGAGACGGAAGCGGAGGCATGTATGTGCTTCAAACAATTACAGCCGTCTATTTAAGGCTTCTGGGGCATGAAATTTCCGACGGATATTTTGTAAAGGATGTAAATGAAGCACCTGACCCCGAAGAACTGGAAGATGCTTATATGCGGTACGCCAATGCCAAGGTCTGCCCCAAAAGGCCCGGTGAAAAGACTTACCGTGTCAGGGGCACCAAAGAACCCTTTTACACTTTTAATGTCATTGACGGCATTATGTCTGTGCAGCAGGTGATGTCAGTTGCCAAAAAGTATAATGCCACCATTACCGAATATCTGAATGCGGTACTCATCTATGCCCTCTACCAAAAACAGATATCCGAACGGCACCTGCGCCTTAAGCCTGTAAAAATCGCCATGCCGGTGAATCTGCGCCGTTTCTTTCCTTCCAAAACCATGCGCAATTTCATCACCATGGTATATCCCGGCATAGACCCCCGGCTTGGGGAGTACAGTTTTGAAGAAATTGTAAAACAGGTGCATAACTATATGCGTTACTATATCAGCGATAAGTTTTTGCGGGGAGACATTACTACCAATGCCAATACCCAAAGGAATCCCTTTATCCGGGTTGTCCCTCTTTTTATAAAGGACTTTGTAGTCAGACAATTCTATACCCGGGTTCAGGACAAAAATTCTTCAGCGGGGCTTACCAATATGGGCGCCATAAAGGTTCCCCAAGACATGAAACCCTATATCGAACGGCTTGATATTTATATGGGGCAGCCCTTTTCCTCCCGGACAAATTGCGCCATTGTCAGCTTTGAAGACACTCTCACCATCAATTTCGCCAGCAGCATTATTGAATCGGATGTAGAGCGGTATTTTTTCAGAAAGCTGGTACAGGACGGCATTCACGTTACTATCGAAAGCAACAGAACCTGACAGAAAGGAATCTTAATTATATGTCATATTGTGTAAACTGCGGTGTAGAGCTGGAAAAATCCCTGGAAAGATGCCCTTTGTGCAATACACCGGTTATCAACCCTAATGAATTGCAGAAAATAAAGACCGCCTCCTATCCTTATCCGAAAGAAAAGGGGCAGGTAGATGTGGTAAAGAAAAAGGATCTTGCAATCCTGACCTCAGTGGTTCTGACTGCAACTTCCCTCTGCTGTCTTCTTCTCAATATTTTTGTTTTTTCAGGAACTCCATGGTCCCTGTTTATCATCGGGGCATGCCTGATTTTGTTTGTAATCATCTTCCCCGCAGTTATTTATACCAAACTGCCTGTATATATTTCCCTCGCCTTTGACGGCGCTGCCACAGGCTTTTACCTTTACATGATTACCTTTAACACGGCAAACGACAGGTGGTTTTTGTCCCTTGCACTTCCCATTGTAGCCCTTGTTACCATATTGGTGGAAATTTTTGCTTTGCTGCTTCGCACCTTTCCGGTTTCTTTCCTCACCACAGCTTTGTATTTCTTTGTGGAAATTGCCTTATTATGCGTTGGACTGGAGCTTTTAATCAATCATTACCGCGGTGTTTCCCCCCAGCTTGTGTGGTCGGCTATCATTCTGACTATATGCGGCGTCATTGTAATAACCCTGCTTACCATACTTTCAAAGCAAAGGCTCCGGGATGCTGTCCGCCGAAGACTGCATTTTTAATATTTGTCCTGAAAATCCGTTCCTGTTTCGCTCTGCATTTTCTGTATGTATTTTTCAGGCTCTCTTCTCATTTTAAGAAGGGTATCAAAGGCAAGCAGCAGCATTCTGTCACCGTTTTGCTTTGTCCCCGTGGTATCCCTGTCAAGCCATGCCTTAAAATGGTCTATCTGCCATATCATAACATCCACCACCGTATAGCCGCACACCTTCGCCTTGCAGGCAAAGCTGCCATGCTCCATGTAATAAACAAATTCCCGGCAGATTTCCTCATCTTCTATCAGCCTTTCATAAAAATCCCGGGCAAAGACATCATTTTCTCCCGCATAGCTGCATAATTCCTTTATAAAGCTTTCTGTTTCCGCTGTATTCATTTATTTGTCCCCGCTTTCTGTTTATAATAAATCAAAGTGTCTGCACGCCTTCCATATTCCGTCCTCCAAAAGCGGAGCAGTCACATAATCAGCTGCTGCCTTTGCCACTTCGGACCCATTTCCCATAACGACTGCCGTACCGGCAGCCTCCAGCATACCAAGGTCATTAACACTGTCTCCGAAAGCAAAGGTATCTGCCGGGTCTATGGAAAGCAGCTCACAGACCTTAATAAGCCCTGTTCCTTTATGATATCCCCTGGGCACCAGCTCTACTATCTGGGAATTGTGCACCATAAAATCATAATATTCTTCCAAAGCCGCAAAGCATTCCTTCTGTCCTTTTTCCTCCATGGCACAGGACAGTTTGGAAATTTCCCATTTCCCCCACTCACCGGAAATGCTGAGCAGTTTCTCCCCCATCTCCGCTTTCAGCTTTTTTCCATAATAATCTTCCCCGAACTCTGCCGCATCCAGATACAGATACTCCCTTCCTTCCAGTATAGGCCTGAATCCATAACGCCTGACTGTATTAATGGTATGTTCCACCAGTTCTGTATCCAGCTTCCTGTAAAACAGAGTTTCATCGTTATATTCAATCATAGTTCCGCAGCCCGACACCACTCCGTCAAATCCAATGCCAAGAAGCTCTGGATTCTGTATATAGGAGCGGCAGCGTCCGCTGCACAAAAAAGCCAGATTTCCGTTTTCCCTGATTTTCCTGATTGCCTCCCTGGTGCTGTCAGGAATGATATTCTGCCTGTTCCATATGGTTCCGTCGATATCAAAAAAAGCAGCTTTTTTGTTTCCCATGTTTTCACTCTTCTCTTTCCTGTTTTTCAATGATACATAATCTCCGGTTCTTTTTCTACTATACCGGTAATTCTTCTTCCATTTCTTCCAGAATATGAATTAAATCTCTTATACTCCTGCCCTGCTTAATATATGATTGCAGTTTTCTTTCAATTTGTAAATAAGAAATCTTTGCAGGCACTTAACCACATTATCAATCATCTTCTGATAAGCTGCCATATCAAGCGAATCTGTCTCCGCTTCAAACAACACAGGCACCAATCTTCAATACCAATGGCTCTGAGAACATTATATTTTTTATTTCTCATATATCACGGTAAATCAACGCATGTTGCACTGAACTAAACCCTGGCAGGCGCCTCATTCGCTTAATATTATAACATGAACTTCTTTCATGTTATATTTCTATTTTTTCCTGCTATTTCAATAATTTGCATATGGAATCGTATACTTCGCAATATGGAACATTATTTTTGATACACTTATCCAAATATCTTTTTTGATACATTTTTAATGCAACTTCTATAGATTTAGGACAATCCTTTTGAAACTGTTTTAGTACATTGCTCATTACTCCATTATACCTTCGCAATTCATGGTATCCTTGTTGAGCCAGTTGAACTGCCTCTAATTCACCCTCTTCTAAATGAACTTCCATTTTTTTGCTTTGCATAAATGGGTCGTAATTTATATAATGCAATGCTCCGCAATACTTGTCCTTTGCCGCCACATGTAATTTGCGTATACCTCCCATCACAATTGTGCCCATACACATTGGGCATGGTTCCATCGTTGTATATAAATGATATTCACTCAAGTCAGTATATTTTTCAATATCAAGATTTCTCACACAATACATTTCCGCATGGGCAGTCCTTTTATTGGAAAAATGTCTTTCACATGTTTCATTTCGACCTGCAATAATAATGTTACCCGATATGTCTGTTATAATAGCACCAATCGGTATACTTCCATTTTGAAATGCAATCCATGCTTGTTCAAAAGTTTTCTGCCATTCCTTTGATAAGTCATTCCACATGCTTTTCCTCCTGATAGTTTTTGTTCACTGTTTGTCTAATTAGTTCATTATCAACTTATGCCTGACCTCTTTCGGACTTGGATATACCATCGAAAGCCACAAAACACAAAAATAGCCGCCCTGTCCTGGTAAACTAAGAGACAATTTTGTTTCACTTATATACTGGACTAACCGTCTATCGGCAGCACCTTTTCTACAAACATATTAGAACTATACAATGAATATGTCAAAGAATTTTGTACGATGAGACCCGGTTCCGGCCATTGCCTGTGAGAATAAATCTGCTTCTTAATCATGCCAATGTATTTCATTATATCAGAAATGTATTTATAACCTCATCCAATACTTTCACAGATAATGGGCGGGATTTGGTTTCATGTGTAAGTATGAGATTTTTACCCGGAATAATACCGTTGTGTTCATAGAGACTGATTTTCTCGAAGCTTTTTTCAATATATGCTTCAGAATCCACCATACCCAGATGCTCCCAGTAGTATATTTTCCTGCTGCGCTTGTTAAGCACTGTAAAATCAGGAAATACCACTTTTTCTTTTAAGGCTAAAGCCTGCTCATATTTATAAGGAATTCCCATCAGGGATAATTTGTCGGCAATAATCTTCTCTGATTTTGATCTCACATGCTCATTGTTTTCGGTGTAAATCTCAGACTGAACCGGGAAAGAATTTACACACAAGGGTTCCGGCGATGCAGCCTTCCATTTCCGGGCGTATCCATCATCTGACATCAGAAGCGGTGTCACAATTGCTTTTCTGCCCAAATGCAGCCTTTCATATATCTCCTGCGTCTCCCTTGGAGAATAAACTTGAAGCAGCGCATCAATTTTACTCTTTTCACTGACAGCATAATTTAATATTTTTTTCGCATAATCCCTTTGGGCAATCAATGCGGCAAGCTTTTCTTCTGCCTTAGGAATATAGCTTCTGACAAGAGCTTTGTGTGCAGTGCTTCCGTTGCACAAATAATATCTGTAATGACCGTTTTGAGTGAGTATTTCCAATCTTCCCTCAGGGGCACCATCAATACATTTATTTGCATTTTCAATCATAGTTTCTAATTCATTTCTTCTGTCAATCAACATTTTTTCTAAGTCTTTCATAAAGTCTCTTTTCTCCTGAATTTGATTAGTAACGAATTGTAATTGCGCAAAGATAAGTGCACATGGATAAAAATAGTATTTTCCCATTACACTTAAAGACATCAAATCATGTGAAAAGCATGATTTTTTCATTTTTCCATGACATTTTTTTGATAAAAATAATGGGAATGCTTTTATTCCGGTAAAACACATAATCATTAAGCAGAAAAAGTTAATGGGAATAATTAAATTTGCATAGATACACATTAATATGATTCAGAAATAATAGTGGGCATTTCACATCTCCACACTTTTCACATTACCCGGGGAAATAATGACTAATGGTAAGAAATAAAAATACTGAAATACACATGATTGTGACAGAGTGATACAAATCAATGCGCACTTTATTATAGAAAAATAGGAAGCCATATGATAAGGCTTCCTATACATGCGGAAGATGGGACTTGAACCCACACGAGCGCAATGCTCACAAGATCCTTAGTCTTGCTCGTCTGCCAGTTCCGACACTTCCGCTTGACTCACGCCACGAATGATATAATATCATCCGGACGCGAATAAGTCAATACTTTTTTTAATTTTTTTCAGAATCCCGGAAGTTTGACAGCTGAATAGAAGAAAAAACATCTACAGGCCGCATAAAGCCTGTATTTTTTTGTCAAATTTATTCTATTTTATTGTAGCTATTTGTAGTTATTTGTGGTATAATAAGGGGTAGGGGGTGTTTGTCAT
>JAGASK010000004.1 GCA_017621815.1 Lachnospiraceae bacterium | reverse complement strand
TGATAAAAATACTCTCTTATTCTTATAAATATACTATTTTTTTGTCAGATTTACAACCTGACTTTTACAATTCAGCCATACAGAAATGTAACGACTTTTTTGTCGAAAATACTACAGTAATTTTAAAAAGTATGCTACACTAGATTAAGTAAAGGAGGCTCCTATGAAGATAGAAGAAATTATTTTAAATAACTTTACTTTAAAATACCCGATAGAGCGGTTGGCTCCCCTGGAACAGGTTCTATTCCTGGATATAGAAACTACCGGCTTTTCTGCCGCAAAGTCCCAGCTATATTTAATCGGGTGCGCCTTTTACAGTGAAGGAAACTGGCATATTAAGCAGTGGTTTGCACAATCCTCGGAAGAAGAACCCGAACTGCTGAAGGCATTTTTTACCTTTTCAAAGAATTTCTCATATTTACTTCATTATAACGGAAATACTTTTGACCTTCCTTATTTGAAGCAAAAAGCGGCCTTATACAACTTTCCCTACAACTTTAACGGTTTTGAGGGAATTGATATTTATAAGCGGATTGCACCCTACAAAAACTTTTTGAAGCTTCCTAACTGTAAGCTGAAAACCATAGAATATTTTCTCGGCATTGAAAGGGAGGATACCTATACAGGCGGTGAATTGATTAACGTTTATAAGGATTATCTTACTTCCCACGATTATAATTTATATCATATCCTTCTTTTACATAATGCAGATGATATGAAGGGTATGCTTGAAGTCCTGCCTATCCTGTCCTATTACGACATGTTTAACAACAGCCTGAAAGCCCGCAAGGTACAGGCTAATTATTATAATGACATCCACGGCATCCCCCGTAAGGAACTGCTGATGAAGCTGGTCTTCTCTTCCTCTTTGCCGGTTGCTGTTACTGCCATGGCAAAGGGCTGTCACTTTAAGGGAGAAGGGCATGAAGGCACCTTAATCATTCCTATTTATGAGGAAGAATTGAAATATTTTTATGCCAACTTCAAGGACTATTACTATCTTCCCACAGAGGATACTGCCATACATAAATCGATTGCTTCTTTCGTGGATAAGGAATATCGGGAACAGGCCATTGCCTCTACCTGCTATACCAGAAAATTTTCAAGCTATCTGCCGCAGTGGAAAATTATGGTTGAGCCTTTCTTTAAACGGGAATATAAGAGCAATGAACTGTTTTTTGAACTGACGGATGACATCAAAAAAGACCGGCAGTTATTTTCCGATTATGCCAGCCATGTGCTGAATGTCATGGCTATGCAGCCATAAAACTTATATCGATAATATATTAAAACGGGTCATGAATTTTCACGGCCCGTTTTCCATGTGCGCCCAGCGGCGCACGTTTTCACTGAATTACTATTCTTTATTTTTTAGGCTTCTCATAGTAAAAGGAGTTCTTTCTTTCATATCCCATCTCTCTGTGATTAATAATCTGCTCCGTGCTTCCAATAAAAAGAATGCCGCCCGGTGCAAGAGAGGAATAAAACTTCCTGAACACATCATCCTTCGCCTCTTCTGTAAAGTAAATCAGCACATTTCTGCATACAATCATATGAAAACCTGTCGCATAATTATTATCCAGAAGATTGTGTTCCTTAAATTCCACCCTGGACTTAATCTCATCAGAAATTTGGTAGGAAGGGCCTACTTTGGTAAAGTATTTCTTTTTAAGATCATCCGGAACGCTCGCAATACTCTTTTCATTATAAAGACCTACCTTAGCCTTTGCAATTACCTGCTTATCCAGATCGGTGGCAGTAATATGTATCATATTAAGAGGAATATGCTTTGATAATGCCATAACCAGAGAATATGGCTCATCCCCCGTTGAACAGGCTGCACTCCATATCTTAAGATTCTTGCCGAACTTATTAATCAGTTCCGGAATAATCTCCTTGTCCATCAATGCCCATTGATCCGGATTTCTGTAAAATTCAGAAACATTAATCGTCAGATAAGTAACGAATTCTTCAAATCTTGCTTTGTCAGTTTTAAGGGCACCCACATAATCTTCATATCCCTTATATCCATGTTTGGCAATAAGAGAATCGATTCTTCTTTTCATCTGGCGTTCTTTATACGCATTTAAATCTATTTTAGTAAGCTGAAACACTACGCTTTTAAACTTTTCATAATCGTAAGCCATGAGAATCACCTTCCTGATTATTTTCTTATTTATAACAACAGGAAGTACGTTTTCGCACTTCCTGTTAAAATACATGACATTAGAGAATCCGCAGCATGTGCTTTCTATAACAATGTCCTTAATTATTTAATTTTTTATCCGATTACTCTTCTTCACTGGCAATTACAGCATCAATATCAACAGGAACAACATCTGCATCTTCTACAGCTGCTTCTTCCTCAACTTCTTCTACAGGTTCAGGAGCTAATAATGCTTTGATGCTTAAGCTTATTTTCTTATCTGCTTCATTGAAGTCAACTACCTTAGCAGTAACTTCTTCACCAACCTTAAGTACATCAGCAGGCTTTTCAATATGTTCCTTGGAAATCTGTGATACATGAAGAAGTGCATCAACGCCGGGCTCTAACTCTATAAATGCGCCGAAGTCTGTCATTCTTGCAACCTTTCCTGTCACTTCATTTCCGACAGCATATTTCTCTGCTGCATCCTTCCAGGGATTTGCATCTTCAAATTTAAGGCTGAGTGCAATCTTGATTCCGCTGATTTCTTTGATAAATGTTTTTACCTTATCGCCGACTTTAAATACTTTCCTGGGATTTTCCACACGTCCCCATGACATTTCGGAAATATGCAGTAATCCGTCAGCGCCTCCGATATCGATAAATGCGCCGAAGTCTGTTACATTCTTAACAGTTCCTTCTACCACATCACCAACCTGAATGCTCTCAAGAAGCTTTTTCTGCTTTTCTGCCTTTTCAGCAGCAAGAAGCTGTCTGCGGTCACCAATATATCTTCTTCTCTTAGGATTATATTCACTGATTACAAATTGAATTTCCTGTCCTGCATACTTGGTAAGATCTTTTTCATATACATCTGATACAAGACTTGCAGGAATAAAGATTCTTACTTCATCTACTACTACACTTAAGCCACCGTCAAGTACCTGTGATACTTTTGCCGTTAAGACTTCTTTGTTATTGAAAGCTTCTTCAATTCTCTTGTTGCCTCTGTCTGCAGCCAGTCTCTTGTAAGTTAAGAGAACCTGTCCTTCACCGTCGTTTACCTTCAGGACTTTTACTTCCATGGTATCGCCCGGCTTCGCTACAGTGGTTAAGTCTACATTAGGTTCATTGGTATATTCATTTCTTGTCAATATACCATCTGACTTGTAGCCGATGTTAAGAATGATTTCTTCAGGCTTAACATCAATGACTGTACCTTCAACTACCTCTCCTGTATGTATTGTCTTTAATGATTCTTCCAACATTTGTTCAAAAGTTAATTCTGACATAATTTTGAACCTCCTCGATTATATTGTTGGGGGTGGAAGCCCCCGCAGTAATACCCACCAGAGCAGCAGTTTTAGGCAGTTCTAAATGCAAGTCATCCAGTGTCTGTATAAAATATGTGGCTGCACATTTCTCCTTACAGATTTCATATAGCTTCCGCGTATTGGAACTATGCTTTCCACCTATTACTATCATCGCATCAACCCTGGCCGCTATCTCACGTGCCTGGGTCTGTCTTTCTTCCGTTGCATTACAGATAGTATTAACAACAGTAACATTGTAACCTTTTTTCTGAAAAATTTCAACTAATTCTTTAAATTTGTTGTAGTTAAATGTCGTTTGGGAAACAATACACAAAGATTCACCCTTATCACATACAAATTCTTCTGCTTCCTGTACCGATTCCACTACCACCGCAGGCGTCCCTGACCAACCCATAATGCCTTCCACTTCCGGATGCCCCGAATTTCCTATGATAATAATTTTTTTTCCGTTTTCACTTTCTTTTGCCACAATATTATGAATACGCTTTACAAAAGGACAGGTAGCATCCACGCATTCCAGTCCCTTTTCTTCTATTAAATCATAAATTCTTCTGGGAACACCGTGAGAGCGTATCACAACCGTTCCTTCCTTCAAAGCTTGCAGTTCCGCCTCTGTCTCAAGCACTGCAACGCCTTTTTCCGAAAGATCCTTTACCACTTCTTCATTATGAATAATAGGACCGTAAGTATAAATTTTTTTACCGGAGCCTGTCTGCTCATAAACCTTTTCCACCGCACGCTTTACGCCAAAGCAAAAACCCGCGCTCGTTGCAAGAATAACCTCCATTATATCCTTCCGCCTTTTTCTTTCATACTTGTCAAAACTATTTGCAAAGCTCCAGAATTGCCTGCACCACTTCTTCAACCGTCATGCAGGAGGAATCAATAAGAACTGCATCTTCTGTCTGTTTCAGCGGTGCTATCTCCCTGTTCATGTCCTGCTCATCACGCTTTACAATATCCTCTTCTATTTTAGCAATATCGCAATTTTCTCCTTTCGCTGCCAGCTCATCATATCTGCGCTTTGCACGCACTCCGGCACTGGCTGTCAGGTATACCTTTACATCGGCATTTGGCAAAACACAGGTGCCGATATCCCTTCCATCCATAACAACATCATTTTTTTCTGCCAGTTCTTTTTGAAGTACGGTAAGCCTTTCCCTCACTCTGGGATTTTTACTGGTAACGGAAGCCATGTTTCCCACTTCTTCCGTACGAAGATGCGCATTCACGTTTTCCCCGTTCAGCAATACCACCTGTTCTCCGTTTTCGTAACTGATGGTAATATCAGCCTGTGTGCATTTTGCTTCAATAGTGGAAGCATCTGCAGGATTTACCTTATTTATAAGCATAAAGTAAGCCATTGCCCGATACATTGCCCCCGTATCCACGTAAATAAATTTTTTTGTTTCAGCCACCTTTTTTGCTATGGTGCTTTTTCCCGCTCCTGCAGGACCGTCTATTGCAATCTGATAACTCATATGATTTCCATCCTTTACTTTCGCATTTGTATTATAATAACATGAATCTGTCCTTTATGCCAAGCCTTCCATAAATTTTAGCTGACGGGAACCATTCACCTTTTTCAACCGTCTTATTTATGAGTCGACTTAATAAGAATAAGCGAGGGAGGAATCATGAACCGTAAAAAACAAAGCCTTAACAGCATCTTCATTGAAACTGTAGATGTAAATAAAACCGCCATGTTCCGGCTGGCATATTCCATTGTTTTAAATAAGGAAGATGCCGAGGATGTGGTCAGTGAAAGCATATTGAAAGCATACAGCCATCTATATGAATTGAGAAATACAAAAAAAATGAAAGCCTGGCTGTTTCAAATTCTTGTCAATGAAAGCAAAACCTGCTTAAGAAAGAGAAAACGAATCGAATTAGTGGATGATTTTTCAAAATTTGAAAATCGTGTATCAGAATCAGATAACGGTACTTCCTCCGATTTATTAGAATATATATATCAATTGGAGGACATCTATAAAGAAATAATCATTCTCTACTATTTTGAACAGTTCCACATAAGGGAAATTGCAAAAATACTTAATCTGTCAGAAGGGACAGTAAAATCAAGGCTGTTCAGAGCCCGGGCGGAATTAAAAAAGTTTCTGGAAGAAAATCATTGGAAAGGATGAAGATTATGAATAAATTCGATAAGGAAATTATAAAACTGGCAAAAAAGTCAAAATGTCCTGTCAGTATAGAATATTATGAACGCATTGACAGCCTGCTTAAAAATTTAAAGGACAAACCTGTTGGGGTTACCAAAGGGCAAACTCCTTTTTCCTTATTCAGGGCATGTGCAGCCGTCTGCTCCCTTGCTGCAATCATAATGATTTCCATGCCGGTCTGTGCAAAGCTTGGCAGCTATGTAAAGGAACGGATGCTGCAAATGAGCAATGAAGAACTTGAAAGCTACATGGAAGCTTCCGACCAGAATAATATGACTGCCGCACACAATGTAGAAGCCCTGACATATTCAAGGGAATTATCGGAGGAAGAGCTTATACGGTATAATGATTTATTTGAGAAATATGAAAATGAAGGACTTTTTCCCGAGCATGACCTGCCTGTTGTTGAAAAAATACAGGATTCCACAACAACTGAATATCCTTTATACGAGACCAGCAGCTACAAATGCTATCTTCCTGAAAGAACCTTAACCGATGAAGAATTACTTCAAATGATTGACTTTGTGCATAAACTCGATTATGCTACCAGCCAGACTGCGGAAGCACAGGAAATTCTGAATAACCAAAAAGAATATGAAGCAAACCCACACCCGGATGAAAATGATCTTTCTGAGGAAACAGCTATTGCAGCCGCTTCTTCTTATCTGGAAAAAATACTGAATAAGGACTGCAGCTCTATGGAAAAGTCCATTGAATTCTGGTTCGGCAACGGCACTTCCGGCGAAGGGTATGGTGAATATCTTATTACCTTCAAAGCAGGCGATGCGGAATCCTACCTGGTCAGCATCAGCCGGGAAACTGGAATACTGACTTGTGTTACTTTTATCCTGAACGGGAAAAATTATGCTGCATATCAGGGGACGTCAGCACCTGCGGATGAACAGCTTTTTTACTCTCATTATGAAACTGCAAAAGCTATACTTACCGGTCTTCTTGACCCGGATATTTCTATTGTGGAAAGCATCTGTGAATATCGTACTGACGACAGCGGATATGTTGAAAACGGATATATCTATTATATTTTTACTCTGTCAAACGGTTATATCTATTCCATTGGATATAATATGGAAGACGACATTTATCCCCGTCTGTATTTAATTGATACAAACGGCAGTTATGGAGCATTGCCTGATAATATTATTCTTCCGATGGAACCATAGCCATGAACAAAACTGCCGGTGCAGAGGATTGATTTACACTCCTTTTGCACCGGCAGTTTTTCCTGCCAAATATCCGGTAGACCATGCAATCTGAAGATTAAATCCGCCCGTAAGTGCATCCAAATCCAATACTTCTCCTGCAAAGTAAAGATTCTTAACAAGCTTTGATTCCATGGTGGATGGATTTACTTCCTTCACATTAACACCGCCCTGTGTAATAATGGCTTCATTAAATCCTCTTGTTCCCGTAACAGTCATGGTAAGATTCTTAATGCATTCTATCAGTTTTTCTCTTTCCTGCCTTGTGATTTCATTTATCTGTTTTTCAGGGGCAATGCCTGTCAGTTTTATCATAACAGGTATCATTTTCGACGGAAGCAGCCCGTCAAGAATGTTCTTAAAATGTTTATTCTTATTCTCATCAAAATCACGCAGCAGCCGTTTATCAAGCTGCTCCCTGGACAGTGCAGGTTTTAAATCAATCGAAAGGCTTACCGGCATATTCATATACTTCTTAACATAATGACTGCTGGCGCTTAAAATCAAAGGTCCACTGACTCCGAAATGAGTAAACAGCATTTCTCCAAAGCCTTCATAAATCTTTTTCTTTCCGTTTTTGAGCAGGACAGAAACATTCTTAAGGGAAAGCCCCTGCATCTCCATGCACCAGCCTTCTTCTACGGTAAGGGGCACAAGCGCAGGCTTTACCTCCTTTATGGTATGACCCAGCTTTCCCGCAAAACTATAACCATCTCCTGTGGAACCGGTGGATTCATAGGATTTTCCTCCTGTGGCAATAATAACTGCATCCGCTTTCAATATTTTCCCGTCAGAAAGCTTTACACCCGTCACATACGCTGCACATGGCAATCCTTTTTCCTGATTTCCGCTTTCTTCCAATCCTTCTTCTGACCTCAGGATTTCCGTCACACAGGTATGAAGGCATACTTTCACCTTCTCTTTTGCCATCTGCCTGTTTAAAGCCCCAATCACATCCGAAGAATGATCGGATACCGGAAAAATTCTTGCTCCCCTTTCCTCCTTCAGTTTACAGCCTGCTTCCTCAAAAAACTGCATTATCATTTGATTATCCATCTGATTAAAAGCGCTGTAGAGAAATTTTTCATTACTGACTATCTGTTTGAAGAAATCTTCTTTATCGCAGGCATTGGTCAGATTGCATCTGCCTTTTCCCGTAATATAAATTTTTTTACCGGTTTTTTCATTTTTTTCAAGCAGTGTTACTTCTGCCCCCTGCTTCGCAGCTGCCAGGGCTGCCATCATACCGGCTGCGCCGCCGCCGATTACAACAATATGCTTTCCGCTCATTCTTCTGAAAACTCCTCTTCCTTCCGCATTAAAGGATAGTTCAGCATAGGTTCTTCGTCTATAAAATTAATTTCATCATTCAGATAAACCTGATAATTATTCCACACTTCTTCCAGTGTTTCAAGATTCTTCTTAACAGCTTCCGGCTGCTTTAAGCAAAGCGCCACCACCAATGCATTAATCACGCTTAAAGGTGCCACCAGAGAATCCACAATGGAAACCATGTCACTTCTTGCCAGCAGATTGCAGGAGGAATACAGATTCATAGGGGAATGGATACTGTCCGTAATCGTGATAACCTTTGCATTCCTGTCATTGGCAAATTCCATGGCTTTTAAGGTACGCATGGAATATCTCGGAAAGCTGATGCCTATAATCGCATCCTTTTCACCGATTCGTATCATTTGCTCAAACATTTCCGTAACGCTTGTAGTTTTAATGAGCACAATGCTGCCCCGAATCATATTCAAATAGAAATGAAGAAAGTCTGCCAAAGGCTCACAGCTTCTTACCCCTACCAGATAAATAGTTTCCGCTTCCAGAATAATATCCACTGCTGCTTCAAAAGCTGCCGCATCAAGATTCACAATCGTATCCTGTATTTTTTCAATATCTGCCTGAAGCACGGAATTTAAAATTTCCGATTGAGTGCTCTTTCCATACTTCGCTCCCATCTTCTGCACAGAATTCAGTTTATTCTTAACCCAGTTCTCCAGGGCCTTCTGAAATTCAGGATATCCTTCATAGCCAAGCCCCATGGCGAATCTGACTACCGTGGACTCACTGACGCCTACGGTTTCCCCAAGCTTAGCCGCAGTCATAAATACAGCCTGCTCATAATGGTCAGAAATATAGGCAGCAATGGCCTTATGCCCCTTACTCATTTTCATATATTTATCATTCATCCGGGTAATAATATCAAATTCCTGTTGTTCCATTTCCCAATCCTTCCATAGAAGTTATTTCCGTATTTCTTATTATCTGAAAGCCTGATAGGAATCCTTCAGCATCCTTATAGTCTCTTCTTCCGATAAATCATAATCTCCTGTAAGTGACATACATGCCGCTCCATGGATAAAAATCCACATCTTCATAAAAAGCTCTCCGGCATTGGAACACCCCTGGGCAGACGCCGTCTGAATCTCTCTGCTGACATATCCCCCACTGCCGTTTACGAGGTCATACATACTTCTGCCAAATCTGTTTTCAGACAAAAATATAAAAGAAAACAGCTTTTTATGCTCACCGGCAAATTTGATATACACATTTCCAAGATGCACAAAAGGCGTAACTGTCTGCCTTGGAATTTGTTCATAATATTCCTGAAAGAAGTCACACGCTTTTATAAACAATTCTTCTGTCAGTTCTTCCATATTTTTATAAATCCGGAAAATAGGCTGAGTAGAACACCCTGCCTTAGCCGCCAGTTTTCTGGCCGTTACCTGTTCAACGCCTTCTTCCTGCAGTATCATAAACGCCGCAGTTAACAAAGCTTCCTTTGTAATTGATTCTTTTCTTGCCATACCGCCACACCCCCTTTGTTGTATAACATATGTTATTATTTTATAATGCTTTTATTATTATGTCAACAATTAACAAAGAACGCAAAAAAGACGTAAATCGCTTACGTCTTTTCTTTCTTAAACCTGGCTGTCTGCAATATATTGTTTCAAATCTGCAAGGAACTGCTCCCATGCATCCTCATGCTCTACATAATAAAGCGGGCATTTCTTACCGCCTTCATCATAGTGGCGCCTCATATCCGAAACAGAAAGATTATATTCCTTCAAAAGCCATGCGCTCAGCTGAATCAGTGAATTATAGGTCGCATCTGTAAATTTCCCGTCTTTCTCAAGATAACAGCACTCTATGGAGATTGAATCGTAATTTCTCTTCTGCACGGCATAAGCTATTTCATCAAGAGGAATACATTGAATAATCTCTCCGTCATAGCCTATAACAAAATGAGCGCTTGCAGAAGTTTCTCCTGTCAGCCCC
Source organism: Lachnospiraceae bacterium (assembly GCA_017621815.1). GTDB lineage: Bacteria > Bacillota > Clostridia > Lachnospirales > Lachnospiraceae > Suilimivivens. The sequence continues at coordinate 40,525 of JAGASK010000004.1, read as the reverse complement.
AGGTTTTCAAAGTAACTCCGGTTCTGGGCTGCGCTTGTTCCCGGATTTGCCGTATAGTGAACGAAAATATTATTAACCGTACCAAGCTTCTCTCCGGGCCTTGAATAAGGATTTTCTGTCAGAAAATCCTCCCGGATTGCAGGCCGAACCACGTCATTTATCTCTATTACTTCCTCCAGCCTTTCAAAATCCCTTTCTGCTGCTTTTTCTTCCCTGCCGTTTCCCAGCTTTGTCAGCAGCTGATACAATATTACACAAAACAGTATAATCAAAAGCATCATGCAAAAAAGAATTGCCAGCTTTATCATCAGTATTTTACGGCGCCGCCTTTTCCTCTGCTGAATTCTTCTCGCTCTTTCTCTTTTCTGCTGCTGGACAGTCTTCCTGTTTCCTGACGGTCTATTATTGTCAGAAATATCTATAATCTCCAATTCCACTACGGTCTCATCCCTTGTACAATAAAATCATCATATTCTGCATAATTGTATCATACAAGCTTACAAATAAACTTAATGTAAACTGAAGATTTTCTTAATTTCCTTCCGGATTTCTGCCTGTAACGCTTTTTCTTTCTACCAGGTAACCCTCAACTACATGAAGTCCTTTTTGATAATCCAAACCTTCTATTTTATTCAGCATAATCTCAATTCCCGTAGCAGCCATCTGTTCCATATCCACACCGTAAGAAGTGATTTCCACATTGCATAATCCCGGATAAAGGTAATCATCATACCCCACGACCGAAAAATCCTCCGGCACCCGGTATCCTTTTTCCTGCAGCTGTTTAATCAGCCTGCTTGCCGTCAAATCGCAATTACATACAAACGCCGTAGGCATTTTCTCCGGCAGGCTGACCGTCTCATAACAATCTCTTTCCCCGTCTCTGTCAGGAATAATCCACTCTTCCCTTATAGTTTCACCATGCTCTATCATGGCCTTTTCATATCCGAGGAAACGGTCCGTAATACTCTTTGTGCTGAACAACGTGCCTACAAAAGCAATTTCCCTGTGCCCTTTGCCGAAAAGATAATTGGTAATCTGGTAAGTGCCGTAAAAGCTGTTGGAGATGACGCTGTCTTCATAAATACTGTCATCATAAAAATCCATGTAAACCACGGGAACACGGACAGTTTCCAGAAGAGATTTCAAATATCCGCTTTCCATGCATCCCAGCACCAGAAGACCGTCTACTTTATTTTCACGCACCATTTTCGGCATTTCTTTGTTCTGTTCTGCCTCTACGCTTAAAATTTCAAGCAGCACAAAGCAATCCTGCTTTACCGCCCTTGTATTGATTTCCTGATATAATTTCCAATAAAATGTGGCACATTTTTCTGTATAATAATTAGCCAGGATAACACCTATATTGTAGCTTTTTTTGGTTTCCTCTCTGGCTTCCCCGGAAGAAATATATCCCATTTCAAGAGCAAGCATCTTTATCCTTTCCCGCATAGGTTCACTGACCCCCGGTTTTCCGGACAAAGCCTTTGAAACTGTCATTGTACTGATGTTCAATCGCTCTGCAATATCCTTCATTTTTACTGCTTTTGCCATTTAGCACCTCAATCTGTCTGTGAAATACCCTTCATCAGCCCCTCTACGACTAAAGGATACTTCCATTCACAAGTCTTTCTGTCTATTAATCCGAATAATTCTCCATTTCCTGCAAAAGCGCCATTATCCCACCAGATACATGGAACTCCTATTTTTGCGGCTGCGCTGACATAGTATTTTGCCCAGTCGGCGCGCTCCTGTTCATTGTTTTCCGCATCTTTATACATAGCGCCGAATTCTCCTATGATTACAGGAACTCCTTTGGAAATAAAAAGCTCATCTAAGGATTTCATAATCATATCTATATTAGAGGTATCCTGATCCCAGGTACCTCTTCCCTGTACATTCAGCGCAAAATCATAAGGCTCATAAGCATGTACGGAAATAATAATTTTATTGTCATCCGGAATTGCAATATGCTTTATTCCCTCCCAGCAGTTTGCCGCATATCCCGGAATCATCAGAATCCTGTAAGGATTGTTTCCGCTGCTTTCCCTGATGGTTTTGATAAACACGGCATTCAGATTATTTACAACATCCCAGCCTTCTTCGTCACCGCCGGTCCACTCCACATCTGTTCCGATTTTTCTCGGCTCATTCAGCCCTTCAAAAATCAAATGCTCATCATAATCCTGAAACCGCTCCGCTATCTGGCTCCATACAGCCTGCAGTATTTCCGCCGACCGTTCTTCTTTATCATAATAAGTTCCATACCAGCTTTCATGATGAGTATTTAAAATAACATATGCTCCCCTGTCATAAGCATAATCTACAATTTCCTGAACTCTGTCCATCCAGCTTTCTTCAATTTTCCAATTTTCGGACACAAGAATATGGTCATTCCAGCTCACCGGTATTCTGATGACATTGAATCCTCTGTCAATAACGGCATCTATAAGCTCTTTACTGGTAACAGGATTACCCCATGCGGTTTCCCAGTTCACTGCAGGCATAGTCTTTAATGCCGAAGAATTAAGACTGTCCATAGTATTTCCAAGATTCCATCCTATTTTCATATTGCTGACAAGTTCCTTTGCCGTAATCTCTTCCATACTAATCCCTTCTTCCTGCAAAGAAGCTTCTGCATCAGCAGACGCGCCTTCAACTGCAGTAACATTTCCGTTTTTCCCACATCCTGTAAGTAATAATATGATTGCTGTAATTGCCAATGATACTTTTCCCGGTCTTTTCATAATTCTCCTATCCAGCGTCTAAACTGCTTATTTATCTGCTTATAAATCCCCTTTATTGATAATACCACTTTTCCGCTTCTTCACTTCCCTCATCGGCTTCCGGCATCATCTTTTTTAAAATTGCTTCCATGGGAAAGGTCAATCCAAACATATACGCCCCCGGAATAATCAAAATAGCCCATGGCATCAGATAGATTAAAATACATGCCGCTCCAAAGATAAAAAGTAAAGGAATTGTGACCGGCAGGTATTTGAACATAACAAATCCCGCGGTTTTTATCAGTTCCAAATTACCCTTATCAAACCTGGATAAAATCGGGCAGGCATATATCGTAATTCCCGCTGTCAGAAACAGCACAAAAACAAGAACCATAAAAACAGCACTGTTCATCCTGCTGTCATTCATCCACACATACCAGATATCCACTCCAAGCACAATTAAAATAATCCAGAATGCAATTGTCAGTGGAATGGATTGTCTGAAATTAAACCGAAAAGAATGAAAAAATTCTTTTGCGGCATAACCGGTTTTATGCCTGACAGTTTTACTCATTGCATAGTATGCGGCCGTAGCTGCCGCACCTGCTGTTATAACCGGAACAGAACAGACTACCCACAGCACCCCGATGCATATAACATCAAACAGTACATTCATAAAGCGGCTGAATAAATTATCACTGCGAAACATGAAAACCCCTGCAAACTTTCTATTATCAAAAATCTGCGCCCGTACCCATGGGATACGGGCGCAATAAATCATTATTTATAGAATACATCAAGTGCATCCTGCACATTCTGTTTATATGTTTCCTGGAACTGTGCAGCAGTCATTTCACCGTTTAACAGCTGTGACCAATCCCATTCAAGTCCAAGGGAATTCCAAAGGTCAAATGCGCCTCTTGCTCCCATATACTCCATAACTGCATAGTTTTCTTCTGTAATTGCACAATCTTCCCACCATGTCAAATCACCGTCACGCAGGTCGGTATCTCCATGATACCAGTTCTGCCAGTCATAGAATACATTGTATACGAATTCAGGGTCTTCAACGCCTGCAGGAATCATCCATGCATTACCTGAAGATACGTTTTTAAACTTGTTGGTAGCTTCATCACCGGAAGGTCCGATGGGCCAAGGACACCAAACAACATCGAATTCAAGATTTGCATCTTCATTTGCGGAGGAAATCCATGCTGCATCAATCCAGAACGCAACTCTTCCATCCATATAGCAGTTCTGATTGTAGTCAAAGTCATCAGAATTCCAGGGATTTGCCACATGGTCAACATTGTACACATTATAAATGAAATCAAGTACTTCTGTTACTTCAGGAGATGATAAGCTTTCTGTTTCACCTGCCGCAATAGCTGTTCCGTTGCTCATTAACAGGTTATAAACAAGGAAATCCCAACGTGAACCGTAGCCATAAACATCAGTTACGCCGTCTCCATCTGTATCCTGGGTAAGCGCCAGCAGATATTCTCTCCACTTATCCCATGTCCACTCCCCTCTTTCATAGAGCGCATTGGGATCTTCAAGACCTGCTTCATCCAGCATCTGCTTATTAAAAGCAAGCATATATGTATTTGCAAGAAGCATTTCGGCGCTGTTGGACTGGAACAGATAAATACCTTCATCCAATCCGATATCTACCTGTGAAAATACCATCTGGTCATTGCGGATATCTGAATCCTCAGGAAGAATTTCTTCCAGATTTGTTGCATATCCGTTTAAAGCCGCACCGATACCAAAGCTTAAATCAACTTCATAAATATCGCAGTCGGGCTGTCCTGCAAGAATGGAAGTGTTGATAGACTCCTGAATACCTGTATAAGTCAGATTTACGAACTCGATTTCAACATTATACTTCTCTTCCACTTCTTTTACAATATCAAAATGTGCCTGGGCCAGTTCTTCATCTGCCACGCTGGGGTCGTCATGTATGTCAGCATGAGTGCTGTCATAATAATGGTCATACCATGTACCAATCTTAATGACTCTCTTTTCCCCGCTGTTTGTGGATGCAGCGCTGCTTTCAGAACTATCCTCTGTTGTCTCTGCCGCTTCATTAGAAGCGCTTTCGGTTGTTTCAGCTGCATTGTTACTTGTTTCTGCTGATCCGCCACCGCATGCGGTTAAGCCAACGATCATAGAAAGGCTTAAACCCAGTGCAAGCAATTTCTTATACATTTTCATTATTTCTTTCCTCCTGATTATTTTGTGCTTATTATTCTGCTGACTGGCCTACTGCCACGCTGTAAACCTCCCATGCGCCTGACGCTTCACACTGCATGGTACTTCCCCATGTAGATACATCATCGCCGCAAAGAGCTGCAATCTGCTCATAAGTTACCTGGCAGGTGCTGCCGTTGAATGCTGCGCAGTCACTGCCGCTTCCATCAGCGTTGCCCTGGCCTACTCTCATCCAGCCCGCTGCCGCTTCATTCATAACAACCCAAAGGTCTCCGTTTTCACTGCTGTAAGAAATGGTTACTACACTGCCGGGTACCAATGCGTCAAGAATTTCCTGAGGCATTGTAAAGCCTGCCTGTGCCCAGCCGTCTCCGCTGACAGCAAAATCAGGGAATGCAACAAGATTCTTAATTGCCTTGAATTCCTTTGCTGTTCCAACCTTTACACTGTATACTTCCCATGCTGTATCGGATTCACACTGCATTCTTGCTCCCCATGTGGATACATCATCACCGCATACTGCCGCAATCTGTTCATAGGTTACATAACACTTGCTGCCATCGGAAACTACATCCTCGCTTCCGCTTCCGTCGGCATTACCCTGACCTACTCTCATCCAGCCCGCTGCTGCGTCAGGCATTACGATCCACATATCTCCTGATTCGGAGCTGTATGTAATTTCTACAACACTTCCGGGAACTAATGCCGCAATGATTTCCTCAGGCATATCAAAGCCGTTCTGTCCCCAGCCGTCTCCTGTACATGCAAAATCTGCAAATTCAACAGCATCTGCCAATGCATAAGAAGGAGCCTGCTGTCCTACCTTAACAGCCTGTACTTCCCATGCTGTATCGGATTCACACTGCATTCTTGCTCCCCATGTGGATACATCATCTCCGCATACAGCTGCAATCTGCTCATAAGTAATCTGGCAGGTATTCTTAGAATTATTAACATATGCATCGTCACTGCCGCTTCCATCTGAATTGCCCTGGCCTACTCTCATCCAGCCCGCTGCTGCATCAGGCATTACGATCCACATATCTCCTGATTCGGAACTGTATGTAATTTCTACAACGCTTCCGGGAACTAACGCAGCAATGATTTCTTCGGGCATATCAAAGCCATTCTGTCCCCAGCCGTCTCCTGTGCATGCGAAATCCGCAAATTCAACGGCGCCGGTTACTGCAAACAGGTTAGACCTGTCAGCACCTGTGCTGGCTGCAACATATTCCGCGCTGCTGTCAGCTGCAAGCACGTTGCCTGAAGCATCCTTAAATACAATATTATCAATATACATATTTGCCTGTGTCTGGCCCTTGCTCTTACCGTTGTCGGTTTCCAGGGAAACTACAAAATAGTTGCCTGCCCCAAAGGACTTGTCATCCGGAATTGTATAGCTGACAGTCTTGGGATTTGCATTTTCCAGATATACTGACCAGCCCTCATTTACCTTCTCGTTATCTTCTCCTAAGAATGCATAAATATTACCTGAAGTCGCAAAGAATTCACCGTCAGGATTCTCCGTACCGACAGTTAATTCAATTGTCTTAAGAGAAGAAGCATTGTCCCCGAGAAGTGCATCTGCCTGAATGCCCACATAAGGCATTTTCCCCTGAGGTGTTACCTTTAAAGCCTTTGAACCATTGTAATCTTCCACTGAAAATACAGAATCATCGGCTGCGGAATTTGCAGTTTTATCATTTCCTACAAATCCGAATAAGCCGTCTTCAAAATCAAGGCTTACCTCTCCGGTTCCTTCTTCCTGCTCCGTCTGCTCTTCTTCGGCAGTTTCTGTCTCTTCTGCTTCTTCCGCAGCATCCTCTGCAGCTTCTGCAGTAGTTTCATTGCTGGTTTCTGTTGTCGCACCGCTTCCTCCGCAGCCGAGCATACCGGCTGTCATAGCTGCAGTAAGGAATAATGCCATAATTTTTTTAACCTTCAACTTTTCCATCCTCCTTATTATATGTAGTTGAATTGTTTTGAGTAAAGCTTGATATGTCTATCCGACAATACCGCTTCGCTCTACCCCCTCTATAAAGTATTTCTGAAGAGCAACATAAATAATTATAATAGGTATCATAATCAGAACTACACCTGCATCCAGATATAATTCCTGAATATTGGGATCATATATCTTCTCAACATTGGAAATCGTTGCCTGAATGGTGGAAATCTTTTTACTGATTACAATATCGTCGCTAATCAAAAATAACTTCGCATAAAATGTATCATTGTACTGCCATACCATAGAAAAAATAGCTACGGTAATAACAGACGGGATTGCATTTACAAGCATGATACGAAAATAGGTATACCATGTACCGGCTCCATCCACAAATGCCGCTTCCTCAATTTCCTTGGGAAGCCCCCGGAAGAACTGGTTAAAAATGTAAATATAAAGTCCCGATCTAAGCCCACAGCCGAAAAATGTCATAATATACATAGGTACCGGCGTAGACAAAAGGTTGACAGACGAACCTTTCAATAATTTTATAATTCCAAAAACATCAAATTTTGCAAATGACATATACAACGGCAGCATAATTGTATGGGTAGGTATTACAATCATAACAACTACGCAGGCAAACAATAAATTTTTCAAAGGAAATTTGTATCTTGCAAACCCGTATCCTACCATGGAACAGATAAATACCTGTATCAGCATCAGGGACAGAGAATAAGCCAGTGATGATATCAGGGTTTTGCCATAATCCAGATACTTAATTGCCAGCTGATAGCGCTCTAAAGTAGGCTCCTGAGGAATCAGATATACCATGGTGTTGTAGTTATCCGCATCCGAAAAAAACGAACTGCTGATAATACCGATAACCGGCCCCAGAATAACGTAGCAGATTCCCACTATAATAACCAGCCTGAACACTCCCAGAATGAACTTCTTTATATTGGAAGCCCAGCGTTTCCGGTCATTGGCAAACTGTGTATCCGCTTTTATTTCCTGATATTTATCCTGAATGGCTTTCAGGGAAAATTTTTGTTTTTGCTCAGCCTTTTCCATCTTTTCTCTCCTTTCTTAATTATAGTAGAACGTTCGCTTTTGTATAAACCTGCAGATAATTACCAGAATCAGACAGGTCAGAACAGTGGACGTAAGGCTCATTACCGAACTGAGTCCGTAATTATTATTGGTAAATGCCGTATCATATGCCAGATCCACAACATCCGAATCGGCAAAACTGTCAACCACGGTATATACCACATTGGTAATGATATGCGGCAGCACCATTGGGAAAGTCACCTTCCAGAAGGTTTCATATGCCGTTGCACCTTCGATCCTTGCAACTTCATACATAGAACCGGGTATGGACTGAAGGGCTGCGATAAAAATAATAATCTGCACACCGGACGCATTTATAATATCACTGATTCTGCTTACTGCGCCGGAAATGTATTCAATAATGGAATCAGGCAGTCCCAAAGCACTGAACATTTGAATATAATACTGAATGCTGGCGCCGTTTCCTGAAGAAGCTGCCGCCATTTCCGCACTGGCACTGGAAATACCGCCGCTCATCATGGTTCTTGCCAGCTCCATGGCATCCAGGATCGCCCCTGAATTCAGGATGACCGGCAGGAAAAAAATCGCTCTTACCAGCGTTCTGCCTTTAAATTTCCTGTTTAAAAGAATTGCCATAAACAGGCTGAAAAAAGTGATAAGCGGAACATCTATCAGCATATTTCCTATTGACGTAGTCAAAATCTGTTTAAAGGTACCATGGACACGAAATGCATAAATATAATTATCAAATCCTGTAAAGTCCAGGGTATAGCCGCCTCCAGGATTTACCGTCAGTTCACACAAAGAAAACTGAACGGACATAAACAAACTTCTTGCATAAAACCAGATAAACCCGATAAGCCATGGAAGAATAAACAAATAACCCGTTATGCTTCTTTTGGTCATGAGAGACATTCTTTTTCTATTTCTTTTCATCATCAGACTCCCCCTATTCCATAGCTTCTCGCCGGTACGGATATTCCGTCTACGGTTTTGTCCGCATTTGTTTCATTAATATAAATGATTACACCGTTACTATAAGTTACGGCACGAATGCCGTCATTTAAAATCTCGTGGTTGATTATCGCTGCTCCGTTTACATATTTTAACGCATTGTTAACTTCCGTATAAATGGATACCGCATCATCCTTCCAGTTGGAATAAGTCGTTGCATAGAATCTGTTCAGCCCCGTATTCTTAATTTCATTGGCATTTTCCCAGGAGAAAATAAAATGCGGTGACGCCCCGTTTTCAACAAGATTCAATACTATATCCGTCTTATCATAAGTATCGCTTAAATTAATGACCGAACCGGAATAATCTATGTAGCCGTGAATCAGCATTTCATAAAAAGGCACTCGTTCATCAACGATATAATAATCGTTATCGGTAAGCGGAACGTTAATCATATCATCCGCATAAGCAAAGGAATAATCGTTTCCGTCATTTATCATGATATTCTTTTCCGTACCTTCGATTTTTGAAAGTCTCGCCTTTACCACATCGAGGGCTTCTTCCCTGTTAATTACGTTGGTTCTCTTTTTATCGGAATGCAGCTCATCTCCCAGATCCCTTAAGGAAATTCCCTGTATATCATATCTGTTTATCTTCTTGGCAAATTTATCAGTATACCTGACAAGGAACTTGGGTGAAATCAAATCATAAAGATTTTCTTCGTATCCAAGTCCTGAGGTCCTTCTTAAGTTAGCCGGATTTACAAGTCCAAAATCCGCTACATAACCGGTTCCGTAATACCTTGAAGTTTCATTGTTATAAGAATACCTGTCACTGATAAATGATACCTTCTGGAATGCCACATCCGCATAGAAAGAACCTCCGCCCGATACCACCGTATTGCTTAAATCTTCTAAAGATGATTTTCCGCCAAGTTTGCCCGGCACCTTAATTTTATCAACAACATCATGATAATAACCACCGTTCATCCATCCCTGATAATTCATAACCTGATTGGTAATGCCTTTTGCCGCCAAATCCCTGGATATATCAGCCGCCTCATCAAAGGTCGTCATGGCATATAAACCGTCATACTGTACGCCGAGGAAAAACTTGGTCATTGTCACTCCGCCCAGAACATCATAATAGAATTTAATATCATCTGCTGTTTCACTTTCAGCGGTTAAAACACCTTCTTCGACCAGCCTTTCCCTGTAATAATTTGCTGCTCCTGCATAACCTGCGTTTTCATCTGTCAGCATGGTATACCGCACCTTCAGGTTGGCATCATAGAAATTGGTTTCCACAATGGGCAGCTCAGCTTCATTGCCTGTCGAACCAAACATGGCAAGCTTATCATTTCCCCGAAGCACAAAGGTTGGATAAACGTAATTATATTCATTTATTCTTCCTGCTACCCCTGCTGTCAGATAGCTGAAAGAGGCTCCGTCTTCAATAGTTGCAAAAATACTGCTGTCATTTCTGAAAATGCCGAACAAAGCCATCTTCACATTTTCCGTATTTTCCATCACCGTATATTCGGCTGCCAGGGGGTCAATTCCATATACATATTCGGAATATACCGCTGCCGTGGTCTTACCGTTATTAAACCGCACCAGCGAACCGGAACCGTTGGGAACCAGCATATAGCCCTCTTCCTCTTTTCCCGCGGTTCCGAAATATCTTAAAAACTGAATACGGAAAACAGAACCGCCGCCATACTCTTCTACTGCACACATAGGAATGGAAACCTCTACCGCATCTTCATTCAGACGGTATTCAAGAGGTATCATAAATGAGATGGGAACAGCATCCTCCACACCCGAATTTTCCATTTCACGCATATAATCCTCTGTAGTAAAACCGGCCTCCTCAAAATATTTATTCAGTTTGCGAAGCTGTGAAGCGCCCTTAACAGTGGATTCCAGCATCTCCATATAGCCTTCTGCCACATTGCTTTCCACAAACTTCTTGGCTGAAAATTTAGCCCCTTCTTCAGACATATTGGCAAGTACATTATCCAATGTCTCGCTGCTGATATATTGGGGAACAATGCCTGTTGCACTTGTCAAATCACCCATAGTGTACAGAAAACGGATTCCGTTTTCCACAGCTTCCACTTCAAGCTGCTCCCTTGAGGTACAATAGCTGTAAGAATCAAGAGTTCCTTCCGTTCTGGAAGCATTAAAATAATCCACGATAATCTGGGATTTTAAATAATTCCTGTTGGTCTCCGTCGCAATTTCATCTTCATCTGCATCTGTGGGGTTGGAACGGGTAATCCTGCCGTTTCGCTTATCAAAGACCGCCACCTCTCCCGTTTCCGTGTTAACATACAGCTTCAAAATATCATTTTCGGCTGCAAGCTCCATATCCGCCACGTCACTTTTTGCTTCCGCAATCGGCGTAAATTCGCTTCCTTCCTCGTAATCATAAGAAGAAAGATCTTCTCTGTAGCCATTATAAAAATAGTAACGAATCAGGTAATTAGCGAGCCAGATAACCACAACTGCCAGGATGAGACCTGATACACCCAGTAAAACTTTCTTACTTTTACGCATTTTTGTCCCTCCTACGCCCTGAATATCAGTTCCTGATAAATACTGTAAAGGAAACTGTATACCTGATTAATCAAATCCACAAATAACAAAACAACAAAAATAATTATAAACATGGCAATAAAGGTCAGAAAAACCGTAACCAGAGTCTTGCCGAGAGTATAATTATGCACTTCCATTATGCCGATCAGCATCATAAATAATCCATAAGCTACTCCAATTCCCATAATCATCCAGTAAAATGCTTCTTCATTCTGTGCAACGAACTGACTGACAATAGTTCCGATATTAAAGCAGACTATTATAGGAATCATTGCATAACCGATTGCTATGGCAATATCCTTAAGTCTCCCCTCTCCCTCCATCAGGCAGGTAATCGACCAGTTGCCAATACAGAATAATCCATAAAGGAGGAGTACCGAAACCAGCTCTGTCAGCGCATCTACATCCAGCGGATCCACATCATTTACAATAAAACTTGCCGAAATCCGGTTGATGGAAAAACTGAATGAGAAAAGCACTACCAGCAAAAGCGCAATGGCCACGCTTCCTCTTTCCCTGTGTCTGATTTCATAATAACCGTCGGCAGGATGACTTACGGTATAAAATGCATATTTCCATTTACTTTTGGAAAATAACTGATTCATCTTATAAGTCCCCCTTCCTTTAATCCTTTCTTCTGCGCCCTCTTTTCTTTAATCAGCCGCTTCAAAAATTTCCTGTATACAATCATCACGGCAATCAGAACCAAAATCACTGTCATGATTGTATTCATGTTTTCTGTAAGGATTTCATTTCTGTAACGTTTCCAGGCCACAGAATAATACTTTCTGTTCATTCCAAGCTCAAGATATTTCATGGCTGTTTTATTATCCCCTGCCGTCAGATATGCTTTACCGATACCTGAATTGGCAAGCTCATTATTCTCATCCAGCTTCAAAACCTTCTGCCATATTTCAATTGCCTTGGTTTCATCCCCATCATACCGAAGCCCCACAGCTTCATTTATCAGGCTGCCATACTCTGTCTCGCCGAATTTCAATATTGCCCCATAATAAGCATCCAGCACGATAAGCTGGTCACCTATCACTTCAATGGCTACCGGCGTGGTAAAGGTTCCTTCCTGGGTTCCCAGACCGCCGAAGATATACAGAAGATTTCCTTCTTTATCGTAGGTAAAAATTCTTCCCCTTTTTCTGTCAAGCAGAGAATAAATTCCCTTTCCCCTGTATACAACATCCGTGATTTCACTGGGTCCGCTGTACTTACCGTAAGTATATACACGCAAATCTCCGCCTACATTTTCGTTTTCACCCTTCTGGATTACGTCCTTTCCCTGAGGGTTTAAACGCCTTACCGCCTGTACGCCGTCCGAGTCAATATTTGTAGCATATATGAATCCGCCGCTGTCCACATCCATTCCCGTAAATTCGGTAGGAATATACAGCTGCTGTTTGGAACGCTCTTCTTTCGTTGCAATCTTTCTCCAGAACTTTTCCCAAAGCGTAATCTTAACATCAATGGTTCCGAAATATCCTGTAAAGCTTCCGTCACTTTCAAAAACAAGAATTCCTTCAAATGCATTCTTTGAAATTACATATGCCCTGTCCGCATAATCTACAGTTACCTTTATGGGAATAAAGTCAAACCCCTCTTCCAGAATTTCAGACCGGGGATTATCAATAATATTTACAAAACCGCCTTCAGGGGTCAGAATTACAACCCTTTTGTTCATGGAGTCCGCAACATACAGATATCCGCTCTCAGAAACACAGACGCCATAGGGCTGATTAAAGCCATCTGCCTCTCCGTTTCTGTCAAAACTGTCAATAATCCGGACCAACTGTGTCATGTCTTCGCTCAGCACAACAATCCGGTTATTCTGGGTATCCGCTACATAAACAAGGCCGTCAGGCGCAACACACAGATCCTGAGGCTCCTTAAAGTTTGTAGTGCCCACAGACAAACCGGTCACTGAACCGCTTGGCACATAGGCTGCCGGGGTAAGCACAATATTTCCGCGGTAATCATAATTATAGGTATCATAAGGCTGCTCTTCCGCATATACTGTTTCACCGTAAAATGAAATGCTTACTGCGGCTGCAAACAGGAAGGCAGCTGCTTTTCTTAATAATTTATGCTTTTTCATCCTGCCCTCCTATCAATCCTTCATACCGGAAGTTGTCATGGTTTCAAGTACGTTGCTCTGGCACGCCAGGAAAAAGATGATCGGCACTGCCGCAATAATAAACGTAACAGCAGCTGCAGCACCTGCCCTGGCGGTACCGCCGGCAGAAATCTGCTGAAGCGCAAACTGCAGGGGCTTCAACTGTTCATCTCTAAGGAACATGCTTCCTGTATTGCCCCACATCTGCTGGAACTGGAAAATCGCCAGTGTCAGCCATGCCGGCTTTACATTGGGCATTACAATTTTCCAGAAAACCTGATATTCCGAAGCACCGTCCAGTCTTGCCGATTCCATCAGAGAAGTGGGGAGCTGCTCCATAAACTGTTTCATCAGATACAACCCCATACCGTAAGAGCATGCCGGAAGAATCAATGCCAGATAAGTATTATTAATCCCCAGCCAGCTGATAATCATATAGTTTGGAATCTGGGTTACCGTCCAGGAAAACATCATGGACAGCACTACCATATTGAAAAGGATTTTCTTTCCCGGAAATTCATGCTTTGCCAACGGGTAAGCAGCCAGGGAAGCCAAAATAACATGGCCTACCGTTCCTAAACCGGTAATAATAATGGTATTCAATATGTACCTGGAAAAAGGTACCCAGGAGTCGCTCATGATGGTAAACAAATCTGTAAAATTCTCCAGGGTAGGGTTTCTTACAAGTATCCTGGGCGGATACTGATAAATTTCATCCAGAGGCTTTAAGCAGTTGTTTATAATCATTACAAGGGGAAGCGCCATAAAGAATCCGCAGATCGCCATGATAAAAAACAACAGTCCGTTTCCCGCAACGGAACGGTTCAGCTTCTTTGCCCTGGGTTTAAAAAAGCGAAATTTTTTCTTTGCCACTTATTCTCCCACCCTTCCTAATAATTTCTGAACCAGTTTATTTGTGCCCACCATAAGCAGGAATAAAACTGTCGCGATCGCAGATGCATAACCCATATCAAATCTGGTGGAACCATAGTCCAAAAGATGTGTAACGACCGTTGCACCGGCATAGTTAACAGAAGGATTCCCCGCCAACTGAATGGAAATATCGGCTACGGCAAAGGACTGTGTTATCTGCATAACCGCACCGAACATCAGCTGGGGCTTCATAGCCGGCAGCGTTACATACCATAACTCCTGCCAGCGGTTTTTCACACCGTCCAAAGCTGCCGCTTCATACAAACTTTTATCCACAGTCTGAAGACCTGCTATGAAAGAAAGGAAGCCGGTACCAAGTGACAGCCAAAGCTGTACCACTATCAGGCAGGGAAGAATATACTTTGCATCCTGCATCCACAGCTTCTGCTCATTAATCACGCCAAGCTTAAGCAGAATACCGTTTAAGTACCCGTATCGGTCACTGGAAAGTATCAGACTCCATACCATATAAGCATTTCCGCAGATTGACGGCGCATAAAAGATTAAAGTAAGCAGAGTTCTTAATTTACTGGAAAATTCATTGATAATCCATGCAAACAAAAGGCACAGCAGATAACTGACAGGACCTGTTACCACTGCAAAAATCAGGGTATTCTTTAAGGATACCAGGAAAATGTCATCCTCCAAAAACAGCTTGACATAATTGTTCCAGCCATTAAATGTAGGCATCTCCAGCATATTAAAATAAGTAAAGCTCAGCGCTATAGAGGCTAATACCGGCAAAACCGTAAACAGAAAAAACAGGATAAAATAAGGCGCCAGCATGATATAACAGGCCTTATTCTTCTTAATCTGATAGCTGAGCCTGCTCTGTTTCTTTGCAACAGCCATTGCTTCATTCGATGCCATTTACTTTCCCTCCTTATCCATATCATCCAATGTAGGTAATCCGAATTCTTTTCGCTTGTAGGTAATTTCATCATTAATGTAAAGCACCTTATCCATCAATTCTTCTCTGGGCGATGCCGTATCTGTATCCGTGGTAACGGTATAAAATGCATTATTAACATTTCTCCATGAATAATAGCCGCCCGGCACCTGGGGAATTCCCTTTACCCATTTAAAGGCTTCTGCCAATGCTTCATAGGTGTCCACCGACCATGGAATGTTTTCAAAGGCCTCCTGATTGGCTGTTGCCACTCTTGCTGCAGAACCCATCAGGGATTCCATTTCCCTGTCAAACAATGTCTGGGTATCAGCACTGGTCCACCATTTCAAAAATTCCCAGCAGGCATCCGGATCCTCTGTATCTGCCATAATCATGCTTGCAAGTCCCGTACAGCCTACGGAATGGTCAACTGTTCCGTCTTCTTTCACCGTTCCGGGCACCATTGCGAAATTCCACAGTCCCGCAATATCGGGAGCGGATACCTCCAGATTGTTGTATACTGTATAATCCGCAATAATAAGGGGACATTCTCCGGTACGGAAACGTTCTTCCACACTTGCCCATCTGTCAAGACCGTAATCAGTGTAGTATTCACAGTATTCCTTAAAGGTATTAATGGCAATATCGGAATCAAGCGCCGATGAAATACCGCCCTCGTTATAATATTCCCCGCCGTTCTGATACAGCAGCATTGCATAAATCTGTTCCGAAGGAAGAATTCCGAATTCCATCTGGTTCTTGGCAAGCACCGACATGGCTACCTTCACCTCATCCCATGTTTCAGGAACCTCAAGTCCCAGCTCTGAAAGGATATCTTTTCTGTAGAACATGACCGGGAAGGTCTGAGTTTCCGGCAACGCATATACTGCCCCGTTAAACTCAAACGCAGTCATTGCACTGTCATAAAATCTGTCCGCCACTTCTTCAAAATCTT
This sequence comes from Lachnospiraceae bacterium, assembly GCA_017621815.1. Classification (GTDB taxonomy): domain Bacteria; phylum Bacillota; class Clostridia; order Lachnospirales; family Lachnospiraceae; genus Suilimivivens. Next base: position 24,110 of record JAGASK010000004.1, on the reverse strand, counting down.
CAAACTGTGTCAGATCAAGCACCGCATTTCTAAGACCGTAATTAACAGGCGTATCATTACCCGTATTCAGCACTGCGCCGGCAATACCATTGGTATTTGCCACCTGGATCGCCACATCAGGTCCCTCTCCTGCCAGTTCTGCACGAAGCAGTGTGTTCATATCCACCAGCTGCACATTTACATTAATTCCATACACGCCGGTAAATGACTCATCAATCAAAGACCTGATTACATTTGCCTGGTCACGTCCGGTACCAATCCAAAGTGTAATCGTTTTATTTTCTTTTTCCTCCGAATCTGTTGCACCCAGGGAGTTATAATCAATAATGAAGGAATAATACAATCTCTTTAATTCATACCCAAGTTTATCCAAAGCGGAATCGGAGCTGACCGAAATTGTTTCTTCGGGCGAATAGACATTCAATCTGTCAATCTGCAGAGGCTGGTCTATTACCTGCGTAATCCACGTACCGCAGGCTCTTACATTCTGCTTAAAAGTAGATACAACCTTTACAAATCTTTCTTCGTCCTCTATCAGATAATCAAGCTGGTCTCTCATGGTAATCAGAACTGTTTCCTTATCGGAAGTGCGCCCCGCCGCTGTTCTCAAATCATCAATGGCTTCATTCAGCTGGTCCCTGACTGCCACCATCTCTCCGTTTAATCCCGGAAGGGAAGCTTCAATCTGATAATCCCGGTAGGTATCAGGACTGACACCGGTTATACGGATTACTTTCCGGTAAATCGAATTCAGCTGTGATACACAATCCTGCACACTGGCAATAACCTGTGAAAAGTCACCAAGCACCACTTCCATACGGATGGTATGGGTTCCTTCCTCCAGATAAAAATCATAAACATTGCCTTCTTCATCCTGAAGGATATCAGTTCTCCATGAGGAATCGTACGTAAATCCATAATCTTCCAGTTCACTGAAAGGCACTTCCCCATCAATGAATATCTTACGCGATACATAAATTCCCCGCATAAAACTCTGCTTATCAAATAATGAAATATTGTAATAACCGGTTTCAGGTACATCAAACTCCCATTCAATCCATTGCCCGGCATCTCCCCAGCTTTCACCTCCGATAGTATTATTCAGAAGTTCTTTTGCGCTGGCAGGATATACCGCAGGCGAAGACTGATCCTGTTTGGGATACAACATCTGTGAAGAAGTTTTGGCTGCATTTTCAGCCTGAATTTCCACAGCAACGCCTGTTGTATTCTGCGCTCCTGCAGCATCCCATTCCTTTTTCACTTCCGCATAGTCCTTTATTTCTTTTTTATTTGTTAAAATCAGCCTGCGAATCAGCATAGGCTCCCTCTGGGCGTTAATGGAAATGGTATGACTTCCTTTTGTCAGATAAATGCAAAGAGGTTCCGTAATGTAGCCGTTATTATCATATAAATCAGACACGACCCATTCCGGAATTTCAACAGCAGTAGGCTTCATATCATTGCCCTGATTATCCTTATTCCAGACAACATTATAAATTCCTTCCGCAAAGCTTTTCTGGGCCACATCCGTAGACCATATGCGTGAAAACTCAATCAATGACAGTTCCCCATAGGGCAGTTCCCCGTCCACAAAGAAACTTCTCTGAATTTCAGAGTTCTTGCCTTCTACCGGATAATATTCAACTTTAAGCTGATAAAAACCTGTTTCCGGCACTTCTGCTTCAAACTCAATGTATCCGGTTTCCGCAGTAAGCACGCTGTCGCCCTGCATTCCCTCATAATCGGTATAGATGTCAGGTTCCACTTCTACATCATTTTCCATATAAAGAACATAGTCAGATGCGTTTATTTCCACTGTTATCTCAGGATATACCGCATCTGCATACTCTGCCAGATAATCAGCGTAACCCGGCACCGAGCCCACTGTAGAATAAGTGCTGACAATTTCTTTTGCATCCTCCTGCGTCATGGAGCCTTCTGCCTTTACAGGTATCGTACCGGTCTGCAGCACCATTGCGGTTTCTGCCGCAGCCAGAAACACTGCTATCAGTTGTTTATTCCTTTTCCTCAGTTTCATGTTAATACCATGCCTTTCTTTATTCGTAATACCATGCATCTTCATTTCCGTCAGGTGCCGGCATATATTTCCGAAGCGCTTTTTCTATCATAAAGGTGCATACATAACACCATGCTCCCGGTAAAAAAAGAATTACCGGTACAGGCAGACAGTAAAACCAAATAAAAACTAAAACTGCAGTTACGGCAAGCATCAGAACAGTATAACCTGCATATCTGAACGCCATAACAAAAGCAAGCTTCACCATAGATGTCATTTTCATTGTAAACCTGGAAAGAACCGGAAAAAGATAAATAAGAACCGCTGCTGTTACAATCATAAGCGTCGTATAAATCCGGCTTAAGAAAATACCTGTATCATTTTCCCCCATAAGTGCAATCGTCCGCAGGTAATAAAGAAGATAAAACCATATGCCTGCAGCAAAAGTAAGAATGCTTCCCTTTACAAAAGTCCTTTTAAAAGACGATAAATACTCTGTTACCGGATAACCGCGGTTTCTCCGGATATTTTTCATCATCGCATAATACAAAGAGGCAGTCGCTGCCCCGGCGGTAAAAACCGGTATGCAGGACAAAAGCCACAGCAGATTCAAAATGATGACCTGACCTGCTTTTGTCATAAAATACATAAAATTACTGTCAGGACCAAAAGTTTTTTTTCTGTCTTTTCTGCTCTGATATAAATCCTCTTCCGTATTTGCTTTGTTCTTCTTTGTCCATGCCATTTACTCTGCATCCTCCCTGATGGGATAAGAGGTTAAATCAGGAAGCTCATCCAGGACAATGACATTTTCATGATTATATACCTTGCTTAACATTTCCTTGTCCGTATACTGTTCCGAATAAACATTCAACGTGGTCGACTTTGAAACAAACTCTCCGCCCCAGGTTCCGAAATACCCCCACATTGCCCCGTCCCTGACCGCCAAATCCGGGTCAAATAAACAGCCGTTTTCAGACAGCACTGTCATTTTATTGGAATCCGCATATTCATGCACTTCCATAAACTTATTAATCTGTGAAGAATATACCTGTTCACCGGGATAAATATCTTCTCCCACAATATCTACCACATCATCCCCAGGATACCATTCTTTGCTTTGACCGTTCCATACCCAAATCAGATTATTGAGTCCATACTCATTTGTAAACTTTTCATACATCAGTCGGTATAATGCTATATAGGATTCGGGTTCACAATTTCCCCACCAGAACCAACCTCCGCTTGCTTCATGGAGAGGTCTCCATAAAACAGGAACGCCTGCTTTCTGTAATTCCTGCAGCTGAACCGCAATGACATCCATATCTGATAAAAGCAGCGCATATCCCTCTTCATCACTGCCATCCATAATCTTATCAAGATTTATATTCGTATAATCCTTATAAAAACCACTGTACCACTGCCCTGTCAGATAAGGCTCGGGTGCATTCCAATGCCAGCACATGGTTACGATTGCTCCTGCTTCCCATGCCTGCTTTGCGTATTTAATGCTCTCACCCTGGCTGCCATTGGCTGCCCTTGACGGTGAATACTCGATCATATCAAGCCCCACCATAGCCGGGAATTTTCCTGTTTCAGCCCAGATGCATGCCATCTCATGACCGTATAAGCCCTTATCACAATACTGTCCGGACAAAATATTTTTTCCATAATTATCAGCCAGATAGCTCATAAGCCTTCTGGCACAGTCATCTGCATTTTCATTGCTGAGCTTTGCCGTAACCTGATAATAATCCTCCGGCAAATCTATGCTTTTCAGCACTGTTAATTTATCAAGCGCAATGTATCCCCAGTATTTCGATACGGTTATTTCATGCTCTCCTGCTGTCAGAAAATTTCTTTTCATTGCTTCTTCTGTAAAAGAATCATTTTCACTTTTCAGGCTGCCCACAGATTCTCCGTCCAGCAAAACATAATTCTCCTTATACCCGCCAATATTGGCTGTTGTAAACTGCAAATCGTAAAATCCGTCTTCTTCAACGGAAATCTGAAATTTACACTCATCTCCGTCCGCTTCAAAGCCTTCCACATATCCGGAACCCGAAAAACCGCTCAGGCCGGTCTTAACTGACAGATTTGGGGAAAGCTGCGCTTCCTCTGCTTCATAGATACCAACTGCCTCTGCTTCACCATCAGTGGTTTTTGAATTGACACAGCCGCTAAGTGCCAACACTCCTGCTGTGCATACTGTCATTAATTTTAATCCCGTTTTATCCATTGCCGCTCCATGGTAATTTAATTTTTACTAAACATTTTTTGTAACTCTTTTTTAACTTTATAATAAAAAATTATACTAGCCACTTTAATTTACAACACCACTTTTTATTGTATTTAATATCTCATTCTTGTTTTGCTTGTCAATTTTGTATAACTATACAATTTGTTCACTTCATTTTTGTTCAAATTGCATATTATTTTTTAACTCTTTCTAAAAAGAAAAAGTTAAAAACGAGTAGTCTAACTCATTTTTAACTTTTATTTTAACTTTTCATAAATTTTCTTATTAAAGCTTTCTGGCGCGCTTTCGGTTATTTCCATCGTCAAAGGTTTCGATTCCCTCAAGACTCTGTACAAATTTAGAAAACTGACTGTATCCATAATCCTTTACATTAAAACTGTTATACTTACCATGAACAAGATTGCTGAGTTCACTGAAGCCAATTCCCTTTTTACCGGATGCTGTAATAACCGTCTTTATATATTCCTTTATTTCTTCTTTGGATTTCTCATTATCTTTTAAGGAAATTGTAATGATACTATGCTTTTTCTCAAGCTTAAATAATCCTGCATCTTCAAGGAATCGTGACAGCAGGCTGTAACCGTAATTCCTGACATCAAAATCAGGATACATATTTACGAGACGATTTCCGACGGAAGCCAGCTCCACATTTTTTCCTTTATTTTCATTCTCAGTAATAATATTAGTGATTGCATTGTAAACCACTTCTCTGCTGATGGTATTATCCTGCTTATCCTTGCCATCCGTATTATCATCCTGATTTCCCAGATTTTCCAGATTTACAAATCTGGTACAGGCCACCCTGAAGGACCGGGGTGTCTTTTCCTCACCCATTCCAATCACTTCCATACCGGATTCCCTGAGCCTGCTGGCTAAACGTGTAAAATCACTGTCACTGGAAACAATACAAAACCCCTCCACATTACCGGTATACAAAATATCCATGGCATCGATAATCAAGGTGGAATCCGTGGCGTTTTTTCCCACCGTATTGCTGAATTGCTGTACCGGAATCACCGAGTTTTCAAGCAGCTTTTCCTTCCATTTTGTGGCCTGGGTACTTGTCCAGTCTCCATAAATCCTTTTATAAGTAGTAATACCGTATGTTGAAAGTTCCTCAAGAATTTCGCCGATATATTTTGCAGATATATTATCCGCATCAATCAGCAGCGCAAAACGTTTATTTTCCATTATAATACTCCCTTTATTTCCTCCGCCGTTACATTATTCTTTTGCGACCATTAAAGTATACCATAACAGAACCCCTCATACAAATCATTTGTACAAGGGGTTTCTCTGATTCATGACAATAGAAAGTTTGCAGAGCATACCTTCTATTGTTCAATTATGTTTACTGCCATCAGACGATAATCAGCACCTTACCATTTCCTTAAACAGGATATGCCGCATTCTTTGTATCAGCCTGAGCCATATCAACCTTTTCCTGCTGTGCCTGACGATATTTAAAGAAATCAGTTGCTACCTGAGGGAATAACGCATAGGACAATACATCTTCATCCTGCTGTTTCCATTCCTTCATTTCTGCCTCTAACTTATCCATTTCATTTTCAAGCAAGTCAGCGGGACGGCAGGTAATTCTCTTTTCACCGGGAATAACCTTATCTATAATCTCCTGATTCATGGGCTTAACTGTCTGTCCATATTCACCGCGGAGAACAGCCTTGGTTTCCTTGGTTGCCATCTTATATCTTTCACCCATAAGTACGTTAAATACAGCCTGTGTACCTACAATCTGGGATGAAGGAGTAACAAGGGGCGGTTCACCCAAATCTTTTCTAACCTGAGGGATTTCCTTTAATACATCATAGTACTTATCCTCTGCGTTCTGTTCCTTCAGCTGGCTAACCATGTTGGAAAGCATACCGCCGGGTACCTGATATAACAGAGTCTTAATATCAACACCCATAACCTTGGGATTCAGCAGGCCGTTTGCAAGGCATTCGTCTCTGTAGGGTCTGAAATAATCAGCAATTTCTGACAGAAGATTCTGGTCATAGCCTGTGTCATAAGGAGTACCCTTAAAGGTCTCAACCATAACTTCTGTTGCAGGCTGTGAAGTTCCCATAGCAAAAGGAGAAATTGCACAGTCAATTACATCTACGCCTGCTTCTACTGCCTTAAGATAAGTCATGCTTGCAACACCTGATGTATAGTGTGTATGAAGCTGAATGGGAAGCTTGGTTGCTGACTTCATAGCAGAAATCATTTCAGATGCCTTGTAAGGAACTAAAAGACCTGCCATATCCTTGATACAGATAGAATCCGCACCCATTTCCTCAATTTTCTTTGCCATATCCATCCAATATTCCATGGTATAAGCATCACCTAAAGTATAGGAAAGTGCAACCTGTGCATGGCCTCTGCCTTCCTGTACTTTAATCTTATTTGTTGCATTAACTGCTTCCTGTAAGTTTCTAAGGTCATTTAAGCAGTCAAAAATACGGATAATATCAATACCGTTTGCAATAGACTTTTCTACAAAGCTGTCTACTACGTCATCTGCATAAGGTCTGTATCCTAAAATATTCTGACCTCTGAAAAGCATCTGCAGCTTGGTATTCTTAAATCCATCTCTTAACTTTCTGAGTCTGTCCCAGGGATCTTCTTTCAGGAAACGAAGGGAAGCATCAAATGTAGCACCACCCCAACACTCAACTGCATGGTAACCAACTTTATCCATTTTTTCTACGATTGGAAGCATCATTTCGGTAGGCATTCTTGTAGCAATCAGGGACTGATGTGCATCACGAAGAACGGTTTCCATAATTCCAACCGGTTTTTTAACCTGTTCTGCCATTTTCAAATCCTCCTTGTTTTTATTTATTAAAATACTCCAAATACTGCCATGAAAGTACCTGCTGCAACAGCTGTACCGATAACACCTGCTACGTTAGGTCCCATCGCATGCATTAACAGGAAATTGGTAGGATCTGCTTCCGCACCAACCTTCTGGGAAACTCTTGCTGCCATAGGTACCGCTGATACACCGGCAGAACCGATAAGGGGATTAACCTTACCCTTGGTTGCAATACACATCAGTTTTCCGAACAATACACCCGCTGCAGTACCGAAAGCAAAAGCAATCAAACCAAGAATTACAATCTTAATTGTGCTCCAGTTCAAAAAGGCTTCTGCACTTGTTGTAGCGCCTACGGAAGTGCCCAGCAGAATAACTACGATATACATAAGTGCATTGGATGCAGTATCCGTTAACTGTCTTACAACACCTGATTCTCTGAATAAGTTACCTAACATCAGCATACCAACAAGAGGCGCTGTTGTGGGAAGTATCATACAAACCACGATAGTAACAATAATCGGGAAAAGAATCTTTTCAAGTTTGGATACCGGACGAAGCTGTCCCATTTTAATCTTTCTTTCCTTCTCAGTTGTTAACAGTTTCATAATAGGCGGCTGGATAATAGGTACCAGTGACATATAAGAATATGCTGCTACTGCAATAGGTCCAAGTAAAGCCGTCTGGCTCAGTTTTCCTGCAAGGAAAATAGAAGTAGGACCATCCGCACCGCCGATAATGGAGATTGCTGCTGCTGCTTTGTCATTAAAGCCCATAGCAATGGCTCCGAAATATGCTGCAAAAATACCAAACTGTGCTGCAGCACCGAGTAAGAAGCTCTTAGGATTGGCAATCAGGGGACCGAAGTCTGTCATGGCACCGACACCCATAAAAATCAGAGACGGTAAAATTGCCCATTCATCTAAGAGATAAAAATAATACAGTAAGCCGCCGGTTCCATTTGCTGAATCCTCTATGCTCAGCATAATATCGGGATAAATATTTACAAGCAGCATACCAAATGCGATAGGTGTTAAAAGCAATGGTTCAAAGCCCTTAGCAATCGCAAGATAAAGAAATACACAAGCCACAAGAATCATCAGATAATTTCCCCAGGTCAGATTAAAAAAGGCTGTCTGATGAATCAGATTGGACAGTGTAGTTACGATATAATCCATTTCTTTTACCTCCTGTTGTTTTCAAGTATACATCGTCAGAAATGATGACGCATGTATCCGCACCGTCTTATTTAAGTGTTGCAAGTAAAGCGCCTGCTTCAACAGCATCGCCTACAGATACATCTATGCTTGCTACAGTACCGTCCTGAGGTGCAACAACAGGAATTTCCATCTTCATAGCTTCCAGAATAACTATGGTATCACCAGCCTTAAGAGCCTGTCCTACGCTTGCTTCAACTTTAAATACTTTACCAGCTGCACCGGCTTCTACCTTAATGCTGCCTGCGCCTGCTGCTGCCTTGGGTGCTGCTGCGGGAGCTGCTTTAGGTGCTGCCTTGGGTGCTGCGGGAGCTGCTGCTACGGGTGCGCCTGTAGATGCGCCCTCTTCTACTACTACATCATATACGTTTCCGTTTACGGTAATTGTATAATTTTTCATGATTAAATCCTCCTGTGATTTCTTTTCTATGCTCTCTGCCATTTATTGCCGGCACGCTTAATACTTCTTACTACAAATCCGTCTGTGGATGCAGCGCCTTCACTCGCAGCGATTGCTGCTGAAATAACTGCAACCAGTTCAAGGTCATCCGATAATTCTTCTTTTTCAATAATCTGCGCAATTGTATTGTCAACTGCCGCTGTCTTCACATCTTCTTTATTAGGCTTCTTTGTAAATTTAGCCTGAATCTTGGGAATGAAGTTAAAGCAGGAAATAATAGCGCTGATTAAAATCAGAACGATAAATACGGTTCCCATACCGAGCAATGTATTGAGCGCTGCCTTCTGCATCTTTTCTCCAAATGTATATTCCACATTAGTAGCAACGGTTGTAACAGCCATATTATCAATTACAATTTCTACAATTGCTTCACGATTGGAACCCTTTATTCTGACATCAATAACACCGTCTTTTTCGTCAAGTTCGGACTCGGTGCTGATAATCTCTACATAATTACCCATATCCTCAGCTGCGCTTTCCCAGCTTTCGATCGCACTGATCAAAACCGGATCGGTTGCCTGATCCTGTGCGTTCTGGACTACATACTGATTAATGGTTTCGACAATGTTCTGCCCCAGCATTTCTGCATCAGCTTCTGTCATCAAAGGTGTCTCTTCTTCCTTTTCCTGACCGCACGCTGTCAATCCCAACATACAGGTAATCATACCTAATACTAATAACCATTTTTTCATATTAAGTATCATCCTTTCTAAACTGTGCCGTGTTTTTTAGCCGGGCGGTCTTCCCTCTTGGTGAACAGCATCTCAAAAGCGCCGATTACATACTTACGTGTATCGACGGGTTCGATAATCTGATCAACATAACCTCTCTTTGCTGCACTTAAAGCGCTTGTCTGAAGTGCTGCATATTCTTTGGCACATGCATCAATGGCATCTGCACCCTGTCCGTCACAGATAATCTTGGCTGCAAGCTTTGCATCCATGGTTCCGACTTCTGCATCAGGCCATGCAATAGTAATATCCGCACCGATTGCTTTGGAATTCATTGCAACATATGCACTTCCGAATGCCTGTCCCATAATAACATTAACCTTGGGAACTGTAGCGTTGGCAAAAGCGTATGTAAGCTTAGCTGCTGCCTTTGCAATTTTCTTTTCATTGCACTTATCTGCCTTAAAGCCCTTTACATTGGTAAGGGACAGCACGGGAATCTCAAATGCGTCACAGAAATTAATAAAATCTGCTGCCTTTTCACATCCTGCTGCAGATAATACGGCATCATATTTTTCTGCTACTTTGCCGTCTTCACCGTAAACTTCACTGCGGTTTGCAACAGCACCTACGGTAACGCCGTTTAATTTAATAAATCCGGTTACCATATCTTTAGCATATTCACGCTTTGTTTCGAATACAATACCATTATCAGCTATCTGTGAAAGTGCAATGGATGTATCTCCCACACAATTTTCAATACCTGCACAGGCTCTGTTCAAATCATCTGTGCATTCTTCAAAGGACATGTCATCCTCATTGTTTGCAGGAAGCATGCTTACCAGTTCTCTGATCTGCGCAAGCAAAGAAGCTTCATCTGCAACTACATCCACAATACCGGCTTCCCTGCTCTGGAAGTCTGCAGAAGATGTATCACACTTGGTAATTACATTTCCGTCTAATGCATTGGGAGAATTAACAAATAACTTAGCCTTGCTGCCTTCCATAAATGTAAAATCCGTTAAAGTGGGAATCAAAGCAAGACCGCCGCCGCAGGTTCCAAAAACAGCAGTAATCTGAGGAATAACTCCTGAACTCTTAACCTGCTTTAAATAGATTTCTCCAAATCCGTTTAATGCATCTGCTGCTTCCTGTAATCTAAGTCCGGCAGAATCAATTAATCCGATAACAGGTGCACCTGTTTTCAGTGCCAGATCATAGAGGTTTGCAATTTTTTTTGCATGCATTTCGCCAACGGAACCGTTCAGTACGGATGCATCCTGGCTGTAAACATACACAAGGTTGCCGCCTATTACTCCATAGCCGGTAACAACACCGTCAGAAGGAGTTTCTGTCTGTTTCAAATTAAAATCAGTGTTTCTAGCTGTTACCAGCGCACCGATTTCAACGAAACTGTTTTCATCGAGTAAAGCTGCTATTCTTTGACTCGCTTGTGAAGTAGTACTCATTTTTCAGCCCTCCATTTTATATTAAAAAAATTATAACTTTATTCGCTGGGGCAGACTATCCCCATGATTGCGTCTATAGCAGTATAACACAAAAGGTTTGATTCGCATAGAAGAAATTTTTAAAATTTACACAATTTTTATATCCTGATTTTTATGCTTTTTCAGATTTCCACACTTTCAAAATATACATTTTGATTTATCTTTCCAGGCACATCCAAAGCTTCTCCGTTATACATAAGCATCAGTTTGGCGTAAGCGGCCTCCAGAGATATATTAAGAAGGGGAATTACCCCTGCCTTCAGCAAAGCATCTCCCGTGGCATATTTATTTCCTTCCACCCTTTTATAGGAAGCAGTGTATACATCCACACCCATGCTTTTACATCTTTCCACAAAAGAAAGCAGGTTGTTTTCTTCTCCCGAAAGACAGGCTGTTGCGGAATGATACAGGTAATGAAGCACTGCTGCCGGTTTATTCTTTTCATTAAACTGAAAAACAGAATAATCCATTCCGGGATATGGTCTGATAACCATAATCTTATTTTGGAAGGAATCCGGTACTGCAAGCACTGCCTGCTTTTCCTTCTCCACCTCCTGTATGGAAGGTAAGCCTTTTCCCGTATTAAGAATAAAACTTCCCTTTTCCATTCTTCCGAAAGACAGTCCCGCAAAATCCCTGAACTGGTCATTAAAAGGCTCTGCTTCTGTAATTCTTGCAGCTAAATACACCTGATTTATGCCTGCATTATCCTGATAAAGCGTAAACACACCTGTTACGGCTTTTTCCCTGACAAATTCCACTGCCCTTGCAAAATTATTCAGTCCGTTGCTTCCTTCCTGTCCAAGGGGATAATTGCTGGCAATCAATACCACCGGTACAGGAACATGATGAAGCAAAAGTCCTGCAAAAGCTGATGTATATGACAGGGTATCGGAGCCATGAGTAATAATCACCCCCGAATATTTCTCATATTCTATTTCATTTAATGCTTTCAGCAAAACCAGAAGCTGTTCCGGAGTCATATTTTCACTGAGTATGTTAAGCGGCTGAATCACCTCAAACTCCTCCTGCTTCCCATAAAGCTCCTCATACATGGAAATCAGGCGGTAAGGTGAGCTTTCGCTGACATTAATCACACTGTTTTCCACTTTACTTCCTATAGTTCCTCCGGTTAAAACCACTAATATTTTTTTCATCTTATGCTTTCTGTCCTTTCCTTTTATCCGCCGATACAGTACCTGTTCCATATCTGCCATACGCACCATTTAAAGTCAATGGCTGCAACCTCCCCAGCCGTTACAATATAATCCACTCCGTAAATCTCATCTCCCACCATATAAGAGATACTTCCCACTTCAGTTCCCTTTTCCACCGGAGCCTTAAGCTGCTTTTTTATTTCGCTTTTTATTTCAAATTCTTCCCCTGAGGAAAGAAGAACGCCTTCCGGCTCTTTTCCCGATTCTTTTCCGGCTATTGTTACAGAAACATGGGCAGTTTCCCCTATTCTTTCCGTCTGTCCGCCTTCTACCTGTATATCCTTTAAGCTGCTTTCGTCAATCCTGATATCCGAAAGGGAATGATAGGTATAATTTTCAAGCCCATAATTCATCAGCTTTTTAGTATCACTCCATTTATACGTTTTGTTATTGGGCCATCCGCAGGCAAGAAGCGCCACCACATAGGTTCTGTCATCTCTTCTTAATGCCCCCACATAGCAATAGCCTGCATTTCCTGTAAAGCCTGTTTTTCCGGACAACGCCCCCTCCATCATACTTAAGAAAGCATTGTGGTTACTGCACTGAAAGCTTCTTCCATTGGATACTATCTCTCCGTCTTTTTCACGGAATCCTCCAAACTGATAGGAAGGAGTTTCCGTAATTGCCAGGAATTCCTCTTTCTTCGGCGAATCCATAATACAGTAGGACATAATTTTTGCCAAATCCGCTGCCGTAGTGGAATGTACCTTTGTCTCGCCATTTTCACTTGTTGCCGCAGCATCCAGTCCGTTGGGCGTAATAAAAATGGTATCAAAACATCCGATATCCCTGGCTTTCTGATTCATCATATCGGCAAATCCTTCTACGCTTCCCCCAATATGTTCTGCAATGGCAACTGCGGAATCATTGTGAGACTCAAGCATCAGGGAATACAGCAAATCCTTAAGCAGATATCTTTCTCCCGTCTGCATGTTGAGCTTGACTTTAGGCATACTTGCCGCATAGGAAGATACCTCCACATAATCTTCCATGTTTCCGTATTCCAATGCCAGAATACAGGTCATAATCTTTGTTGTACTTGCCATGGGTTTCATTTCATAACCGTTTTTTTCATATAAAATACGCCCTGAACCGGCATCCATTAAAACGGCCGATTGGGCGTACAACTGCAGGTTTGTACCATTGGCATCATCTGTCTGTGCATTTGCCACTGTTCCCAGAAAAGTGACTGCCATAAGTCCCAGGGCTGCTGTTATTCTTCGAAATTTTTGTATCATACTGCGTCCGGCTTCTCATCTTTTCTTTCATTTATATGACAACCGGATTTAAAATATCCCTAATCCTTTTATACGTCTACCGATACGCTGATTTCCTGCTCTGCCTGCTCTTTAAACTCCTCTATCTGAACCTGCGAAAGCTCCGGCAGCTCCTCCAGCGATTTGACCCCAAAGCTCCTTAAAAATTCTTCCGTGGTTCCGAATAAAAGGGGACGCCCCGGAGCATCCATTCTCCCCACTTCCATAATCAGTCCGAACTCTACCAGCCGGTTTACTGCATGGTCACAGCTTACCCCTCTTATCTTTTCTATTTCCAGCCTTGTAATGGGCTGCTTATAAGCTATAATTGACAGGGTTTCAAGCAACGTATCCGTCAGCACATATTTTCTGGGCGTTTTGGCAATCTTAATCAGGTATTCGTACATTTCGCCTTTTGTGCACATCTGAAAAGAATTTTCCAGTTCCATCAAAGTAACACCGCATTCCCTGGTTTCATAATCCTCTTTCATTTCAAGAAGAATTTCTTTTGTAGTCTTTTTATCTTCTTCTATAACAGATGCCAGCCTGTCCACTTCCACTGACTCTCCCATGGTAAAAAGAATGGACTCAAGTACTGCTTTTGCCTTTTGTCTTTCCAAAACAATATCCTCCTACGCTACCTGTGAGGTAATAATAATATCATCAAAGGTATCTTCCTGTACAATCGAAATCTTACCTGTCTTCATCATTTCAAGAACTATAAGAAATGTAACTATAATCTCCATTTTACTGCGCTGTTTTTCCAACAGCTGTCTGAAGCTGAAGGTCTTATGGGTATGTATGTACTCTTCAATATAGGCAGTTTTTAAATCTGCATCAATTTCATCTTTTTCTATTTTTCCAAAGGTACTTCTGACAGGGTCAATTTTGTCCTCCTGTCTGCGCATCACGGTTTTAAACAGCATCTGAAGCTTGTTCAAATCCGCATCTCCCAAAAGCTCTTCAAAATCTACCGGAGGCCTGTAATCCTCAATTTCCCTGGGAAGAGTTTTTTCTTTAAACAGAGTGCGTCCCGCATCCACCTGCCTGTCCTTTAATTCATAAGACATATATTTATACATCTTATACTCAAGGAGCTTCTGAACCAGTTCTGCCCTGGGGTCTTCCTCTTCTCCCTCTTCATTCACTTCTTTGGGAAGCAGCATCCTGCATTTTATGTCAAGCAGAGTGGCAGCCATAACCAGAAACTCACTCATTACATTCATATCTTCTGTCTGCATCTGCTGTATGTATTCAAGGTATTGGGCCGTTATTTCCACAATGGGAATATCATAAATATCCACCTTGTTTTTTTCAATCAAATGAAGAAGCAAATCTAAAGGACCTTCAAACACCTCTAATTTTACCGGTATTGCCATAACTGTTCTACCTTTCTATTTGCAGATGGCTATGGTAGCGCTGGTACCGAGACGGTTTGCACCTGCCTTAACCATTTCTTCTGCTGTTTCTTTATCCCGGATGCCTCCGGAAGCCTTAACTCCCATGCCGTCTCCCACTGTTTTCCGCATAAGCGCAACATCTTCCGGCGTTGCGCCATGGGTTGAAAAACCGGTAGATGTTTTTACGAAATCCGCTTTCGCCTCTTTTGCAAGTTCACAGGCTTTTACTTTTTCTTCATCCGTCAAAAGACAGGTTTCAATAATCACTTTAAGCAATGCTTGTCCGCAGGCTTTTTTTACCTCTTTGATATCATTCAAAACAATATCATAGTCCTTATCCTTCAGCGCCCCAACATTAATTACCATGTCAATTTCATCTGCACCGTCTGCCACCGCAAGCTCTGTTTCCGCAGCCTTGGCTTTCGTGCTCATCTGTCCTAAAGGGAATCCCACTACCGTACAGACCTTAACATCACTGTCTTTCAGCAGTTTCGCAGCAAATTCCGTATAAAAGCTGTTGACACACACGGACATAAATCCGTATTCCTTTGCTTCCTCACAGATTTTCGTTACTGCCTGCTTTGTTGCATCCGCTTTTAAGATAGTATGGTCAAACAATTTTGTATCCATCATTTCAGATTCCTCCCTTTTTCTCATGCAGTTTTAAATTTTATCATGTTACGATTTTTCAGTCAACTGTTCATCCTATTGCATCCTATTGCAATGCTCATTCGTTTACAGCATTCATCCGTTTACAGGTGCCGCATCCGGCTCATTGTCTGCGGAAATGAATTACCACCAGTTCCCCCGGATTAAAAATTCTGATTGGAAGGGTGTGGGTTCCAAGTCCTCTCCCCAAAATCATCACGCCTCTTCCCTTTTCAAATCTGCCTCCGTCATAATGGGGAAACAATTTAAGCTTTGGAGATATCACTCCTCCCAGCACAGGCAGCCGCATCAATCCCCCATGTACATGTCCCGATACCGTAAGGTCGGCTCCCCAGTCCGCATAAGCATCAAAATAATCAGGATTGTGCGCAATCAGCAGATTAAACTTCCAAAGGTCCGGTTTTCCAAGGGTTTCTGTCAGATATTTTTTTTCCATGGACTGATTTACAAACTTTTTATAATACTCTCTTTCTATTTCCAATCCGTATATTTCCATGTTATAGTTCGGCAGAAAAACCTTATCATTGACCAGAACGACAACTCCCGCAGCCTCTATTTTCTCCATATAATCCCGGTACATGCTGCCGAAAACCTCCGGATACAGCCTGGTCTTATGCTCATGATTACCATTGGCGTAATAAACAGGATATTTCCCGGCAAGCCGGCTTACAAACTCCGCCACCTCAAAATTGTCCTTATTCTTTGCAGATGTATACATATCTCCCGCTATTAAAATTGCATCAGGCTTTTCTTTTTCAATGGCATGAAGCAGTCTTGCATTATCCTTTCCAAAGGACTTATTGTGCAAATCCGATAAAAGAATAAATTTACCTTCCTTATGAAGTTTTTCCGAAACACAGGTATATTCTCTGACCACAAAACGATTGCAGTCTATTATCATCACTAAAATAAAAAATAGCGCTATGGCTGCTATCACACATAAAAATATTATCACTTGGTTTTGCTCCTTTTCAGGCTCCAAAATCCGGCTGCTTCGCAGCCGCCGCACCTTCGGTGCTCTCTGATTTTGTCGCTGACTTATCGGGCAAAAACACAAACCTCCGGTTTGCGCAATGCCGCTTCGCGTCGCTTGGTTTTGTTCCGATAAGTCACATTTTAACATAATATCTTAGAAACTACAAAACAGTTTCCATACTTTTATGACATAATCCTTATATTTTGCTTTTTCGATAGTGACGTCGGACAGGATGGATACGCTGCCGATTCTTTTTCCGTCCAGTGTATAAACTGCTTCCCCTATGGCATCGCCTCTTTTTACAGGAGCTGCAATTTCCGCAGGCAGGCTGATTGTTTTCTCAATGGTATTCAAATTGCTTCCGGTAATATCCAGATAGCGGAAAGGTCCCTGATAAATCAGGGATGCCTCATCCTGAACGCCGCCCTTTACCGGTATGGAAGGAAGCTTATCTTCATTTGTATCTTCATAAAGCGCGCTGACACTGTATCCATAGTTCAGAAGTGCCATGGCATCCTGGAATCTTACTTTATTGTTGGGGGAACCCATGACCACTGCAATCAAATCAATGTTGTCCTTACTTGCCGTAGCTGAAAGGCAATACAGCGCCTTGCTGGTAGAACCTGTTTTCAATCCTGTGGTCCATTCATACATTTTCAGCAGTTTGTTTGTACTGGACAAAGTGAATGTGGATGTCCCTTTCTGTGTAACATGGGTAATGTCCTCCATCCAAATCTTTGTATAGTTAAAAACTTCAGGATACTTTGTAATCAGTTCCCTGGACATGATTGCCACATCTTTGGCAGTGGTATAATGATTATCCGATTCCGTAAGTCCGCAGCAATCTTCAAAATGAGTGTCATGCATTCCCAGTTCCTGGGCTTTTTCATTCATCATTTTTACAAATTCCGCTTCACTCCCGGCAATAAACTCCGCTGCCGCCACACTGGCATCATTACCGGAAGCAACCGCAATGCATTTAATGATGGTATCCAGTGTCTGAATTTCTCCCTCTTCCAAAAATACCTGAGAGCCGCCCATTGATTTTGCATAGGCGCTTGTCATTACCTCACTGTTTAAATTAATCCGTCCGGTATTCAAATGCTCAAAAATTAAAAGAAGGGTCATTATTTTGGTAATACTTGCCGGGCTTCTTCTTTCTGTGGCATTTTCCTCGCATATAACCTGCCCTGTAGATGCTTCAATTAAAATATAAGAAGGAGCTTCTACTTCCGGTGCTGCTTTCACCTCCAGGAAGCTCATCATCAAAAAGGTTATGCTTATCACATAGCATAGGGTTACTTTCCATATTTTTTTCACCAGTCAACTCTCCCCGTATGTATTCTATTACCATGGATATGCTTTTATACACTTCATAATGCAAGTCCAGGAAAAAAGCGGGGAATAAAAAAGAGAGTAAATTTCGCTTTACCCTCTCAAAAGAACATATTTTTATAATTAATACCATCTGGTTCTGAAGGACTGATACCTGTCCACTATTTTTTCTTTATATTCAATCAGATTTTCCTTGAATATACCGTAAAGCTTAATTACATAATCCACCGTTACAACAAAAAGCACCAGCCTGCAGGCTCCCACTCCCCATACAAAATCATATCTGTCTATAAAGTTTATAATCCTGCCATGAAGGAACATAATAATAATGATTGCATAAAATCCCCATGCTACCGTACTTTCAAGGCAGATAATTCCCTGGAAATTACATGGTTTTTCATTATAATCCCACCATACTTCGCCGAATATTTTCAGCATCAGCCGGCCCACCAGATATTCAAAGGTTGTTGCCAGAAAAGCACCCACAAGATATAACTTTATGTAATGTCCGCTTAACGGACTCAATATCAAATATCCGATAACGCCGCCAAACCCGTAAATCGGACAAAAAGGTCCTCTTCCAAATCCTCTGTTCGTCAATTTTCTGTTGCAAAATGACATATAAATGGATTCCACCAGCCACCCCAGCATGCTGTAAATAATGAACGCAGCAATCAGATGATATACATCAGTTCCAAACATTTCTCTTGTCCACATAGCAACTCAAACCTTTCTCCCTCTTGCTCATTTATCAGTTATATAACATAAAACGTATCATATCAGAAATTATCTTCAAACTCAAGAATTTTAGTTAATATTAAGAAAAGCCGCCTGTGAAGCGCGAAGCAGTTCTGAACTGCCTTCCTCTGTAACGCAAGAAAGTTCCTGATAATACTATCAGGAACTTTACATGTGTTATTATTAGTTGTATTTACGTTTTCTTGCAGCTTCAGATTTCTTCTTACGTCTTACGCTGGGCTTTTCGTAATGTTCTCTTTTACGAATTTCCTGCTGGATACCAGCTTTTGCGCAGCTTCTTTTGAAACGACGTAAAGCGCTATCTAAAGTCTCGTTCTCTTTTACGATTACATTTGACATCTCTTACACCCTGACCTCCCTTCAGTCCCTTCCTAGTAACACGACTGATTGGGTTTTTATTCGTGCCTTGACGCAGATTTCCTACCTGTGCACGTATATGATTATATCATAATTTTAACACAAGTCAACCAAAATTTTACTATTTCTTGTTATTTTGCTTTGCTTTTTGCTTTAATCCCGCATTATATCCGTCATCCGGCTTTGAATCTTACTGCAGCTGGCCTTCTAAAACTTTAGAAGATTCTGATATGGCAGCATCAATTCCCGCAGGATTCTTACCACCTGCCTGCGCCATATTAGGACGTCCGCCGCCGCCTCCGCCGACTAATGCAGCAATTCCTTTAATCAGATTGCCGGCATGAGCGCCTCTTGACATGGCTCCTTCGGTTGCCATTGCCACCATGTTTACTTTTCCGTCCAGGTCGGAAATCAGGACAATGACGCCTTCACCTAATTTGGCTTTAAGCTGGTCTCCCAAATCGCGCAGACCATTCATATCAACACCGGAAACCCTGGCAGCAAGCAGTTTAACTCCTTTTACTTCCACTACCTGATTCATAACATCGCCTAAAGCTTCCTTGGCCGCTTTGCTCTTTAAAGATTCATTTTCACTCTGAAGTGCCTTCAATTCAGCCATCAGGTGCTGCGCACGTTCCAAAAGAGATGCCGGAGAAGTTTTCAAAACCCTGGCTGTATCATTCAGCTTTTCTTCCATATCCTGATAATAAGCCATCACATTTCTGCCCGTAATTGCTTCAATACGGCGTATACCGGCAGCCACACCGGATTCAGAAAGAATCTTAAAAGAAGCAATCTCCCCTGTGTGTCCCACATGGGTACCGCCGCACAATTCTTTCGAAAAATCTCCGATCATAACTACACGGACCACATCTCCATACTTCTCGCCAAAGAGAGCCATAGCTCCTGTTTTCTTTGCTTCTTCCAGACTCATTACTCTGGTTTCAACCGGTAAATCCTCTGCAATCTTGTCATTTACAATCTCTTCAACCCTTCGGATTTCCTCTGCTGTCATAGCCTGTCCATGGCTGAAATCAAAACGTGTTCTCTCACCATCCTGATAAGAACCTGACTGCTCTACATGGTCTCCCAATACCTCACGCAGTGCCTCCTGCAAAAGATGAGTTGCAGTATGATTCTTACAGGTATTGCCGCGGTTCAGTTCGGAAACCGAAAGTTCCGCTTTATCACCCTGAGAAATAGTGCCGGACACAACTTTGCCGATATGTCCGATTCTGCCTCCCGGCAGTTTGATTGTATCCTGAACCTCAAAGGTACCTTTATCGGTGCTTATTACTCCAAAATCCCCCTTCTGTCCGCCCATTGTTGCATAAAAAGGTGTCTTAAAAGTAATTACGGTTCCCTCTTCTCCTTCACTTAATGCATCCTTCCATTCACTTCCGGAATTCATGGCTGCGATACTGCTTTCTGCCGTTAATGTATCATAACCCACAAATTCACTGACAACAGAAGCGTCCAGGCTCTCATATAATCCGGCATTTTCCACAGAAAGCTTTGCCGAGAAATTCTGATTATCCCTTGCCTTCTGTTTCTGCTCTTCCATAGCCCTGGCAAAACCTGCTTCATCCACCTTCAGCCCCTCTTCCTGTGCCATTTCCACAGTCAATTCGATGGGGAAGCCAAAGGTATCATATAAATAAAATGCTGACTTACCGTCAATTTCACTTAAGCCTGCTTTTTGCTTCTGTTCAAGAATTTTGCGGAATTCCTTCATGCCGTTTTCCACAGTGCTTTCAAAACGGTTGATTTCCTTCTGAAGTTCTGTGAGCACAAACTCCTTATTCTCTTTCAAAAGAGGGTAGCTTTCCGCATAAATATCATCAATATAAATTTCCGCAATTTTCAACAGATTTTCTACGCTCATATTCAGTACCCGTCCATGTCTTACAGCACGGCGGATTAACCGGCGAAGTACATATCCGGCGCCTGCATTGGAGGGCAGAAGCCTGGCTTCATCCCCTATCAGCATAACACTGGTACGAATATGATCTGCCAGAATTCTCATAGACCTTGTGAGTTTTTCATCCTGTTCATATTTTGTTCCCGAAGCTTTCTCAATATAAGCGATTACAGGTGCAAACAAGTCAATTTGGTAAACATCCCTGGTTCCGTTTAAAAATGCCAGAATACGCTCAAGTCCCCATCCGGTATCAACATTTTTCTGTTTTAAAGGAGTCAGGCTTCCGTCATGATGCTTTTCGTACTGCATGAAAACATCATTTCCAAGTTCCGTATATTTTCCGCAATGGCAGCCCGGTCCGCAATCCGGTCCGCAATCCGGCCTGTCAGCTACATAAAACATCTCGCTGTCAGGTCCGCAGGGACCGTACTCTAATCCCCACCAGTTATCTTCTGCCGGTAAATAGTAAATGTTTTCTTTCTTAAAACCGGAAGCAATACGGTATTGTGCGCCTTCCTCATCTCTGGGGGCATTCTCATCTCCCGCAAATACTGTTGCGGCAAGGTGGTCAGCATCAAAACCGAACACCTGAGTCAAAAGTTCAAAGCTCCACTGACAGCGTTCCTTCTTGAAATAATCTCCAAGGCTCCAGCTTCCCATCATTTCAAAAAAAGTCACATGGCTCTTATCACCTACAGAATCAATATCGTTGGTACGGACACATCCCTGTACATTGCAGAGCCTCGTTCCCAAAGGATGCTTCTGTCCTAATAAATAGGGCATCAGGGGCTGCATTCCGGCTACATTAAAAAGCACTCCGGTGGAACCATCGGATACAAGGGAAACTGCCCCCACATCCACATGTCCCCGCTCTATATAAAATTGTTTCCAGGTCTTTCTCAGTTCATCTGAAGTGAATTGTCTCATATCTTCTTTCTCCTCATTTTTCATCATCGGCAACTTGCTGCCTAGAATGTAAACTTATCTGCAAAATAAGCGTCCAGACTGTCAATGGCAACACGCTCCTGCTCCATGGAATCCCTGAATCTGACAGTTACGCAGCCATCCGTTTCGGAATCAAAATCATAGGTAATGCAGAACGGAGTTCCGATTTCATCCTGACGGCGGTATCTTTTACCGATATTTCCCCTGTCATCAAATTCACAGTTATATTTCCTGGAAAGCTCAAGGAAAATCTTTTCTGCGCCTTCATTTAGCTTCTTGGACAAAGGAAGCACACCGATTTTTACAGGTGCAAGTGCCGGATGGAAATGAAGCACGGTGCGCACATCTCCCTCTCCGATTTCCTCTTCATCATAAGCAGCACACAGGAAAGCAAGTACCACTCGGTCTGCTCCCAGTGAGGGTTCAATAACATAAGGCACATATTTCCAGTTTTTCTGGTCATCAAAATAGGTTAAATCCTGACCTGATGTATTCTGATGCTGTGTCAAATCATAATCAGTTCTGTCAGCAATGCCCCAGAGTTCACCCCATCCGAAGGGGAATAAAAACTCAATATCTGTGGTTGCTTTGGAATAGAAAGATAATTCCTCCTTTTCATGGTCACGCACACGCATTTCTTCATCCTTCATACCCAGGGATTTCAACCAGTCTATGCAGAACTGCTTCCAATAAGCAAACCATTCAAGATCTGTATCGGGCTCACAGAAAAACTCCAGCTCCATCTGCTCAAATTCCCTTGTACGGAAAGTAAAGTTTCCGGGCGTAATCTCATTACGGAAGGACTTGCCAATCTGTCCGATGCCGAAAGGAATCTTTTTACGTGAGGTTCTCTGTACATTCTTAAAATTAACGAAAATCCCCTGTGCAGTTTCAGGTCTTAAGTATACAGTATTCTTGGCATCCTCAGTAACACCCTGGAAGGTTTTAAACATCAGATTGAACTGACGGATATCTGTAAAATTGTGTTTTCCGCAGGTAGGACAGGGCACATTATTGTCTTCAATAAATGCCTTCATTTTTTCCTGTGACCAGCCGTCAATGGAGCCGTCCAGTTCCATATTATGTTCAGCTGCATAATCCTCAATAATTTTATCTGCCCTGAAACGTTCATGGCATTCCTTACAATCCATTAAAGGGTCTGAAAAACCACCAAGGTGACCGGAAGCCACCCAGGTCTGAGGATTCATCAGAATTGCACAGTCAACTCCCACATTGTACTGATTTTCCATAATGAATTTCTGCCACCATGCCTTTTTTACATTATTCTTCAGTTCCACTCCAAGATTACCGTAATCCCAGGTATTCGCAAGACCTCCGTAGATTTCAGAACCCGGATAAACAAATCCTCTTGCTTTTGCCAGGGCAACGATTTTTTCCATTGTTTTTTCCATGATACTCATACCTTTCGTTTTATTTGGTATACTTATAGAACATTGGCAGTTCAGTCAGTATACAATATATAAGCCAGTTCTTCCGATTCTTCATCAAAATAAACTGTCTTTAATTTCTTATCCGCTACAACGTTTCCGCTGATATATGCCGCCTTACCGTTTAAAGTGACCGGTTCCTTCATATCCGTAATCAAAATCCGGACATCTTCCATTGCAAGTATATCGGATTTTCCCACTGTTTCATATTCATCCTTTACGGAAGACAGCACTGTATTTAAATCATATCCTGCCTCCTGCGCTTCCTCAGCAGTTCCTATAAAAAAGACTCTGTTATTGAAGTCTGCGTAATCCGAGGCTTTTCCATAGGTCATTTCCACATTGGCAAATCCGTTTTCAACAGTAACCTTTTCAACGGAAACGGCGCCTTCACCCGCAGCCCTGTTATAAGAAGCTGCTTCCTGCAGTATTCTCTGCTGCAATTCATCCTTATCATAATAGGTCTTGTCAAAGCTTTCTACAATATGAGAATTTATCTTTCCTTCCCTGGTAATGGAAACCGTACTTTCCTCTTCAGCCCCGCTGCCTGCACAGGCTGTAAGCGCCATTGCCCCTGCAACACAGAACATTGCCGTAACTTTGCAAAGACTATTCTTTTGAGGAAAAAATCTGCTTATACTCATTATGACTCCCGCTCTTTAAAAAATTCCGTCTCTATTTTTACCCAATCCATTATATATGACTTATTTCCGTTTTTCAACATGGAATTTTAAGAAGTTTGTGTCAACACTTTATTGGCAACTTACCTTTCAGTTTTTCCAGGATGCCTTTTTCGGTTTTATTTTTTCAAAATAATGCTTTTGCAAATGCTCTCCTTGAAGCCGTCTGTATGGCATCCCTCATGGGTACATGCAT
>JAGASK010000003.1 GCA_017621815.1 Lachnospiraceae bacterium | reverse complement strand
TATTTATATAAAGGATTTTAACAGAACATTCGGAAAGATTAAATTCCATTATTGAGTGGAGAAAGATTTGCAGGATTAAATTCCATAGAAGGGTGGAATTTAAGTTTACAATTGAGGATAATAAAATTTTTTGCGATTAAGAGCAGAAAGTGGTTGAAAAATATCATTATTTATATTAAACTGATAAGGAATTATAACGTGAAAATTTTAGGAGGAATATTTTTATGATTTCTGCAGGTGATTTCAGAAATGGTATTACTATTGAATTAGATAATAATGTTTACCAGATTATTGAGTTCCAGCATGTTAAGCCCGGTAAAGGAGCAGCATTTGTAAGAACGAAACTGAAAAACATCAAGAATGGCGGCGTAGTGGAGAAAACTTTCAGACCTACTGAAAAATGTCCACAGGCACGAATTGATAGAAAAGATATGCAGTATCTGTATTCAGACGGAGACCTGTATAACTTTATGGATGTTGAAACATATGAACAGATTGCATTGGATGGTGAAACAGTAGGAGATGCACTGAAGTTCGTTAAAGAAAATGAAATGGTTAAGGTATGTTCCCACAATGGCAGCGTATTTGCAATCGAACCTCCTTTATTCGTGGAACTTGAGATTACCGATACAGAGCCCGGATTTAAAGGCGATACAGCAACAGGTGCAACAAAGCCTGCTACCGTAGAGACAGGGGCTGTTGTCAATGTACCTTTATTCGTTGAATTAAATGATAAGATTAAAATTGATACCAGAACAGGTGAATATCTGTCACGTGTATAATTTTATCTGACATCCCTATAAAAGCCTGAAAGACAATGATTTTTTTCATTGTCTTTTTTTATGACATGAGAAAGTTCGCAGAGAGTGCTTTCTGTTGTTCATGACAATAAAAAGTATATTTTGTAAACAAGTCATACAAATTCACAACGGCTGGAAATTATTCTGCCTTCGTTTCCATCCGTCTTAAAAAATCCGAAAGAAAGAGGCTATATCTATGAACACATCTGTTAATTTTGCCGTATTTACGGCATCTGTTATTAAAGTTCTGCAGGAAAAAATGGGAGATGATTATAAAATCTCATCCAGTAATGTAAAAAAGAATAATGGTATTGAACTGACGGGAATTATTGTGGAGAAAAAAGGCTGCAATACATCTCCTACAATTTATGCTGATGATTTTTATGATGATTATTTAAAAGGAGTCAGTCTTGAGAAAATTGCTGAGACAATATGCAGCATTGCACAGAAAAGCCGTTTTACCACGTCAGTTGATTTATCCGGCTTCACAGATTTTGAAAAAGCGAAGGAACAGATAGCATTTAGGGTTATTAACCGTGAGAAAAACAGGGAGCTTTTACAGGATGTACCCCATAAAATCTTTTATAATCTGGCAATGGTATATTATTATGTGGTAAAGGAGCCGCCTTTTTACGGTAAAGCTTCTGTGTTAATTCGTAATCAGCATTTAATAAAATGGGAAATAGAATCAGATGAATTGTGCAGGGCGGCCATGGAAAATACTCCGCTGTTATTTCCCGCCGAAATTGAGAGTATTGAAGATGTAATGACAGGCATATTGAGGAATGCATTGGATAGCAGAAGAGGAGGCAAAAGGGAGGAGGAGAATATTCTGGCGGAAATTCTGAATGATGACTGGAGTGATGAGCTTTTTATCCGCCTCCGGAATGATCTTAAAAATGAAAAATGCAAAACATCCATGTATGTGCTCAGCAATAAACAAAAACTTAACGGAGCGGCATGTATGCTGTATCCCGATATTCTTAAAAAATTTGCCGATGAAAAGAATTGTGATTTATATATTCTTCCAAGTTCCATTCATGAGGTGATTCTTCTTCCTGTCTCGCAGCAGACTTCTGCGGCAGCTTTGCTTGATATGGTGGCGGAAATCAATAAGACACAGGTAGAAGAAGGTGAAGTTCTTGCAGACTCGGTTTACTGTTTCAGAAGGAGCAGAAACTGCATTGAAAAGCTGTGCTAAATTAAATTCACAAAGCTTTCACAGTTTTTTATAATTGTCAGACTAGACAATCTTGAAAGCTTATGGTATGATATTCAAGGTGATGTAACAAATTTGTAATAATTGAAAGCGATTTCAAAAATATCATGCACCCGTAGTCTAATGGATAGAACGAAGGCCTCCGACGCCTTTAATGCAGGTTCGATTCCTGTCGGGTGCATTTGCATCACCTTGGTATTATACTAAAAATAAGGAAAGGTAAGCTATGAAACAATCCAATCAGAACAAAATGCATATGCTGAAGGAAAAATCCATAGCAGTCGTAGACTGGATTATGGATCATACAAAAATCGTAATGCCCATTGTTCTCGTGGTTTGCGTGCTCATTACGGTATTGTTTGCTGTCAGTGCCAACCGGAAGGAAGCTTTGGAAAAGGAAGCGGAAATGGCAGCTATGGCGGTTGCGTCTGAAGATGAAACGTCGGTACCGGTAGAAGGCTTAAGTGCTCCGTTATTTGAACTTGAAGAAAATGCGCATCAGGATGTAAATAATGTTTTGAGAACTTATTATGATGCACAGGCATCAGGGGATATCGAAACAATTTCTTCTTTAAATACGTATTTAAATGATATTGAGAAAATTCGTGTTGAGGAATTAAGCAAATATATTGAAGAATATCCTGTTTTGAATGTATATACAAAACCGGGACTGACAGAGAATACCTATGTTGCATATGTGTATTCGGAAGTAAAATTTGAGGATATTGACCAGGAACTGCCGGGAATGCAGACTTATTACATTGGTCAGGATGAAAACGGAGACTTTTTTATTAATGATGGTACCTATGATGATTCTGTCTGGAGTTATATCAAAGAGATAACGCTGCAGGATGATGTGGTTGACTTAAATAATAAGGTTGTAGTGGAATATAATGAGCTTCTGGCAAATGACGAGGAATTAAATGAATTTGTTGCCTATTTGAAAGAAAAGATAAACGAAGAAGTAGGCGAAATCCTTGCGGAGGCAGAGCAGCCTGAGGAAAGCACCCAGGAAGCTGCAGATGAAGAGACGGCAGATTCAGGAACAGATGAACAGGAATCAGGTGGAACACAGGCGAATGTAGTTCAAACAGTGAAGGCTACGGATGTGGTAAATATCAGAACCTCAGACAGTGAAACGGCTGATAAGATTGATAAAGCGCAGGTCGGCCAGGAATTTAAGCTTCTGGAACAAAAGGGCAATGGCTGGAGCAAAGTGGAGTACAACGGGGGCGATGCTTATATCAAGAGCGATTATCTTGAATTGGTTTCGGAAGTGGTTGTAGATGCTCCGGATGAAACTGAAGATAATGCTGAAAACGATACCGGAAATGAAACGCAGGCTGCATCTGCTTCCGGCGATGAGGTAAAAGGTACTGTTAAAGTTATTGAAAATGTGAAAGTGCGTAAAAGTGCAAGCACAAGTTCTGAATCCCTTGGAACCGCATATATTGGCGAACAGTTGGAACTGCTTATGAAGCAGGCTGACGGGTGGACCAGAGTGAAATACAAGGGCGAAACGGCATATGTAAAATCAGATTATGTAGAATAATTTTAAGAAAAGCATTTTATTTTATAAGAAATTTCTGTATACTTATAAAGTAAAATGTTTTTTTATGTAAAAAATATTTTAAGAATTTTTGACAATAGGAAGTTTGCAGAAAGAGCGTATATTCTAATTCATGACAATAGAAAGTTCGCAAGCATGATTTCTATTGTAGTAACGGAGGGGCATGTGATGTTTGAGAAATATAATATCGGGATAATGGGTTCAGGAAACATTGCAGGAGTGATGGCGGAAACAATAAAGAAAATGAAAAATGTAAAGCTTTATGCAGTGGCGTCCAGAACAAAAGTAAAGGCAGAGGTTTTTGCAGGCAAATACGGGTGTAAAAAAGCATACGGTTCTTATGAGGAACTGGCAGCGGACAAAAAGGTGGATTTGATTTATATTGCAACTCCTCATTCCGAGCATTTTGAAAATGCAAGACTGTGTATTTTAAACGGTAAGCCTGTCTTGTGCGAAAAGGCATTTACAGCGAATGCAGCTCAGGCAGAAGAACTGATTCGGCTGGCACGTGAGAAGGATGTTTTTATTGCAGAAGCTATGTGGACACGTTATATGCCCATGCTCACCACAATTTTAGAGGTGCTTGGAAGCGGCATTATCGGTGAACTGAAAACGCTGACTGCAAATCTGGGATACGTAATTGATAATGTTCCAAGGCTCCGTGAGCCTTCCTTAGCAGGAGGCGCGCTGCTTGATGTGGGAGTTTATACGCTGAATTTTGCATCCATGATTTTCGGAAATAATATAGCAAGTATTGAGTCAGCCTGTACATATACGGAAACGGGAGTGGATGAGCAAAACAGTATTACAATCAGGTATCTTGACGGTAAAATGGCAGTTTTGAACAGCTCAATGGTTTCTCTCAGCGATAGAAAAGGTGTGATTTACGGTACCAAAGGTTATGCTGTCATTGATAATATCAATAATTATGAAAGCATCACAGTTTATGATATACATTATAAGCAATTGGCGTCGTATAAACGGCCAAAGCAAATCAGCGGTTATGAATATGAGGTGGAAGCTTGCCTAAAGGCTTTGGATGCAGGAGAACTTGAATGCATACAAATGCCCCACAGCGAAAGTATCCGCATGATGAAAATTATGGATGAAATAAGAAAGCAATGGGGAGTTGTTTATCCTTTTGAAAAGACGAAAGAAGCACAAATTGCGGTTTCACAGGAAATGAGTGAAGCTTCAGAAGCATCGGAAACGGCAATTACAGAAGCAGATGGGGGAAATGTACCGACTGCGGGGAAAACAGAAGAAGATGATAAAGAAAGCGGTGCAGGGCAGGAAATAGAAAACAGCACGGAAAATGAGGCAGAGCAGGACTCAGAAAGCAGCACAGAAAAAGCGGCGGAGCAGGACTTAGCAAACAGCACGGAAAATGAAATTGAAAGCAGTATCGGGGAGAATACAATAAATTTGTAATTAAACTGCATAAAATGGCTGTTATCGGCAAAAATAAGACAGAGCGGATAAGATTCGTTCTGTTTTATTTTTGTTAATAGAAAGTCTGCAGGGCGTGCTTTCGATTGTTTTTGTTAATAGAAAGTCTGCAGGGCGCACATTCTATTGTATCTGATAAAGGAAAGGAGCAGTTTTATGAGGAGCGATGATATCAGAGTCTTACAGGGGGTACAAAGAAATGCAGATATGGCAATGAAAGCCATAGATGCCATCAGCAATAAAGTATATGATGATGAGCTTGCAGCGCAGATTTCCAGGCAGGGAATGAAATATTCTGAAATTTATAACAAAGCTACCGGTAAGCTGATTGACGGAAAAGCAGAAAGCTACCAAGGTAATGGATTCCAGGAAATCATGCTGAAAGGCGCAATTATGGGGAATACTATTCTGAATACCAGTACAGGGCATATAGCTGAAATGATGATACAGGGGAGCAACAGAGGCCTTACAGATATGTGGAAAACAATTAATCATCATGAAAATGCCGGTAATGTTTCCATGGAAATAGCAAAAGAGCTTATGGATTTTGAAGAAAAAAATATTGAAAGACTGAAGAAATATTTATAAAAAAATAAAACTTTTTCAATTTAATTGCTTAAAGTGTATTGTGCTTTTGAAAGGTACGTTATATAATACAAAAAGGGTAATGGAGTGATTATAAAATAACTCCGGTTAAGTATTGCAGAGTTAGCTTGTACGCATGGTGCATTTTATAACATCTATTGTATACAAGGATACAAAGCATAATTTATACTAATTTAAAGGAGGACGTATTAAATGTCATACGTTGATGAAGTATTTCAGATGGTAGTTGAAAAGAACCCTGCGCAGCCTGAATTTCACCAGGCAGTAAAAGAGGTTCTGGAATCCCTCAGAGTTGTAATTGAGGCTAATGAGGAAGCGTACAGAAGAGACGCTTTACTTGAGAGACTGGTTACACCTGAAAGACAGTTGTTATTCAGAGTTCCCTGGGTAGATGATAAGGGACAGGTTCAGGTTAACAATGCATTCCGTGTACAGTTCAATAGTGCGATTGGACCTTACAAGGGAGGTTTAAGATTACATCCCAGTGTAAACCTTGGTATTATTAAATTCCTCGGATTTGAGCAGATTTTCAAAAACTCTCTGACAGGACTTCCTATCGGCGGTGGTAAGGGTGGTTCTGATTTTGACCCTAAGGGAAAATCAGACAGAGAAGTAATGGCATTTTGCCAGAGCTTTATGACAGAGTTAAATAAATACATAGGCGCTGATACAGACGTTCCTGCCGGTGATATCGGTACAGGCGCAAGAGAAATCGGCTTTATGTATGGTCAGTATAAGAGAATCAAAGGTGTATATGAAGGCGTATTAACAGGTAAAGGCTTATCATACGGCGGTTCCCTGGCAAGAACAGAAGCTACCGGTTATGGTTTATTATATCTGACAGAAGAAATGTTAAAGTGTAATGGTCACGATATAAATGGTAAGACAGTTGTTATTTCCGGTTCAGGTAATGTAGCAATTTATGCTTGCCAGAAAGCACAGCAGTTAGGCGCAAAGGTTGTTACAGTATCTGATTCTACAGGATGGGTTTATGATCCGGAAGGAATTGATGTGGCACTTCTTAAGGAAGTTAAGGAAGTTAAGCGTGCAAGACTGACAGAATACGCTGCTGCAAGACCCAGCGCAGAATATCATGAGGGCAGAGGCGTATGGAGCATTAAGTGTGATGTGGCTCTTCCCTGCGCAACACAGAACGAACTTTTACTTGATGATGCTAAGGCATTGGTTGCAAACGGCTGTATTGCAGTTGCTGAAGGCGCTAACATGCCTACTACCATTGAAGCAACAGAGTACTTACAGGCTAACGGTGTATTATTTGCACCCGGTAAGGCTGCTAATGCAGGCGGTGTAGCTACTTCCGCACTGGAAATGAGCCAGAACTCCGAAAGACTCAGCTGGACATTTGAAGAAGTTGACAGCAAGTTAAAGAACATCATGGTTAACATCTTCCATAATCTTGATGATGCTGCTAAGAAGTACGGTATGGAAGGAAACTATGTGGCAGGCGCTAATATTGCAGGCTTCTTAAAGGTTGCTGATGCCATGACTGCTCAGGGCATTGTATAATAGTAATAATGCATAAAAATATTTGAGAAATATGAAATGCTGGGTTGGCTGCAAATAGCTTAAATCCGGCATTTCTTTGATTCATGACAATAGAAAGTTCACAAAGCGTGCTTTCTATTGTTCGGATTTTTTGCTGAATTTAACAATTTAACAAAAATTTCCAGTAAAATGTACACTCCGCTTGACATGAAAAGCCGGTTTTCATATAATAATAGTACAAAGACAGATACGTCTGTCTGGGTGTGCTGACACCTTAAAAATCTGACATTTTAGCCAGTTCGTAGGCTGGCAGGTTGGGGAGCAACAGAAAAACTCCACATTTAAGCCGCATATACAGAAAGGCGGACAGTTGGCAGACAACAGAAAAATCAGCATCAAAAGAAGTGGAAAAGGTTGTCCGAAAGGGCAACCTTTTTGTGAGCAGAGGAATATGTATGGTAAAATATGATAAGAAAGCTGCATTAAAGATTATTGTGAACGCAGCAAAAGAATATAATGAAAAACTAAATGATAAACAATTTCTCATTGTATACCAGAAAGAAAAAAGTACAGGGGCAGCGTGTGTCGGATTTCGTGATATGAATTTTTTACATATGACCGGGGTGAGGACAAAATTATCAGCTCAACAATTTTATTCGGCCTGTATTGAATCGAAACTTTCTGAGAATGATTTTGAGATTGATAACAAAGGCAAAGTACAGCAAAAATTGATGGTTCTTCCTTATCTCACTGAATTATTGTACCATAATTGTATGATAGGTGATTTTATCAATAGTGGGATTCTCATTCGGGCAGATTATTTTGTAGGTAATACGAAGACGGTATTGAGTGTTGGGTTTAGGACTGGAAAAAGTGTAGATTTTCCTGTGACTTTGTATCGGGAGGATGTTCGCAAATTATCACAGCCAACAAATAAGGTTCTTGCAATTTTTACAAAGGAATATAAGGAGCAATGTTATAATAAATGTACTTATCTTTCTAAAGGTCAGGAAATTCATAAATTACCGGTTGAAGAAGATATAAAAAAACTGATTATAGTAGATGAAGAATGAAAATATTAATATACGCGTAATATACAAAAGGTCATAGAAACCGCATGAATGCAGGAAACCTGTGCTACTGCAATGACTGCACAGGGTATTGTATAATGTATAATTATTCAGGAATTGAGAACCCTACACATTGTGGAAAACTGCAAATGTGTAGGGTTTTTTGTGTTTTGGCGGAAGTATAAAAATGCAGAAAAGGATATATACGAAGTAGATTCAAGGCAAAATTGAATAAAGTTTGAATTGATGTGATTGATGTGATTTAGAATAAGATAGTAATATATGCGTAATATACAAAATGGTTTGAAAGGTAATAAATAATTATTCAGAAATGAAAATCCTGCACTTGGCTGGAAACAGCATAGGTGCGGGATTTTTTGTATTGATATGATAAAGCATTAATAAAATTATAAGTATTGCCTGTGTTTACCCTAAGACGATAGAATTTGTACGAAGACATAAGCTCAAAATATTACAATTCTAAAATTAAACTTGACAAATATATCAAACTAATATATTGTTTCATGTATCATACTGATATATTTATGAATGATAGAAAGGAAAAATGACAATGGCAATAGAAAAGAAGATTGATTGTGTGATTCTGGGGTTATTAAGTCATGAAGATTTGACGGGATATGAAATAAAAAAGCGGATGGATACCTCCCTAAAATATTTTTGGGGAGCGAGTTATGGCAGCATATATCCTGCACTTGGTGATTTGGTGGAACGGGGACTGGCAAACAAACGTGACGGAACGGAAAATAAGCGAAATAAAATAATATATTCCATTACTGAAGCGGGAAGAAACTATTTAAAGGAATGGCTTCAAAATCCTGTGGAGAAGGATGAACTACGTTATGAAACATTGCTTAAATTGTTCTTTGGCAGCGAAGGAGGGGCAGTACAGGCAATGGCTCATATAAATGCATTTCAGGAGAAGATAGAGAGAGAATTGCCTTATCTTACAAGTGCAGCAAATACCCTTAGAAATTATATCGATACTGATGATGCACATAAATATTATCTGCTTACTGTGGAATTCGGCATTAAAACATATCGTGCTTATTTGGAATGGTGTGAAGAAGCGAAAGCAATATTAGGGGAGGAGAATAAGTAAAATGTTAGGACATTTGGGTTTTTCATATGTAGGACTGGTATTTATGCTTATGTTAATCATTCCTAATTTGATATGGACTAAAAAACAGCCGCAAGGTTATAGTGCCGAAAATGAAAATAAGATATTATCTGCGCTGGAGCGGGTTGGGGAAGTGCTGACTACTTGTTGTGCCCTTCTGTTTTCTGATTTCAATTTCCGGGAGTTGTCAATATGGTCGTTGTGGCTTGCGGCTGCATTTATTCTGATGATAATGTATGAGATATGGTGGGTGCGGTATTTTAAAAGCGGGCGAAAGCTGGCTGATTTTTACAGCAGTTTTTTAGGCCTTCCGGTGGCTGGTGCAACATTACCGGTAATTGCGTTCTTTTTGCTTGGTATATATGGTAAAGTAATATGGATGTTAATTGCATGTGTTATTTTGGGAATAGGGCATATTGGCATTCATTTGCAGCATCGTAATGAGTTGGATTGAATATAGCGTATTTTCAGAATTTGTGTCCGGAGAAATCTTTATAACATGACTTTCGTCATATATAAAAACACCTCTTTTTTCACTACCACATAAATCCCCAGGTTGTTATGATAATGATACAAGAAGATTGACGAAGAGGAGAACGCAATGGGTGATATAATTTTAAAAACCACAGATTTGACCAAGAAGTATAATAATACGGCAGTTGTGGACAGCTTAAACATAGAAATCAGGAGGGGAGAGATTTTTGGTCTGCTGGGTCCCAATGGAGCAGGAAAAAGTACGACAATGAATATGATTTGTTCCATTGTCCGTCCGACTGTCGGTTCTATTGAGGTATTGGGGAAGAATCCCTGGAAGCAGAAAAAAGAAGTGATTCATAAAATCGGTTATATACCACAGGAGCTTGCCATTCACGGGAATCTGAAGGCCTGGGAAAATGTGGAATTATTTACTTCTTTATATGGAATTAAGGGTGCAAAACTTAAGGAAGCGGTTGATGCATCATTAGAATATGTGGGGCTGCTTGAAAGAAAGCAGGAATTCGCCAGGAACTTTTCAGGAGGCATGAAGAGAAGATTGAATATTGCCTGTGCGATTGGACACAATCCGGAA
This sequence comes from Lachnospiraceae bacterium, assembly GCA_017621815.1. GTDB lineage: Bacteria > Bacillota > Clostridia > Lachnospirales > Lachnospiraceae > Suilimivivens. Next base: position 66,870 of record JAGASK010000003.1, on the reverse strand, counting down.
CTGCTGATTTTTGATGAACCCACTGTAGGGATTGACCCGCAGTCCAGAAACTTCATTCTGGATAAAATCAAGGAATCCAACAAAAAGGGGGCAACAGTGATATATACCAGCCATTATATGGAAGAAGTGGAGGAAATTTGCACCCGGATTGCAATTATGGATAACGGAAAGATTATTGCCTGCGGAACCAGTGAGGAATTAAAAAAGCTTGTAACAGGCGGTGACGAAAATATTACGCTGGAAGAAGTGTTCTTGACTCTGACGGGCAAGAAATTGAGAGATTATGTAGAGTAGGGTGAAGGAGAAAAGGCATGATTCGATATTTAATAAAGAATAATTTTAAACTCATGTTTCGTAATACATGGATCCTTATCATAATGATTACAGGCCCTGTTCTGGTAATTGCGATTTTATCCAGCGCATTTTCTGAGTTGATGAAATCTTATGAAGGGGTGGATGAGTTTTCGGTAGGATACAGAGTGGAAAAAGACAGTCCACTGTCCGGTTATATAGAATCGATTAAGGAGGCGGGGAAAGAAAACGGTATCATTTTTTACGAATATCCGGAAGGGGATCCGAAAACTGTAATTGAGAATAATGAACTGGCAGGATTTGCAGAGTTTACGGAAGATGCCTATGTACTGTATCAGAGTGCGGATTATGAAACAGAAGGAACTGTGTTGGAATACTTTTTAAGCAAAGTGATGAGTGAAAGCATCAATATGTCACTGCAGATGATGAATCAGGCAGCCGGAGTGGATGTGAAGCTGCCGGTTCAGCAGCTTAAGTTTATGCCGGCAATAGATTCAAAGGATTATTATGGGATCATTTATATTGTTTATTTCTGCTGGTGCGGAATGATTTGCGCTACCAGTGTGCTCAGTAATGAGAAAAAATATGGTATCGAGCGAAAGTTTCAGGTATCTGATTTATCGGATTTTCAGCTGTATATGAGTAAACTGGTACCGATTACATTGACAGTATCGCTGGGAATGGCTGCTGCTGTGCTGATAACCGTATTGTTGTTTGGAATTCATTGGGGAAATGCTTTGATATCAACTGTTATTGTTTTTATGATGATATTGGCAGGGGCTTCATTCGGGATGATGTTATATAATATTTCCAATAATTTAGTGATTACAGTTGTTGTTTTGTTTACGGCTGTCTGGTTTATGGGATTCTTTGGCGGAAGTTTTGAAACCTATATGTTTTCTTCCATGCCGGATATCGCAAAACAGTTGTCACCTATTTACCACGGAAACAGGGCATTGGTTGAGCTTTCCTGTATGGGACATAGTGAATACATAGCCAGTGCAGCAGGTTATTCTTTTGCAATTACAGTTGTCTGCTCTGCGGCTGCTGTTTTAGCGGGCAGTATCAGAAAGAGAGGAAGAGCATGATTTCATTAATAAAAATGAGTATAAAATTGTTGCTGCGAAATAAAGGATTTTTATTTTTTCTCATAGCGACACCGGCAGTATCGTCTTTTATATTAAATATGAAAGTAGACCATGCAGTTTATACCGACAGTGGAAATACACCTGCCATTATTGAACTTGATGATTGTACCGAAAAAGCAGTTTATGTTGGTGATACATCTGCCTTTATAGTAAAGGTATATGATGCTTCTTTGTCGGAATTATCGGAATATGTATTGGAGAAAATAGCTGAAACAGGTATGTTTTCTGTATGCAGATGCGATGTCAGTGATAGGGCAGAGGAAGAAATACTGGCTCAGGCTAAGAAAGATGCATTTGATGACAGGGCAGGAATGTTGCTCTATTTGAAAAAAGACTTTGAACAGGCGGTTCTGAAGGGGAACTGGGAATCAGGCATGCAGCTTTATGCAGTCTCGGAGGATGAAAGGCAGACATTATTTGAGGCGGAACTTGAAAATGTGCTTATGCAGATAAAGCAGGTTCAAATGCTTGCAGGTGAGAACAGTAAAGAAATAATAGTCATGCTGAAAGCTATTACAGAAGGGATGCCTGAAAAGCAGATTGTAAGTCTGGCGGGAAAAAAAGATATCCGGCTTACAGATGAGCAGATAAATCAGAAGACGCAGATTGGATATGCGTTTGCAATTATAACATTAGGGTTTTTGTTTTGCGGTGTTTGTGTTGCGCACACTGTTATTGAAGAGCAGAATAACAAGGTTTTTACACGGATGATGTTGTCAAGGGTTTCAGAAAGGGAATATTTCTTTTCAAAATTTGTTGTGGTCTTTGCTATAAGCATAATGCAGACCCTGGTATTATCAGCATGTTTATCTGTCATCAAGGACGTTGATTTCGGTATAAACAGATGGAGTTTCTTATTGGTAATATTTCTGCTGGGCTTAATTTTCAGTACCTTAAGTCTTTTGACAGGTGTGTTGATTGGTGATGTGATGAGTTCTAATTATGCTGTGTTTTCGATATGGAGTATCTCCGCATTGCTGGCCGGATTATACTTTCCGCTGGATGACACCGGGGCAGCGCTGAAAACACTCTCTTATCTGATGCCCCAGAGATGGTTTATGAAGGTATCGGAAATGCTGCTTATACAAGACAGGGGAGCATATTCTATGTTATTATATGTTACAGGTGCTTACTTAATTATAATCATCAGTCTGGGGAGTGTGGGACTTAAGATGAAAAGAAGTGAGGCCTAGAAAAGGGGATACAGGCTATGAGAGAGCAGCTCAGAGATAATTATTTTCTGGCGGTCCGAATGGGATTGCTGCTGACATTGGAAATATATATTGTTTTATCACAGACTGTATTTACAGGGGCATCCGTCAGGGTGCTCCTGCTTCTTGCGTTATTTATAGGAGCGATGGCAGGGAAAGAACTGGTGGAGAAGGGAAAAAAGGTTTTCTTTTTTGCAGCATCAATATTTTTGTTTTTTATGATGTTTTTTATGCTTGGCAAAGAATTTCTGCTGTTGGGAATCTTTTTGTATTACGAAATACTTTCCTGTATAAAGCCCGGACTCATCTGGTATTTTGTTCCTGTGCTGACTGCAGGCATTGCCGGCGGGGTAAATGTGTATGTGCAGCTTATTATTACATTGTTAATCGGTATTATTTTTATTCAAAATGATTTTATCGCAGAGTCCTACAGGAAACAGATGACGGAAGATAATTTAACGGAACAGAGCCTGAAGCGGAATATGTATCAGAGAGAGCATGAAATGCAGGAAGAGGTTCGAAAAGGTCTGTTAATGGCAGAAAATCAGCTTTTAGAGGAACGGGCACAGCTTTCTCAGACACTTCATGATAAGCTTGGGCATAGTATAAATGGCTCGGTATATCAGCTGGAAGCAATCAAAGTTTTAATGGAAAAGGATCCGGCAGCGTCAAAGAATATGATACAGGCCGTCATAGACCAGCTGAGGGCGGGAATGGATGAGATTCGTGCAATTCTGCGAAAGGAGCGGCCTGAAAAATACAGGCTGGCATTGCTACAGTTGGAGAAGCTGTGTGAGGAGTGCTGCCAAAAAGGAGTTGAGGCGCAGCTTGTGACGGAAGGTGAATTGTCCGGAATACCGGAGAAATATCTGGAGATTATTCTGGATAATGCATATGAGGCAGTTTCCAATTCCATGAAATATGCAAAGTGTACAAAGATTGAAATCAGAATTCATGTGATGAATCAAATGATTCGGTGCAGCATATCGGATAACGGAATCGGATGTAATAAAATAACAGACGGCATGGGCATTTCCGGAATGCGTCACAGAATCAGGGAAGTAAACGGTATTCTTGATTTTGAATCAGGGACGGGATTTAAAATCAATATGCTGCTGCCGTTATGAGGAGGAAATTATGGAAAAGATAAAAGTAATTATTGCGGATGACAGTGATTTTGTCAGGGGAGGTATGAAAATTATTCTTGATGTAGACGAGGATTTTGAAGTTATCGGCTGTGCCGCAAACGGGAAAGATGCCATAGAAATCGCGAAAAAAACACCGCCGGATGTTTTTTTGATGGATATTCAAATGCCTGAAATGGATGGTATTGAGGCAACAAAATATATAGTGGAGAATAATCTCGGTAAAGTATTAATACTTACAACATTTGATGATGATGAGCTGGTGCAGAATGCACTTCATAGCGGAGCAAAGGGATATTTGATTAAAAATCACACACCGGAGCACTTAAAACAGATGATTAAATCTGTATATAACGGAACAGGCGTGATGGAGGAAACTATTTTAGAAAATCTTGCAAAAAATACCGGTGTAAGGTCAGGCGGATTTTGCGAAGAGGGATATACTTTAAGAGAACTTGATATTATTAAAGCTGTTGCGGAAGGCCTTTCCAATAAAGAAATAGCAAACCGGCTGTTTATTACGGAAGGAACTGTAAAAAATTATATTACCTCTATACTGGCAAAAGAGAATTTGTCGCATAGAACGGCGCTTGCAGTATATTATCTTACGGGAAAGAAACAAAAGTAATCATGTCTTTTTATTAAAACTTCCTGAAAAATTATTGTTTTACCGTGTAATTATGGTACAATAGTAACAGAAACTGTAGATACTGATATGAGGGGAACTCTACATGGTAAAATTTAAAGAAAAAATATGCCTGTTATGTGCAGCCGCATTTGCAGTGATGGTTCTTATGAGCGGCATTATGGCGCAGGCAGCGGAAACAACAGAAGAGAATACAGGAAGAATCCTGTTTATCAGTTCTTACTCATATGGCTGGGACACTGTGCAGATTCAAATAGAAGGAATTAAAGCAGGAATCAGTGAAAGTACAGTCATTGATTATGAGTTTATGGATACCAAGCGTGTAGATGATGAAACCTCACGGCAGCAGTTTTATGAAGGCCTGAAATACCGTATGTCCAGGGTTGAACCCTATGATGTGGTAATTCTCGGAGATGATGCTGCGCTTCTTTTTGCGGTGGAATACAGGGAAGAGTTGTTTGAAGGAATTCCTCTTGTTTTTGAAGGAATTAATGATGAGGAATTGGCGCTTGAATTGTCAAAAGATCCTTTGATTACAGGCATTATAGAAAAGTTGTCCGTAGAAAAAAATATTGATTTGGGACGGCTTCTGTTTCCGAAAGCAAGAAGAGTAGTGGCAATTCTTGATGACAGCATCACAGGAGAGGCGGAGAGAAAGCGTTTTTACAGTTATCAGGACAACTATCCTGATTTGGATTTTTCTGAAATCAATGCATCGGAACTTACCACCAGGAAACTGAGACAGAGCATAAACCAGGTAGGCAATAACAGCATTTTAATTTATATTACCATGACCGAAGACGCTGACGGAAAGCAGTATTCCAATAAGGAAGCGGTAAGCTTTATTACGGGAGCTGCCAGAGTGCCCGTTTTGCGTATGGTGGAAGCAGGAATCGGTGAAGGGCTGCTTGGAGGCAATGTAGTGTCCATGTATAAGTCCGGTGAAATAGCTGCAAATATAGCCATGGATATCATTAACGGAAAAAAGAGCGGCGATATCGGAGTGGTGGTTGACAGCCCTAATGTTTACTGTATAGACCAGCTGGTTATGGAAAAATTTAATCTTGATATGGGATTGATACCGGAAGGCACCACCATTGTAAATTACCAGCCTTCTTTTTGGGAACGTAATAAGGAAGCGATGCTTCCGGGCGGTGTGGTAATTATAGCGCTTTTATGTGTTATATTTGCATTCTGGCTTGCAAATTTTAAAAAGAGAAAGCTGCTCATTGAATTGGAAGAAGCACGGGGAATTATGGAGTCGGCATCCCAGCATGACTTCCTGACGGGAATTCCTAACCGCAGTAAGTTTATGGAAGATCTGGAAAAGACTATGGCGGCCGGTATGCCATGTACCATAATGATGATAGATATAGATGAGTTTAAAAAGATAAATGATACCTATGGTCACACGGCAGGAGATGAAGCACTGAAGCAGCTGGCAGTCAGGCTGAAGGAATTACAGTCGCAGATATTGACGCCTTATCGTTTTGCGGGAGATGAATTTATTATATTAATCAAAAGCAAACAACGTAAAATTGTAGAAAAAACTGCTCATCAGTGCAGAGAACTGTTCGACAAGCCATTCATATTATCAGGAGAAAAAAGAAAAGTAGGAGGCAGTATAGGCATTGCATCTTATCCTGAGGATACGGAGGATTTGGAGCAGTTGATTGTATATGCAGATGATGCAATGTATTCCGTAAAGAAAAGCGGAAAAAATAATTTTGCATATTACAAACCGGAAGAAGCGAAGGCGTAGTATTAAGAGGAATAAGCATATATTCTTATGAGGAGGACAAAGAGAGAAAACGGAAGTCAGACGATTTCTGCTTTAACAATGCCATGGGTGGACAAGGGGATGCATATGTGTCCCTTTCTCCACCCATAGCAAATATAAACACACTCATAAATGGAGGCATGAATATGAATATTGAACTTGTGTTATCGCAGCTGGATTCTCTGTTTGCAAATCATCGGATAGGGGATGTGGAATCATTTCTTACGGGAAAGATGGAAGAGGCTGCCGGGGAGGGAGACAGAAGTGCAGTAATTACCCTGATGAATGAAATTATCGGTCATTTCAGGGAAACAGGAGAGTTTGAAAAGGCGGTGGAATATTGCCGGCAGGTGCTTCTTCTGATGCAGAAGATGGGACTTGAAGGAACGGTTTCCTATGCAACAACACTTATTAATGTTGCAAATGCTTATCGTGCTGCAGGTCTTTTGCGGGAATCCATGGCAGCATATCAGGAGGCAAAGTCAATTTATGAAGGAAATATAGCATATAATGATTTCCGGTATGCCAGCCTGTATAATAATATGAGCCTTTTGTTCCAGGAGATGGGTGACTATGAAAGTGCCTGTGACTGTCTGGAAAGGGCGCTTGGCATCGCAACGCAGTACAGTGAGGCTCGGATTGAAGTAGCAGTAACTTATACGAATCTGGCGGCTTCCCAGTTAAAGCTTGGGAGATATGAAGAAGCGATTGATAACTTGAAGAGAGCTTTCTCCATTTTTGAAATGGATGAGGAAAGAGATTATCATTACAGCGGCGCACTGTCAGCTATGGGAGAAGCGCAGTATCTGGCAGGGAATCTGGAGGAGTCTGCAAGATATTATAAACTGGCACTAAAAGAAATAGAAAGAAATGTGGGAAGAAATAAAGCATATGAGATTACACTCCAGAATCTGAATGCTGTTACCATGCAGATGAAGAATCCTCCGGTGCGGGGAAGAAAATTTAAAAACGGTCTGGAACTGTGTGAGGCCTTTTACCTGGAATTCGGAGCACCTATGATTCGGATGAAATTTCCGATGTATGAGTCTGTTATTGCGGTAGGACTTGTTGGTGAAGGTTCGGATTGTTTTGGCTTTGATGATGAAATTTCAAGAGACCATGATTTTGGTCCGGGCTTTTGTATGTGGCTTACGGACCAGGTCTATGATGAAATAGGGGAAGAACTGCAGCGCGCTTATGATGAGCTGCCTTCCACTTACATGGGAATTACCAGATTTACTACAGCTAAAGCACAAAAACGAGTGGGTGTGTTCAGAATAGGAGATTTTTATAATGGCATTATCGGTTTGAATGATGTGCCGACTGCCCAAAATCAATGGCTTTTCCTTGAGGACTACCGGCTGGCGACGGCTACAAACGGAAAGGTATTCCGTGATGATTTGGGAGAGTTTACCAGAATCAGAAACGGTCTTTTACATTATTATCCGGAGGATGTGCGCATTAAAAAAATAGCAAGGGAAGCAGCGTTAATGGCACAGTCGGGACAGTATAATTATTCCCGGATGTTCGGACGGGGAGAGAAGGTAACTGCCCAGATTGCTTTATCGGAATTCTTAAAGCATACCATGGCAATGGTCTATCTGTTAAACAGGAAATATGCTCCTTTTTATAAATGGATGCATAAGGGAATGGGCAGGCTGACTGTTCTTCGGGAAATACAGGATATTTTAACTGCTCTGGTTGAAATGCCTGTGGGTGATGACAGAATTCCCCAGACCATTGAACTGATTGTAGCCATGATTATTGCAGAAATGAAGAAGCAGGGGCTGACAAGCGGAGACGACAATTATCTGGATCATCATACAGACAATATTTTGAAGAGTATTCCGCAAAAGGAGCAAAAAGATGATTCCTTCAGAAAAGCTCTTATAAATGAAATTGTTACGCTGGAGTGGGAAGCTTTCGATAAAGTGGATAATGAAGGCGGAAGGGCGGATTGTCAGGATGACTGGAATACTTTTTCCATTATGCGCACCAGCCAGTATTATACGTGGACACCGGAAATGCTGAAAAGTTACATTCATGATTTCCGCGCGGCAAATGAAAAGGGATGGAACCTGATTACGGAAAAATACGGACGTATGATGGAAAGTACGGCTCCTTTAAAGTATGCGGAAATAAAGGATTCCCTGCCGGAAATTCCGGAAGCGAAAAAAGAAATTATAGAAGAAATTGTAAAAATCCAGGTAGACTGGATGGAGGAATTTGCCGAAAGATTTCCCAAGGCAGCGGGAAATGCCAGAAGCATTCATACATCAGAAGACAACTTGTACAATACGTCTTATGAAACCTACCTTCGCGGGGAAATTTCCACTTATTCGGATGAAACATTGGATTTATATGGCAGGTTCATTGCGGAAATTTACAGAAACAATGGCAATTTAGCTGAAATGATCATGCGCAACACGGCATTGCTGTACGGGTATGAATCTTTGGAGGATTTGGAATCAAAGCTGTAGTACTGCAACACCGCTTACACATGGGGAAATAAATGAGCTGAAAATGTACAGGCATCAGCTGATGGACATAAGTATTCCATCGGCGATTGCCTGTGCAATTTCGTTAAAACGGCTGTCAAAAATCATGTTATCCCTGTCTGTATTGATAAAGCCTGCTTCTACCAGAACAGCCGGCATATTGGTTCGGCGAAGGACGGCAAGGTTTGTGCGTTCATTTACGCCCTGATTGACAAAGCCCGCTAATTCCAGCTGTCTGTTGATATTAGCGGCCATTTGCGCAGCTGTTCCATATTTGTTGTAGACAAGGGATTCAATTCCTGTATATTGATTATCATAGGGGCTGGCATTGCGGTGAATGGAAACAAAATAATCGGCTCCTGCAGCATTAGCCTCGGCAGCTTTCTGCGCCGGTGTTTCATACACATCATCTGTACGGGTATAGATGACATTAACACCATTATTCTTAAGGATATTTCCTACGGCAAGGGCGAGCCTCAGGTTATCGTCTTTTTCCATTCTTCCAAGATAAGTTGCTCCAAAATCAGCTCCACCGTGTCCGGCGTCTATTACTACTGTAGCCATAAGAACCTCATTTGGTTATAGAATTATAACATTATATGCTTTAAGGATGAAAAATGTGATGAAAGTTAAGGATAAAAAATCATTTGAAATTGATATGTGTACCGGCCCTTTGCTGGGCAAGATTCTGCTTTTTACACTGCCTCTTATTTTATCAGGCATTTTACAGCTTCTTTTTAATGCCGCAGATGTGATTGTAGTAGGAAGATTTGCAGGAAACGAGGCGCTGGCTGCAGTAGGTTCTACAAGTTCCCTTACAAATCTTTTAGTTAATTTGTTTATCGGTTTATCGGTGGGAGTTAATGTTCTGGTAGCAAGATATTATGGAGGAAAACAGGAAAAAGAAGTGAGCAGCACTGTCCACACAGCTGTTATTATCAGCGTGGCAGGCGGAATTCTGTTAGCGTTTGTCGGATTTGCTGCGGCAAAGCCGCTTCTTTTAATGATGGATACACCGGATGATGTAATTAATCATTCGGTGCTGTATATGCAGATTTTCTTTCTGGGAATGCCTGTAATGCTTTTGTATAATTTTGGAAGTGCAATTCTGCGTGCCATTGGTGATACCAGAAGACCGTTGTATTACTTAATGATAGCAGGTGTTATTAATGTATGTCTGAATCTCTGGTTTGTGATAGGATTTCATATGGGAGTGGCAGGTGTTGCACTTGCAACTGTTATTTCACAATGCGTATCGGCGGGACTCATTGTCAGGTGCCTTATGAAAAGTGAGGGATGTTTCAAATTGTCATTAGGTAAATTGAAAATGGATTGGGATAAATTTGGCAGGATTGCCAGAATCGGTCTTCCGGCAGGAATACAGGGCTCGCTGTTTTCCATTTCCAATGTGTTAATTCAATCTTCAGTGAATTCTTTCGGAGCCATTGCCATGGCAGGAAATACTGCCGGAAGTAATGTGGAAGGCTTTGTTTATACCTCTATGAACGCAGTTCATCAAACTGCTGTCAGTTTTACGGGGCAGAATCTGGGCGGAAAGAAATTTGACAGGATTAATAAGATTTTAATAGAATGTCTGATTATTGTGACTCTGATAGGCCTGGTAATGGGAAATGGGGCGGTTTTGTTTGGAAATCAAATATTGAGGCTTTATTCTGCAGATGATGAGGTAATAGCCTACGGATTACAGAGAATGAAGGTTATCTGCAGTTTTTATTGCTTATGCGGTATTATGGATGTATTGGTAGGAAGCATAAGAGGGCTTGGATATGCCGTTATGCCTATGATAGTATCTTTAATGGGAGCCTGCGTTTTCAGGATAGTCTGGATTTATACGGTTTTTGAATGGAACAGAACCCTGAATACACTTTATATTTCCTATCCTGTTTCATGGGCTTTAACAGCCTTTGCACATATTATTTGTTTTATCATTGTGAGAAGAATAGTGGAAAAAAAGCTGAATTGAAATGAAAAATAAAGTAAGAAATAAATTTGGAAATAAAATCAGAGATAAAGTTAGTGATAGAATAAGCGGCAGAATGGAGAGGACAAGATGAAAAATTCAGGACAAAAATATGATGCTGTTATATTTGATTTGGACGGAACACTTTTAAATACCCTTGATGATTTGATGGACAGCGTTAATTACAGCCTTAAAAAATATGGGATGCCGGAGCGTTCTTATGAAGAAATCCGGCATTTTGTAGGCAATGGCGTACAAAAGCTTATAGAGCGTGCTGTGCCGGAAGGAACGGAAAGTGATGTAATTGAAAGAACATTTGCGGCTTTTGAGGAACATTATATGCTGCATTGCAATGATAAAACCCATGTATATCCGGGAATCATGCAGCTGCTTGCCGAGCTTAAAAAGCGTGATATTAAGCAGGCTATTGTATCCAATAAACTGCAGTCCGGTGTTCAGAGTCTTTATGAACTTTATTTTAAGGAGTATGTTCAGACCGCTATCGGTGCAAAAGACGGAATACGAAAAAAGCCGGCACCGGATACGGTTCTGGAGGCTTTGCGTCAATTAAATGTTCCGAAAGAAAGGGCAGTTTATGTGGGAGATTCGGAAGTAGATATTGCTACGGCTGCCAATGTGGGAATGGATTGCATTACAGTTACCTGGGGTTTCAGAAACAGACAGGAGCTGGCAGAAGCTAAGGCAGCGATATACGCAGATTATCCTGAGGAAATTTTAAAACTGTTGTAAAGGAAGCTTGGTAAGACATAGCACATATGGTATAATAAGCAGAAAGCGGCAAAGCGGTAGAGTGTTTTGTCGAAATAAGAAATAAAATGGAGATTTAACAATGGATGATATTTATCAGGTGAAGAAAATTGAAAGCATAGAAAAGATTGAAGTGGAAGTGCCCGGCTCAAAGAGCATTACCAACCGGGCGTTACTTTTAGCTGCTTTATCCGGCAAAAAGTGTGTTCTTCATGGTGTATTGTTCAGTGATGATTCCAGAGCTTTTATAGACAGTCTTGAAAAATTAGGCTTTTCGGTGGATGTGGATGAAAAAATAAAGGATGTTATTATTGAAGGAATGGGAGGGAAAATCCCCAATACCAAAGCAGCAATAGATGTGCGCAGTGCAGGAACGGCAGCACGTTTCCTTACGGTTATGCTGGCGCTGGCAGGAGGAGACTATGAGATGAATGCCTCACCTCAAATGTGCAAACGTCCTATGGAGCCTCTTCTGAGTATATTGAAGGAACATGGCGTTGAATTCGAATTTAAAGGGGAAGAAGGGCATTTTCCGTTTTGCATGAAATCCCACAGCATATCCATGAAAGCGGTAACGATTGATACAAAAATCAGCAGCCAGTTTGCCAGCGCTTTATTAATGTCGGGTGTTATATTAAAAGACGGACTAAAAGTAATTATGTCAGGAGACAGGACAGAAGGCTCCTATATTAAAATGACTCTTGCCATGATGGAGCAATTCGGAATTACAGTGGCAAAAGAAGGACGGTGCTGTCAGGTTCCGCATGCGTCAACATTCGGGCTTTCAGAATATCAAATTGAGCCGGATGTATCCGGTGCCGGTTATTTTTATGCAATGGCGCCGCTGTTAAAAACAGATGTTATTGTCAAGCATGTACATAAGAATTCGCTTCAGGGGGATATTAAATTCATAGAGGCTCTTCGGGAAATGGGATGTGTGTTGGAAGATAAGCCGGAAGGAATTTTATTGTCGGGAAGTTCTTTGAAGGATTATCCGGGACTGACAATTTCCATGAAAGATTTTTCTGACCAGACAATGACAATGGCAGCCATAGCCCCTTTTGCCAAGAGTCCTACGGTGATTCAAAATATCGGACATATTCGTTTTCAGGAGTCTGACAGAATACATGCCATTATTACAGAACTTACTAAAATGGGAATCAGGTGTGAAGAAGTCCCGGAGGAAGACGGAATTAGAATCTATCCGGGTGATATGAAGGAGACAACAGTTGAGACCTATGAAGACCACCGGATGGCCATGGCTTTTACGCTGGCAGGGTTAAAAACAGGCAAAATCAGTATTAAGAATCCCGGCTGCTGCAGAAAGACTTTTGAAAATTATTTTGATTTAATTGATGAATTAACTAAAATTAAATCTTGAATTAATAAAATGCGGGGCTGAAGATAATTATAAGGTTGAAAAATTATATGAACAGTGACTTTGAGAAAGAAGATGAAATTGAAAAAGCAGTTTTGGTGGGAGTGGAATTAAATGACCCAGGCACCGGCGGAGCAGATGATTTTGAACGTTCCATGGAAGAACTGGGGAATCTGGCAAAGGCCTGCTTTATGGAGCCGGTAGCTGTAGTAACTCAGAAGATGGAGAGTATTAATAAGGGCTTATATATCGGAACAGGTAAGGTGGAAGAGGTCAGGGAAGTGGCGGACAGGCTGGAGGCTGACCTTGTTATTTTTGACGATGCGCTTACACCGTCCCAGCTCAGAAACCTTCAGGACGAATTGGGAAAGCCGATATTGGACAGAACAACTTTGATACTTGATATCTTTGAAAGCCGTGCCAGAACGAGAGAAGCCAAGCTTCAGGTGGAGTCTGCCAGACTTCAGTATTTACTGCCCAGACTGGTGGGAATGCATGAAGCTCTTACAAGGCAGGGAGGAACCAGCGGAAGCATGAGCAGCCGCGGTGCCGGAGAGAAGAAGCTCGAGCTGGACAGACGTAAAATAGAACATCGGATTTCCGAGCTTCGCAGGGAGCTTGATGAGGTTTCAAAAGAAAGAAACGTTCAGAGAAAAAAAAGACAGGCATCCGGCATACCAATGGCAGCTCTTGTAGGTTATACTAATGCAGGAAAATCCACCATTATGAATGCTATGGTGGATGCCTATGTGAAGGATAATGAAAAGCGCGTACTGGAGAAGGACATGCTTTTTGCAACCCTGGATACTTCTGTCAGAAGAATTAATACGGGAAATAACAGGGATTTTTTATTATCAGATACAGTAGGGTTTATCCATAAGCTGCCCCATAGTCTTGTAAAGGCATTCCGCTCTACACTGGAAGAGGTGAAAAATGCGGACTTGCTGCTTCATGTAGTGGATTATTCCGATCCTTTTTATGCAGAACAGATGAAAACCACTGCCCAGACCCTGTCGGAACTGGGAGCCGGAGATATTCCCATGATAACAGTTTATAATAAGGCGGATTTGTGCAGTGAGCCTGTTTCATATCCCAAAAGATGCGGGGACAGAATTTATATTTCCGCAAAAGAGGAAACTTCCCTTCAGATGCTTGTGGAAACGATACTGGAATATGCTTATTCCGATTATGTGGAAGGACGGTTTTTGATTCCCTATGATAAAGGAAATATTGTATCTTATTTCAGGGAAAATGCACATATTATTCATCAGGAATATTTGGAAAACGGCACGGAACTTATTGTAAAATGCCATAAGGCGGACAGGGATAAATTTTCGGAGTATGAGTATGGAAAAAGAGAGACTGAATAAATATCTTGCTTCCTGCGGTGTCTGTTCCAGACGAGAAGCTGACAGGCTGATTGAAGAAGGACGGGTAATGATAAACGGCAGAAAGGCAGAAATCGGTGATAAGGTCAGAAGTACGGATAAAATTGAGGTGAACGGAAAGCTGCTTTGCGGTAAAGAAGAAAAGGTAGTATTTGCATATTATAAACCGATTGGCATTACCTGTACGGAAAGGGATAAATTTGCGGACAAAAAAATATCGGATGTGGTAAAATTCCCTGTGAGGGTTACTTATGCAGGACGCCTGGACAAGGATTCCGAAGGGCTTTTGCTGCTTACGAATGACGGTGACCTTATTGAAGCCATGATGCGCGGAAGTGCAGGGCATGAAAAAGAATATATTGTTAAGGTTAATAAAGAGATTACTGATGATTTTATGGCGAAAATGGCGGCAGGTGTCTATCTCCGGGAGCTTAATCTGACCACAAGACCCTGTGAAACAGAAAAGATAGGGAAATTTACATTCCGTATTGTATTAACTCAAGGGGTCAACCGGCAGATACGGAGGATGACTAAGGAACTGGGTTATCAGGTAAACAGCATTAAAAGAGTCAGAGTGGTAAATATAGAACTTGCAAATTTGAATCCGGGGCAGTTCAGACAGGTAAAAAATGAAGAATTACAGGTGTTATACAATTTGTGCCGCCCGAAGAGAATGTAACAGTATTGTAATATTTTATAAAAAACACAAAATATGGGAAAGCATAACAATAGATATTGTGGAATTGAAATGAAATTCAAAAACCTTTGGTTAGGCGTTATTTATGAAAACAGACGAATGAACTGAATGAAAAACAGGTATTACCGTGTAAAAAAGAGACATTACCGTGTAAAAAACAGGTTTTATGAAATATACCTTTGAAGGGAAATTTGAAGGGTCTGACGGAAAACTTGCAAAAATTGGTAATAGATGCAGGTGGGGTAATATACATGGGAATGAAAGGGATTAAAACAGGGATGGAAGCTTTAAGGGAAGATTTGAATGACGATTTAAAGAAGAAATGTGAAGAACTGGTAAAGAAGCTGAATGAGGCATCAGAAGCCTATTATAACGGAAAAGAAGAAATTATATCCAATTATGAGTGGGATGCTATGTATGATGAGCTTGCCTCTCTGGAAGCGGAAACAGGATATATATTACCTGATAGTCCTACTCAGAATACGGGATTTGAAGAAAACAGCGGAGAGAGAGAGCCTCATGAGTTTCCTGCCCTGTCTCTTGCAAAAACAAAGCAGGTTCCGGAACTGCAGAAATGGGCTGAGGATAAGGATATCTGGCTTTCCTGGAAGCTTGACGGTCTTACGCTGGTTTTAACTTATGACGGCGGGAAATTGACGAAAATATTGACCAGAGGTAACGGTGTAACAGGAACTAATATTACTTATTTAAAGAATTCTATAAAAGGATTTCCCCTGAAGATTAAATATAAGGGGCATATGGTAGTCAGGGGCGAAGCTACTATTTCTTATACTGATTTTGAACTGATTAATGATACCATAGAAGATGATGATGAAAAATATGCCAATCCCCGGAATCTGGCTTCCGGCACGTTAAGTCTGGATGACCCGGAGAAGGTAAAGGAGCGTCACGTTCATTTTAACGCATTCACGCTGGTGTACATTGAAGATAACATTAAATCCTGGGGGCAGCGGATGGATTTGCTTGAGAAGGAAGGCTTTACGGTAGTGGACAGGGAAGAAGTAACTGCCGGTGAACTGCCGGAAGCAATTACAAAATGGACAGGCAGGGTAGAAAGCGGGGAGATGGATATACCGGTAGACGGACTGGTTATCTGCTTTGAGGATACGGAATATGCGGCAACGGGAAGTGTAACAGGGCATCATGCCACTAAGGCAGGTTATGCTTTTAAATGGCAGGATGTTTCGGCTCAGTCTGAGCTTTTATATGTGGAATGGTCCTGTGCGGCTTCCACGATTTCGCCGGTGGCGGTTTTTAAGCCGGTTCAGCTTGAGGGAACTACGGTTTCCAGGGCTTCTCTTTGCAATATCAGTGAAATGGAGCGTTTGGGAATCGGAAAAACCTGCATTCTTGAAGTGATTAAGGCAAATAAAATTATACCTAAATGTATTGCAGTAACGAAAGCGGAAGGGGAATTTGAAATTCCTGAAAATTGTCCTGTATGCGGCGCAAAAACGGAAATCCGCATCAGTCCCAAAAGCAAAACAAAGACCCTTCATTGTACCAACCCGGACTGCAGTGCCAAGCATGTGAAAAAATTCACCCGCTTTGTCAGCAAATCAGGAATGGATATTGATGGACTGTCGATTCAAACCATGTTAAAATTTATGAATGAGGGATTTATTTCCGAGTTTTCAGATATTTATCATTTGTCGGAACACGCAGAGGTTATTATGCAGATGGAAGGATTCGGAGAAAAATCCTGTGACAACATGATGCGTGCCATTGAAAAGAGCAGAAAGGTGCATCCTGTTAATTTTATTTATGCCCTCTGCATTCCCATGATTGGAATTGATGCAGGAAAAAAGGTAGTGGCAGCTATAGGCTTTGAAGGATTTTTAGACAGGCTTCAGAATAAAACAGGTTTTGAAGATATTGACGGAATCGGACCTGAGAAATCAAATTCTGTCCTGGAATGGTATGAGAATGAAAAAAATGCCGCTTCGCTGCAGGCGCTTTTGAAAGAGGTAGAAGTTGAAAAAGTGATTTTGGCAGCGGAAGCGGGAGGAAAGTGTGAAGGACTTACTTTTGTTATTACAGGAGATGTTCATCATTATAAAAACAGGGATGAATTTAAGGCTTATGTGGAAGCATCAGGCGGAAAGGTTACGGGAAGTGTTACTTCAAAAACAAATTATCTGGTAAATAATGATGTGAATTCCACTTCATCCAAGAACCGCAAGGCCAAGGAGCTTGGCGTGCCTGTTATTTCAGAAGATGAATTTTTGGAGCGTTTCGGAAACGTGTAGAATTTGGGGAAAAGAAACAGGAATTATATAAGACAGAAGTCGGGGAGCGTAAAATTTTGCTGCCGTCAACAATAAAAAGAGAATGGAGTATACGGGATTATGCCTATTAAAGTACAAAGTGATTTGCCGGCAAAAGGAATATTGGAGAATGAAAATATATTTGTTATGGATGAATATCGTGCAACCCATCAGAATATTCGTCCTCTGCAGATTTGTATTTTAAATTTGATGCCTATAAAGCAGGATACGGAGCTTCAGCTTCTTCGGGCTTTATCCAATACGCCTTTACAGATAGACGTGTCATTTATGAAGATGAACAGCCACGTTTCATTAAATACACCAATTCAGCATCTGAATAAATTTTATAATACCTTTGATGAACTGAAGGGTAAGAAATTTGACGGTCTGATTATAACCGGAGCTCCGGTAGAACAGATTCCGTTTGAGGAAGTGGATTACTGGCCGGAGCTTTGTGAAATCATGGACTGGACGAAAACCCATGTGACCTCTACCTTACATATCTGCTGGGGAGCTCAGGCGGGGCTGTATTATCATTTCGGGCTGAAAAAAATTCTGCTTCCCCAAAAGCTGTTCGGGGTATATAAGCATAAGGTGATGAATCGTAAAATTCCTCTGGTAAGAGGTTTTGATGATTATTTTATGATTCCTCATAGCAGACATACTGCGGTCAGTTCCGAAGATATTCATAACTGCAGGGAACTGACAGTTCTGGCAGAATCGGAGGAAGCAGGGGTTCTGCTTTGCATGACGGATGAAGGAAAGCAGATTTTTGTTATGGGTCATCCGGAATATGACAGGTATACGCTCCACAATGAATATGAGAGGGATAAAAATAAAGGGCTGCCGATACAGATGCCTGTAAATTATTATCCTGATGATGACGATACCAAAAGGCCGAATCTGCAGTGGCGGTCACACAGCAATAATCTGTATTCCAACTGGCTGAATTACTATGTATATCAGGTAACGCCCTATGATCTGGACGAGATTAGTCCGTCGGTGTGGATTTAAGGAAATTTAATGCAGTGCAGGTAAAAAAGGGATAGAAGAGTATGTAGCTCAACTATCCCTATCATGTTATTAAAATATTTTTACATAATGGTTTGAGAGATATATTCAATATTTAAGTCGACATTTCCCTTTATCCCGCTGACAATTCCTTTTGAAGTGTATTGCCAGCCATAAAGTACATGCTCAATATCAGGTTTTTTGTCAGAAGAGGGATTTTGCGGGACGGTCATTTGTGATGAGCTTGGATACCGGGCTATCCAGAAATCACAATTAATCTGAGATTTATATGGCTTAATATAAGAATTATAAAAGGACAGATATGTATATATGCCAAATTCATAACCGTTGCTTACTATTACATTCTGATATGCCTGAATGATGTCAATGAGAAGCCGGCCGAGTCCCTGCTGGCATTTATCTTCCACATCCAGCCAGACTTTCAGATTCCTGCCGTTTAATATTTCCAATACTCTTTTCGCATCAGTTTTTGCTTTTTCAACAGTAGCGGCATAGGAGTAGTTATAACAGCCTCCTAAATCAATTTCATTTTTAAGGCATTCCCGATAATTTTGCTCAAACATTTTGTCTGCGGATAAGTCTTTCCTGATTATTTTAAGTATTGCAAACTGAACGCCGTCATTCTTAACCGATTTCCAATCGATGTTTCCCTGATAGGAACTTACATCTATGCCTTTTCTTTCTTTAGAGAGTGTAAAATCAGTGGGAATGACAGATGCGCCGTTTTCAAGAGCCATAGCAGTATGACTGCCGGCTTTTACTAATATGTCTCCCCGTTTCAGGTATAAGTCACTTGATAAATATTTAGAATCAGTAAGAATATCAAATTCTCCGGTGGCATTGAATATATTTTTCATTGTAGCAGTGGTGGGGGCATTGCTGCCGTATATAATTTTAATATCTGCAGCTAATGCACATACAGTCATGAAGGAGCTGCAATCACATTCGCAGGCAGTTGTAATCTTACTTAAATCATAATCTACCGATTTTGCCTGCGCATATAATGTGTTGCGTTGTCTCTGGTCATAACCGATTTTGTTATTTGCACATCCTTTTTCACATGCTTCTGCCATTTTTTCCGCTTTTTCGGAATCTCTGCATCTTAAAACAAATTCCCAGGGCTTTGAATACCAGGTTCTTATACATACTTCTTTAGTGGTCTGGTCTCCGGCAATCCCGCCGGAGACTGTGCCGTTTTCATCAATGGAAGCATGTCCTATCAAAATTGCCATATTGTTTATCCTCCTTATCAGGTAGTTATATGGTCATACTGCCTGCATAGGTATATTCCATTTCACCTTGTGCGTATGTGCCGCATTCATGGGGAGTTCCATCAGCAGTCACTATCTTGACATAGACATATTGTATATCATCTTTTTGGTGTGTCTTAAGATATACTTGTATGTCTTTGGTACTGTTTATTGAATTAATGGCTGCGATAATATCATTGACACTGTTTGTGGCAGGAGTTGAACCTTTGGCTGTAAGAGCATCCACAATTCTCCTACAGCCATCCTGAAAAGCCTGTTTTACATTATTTAATTCAGTTTTTAAAGTATTAGCCGCTTTTGCGGATACAGCCATTCGTGCGGCAGCTGAATCAGCCAACTCTAAATTGTCTGTTATTCCATCAATTGCACCAAGCTTTTCCTGGGCTGTTTTGCCATCATTAAATTCCACATCAGAGGCTTTTGTCCAAAAAGAATAACGCTGCCATAACTTACTTGGTTTATCAATTAGTTTCCTAAATTTTCTTCCGGTAATAATTGTTTCATTTACTGCCATTAAAATTCTCCTTTCAAAATAAGAACACAGGCATAAATTTGCCTTTTGTGTAATAATTTATATTTCAAGTGCTGTTTAAATCCATATAATATCTTCCGTGGTAGAAGAGGGTTCAGTTTCGGAAGATATAAAATAATTTATTTTTTCTTTTGTTAAGAGATAATCCTGTAAACTATAAATACGATTTTCTATAGCATTAAAAAAATCAGCAAAGTATCCGTAAATACCTTCTTGCTGATTGATATAAGCGCTGGCTTCATTATATTTGCCTTTTGATACTAAATTATTATATGTCTCCATAATGGGAACTTTTTCTATATCATTATCTTGAAAAAACAGCATCTCATCAATTTGCTGCGGATAATATGATATACAGTTTATCAATTATGTTCAACCTCCCATCCAGACATCTTCTTTGTCACAATCAGGTTCTGTTTCATCAAAATAAATGAATTGCTGCTTTTTCTGTGCGTAGACCTGAGTGTTGTAAATTTCTTCTTCCCACGTACGAAACGTAACAGCATCCGCAATGTATTTAGAAAGAATATTGCGGTTATTTTGAATAATCCGGGCTGCCTCATTATACAGTCCCTGACTGCGTAAAGAATTAATTTGATTAATAATTGAAGCTATATTATCATCAATATTTTGAAAATTGTGCTTTGTAATTTTTTGTGAAGGAAATTTACTATATTCACTTTCATAATCTGCCATAGTTTTGATTCCTCCTTTCGTCTGTTATATAATTTGGTTAATAGTGGAATATAAATTTTATACTGTAAAATTATCGATGGTTACGTATCCGGCACTGTCTTTTGACTGTATATCATTGGAGCCTTTGTCAAAAACCAGGGAGGAACCATTATATATTCGGACATAAAAGTATTGAACACCACCGCTTTCATGAGCTTTTGCCCTGACTTGCAAAGTTTTTTGCGAGGCAGCAACACCGGCATTGTAGCCTGCATTATAGCCATTGGTATAATTGGCATTATATTGGGTTTTCGTATATAAACTATAACTGTTAGGACTGTTTTTTACTTCGGACACGCCGTCCGTATATCCCCTGTTATAGCCTTCATTTGTTCCTGCCACATGCCCGGCACTATAACCATTATTATAATTAGTGGTATTGTCTGCACCGGTGCCTGTTAATTTCACCCCATTTACCCAGGCTGTTTTTCCGTTGGTAATATTGGCGGCAACAGCGGTTGCTGATGTCTGTGATGCCAGTGAATTGGCAGTAATTTTGCCGCTGCCATTGTGATAACCGGCGGGAATCGTATAGCTGCCGCCGCAATTCAATGGTTGTGTTACCGCACCACGATTTGGCATTGTTCCTGTTAATCCTGAGCCGGATGCATTGGTAAATGTTTTTCCTGATAATACATCGCCGGCAGAGGCAGTACCGATTTTTGAAGCGCTTACGCCGGCGTTATATCTGTTATCATATATTTTTTGGATATTTGCTGCCATGGTATCGGGACTGGCATTATTGGCGGTTGCCACGCCACAGGCTGTAATCCTGGCAGCTATTTTATTACAGCCAGCCTGAAAATTTGCCTTTGCAAATTCCAAAGCTTCTTTTGTCCGCCGGAAGCCGTATTTCATGGCAGAAAGCATGTAATTAACAGTAAAGCCGCTTCTAAGGTTTTCGGTATCATTTAACTCCAGTTTTGATAAGGCATCATCCAATGAGGATGATGCCTGGTCTAAATATTCATTTGACAGGCTTCCTGAGAGTTCATCATCCGTAGACACTGTTACAGGGCTTATAGTAACATTTTCAACATTATCGGCAGCATCGTCATATTTAGCGTGATCCTCTTTACAAAGCAACCCGTCAAGAGAATCAGTTGCTTTAGGAATTGCATTAGCAGAAATTACAACCCAGCTTGTCCCGCTGTAGCGGTAGGTGTAGTCAGTATCTTTTACATTGACTGTCCAGCCGTCCTGAGGATTGGGGTAGGCAGCAATAATATCATTATAGGAATTGACAGATTCTTTCCAATCGATATTCGTTTCTAAGGTTGAGAATTTATTATCTATTTCTGCAGGGGTGTATGGTGTGTAGCCTAAAGCATTTATTACATTAGTTTTTGTTATCTCTTCACGAATAGCAGCAGAGGATTTGTTTTCAACATTACCCAGTCCGATTTGCGTCTTGTTAACTTTATGCGGATTGGCTGTATTTCCGATATGCGTATCAAGTTTTTCTTCAACAGAAATATTTTTCCGACTCTGCTTGGTTAACTCAGAGTCTATTAAATCCATATTTGCGTTAAAAATATTGATATCATATTTTTCATTTGATAATGGTTTTTGGAGTTTTGTGTTTGACGTGTAATTCATGTTTCACCTCACTCAATGATGCAGCATGTTACTATGCTGATTATTTTTAGTACTGTTTTTTGCTCATAAGCGCAGTAAGCTGCTCATGCGTGTATTGGTTTAATGCGTTATTTGCATACTCGGATAATACTTTGTGGGTACCGGATTCTTTCAGTAATGTTTCATAAAGGGGATAAAATCTGTACATAGTGATGGTAGAAGTAAATCCTGCAAAATCATGGGAAACTGAGTTGATAATGTATTGATGTTCCGTATCTGCTCCGCTTCTTTTGTAGGACACTTTTTTATTTACGTCAAGAAATGGCAGGAGAGCAGTAGTAATAGTGATATTATCCGTTAATCTGCAATTTTTCCAATTTTCCCATTTTGCCCTGTCAGCTGCAAGGTCATCGGAGGTAATATTGTCATATTCATTGCCGGTTTTAACATCTACAATTTCGCCGAGTTTTTCCACGGTGAATGGGGAATCAGCAATAATGGTCAAATCAACTCTTTCGCAATTGTAAAGTTTTTTAAAATATTCCCTGGAATATAATTTGCATTCACTGTTACTGGAATTGATATCAAGTTGATCCGCTTTCCCATTAGACAATACGTTGATGGCATGAACCTGCCATTGGCCTAATAGATAAGCCCGTATGGAATCCTGTTCTTCGATGCGTTCCTTTTTGATTTTAAAAGCATATATTTTACCTGCTTCCAGTTCACCGGAAGCAATAGGAGTTTCGTCTGTTTCATTATAAATACTTATTGCACCGAAGTTATTGATATTTAATTGGGCGCCGGCCTGATTGGCGGCTGGAATTTTTAATCCGATGATATCGCCGTTATAATATTCATCCTCATATCCTTCGATAGATGAGGAGTATATGTTGTCAGCGTAGATGCATTCCTCGTTATAAAAATCCACCTCTATGACCTGTCCCCATACTTCGCAGATATTGCGCACAGTTGTCATGTCGATGCCGGTATTTTCGGAAATTAATACCTTCTGCAGAAAGTTGTTGTCAAGAAAAATATCATCTTCATAGCACATGGGTTTCAGCTGGCAAATAAATGCATTTGTTTCCATGTCAAAGAACATTTCATAATTGGGATATAGGTCCCGGAAGGCAGTTAAGATAGAAAGAACGCTGCATCCGCAGGAAAATTCCTGATCATAGGGTATGACATTCCAGGTTTCATTTTCCGCCCGGTATTTTTCCCAATCGTCATTATAATCAGGCATTGCTTTATATTCACCTATATCATCGATTCTGTAATTTGTTATCCGGGCTAAATTTTCCAGAGTTTCCATAACGGCATTGCGGATGGTATTATATTTAATAATTTCACCTGTTTCTTCATTTTCCTCATAGGCAGGATAACGAATCGTTAAGGCGCCAAGCTGCCCGTTTTTGGTTCCGTCTAACTTTTTCATGAAATCGGCGCAATTCACAGTCAAGCTGTTGGTTACTGCGTCATAAGTGCCTGATGCATCGGTGTAAACATAGGTACCGAGGGGATAATATTTATATTGTTTTGTTCGTATATTATATAGTCCGACATAAATTCTGATATCTTTGTTCAGCCATAAAAGACTGTTTTCTGTCAGCCGGATTTTTTCAGTGAGAGTAGGATGAATAACGAAATTGGCAGTGCGCCTGATATCCGCATCACCGGAAACAGACATACTGCCGCTTACGATACCAGAGATTGTCCCTACAATTTGCTGAGATGAATCTAATACTTCAATCTTAAGTCTGACCGTTTGCGGGACAGCAGATTGTTGGAGAACAAGCATTAAATCTTCCTGTGTGATTATATTTGACATATTATGTATTCCACCATTCTGCTTCCACATCGGATAATCCTAAATAATATAAATCTTCCTCTGAATTGACATCTCCAACTTCAACCCAGGAGAAAGAAATTTCACGGTTATTGTATGCTGTGTTTGCAGTATCGGAAGGATTAGGCGTTATCTGGACAATCCACATTCTGCCATCAGGCAGTTTCAGAATTTTTGGAATGCCGTCGCAGATAAAATCCATAAATTCTTTTTGATAGGTAATGCGCCGGTAGTCATATTCTGAATCGTAGGCTAATTCACAGCCTGTTTCATCGGCAATCGGAACAAAAGAGCTGTTACAAACCCCTGTATCATAATTGGCAATCGTATTCCTTATAAAAATGGGATATCTGAAATTTAACAGTTCAATGGAAGACGAAGGGATATTGCGTGTTGTATCACAGAATCCGTCTGTAATATAAGTACCCCAGACATTATTTCCTTCTATTAAGAACATTTTGTCAAATTTAGGGGTGATTTCAGTTGAGGCATAATTACCTTCCAGACCATAAAATACGGGTACGATGGCATATTCAACGGTTTCACCGGAAGCTACGAAATAATCAGGATAATTGATGACAAAATCATCAATGGTATGTACTTCTTTGACAAAGATTGTTTTCCAGAGAAAGTTTCTGTGGTTTCTGCTTTTCAATAGGATATGCGAGGTGCTTTCCAGGTTCCAGTCCACATTTCCGGCATTTGTGTTGTTGTTGAATTTGGCCCATAGGATCGTATCAAAATCCCATTCGTCAGGGAACTTATCCGTCAATTCAAAGTCTGTGGCTTTTGTAATATATAAATCATCATATATTCCGTTTTTTAATTCTATATAATTGATATTATCAATTCCTGTGGGAGTGAGAGTATATGCTGATGCACCGCCCACAAAATTGCTTCCGCAAATAAACATGTTTTTAATCACCTCCAAGCCATAAATCATCCAATATTGCATCAGGTGATTCCGTTTTATCCAAATAGACAGTGCAGGTATCTTTATTTACAACATAGGTGTCTCCGGGAGAGTCAATCCAGCTGTCGTACTTCTCCATTAATTTTTCACTGGGACGCAGGGTTCCATACCACATATTGCCGTCAGTGCTGAAATTCGTATCTAAAAATACTTTAAGCTGGTATACATCATTTTTCCGTCTGATGGCAATATTTACCATATCTTCGTTATCGAAGACCAGTTCTTCTGAATATAATAAGTAAGTTCCGATGCCATTAGTAACAGTCAGCTTAAAACGCAGTTTTCCGTTACTGTAAATACGGGAGCTTAATGTTAACTCTGAAATCCCGTTGTTCATTTTAAATACTTCTGCATTCTGCCATAAATACAGACCCCGGATTAATACAGTAAAATCACCTGTAATTAAAAAACCATTATCGTAGTATAAGGTTTTATTCCTCAAATCGATCATACCGTCTATATATTCAAAGCTGTCAGTTCCATTATATGGAATGATTTTCAGGTTGGATGCAACCTGTACACAGCCCTGAGATGGGAGAGAAGCAGCATAAATCCGGGCATATACATTGGGATCTTCATAGTAGACATTTATTTTTATATATCCGGTATCCAAAGGCATTCCATTAACAGTTGTTCCCACACATCTGATATAATAAACAGTATCATTTTCAAGTCCGCGATAGGTATAACTGATATTGGTATCTGTTACTGCGCTGCTTTCCAATAACAGCTTTTTGGATGAATCATACAGATAAAAAATACATTTGCTGATATCCTCCCAATCAGAGGAGTGATAATAGACTGAGGCAGATAGAGCCGCACTTGTTATATTGCTGTTATCCGGTATATCTTTAAAATAAAACTCCGGTGCTGCCAGGGTATAAAATAAAACTTTATCGGATAGTGCGGATGCAATATTTTCTTCATCAAAAACCTGTACCTGAATGACCCATTGTCTGCCGTTAGATAGTGTATGAGCAGGTATGGTGTGTTTTAAAATAAAAGATGTTATGATTTCGTCGAATACTACGTTATTTGCTTCGTTATCACGTATAATAATCCTGTTTGCGTATGCGCGGCTGCCGGTCCATGAAATCCCGATTTCGTAATCTCTGTTGGCATCAAACGGAGTGATTTTCTTTATAATGGGCTTTGCCATTTATTTTCACCTTCCTTTCCGGATGGGGAATTATATTTATCATAAAATCCCGCAAATATGAATTTTTTTTAAGTCGTTCATCGGTATTTTCACCCATACAGTCTGACCAACCCTTAAAACGATACCCGGTATGCAGCATTTGGCATTACGTTCACCTCCCGCATCATCCAACACGATGTAAGTACCGTTTGAGTTAATTTGTCTGATGACAGAAGTAAAGGTTTTGTCGTATTTACAGGTACTTATTCTTTTATCAATCATCAGCTGAATTGATTTTAAAATTTCTTTTCCTAAATCCATATGTTCCTCCGCTTCTTATATAATTCACAACAATAGAAAGAGCAGGAGGTCAGTTTTTCTCCTGCTCTTTGACAAAAAATTAATTTCCCGCAGGCTCCTGTAAAGCCCTGAGGCTCAGATGCCCCAGCTCCTTCTGGATATATTCAATACCTGAGCTGTTGGTAACATTCGGGCAGCTTAAATCCAGTTTGTTGATAGTAATTTGATTTGCAGTAGTATTTATAGTATTCAGATTATTAATAACATTAGACATATTACCCATATTTTTGTGTATCTCATTAACAGGAAGTATAAGTTCATCAAGATTGCTGCTTACTTTATCCATGTAAGCGCTGAATTTTCTCTGCAGTTCCATGGACGGATGATCATCTGCCAATGGGAGGAGTCTGCCTGAAGCAAGGGAACTGCCCACTGTGCCGTCTGCGTATGCCCTGCCCCTGCCCGATATATGTCCGTATTTTAAGAGCTGTTCTGACTGCTTGTGGTTAAATACAATATCGCCCTTCTTGATGGGAACTATGCCGGCGCCGTTTTCGCATACGGTAAAGAATCTTCCGTTCCGGACAATGATTTCATAACCCAGTTCCCCCATAAGTGCTTTGGCGGCATTGCTTTGTACGGCCCAGCTGCCGGAGGCAAGGGCAGCGCCTTCAAAATGTGCCGTTCCCCGGGCTAAACTGTTTCCGTATCTTGCACTGTATGCGGCGCTGCTTAAATTCATGGCATTCAGGGCAGTGCCGGCTGCCATTGCAGCGCCGCCTATGGTACTTCCGTATTGTTCTATATTAATTTTGATGGTACATTCAGCTTCCTGTCCGTCAATAGCTTTCAGGCCGTTGGATATGCCTGTCACATGTTCGTTGGCTTTACTTATGACATTACTGAACTCTTCAAACTTTCCAATGACGCCTTCCCCGCCGGATTCACCCAGTGTTTCCCGGGCAGTTTCTCCCATGGAAATGACGGCGCCGGTCAGCGTTCCTGTGTCATTGCTTCCAGTGTCATCACTGCCGGCCTCCGTGTTGGCACCGCTGTTTTCCACGCCGGTGCCGATAGAACCGGCCGCATCGTCAACGGCAGCTTTTAATTGCTCAAATTTGCCGATAGCTCCGCTGCCTTTAGTATTTTCACTTCCGTCAGGGGAACCGAGTGCTTCTTCTGCAGCAGATTTAAGGGCATCCATAGCACCGGTCAGACCGCCGGTACCGCTTTTGGCGGTGCCTGTATTCATACCTGTACCGGATGGGGAGGAACCATTGCCCGGAGAGCTGCCTGAGCCGCCGCCTGAAATGGCATTTGTTACCTCATCAACAGCATTTTTCAGGATGCTGAACTGGGATATGATTCCAGGATCTTTATTTTCGTCGCTTTCAGGGCTTGTACTAAGTGATAATCCGCTGATGGACTGCAGTGCCCCTATTAAGCTGCCGACGGTTTCTTCACTGTTAATGCCAATGGCATCAGATACACCTTTTATGGCATCGCCTAAATTGATAAATGCAGCAGCCAGGTTATTAATATTCTCATCTGCAGGAAAACTGTTTAAAGCATCGGATATACCTGAAATAGTATCTGATATCCCCCCGGCGCCGGTATCCATGCCTGAAAGGACAGATGCTTTTTCTTCGATGGCGCCCAAACAATCTGAAATTCCCTGTGCTTTATCAAGGAATGAATTAAGACTATCCTCTGAGGAACCGACGGCATAGGATAATCCGTCTGTAAAACTGGAATTACTATTTAGGTCACTGATAAGGGAAACATATTTTGACTTGAAGTCTTCAAAAGCCTGTTCATTGCCGTTCAGGATATCTTCTATGGTATATCCCATACTGCCGAATACCTGCTGTACCTTGCTGTAAGCGTCGGCAATCTCTTCAATTTCTGCCAGCTGTTCCCATTTGGATTTCTGTTGTTCCAGATTCTGGATAAGGGAATTCCAGTAGGTTTCCTGCTGCTTAATCAGGGTATCATAATAATTGTTGGACTCATCCATCATCTGACGGAGGGCATCCTGCTGGCTTTTCAGGGCATCCTTCCTGCCTTCCAGAAGGTCAATTTCTTTCTCTATAAGGGAAATCTGTTTCTCCAGTTCCGCTACCTGTATTTCCTCACGGATTCCGGTTACTGCTTCCCGGGCATCACGCACACCTCCGGTGTCCTGTACATAGTGCATCCCTTTTCCCTCGGTGTATTGGAGGGTGGTGCGCTGGTTCTGCATACGCTCCAGTTCATACTGGGCTTTCTGTAAGTCAATCTCCCTTTTCCGGGCTTTAGATGCTTCGTTGATTTTGTCTATTTCTTCATTGATGGCATCAACCTGTTTATTTTTTTCATCTATCAGGCTGTCAATGGCGTCAATCTGTGTCTGGATGTCATCAATCTGTGCCTGGTATGCGGCTTCGGAAGCTGCCTGCTGTGCCTCAAGGCCTGCAACGGCGGCTTCCTTTGACTGTGTAAGGGCATCAATTCTGGAACCCATCAGCTTGGAAATGCCGCTTAATGCCGAATCATAAAGGGATTTCATTCCTTCCAGGTACTGTCTCTCATATTTTTCATATTCATCGAGGTATCCGGCACGGTCTTTAAAGTATCTTTCATATAAAGAGCGGAGGGTGTCCAAATATTCCTTTTCGGTTATAATGCCCCGGTCTTTTAAGGAGTCAAGCTCATCCAGTTCTTTTTCAAATGCATCCGTGTATGCGTCACCGGCAGCTGAACCGGATGAAACGGCGGCAGAAACGTCTGTCCCTTTAAAATCAATATTTACAGCTGATGCAGAAGACTCGAATTCTGCCTTTGCTTCATTAAATGCATCTTCAAAGGTGTATCCTGTCTGTCCAAGCGCCGCATTCTCAGACGCTGCTTCCATTTTTGCGGCAATGGAAGCGGCAAGGGCAGTATTCCCATACTCTTTTGCAAGTTCCTGAAGCCGGGCAATTTTTTCAGTTACATTTAAGCCCTGGTTGCTGAAAATATTTTCCTGTGCAGACAGAAGCATCAAATAGTTTCTTACGGTTTCGGATGCGCCTGCTTCTTCAAGCATTGAAGTAATAAGCTGCCTGTTTTCGTCTGTCACGTTGTCAAGCACGCCGGAATATTCAAGGTATGCCGAAATTAAATCAGACATGACAGCGGTAACGGCTTCTGTATCCTGTCCGGCTTCCTGTAAGCGTTGGATGTAAGTTTCAATGCCGTCTAAATCCTTAAATGCTTCGTTAATGGAAGAGAAGTCGTCAAAACCGATGACAGTAGATTCGTCTGTGTCGTAGAGTTTTGACAGGGTGGAGTCGAGGACATCAAATTTCTCTTTGATTGTGTCAAGCTGGGTTATGGTGGTTGAGTAGTCCCATTGTTCGGGTTCTGTTGTTAAGTCCGCAGAATCTAATTCATTTTGAATATGATAAGTCCAATCGTTTATATCCCAATATTCTGTTTCACCATCAGTGAATTTAGCCTTAACAG
This sequence comes from Lachnospiraceae bacterium, assembly GCA_017621815.1. Lineage (GTDB taxonomy): Bacteria > Bacillota > Clostridia > Lachnospirales > Lachnospiraceae > Suilimivivens. Next base: position 36,733 of record JAGASK010000003.1, on the reverse strand, counting down.
AAAGATATGCTTCAAGAGCATTATTTTCTAATAGACCATTATTATTGAGTTCATCCCATAATTTTTTATCAGATGCGCCATTAATAATACCATCTCTTATACCAACGGTTTCCAATAACTGCTTTTGAACATTTTCATAATTCACGGCATCAGGATTAGACAGTGCCATGATATACTGATACAATTCTTCAGTTGATATTCCTGCCTGTTCTAAGTATCCAATTAGGTCAGGGAAACGAGATGTGAGAGTGGTAACAGATAATTCGCCGTTTTTGCCAAGTTCTTCGAGTTGCTTTGCTGTATCTTGGAAATCTACTTTGGCAAGGATGCCTTGGATTGTTTTTTCAATAGTGGCTGCTTTGCCATTAGTATAAAGATCATATTTTCCGTATAATGCATCAAGTCTTTCTAAAATATCATTGTCTTGACCTTCAATTAAATAGTCATCTTCATCCATAAAATCAGATATGGCAGACTCTACATAATTCTTGTATGATTCAATGGTTTCTTCGGATAACTTGATTTTACCTTCTGTATATTGTTGGAGCCTGTCAATACGTTCTTCTACAGTTCCGATATAATCAGTCTTATCATGAATTTCAACGCCTTCATAACTAGATTCAAATGTCAAACTATCTTTTGTGGCGGTAAAATATTTCTTGGCGTCTTTATTAGCATCTTTTTCTTCTTCTGAAAGAATAGACTGTTTTAATCGAATTTCACGTTCTAATTCAGCATTAGTTTCCTTAAGTCGATTTAATTCTTCCTGTTCTACTAATGACAGATTTTCATTGGCATTTAGTTCATTAATTCTGCTTCTCGTTGTTTCTAATTCTGAGTTTAATGAATCTATTTCAGAACGTACTTCATCAACTTTTTCTGCCGATTTAGCTAATGCTTTCTTGGCATATTTTTCAGCATTGTAAACTCGGTCTGCAACTTTACCCATTGCAACGCCTAATGCAATTAAACCTGCTGTTGCTGCAACATATGGATTTGCTTTTATAACGGAAGTAAGTTTCGCCCATGCTACTTTAAGAAGATTAGTTATAGAAAGGTTTGCTGCTTTGGCTGTAGTGTTAGTGTTGGTTGCTACAGTATCGGTCACAACGCCGTTCGTAGCATTAATTGTAGATGCTGAAAATCCATTGTTACTTAGTGCACAAGATTGTGTATACTTATCAACATTTGCTAAGTTCATCACTAATTTTGCATCTTCAAGTGAAAGTCCTTTTATTTTCTTTGCTACGTTATCAATATTATTGCTAAAACCATTTAAATCTGTTACAATGTTAGATAAATCTAGTATCTTGCCAATTGCCGAGCTAAAACAACCTGTGGTGGGAGGTGTTTTATGATTTGTCCAATATGTAGTAATGATGATTTTGGTAAACATGAAAATAAAGGGGCAAAATTCTTAATATGCAAAAAATGTGGATATGTTATTGAAACACAACAATCCGACGAATATGATAAATTTTGTAAAGAGCAACAAGCAATAAGAGAGCAGAATATCAGTAATAATAATCCAATCATAGAATGTCCATACTGTCATTCTACTAACACCAAAAAGATTACCAATACATCTAAGGCTGTACATACAGCTTTATTTGGGATTTTTAGTGTGAGTAGAAATAGTAAACAGTGGCATTGTAACCAGTGTAACAGTGATTTTTAAATCATAATAACCACATCCTTTTAAGAAAATATTATGTATATAAATATATACACAAAAATAGTCTTGGGAAAACGAAATTTCAAGACTATTTTTCTATATATATAATTGAATTTCTTTTATAAATATTTTCATCGATATTTCCCTTTGCATTTTTAATACTCGTAACATCTATGCTTATTTTATATATCTTTAAACGCATTTTTTATTGTTTTTTATTGTCTGCAATAATTAGTGGTGGATAATTATTGTAATATAAACAGCATATGATATAATAATATAAAGTTTGCAATGGAGGTAGATTATGAGGATTGCTTATAATAAACCGTGCAAATTTTGTGGTTCAACGAAGCAGATTTTTTTTGACGATGAAGATAGAAAGTCTATATTTTGTGAAAACTGTAACCATTATGAAGATGTCTATGCTAGTGAAGAGTTAAAACAACATTGGGCGGATGAAGCTAGGGCAAAAGCCAAAGCAGAAGAGCAGGCAAAACTACAACAATTTCAAAACATGCCTAAATGTCCGATTTGTGGATTAATCGAACTATCAAAGATAATAGTTGCGAAAAGGGCAATTAAAGCTGGATTGTTCGGTATCTTTGGTGCTGTTGATGATGCAGGTAAGACTTGGAAATGTAATAATTGTGGTAGTAAGTTTTAAAACATAGTTAAAAGAGAAGTGATGCTTTGACAGAAGTTATCTTTGATAATATCATATTGAAGTATAAGAAGCCCAAATGAATTAATCAAAGCATAATAACCACGTCACTTCAAGAAAATAGGAGATCAGTATAAAATAAAAGACACCTTAGTTATGTCTTTTCCAGATTAAATTATTAATCATATTGAATATCTATAATGTTCAATTATTTTATTAATCACAGTTTCATCTTCAATTGAAAAAAGTAAAGCGCACAGTGATAAAATATCGTTTATACAGCTTCCAAATAAATAAAATTTATTAGAGTAAACCAAAACTAATGTATATATAATCATTAAAGTAAATAATATAAAAATGATTATATTAGAAAAATTTTTAAATCTTTTATATTGATTTTCTAATACAATACTATTTTTAATTCTTTCTTTAAAAAAATGGTTAATTTGATGGTGTATTCTCCATAAAACATAAAAAATACTAATAAAGTTAATCCAAGCTACAACAATATTTTGCTTTTGGTAATTATTAATTGCAATTCTGATAATTATTAAAATGATTATAAAGAAAAGTGTAATTATAGAATTATAATTTTCGGTTGTATTTTGGTTTGGTCTATTCATTTATTTCTTTTTGTTTCCTTTTTCGTATTAATTCATTTTTATGTACAGAAAAAGTTAGTAAACTAGTTATAAACACTTTCAAAATATCATATATATCTTCTTTAGAAATATGTTCTATATCAAATTTATATTCCCAATTTATGTCACCTTCTGAATCTAATATATATTTTCCATATTCAAGAGAACTATTTATATGATTTATAAGTTCTAAAATATCATTTCCAGATGCTTTGTCTTCACCAATTCTAAAACAATAAATAAAACATTCTGTTGTTCCGGATTTAACTAATAATGCAAAATTTAATATTCCCAAACAAGAAAGTATGCTATTTTTTTCAAATAATTTACTGGTATCACATGAGAACTTATAAAGTATTATTTTTTCATCTTCTTCTAGGATTTCAATAGTACCATAATTACTAAATAATAATTGAAGATTTTTTTGTAAATTTTTCATATTTGGTTCTCCATAAGATAGTCTTTTATTTTTGCTATATTAATGGTATCGTCAAAAAGTAAAATACTTATATATTTTCTACTTACATCAATAAGCATTTTAGAATTTCCTAAAACAATATTTGTGTCCGTGTTATCTATTAGTTCAGTATCGAAGGTACTAATAAGATTGTTTAATAAATATTTTTTGTCAATTTTTTTGTTATTATTAAATATGTATGAAAACATTGTTTATTCTCCGTTTGTTTCTAAATTGTCAATTACTTCTTTTTTATATTTGATAAACAATCTAGTAAATTCGGAAATTTCTTGTTCAGAATAGTTGTCACTTTCATAATGTTCTTTGAATTTGGCTGCGAATTCCTTTTCTGATGGATGCCCTTTCTGGGCTAATGAATTTAGTAAGGTCATTATAGAAATATTATCATATTTATCACAAAACTTCTTTTTTAATTTTTCGCGTTCAATGGTATATTGGCTGCTAATTTTTAGCGTTTTCTCTAATTGTTTTTCAAAGGTAATTTCAAACATTATAGTTCGTTCCCCTGTAAAATGAAAGTATTTTATATTATTCTACAATATGTAAAATTATATATATTATACACTAATAATAAAAATATTTTTTGAACTTGTAATAAATGACACATTTATATGTAATAAAAAGATACTTAGACATTTGGTTACGGCATTGTCTTAACTATTAAGGTAATGATAAAATTAATAATAATATACAACAATCGATTGCGAGAGGGGAAACACCAATGAAAAATGAAGAAATAATAGTAGCATTAATAGGAGTAGGTGCCACAATAGCGGCAGCTTTTATTAAAGCACACAAAAAATCCGGAGAGAATCAAAAGATTCTTTCTGGATGCTTGCACATATAGAGCGAGGGTATCGCTCAATCATATAATTTAATGATTTTGCAACACCCTCTTAAAATTTTATGCTCCATATTCAATTTTTATTATACTAATTGCAAAGTATTTTTATAAGCCCATTGGTCATCTTCTACTTCTGAGTATCGTATTATACCAGAGTCACATAATTGATCGAGTACTTCAAGAATTTTATCTCGATCATTTATACCCTTTCCAGCCATTTCATCAAATAATTGAGAAATTTTAAATGGTCGATCCATAGATAAAATAATATTGCAAATAACTATTTCTTTGTTTTTTAATGCATTCATCATGGAATCACTCCTTTTTAATAGAAGACAATGTTTATAGTAACATAATATTCAAAAAATTGCAAGAATTGTTATGTTATTGCTGATACACTTATAGAATTTTTAATAGTTTAGCGGTTTCTAACATGGTAGTTACTGCCGTTGTTGACAAAACTTCCATAAAGTTTTCAAAATCAATACCAGTAAACGTATTAGAACGAGTATCATAATGGGGCAGATAATATAAATGAAAGATAGGAGATATTGATCTTTCACTTTGAAATGTTTGTAATTGTGTTGAAATCTGCTCTATTTTCACTGGCGTATCTTCTCTATCAAGTAAATAAAGAGGAGTTTTCGCAGTTTGATAACCAAAACTAAACATACATGATCTCAATAAACAATCTTCTATATTAAGATCGGATTCTTTTACTGCTTTGTTAATATTATTTTCAAAATTTATCATAAAATTATCTTTTAGCTGTTTTGATGAAAATAATTTTTCAAAACAATAATTAAAAACAAAACTTAAATTATCATTAAAAAAATCATTATATGATTTCGCTTTTGTAATCTTATCTGACAAAAATACAGAATATATTTCAAAATTACCTTCTATAGCTTTAAAATCATTAAAAAATAATCTGTCAAATTTTCTGAAATCGGTTGTAAGCTTAAAAAAGGAATGGTATCTTTTGGTTGCAGAGATTAATTCATCAAACCTATTCCACAATATGTCGTTGCCATTTATTTCTGAAGATAAATAGGTGTCTTGATATTTTTCAAAAAATTTGCATTTTAAGAGAGTATCAAGCCAACTATCATCTAATTGAATAATCTGATATTCTGGCCAATCATTTTTAGAATCTAATTTAGATATTAGTTTCCATATACTACTTATATTTAGTGGAAGAGAATACTCTAAATCATTAATAGTATCCTGAGTTTTTAGTTCTTCAATACCAAGTGAGCTAATAACTTCTTCAAGAAGTATCTCATGTTTATGAACTCTATGATGGTAATTAATTTCGGAAAATATATCAGCCCTTCTTCTTAATAATTCTTCAATCATATTCTTTGATTTTACAGAAGGACAAAAAAAGTATTTATTAATACCACTTTCATTTATTTGTGTGAGAGTATAAGTGGTTAACAACCTATTATATAAAAAAATAGCTTTATTAGTACCAGAGCAATATGCGTCTCTAGTACAATAATCTAAGCGATCAGCATCCAAGACGCCAGCAGTAATTAAATGTAGATCTGAATATATTGTATTATCTGAAGGTGTAGAACAAATTATACGTTCTGCGAAATCAAATGTCGCAAGAAAAAAATAAATTTCAGGTTTTGAACTAATATTAATATCCTGAACAATACTATCTCTTATATTATTAACAAGTAATTTCCCGATTTCTTCATGAATTTCGTCTTCACCTTCTACGAACCGGTTCATTATATGTAAAAATTCTAATTCAATATCTGTATGGTTTTCTTCTTCATTAATAGCATGATACATCTTTTTTAATGCATGTTCTAAAATATGGCTATAAGGCAAATGTCCTACATCATGTAATAAACCAGCAAGACGAACGCCCTGAAAAACAACATAATATTGAAACTTATAATCTTTATCCAAGTTATTAGGACAGTATTGATTATAAAAGTTATTGTTTGGCACATGAACATTAAAAATTTCTTTGCCTTTATATTGTGTTCTTATCCCTTTTTTAACAAAAGAGTACTTCTCAAAATTAATATTATTTCTCCAATTTATCAGTTCGGCAGATACATCATTCATAAATGATTGAGTAACATCGTTTGAAGCGTTACAAAAACTATTAAAAAATATTTTTCCAGCAATATCCATGACACCCATAGAATGCTCAAAGCGTTTTACTTTATTAGATGGATAAGTTAAAAAGACAAGAGAACTTTGTAGCACCCTATGAAGTCTATTGAATATAGGGGTGCTGATAACAGCATGTTCGATCCCGCTATAATGTATAGTACCATGAATGATATCTGTCATCTGCTGATTTTTATTCAAATCTAACATAAGAAACTGCTCCCTGTTTTTGATACTATAATTATAAACCAAAAATCGACAAATTTCTATCAGAACGTTTATTCTAGTACCAAATATGCGACTACATCTCAATCTTCACAATAACACAATCATCTCGTCTCATATATTTCCTTTTAAATTGCATAATTGCAAATTCTTCATTCATTCCAAAGTTCTGTTCATCAATAATTTCACTTTCAAATATATCAACTTTTAACACCACATATTTTACAAATGGCTGTAACTTAACTGTTCTCATAAAATCCATTTTAAGCACCTCCTACGCAAGATATTATATCATAAGAAGTGTCCGATAAAACGGACTGTATAAAATTAATTTAAAACAATTACTTTATATTGTGATTTTCATTTTCTATAAACATTATTAAGAGAAAAAATATCATACATTCAACCACCACGTTAAATGTATAAAATTTATACTTATTTCCTGTTGCAATAGGAGAGTAGTTACACTCTTTTTTGCCCAGAATACCCCATGCTGAATTAACAAATCCAGCTGCCCATTGTACTCGTTGAACATTCCTAGATTGTTTTGTCTTTACTAGGCTTTATTGCGGATACTACATTAACATATAAACTTTTTACTATACCTACTTACTTTCACACAAGGTTCTCTATTTAATCCCAAGACTTTAAAAATAGAGTAGTATTTATATGCGTTTAGTCCGTCCCCGCAGTATCAGGCATTTACTTACATCACGTAAAAACATTGCCTATTATAAGATAGGTTACAAACCGTGAAAGCCACATATCCTCGACAATAAATATCTTGTTCTATGTTACCATACTATATGTGGAGTGGACACACTGGCGTTTTAAGATAATCCACGTTTTGAAAGCCAAGCACACCTCCGCCCACAGCGGCAAGCGTACCCAGCGGAGTTAACAGTTTTGCCAGGCTGTCAGCTGTGCTGATGCCGGCTGTCCCAAGGTCAACAAGGAACTTTAACAGGTCAGAGCTTAACAGAGTTGCTGACAGGGACTGGAAGGCGGCTTCAAACTGCGCCGTTTTTGCCTCCAGTGAGCCCAGCCATTGTTCCTGGGCTTTATAAGCAGACCCGCCCGAATTGAGGGATTCACTGAAAGCCCGTTCAGCCAGGGCCATGTCGGAAAGGAGGAGCGAAAGCGCAGTGTTGTCCTGATTTCCTGTTAATGCCTCAAGAAGCCCTGCGCGGCTGCTTTCCGATAAATCCTTCCATACCCCTGATATTTCATGTAATAACTGGTAGGTGGATTTTAAGTCTTCTCCCGTATCATCCGTAAATAAGCTGATTCCTCCTGGGGTGGAAGAAGTCCGGGTGAAGTCTGCAAGCTTTTTGGCAAGTTCTGCAGCGCCATCTGCACAGCTTCCTGTTTCTCCACTGCAGCCGCGTATGCGCATGCTGAGGTTTTGTAAAGCATCGGCGCTTTCGGATGCATTATGTGTGATTTCCGTCATGGCGGCGATCAGGGCGAGGGATTCATCAATGGAGTTACCTGCCATGGCGAGGGCGGAAGCGGAACTGTTTAGCCCTGCCCCCATCTCGGCTGCTGATGCACCGTATTTCTTTCCTAAGCTAGCCAGCTTGTCGACAATGCTGACGGAGCTGTCAGCCTTAATGTTAAAGGCATCCATGGCAGCGGAGATATCTGCCATGGCGGTTTCAAAGCCTGTGCCGCTGATATTGGAATAAAGGGAGGAGACCCTGGCAAGTTCTTCTGCTTCCTTAAGGGAAAAGCCCCGGCCTGACCAGGCTGATGTCCGGTTAATAAAGCCTGATAAGGAAAGCCCCAGGCCTTCTGCATCCTTTTTGGCTGAGGACAGGAAACGGTTAAATTTATTACCGGCTTCATCCGTTGTTTTGTATAAGCCTGTCATGGCAGTGTCAATGTCATACACTGCCGTGGCCATCTTTTTCATGGAACTCATTACGAGGGCAGATGAGTGTAAGAAATCAAGCATCTTTCTGACACCGGAGGTAAAAATATCACCCAGGTTTTTGCCCGTTACGCCAAGGGAGGCGGCAGCGGCATTGATATCCCTGAACTGCTTTTGTAATTCGGCCAGGCTGCCGGCATCATCAATAAGTGCAAGCTTTTTTTCTATGGCATCTATCCGGGTAAAGAATAGCTTTGCTTTGGAATTTACCTGTTTCCAGGCATCAAGCTGCTGTTTGAAGGCAGCCCTGTCCACTTCGGATAAAGTGTTTTTACTATTATCGGCCATAAGCACCGTCCTTTCTTAGCAATGGCGATTGTTAAGCTCAGCCATGCGTTCTTCATGAGCCTGTCTGCTGACCTGGCTGTAATATGCGGAAGTCAGCTCAGGATCATTGGCAAGCTTATTTATGTTTTCAACGAGCCCGCTGAAGTCGTCGGTATTGAAGGTTTCTGCTGCGGCTGCGGCCATATCGGATAAACCGGACAGGACAGAAGCGGTATGGTTAAGCTTTTTCAGGGTATCTAAAGCAAGTGTCCTTATTTCCTTTTTCTGTGCAAAATAATCTTTCATTCTTTTTATCATATTTTCAATTTCTCCTTATTAACAAAGTAAGGTCATACCTTATCCCAGGTATACATTTCCTTCTGGACTATGGAATGTACAAAGGAATTTTTGCCTTCTGCTTCTTCATATTCTTCGATTAAATCCTGTAAGGCTTCCAGCTCCATGTCATTGATTTTGCCGAGGGAATGGTAATATCTGTAAGACTGGCTGATTTTGTCTTTTAATTCAGCGCGGATACGCTTGTTGGTTTTCTTCTCATTTTCCTGAAACCTTTTATCGGTATTCTGCTGCAGTTCATCTATTTTTTTGAAAATAGCAGATATGGAACTGGTAAGCTCTTTTTGAATTGACAAGGATTGTTCACGGTCATGTAATCTGTTTTCCATAAGCTGTTTTATGGATGCCTGATTTTCATAAATTATTTTCAGCAGTTCTTCTTTACTTTTTCTTTTATGATATAAACAGTTAAAGAAATCACTGATTGAATTACGATTTTTAAACAGATACCGGCATAGAATGCAAATAATAATTATTGCGGCAATTATTATCTGCGGGCTTAGAAAATTTAGGTATTTTATAATGAAATCGTTCATTTCATAATGTAACCTTTCTTTATTTTATAGCTTTTTGGCTGCGTTTACAGAAGCTTCGATTTTAAGCTGCAGCCACTTGTCAAAAGAACCATAAAGCTGTTCAATGGCTTTCTTTGCTTTATCGGAAATCATGTTCATGGCTTCTGCGTAGGCGCGGTTGAAGGCTTCTTTTTGGGAGATTTCATCAAATCTTCCGTTTGCCTTGAGGGAATCCGTGTAGACCTGATTGACATATAAAACAGCATCCATCACATCTGACAAAGCGGCAGTAACAAGTTGGTTCATAGTATCATTTTTGATAGTATCTGAAATAATGCTGCTTTCTTTAATTTTAGCTTTAATAAGATTAACTGTATATGTGGCAATTAAAGGTAAAACAGCTGTTAAAACAATATACAGAATATGGTTTAAGGTTTCTGATAATTCCATGTTTCCTCCTGTTATAAAAAACAGGACTGAACGCTGGTACAAAATATTATGTATCAGCGTTCAGCCCGTAAGGTTTACAATACAAATATCCGTTATGCGTTTTTTTCACGGTGTGCAATAGTATCATTGATATATTGCACCGCACAGGTTCTTGAACATGCAAAATTGCGCCACCTGAATATTTCTGCGTGAGACTGGCAATAAGAGCATGGTTCAAAAAGTTTTCCGCATACACGGCAGGGGATTTTTTTCTTTTCTGCCATGGTCATTGTTAATCAAAAAGTATAAAATCAAACAGATCGCTCTTTCCTGTGCACAAATTGGGAAGAGAAGTAAACTCAAATCCAAGGGTTGTAGGGTCAGTGCCTCCCTGGATGTCAAAGGTACCGCTGAAGTCAGCGCGGTCAATAATGAACTGGCCATGGAACAGATTATCACAGCCATCCTGGCAGGTGACATCAACAAATACCTGTAAGGTCTTGCTGTAATTGTCAGCGTTATTGGAAATCTTTCTGCCGGTAACCTTAGCATCATAGAAAGCGATTACTTCTGTACCGTCTGCAACCTCTCCGTCGAAGAAGGTTACTGTTTTGGTAGCCGGATCATAGGAGAATTCTCCAGCAGCAGGTGTGCCGCTTGTCTGTGTTAATTTCTTTCCGCCGGAAATATAAGCTTTGTTTTCATCTCTGATATAAATTGTTCCGATTTCGTTGCCCGCCGTGCCTGCAGCTGTTTCAGTTGTTGTACCCGTATTAGCATTAACTGTGATGGAATCTGTATATCTGATATTGAATTCTCCGTCTTCAATATCGGAGCCAAGCATGGCAGCCAAAGCGCCGCCGGAAAGCATGCCGTTAGTGCCTTTACCGGTAACTTTCTTATTTTTCTTCAGAGAACCGATGGTTCTTCCGCCTTTACCGGTAATATCTGATTTTTCTTCTTCATGAGATAAAGTGAAATCACTTAACTCGTCAAGAATCATGTCAAGACTCCCGGTTGCTTTGTCAAAACCTGTAATCTGGTCGTAGGATGTGATTGTAAACTTGTCAATATTCATTGATTGTTCCTCCTGTTTTAAATTATTTTTTATTATAAAAAGGCCTTTTTATTGTTATTTATTAGGAATCCAAGAAAGAGCATCTTTGTTGCTCATTCTGGAGGTGTCGATGGTTCCGGCATATACGCCCGTCATAATATTATCAAATGCAATTTTGTGCTGAATTTGTTTGAAGCTTTGATTGAATCTGTATATGGATAAGTCCATGCAGGAATCATAATCATATGGAAATTCACTTGTGTTTACCAGCGCGGTTACTAATTTTTCAAGGTATGGTTCAGGTGATTTTTTTGCGTTGCGTTTCTGTTTTCTGCGCTCTTTTTCTATCAGATATTTGCGGGCGGATTCATTGCCGGGCTTCGATTTTACTTTTTCAATCAGGTTAATTTTTCTTATGGTATCTGCTAAATCATGATATATAAGCTCGTCAATAATAATATTGTTATTCGGACTATAGATTACCTGATTATTGCTTTCTGGTTCACAGTAAATATTGAAATCGGATGTATCTAAATCTCCGAATAAAATGGATAAATCTGATTTTGCATAGAGGGGAAACAGCATCATAAATAATTCATAGTCCGTTATTTTGGTATAATCAATTCCCATATTATCTAATTGAACCATATATTGGAACGGAGTGGCTGTGAGAGAAGATACAATGCTGTAATAAGTATATTCATCTGTTAATATTTCTCTGACAGTAGGGATTTTCACAGATAAACCCGGCACAATATTAACAGAAGACAAATTCAGCCAGCTTTTTTTATTTTCCATATTTTAAACCATTGTTAAAATCCCTTACGGTAAATTTCAACAGCCTTCCCATAGATTTATTTTGTATTCGATACGGCTCATTACTTGTTAATCTTGCGGCTCCAATGCCCAGAACATTTTTATTGCAAAACAGCTTCTCTAATTCGCAGGCAGCAATATCGTACCAAAGGTATTCCATGCCGTTTTCCCGGCAGAGTACCACGTTCTGATGACCTGCTATAAAAAAGGAAATAGTCAGGTTTTTGTACAGATTATTTTTAGAATCAGCAGTCTCGCTGATTTCATAATTAATAAATCTGTCTGTTTCATTCATTGTGTCCGGAATATATTCATAAGGAAAACACCGCTTATATGGTATAATATTTTCGGGCTGTCCGGCATCTGCTTCGCAAAGCAGTTTTACCAAAATCCCGGATTTACAAATTTCATTCATAATTTTTTCCCGGTATTTGGTCATATCGCAGTTTTTTATTTCTTCCAAAAAATCACCGTCCTTTCATGATTGTCAGCTTCAATGCTTTATGATAAGACGCAGACGGCAGTACTTTCAGAACGAAAGCACCGCCGTCTGCAAAGAGAAGAGGATTTTACCTGTTTTTATCAAAATAGCCATTTAATTTTCTGTTGTAATATCTGGTTATTTTTGGCTTGACCCAAAGTCTGGGTTTACAAACGATATCATCATATGTGTGAATTTCCTTTTCGGGAATATAAACGCATTCCAGGCTCAGTCCGTCAAATAATTTTATAGTCGTATTTTCTGATGGGGTAGTGGAAGATAAGTAATGGAAAATAATATCTTCTGCCGAATTAAATATTTTTCGGACTGTTGCTGCATTCATATTTTCTTTGCCGGCTATTTGGTTCATTAAAATTTCCTGCGTAACAATCAATTAACATACCTCCTGTAACGGACTGTCTGTGCGTCAGGTTTATGTTCCCTTAAAGACACAAAACATAGTCCATTGTAAATGGGTTATTCTTTTTTTGATACTTTTAATTCGACCATGAATGGTGGACTTATTTTCGTGGGTTCACATATCGTTACATTTTTTGTCCTGTGTTTTTGAACCCGTAATCGTGTTTTTTCTTTTTGGAAAACGGCATTGCAGCCTTTGCACCTTTCGGATTTTGACGTACCGGGAACTTCAAACCATTCTCCGCAGTCAATACATTGAATATATTTCATGTTTTTTACAGGAAGATTTCTTTTTAAATTATTCACGATGTAATGACCATAACAGAACCACAGCAGTTGTTTGTAACGTTTATTCTTACCGTATAAATATTCAACCAGCATATCCGCAATAATTTCTTCAGGATATCCCAATTTGTTGAATTCGTTCTTGATTTTACCGGCAACATATCCCAGGTTATCAGCATGTTCATCCTTCATATTAACCATGTAGCGGTATTGTTTGTTCAGCTTGTCATACAAGTCGGATACTTCTTTACTGCAGGTGATATTTCCGTTGGTCATCATTTCCTTATATTCGATTTCACCAAGCTGCAATCCCCTTGTATTAACAGGTTTATCCGGTATCTTATCGAAAATCTTATTGACAAAACTTTGGTTTCTGTCGCTGACCTGCTCCCTGTCCTTATCCTTTGCATATTGAAAGAAAGCGGGCAGCTTTGAATTGGTGTATTTTGAAATCTGCCTGCTTATAGTATGAGGAAATTCCGGTTTATATAAAGTTTTGGCGTAATCTATAACGAAATTATTCTGACAGCATAATCTCTTTACACAATCGGCGGCTTCCTGTTTTTCTTTCTCTGTTCCGGTAATAAACACATCATCATTCCAGATTTTTGCGATGTTATTGCTGTAAACACCGATATTTCCGCCCGTAAAGGCGGCGTAAAGTCCGGCATATATTGTTTTACTGTTTAACTGTTCAGGATCTGCCTTTCTCATATTATAATAAAGTGGTACAATCCCTTTCATATTGCGTTCTGCGATTCTGATAAAATCTTTATCCGCTACAACAAGGGATTTGTCGCCATCCACATCATACATTAAAATTTTGCTGATTAAATCGTGTGTACTTGCATACAGCCCTTTGGTGGTAAACCATTCCCTTATTTTGGAAGCGCGTTCTCCATAGCTATTGCAGGCAGTATTGAAGCGAATGGCGTGTTCTTTATATAAATGAGGGCTTCTGAGGCAATCCAGCTTATCATATTGTTGAAACAGTCGGCAGAAGACTTCCTGATCATCAAGAAGTCCTTTCGGCTCCTTTATGCGGCTGAACCAATATTCACAGGCAGCATAGTAATCAGGAAGCAGGAAGGTATACTTGCCGATCACTTCAAGCTTTCCGCTTCGATATTTTTTCAGAAGACTGTTTTTTACTTCGCGAATTACGTCTTTTGCATAGGTATCACCCAATAAAGCAGGATAAAGTTTTACTGCCTTTTGGAATGGTGTCATGTTTGTGTTATATGGCGTAATGCCAAGCAGCTCCATCATAGTTTCTTTGGAATTACAAATATTGCTGATACGTTCCGCCGACTTTCGGGTAAGCAGATCAATTTCCTCGTCCGTTATGTCAGTAAGGGTCTGAAGCATTTGATAGTTTATCTTTGCATTTTTTATTCTTTCTTCCTCAATGCTGCATCTGCCGGCACTGCACTGGTATTTTTTGAAATAATTCCTGTATTCGTCCCATGAGTCATAATACTTATACATCTTGAACTGGCTTTTGGTAAAAATAATCCGGATATCTTCATCAAGAACATTATGTTCTTTGCCGTAAATATCGGTGATAACAGGAGAGCAGTGATTGACTTCAATAAATTTTCTGAAATCAAATACACCCAGCAGACCTTTAATCCAGGGAGCCCGGAACATAAAGTTTTTAGTGGAAACAGAAGGCAGTATCATACCTGCTCCGTCAGTATGAGGAATTGGTACATAATCGGTCATTCTTGTAATGGAGTAGTCGGTTTCATCTACGAAATCAAAGGTGCCGTATACATTTGTTTCAAAATCGTCAATAACAATGGATTTGTCAATATCAAATTCCTTCCATTCATCAGTAGCCGAGTTATTGAGTGCCATATAGGCAAGGTGCTTATTGACATTATTTCCGCCTTTGGAATTGATTCTGCCTGTTGTAAGACCGCACATAACTGTCTTTTCAATTTGATTCCAGATGCTTTCTTTAATAAATACGGCTTTTTTCTGGCGGATTTGACCGGCAGATGAAGTGAAATACTTATATTTTTCTCCCTTATATAGAAAGCCGTAAAATGAAATATCTTTAAATACATCGAAATAATATACCTGCACGATCATAAGGGCATCTGTTAATTCATCCTGTTTAATGCCGATAGTTCTGCTTAATGCGGAATCAAACGCTGAAATTATATTGAGGTCATTTAAATTGTCTTCTTTAATGTAACGAATATGATCTTTTCCGTTTGTTAACTCGTTTTGCGCAGCTTTGTGAGAGAGCAGTACGAGCAGTTTTTCTTTTGAATCGGCGGCTTTTTGGGCTTTATGTTTCATAATTTCAATCCAGTGTAAGTATTCTGAAACAACTGCATTAGATGTATCAATAATGTCAGATTCTTTTGGAGTATCTTTTTTTAGTTTTTGAATATCCTTATCTGAATAGCCGGCTTCTTTTAATTTTTTTTCAAGTGCCGGAAGTTTGCTGCCTGCATAATTTCTTTCTTTTCGATATTTACAATTCATATTGTGTAAATATTTTTCGTGATTGCTGTAAAAATGACTGGTATCTACAGAGTAGAGATGATATTGTCTGTCAAGCATATTTTTTTCCTCCTGTTCTGATTCATGATAATAGAAAGTTCGCAAAGCGTACTTTCTATTATTTTAAAATATAAATCTGCAGGTACTGTAATTTCTGTTTAATTGACGCTTCCTGCATTTTTCATCAAATTTCCGGTCGGCTGCAATTTTCTCTGCCATAGAAGATAAGGTATGATGTCCTTCAAAATCAAATAAGGTTATTTCGCCTCCGTAAGCAGAGTGGTCTGTGTTATAGTTTGGTGTTTGATAAATCTTCATTGTCATAATTAATTTGTATCTCCTTTTCTCTTTGAGTTGTGTTTATGGTGGTTACAATATGTATTTCTCTTTTTGATTTGGATTTTCTCTTCAAATTGCGTTTCACATGTTAAAGTCCGGATTATTGGACAATAAAAGTGGTATTATATGAATAGTGCTGATGGCTTTGGCTGCGTTTTTCTATTAAAAGAGAAAATAGAACAAATGTTCTGAAAAGGTATTGACAACAAAGAACGTACGTTCTATACTTGTTCTTGTAAAGCGAATACAAAAGACTTGTCCATATTTCATTGATTAAGCATTGAAAATGGTCTTCGCAGAGTCTTGGAAAGGAAAAGGGGGATTTAGTCAATGGAACAAATATTAAACACATATTATGCCAATGGTGCGCAGAAGCTGCATGGCATAGTAAATAAGATACTTTTAAAATTCGGTGGATTATCGGATAAAGACATGGATGATTTTTATTCACTGGCAAATGAGGTGTTTACAGAGGCCTTGAAAAGGTATGATAATGAGCAGTCATTTGATGGATATCTATATTCTTGTCTGAGCAATAAAATAAAAACGGAAATGACGAGAAGAAACAGATATAAAAGAAAAATGGACAGGATGACAGTCTCTATTGATATGCCTTTAGATGATGAAGAAAACATAACATTGGCTGATTTAATAGCAGATGATTTTGATGTGGAAAAGGAAATTTTGGGAGAAGATAATATTGAAAGCTCCAAAATAGAGAAGTATTTTGGCAGGTTATCCAGGAAACAAAAAAGGGTCGCAGAGCTTTTGGCAGCTTCTTACGGTGCCGGTGAGATTCAGAAAATACTGCATATGACTCAAAAGGAATATTCGGATGCCATACAGGGAATTTACGCGTTTGAAAATATATCAATTTTATTCTGAAAGAAAGGATGGGAAGAAACAAATGGAATTAGTAAGAGATAAGAGAGTAAAAGACGCATTTATGAATTCGACAATTCAAAACATGTTTGACAGAGGCGAATTAAGAAAAGACCATCCTTTGCAGAGAAAACCAGGAAGATGGAATAAAAGTGATAAGGATGGGCTTGTGGCGACGGTAATTAAAGGTGAGGATATTGATTCAGTAAAGGTTTGCGAGCAGCTTACGGCTAATGGGGTTACTCTTTGGCTTATTGACGGTCTGCAAAGGCTGACTACTCTCAGCAGTTATAGAAATGGAGTTTTTAAAATCGGAAGCAATATTGAATTTCCCATAATACAATATCAGAAAGTGAAAAAAGATGAAAAAGGAAAAATATTAAAAGACGAGAACGAAAGCTACGTTTATGAGATTATTGAATTTGATTTGCGCGGCAAGGGATATCATGATCTGCCTGTTGAATTAAGGGAAAAGTTTGACAATTATAAGATAGATGTTGTGAAGCATCTTGATTGTACGGATGAGGAAATCGGATATAATATCAGACGGTATAATAAGCAGAAATCCATGAATGCTTCAGAGAACGCAGTTACTTACATGGACAGTACGGCAAAAGAAGTAAAGAAAATTTCTTTAAATAACCGTTTCTTTAAGGATTGCGGCACGTATACAGAAACAGAAAGAAATAATGGCACTATTGACAGAATTATAATTGAAACAGATATGTGTATGTTTCATTTAAGTGATTGGAAGAAATCAGGAAAAGCAATGGGCGCATTCGTAAACAGTAATTCTTCAAAAGAAGAATTTGACAGGCTGAATGATAACTTACACAGATTAGAGAAGGTTATTTCAGAAGACCTGAATGAACTTTTTACCAGCAAGGACTCATTCATCTGGATTACTTTATTTGATAAATTTACAAATTTGGATCTTGATGACAGCAGATTTACTGAATTTTTAGCAGAATTTAAAAACAATCTTTATAAGAGGGAAGTGGATGGAGAATTGTTTTATGAGATTGATAAAGACGGTTCTACCAAAGATAAGTCTGTTATCAGCAGAAAATTAAACTTATTGGAGCAGTTGATGAATGATTATTTTCAGGTAAATAAAGATGGTTTAAAAGAAGCTGATATGCTGAAATTTGTCAGGGAGAATATAAACCGGAATACGGCAAAGGAAGATATTGAATTTTATAATGATATATTGGATGATTTAACTCTTAATGTGGACAATAGCAGTAAATTATTAGAACACAGCAATAAGCTGTCGCTGATTGCTGTTATCAGCTATGCATGTAATGAAGATATCGATTTGGATGAGTGGTTTATTGAGTTTTTTAGGAAAAATCATACATATATCAGAAATCAGAAAGAAAATTATTTGTATATGAAATCGGATTTAAAAAAATTTATCGGTAAAAAATAATCATCCTCTTTTGTTTAGCGGTTGACTTTCCCCCTAGGGCAAAGTTTATACTGTTATCAGAGAGGAGAATAAACTATGTTATCAATTGGAGAGTTCTCAAGGCTTTGCAATGTATCGCCTAAAACATTGCGCTATTATGCGGAGATTGACCTGCTTTTGCCGGATGAAATTAATCCGGCAAACGGTTACCGGTATTATTCTGTTAAGCAGCTGAAAAGGATGCTGTTTATTAACCGCCTGAAATCATATAATTTTTCTTTGGATGAAATTAAGGCAATTCTTGGAAAGGAAGAATCGGCGGATGGGATACTTTATAAGGAACTTCTGCGAAAGAAAAGAGAAATTGAAAAACAAACTTTGGAATTGGAAATAATTTTAAGCCAGATGGAAGAAGACATTTCAAATTTACAGCAGGGCAAATCAATTATGTCTTATCTGGATAATATTGATGTGGAACTTGCGGAAGTGCCGGAAATGAACATATTATCCCTTCGTAAAATGCTTCATGAATATGAGTGTGCAAAGGGAACACAGGAGTCTTTTAAGCAATTATTGGAAAAAGTGAAAGCTGACAGACTGACCGTACTTGCTTCGCCCATGACACTTTTTCACAGTGCGGAATTCGGAGAAACAGGGCTGGACTTTGAGTTTGCCATTCCGATAAAGGAATATGTTACGGGAACAAGGAATTTTGCCCCGGGATTATGTTTAAAAACAACTGTACATGGTTCTTATTCCCAGCTTTCTGCTGTATATGCCAGACAGCTGGAATATGCCCGGGAAGAGGGGTATAGATGCAGCAATGCTCTTTTTGAGGTATATATAACCGACCCTTCCTGTATTACAAATGAAAAAGAGCTTATTACTGAGGTATATTATCCGGTAAAAAAAGAAAGCGTAAAGGTACTGGAGGAAAACAGCAGGTTAAGATTGTCTGGACAGATTCATGATGAGGGAAGGGGATGACATATATGAATAAAGAGTACAGGAAGGAAAAATTTGCAGAACTGGAAAAAACGGTAAAAAAAGATTACAGCAATATTGCAGGTATGGTTGTGCAAAAAGACGGCAAAATGCTGTATGAGAATTACTTTAACGATTGTACTGCCCACAGCCGGATTCATGTCTGCTCTGTAACAAAAAGTATTATTTCCATATTAATTGGCATTGCCATTGACAAAGGATATATTGAAAGCGTTAACCGGAAGGTGCTGGATTATTTTCCGGATTATGTGGTAAAGGGAAGGGAAAAGACAATACAGAATGTCACTCTGGAGAATCTGCTCACCATGACAGCTCCTTATAAATACAGATTTGCACCTTACAGAAAGTATTTTGCCAGTGAGGACTATGTAAAATTTTCACTTGATGCATTGGGCGGAAGAGAGAAGAAAGAAAAATTCCGATATGCGCCCCTGATAGGACCTGATATTTTATCGGGGATTCTTGTTAAAGCAACAGGCCGTTCTGTGTTTGAGTTTGCAGAAGAGTATTTGTTTTTGCCTCTGGAAATTGATGTGAAAAATAATTTGGTTTTTCACAATAAGGAAGAGCAGCTTGCATTTTATCAATCAAGAAGTATCAGCGGCTGGGTTTCAGATTCAAAGGGATTCAATACGGCGGGGTGGGGCCTTACGCTTACGCCTGTGGAGATGGCAAGAATAGGACAATTATATTTAGATAAAGGAAGATGGAAAGGGAAGCAAATCGTATCGGAAAAATGGGTTGATGAAAGTACAAAGGAACACAGCCGATGGGAAAAGGAAGGGCTGCCCTACGGATATTTGTGGTGGATTAGCAATGACAGGGAGAGTGGTTTTGCCGCTATGGGAGACGGAGGAAATATTATTTATGTTAATACAGAGAAAAGAATGGTAATTTCCATAGCTTCATTTCCTGTGCGGAGGGTAAAGGATAGAATAGAATTTATTAAGAAGTATGTTGAACCGGTATTTGAAAACTGTACAGATGATAAGCAGTATAAGTAAAATCAGGCAGGATGATACAGTATTTTATCACAGTCAAGAATATATTTTCCTACTTGTCCATATACTATAGTATCTTTAGACTTTATTGGAGGTAAATTATGGCAAGAGGACAGAGAAAAACCATTGAACAGAAAATTGAAGAAAAGCAGAGAGTAATAGATTCTTTGGAAATAAGAATCGAAAAAGAAAGAGAAGAACTTCAGGAGCTGCTGGATGAGCAGAAAATGTCAAGGCTGGAAGAAATCGGAAGCATTATTGAGAATTCCAATTTATCAATGGAAGAAGTGGAAAGAATTCTTGTAGAATACGCTTCAAATGTGGCTTAAGATATTAAAGCATGCCCGGAATATTGGGAGTGAATCCTTCTCCCAATACTTCATGGGCGGTACATACGATGAGATTGGGGTAAATCGTAACATGAGGAAATATAGTATGGAAATCAGCCTGCTGTTATCAGCAGGTTTTTTTGATATAAAAGATAAAGATATTGAATGCCCGGTAAAAAATGATACAATAAAAGTACGAGTAAATAGAAAGTGTTCCAAATACTATCTTGAAGAATACCAGGAACAATGAGAAATGAAAAGCGAGGAATAAGAGATGCCGGAGAAAAAACATGAAATTGTAAATGGAAAAAACATAACATTGGGAACTTGCTATTATCCGGAGCAGTGGGATAAAAAGCTTTGGCCTGAGGATTTGGACAGGATGCTGGCAGCAGGGATTCGTGTCATACGGATAGCGGAATTTGCCTGGAATAAGTTTGAGCCCAGAGAAGGTGAATTTACCTTTGAATTTTTTGATGAATTTATGGAGCTGGCAAAGGAAAAAGGAATGAAGGTTATTTTCTGTACCCCTACGGCCACACCGCCTGCATGGCTTTCATCAAAATATCCTGAAATTCTTAATGCGGATAAGGACGGAAATCTCCTGCGGCATGGAAACAGGAGGCATTATAATTATAATTCGCCCATTTACCGGGCATTCATTACAAAACTGGTGGAGCAGCTGGGTGTGCACTACGGTGCCCATCCGTCAATTATAGGCTGGCAGCTGGATAATGAATTAAATTGTGAAACAGATGAATTTTATTCTGAAAGTGATTCCAGGGCGTTCCGCAGATTTCTGCAGGAAAAATACGGCAGTCTGGATGCTTTAAATGAGGCATGGGGTACGGCTTTCTGGAACCAGACTTATACAGATTGGGAGGAGGTAGATGTGCCGAGGCGCACGAACAATGATGCCACCAATCCCCACAGACTTCTGGATTATACCCGGTTTGTATCTGAAAGTACCTGCAGCTTTGCAAAGCTTCAGGCAGATATTTTAAGAAAATATATTAAAGTGGGAGATTTCATTACCACCAACGGTATTTTTAACAGAATAGATTATCAGCGCATGATGAATGAAAGTCTGGATTTTATTACCTATGACAGTTATCCGGATTTTGCTTACGGGCTTGATTCTTATGATGCAAAGGATTCCTTTAAAGACAGATGGTGGAGCAAGAACCTGACAGAAGTGCGTGCTATTTCGCCTGTATTCGGAATCATGGAACAGCAAAGCGGCGCTAACGGTTGGAACTGCCGTCTGGAAGCGCCTACGCCGAAGCCCGGTCAGCTGACGTTATGGACTATGCAGAGCATTGCCCATGGGTCGGATTTTATCAGTTATTTTCGCTGGCGTACCAGTATCATGGGAACGGAAATTTACTGGCATGGAATTCTTGATTATTCAGGCAGGGACAACAGAAGACTGAAAGAAGTAACCGAAGTCCATGAAAAAATCGGTAAACTGCAGCAGGCAGCAGGAGCAGAGTATTCGGCAAAGGTTGGTATTTTGAGGGATTATGATAATAACTGGGATACCAATTATGATAATTGGCACAGGCGAGTGGAAAAGTTCAGCCAGGATTCTCTGTTTATGGCATTCCAGAAGCTTCATACTCCCTTTGATTATGTTTATTTGAAGGAAGACTTAAAGGCAGAGGAATTAAATAAATACGAAGTGCTGTTTTATCCTCATGCAACGATTCTTACGAAGGAAAGAATGGCACTTCTGGAAGAATATGTGGCAGCAGGCGGAAAGCTTGTAATGGGCTGCCGTACCGGATATAAGGATTTAACGGGAAAATGTGTAATGGACACTCTGCCGGGACTGGCAGCTAAGGTTACAGGAACAGATATTCCCGAATATTCTTTTGTTTCCCCGGAAGACGGTCATGTGCTTGCGGAATGGGACGGAGAAAAAATAGAAGCGGCAATATTTAATGATTTGCTTATGCCGGTGGGAGAGAAGGCGGAAGTGCTTGGCACCTATACGGACAGCTATTATGCGGGAACCCCTGCATTAATCAGAAATCGTTTCGGAAAGGGAGAAGCCTATTATTTCGGAGGAGCCTTTGGTGTGGACACGGCAGAAGTGTTTGCAAAGAAGCTGGGAGTGGCTGAGCCTTACAGGGATTATATAGAACTGCCGGAAAGCTGTGAAATTGCAGTAAGGGAAAAGGAAGGCAGAAAGTTCTTTTTTGTTTTGAATTATCAGTCCTGTGAGGTGGAGATTGTACTGAAGAAGTCCGTGCTTGATTTATTTGCGGAAAGCAGGACAGAAGGGAAAACAATCCTTAAGCCTTATGAAGCAAAGGTATATGAATTATAAAGAATAGAGTGGATGTTGTGAAAGGAATTATTATCTTTTTATTAGTTTTTTTAATACTTATTCTGCTTACTGTTATGGTAAGCTGCATTTTCATTAAAAACATACTGGTCTCACCCTTTGGAAAGCAGGAACTTGATAAGGGAGGCAGGGATTTCGAGAATACCATGGAGAATGCGGAGATTACAAGCTTTGACGGCCTTAAGCTGAGGGCTAAATACAGGCTGAGGAGTGAACAGTCTCATCAATGGATTATTTCCGTCCATGGATATAAGGACAGTCATATGTTCATGCTTCCTTATGGCAAAGCTTTTTATGAGAAAGGCTACAACGTGCTTTTGCCTGATGACAGAGGTCATGGGGAGAGTGAAGGCAGGTATATCGGCATGGGGTGGCTGGATAAAGAGGATATTGCAAAGTGGGTACAGTGGATTGTAAACAGGGATTCCAGGGCAAAGATTATTCTCCACGGCGTTTCCATGGGCGGTGCCACAGTCATGATGACTGCAGGAAAGAATCTTCCTCATGTAGCAGGCTATATTGAAGACTGCGGATATACAAGCGTCTGGGATATTTTTGCCTGTGTTATGAAAAGAGATTATCACCTGCCGGCGTTTCCCATTCTGCACTGCAGCAGGGTAATTTGCAGAAAGAAGACAGGGTATGATTTCGTAGAAGCATCCTGTATTGCCCAGCTGAAAAAATGTAATAAGCCCATGCTTTTTATTCATGGGGAAAAGGATGGATTTGTGCCTGTGGAGATGGGATATCAGGTGTATGAAGCTTTTCCGGGAGAAAAGAATATTTATATTGCGAAGGATGCCGGACATGCGCAGGCTATGGACTGCAATCCTGAGGCTTATTTTAACAAAATATTTGAGTTTATAGACATGACGATAAAACCGGACAGTTTTTAGCAAAGCGGGGTTTTAAGCAATGGTTGTACAGGCAGATAAGAAAATAAAGCAGCGAAAATACAGCAGAGAAAACGTCCATATTACTGTTAATATGGCATGGCCATCCATTATAGAATCCTTTTTTGTGGCCTTTGCAGGGCTTGTGGATTCTCTTATGGTAAGCTCCCTGGGGTCTTATGCGGTTGCGGCGGTTGGTCTTACCACACAGCCCAAATTTATGGGATTGTCTTTGTTTTTTGCTTTAAATGTGGCAATTTCGGCACTGGTAGCAAGAAGAAGAGGAGAAAAAAATCAGGAGGAAGCCAACAGGATTTTAAATACTGCAGTTATTTTTATTTTGGCAGCAGCGGTAGTTTTAAGTATAACATTGGTGGCATTTGCGGGACCGATTATCAGGTTATGCGGTTCTACGCCGGATACCCATGACAGTGCAGTGACTTATTTCAGGATTATTATGGGAGGCATGATTTTTAACTGTGTCCAGATGGGAATTAATTCGGCCCAGAGAGGAGCAGGAAATACCAAGATTACCATGCGCACCAATGTAACTTCCAATACGGTAAATATTATTTTCAATTATCTTTTAATAAACGGTCATTTCGGATTCCCTGCCCTCGGCATACAGGGAGCGGCGCTGGCAACTGTGCTGGGAACGGTAGTTGCCTGCGTTATGAGCATTATTTCCATTTTGAAGCCGGAAGGCTTTATCAGTATTCCTTATATCGTGGAGCATAAGATTAAGCCTGCGGCAAAAAGCTTTCTGAATCTGATAAAGGTGGGCTACAGTGTTTTCTTTGAACAGCTGCTTATGAGAATCGGATTTATGCTGACTGCGGTTATGGCAGCTCATCAGGGAACAGATGCCATGGCTGCCCATCAGGTAGGCATGAATATCATGGGCTTGTCATTTTCCTTCGGAGACGGGCTTCAGGCAGCGGCGGTGGCACTGATTGGGCGGAGCCTGGGAGCAGGGGATGAGAAGCTGGCAAAGGAGTTCGGAAGCATCTGCAGGACGATTGGAACCATTATTTCGGTATGTCTTGCAATCATTTATTTTGTCGGTGCAAGACCGCTGTTTGGGTTGTTCTTTGAGGAAGATCATATTGTGGCAATCGGCGTAAACATTATGCGTGTGATTATTCTGGTGGTGGTTTTCCAAATCAGTCAGGTGGTTTATATGGGCTGTCTTCGTGGGGCAGGAGACACTCTTTATACAGCAGTTGCTTCTACTGTCAGCGTGACACTGATTCGTACGGCAGTATCCTATCTTGGCGGCTATGTGCTGGGCTTTGGTATTATCGGAATCTGGCTGGGCGTTTTGGGAGACCAGATTTCCCGTTTTATCTTTGCTTCGGTGCGGTTCAAAAAGGGAAAATGGACGCAGATAAAGATTTAAAGATAAGGGTACTGTTATGAAAAAGGATTTAACACAGGGAAATGTGACAAAAACCATGCTGCTGTTTGCAGGCCCCATGATATTGGGGAACCTGCTGCAGCAGTGTTATAATATTGCGGATACTTTGATTGTGGGAAGATTTCTGGGAGCGGAGGCGTTGGCAGCAGTGGGCTCTGCTTATACGCTTATGACCTTCTTAACCTCAATTATTATTGGGCTTTGTATGGGAAGCGGAGCTGTTTTTTCTGTTTATTTTGGAAAAAAGGCATTTGTACAGATGAAAAAGAGCATGTCGGCTTCTTTTTTGTTTATTGCGGCTGTTACGGTGATTATGAATGCGGCAGTTTTTTATTTTATTAACTCCATATTGCGGCTTTTGCAGGTACCGGAGGATATTTTCATTCTGATGCGCAATTATGTGTGGGTAATTTTCTTTGGT
This sequence comes from Lachnospiraceae bacterium, assembly GCA_017621815.1. Lineage (GTDB taxonomy): Bacteria > Bacillota > Clostridia > Lachnospirales > Lachnospiraceae > Suilimivivens. The sequence continues at coordinate 10,948 of JAGASK010000003.1, read as the reverse complement.
ATCTTTTTCATATTCCTTTATAATTATTTTGCTTTTTTACTCAGGGCAATGGGCAATTCTGTGATACCTTTGTGCTTTCTTGGAGTTTCTGCGTTTTTAAATATCGTTTTGGATCTGCTTTTGGTAATAACGTTCAAAATGGGGGTGGCCGGGGCAGCTTTAGCTACTGTGATTTCACAGGCAGTGTCGGGACTTGGAATCGGCATTTATACATGGCTTGCAGCGGTGGAAATCCGCCCTGATAAAACGGAGCTGCTTCCGGATAAGCAGATGATGAAAGAGATTATACGGAATTCTGCAGCTGCCTGCGTGCAGCAGTCAGTAATGAATTTCGGTATTCTTATGATACAGGGGCTGGTAAACAGTTTTGGAACCGTAGTTATGGCAGCCTTTGCGGCAGCAGTAAAGATTGATTCCTTTGCTTATATGCCTGCCCAGGAATTCGGCAATGCTTTTTCTCTTTTTATTTCCCAGAATCATGGGGCAGGAAGAAGAGACAGGGTCGGGCTTGGAATAAAAAAGGCAGTTCAGGTTTCGGTGTTTTTCTGTATTCTTATTTCCCTGGTGATTTTTATTCTGGCTCCGAGGCTTATGCTTTTATTTGTGAATGAAAATGAGACGGAAATTATACGGACAGGAGTGGGATATTTACGGGTGGAAGGCACTTTTTACTGCGGCATAGGACTGTTGTTTTTGCTTTACGGTTTTTACCGCGGCGTGGAAAAGCCGGAAATGTCCTTAGTACTTACCATTATTTCATTGGGAACCAGAGTGCTGCTGGCATATACCTTAGCTCCTGTTCCGGCTGTGGGCGTATGGGGTATTTGGTGGGCGATTCCCATCGGATGGTTTTTAGCGGATTTGACAGGAATTCTTTGTATGAAAAAAGTAAGCGGATATGGAAAGAGGAATACAGATGATAAAAGTAAAAACGGATAATTTTTCCCTGACCCAGATAAGTGAGTCGGGACAGTGTTTCCGCCTCAGGCAGTTTGAAAACGGCAGATATGGGCTTACCGCATTTGGCAGGTATCTTGAGGCGCAGGAGCAGAAAGAAGAAATTTGTTTTTTCTGTACCCGGGAGGAATTTGACGGGATATGGAAAAGGTATTTTGATTTGGACAGGGATTATGGGGCAATGATCGGCTGCGTGGATGAGAAGGATAATTATTTGTGCCAGGCGGCGGCTTACGGCAGCGGCATCAGGATTCTGCGTCAAGATTTGTGGGAAATGATAATCAGCTTCATCATATCCCAGCAAAATAATATAAAGAGAATCAGAAAATGTATTGATTATTTATGTCAAAAATACGGAGAAGAAAAAAGAACGAAAGAGGGAATCCTTTATTATGCTTTTCCGGAGCCTGAAAAATTAGCACAGGCTTCCATGGAGGATTTATTTGCCTGTAATCTGGGATACAGAAGCCGTTATATACAGAAAACGGCACAGAGCATTGTGAACGGGGAAGTAAATCTTAAGGCTGTGCAGAATATGGAATATGATGAGGCAAAGGCAGAGCTTTTAAAACTGTGCGGAGTGGGAGAAAAGGTGGCTGACTGTATCTGCCTGTTTGCCCTTCATAAGCTGGATGCCTTTCCGAGAGACACACATATTAATAAGGTACTTTCAGAAAGGTATCCGAAGGGCTTTCCTTTTGAAAAATATCAGGGGACTGCCGGAGTGCTGCAGCAGTATATCTTTTATTATGACTTGAAAAATCAAAAATAAGCTGAAACTATTCAATAGTTAATTGTAAGCACATTTTTCTTACGCTGCAGCGGAAAACCAGGTAAATGATAACTGCATAAAGAACCAGGATGCCTAAGCATGCCGCAAGCCCGCCGATTTCTCCGGAAACAAGTTTTCCGTCATTGGCAAACATTATCATAGAATATAAAAAATACATAGCGCTCATTCCGATGACGGAAGGAATCTTAAATACAATTTCTGCCTGACTTTTTACTTCTTTTTTCAAAAAGGAAGGAGAAGCTCCAAGGCGTTTTAAATCATCAAAGACATAGCGGTTGTTCAGCGTAATGGTCATACACCGGGTATAGCTGATAATCATGGCTGCCAAAGCACAGATAATGGAAATAAACAAAAACATCATAAGGAAGACGGCAAAGGTTCTGGAAAAATCATTCCGGTCCAGAATGCGGATTTTGGGCATATAAGTCCAGTACGCCCTGAAATCACTGGTATCGGGATTATCGAAGCTTATATGTGTCATTACATCTGTATCGCCCCAGTAAATCTTTCCTGCTTCATTGGCAGCAATTTTTGCTACTCTGTCATAATAATTTGGAAATTCGCATTCCGGGCCAAAAGAAGAGACCAGTGTATGGAAAAAGTCTTCCGCAAAAGCATAGCTGTCTTTACCGCTTATATTAAAAAAAGCAACGGTGCCCTGCCAGTCAGGAGTAAGGCCATTGGAAATGGCTTTGTAATCTTCGTCATTGAGGATATAATATCCCACTGTATCATAGAGAAAACTGTAATGTGCAAATCCGGCAAAACTGACGGGGAGGGTAGTTCTTGTTGTCATATTTGTTAAAAAGGATGCCCCTGTATTCAAATAATAGGTTCCGGTTTCTTCATCATTTGAAATGGCATAGTAGGTTCCTTTATTTACGGAAATACGTTTTCCGGTAAGGCGGTAAAAATCACTTTCAGAGAGGAATTTTGCTTCCTGGACTAAATCAGCATGTTCATAATGAAAGGTATTTCCTTCGTCTTCTATTTCAATGGTGCCATCCATGGCAAGCATCAGATAAGAGCAACTCCTGTAATCCTTTATGGAAAGGTCGTATTTGGCGGCAAGAGCAGTAATATCTTCCTGCTTTGGAACCGTCTGGTCCATGCGGTAGTGATAGCTGTAATCAAAAGGACGGGCTTTTATTTCCATAGTCTGGCCTACACTTAACATGGGGATATAAAAGAGGGCAAAGGCGCTGCCTGCAATCAGCACGGTGCTGACAAGCAGGTTGTTGACGGTCTGTTTTCCCTGAAATTTCATCATACTTCTTGAAATAATGTTTTTATAAGGGTGCTTTTGATGAGAGCGCCAGCCGTGTACTACCGTATGCAGCATAATCATGTAAAGTCCTGCAAAAACAGGGGCATAAAAAAGATTAATCAGAGCGGAAGGATATGCGCTGAATAATTTCATGTAAACGGAAGGAGCGCTGTAGCCGCAGACGGCGCCCGCTAAAACCAGTAAAATTCCTATAGCGCCGCACCACCTTCCGGGTTCTTTTACCGGCTCGTTTTTGTGTTCTTCATGTACCACATCCATAATATTTGTGCGCTTTAAATACCGGCAGGCGGTAAGACAGGAAAAGGCCACTACAATAACAAAAAATGCGGCAGAAAGGTACAGGCATTTAAAATCCAGCTTCAGAGTCATCTGTTCACTGTCCACAAGGAACAGGCTAAAGCCGTTCCATAAGAGAAAGACAAAGGGAAAGCCTGCTGCAATGCCAAGCAGTGAGGAAGCGCCGCTTAAGGTAAGCACTTCACGAAACAGTCCCGGTGCAAGGCGCTTTCTGGAAGCCCCAAGGGCCATCAGGATGCCAAGCTGTTTTGCTTTTTTCCGGAAAAACAGGCCGGAGGCATATACGGTGAACACCACACAGCCGAAGAGCGCCAGTACAAATATGGCAATCATCTGTTTGCGGCTGTCACCCCCTTCCGGCAGCGCCAAAAGCACCGTAGGGGAAAACATCATGGCGGAATAGGCTGTAATTAATAAAAGAGAAACAAAGTTGCAAAACAGATAAAGCACGGCCTGTTTTCTGTCAGTCTTTTGCAATTTGTTTTCCAGCATTTTCATTGTCATCATGGTGATTACCTCCCTGTCCTGGCATCTGCGCTGCTCATTTCCTTAATGGCAGTGAGCAGACGGTCCTGAAACGCGCTTTGTTTTTCTTCTTTTTTCAGAGTATTATAAACACAGCCGTCCTTTAAAAGAATGACCCGGTCACAGAAGGAGGCGGCAAAGCTGTCATGAGTTACCATAAATATGGCAGCGCCAAGCTGCTCTCTGGCATTTTCAAAGGATTCTATGACAGCCCGGCTTGATTTGCTGTCAAGATTTCCGGTAGGCTCATCGGCAAGGATCAGGAGCGGCTTGTTAATCAGACTCCTTGCAACGGCAGTACGCTGTCTTTCACCGCCGGAGATATCTGCCGGATATTTGTCTTTAATATGTTCAATGCCGAAAAGTGACAGGAGGCTGTCTGCCAGCTTCCCGGCTTCTTCACTTACCTCGCCCTGAATGATTCTCGGAACCAGAATATTTTCTCTTACGTTAAGTCCGTCAAGAAGCATAAAATCCTGGAAAACAAAACCCAGCTTTTCGTTACGGATTTTGGCAAGAGCATCCTCATTTAAGTTCTTTAATTCCTGTCCGCCTAAGGTAATGCATCCTTCCTCAAAAGGAATATAACAGGATATACAGTTCAGCAAAGTGCTTTTGCCGGAACCGGAGGGTCCCATAACGGCGACAAATTCCTGATTTGCAACGGTTAAATCAATTCCTTTTAATACGGGGCAGGATTTGCCTCCGGACTGATAGGATTTGTGAAGATTCTTTACATATAACATAATATTACACCTGCGCTTTCTTTTTTATAATCAGCCGTTTTAGTATGGCTTGTTATCTGTAAGGTGACTATAGCACAGTTTCAAATCTGCGGATTTTGACTTGTAATCTTTGGAAGGGCTTATGTAAAGTTTGGGAAAAGCGGTGAAAAAATGTAAAGTTTTGCAGCGATAGTGTAAAGTTTTGCAGTTGAAGACAAAAAAGAAAGATATAAATAGGAATGAAAGGGAAAATATGCTATACTACGAAAGCAATGGAAAGATAACAGTAACAGGTGGTAAAGGAAATGCTCAGAATAGGAATTTGTGACGACTCCATAGATGCAAGGGATGCCCTGCGTCTGCAGCTTGAAAAAATAATGAGAGAAGAATCAGAGGAAATCGTTTATGAATTTTCAACGGGAGAAGGAGCCGTGCGCTGGCTGAAGAATCATCCCGGAGAAATTGATTTATTGTTTCTGGATGTGGAAATGAACGGAATAAGCGGCATGGAGGCAGCGGAGGGAATCAGAAAATTCGACACAGAAATTATGATTGTTTTTGTAACAGGCTATTCGGACTATGTATTTGACGGATACAGGGTAAATGCCCTGGATTATATTATGAAACCGGCAAAAGCGGAGAGGCTTTCGGAAGTGATGAAGAGGGTAAGGGAACAGCTCTGGAGCAAAAGAGACAATATGTATGTGTTAAAAAATCCGGAAGGAACTTTCAGGCTTCCGTTGTCATCTGTCAGTTATTTTTACAGCGATAAAAGAAAAGTGGTTTTAGTGTGCAAAGATAAGGAATATTGTTTTTACGGTAAGCTGGATGAAGTGGAGCGTCAGTTGGCGGGCAGCTTTGTACGCATTCATCAAAGATATCTGGTAAATGCCGGGAGAGTTACCCATATCGGAAATGACCATGTAACCATAGACGGCTGTGAGCTTCCCATAAGCAGGGCGCTGAAGGAAGAAGCTACGTCAAAGCTGGCAAAAGCCATGCTGGGAGGAATGGGGCTGTGAATATTTTATCTTTTATTATGGAGAACTTATTTCCTTTTGCTGTAATGATTCTGGCAGCAGCTTTCATTTATCTGTCTGTTTCATGCCTGATAGAGATAAAAAAGGACTGGTGGCACAGAGGACTTTTGTTTGCAGGCTGTTGGCTGATTATTTCCATGGTAATCTTTATCGGAGATTTGGTAAATCTTCCGCCTACAATGTTCTTCTTTTTGTTTTGTGTCTGGATTTCCTGTAAAGGCTCGGGATTAAAACGCATAACAATAGGCTTGATGATAGCCAGCACCATACTTGCTTTTGACGGGCTGCATGATAATTGTATTTTATATTTTATTCAGGATTATTTTGAATCGGTTGGCCCACAGCTGCGGACACTGTTTGCGCTTCTTTTGTATCTGGGAATACGAAGTCACAGACCGGAGCAGGATTTTGAATTATCTTCTTCTTTATGGAGATTGCTGCTTGCGCTGACAATGCCGCCGCTTGGAATCGTACTTGCCCTGATTTTATTCCGCAGTCCTTATTCTTCCTATGCGGCGAACGTACTGGCTGATACAGTTTTGTTTTCTGTTGCCATTCTGTCCTTTGCAGGGCTGCTATGGGCGGTAAAGGTGCTTGACAGACACCAAAAGCTGGAGCGGGAAAGTGTGCTGGCTGAGCACAATAAAAAATATTATGAAGCCATGGAACAGCAACAGTTTGAAATCCGCAGATTAAAACATGATCTTGCAAATCACCTGCAGGTTCTGACAGCTTTGCCGGAGGAAGAGAAAAACAATTACATAAAGGAAATGCTTGATAATCCGATTTTTACCAAGGTACTTGCTTATTCAGGCGACGCTACGGTGAATGCAGTGCTTACTTCCAAAGAGAGCCGGATGCGTCAGGAGAACATTGATTTTTATGCCAGGGTGGATATTCCGGGAGAGCTTCCCTTTGAAAAAGCGGATATCTGCGCTTTATTTGCCAATGCCCTGGATAATGCTATAGAAGGCTGCAGGGATCTGGAAAAGGAACTTCGGCAGATAGAGCTGACAGCAAGAGCCGGGAAAGGGCTTTTGGCAGTCTGTGTTAAAAATCCTTATGCAGGGAAGCGGGAGGAAAAGCCGGATAAGCTGCTGAAAACCACGAAGGCGGATGCCGTAAGTCACGGCTTCGGACTCAGAAGCATCAGGGAAGCAGTAAAGAAATACGGCGGAAATATGGAAATCAGGCAGGAGGATAAAAGGTTTATCTTGTTTTTGTATCTGCCTATGTCATGTGAGGATAAAGAGGAAATCAGATGTTAAACCGTTTACTGGGAATTATTTACATTTTAATGAATAAAGGTACAGTAACTGCGTCGGAGCTGGCGCAGCGTTTTGAAGTGTCCGTCCGCACAATTTACAGGGATGTGGAAGCCCTAAGCCTTTCCGGGATTCCTGTTTATGCAAAAAAGGGAAAAAACGGGGGCATCAGCCTGACGGAGCAGTTTGTCCTTAATAAGATGCTGGTTTCCAAAGAGGAACAGCAGCAGATTCTGGCGGCTCTTACAAGTATTCAGGAAACAGGTGCACAGGAGGAAAAAGAAACCCTGCGAAAGCTTGGGGACTTTTTCAAAACGGATGCATACCCCTGGGTTTCCATTGACTTTTCAGATTGGAGCGGAAGAAGCCGGGAATTGTTTTTGCAGCTGCGGGAAGCCATTTTAAATAAAAAGGTGCTGCAGTTTGATTATTACGGACAATATGGTGAAATGACAAGCCGCACAGTGGAGCCGTTACAGCTGGTTTTTAAGGATTATACCTGGTATCTTAAGGGATTTTGCAGTCTGAGAAAGGATGTGCGTTTGTTTAAGGTGCTTCGGATGAAGCGGGTCAGGATTCTTCAGGAAGTTTTTGGCTCTTCTCATTTTGAGGAGGATGAAGATGGACAGTGTAATAAGGAAAAGCAAAGCTTTGAAGAGGGAGCAAATAGGAAAGGCCGGCCTGTGGATATTACTTTAAGAATTGACAGTAAGGAAGCCTACCGGGTTTATGACAGATTTGCAGAGGAAGAGATTGAAAGGCTCGCAAATGGTGATTTTCAGATTCGGATGAATTGCTTTTTGGATGACTGGGTGTATGGACTGATTCTTTCCTTTGGGCCTGCAGCCCGGGTACTTGAGCCTTACGAGGTAAAAGAAGAGATGATAAAACGCATTGAGCGGATGAAGAAAAGATACGAGTAATTTTTATTAATATGACATACTGCTGTCATATTATAGCTGTTATTATCTTTTATAAGAGGAAGGGGATATATGAAAGCGCGCAGCTCCTTCATTCTTTTACAGAAAAAAAGATGGAGGATTTTGAGATGGAAATGAAGATTTGCCAAAGCTGTGGTATGCCCATGACAGAAGAGCAGTACGGAACCAATAAGGATGGAAGCGGCAACCACAAGTATTGCTGTTATTGCTTTAAGGACGGTGAGTTTACAGCACAACGCACTATGGAGGAAATGGCGGATTTCTGCGCGCCCATTGAAGTGGAGGGAGGACGCTGCAAAACAGTGGAAGAGGCGAAGGCGGTGCTGATGTCATATTTCCCTACCCTGGAAAGATGGAAAGCGCAGTAAGAGAGTAAAGGCGGCGGGGCGGCTACTGCACAAAGCTCAGTAAAAAAACGGTGGGAAAGCCTTGTACGTATTGCGGTAATATGATACAAAAAGCAAATTATCTGGGCGGAACAGTATATTTCTGTCCTTCCTGCCAGGAATAAAGAGCCTGTTTTTCATGACAATAGAAAGTCCGCTGAGCGTGCTTTCTATTGTCTCTTTCAGTATACAAAAAAGTCTGTTATAATTATTTTTCATAGAAATGACGTTTCTTTATGAGAAGCAAAACAAAGAGACCAACATGAATTTTAATCCTAACTACGGCAATAATGAAAGAGTGCCTGTGAAAACGATGGTTAGGACTGCAAAATTTTATGTGGGTCTGATAAAGTGGTTATGAAAGGACAATGGATATGAAAATGACAGTACTTTGTTACAAGAAATGTACTACCTGCCAGAAAGCATTGAAGTGGCTTGATGAAAATGGGATTGTTTATGAGGAGCGTCCCATTAAGGAAGAAAACCCCAGTGTAGAAGAACTGAAGGAATGGCATAAGAAAAGCGGTTTGCCCCTGAAGCGTTTTTTTAATACAAGCGGGAATCTTTATAAGGAATTACAGCTGAAAGATAAATTGCCGGATATGCCGGAAGAGGAGCAGTTAAAGCTTCTTGCTTCTGACGGAATGCTGGTAAAGCGTCCGATTTTGGTAACGGAGAATTATGTGTGTCCGGGGTTTAAAGAAACGGAGTGGAAAGAACATTTGAAATAAATTAATAAATCGGCTTCCATAGAACCTTTCGATGCAGAATGTGAATATGATTATCTGAGGAAACGGCATAGCTTTTAGGGTTATGCCGTTTTTGTAAAAGAAGCTCATTTTTATTTAGAATTAACTTTAGGATAGTTAAAAAGTATTGGAAAATATATAATTTTACTTAAACAGGATGAACAGTGAGGATGCATTATGGAAGTAATTATCAGGAAAGATGTCACAGAATATATGCGGCATCTAAAAGAATGGCTCATGGAAACAGCCGGAAATGATTTGGAGGAAATGAGTGAATTTTTTTCGAGCAGGCTTGAAGAATATGAAGAGCACATGTCCATATGGAAAAATGCTTATTATAAATTTGCGGGGCTGTTGCCCGAAAAATGTGAAAATATTCTGGATTTGGGCTGTGGAACAGGCTTGGAACTGGATGAAATCTGGAAGATTAATCCGAAGATTCATGTAACAGGTGTGGACTTATGTCAGGATATGCTCATAAGACTTTTAGAAAAGCATGGTGATAAAAATCTTAAAGCGGTATGTGCCGATTATCTGATATATGATTTCGGAGAGAGTAAATGGGATGCGGTTATATCATTTGAAAGTTTTCATCATTTTATGCCGGAGCAGAAAGCAGTGCTGTATCAGAAAATTTACAGGGGATTAAAGGAAGGAGCCGCATTTATCTTAGGGGATTATATTGCCTGCTGTATGGAGGAAGAGGAAATTCTGCGAAATACATATATGGAAAAAAGAAGGAAATGTAGTATTCCGGAAGGGAAAAATGTACATTTTGATATTCCGCTTACTTTGGAACATGAACTGGAATTGTTGAAAGGTACGGGATTTTTGCATGCCGGAGCAGAGGGCAGTATTGAAGGAGCAACGTTATTAATAGCCAAAAAGGAATAGAAGAGCATAATGGAAAAATATGAAGTGATTAAAAATTACAGGAATAATAAGGTCAAGCGTATGCTTTGGAAGTTTTGATATGTCGGGCAACAGCAGCCTGATTATGTTCTATATTACAAAATTCATGCATAAAAATAGTTTATAAAATTTTAATTTGTTTTTTGAATTCAATTTTGTTATATTCAATTTATCGGAAACATTCTGCTCTCAGGCAGAGTGTTTCCTGTTATTCATAACAATAGAAAGTTTGTTTTTCTGTTGTTCAGATATTCAAAGGCGTATCGCCGGTATTTCAACTAAAGTTATACAAAAAAGAGATTGAATGATGCGGGAAAGAATTGTATAATATAAGGGAAAATCCTATGCACTCTTTGCCGTGTCGGAAAGGGGTGTGTATGGGAAGGTACAAAAAACAAGCTGAAGGGGAGACTGCAAAAAGAAAGCTGGTTCCTGTCAAATATGATGAATGCGGGAGGAAGGTGCTGCACAACAAAACAGTGTGCAGGTATTTTTTGAGTGACGTGCTGGGGATTCCCCCGGAGGAAATCAGGAAAATCAAATACCTGGATACAAGTCTTTTGAAGAAATTCAGGAACCAGAAATATGGCATACTGGATGTATTGGTGGAGCTGAATGACCATGCCAAAATTGATATTGAAATACAGTTAAAAATCATAAAGCATTGGGACAAGAGGCAGCTGTTTTACCTGTCAAGGCTGTATGGGGACGGGCTTGCATCAGGGGAAGAATACAGGAAGCTGAAGAGGTGTATAGGAATCAGTATACTGGATTTTAACCTGGATAACAGGGAAGACTACCACAGAGTATATTATATTCAGGATAAGGAAGGGAACCATTTTACGGAGGATTTTGAACTGCATATCATAGAGCTGCGCAAGGAGCTTAAGGGAGACAGAATGGATGACTGGATAAGGTTATTTAATGCGGAAAGTGAGGAGGAACTGGACATGATAAAAACAGCAAACACAGGGATCAGGGAGGCGATACGGGAAGTGAAAAGATTCAGCCTGATAGGAGCAGCGAGGGATGTATACAGGGATTATATGGATGCCAAAAGGGACAGGAAG
>JAGASK010000025.1 GCA_017621815.1 Lachnospiraceae bacterium | reverse complement strand
TCCCTGCAGACCCGTTTGAAGCAGTGATAACGGCTTTCTGGCAGGAAAACACCGAAATCTATACAAAAGCGGCAGCAGGAATGCTTACGCCGGAAATAGTGGCAGAGGAGATATGCCCGTCCGGCAGCAGGACATACAGAAGCGGAACAAGCATGCTGTTCTTTTACGATTTTGATAAAGGCATAAAACTCAGGAGCATTGATGCCGGAAAGCCGTGCATAACACCGTATGCCTATCGGGATTTTTTAGAGAGGACACAGGAGCTTAACCTGATGCCGGAACATGCAGAAGAGGAAAAGACACAGGAAGGACCGGAACAGGGGGAGGGATATCAGGAAGAACCGCCTGCGACGTCGCAGGGTGAGCAATATGCTCCGCTGCCCGGACAGCTCAGCATATCCGGATTACAGGATACTGCAGGGAGCAGGGAGCCGGCTGTTACTGGACAGGAAGAAAACAGAAGCGCTGCTGCGGACATGCAGGCACATGCTGAAAGTGTAATAGACGCCGAATACAGGGAGCTTGGCGGAGAAAAGAAAGAATCCGGCATTGAACCTTATACAGACATCGAAATAAAAAATGCAGCCGGATTTTTTGAAATGGAATATAACCGAATGACGCTGATGGGACAGGAAACCACAAAAAGAAGAAACTATAAGATAGCGCTGGACTGCATATACAGATGCTTTCCGGCATCAGAGGACAGGCAGGATAACCGCCCGGTGCAGGGAAAGGAGCATGCATAATGGATACGGCAGCACTGATAGGACAGGAAATAAAAATAAGGGACATTAAAAGAGACGAAGACAGACAGGTACGGTGCACCACATACCGCATAACAGCCGCATACCCGGGATGCGTAATAGGAGTTGACAAAAACGGATACAGGCGTGGAATCTCGGCAAATGAGCTGTACAGACAGGGATTGATAAAACAGAGCCCGGAACTGGAAGCATTAAAGAAGGGAGCCGGGCGGAGCACGGCATGGCACAGGAAAAATTCATGAGAATAACAGGAGGCGGAATCAATGAAAAACGGAGATAAAATCAGGGCAATGAATAATGCGGAGCTGGCAGCAGTAATAAAATGCCCATACGAAACAGATATGTGCCTGCTTGATGAGGCGGACATGAGAGGTGACGGTACTCCTCCGACAGAGGAAAACTGCAATCGGTGTGCAAGGAAATGGTTGGAAGCAGAAGCTGGGAATAATCTGTAAAAAGAAAAACAACAGCAGTAAAACCATAAAAATAAAGATAATGCCTGATTATGGTATATGATATTGTCTATAAAAATACAAAGGAGCGAAAACCAATGACAATACAGCAGTAAAAGGAAGGGGTAAGAAGAAAGAATGAATTATAAAAATAAAATTACTATTGATATGAAACAGCAAATCGATTTGAAGAAAGGCTGTGCAGTTGCTTTTGATTTTGATGGTGTAATACATAAATATTCAAAAGGCTGGAAAGATGGCTCTATATACGATGAATATAACATTGAAATCGTAAAAGTTATAAAAGAGCTTATGGATAATGGAGTTCCTGTATTCGTTTTGTCGACTCGCAAACCGGAGCAAATCGAAGAATGGTGGAACGAACATTTAAAATTAAGGATACCCTGCGCGGTTGTAAAAGATACATCTGATTTTTGGAATGATGTAAAAACAGTTGGAATTACAAACAGGAAACTCCCAGCCCAATTATATGTTGATGATAGAGCATACCGATATGAGGGAGAAACAAGAGATAATTTCTTTAGAAACTTATCATGCTGGTAATATAAAATAAGGATTTAATGGAGGTAATAAGAACGTGGAGAATATAAAAGTATTAAAAAGTGGAATAGAATGGTTAGAGAAAAAAAGAGGAGATATGGAAAAGCAATATAATTACTTACAAAAAAAATATAGATGTGATGGAGACGGAATTGGAAGCTGTGCGAGAGATTATTGCATGTCTTGAAGAGCAGCCGAATAAAGGAGTAGATGCATGTGAAATA
>JAGASK010000024.1 GCA_017621815.1 Lachnospiraceae bacterium | reverse complement strand
GGTTCAGGTCCGTGTGGTAGCAATACCATGAGAGTTCAAGTCTCTTTTCCTGCACGTAAGAGCCCTTGGTTTTCAAGGGCTTTTTTGTTACAAAAAAATCATATTTCGTGCCGAAGATTTTTAATGAAATCTTGTAATTTAAAAATCAGGATGTTATACTATAATTAATTATAAGGAACTTTGCGGCAATATACATATAAATAATAACTTGGGGACACGGAGGTTCCACATTTTATCAAAGGAGTGATGGTATGGGTATCAGTATTAATGTAAATGCAAAACAGGATTATTCTTATTTGTTCCAGGGTCTTTCATCCGGTTCCGGCAGCAGTCTTGGAAATTTAAATTTCCTTTCTGACTATGCGGCAATTAAAAACGGCAGTTATGGCAAGCTGATGAAAGCATATTATGCAAAAGACAGCAGCAGTCTGACCAAAACATCATCAACTGATACAACTGCTAATAATAAAAAATCGATTTCAACTGCTTCTGACACAGCCAAGACTTTGTCGGATATTGAGAAGGCAGCGGACAGCCTGAAGGAATCGGCAGATGATTTAATTACAGTAGGAAGCAAATCGGTATTTGCCAAGAAAAATGTAACAACAAAAGATGAGCAGGGATTTGAAAATACTACTAAGGAATATGATGTGGATGCTATTTACAAAGCAGTGTCCGCATTTACAAAGGATTACAATAATCTGCTTGGCAAAACAGGAAGTTCTGACACAAGTTCCATCCAGGCAAGGGAAAAATCTCTTATTAATATGACAAAAGCTAATGAAAAGATGTTATCAAAAGTGGGTATTACTATTAATAAGGACAATACCTTATCTATTGATGAGGAGACCTTTAAGAAATCAGATATGAGCAGTGTAAAGACGCTGTTTAACGGCACCGGTTCTTACAGCTATAATGTTTCTGCACAGGCATCTATGATTGATTATGCAGCAAGCAGGGAAACTTCAAAGGCAAATACATACACCGGATTCGGAACTTACAGCAATGCTTATTCTTCAGGAAGCATTATGGATTATATGTTTTAACGGTTAACGCAGACCGGAATTTTACGGAAATGCCAGCCGGTGAATAAGATAAGGTTATAAAAAGCCCGGGCAGCTATAAAACGCTGCACTGGGCATATTTTTTCGGAGAAATTCCCACAGCCCTGGTAAAGGCTTTGAAAAAGTTGCTGTAGTCGGTAAAACCGCTTCTTTCATAAGCTTCCGTGACGCTGACGCCGTCGCTGAGCAGGGATTTGGCAATGCTGATGCGTCTTGCTGAAATGTATTTGTTGATAGTAGTTCCGGTAGCGGCTTTAAAAATGCGGCAGATGTAGGATTCACTTAAAAAGAATTCTCCGGCAAGCTGCTCGATGGTAATGGGATTGCTGATATTTAAGTTAATATAAGCCAGAATGTCATCGACCTGCTGATTGTAAACATAAGCAGAGGATTCCTGAGTTTCGTTGGTCTTGAGCATATTGTTAATGAGCACCATCAGTTCCATGAAAGCGGTTTGTTCAATGATGTCATGACCGTAGCCTTCCGCACCTGTAATCTTGTTAACATAGTACAGAAAGCGGTTCTGCTGTTCCCGTGTTAATGAGATTTTGTGGCTGAAATGCTCAGGACGGTCAGAAAAACAGGCGTCTAAATTTGTTTCGGCAGTGGAAAGCCTCTTGGTATAGTCAGGATGGATAGAAAGCACAATCCTTTCGTGTACCATTTTATCTACCTGGGTAATTTTATGGCTTTCATATTGATTGATAATGAAAATATCGCCCGGTTCAATGGCATAACATCTGTTGTCGATTAGAAACTGTTTCCCGCCTGAAATAGAATAATAGATTTCATAACAGTCATGAATATGCATATCCATGGTTTTCTCTTCTTTATATAAATGTGCAATGGAAAAAGTCTGCGTCTTGGAGCAGTTTTCCATAGCCTGGCTGCAGGAGTATAATTCTTCCATATTTTTCCTCTTTGTCAGTTTATAAATTGAATTTTATGTATATTATAATTTTTTCTGCGGGCAATGCCAAGAAGAAATTCAATTACTGTTCGGAATGCATGGCATTATAAGATAAAGTGATGCTTCCCTGCAAAGATAATAACTGCTATAATTATGCTATAATATCGTTTCAGGGAAAACATAACAGGAGGAGAAGA
This sequence comes from Lachnospiraceae bacterium, assembly GCA_017621815.1. Taxonomy (GTDB): domain Bacteria; phylum Bacillota; class Clostridia; order Lachnospirales; family Lachnospiraceae; genus Suilimivivens. The sequence goes on along the minus strand of JAGASK010000024.1, from coordinate 46,068 downwards.
AAATGGATGCTGAAAAAACTAAAATTTACATGTCGGATATTCATCTGGAGGATTACACGCAGCAGTATGAAGGAAAACAGGCAAATGTGCATTCCATGATATTCGACGGGGGAAGAAAAAAAGAACTTTTGAATGGGGAATGGCAATATGCGGTTGACCAGTATGATACCTGTCTGCGGCAGCAGTGGTTCAAAGAAAAACGGTATGATGAGAACGGCTATACCCTTCCCGTGGATTATTCTTTTGATGAATGGCCCACCATGCAGCTTCCGGCTTGCTGGAATACCGTAGACAAAGAGTATCTGCTATATGACAGCAGCATGGTTTTCACCAGAAAGTTTTCATATAAAAAGGGTGCGGAAGGGCATGTGATTCTAAAAATAGGAGCTGCCAATTACCTGTGCCGCGTCTTTGTAAACGGAGAGTATATGGGAATGCACAGGGGAGGTTCAACCCCCTGCTTTTTGGATATTACAGGCGCCCTGCAGGAAGAAAACCGTATTATCCTTGTGGTGGATGCTACAAGAAGAGCGGAGCAGGTGCCTACTGAAAATACGGACTGGTTCAATTATGGAGGTATATATCGTGACATTGAACTGATTTGTCTTCCGGATACTTATATTAAGGACTTTAAAATTGCACTTTTGCCGGACGGCACATTTGAAAAAATACAGGTAAAAATAGAATTATCAGAATCCGTGGATACAGCAGCCCTTTTGACAATAGAGGGGCTGGGAATCAGGGAAGAGATACCTGTTGCGCAGGGAAAAGGTGAAGCCGTTATTCCGGCAAAACCGGAATTATGGTCACCGGAGAATCCTAAATTATATGAGGTTAAGGTCTCCTGTTTAAAGGACTGTGTCAGTGACAGGACAGGCTTCCGGGAAATCAGGGAAGAAAACGGAGAGATTATTCTGAATGGGGAACCCATATTTCTGCGCGGGATAAGCTGTCATGAGGAGAGCGCCCAAAACGGAAAAGCATTGACAGATGAAGAAAGGATAGAAAATATTCTGTTGGCAAAAGAACTGGGATGCAATTTTATGCGTATCGCACACTATCCTCATCATGAAAGAATGGCAAAGCTGGCGGATGAATACGGGATTCTTCTTTGGGAGGAGATTCCGGTTTACTGGGCAATCAGGTTTGACAGGGAAGCCACTTATGAAGATGCGCACAATCAGCTGATGGAGCTGATTACCCGTGATTTCAACAGGGCAAGTGTTATCATCTGGTCTGTGGGAAATGAAAATGCAGATACCGATGAACGTCTGAAATTTATGGGAAGGCTGGCAGACGCAGCCCACAAGGCGGACAGAACCCGTCTGGTATCGGCGGCATGTCTGGTTGACAGTGAAAAAAATGCAATTGCAGACCGCCTGATTGAGCATCTGGATGTAATCGGAATTAATGAGTATTGTGGCTGGTATACTCCGGATTTTGAAAAACTGCCCCAGCTGATGGCGAACAGCAGCCCGAAGAAACCGGTAATTATAACGGAATTTGGTGCTGACGCGCTGCCGGGGCACCATGGAACCGTAACGGATAAAGGAACCGAGGAATGTCAGGCGTATGTTTATGAACGTCAGATAGAGACTCTCAGGGGAATTTCCTATATTAAGGGAATGACGCCATGGATTTTGTATGATTTCCGCTGTCCCAGAAGAACAAGCAGTCTTCAGAAATATTATAACAGGAAAGGTCTGTGCTCGCCGGATAAAACATACCGGAAGCAGGCATTTTGGACTCTGCAGAAATTCTATCATGAGCTTATGGAGGAATAAAAAGGAGCTGGAGAAGCCGGCGCATAAACATTTTCCGGCTGTAAGTGTAAACGCTTTCAAAAAAATGGCCTGATAAAGGATTAAAAGTTCAAAATTTGCAATGTTTATACTCATTTTTGAAATGACATAGTTAATTTTATATAGTATACTATAATTATCAGTATGAAAGGAAGGGTTACAAAATGGAGTTAAGAACAGCCGCTTCACCTAAGGATGTGAAGCACTACACAACGGAAAGACTGAGGGAAGAATTTTTAATTCAGAACCTGTTTGTACCGGGAGAAATCAAGCTGGTATACAGCCATATTGACAGAATCATTACAGGCGCTGCTGTGCCGGTTTCACCTCTTGTGCTGACTGCAGGCGATGAGCTTCGTGCTGATTATTTCTTACAGAGAAGGGAAATGGGCGTAATTAATATCGGAGGAGCCGGTATGATTACTATTGACGGTAAGAAATATGAAGTAGGCTTTAAAGAGGGTATGTACATCGGAATGGGAGCTAAGGACATCGTATTTGACAGCGCAGACGCTTCAAATCCTGCCAAATTTTATATTAACAGCGCACCTGCCCATAAAACATATCCCACAGTTTTAATAAAGCCAAACGGGACACCGGAAGAAGGTGTGGTTATCGTTAAGGATGAGAACAAGGTGGAGCTTGGAACCTTAGAGGACGCCAATCACAGAGTTATCTGCAAATATATTCTCCCCGGACAGGTGGAAAGCTGCCAGCTGGTTATGGGTATGACGAAGCTGGAGCCGGGCAGTGTATGGAATACTATGCCCTGTCACACACATGACAGACGTATGGAGGTTTACCTTTATTTTGAAATGCCTGAAGATGCATTTGTTATGCATTATATGGGCGAGCCCACAGAAACAAGACATATCGTTATGAGAAATGAAGAAGCTGTTATTTCTCCCAGCTGGTCCATCCATGCAGGATGCGGCTCCAGGGCATATACTTTTATCTGGGGTATGGTAGGAGAGAATCAGGCATTTGACGATATGGACCATGTAGCAAATAAGGATTTAATGTAAAGCACAATTTCAGGCTTAAGAAGGCTGAAGTAAAAATATTTTAAGAAGAAGGAGAGATTTAGAAATGAGCGATTTTATGAAGAAATTTTCCTTAGAGGGAAAAGTGGCACTGGTAACAGGAGCATCCTATGGTATCGGGTTTGCTATTGCAAGCGCTTACGCAGAAGCAGGAGCAACTATTGTATTTAACGATATCAAGCAGGAATTAGTTGATAAGGGACTGGCCGCTTATGAAGAAAAAGGCATCAAGGCTCATGGTTATGTATGTGACGTTACAAATGAAGAGCAGGTTCAGGCAATGGTTGCTCAGATTGAAAAAGAAGTAGGAGTGATTGATATCCTTGTTAACAATGCAGGTATCATTAAGAGAATCCCCATGCTTGAAATGACAGCAGATCAGTTCCGTCAGGTAATCGACGTTGACTTAAATGCTCCTTTTATCGTGGCAAAGGCTGTTATTCCCGGCATGATTAAGAAGGGACACGGTAAGATTATCAACATCTGTTCTATGATGAGTGAGCTTGGACGTGAAACAGTATCCGCATATGCGGCAGCAAAGGGCGGACTTAAGATGCTGACAAGAAATATTGCTTCAGAGTACGGTGAATTCAATATCCAGTGTAACGGTATCGGACCCGGCTATATCGCAACTCCTCAGACAGCGCCGTTACGTGAAATCCAGCCTGACGGAAGCAGACATCCTTTTGACCAGTTCATCATTGCGAAGACACCTGCAGCACGCTGGGGAGAAACCTCAGATTTACAGGGACCTGCAGTATTCCTTGCATCCGATGCGTCTGACTTTGTAAACGGACATGTTCTCTATGTAGACGGCGGTATCCTGGCTTACATCGGAAAACAGCCCTAAGCAGAAAGGGAAAAGACATGAAAATAGCATTAATTAATGAAAACAGCCAGGCCGCAAAAAATGAAATGATTTGCACCACCTTAAAACAGGTGGTTGAGCCCATGGGACATGAAGTATTTAATTACGGTATGTATTCCGCAGAAGATGAACATCAGCTTACTTATGTACAGAACGGCATTCTGGCAGCAGTTCTTTTGAATTCCGGAGCAGCTGATTTTGTCATTACAGGATGCGGAACAGGTGAAGGCGCTATGCTTGCATGTAATTCCTTCCCCAAGGTACTTTGCGGGCATATTACATCTCCACTGGATGCATATTTGTTTTCCCAGGTAAATGACGGCAACTGTATCGCCCTTCCGTTTGCGGAAAACTTCGGATGGGGCGGAGAGCTGAATCTCCAGTACATATTTGAAAAGTTATTCTGTGCGCCGGGCGGCGGCGGATATCCCAAAGAGAGAGTGGTGCCTGAGCAGAGAAATAAAAAGATTCTGGATGCAGTAAAAGAAGTTACACATACAGATATGATAACTATTCTTAAGAATCTTGACAGAGAGCTTGTTAAGGGCGCTTTATCCGGTGAAAAATTTCAGGAATATTTCTTTGCTAACTGCAAGTGCGATAAGCTGGCAGAATGTGTAAAGGAAATTCTCGGTTAAAATGCAGTCTTCAAAAAAAGGAATAAAGGAGAAAACTATGAACGCAGTTTTAGAACAAATCAGCAAAATCGGTATTGTTCCGGTTGTTAAGATTGACAGGGCGCAGGATGCGCTTCCTCTGGCAAAAGCGTTGTGTGCAGGAGGACTTCCCTGCGCAGAGGTAACTTTCCGTACAGATGCGGCAGCAGAAGCAATTAAAATTATGACAGAAAATTTTCCTGAAATGTGTGTGGGCGCAGGAACTGTTTTAAATGCAGCGCAGGTAGACGCAGCTGTGGAGGCAGGCGCAAAGTTTATTGTCAGCCCGGGCCTTAATGCAAATACTGTTAAATACTGTATTGAAAAGAACGTGCCGATTACACCCGGTACTTCAAGCCCCAGCGATATTGAACTTGCTATTGAGCTTGGACTTGATGTTGTTAAATTCTTCCCCGCAGAGCAGTCAGGCGGACTTGCAAAGATTAAAGCAATGGCAGCTCCTTATGTAAATATGAAGTTTATGCCTACAGGCGGCATCAATGCAAAGAATTTAACTTCTTATCTCGATTTCAATAAGATTATTGCCTGCGGCGGTTCATGGATGGTTCCCGGTGACTTGATCAATGCGGGAGAATGGGATAAGATTGAGCAGCTTACAAGGGAAGCAGTTCAGACTATGCTTGGCTTCGAACTTGCACATGTCGGCGTAAATGCTGAAAACGAAGAGGAAGCATTAAAGGCAGCTAACAGATTCGCATTTATCTTCGGTATGCCTGCCAAGGCTGGAAACAGTTCTGTTTTTGCGGGAACAGCCCTTGAGGTTATGAAGAGCCCTTATCTTGGAAAGAACGGACACATTGCGGTAAGGACCAATTACATCGAAAGAGCAGTTAATTATTTATCAACAGTTCTGGGCGTGGAATTTAATGAGGAATCCGCAAAGAGAGATGCAAAAGGCGCTTTAAAGGCAATTTATCTGAAAGAAGAAATCGGCGGCTTTGCAGTACATTTAGTGCAGAAGTAGAATTTTGAGGAAGAAAAACAAGAAAACCAAAAGGGAAAGAAAGGAATAAATAAAATGGCAAAAGTTGTTACAATGGGCGAAATCATGCTCAGATTATCTACCCCTAATAATGAGAAATTTATCCAGGCAGATGAATTTGATATTAACTATGGCGGCGGTGAAGCAAACGTTGCTGTATCTTTGGCAAACTATGGTCATGATGCAGAATTCGTAACTGCAGTTCCTGACAATGAAATCGGTGAATGTGCCGTTGCAGCTCTCAGAAAATATAATGTTGCTACAAACCACATTGCAAAATGCGGCGAAAGACTTGGTATTTATTTCCTGGAGACCGGTTCCGCAATGAGACCTTCCAAGGTTGTTTATGACAGGGCACATTCCTCCATTTCCACAGCTACTGAAGCGGACTTCGATTTTGATGATATCTTTAAGGATGCAGACTGGTTCCATTTTACAGGTATTACTCCTGCTGTATCTGACAGTGCCGCTGAGCTTACGGAAAAGGCTTTGATTGCTGCTAAGAAGCATGGTGTAAAGGTTTCTGTTGACCTTAACTTCCGTAAGAAATTATGGTCTTCCGAAAAGGCGCAGAAGGTTATGACAAATCTGATGCAGTATGTTGATGTATGTATCGGAAATGAAGAAGACGCTGAACTGGTGCTTGGATTTAAACCCGGCGAAACAGATGTAACAAGCGGAGAATTAGAGCTTGCAGGCTATAAGTCAATCTTTGAGCAAATGGTAGACAAATTCAACTTTGAATATTGTGTATCTTCCCTGCGTGTAAGCCATTCAGCTTCCGATAACGGCTGGTCAGCATGCATTTACTCAAGAGATACAAAGGAATTCTATCATTCCAGAGAATACAGAATCAGCCCTATCGTTGACCGTGTAGGCGGCGGTGATTCCTTTGCCGGCGGCGTTATCTGCGGTATGGTAGACGGTAAGGATTTTAAGGCCGCTCTTGAATTCGGCGTAGCAGCATCCGCACTTAAGCATACGATTCCCGGAGATTTCAATCTGGTATCCAGAAAAGAAGTTGAGACTCTGGCAGGCGGAGATGCTTCAGGACGTGTACAGAGATAATTGCAGCTGTTGTCACGGATAAAAAGGCGTCATGGTTTCTGACCATGGCGCCTTAAATATGTCCGTTTATTCTGTTAACAAATTGAGAGCTTTTTGCCGTAAGTTCAACCCAGGCAGGGCGGAATCCGCTTTTTAGGGCGTTTCTTACGGATTTGATATTGGACCATGCAGCGCAGTAAAAAGGTACTTTGTTTAAGGATATAATTTCCAGGGCCAAAGCGCTTGTCAGGGCGCTTGCAATACCTTCTCTTCTGTAATCCGGCAGGACATCAATGCCGATCTGATACATAGTTTCACAGTCGGCGCTGCAGCCGGCAAGACCGACCAGTTTCCCTTTGTCATATGCACCTGCACCGAGAATATCCAGGCGTTTTCTCTTTTTACAAAGGGCATTGCTCCATTGGGGAGTATATAAACCTGCAAAATCTGTCTGATGAAGAATGCGTATCTCATATTTGCTGGGGAGCTTTTTTAATTGATTGATGTCGGGAAGAAAATATTCGGCCATAAAGCAGAGACGGAAGCCCTTTTCCTGAAGCCTGTCGTTGAAAACATGGAAATTCGGTGTTTCAAAGCAGTGCTCCACAGGATAACTGTTGATATATTTTTCCACAATCGGTGATAAAGTTTCACTTGCGGAGGCTACAATATTGTTTCCATAGGAGACCAGATTGCAGTCAAAGGGGAGTGATAAATATTTACGGGCCTTTCGGTTTTTTTTAGATGTTACTACTATATTCGTTTCTTTACAGAAGTCTTCCGGTTCGCAGCAGCAGTCATAGGCGGACTGCTGCATGGCTATTTGCAATATTTCCTGATTTGTCATAATAATTTTCCCATATTGTTCAGACTGCATTATGTACTTTGCTGAATGAACACAGTATTATTGATAGATTTTTACTAAATTGTAGCATTCTTTTTATCTGTCGTCTATGATAAAATAAATCTGCCAGGCTCAAAATTTATATACGGGGTATATTAATATTACAAGAAAAGCATTTCCGGAAATGCAGGGATGCTGGAAAGAGGTAACATATGAATCAGGCAATTATGTGGGCGGCAGCGGGAACAGGTTTTACCTTTTTTATGACTGCCCTTGGCGCCAGCGTAGTATTCATTTTTAAAAAAGAAATGGGTCAGAATATTCAAAGAGCATTTTTGGGCTTTGCAGCAGGCGTTATGATAGCGGCATCAGTGTGGTCGCTTTTAATACCGGCAATAGACCAGACTGTGGAAGACGGAGGAATCGGCTGGGTACCGGCAGCGGGAGGCTTTGTATTCGGAGGCATCTTTTTAATGCTGCTTGATTTTCTCATGCCCCATCTTCACCTGGGAGAGTCACATGCGGAAGGTCTGCATTCTTCTTTCAGAAGAACAACATTATTAATTTTGGCGGTAACGCTTCATAACATACCGGAAGGAATGGCAGTAGGCCTTGCCTTTGCCATGGCGGCCCAGCATCCGGAAGATGCTTCCCTTTATGCGGCAGCTTTTGCCCTTGCCATGGGCATCGGTATTCAGAATTTCCCGGAAGGCGCAGCGATTTCCCTGCCCTTAAGGCAGGAGGGCATGAGCCGGTTTAAGGCATTTGCGTTCGGCAGCCTATCGGGGATAGTAGAGCTTATTTTCGGTGTGGGAATTACATTGATAGCTGCTTTTATTTCCCCTTATATGCCATGGCTTCTGGCTTTTGCGGCAGGCGCCATGATTTATGTGGTGGTGGAAGAGCTGATACCGGAAGCAAATCAGGGGGAGCATTCCAACCTGGGAACAGTGGGGGTAATGGCAGGCTTCCTGATTATGATGATTCTGGATGTGGCATTGGGTTAAACTCAAAGCTGTGCGGCGCCCTTTGCAGGGCGCCGTTAAAGCCGGTACAGGTTGTTTATTAAAAAAGTATAAATAATTGAAATAAAGTATAAAGTTTTACAAAGGTCATTGACAGCAGAATACAAATCTGCTACGATAAGTTCACTTCAAAATAATTCTTTAATAATTTGAGAGTACTTTCTGTTGTATCTTAAGAATTCAGAAATTATCCATCAGCTAAAAAAAATAGTATCTGAATATTTCCACAGCTTGTTGTTTTGCAATGATTCAGATGTTGCGCAGGCGTTGAAGGGAGGCGTATAAGTTTGTCAAATGCCCGGAGTCAAAAAGAGAATGGGCTGACTGTATTTTTACATTTTTATACCGGAGAAATCAGTATGCATGAAAAAATAATGTTTTATCCGGGAGAAAGACGGCGTATTGCAATATCAGCGGAAAGGCTTCACACGGCGTATCCTGCAGTTTTTGTTTTGGAAAAAGAAGGACAGGTATGGAAACTGAATCAGACTGTTGTTTCCGAAAACAGTTTTTTTACGCTGAAAACGGAAGCGGGTGAAGGTGTTATACTGGTGATTTCAAGAGGCAGGACGGAACTTTTGCCCTGTGGAAGAATACTGCTTTATAAGAAGTCGGAAGTTAATGCAGGAAGCGCATTTCAAAATGAAATATTTTATGAATGTTTTTCCTTTATCCTTCCCAGGCATATTCGCATTTACAGAGAAGATGAAAACTGGATATTGGAAAGCTGCGGGGAAAAAAGAGACAAAAGAGAACAGGCAGGCCTGTATGTCAACGGAAAAGCAGTGAAAAAGTGTATCTTAAAAAGAGGCGATTTCATTGAGCTTTGGGGACTGACGCTTTTGTATCTGCAGGAGCTTCTTGTATGTACTTATTTTTACGGTACCTTAAGGACGGCGGAAGGAAAATATGTGCTTCCGCTTATAGCACAGGAAAATGCGGCAGAAATATCAGCCGGGGAAAGCGGGATTAAGGAAATGTCTGCTGAGGAAAAGCCCCTTCACAAAGGAGAACTGGAGCTTGCCATGCCGGAAACCGAAAGAATACAAAGGGGCACTCCTCTTGTTTTGTCCCTCGGACCGGCAATAACGATGACAATACCAATGCTTCTGATGGCTTCATTTGGCGGCGCCATACTGGGGCAGACCGGGGCGGAATATTATAAATTATCAATTATTATGACAATTTCTACAGCCGTATTCAGTGTTTTTTGGGGAATAATCAATCATGTATATAAAAAGAAGGTCAGTCAAAAGGAAATCATAAGAAGAAAAGAAGTCTATAGAGAATATCTCGCAAAGACGGAGCAATATCTGTCTGTGCGTCTGAAAGAAAATCAATCGGCATTACTGCATAACTTTCCTTCCTGTCAAAGCTATTTCGCAGCGGAAGGAAAAATATTCTGGAACCGGAATACAGGGCAGAAGGACTGTATGTTTGTAAGGCTGGGTCTTGGAGAAATTCCTTTTCAAATAGTAATAAAAAGCGGGAATGTAAACAGGGAATTAAATGCGGATTCGCTGATGCAGGAAGCGTTTGCCCTTGCGGATAAATACTGTATGCTGCCGGATGTTCCCGTAGGATTTGATTTGCGGAAAGTGAGGTCTGCAGGCTTTGCAGGAAGCCTGATATATCCTGTTTTCCTGCAGGCACTTGTTCAGATGGCGGCCTGTTACAGCTTTCAGGAAATGAAAATAGCATTCTTTTATGATGAAAAAAAGCCGGAGGAAAGGAGAATCGCAGATTGCATCAAATGGCTGCCCCATGTCTGGAAAAACGGAAGAAAGCTGCGTCTTCTGGCGGGAAATGAAAAAGAAGCGGGAGAAATACTTCCGGAACTGATAAGGGAATTGCAAAAGGAAAGCCAATCGGAAAAAGGGCACAACCAGGAATTTTATGTTTTGGCAGCGGCAAATCAGGAGCTGGTTAAGGGAGAAGGGCTTTTGGAATTGTTGGCGGAAAGCAGGGAAAACCGGGTCTGTACTTTGTTTTTACACAGAGACAGGGAAGCGATTCCGGGGGACTGTCAGTATCTTGTTATTAAGGATAAGGAAAAAGAAGAAATCATCTGTTATGAAAAAGAAGGGATTTCCAAAAGGAAAATTATGCTGGAAACCTGCAGTCTGGAGCAAACGGAAAGCTATATGCGTAAATTGGCGGATTTAAAGATGCAAAACAGCGGACAGGGCGAAGAACGAAGAGAGAAAGTCTCTTTCCTGGATTTGTATTCCTGTAATGAGATAGAAGAGCTTAACTGTTACGGAAGGTGGAAGAAAAACAGGACGGCAGACAGAATCAGGGTACCTGTGGGAATGGGATGCGGAGACAGAATCGTTTACCTGGATGTGCATGAAAAATTTCACGGACCTCACGGTCTTGTAGCCGGAACAACCGGTTCCGGAAAAAGTGAATTGCTGCAGACTTACCTGTTATCCCTTGCAGTTTCCTTCAGTCCGGAGGACATTAATTTCTTTATCATTGATTATAAGGGAGGAGGTATGGGAAATGTGCTTTGCAGCCTGCCCCATTGTGCCGGGGTCATATCCAATTTATCAGGCAGGCAAATCAAACGTGCCCTTGCTTCTATTAAAAGCGAAAACCGAAGGAGACAGGAACTGTTCAGCCTTTCGGGAGTCAATCATGTGGAGGATTACACAAGGCTGTATAAGGAAGGAAAGGTGCCGGAAGCGGTTCCTCATTTGATTCTGGTAGTGGATGAGTTCGCTGAACTGAAAAGGGAAGAGCCGGAATTCATGCAGGAAATTATCAGTGTGGCGCAGGTTGGAAGAAGCCTTGGCGTACATCTGATACTGGCAACCCAAAAGCCGGCGGGAACCGTAGATGACAAAATATGGAGCAATACCAGATTCCGGCTGTGCCTGCGGGTGGCTGATAAACAGGACAGCATGGATATGCTGCACAGGCCGGAAGCAGCTTATTTAACGGGAGCGGGGCAATGTTATATACAGGTGGGAAACAATGAAATGTATGAGCTTTTTCAGGCAGGCTACAGCGGAGAAGAATATGACGGCACAAAGCAGCCAAAGGATGCTGTTTACATGGTTGCAGGAACGGGAAAAAGAAGTGCCGTAAACCGGACAAAAGCGGAAAAGCACCCCACCCAGCTTCAGGCAGTTACGGATTATATATGCCGGACGGCAGAGCAGACCGGAAGCGGAAGCGCCAAAAAGCTGTGGATGCCGGAGCTTCCCGAAAAGCTTTTTCTGGAAGAGACAGGAATAGAGGAATCCGGCAATACGGAAGGCAATATTGTTATCTGTCCCGGCGTATGCGATGACCCTGAAAAACAGGAACAATATCCGCTGTTTTATAATCCTGAGGCGGACGGTCATTTATCTTTGTGCGGTGCTCCCGCCACAGGAAAAAGTACATTTTTGCAGACAATACTGTGGCAGCTGTGTACAAAATATACTCCGGGGCAGGTACAGTTTCTTATTCTGGCTTCTGACAATGCTGGGGTGAATTGTTACGAAAACATGCCTCACTGCCTTGGAAATATGAAACGAAAGGAGGATGCGGAATGCTTTTTTTATCATGCAGAGCGACTTCTGGAAAAAAGGAAAAAGGCATTCAAGGGAATCAATTTTCTGCAGTATCGGAAACATGCAGCGGAAAACCATGCTTTTGTATTTTTCATTGTTGATAATTATGGCGGTTTCCGGCAGATGACGGAGGATAAGTATCAGCCTCTGATGGAGAGAATGGCAGGGGAAGGGATTAATTACGGAATTTATTTAATGATTACTGCATTGAATGTGGGGACAGGAGAAATTCCGGGGAAACTGTTTGAGAAGATAAAGACAACCTTTTCGCTGGAAATGAGTGACAGATTTCAGTATGGGGATGTTTTACGCAGGTATCAGCTGTCTTTGTGGCCGAAGGAAAATGTAAAGGGAAGGGGGCTTTGCAGAATAGAGGAGAGAATTCTGGAATTTCAGGTGCCTTTACCGGCAGGGGAAGAGGATGATTATCTGCGGATACGCAGGGTGGAAGAACTGTGTGAAAGCCTGACGGAGACTTATGCAGGAATAAAAGATTTGAAAAGGTTTCCCCGGATACCGGAAAAGCCGTTCTGGCATTCCCTGTTTAACAGTTTCTGTGATTTAGGGAAAAATACAGAAAACTTCTGCTGCGGGGAGATACCCCTCGGCTATGAAGAAAAGAGCGGTTATATAAGAACACTTTCCATAAAAGAGGGCTTTTTCTTCCTGATTTCGGGAGGGGTACAGACGGGAAAAAGAAATCTGCTGCTTTGTATGATACATGGGATGTGGAAACAGAAAACGGAGACAGTGCTTTTTGACAGAAAGCATATCATATCGGAGCAGGTAAAAAGAGTTGCGGACAGGGAAAACACAGGAAAGCTGCTGCACATTATTACGGATGAGAAGGAATTTGCAAAATGGTATCAGCAGTATGTAAAACAACATAACCGCACAGTGAAAAGCTGCCTTTGCATCTGCGAACTTACGGATTTTTCCCGTATGATGGACGGCTGTAAAGAGGAAATTCTGGCAGTAAAGGAAAGTATGGAAGAGCTGATAAAAGAAAACAGACTGCTGCCTGTTATTGCACTGCAGACGCCGGGCAGGGAAATGGAAGCTTTGGGAACACCTGTATTTGAAACGATGATAAGCCGTCAATGGGGAATTCATTTGGGAGGCAATCCCGGCAATCAGAGAATGCTTTCCTTTGATGATTTGGGCTATCACCAGATGAACCAGTGGGAAATGCCGGGAACAGGCTATCTGAAGCCGGGATTCGGCAGCAGGACGGAAAGAATACGCCTGCCTCTTTATGAAGAGAAAGGAGAGGAAAGAACAGAGGATGATTTTAGTGGATATATATGTCCCGGCAGTAAATGAAATCTATGATTTTGAATTAAATGAGAACCTGCCTGCAGGAGACCTGATACCGCAAATAGCCGCTTTGACGGCTAAACAGGAAAATATGGAATGGAACTGCGATGCAGAAATGCACTTGTATGCATTCTGCCATGGAGGAATATTAAATCAGGAGCTGTCATTAAAAAGACAGGGAGTGAAAAGCGGAGAGAGGCTGATTTTGTTTTAAGGCGCAGGTTTATGAGTTTTACAATGACTTAAGGTTGAATAAGAAAAGAGGAAATGGATGGGAACGGAATGGGATTTACGGCTTTTGGCACCGGAATTAAAGGAAAAGCAGACTCAGCTGCAGGGAAGGATGACAGAGATTTTTGATGCAGTTAATGAATTAAGGGAGCAAACAGAGGTTTTATCTGCCCTATGGAAAGGAAATGCAAAAGAAATATTCTGTGCAGGATTTATAAAAGAGCTTACGGAACTGTTCAGTTGTGCAGAGGAAATGGGAAGGATGGTGTATCTGCTTACCGATGTGGAAAATTCTTTTGAAATCTGTGAGTTACAAGTTTCTGCCATTATGAATTAAAGGATGTGAGGTTATATGGAAGAATACGGAGAAATACTGGTTACGCCGGAAAAGCTTTTGGAAAAAGCAAAAGAGCTGGAGAATCTGATATTGAAAGCGGAAAGAGCCTGTGGCGAAATTGAGGAAATATCGGAAAGCACGAAAAGCTGTTTTCAGGGAAAAAGTGCAGATAGAATAAGAAAAGCCATAAGAAAGAAAAAGGAGAAGGGAGTGTTTGCATTGGAAAATGTGAAGAAATACCCTTTAAAATTACAGGAAATAGCAAAAGAGTATGATGCTGCGGAAAGGAGAAATCAGAATGTCTCCATCGGAAATTGAGATTCATTTTGAACAGATGAAAGGTTTAAGTGATGCTTTGGCGCAGACGGCGGCAGAATTGCATCAGATGACAGATACGATGGGAATGAAAACCATATCAGATACAAAAGCTGCATGGATAAGCGATAATGCTGATATTTTTGCTGGAAAGGAGGTGAAATTAATGGAGCAGATTACAGAAACGGCCGGAAATTTAAATACTCTTGCCCTTAATATAAAGGATAAAGCGGAGCAGATTTATAATCTGGAAATGTGGAATACTCTGACAGCAAAAACAAGAAGCTACCGCTAAACAATAAGCTGCGCGCTTTACAGAAAAGACTAATGTCATGAGCAAAAAAGGAGGAAAAAGAAATGGCAATGATTCAGGTAACATCAGCTAAATTACGAAACGCTGCAGGACAGCTGCAGAATTTGAACGGTCAATTTAAAAACAAATCCCAGGAACTGCAGGGAAAGGAGCAGTCGCTGTGCCAGATGTGGGAGGGGCAGGCAAAAGATGCCTTTCACACCGCATTTACAAAAGACAGCCAGCAAATGGATGCTTTTTACAGGCTGATTAATCAGTACATACAGGCTCTGCTTGAAATAGCACAGCGATATGAGCAGGCAGAGGCAAGAAATGCGCAAATCGCATTAACCAGAAATTATTAGGAGGTAAGAAAATGGAAGGAATGTTAAAAGTAACACCGGAAAAACTGCTGCAGGCATCGGGAGAATTTTCCACATTGGGAAATCAGATGAAAAATCTGACAGGAGAAATGCTTTCACTTGTAAATAAAATGAATGGGTATTGGCAGGGCGAGGCGGCTTCAGCTTACGGAAACCGGTTTGATTCTCTCTCTCCGGATATGGAAAAGCTCTACCGCATGGTGCAGGAGCATGTACAGGACTTACAGGATATGGCAAGGCATTATCAGACTGCCGAGAAAGGCAACATGGATCAGGGCGGAAGCCTGAATATCAACATCATATCATGATAATGAAAAAAGGACGAAAGCTGGTTTTGCGGCTGCTGTTTCTGACAGCTGCCGCAGGCATGCTTTTTATGGGAAGTATGGGGTATAAAATGAGAAAGGACAATGAAAAAAGAAAAATGCTTGCCTATATGCAGCAAAAATACGGCGAAAGTTTTAATTTCGTGGAAAGCTATGCAGGACAGGCAGGTAAGGAATATACCATGATACTGGCAGTAAGCCGGAGTCATCCTGAGCGCCGGGCGCTGGTCCGGCTTTCTGAAAGAGGGGGCAGAAGGTATTTTGAGGACAATTATCTTTCCTATCTTTTAAAGGAGGATTTGGAAGTAAAAATCGGAAATCTGGCAAAGGAGTGCTTTGGAGAATGCAAGGTTTATTATAAAATCCCGGGTTTTGTATTTCCGGCATGGTTTAAAGCGGACATGAAAGCTGATGAATTTCTGAAAAACACCTATGCCATGCCTCAGTTTTACATTTATCCGGCAAACAGCTTCGGAAGCCGGGAAGAATGGGAGGAGAAAGTCCGGAAGTTCCGACAAATGAATGCGGATTTGCATTATAAGATAAGGGGAACGGTAAGCCTGGCAAAATCAAAAGAAGACTTTGCACTGATAACTGCCGACAATTTTGCGCAAAGCGATTACTCAGGTTACGAAGCTTTGGCAGAGCTTGTATTTTCCATGGATGAAAACGGAAATTTCAGATATATGAGATGGCTGAAGGAAGCTGTGCCGGAAGGAAGGTGAACTGTTTATGACAGAGGAAGAAGTCAGCATGGTGCTGAATACTTTTATGTATGTGGATTACAGGGAAGCGGATGACGGAATGACTTTGAATGAAATATTGGACGACCTTTCTGATATGCCGGACTGTCAGGAGGGCGGGCTGCATTTCGGAGAGTATACCGTGCTTTCGCAGGCAGCGGAAAATCCTGAAATCGGTGAGCTGATAATCAGTAACCAAAGCTATTTAATGGGATGCGATGAAGGTACGGCGGCATGCACTTTTTCAGAAGCTGACGGGGGCAGCATTTATGTTGTTTACAGAGGAACCGGAGACGGAGAATGGCCGGACAACGGTCTTGGCATGACACAGGAAAGCACCCTGCAGCAGGAAAGAGCTCTTGATTATTTTGAAACTGTTGTGGAAAGACAGCAGATTACACAAGAGCAAAGGCTCATTGTAACGGGGCATTCCAAGGGAGGAAATAAGGCTCAGTATGTCACCATGTCCACTAAATATAATGGCCTTCTGGACGCATGCTATAATATTGACGGCCAGGGCTTTTCAGAAAAGGCAATTACCGGATGGGAAGAGACCTGGGGAAAGGAAGGCTTTCATGAAAGGACTCATAAGATAACGGGAATTTACGGAGAAAATGATTATGTCAATGTACTTGGCAATTCCATCGTTCCAAAAGAGCAGGTGCATTATGTAAAAACTCCGGTTAAAGTGGAGAATTTTGCCGGCTATCATGATATTAAATATATGTTTGCATCTATGGAAAAGGACTCTGTGACGGGGGAAACCGGAATGGTCTTTCATGGCAAAAAGAATGATTATGTTATGGAACAGGGAAGCCTCGGAAGCTACGCGGCACAGCTTTCGGCGCTTTTGATGCAGACGAAGCCGGAAAAGCGGGATGGATGCGCAGCAACGCTTATGCAGCTGATGGAGCTTGCAGGCAGCAGGAAAACAGGTATAAACGGTGAAAAGCTTACCCTTTCCGATATCGGGGATTTTATCGGCACAGGAATTCCCATAATAACGGAAAGCCTGTTCTTTGCAGGCAGAGGGCAGGAAATGATTTTTGATGCATTTCTTAAGAAATCATTTTCACAGGATATGAACGGGAAAATTATCCTGATGGCAGATTATCTGACACTCACAAGGCAGACTCAGGTGCTTTTGCAGATGGCGGATAAAGTTAAGCAATGCAGGGAAGAGACGGAAAATGTGCTTGACAGGATGCCCCTTTTCATGAAGAACAGCTGGAATTTGTGCCGCCGTTTAAAGGCAGAAGCTGACGGTCTGGGAAAAGAGGAGTCAGGACTTAGGAAACTGTCGGAAATGCTGGAAAAAATTATAAAAGTTTATATGGAATGCGATGTCCGGGCTGCAGATGAAATACTGCTGAAATAGAGCTGAAATAGACCGGCAAAATAGCCTGACAGCAGTTTTCAAGCCTTTCATAGTATGATAAAATTCATGTATCTATAATTTGAATCAAAGGAGAGAATCAATATGGGACAGGAATTAAGAGGCAGCGCAGACAGAATTACAAGGGAGTATTTTGACTCTCTTCTGGTGGAAATGAGGCATATTGACGGCAAACTGCCGGATACCTCATTTTCTTTGTATGGAGAAAGCTTTGACACACCGATAATGATGGCGGCATTATCTCATTTGGATAATCTGCATGAAAAGGGTATGGTGGAAATGGCAAAGGGAGCGAAAATGGCTAACGCCGTAAACTGGGCAGGAATGGGAGAGATGGATGAACTTGAAGAAATTACTGCCACAGGCGCCAGAACCATTAAGATTATTAAGCCTTATGCGGATAATAAAATGATTTTTGAAAGAATAGAGCATGCGAAAAAATGTGGTGTGCTTGCAGTGGGAATTGATGTGGATCATGCTTTTAACGGTTCCGGAAATTATGATACGGTGCTGGGATATGAAATGAGGCCTAAGTCAGCAGATGAAATAAGGGAATTTGCAGGCGCTGCCGGGATTCCTTTTATCATAAAGGGAGTTTTGAGCGAAAAGGATGCTTATAAGTGTCTGAAGGCAGGTGTAAAAGGCATAGTGGTTTCCCATCATCACGGCATTATGGATTATGCAGTGCCGCCTCTTAAGGTTCTGCCGTCCATTGTTAAAGTAATCGGAGGAGAAATCCCGGTTTTTGTGGATTGCGGAATTTTAAGCGGCATGGATGCATTTAAAGCGCTGGCTTTGGGAGCAACGGCTGTCAGCGCAGGACGGGTGATTATGGAGCCTCTTAAGAAAGACGGAGCAGAGGGTGTAAGAGACACTATTCTTAAAATGAACAATGAACTGAAAGGGGTTATGGCAAGAACGGGCTGTTATGACCTGGCTCATATGGACTCCTCCGTCATCTGGCAGGGACTATAATTTAAGCTTCTTAAACGGACCGTCATCCGCTGAAGCATCATTTTTAACTTTGCGCTTGTATTCACTGGGGGTGCAGTCCAGATACTGTTTAAACACTTTATTAAAATAGCTTGCATTATTGAAGCCTACGCTGAAGGCCAGAGATGACATGGAACGGGCCTCAGGAGCATCTTTCTGAAGCATGCTGGCAGCCTGAAAGATGCGGTATTTCATCAGGTACTCAATAGGAGTCAGCTGAAGAGTGCGTTTGAAACAGCGGCAGCATTCACTTTTGCTTATATGAATGGATGCAGCCAGCTGTTCAAGCGTAATTTGCTCCTGATAGTGCTGTTCAATATAAAGAATTGCTTCTTTTACCCTGGTTTCATCCAAAGATAATGTAAGCTGTTTGCTTTTTGCTATATTTTGAGGAGTGATCTGCTCAAGCAGCAGGGACCACAGCTGACAGAGATAAGATTTGGTAAGCAGTTCATAACCATATTTCTTAGTCAGATTAATAGCGATGACACTGTTGATTGTATCTAAAAGCTTTTCATGCCATGGGTCACGTTCATGAAGTTCCACAATTTTCAAGGCAGGGGAATTTAAAATGGGAACCAGATATTTGCTGGACATCATAGTATTTCCGTAGCCAAATAAAAAGGAAGGATGAAAGGTTACCGAGTACATGCTGCAGTTTGCTCCTGCACCGATAGGCTGAACGGCATGCATGATATTCTGGTTGATTAGGATGCCCTGTCCTGCACACAAGTGGAGCTTTTGATCATCGGCAAGAAAAAAAGCCTCCCCATGATTTACAATCATAATTTCAATTTCATCATGCCAATGCCAGCGGATTCTGTGCAGATACATTTTTGAAAGTTCAATATAGTAAACCTGAACAGGATAGCCTATTTCGCCATGGTCTGGCATTTCCTGGGCAGTTTTTGAAGCAGTGGAATCAGATTTGTCGGACATAGAAAGCTCCTTTCCTCTTTCAGGTATTAATCAATTACCTGTTTTTAATTATATACCATATTTTAATTTACTTTGAAAAGATATTCAACTAAGAAAAATAGTAGATTTTTTAATGTATTCCTGATATAGTTATCATAGGTGTGTATATTTTGAGAACAAGTAGATGGTATAGCGGAAAATGAATGAATTACAATTTGACTGGACACAGGAACAGGAATTAGAAGCAGCAAGAATTCAGGGGTTAGATGTATCCATTATGCAGAATCCGGAATATCTGGCAGGGCAGATGAGGGAAATCCGTCTTGGACTGGAAAAAGGGCTGGACGTTTCTTTATATGCCAAACCGGAATTTGACTGGTTTCAGATGGAGCAGATTCGTCTGGGACTTGAGGAGAAAGCAGATATTACCAGATATGCAGACCCTTCTTATAATTATGAGACCATGAAGCAGATAAGGCTTGCGTGGCGTTCATTTGTTAATCTGGAACCATATCTGAAAAGAGGATTTACCGGTAAGGAACTTGAGGAAATAAGATTATGCCTTGAAAAGGAATTTTCTGTTGATAATTGGCTTACTGATGATATGTGGGCACAGCAGATATGCCAGATAAGGTTAGGTATGGAAGAAGGAATTGATGTTTCAGTCTATGCCAAAAAGGAGTATACCTGGCTGCAGATGCAGGAAATCCGCCTTGGAATAGAAAAAAGGCTGGATGTTTCCTGTTATGCAAATCCTTTGTTCAGTTACCGCCAAATGTACGAAATACGTTCCGGTCTCGAAGAAGGTCTTGATGTATCCTCTTATGCCAAACTGGTATTTTCCAAAACTGATATGAAAAAAATGCGGCAGCAGCTTTTAGAGGAAAGAGACAATGCGCTTTTGCCGGATCCTGTGGAAATGAATTACATAAAGCAGGAGGAAATTGTAAAGCAGGATGAACTTGTAAAACAGAAGGAAATCAATATATTCATAGAAGATAATGGCAATAAGGTATATGCGGTAATTCCATGGATTTCAGGTAATTCTGTTACAGAAGCGGATATACATGATGAACTGGCGAAAAGAGGCATTGTACACGGGGTTAATTCGGATGCAATTAGCGACATGGTTCAAAGGAAAAGAATGAATGAGAGGGTACTGGTTGCAGAAGGAACTCTTCCCGTGGACGGAAAAGACGGCTGGTATGAATTTTTCGTAAGAATTGATTTGCCCCGGATTCCGGCACCCCTTCCGGACGGAGGTGTGGATTATGTCAATATAGAAGCCTTTGAAATGGTTGATGAAGGGCAGAAAATAGCTGTTTATCACGCTGCTGAAAAGGGAAAGGATGGCAGCAATGTATTTGGAGAAGCGGTTCATGCCAGAAACGGTCTTGAAAAGCCTACCATGAAGGGAGAAGGCTTTATTCTGGATGCAGACGGAATAACCTACCGGGCGCGGATAAGCGGAAAATTTGAATTTCTGCACGGACGCATTATTATCACAAATGTGCTGATTGTTCGTGAGGATGTAACAGGTGTCTATGGAAAAATAGAGGTGGACGGCTCCGTATATGTGGTCGGAAGTGTTCATTCAGGGGGCTGTATCAAAGCAACAGGGGATATTATTGTTGAATATAATGTAGAAGCAGCTAAGCTGACAGCAGGCGGAAACATTATGATTAAGAGGGGAAGCTGTTCTAAGCACGATTGTTGGATTGAGGCAGAAGGAGAGGTTTCGGGCAGTTTCTTTGAATCGGCTGATATTAAGGCAACAGGCGATGTAAGGGCAAATTACATCATGAACAGCGAAATTAAAACTATGGGAAGAGTGATTGTATCAGGAAGCAAGGGGATGATTCTGGGGGGAAGAATCTGTGCGGTGAAAGGCGTTGACACTTATAATTTAGGAAACAGCAGTCATATAAAAACAGTGCTGGAGGTAGGCCGAAACGGAGAATTTGCGCAGAAAGAGAAGAAGCTTAATGAGAAGAAAGAAAAGATATTGAATGAAATAGCAATTTTTGAAGAAGGAAGGAAAAAAATGACCAGAGTCCTTTCTGTAAACAGGGCTCATGCAGAGGATTATCTTAAGAAAATTGATATTGCCATGTCAATGAAGGAACATGAACTGAAAGTGCTGGATGCGGAGATGACCAAGCTTACCAACCTGTCCGGCAGTGAAATGAAGGTTCCAATCTGGGTCAGGGGAAAAGCATTTACAGGCAGCATTGTTTATATTGATAATATTAAATATGTGCTTCCCCAGGAGATAAGCAGGATAATATTAAAGAAAAGAAATAGAAATGTGGTAATGTTGAGATTGTAAATAAAGGATATGAAATAATGGAAAAAGATACGATACTGATTATTGAAGATATGGAAATTAACCGGCTTCTGCTTGCAGAAATATTCAAGGATGAATATAAGATTCTTGAAGCAGCTAACGGGAAAGAAGGAATTAAGCTTTTTGTTGAAAATTTTTCGTCCATAGCAGTTGTGCTGATAGATTTGGTGATGCCGGTTATGGATGGTTTCCAGGTTCTTGAACTTTTAAGCAAGAAGGACCTTTTGTCCAAGGTGCCCTTCGTTATGATTACGGGTGAAGATTCTGTAGAATATGAGAAAAGAGGCTATGAATACGGAGTTGTGGATTACATTAAAAAGCCATACCATCCGGATGTTGTAAAACAGATGGTTAAAAATGTAATCGAGCTGTTCAAGTATAAGAACCAGTTGGAAACTCTGGTAAAAAGCCAGACTGCAAAACTGGAAGCGCAAAACGAGCTGCTTAAAAAGCAGGCTCAGAAGCTTCGTAAAATGAATGAGATGCTGATTGATTCCATGAGTAATATTGTGGAATTCAGAAATCTGGAATCCGGACAGCATGTAAAAAGAATTCGTGAATTTACAAAATGTCTGGGAAAAGCTGTAATGCAGCTGTATCCTGAGTATGGAATTACGCCGGAAAAACTGGAAATTATAGGTCAGGCTTCGTCTATGCATGATATCGGAAAAATTGTCATTCCAGATAGTATTTTGTTAAAGCCCGGAAGGCTTACGCCTGATGAATTTGAAATAATAAAATCCCATACCACAAAGGGAGCGGAAATGGTAGAGGAATTGCTTCATTTGGATGATGAGGAATTTTATAATTACTGTTATGATATTGCAAGGCATCATCACGAAAGATATGACGGAAAGGGATATCCGGACGGGCTTAAGGGCGAAGAAATCGGCATTGCCGCACAGATAGTATCATTGGCGGATGTATATGATGCACTTGTTTCAGAACGTGTTTATAAAGCCGCATATAGTGTGGATGAGGCCTATCGCATGATTTTGAATGGGGAGTGCGGTACCTTCTCACCTAAGCTGTTAAAAGCTTTTTCTGCAGTGAAATCAGAATTTGAAGCTCTTGCAAAGAAATACAGTGAAGACAATGAAGATGAGTAAGCCCTGAAAAGGCAAGGCCTGTTTATGGATGCATAGGTCTGTTTATGAATGCAAAGTCTGTTTAGGCATGCAAAGCCGGGTAAATGGGAATAATATGAAAAAGGATAGCAGTCTTAAGATGCTGGCAAGCTTCTAAGGCTGCTGTTTTTGTATATAATTTAATAAACATATTTTGGGGTATGAGACTTAAGGCCGGCTTAAGTCCCGATGAAAATAAATTATGGCAAGTCAAAAACTGGAAAATTTGTTAAACCTGGCGCTTTCGGCAGGAGAAAATGAAAGGCTTGCTTCCATGCAGTTAAATGTAGGTTTTTCGGAGGAAAGCAGAAAATGGGAGCTTATTGTTAAATATAACGGAGACCTTGGAAGACTGAACAATGAGTTGATTCAGATAGAGGAACTGATAGCGGGATATGCGATTGTGACAATTCCTGAAAATCTGATTCAAGCCTTTGCGGAACTTGATGAGGTGGAGTATGTGGAAAAGCCTAAAAGACTGTATTTTTCCACTCTTCAGGGAAAACAGGCATCCTGCATTCCGCCGGTGACGGCAAGGGAGCCTTTTTTGACCGGCAGGGATGTTTTAATCGGAGTAATTGATTCCGGAATAGATTATAAAAACAGCGAATTTATCAATACTGCAGGCAGCAGAATTCAGTATTTGTGGGATCAGACACTTACACCTGCAGCGGTTAATGCAAGGCTTGGACAGACAGAAGGGGAGGTGCAAAGTGAGTTTGCAGGCAGAGCTGCGGCACCGGCAGGTTTTTCCACAGGGGTGGAGTTTGGCAAAGCAAGAATTGATGCGGCTCTGAATTCCGCAAATCCGGACAGTCTGGTGCCCAGCTTTGATACCTCAGGCCACGGAACAGCAGTGGCAGCTATTGCGGCGGCAGGCGGTAACCTGCAGGACGGAAGATTTAAGGGAGTTGCGCCGGAAAGTGAATTGATTGTGGTGAAATTGGGAAGTCCTGCACCTGATTCTTTCCCAAGAACCACAGAGCTGATGCGTGCACTTACTTATGTGGTAAGAAAGGCTGTGGAATTGGGGAGGCCCGTAGCCATTAATCTGAGCTTTGGAAATACTTACGGCTCTCATGACGGTACTTCACTGGTAGAACGTTTCCTTGATAATATAGCGGAAATAGGCAGGACCGTTATCTGTGTGGGAAGCGGAAATGAGGGAGCCGCAGGAGGACACGTTTCCGGAAACCTGCTGCAGGGACGGGGAAATGCTTTGGGCGGTCCGGTTTTAGCAGGGCAGCCAACGGCAGGACAGTTGGTACCGGGACAGTTCACACCGGGACGGTTTCCGCCGGAGCAGATAGTAGGAAGGGTGGAATTGAATATCGGCAGTTATCAGCCTTCTGTCAGTGTGCAGCTTTGGAAGGAATATGTGGACAGATTTCAGATAGCATTGATTTCGCCTGCAGGAATTCGTCAGGAAATTGACAGCTTAAGAACCGGAATGCAGACTCATATTATGGAACAGACGAAGATTCTTCTTTATATAGGGGAGCCGTCCCCTTATTCTGTAAATCAGGAGATTTATTTTGACTTTCTGCCGCTGCAGTCCTATGTGAATGCAGGAATATGGACTTTTGAACTTGCCCCAATCAGCATTGTTTCGGGAAATTACGATTTTTATCTTCCAAGCAATACGGTGCTCAATGCCGCCACCCGCTTTTTCACCCCCACTCCGGACAAAACACTGACAATTCCCTCCACTGCAGCAAAGGTCATAACTGTAGGGGCTTATGATGCAGGGTATGAATCCTATGCTGATTTTTCAGGAAGGGGATACCCTCTTCAAAGCATAGCCGGAGAGAGGGTAAATCAGGGAAGCATTAAGCCCGATATAGCGGCGCCGGGGGTGGCAATCAATACAGTAGGACCGGACAATACCCTTGTGCAGGTTTCCGGAACTTCTTTTGCGGTGCCTTTTGCCACAGGAAGCGCCGCCCTCTTGATGGAATGGGGGATTGTGCGTGGAAATGACCCGTATTTGTATGGGGAGAAGGTGAAGGCATATTTCAGGCGGGGGGCAAGACCGGTGAGAGGGGAGAGCGTGTATCCCAATGAGAGGGTGGGATATGGGGCGCTGTGTGTGGCGGAGAGTATACCCATTTAAATTGAAGATTTTTTAGTTTAATAAACACTTTATTCATCATCCATGTGTTGAATAAAGTGTTTATTATTTGTTGATTAAAATAACAAAAAGAGATATACTATATATAAAAGGAGTGATGGTATGAATTTTGGAATGGAAACGGAACTAGTCGAGTTCAAAAAAACAACCGGCGAATTAAAAGAAGGTATCGTTTCTCTGGCTTCTATGTTGAATAAAAATGGAAAAGGCACATTGTATTTCGGAGTAAGAAATGATGGCGAAGTCATAGGTCAGCAAATTGGAGATCGTACATTGCGTGAGATATCCCAGGGAATTGCTAATGCAATTAAACCACAGGTTATTCCGACGATTATTATGGAATTGTGTGATGATAAAAATGTAATAAAAGTTACTGTTGAAGGAGATGAAAGACCTTATTCGGCATATGGGAAGTATTATATGAGATCGGCTGACGAAGACAGGGAAATATCACCGCAGCAATTACGTAGTCTGATGCTTAGTGTATCGGATTCCATTGTAAATATTGAGGCGAATAATCAGGAGTTAACCTTTGACCAATTGAAAATGTTGTATGTCGGAAATGGACTTACGCTTCGGGAGAATACTTTTAAGCAGAATTTGAATCTTTTAACACGCGATGGAGCTTACAATTTAATGGCGGCTATTTTGGCAGACATCAACAGCTACTCCATTAAAGTCGCAGTATTCCGTGGGACGGACAAGACGGATTTGGTTAAGAGGAATGAATATGGTTATAAGTGCATGCTTGTAGCAGTGAAGCAGGTGCTGGACTATATGGAGGCATTAAATGATACTGTAGTGGATGTGGGCGGCAGTCTTAGAAAGGAGAGCAGGTTGTTTGATTTTTCATGTTTCAGGGAAGCGTGGTTGAACGCATGTCTGCATAATCGCTGGTCAAGACAGACACCGCCGGCTGTGTATATGTTTGATGACCGCATAGAAATTGTATCAGTTGGGGGATTGCCGGATGGACTCACACTGGAAGAGTTTTATGAAGGAAAAAGCAAGCCGGTAAATCTGGAACTTCAACAGATTATGGTTCAATTAGATTATATTGAGCAGACTGGACATGGAGTCCCTTTGATTGTATCGAAATATGGAAAAGAGGTATTTGACATTACGGAAAATTTTATTACAGTAACAATTCCATTAAATAAGAAGAAAAAAGCAGAAAATGATTTGTTGAAAAAAGAAGAACAGTTGATTGATGAGCGTGATGAAGAAATACTTAGATTAATGAAAAAAAATAGTAGTATTAAAGTTAGTGAAATCAGCAAACTGGTTGGATTGGGAACGACTACGATTACAAAGCGGATTCGTCAATTAAGAGAAATGGGTATTATTGAGAGAATTGGTGCCAAGAAAAATGGACAATGGATTGTGAATATAAGGGATCAGAATATGCTACAGAGTAAAAAGAGCAGATAAATTAAGTATAATTGAATTTGATTTTTAGGAGTAGTTTATGGTAAAAGAAAAAATAATTGTTGCGTTGGGAAGTACATTATTAAAGAAAATGCAGGAAGATTTACTTTCTCCTGTGGAGCAGGATTTTATGAATAGTATTGCGAAACTGGAACAAATTGAGTGGGAACAATAGATAAAGCGTATATTTATGATTGACGGGATGAAACTTGGTGCAGAATATCAAGTAAATAAACTAGTGGGAATGCACGATTGAAAAGAAAATCAGATATACGCTATTTAGGAAACACAATAGGGGAAAGTGGTGATATTGTGCGAAAATTGAAAGTTTATCTGGATACATCAGTTATCCGCTATCTGGAACAGGAAGACACCGGAAGATGATAAAAAGGAATCATCTTCTGGAAGCAGTAGCAATATTGCTTTTCCCAGAATAATTGAGTATACCTGGTAATGGATATTTCACTTTAGGAATCATGTAAAATATGGTTTTGTTTTTGTAGAGGTACCAGCATTATGAACATAGAAGCATACAATCTTGATTCGCTTCGAAAACTGGTCCGAAGCCTTCAGAATGAAAACAGAAAATTAAAAACCCAGCTTAAAAAGGCTGGTATTGTTTATGAGTCAGAGAATGTATTTGAAGGAAAAATAGAAAACGCAGAAGAATATGATCCTGATCAGGGAGGACGAATTCTGAATAAATACATTACGGAAAATCTGGTTAATAAGTATTTTGCAATGTTTTGGGGCAGGACAGACGTTTATGCAAAAAGAGGCGTAAAGGGCGGCTATTTTCCACAATGCGATAACAGGTGGAACAATCAGATATGCCCCAAACAGCATGGTGAAAAAATCAGCTGTGAAGCCTGCGCACACAGGTCATGGACAAAGCTTGAACCAAAGAAAATAATAGAGCACCTTTGTGGATATAGAGAAGATGGCGCAGATGTATTGGGGATATATCCGCTGCTTCCGGATGGAACCTGCCGTTTTCTGGTTTTTGATTTTGATAATCATGAAAAAGGCGCTGAAAAGACGGATTTTGCCAATGTGGATGATGAATGGCATGAAGAGGTTGATGCTTTAAGAGTCATTTGTGAAAGTAATGGTATAACGCCGCTGGTGGAACGGTCGAGGTCAGGAAAAGGTGCACATGTATGGATATTTTTCAAAAAGCCGGTATCCGCATCTCTTGCAAGAAATTTTGGTTTCCTTTTGCTGGATAAAGGGTCAGCTTTGATTAATCTGAAATCTTTTCATTATTATGATCGTATGTATCCATCTCAGGATGTTGCCAGCAGTATCGGGAATCTGATTGCATTACCATTACAGGGACAGGCATTGAAACATGGAAACAGTGCTTTTGTTGATAAAAATTGGAACGCATATCCTGACCAGTGGGATGTTCTGCTGAAGCAAACGAAAAAGCTGTCAATAGAAGAAATAGAAAAGTGCATGGCATGCTGGCAGGAAGAACTTGCCGGAGAAAAGGGAATGCTGCCTTCTTCAATTCCCCAAAATCGTCCGAAGCCCTGGAAGAAAAAAGATGGTTTTGTAAAATCAGATGTTATAGGGAAAATGCATATCGTTCTTGGAGATGGCATATATGTTGATACATTAAATTTGATGCCGCGCTTGCAGAATCAGATCAGAAGTATGGCAGCCTTTGACAATCCCGTTTTTTATAAAAATAAAAGGCTTGGATATTCCAATTATTATAATTTCAGCGCTATTTACATGGGAAAGGATACGGATGGATATATCCGCATTCCCAGAGGTCTTCGTGATAATCTTATCATTTCCTGCAAAGAGGCAGGCATTGATTATGAAATTGTGGATCATAGAGAAAAGGGGAGGCCCATAAGAGTTTCCTTTTGTGGAGACTTGAGAACACAGCAGAATCTGGCAGCGGAACGTCTGCTTGCATATGATCATGGTATTCTCAGTGCAGCCACTGCATTTGGTAAAACCGTGGTTTGCAGCTATCTTATCGCAGAAAGAAAAGTAAATACTTTGATTTTGCTTCAAAGTAAGGATTTGCTGGAACAGTGGGTAGAGGAATTAAATAAATTTTTGCACATAGATGAGGAACCTCCGGTTTATAAAACGAAAAGCGGCAGGAAAAAGCGCAGAGACAGTGTGGTTGGTATTTTACATGGCAGTAAAAATACATTGACAGGTATTGTTGATGTTGCCATGGTCGGTTCCATGTACAGCAAGGGAGATTTTAATGAATTGATTAACTCCTATGGTATGGTGATAATGGATGAATGCCACCATTGCGGCTCCAATACATCGATTGAGGTCATGCAGAAAGTCAATGCCAGATATGTTTACGGTGTATCGGCAACGCCGAAAAGAGGGGATAATCTGGAGAAAATCATTCATATGCTGTTAGGGCCGATAAGGCACAGTTATACTGCAAAAGAACGCGCTGTCGAACAGGGAATTGGGCACTATGTGTATCCGAGATATACAAGGGTCGTCGATACGAATGAAAGCAGAAGTGATATTAACGGAGCATATTCTCTGATCAGTACAAGTTCTGTCAGAAATGATATGATTCTTGAAGATACGAGAACGTGTGTGAAAGAGGGAAGAACTCCGGTAATTCTGACAAGGTATAAAGAACAGGCGAAATACCTGTACGATAATCTGCAACAGGATGCAGATAGAGTGTTTCTTTTATATGGGGATAACAGTGATAAGGAAAATTCTGATGTGAGAAGAAAAATGAAAGAAGTGTTAAGGGAGCAGAGCCTGATTCTGGTAGCAACGGGCCAGAAGATCGGTGAAGGCTTTGATTATCCGAGACTGGATACCCTGATGCTGGCGGCTCCGGTATCCTTTGCAGGAAGGCTTGAGCAGTACATTGGAAGATTGAATCGTGACTATGAAGGAAAAAAGGAAGTCATAGTCTATGATTATGTGGACGCCCACATTCGGGTTTTTGACAATATGTATGCAAAGAGGCTGCGTACATATAAGCGGACAGGGTTTCAGTTGATTACAAATGCCATTCTTTCAAAACAGACCGTAAATTCGATTTATGATTCTGGAAATTATGCGGATGTATTTGAACGGGATGTTGTCGAGGCTGAAAATAAGGTTATTGTATCCAGCCCTGGGCTTACGCATAATAAGGTGGAACGTTTTATTTATCTTGTAAAAGCAAGACAGGAGGCCGGAATAACGGTTACGGTCATAACAACAAATCCGCTGAATATATTTTATGGAAGTTCAGAATTCTGTCAGAAACTGATTGAAGAAATGCAGGGAAATGGCGTTCATGTAATTGTAAGGGATGAGGTGGCAGAGCATTTTGCCATTATAGATGATGAACTTGTATGGCACGGTGGCATGAATCTGCTTGGAAAAGAAGATGCGTGGGATAATCTGATGCGGATTAAATCTGCGCAGGTCGCAGCGGAATTGTTGGAAATTGCACTGAAAGAAGAAAGTTAAATAAATTTTGAAGCAATAAATTTTGAATAGACAGTTTTTGTTTTATCGACAGTTGATTTACAGTTCAACTTGTCGATATACATCCCATTTGATACAATGATATACAGAGGAGTCCATTAATCATATGCTGGTTCCGGATTAATCGACAAATGATAAGGAGTAAGAAAAAGGAAATGGCAAATTTACGGTTGAAGAAAACGATATTGGAAGTTGTGGACAATCAGTTAAGGGATAATAATCCGCCGGAAACGGGCATGGCATATCAAAAACTTCTTGATGCAGGATATTCCAGAAGGGAAGCAAAGGAGAAAATCGGTGCGGTCGTGCTGTCGGAAATTTATGATGTCCTGAAAGAAAAGCAGGCTTATAATGAGGAACGATATACACAGGCATTAGAGGAGATGGTACAGCAAAGCCTGGATTTTGAAGATGTCCATGCAATTCCTACAGAATGGGATGAATGGGACGAGCTTGTGCAGTGCGGATATGAAGCTCAGGAAAAGCAGAAGAATGAAGCATTAATAGATTGTTGGTGGAAAGCATGGGAAATATTCCGGAAGATAATCGGACAGGAAAAGGAAAAAAACAGCGTCAGCGGGTTGATGGAGGAGCAGGATTATCGGTATCCGGTGGATGCGTGGCTTCAGGATTTTGAGATGGAACTTGGAAATGCAGGAGAGCACCAAAAACGTTTGGATTTCTGCAACGCCGTTTTGGAGATGCTGGATTGGACCTATGATGATGACAGTAATTTTTTATCGGCTGTTGGCGAAGAACTTTATGTTGAAGGGAAAGAAAAAGAAGGCAGGGAGTGGTTTGAAAACTGGCTGAAAAGGGAACCTCATAATGAAAATGCATGGAGTGCATTCAGCTGGTGCGTGGAGGCGAAGGAAGGGGCAGAGGCAGCTTATTATCTGATTCGAAAAGAAGTGATTGGCGTTCCCTGCACAATGAATAACAGCCTTTTGTTTGAAAGGGCAAAAATTCTGGCAAAGCATCTTAATCTGACGGATGATTTAAAATGGATTGAGTCACAGCTTGAGGTTTGTTGGAAAACCATAGAAGAAGCAGACTATTATAATGATATAAATGATGATTTCAAAATACCGGTACAAAAACCCATTGTAAAGGAAAAGAAGATTTATCCCAATGATCCGTGTCCCTGCGGAAGCGGAAAGAAATATAAGAAATGCTGCGGCAAAAAATAGAGGTAGTGTTATGATGGAGGAAAAACTGAAAGGACTCAGTAAAGAAAAACTGCAGGAAATATTGCTGGATATGACGGATTTCCTTTCGGAGGAACAGCGGCTGAAACTGGAAGAACTGGTGGAAGGCTATGGTGAAGATAGGACGGAAACTGAAAAAGCGAAGTCGAAGGTAAGAATGTCACAGGAAACTGTGACAGAAAAAATGGAACAGATTAAAAGTTGGATGAAACAGATTGATGAGGGGGAACTGTATCTTGACATAGATGAATACGAAGATTATTCCAGCGGATATTGGGACAGCGACTGGATTACGGATTATTATGATAATCAGGAAATCGGAAACAAGCTGGAAGTGATGATTTTGTTTGCAAAGGATTGCATTGATGACCTGAAATATCAGGATGCCTGTTTTATCTATGACTGGCTGTGGGAAATGTATGTGAGTACCGACAGTGAATATGATGCTGAACCTGTTGATTTGGAAATGCTGGCGGAAAAGGACATTATCCATACGGATATGGAGCAGCTGGCACTACTGACGCTTTATGCAGCTTATCAGGTGACGGAAGCGGATAAGCGCGCAGAAAAGATTTACGCCTATTTCTGTTATTATACATTCCGAAGGCTGCATATAGAAGATATGTTCCGTATGGGCAGGGAAAATTTGCCGGGAGCCGGGCAGTTCTGGCAGGACTGGATTGCGTTATTGAAAACAAAAGGCGGAGAAGCGGAAGGAAGGTTTTTAAAGGAAGCACTTCTGTATACGGAAGGCATAGAAGGGCTTGTAAAGGCAGCAGATGAAAACTATCGTATTCACCCTTCCCTGTATCTGACAGCAATGAAGGCATATAATGAAGAACATGATTATGAGCGGATAGAAGAGATTGGGAAAACAGCATTGAGAAAGCTGGATGCCTGGTTGATTATCAGGAGCAAAACAGCGTTGATGGCGGCTTATGCCGCATCCTGCCTGATGCATACGGACAATGTTATGCGGTTTTGTTGGGAAGCTTTCCGTTCTGATTCCACGGATAGAAATTTTCTGCGTTTGTTTGGAACAAAGGAAATGGCGGAAGAGTATGGGATGAGAGGCAGGGAAGTCCTTTGCGGGAGAGAAAAGGAAAATCCGGCAGCAGGCAGCAGCAATGCAGAATCTTGCCGGAATAGTATAGATGATGACAGCTATTACAGCTTGAGCTTTTATACAGGTGATTTTAACACGGCAAGGACAGCATCAAAGAATCCCAACGGCTCACTGGGATGGAGCAGCAGATTTATCCGGAAGGGCATCCGGCTGTTTTTATTATACCTATATGAAGAAAAGCTGCCCTCCAGGGCTGCAGCAAGCGTTGCTGATGATATTGGTTTCAGGGATGATACAGATTCAAACTGTTTAATGGGCTTTGAAAGGGAAATCATAGAAGAGAGCCGCAGGTGTAAAGTAAGTACATTCTGGAATTATTTTCAGCGGTGGAAAGCTTATTTCCCAATGACTCAGGAAGAAAAGAAAAAGTATCTTGGCTGGGTGGAGAGAATCGTGAACAGCAGGGCAGATGCAATTGTAGGCGGACAATACAGAAGACATTATGGAGAGGTTGCTGTTCTTTTGGCAATGACTGCGGAAATAAAGGAGAGCATGGGACAGACGAGTGCCAGAAGGCAGGTTTTTTCAGAATATAAAAGAAAATTTCCCAGACATTCATCTTTTCAGGCAGAAATGAAATCTTATTTTAATATGTGAATACGAAACAGCAGCAGGGATTTTGAGGATTTCTTCCGGAGTCTCTTTTGGCTTTAGTATTTCTTTCCATAAAAGGGGGGATAAGAAGTTACATCTGTTTAAACTAATATAATTTATATGATATAATTTCTTAGATATGTTTTCGTTGAAATTTTTTGCTGAATATATCAAATTTTTGTATAAAAACGAAAAAAATAGCAAAAAATGGTAAAAAAAGTAGTTTCGTGGTATAAAAAAACACATTTCGATACAATGTACTATTTTTTTCGCCCATTAGGTATATAATCTAAATGTGTAAAGGGCGGACAGCAGAAGCAGCCAGGTAATGTGCGGAAAAGAATCCTGTTTGCATATGCTTCGCTGACCGAATATTTTTCGGATAGCCGATTTACTTCGGCTTCTATATTTCATGACATAGGAAAGTCCGCCAAGTGGTTTCAGGCTTTCCGGTGTTATTCCTGGCATTCTTCTTAAGTATTTGCCAACATGGGATTGTGGGATATGAAAGAGGAATGGCCGAGCCTCCTGCATCATCTATGGGGACGGCAGCGAACGGTACTGTTGATACACGGTACCGGCCGAGGTGATGCAGGAGGATAACGCTGCCGCGGTTATAATATTTATACTTTTTTGTACAGAAAAGAAAAAGATAGTTTTGCGGTCTCAAATGTGTTAAAATAAGTCTATTGATAGAGATTGCAGTCAGAAACAGAATAAAATGGGAGGAAGAAAAGAAGTTATATTCCGGTGTGCAAATATCGGGATATCTCTGAAGAAGGAAACGTGCATTTGAAAAAAGTACTGATAGTAGAGGACCAGAAGAATACACTGGCGTGGTTGGAGCGCATTGTAGAATCTTGTGGAAAGGTTGAAATCTTTGCATTGGATAATGTAGCCGAAGCATACAAATGTGCCATGAATACAACTATTGATTTATTTATCGTGGATATCATATTGGAGCCTTCTGTTATGGGGGATTCATCCGGCTTAAAATTTGTGGATGATATGCGCCATCTTGATAAGTATTTGTTTACTCCGGTTATATTCGTTACTGCATTGGAGGATTCCAGGCTGTATACATATGAAGAACTACATTGCTATGGATTTATTGAAAAGCCTTTTGATGAAGGCAGGGTAAAAAAGCTTGTTGAGGAAAGCTTGAAATTTCCGGGAAACGATCGTGATGACAGAATTCTTTATTTTCGTAAAGATGGAATCATCATTGCAATCGGCAGGGAAGAAATCGTATATGCGGAAATGGTGAAGCAGGAGTTGTATTTACATACGAATGAAAGAAAATTGCTTCATATTCCGTATATGACTTTGCGGCAGATGATAGACAGGATGGATAATCCTGATATGGTTCAATGCCGCCGAAACACTGTTGTTAATTCTGCATTTATTAACAATATCGATATTACCAATAGAGTAATTCAGCTAAAAGACGGATATGGCAGAGTGGAAATCGGGCATAGTTATAAAAAATCCCTGAAAGCATTTTTCAAAACAATAAATTAACAACAAATAATAGAAAAACTCTTTTTTGGCAAGACTCTGGAATGGGTAATTCTTGTCAGAAAAGGGTTTTTTGCATTTATTCGGTAAATATAAAAATATAAATCTAAAGGAGAAGAAATTTTAATTAAATACGAAGTACAAGTATATTTTACCGATAGTTATACTTTCTGTTAACGAATTTCTAACCCATATATAATAAGTTAAAAGTATATGTGGAGGCCTGCAAATGAGTGATTATAAAGGTTCTATTAATAATGAAGAAGTTGGTAAGAGAATAAAGGAAATAAGGGAATCGAACAATTTAACTCAGGAGCAAATGGCTGAAATTTTAAAAGTAACAACAAATGCAGTCAGAGACTATGAGAAAGGTAATTATGGTATTTCTAAAGATGTAATGCTGTTATTGAGGCAGAATTTTAATGTTTCCATAGATTATTTATTGTTTGGCGAGATTACTGATTCTGAAAAACTGCTCTTTCTCTTGGAAAATGCGTCAGAAAATGATAAAATGAAAGCCTTGGCACACTTAATGGTTTATTTTGTAGAAGGCAAGCGTAGAATTTTCAAACAAGGCCCGGATTGGGAAGAGACAACTGAGAAATTTAAAGAACTGTTTGAAGATAAAAAGAAATAGCGTACCAGAGGATTGAGATGAAAACGGTTTTGATTGTTGAGGATAATGTCAGAAGTTTGGAAGTACTGATAAAGATTGTTCAGGGTATTGATAGAGATATTAACCTTAAGACAGCATCTTCTATAGAAACTGCTTATTTACTGGCTGTAGAAAATGATGTTGATTTGTTTTTGGTCGACATTATATTAAATCCTCAAGATAGTGGTGATGTTTCCGGTATCAGGTTTGCAAATAATGTAAGAAGTTTTAGCAGATATACATATACTCCGATTATTTTCATAACTTCTTTAGAAGATCCTAAGCTATATGCCTATAGTGAAATCCATTGTTTCCAGTACATTGAAAAGCCATACAATATAGTGAAAGTAACTCAGATTATAAAAGATGCGTTGTATCTTCCCGTGGAGAAGTGCTGCGATCAGAGCATTTTCTTTCGTAAAGAAGGTATTTTGTACAAGCTTGGAATTTCTGAAATCATGTATATTGAAAATGCAAGAAGCGGCAGAATTATTCATGCTGTAAATGGAGATTTGGAATTGCCTTACAAGCCCAGCAAGGCAATCCTGGAAGAGCTATGTTCAAGTAAGTTCGTTCAGTGCAGCAGATTTACCATAATTAATAAAGATTTTATTGAAAGTATTGACGAAGTTAACCGATATATAAAGTTAAGAGGCAGAAAAGAATTAGTTGAAATAGGAATCATATTTAAGAAGAGGTTTATGAGAAATGTCAGGGATAATTGAAAGTGTTGCGTTGGTTTTAGAATTATTTGTAGTTTTGATTAGTTTGTCTAATTTATTTGATAAAAAAGTGAAGTTTGATAGGTATATGATAGTATTAATAATTGTATACTTGTTTATATTTACAGGTATTAATTCATATAGTTTTCCAGCCTATATGGCATTTTTAGCATATATTGCAATTTTTATATATAGTTTGTTCGTGTATAAAAGGAATATTAAAGTAACAATAGTAAACTGTTTGTTATCATTTGCAATTATTAGTGTATTACAACTGATTTTCTATATTCCTGTATTTTATTTTATGGGTGTTTACGAGAAAGTCGTTAGTTTGGAAGAATTAATAGTTAATATTGCAAGTGTTTGTACAGTTTTGTTGATAAGAAATAAAGTAAAATTAAAGGTAATTTCAGATTTCATATTAAAGAAAAGTTGGATTATGAAAATTTTATTTGTTTCAATAATGCTGTATCTTTTTGTTAATATATTCTATATGAAAATAAATTTATCAATAAATAATGAAGATTTTATACAAATTATTTTCTTTATTATTTTGTTCTTTTTGGCCATTAATGAATGGCAGAAAGCAATAGCCGAGGCAGAAAGAAAAAAGACGCAGCTTGAAATGAATAAGCTGTATTATGATGCATATGATGAGCTTTTGACATTGGTCAGAGAAAGACAGCATGATTTGAAGAATCATATCAGTGCAATATTAGGTATGGTTTACACCATTGATAATTATGATGAACTGGTTCGCAGTCAAAAGGAATATTGTAATAAGGTAATGGAAAAGAGTAAAGAAACAAAGCTGTTGTTAACAGCAGGTAATCCTCTTATTGCAGGCTTTTTGTATCGTAAAATTCAGGAGGCGAAAGAAAAAGGAATTGATGTGGAATATAAAGTGATAGCGGGAAGCTCGGACTTTTATATTCCGGAATATGAGTTAGTTGAGATGCTGGGTATTCTTCTGGATAATGCCATAGAAGCTGAGGAGGAAAGCGAGATAACGCCGAAGGAGGTACGTGTGGAAATAGGCGACAGAAAGTGGCAGTTTGCTTTTTTGGTAGAGAATACCAGCAGGGTGTTTAGTCAGGATGAAATTGATAAGTTTTTCCAAAAGGATTTTACCAGTAAAGGGAAAGGCCATGGTATTGGTTTAACCAAGCTGAAGAAAATGGTTCATGAAATGGACGGGGATTTAATTGTTACCAATAGTGAGAGAAGTGGAATTAATTATCTGCAGTTTGGTGTAATAATAAACAAAAAAGAGTAGACATTCTTATGAATGTCTACCCTTTTCTTTTACTCATCAAATGGATGCTGGGGTTCTCCAAAGAAGAAGCCACTTACAAAATTAGCTCTTACAAAAAAAGACATTGCAAGGCAGAAACTGCAAATGCTGAAAATATTCTTTCTAATCCAACTTTTCATGATATTTCACCTCCTTTAGTTTGGGAGTTATTGCCAATTGAATCGAATGCAATACAATCGTCCAAAAGCTTGCCAATAAAAATTCATTTGCTGAGAACAGGAAAACAAGCATTGCTAAAAATCCTATCAGCAGAAGTGTTTGACAGCGGGCTTTCTTAATGTAGGCATCATCCTTTTTTGCTTTCCTGTTCAGTGAATTAGGACCCACAATATAATCTGTTACTGCACACAGTAATAGTATTAAATAAATTGCCCACGGCTGAAGAGGTATCAGCGCAGGAAGGATATTTATGGCTGTGTAAAGATAAGCAAAAGAAAAGAAAAGACATCTTAAATAAGTCTTAAAATGAATTCCCCCGGTCTTGCTTCGTAACAATATCAGAGGTACCACTGCAAACAGAAACTGTATAAATTTGCCGGTACAGTAAAAAAATATACTGAAAATCAAAATTTTACTGAAGTCATAACATATGGCAGTAAGAGAATATCGTATCAGGCTGATTTCCCGGTCAGAATAGCCAAATTCATTTTGCACTTTCTGCATAAGTGCATCCATAAAAATATCCCCTCCCAGATTTATATTTGCTGCTTGATTCTGGAATTATCATAGCAAGACAAATGGGAAATTCTTTTTTTGCCGCCACAGTTATTGATAATAAAAATTTAATTGTTCAAATTGTCGCAAATTGTCGAAAAATGTCGAAAACTTGAAAGGTTGAAGATTTTTACAAAAAAGTTGAATGGAAAATTTTGTAAAAAAAATGATTATTTTAATATGAAAGTTTGTAAACCTAATATAAAAAATGCTCAGTAATTAGCACTCAGGAATTAACAATATTGACGATAATAAGAAAAGTGACTATGATAAAATCAGGATTTAACTTGGCCGCAAGGAGATGCTTTATATGTATATGGATGAACCGGGGCGGACTGCAATTAAAAATTTTCATGTGCTGAATCTCATAGAAATACCGGAAAAGTTTGGAGGAATGAAAGAATTAAAGGTGGATATAGGAAATGGAAGTGTAATTTGCATGGCAGAAAATCTGCTCCCCATTGATGAAAAAATTATTTTGTTCCTGTATGGCTTATTTAGAAAATAGAAATCGGAAGGGATTAGGTGATTGTGAAGATGAAAATTACTTATATTGAACACAGCGGTTTTTGTGCGGAACTTGAGGATGTATGCTTTTTATTTGATTATTATAAGGGAGCTGTTCCCGAAATCAGCGCAGGAAAAGCATTAGTTGTTTTTGTCAGTCATAAGCATGGTGACCATTATAATCCTGAAATATTCGGATTGCTGGAAAAGTATCCGAAGGTGCAGTTTGTGATTTCCAGGGATGTTCGCCTTAAGTGGAAGATATTGGAGTACAGGGAAAAAGGCATTGATTTGGAAACACATATTTTGGCGGCAGCTAAAAATACGGAACAGCTTATTACGCTTACAAACGGAAAAAAGCTTAAGCTGGAAACGCTGAAATCCACGGACGAGGGAGTCGCATATCTTCTTACTTATGATGAAAAAGTAATTTATCATGCCGGCGATTTGAATCTTTGGATCTGGGAAGGAGAATCCAAACAATATAATAACAATATGCGGAAAGCTTATTTCACAGAGCT
This sequence comes from Lachnospiraceae bacterium, assembly GCA_017621815.1. Classification (GTDB taxonomy): domain Bacteria; phylum Bacillota; class Clostridia; order Lachnospirales; family Lachnospiraceae; genus Suilimivivens. Next base: position 7,567 of record JAGASK010000024.1, on the reverse strand, counting down.
TGAAAAACTTAAGGATAAGAAAATTGACGTTGCTTTTGTGCCCCTTGACCCCAGACTTGAAAATCATGCCTTTGACGGACTTTCATCTTTTATGGAATATACAGAAAGCAAACATGTTTTTCCGATGCACTTTTGGGGTGAATTTAATATCATTCCGGCATTTCTGGAAAAATATCCGGAGTATGGAGAGCAAATAAAAATAATAGAGAAAACAGGACAGGTATTTGAAATATCCGGCATATAATGATAACCGCCGGATATTTTTTATTCATGACAATAGGAAATTCACAAGGCGTGCTTTATATTGCTGCAAGTCTTATATAAATAAGAAAAAAGCGGGTCTTCCCAATAAATTGGCTCATGTGAATAAGAAAAGCAGCAGTTTTCCTGCTATTTCTTTGCGGGTACCCTTCGATTAATAATGTGTATTGGGAACATGCAGGAATTATGCCTGCCGCAAAATCGCATAACACGTCAGCTCGCCGGAAGCCTGACATATCTGCGAAACATGCCGTTCTTATTGTATAAAATATTTGTAAATAAATGTTAAAAGCGGTATAATAAGAGCGTATGGTGAATTTGTACAAAAAGCAGTGCTTATGGAATATAAAAATGTAAGAAAATAACAAAGGAGGATATATAATTTTGAAACAGTTTTATGGAATGAGCCAAAAAGGGGACATAAAAGAGGCTGTCAGGGGGCTTGAAAATCCGAAATTGATAATTTTGATGTCAAACGGAAAGCAATTCGAGGCGCATGTGGAGGAATTGCAGCAGCTGTATCCTGATGTGCCCAGCATCGGATGTATCGGAATGAGCTATGATACTAAAGTTGTGGAAGAAGGGGTTGGAATTACCGCTTTTACGGATGGCGTTACAGCAGTTGCAAATGTGCTTGAGCAGGTTTCTTCTATGCCTGTAAAGTATATCAGGCGGCTTGAGCAGGATATACAGCAGATAAATGCTGCCTCCAAAGATACGGTATGTATTGATTTGTGTGCCGGCAATGATGCCTGTGTGCTTACTACCATGTACAGTGTTCTTGGGAAAAAGAATATTTCCCTTATGGGAGGAACAGGTGATGCAGGTAAGGTTTCAGTTAACGGAAAAGTATATGAAGATGCGGTTGCATATGCCCTTGTTAAAAACAACGGCGGGAAGGTAAAGGTTTATAAAGAAAATATATACAGGCCGCTGTCCGATTACAGGCTGATTGCATCCAAAACCGACAGAAGTAAATATTATATCGGTGAGCTGAACGGAAAACCGGCTAAGCAGGTTTATGAGGATATTTTACATATTAAAGAGAGCGATATTACCACCCAGACCTTTAAAAATCCCTTCGGGAAAATCAGCGGGCAGGATGTATGCATAATTTCCATTAAAGAAGTTATGGGAAGCGGCCTTGCCTGTTTCAGGCAGGTAAATGACTCTGATGTCCTTACCTTGCTGGAACTTAGGGATTATAAGCAGATTGTGGAAGAAACGATTCAGAATATCAGGGCGGATTTTAACCATATTTCCGCTGTCTTTTCGGTAAACTGCCTGTTCCGTTATCTGCTTTTTTCACAGAATAATAATATGCAGGAATATTTAAAATCCATGAGCGCCCTGGGAAATCACTGCGGCCTGATTGGCTATGGAGAGCACTATAATAATCAATTTGTAAACCAGTCTATGACCTGTGTTGTATTTGAATAAACGGCAGATAAGGAGAGGCATATGTTTTTATTTGGTAAAAAAGAAGAAAAGAAAACAGAAGTAAATCAGGCAGTACAAAAGAAAGATTATTATCCTATTGTTTATGTGTCAAACAGTCTGAAAGAATATCAGCAGCAGCTGGTTGTTAAGGAAGTGGATTCCCTTAAGGAACTTCGGGAGGTTCAGATTTCCTTTGACGAAGTTCTGCAGGGAAACAATGCATTAAAGGAAAAACTGAATTCCTTCAACAGTGTCTTTGAATCGGTGGGACAGGCTTCGGGAAGATTTGCTGATGTAAAGAAGGAAATTAAGGGCACCGTGGAAGAAGCTCAGGATAAGGTAAAAGGACTTAAAACAAGCTCTAAGGAGGTTCAGGAGCGGTTCGGCGAAATGCAGAGTATATTCGCTGATTTCCAGATAGCTGTACAGAAGATTGCAGAATGCATGGGTCAGATTATTTCCATCGCAAATCAGACCAATATGCTGGCGCTCAATGCATCAATTGAGGCGGCAAGAGCCGGAGAACAGGGAAAGGGATTTGCGGTTGTTGCGGAAGAAGTAAAGAAGCTTGCTGATGAAATAAAGGGATTGGTCAGTACGGTTGATATCAGTATTAATGATGTTGAGCAGGGAACAAATAAACTCAATGCAAGTATTGCAACTTCCCAGAAAGCCCTTGGACAAAGCATTGAAAATGTGGATGCTACTTATGAAACCTTTGATAAAATAACAACTGCAGCAGGCGGAGCTGATGCAGTGCAGCTGCAGATTGCAAAGGCAGCAGAGGCAGCTGCCGATGAACTTGCAGAAGTCGGCAGGTCATTTGACAGGATAGAAGGGCAGTATCAGAATGTGCTTCAGCACATAGAGAAGGTAAGCAAACTGGGAACAACCAAGAGCACTATGTTTGAGAGCATGGACAATATGCTTTCCCAGATTGCCCCGATGATAGCGGAAATGGAGTAAAAAATAGAAGGCACATTCTGTGAACTTTCTATTGTCATGAATAATAAAACAGAAGGCATATCTGAATTCGGAGATATGTCTTCTGTTTTATTCATGATAATATAAAGTTCGCAAAGCGTACTTTATATTATTGAAAAACTATTTAATTTCGGCGAACACGAGCCAAATAGATGTGTCTGAGCATCGTTTGGTTGTTTATCTGTCTAAAATTGAATTTATATACTCAAGTGAAAGCTTCAAAGCATCGGCAATTTCTTCCGGACTTCTGTTCTTACGTGAGAGTCTGAGAATTTGGCATTCAACGATAGCATTATTACGTTCGGTAACAGCATTGTCACGTTCAATTGTAATGTCATCAGCCCGTTTTTTTTCAGCATTTACTTCTTCCTGAAGCTGTGCTACCATCAGCCGTTCCATATTCTTATCCATAATATACAGTTCTTTTGATAACATATGAATCAACTCCTCCGGATTTTTTACAAAATCAGCAATTTCCTGATAGATGGAAGTAAAAGAAGGGAAAGCTTCAATTAGTGCGCTGATGATATTCACATCTGTGGCACTTAAGAAAGTGAGCCAGGCTTCCAATTCATTACTTTCTTTAGTTATAGTATGTACGATTGAACGGAAACTGTCAAGGCAGATGAAGATATCTTCATGAAGCCCGGAAGAATTTTTATAAATACCCGTATCAAAAGAAGGAATACGTCTGTGCATATATTTCCCGGGGACAGAGTGGAACTCTTTAGGACTATATTCCATTAGGATGATGCAGTATACTTTATGCATGTCATTAAAAGAAAATTCACTTCCAAGTTCTGACTTTGCAGTTACATACTGACGCATGATGATATCGGAAACATAGCAGTCGGCTCTGGAAAGGGGAAAGTTATATCCGATTTTTTGCATTTCAATATTGGCAAAAGATTTGTCCTCCAATTGAACCAGAATATCCATAACTACAAAGCTGGCAGATTCGCTCATCTGAGTGCCTTCCCTTGGCATGAATCTGATGATTTTTACGGAACGGCAGAGGATGGCGGACAAAAGCCTTTCAATCCTTTTGAAGCCGGTTTCGCTGTTTGTATTAAAAATTTGTTTAAAAACAGAATCGTATGTTATTTTAAGACCCTGCTTTCCCATGCAGAAACATATAAGCTCTTCCTGCATGGATGATGGGAGCTGCAAATAGTAATTCCAGACTTCCGGATGACTTTTGAAATAAGCCTCTACAGTTTCCTTAGAAAGAAAAGAAGGCAGAGGAACCTTCGGAACGGCAGTTTCCTCGCCGGAAAAAATGTGTGTGTTTTCAGACATAGAGAATCCTCCTTAGAATAATAGATTTGACTTTTCAAGGGAAATAACTGAAGTATTAAGAATTAAAGAAAAATGACTTTTCAGAAACCTTTGAAAATTAGATTATGGAAATAGTGTAACAGAGAAATGATATTCTGACAATTAGTTTATAAAAATTTTATATATTAGATAGAACGGCAGTTTGACTTTATAAGGATGAGTCATTATAATATTATGATAATGATTTAATGTTTACAGTAATAGAAAGAAGGAATAGAAATGACGAAAATTGATATTGTATCCGGATTTCTGGGTGCAGGTAAAACAACATTAATTAAGAAGCTTTTAAAGGATGCTTTGGCAGATACAAAAGTGGTTCTGATTGAAAATGAATTCGGGGAAATAGGAATTGACGGCGGCTTTTTAAAAGAAGCAGGTATTGAAATAAAGGAAATGAATTCCGGATGTATCTGCTGTTCCCTGGTAGGTGACTTTGGAACTTCTTTAAAAGAAGTAATGAAAACCTATGCGCCGGAGCGTATTTTAATTGAGCCTTCAGGGGTGGGCAAGCTTTCCGATGTAATGAAAGCAGTACAGAATGTGATTGACGAAAAGGAAGTTGTTTTAAACAGTGCGGTTGCAGTAGTGGACGCTTCCAAGTGCAAAATGTATATTAAGAACTTCGGTGAGTTCTTTATCAATCAGATAGCTCATGCAGGTACCATTATTTTAAGCCGTACCGGCAATATTTCTGAAGAAAAATTAAATACCTGTATCAGCCTGATCAGGGAGCATAATGCCAAGGCTACCATTATTACTACGCCATGGGATGAACTGGACGGAAAGGACATTCTTGATACTATTGAGGGGGCGAAGGATTTGGAAGCTGAACTGATGGCAGAAATTATGGCACATCATGATGAGGACGAGCATCATCACCATCATGAGCACCACCATGACGAAGATGAGCATGAACATGAACATCACCATCATCACGACCACGACCATGATGAAGACGAAGATGAACATGAGCATCATCACCATGACCACGACCATGATGAAGATGAAGACGAGCATGAGCATCACCATCATCATGACCACGATGAAGACGAGCATGAACATCACCATCATCACGACCATGACGAGGACGAGCATGAACACCATCATCATGAACATGATGAGAATTGCACCTGCGGCTGTCATGACCATGATCACCACCACCATCATCATGCTGATGAAGTATTTACCAGCTGGGGTATGGAAACACCTGCAGCTTACAGTAAGGAAGAAATTGAAAAGATTCTGGAAGCTCTCGGACAGGAAGAAACCTATGGGGTGGTTCTCCGTGCCAAAGGTATGGTTCCTGCTGAAAACGGCGGCTGGATTTATTTTGATTATGTTCCGGAAGAGAGCAACGTGCGTGACGGCAAACCTGATGTGACCGGCAAGTTCTGTGTTATTGGTTCCAAGCTGAATGAAGATGCATTAAAGAAATTATTTAATAAATAATATGTATGAATGAAGGAAAGAGGGAGCGGAATGAAACCCGTATATATTATTAATGGATTTTTGGAAAGCGGAAAAACGGAGTTTATCTGCTATACATTGGCTCAGCCTTACTTTCAGATTAAAGGGAAAACACTTCTGATTGTCTGCGAGGAAGGTGAGAATGAATATGATGAAAAGCTTCTTGCAAAGAGCAGGACAATCATGGAAGTAATTGAGGAAGAAGAGGAATTTAATACTTCTCATTTAATTGAGCTGGAAAAGAAGTATAAGCCGGAGAGAATTATTATTGAATATAACGGTATGTGGAATTTTAAGAATATGAAGCTGCCCTGGCATTGGAATGTGGAGCAGCAGATTACCACAATAGATGCATCCACCTTTCCCATGTATTTTACCAACATGAAATCTCTGCTTGCGGAAATGCTTCGGAAATCAGAGATGATTATTTTCAACCGCTGCGATAACATAGAGGATTTAAGCGTATATAAGAGAAATGTAAAAGCGATAAATCCGGGAGCGGATATTATTTTTGAGGATTCCCAGGGAGAAGTAAATCAAATCTTTGAAGATGACCTTCCTTACAATTTGAATGACCCGATTATTGAACTTGATAATGAAGGTTATGGTATCTGGTATTTGGATACTATGGAGAATCTTGACAGATATGTTGGAAAGACGATTCAATTCGTTGGTATGGTATTAAAACCGGATGATTTTCCCAAGGGATATTTTATACCCGGAAGAATGGCTATGACCTGCTGCGCAGAGGATATGGCATTTTTAGGTTATGCATGTGAATATGATAAAGCTGCAAACCTGACAGAAAAGCAGTGGGTAAAGGTGACTGCCAAGGTAGCCAAGGAATATTTCGCGGATTACAGGGGAGAGGGCCCCGTGCTTAAGGCAATCAGTGTGGAGCAGACCCGCCCGCCTAAAGAGGAAGTTATCAGTTTTATGTAAAAAGGAGAATTGACAGATGCTACATTACACAGCTGTTCAATGGTTGTTTTTCTTTTATTTTTATTGTTTCTTTGGCTGGATCTTTGAATCCACTTTTGTGTCCGTTAAAAGCAGGCACTTTGTAAACAGAGGCTTTATGCGGGGACCGTTTCTTCCTATTTATGGAAGCGGCGCTATTATGATGCTGGTGGTTTCCATGCCCTTTCAGGACAATATTTTCCTTACCTATATTGCAGGCTGCATCGGGGCAACAGCCCTGGAACTTGTTACAGGCGTAGTTATGGAAGCCCTTTTTAAAGTTAGATATTGGGACTATTCTAATCAGAAATTCAATTATAAAGGACATATTTGTCTGTCATCCACGGTTGCATGGGGATTTTTGACGATTTTAATGACAGAGTTTCTGCATAAGGGTGTGGAAAAGGTTGTATTTGCCATACCGGGAAACATAGTGACTGTTTTGACAATTGTTTTGTCCGTCTATATTGTGGTTGATTTTACTTTATCCTTCAAGGCTGCAATGGACTTACGGGATATTCTTATTGGTCTGGAAAAAGCAAGAGAAGAGATGGAACGTATCCAGAAGCGTTTGGATGTGCTGATTGCTGTAGCCAGTGATGAAAGAGAGTTAAGAAAGCAGGAAAGGGAAAGCCGTACTGAAGAATTGATGGATAGCCTGGAAGAGAAGTTTAACCGCATTAAAGAGCGCCTGATAACAGAACCCGGTGAGTTTGTAGGGGATGTACGTGATGAACTTATGGAACTGCGCAGCAAATATCTGGTTGAGAAAGAGCACAGACTTCAGTTCGGAAGAATTAAAGACTTTTATCAAAGAAATCTGATTAAGGGAAATCCGGGCATGCGTTCCAAACATTTTAATGATGCCCTAGAGGAGTTAAAAAAGGCTGTTAATGAGCGCAGAAAAGATTCTTGAGAAGGATTCTGAAAAAAATTAAAAAAAGTATTGACTTATTCGCGTCCGGATGATATTATATCCCATCTTTGACAGCAAAAATCCGTAGATTGCTTTAAAATCAAGCTTTCTGCGGATTTTTTTATAGCTGAAAATGTAGCTATATATTATTACTTTTTCTTCTTTGATTCCCGTATTACTTTTCGCATATTTATATCAGTT
>JAGASK010000023.1 GCA_017621815.1 Lachnospiraceae bacterium | reverse complement strand
GGCCATGGCAGGGTAGCCAAGTCCGGAAGGGATAAACGCTGAAGGCATCTAAGCGTGAAGCCCCCCTCAAGATGAGATATCCCAGTAAGTAAGACCCCTTGAAGACTACGAGGTAGATAGGCTTAAGGTGTAAGCACAGCAATGTGTTGAGCTGATAAGTACTAATCGGTCGAGGGCTTAACCAAAAGGCAAAAAGCTTTGTTAAGGGTAATGATGATTTGATATTCGGTTTTGAAGGTATGATGAATGCTTTCAGGAGTTTTGCCGGTGGAGCCGGTAAAATGGTTTAAAGAGATTTTCCTCGATAGCTCAATGGTAGAGCACTCGGCTGTTAACCGAGTTGTTGCAGGTTCGAGCCCTGCTCGGGGAGCGCACGGAGTGGAAGGGCTGCAAGGCGTGAAGGAATACGCCGGTAGGAGAAAGGCTGCTCCGGAAAAGGACAGCGGGGCTGTTCTTTCCATAGGTATATGGAGATGAAGGAAGAATAAGGCTCCGTGGTCAAGCGGTTAAGACATCGCCCTTTCACGGCGGTAACACGGGTTCGATTCCCGTCGGAGTCATTAAAAGCAATAAATTGCATATAATAAATTAAATACAGATTATTATGGCGCGATAGCCAAGTGGTAAGGCTCCGGTCTGCAACACCGTCATCACCGGTTCAAATCCGGTTCGCGCCTCTTAGAACCTCAAAGACTAATGTTTTTGAGGTTTTTTGTACGCAATTATAACATTTGAATTGCACGTGGATTAATGTTGAAAGCAGATATTTTATTACCTATATTATGAGAGGATTGTAAAAATGATTTTCAAAATAGATTTGTATTACTTGGAAAGATAAATAATTTATTGTAAAATAAATATAATAGTAATTTTAAGGAGAAATCTATGAAAAGAATTTTATTCTTTTTTATATCAGCTGTATGCATATTTACTATATCAGCTTGCGCTTCATCCGATGCGGACACTACGGAGTATGAAGGCAGATGGGTAAAGATAGAGCAAATTAATGAAGAATGGGTCGAAGATTTCGAAACAACGTTTGAAATTAAGGGAAATATGATTGAACTTCATTTTAAAGAAACAGATTTTAAGCCGATGGAATTTGTTGTAAAGGAGTATGAGCAGACAGGAGTTATCAGGCTATGCCGTCCGGGTTATCCTGAAGAACCCGGGTATTTAGGATATTATGATTATATAGAAGTTTATGACGAAATGCTGGAAGGCGCTATGTTTGTAGATGATATAGGCTATGTTTTTGATAAGTTTAAGCGGATAGAGGAGGAATGAGAAATGGGGTTGTTTGATAAGCTTAAGAAAAAGGTTGACAGTGTGCAGGAAAATAATGTCACTTCAGAGAATGATGAGGTACAGACGCTGGGATGGGATGCCATATCGGAAGCATTTGAGAATGTATATCCGGATAATTCGAAGCATTATGCAACGCTCATAAAATGGGGATTTGGTGGAAATGACCCCTTAGATGGCATCAGCGTTTATGATGGCGGAAGCTATTGGCATTTTGTTACATATGGATTGTCGGAGTTATATGAAAAGGAAACAGAGAATCCGGCAATCAGCGGTTATGGAATGGAATTCACATTAAAACTTAAGAAGGACAATTATGACGATGAAGAAGGGGAAATTCGTTGTATATGCGGTATTTTGCAGTCAATCGCCAGAATTACATTTAATTCGGGAGAATTATTTCTGCCATATGAATATATATATTCCGGTCAGACAACAGGAATGGACAGCAGGCAAAAATCGAAGCTGACAGGATTTATTACCGTGCCGGATACAACGATAGCAAGTATAGATACTCCAAATGGTAAGGTTGATTTTGTGGAATTAATAGGAGTAACTAATGAGGAACTTTTGAGCATAATAAACAAAGAGCAGACAGTAAGAGGCATATACAGTAAGCTTGGTTCAGATATTACAGATTATAGCAGAAGTTGACAGAGGAGGTCTGCTGTGTGTGGACGTTATTATGCAGATAGTGAAATGTTCAATGAAATAGAAGAACTCGTAGGGCATATTGATGTTACCTTGAGAGCGAATATGCAGAATCGGTGTTATGGGGATATTCATCCTAATGATATGGCACCGGTGATTATTTCTGACGGAAGAAATCTGAGCTGTCAGCAGCAAAAATGGGGCTTTCCTATGGCGAAAGGGAGTCAGATAATTTTCAATGCCAGAAGCGAATCGGTTCTTATGAAGCCAATGTTCAGAGAAAGCATTTTGTACAGAAGGGCAGTGATTCCGGCAGTGTGGTTTTATGAATGGAATAAAAATAAAGAAAAAAATGTTTTCTATCGGAAAGAGCAGACTGTTTTATATATGGCAGGCTGTTTTGCCAGATATCAGAATGAAAACAGGTTTGTTATTCTGACTACCGAAGCAAATGAGTCCATGTGGCCGGTTCATGACCGTATGCCGCTTATTCTGGAAAAAGAGGAAGTGGAGGATTGGCTTCAAGGAAGCAAAACAGAGCAGTTTTTTAATAAGAAACCGGGATTATTGGCAAGAAGAACGGATTATGAGCAAATGAAATTGTTTCCGGAGTGAAATAGACAATGAAAAATAAAAAATCACTGGTCATTATAGTGATATTGCTTTTTATATTATACGGTATTTTTTTCAGCTATGATACCTCTTTTAATTATATCCTGCATAGGGCCGATTACACTAAAGCAAAAGGCGTTATTACAGCAGCGTATTCAAGAGGAGCTTATAAAAATGCAAAGCATTATGTCAATGCAGAATATGAGTGGAATGGGGAAATCAGAAAATTGACGAAAGCAAAAAGGGGTCTGCTTGAAAATAAGGGGAAAGAGATTACCTTGTATGTAAACAACTCATCCGGTTTGGCTGTTCGTGGATTAGTTGTTAATTTCAGTGATATAGTTTTCACTGTGTTTGCCGGAATTATTATTTATAATAATAGAAACTGATTTATTGAAAAATATTAAATTCATGAAGGGAGAGGAAGCTATGGAGTTACCGTTTTTAATTGATTTAACAGGGCAGGTTGCAGTAGTGACAGGAGGAAGCGGCATTATCGGAGGAATGTTTGCAAGAGCGCTGGCAAAGTGCGGAGCAAAAATTGCAGTCCTGGGAAGGAAGGCGGAAAATGGCATTCCGGTGGTAAAGGATATTGAAGCAGAAGGCGGAGAAGCAATTTCCGTAGCAGCAAATGTCCTGGACAAGGAAAGCCTGGAAGAAGCAAGACGGGAGATTCTGGATAAATGGGGAAAAATAAATATTCTTGTAAATTGTGCAGGCGGAGCAGTAAAAAGTGCAGAAATTCCGCAGGACCAGTTTTCTGATTTTTCTGGGGATATGTTGAACTTTTTTACTACAGATATGGAAAACATAAAAAGAGAGCTTGATTTGAATTTATATGGAACTATGCTTCCTACGCAGATTTTCGGAGCCGATATGGTGAATCAGGAAAATGCCAATATTATTAATATTTCAAGTATGGGGGCATATGGTCCGCTGACAAGGATTCCGGGGTATTCCGGTGCAAAGGCGGCCATTAGTAATTTTACGGAATGGGCAGCAAATTATTTTGCCAAAAGCGGTATACGTGTTAATGCCATTGCCCCGGGATTTTTCCAGACTACCCAGAATCATGCACTTCATTTTAATGAGGATGGAACGCCTACCCATAGAAGTCAGAAGATTATTGACAGCACACCTATGGGAAAATATGGAGAGCCGGAAGATTTAATAGGAGCGCTGCTGTTTCTGGTCAGCCCTAAGGGCAGCAGTTTTGTTACAGGGGTGGTTCTTCCTGTAGACGGAGGATTCCATTGCTATTTAGGCGTGTAATGCCTTTTATTCGGCCCAGGAGAGAGCTTCTTCCAGACTGTCTGCCCCAAGAATATTGAGCATAAAGTCCAGATTATCTTTTGAACTGTCAGTATCAATGGATTTGAATACATCAAGGATGAATTTTGAAGTTTGATCCAGTTCATAGATGCCAAAAGCAAGTCCCTGATTAATTTCATCCGGGGAATCGGTCTGCCTGTTCATGATAAATGCTTTTACATAAGGATTTGCGTCAATTATATAATAGCAGTAAGCAAATGCAGCGGCCTGCAGCTTCTCACCGGAAGTGGAGGAAAAGCCAAGCTCGGTGACCGTAATGCTGCGGACATTTCCGCTTCGGTCAAGATATTCCTCCTGATTAAGAAAGTCTGTCAATGTACGTAAATTCATTAGGGTAAGAAGAGGAGCGTCCATTGTTTTATCGTAGGTATCAGTCCAATAATTTACTCTGGTTAAAGGATTGGGGTATGGATGGATTGCCAGACCCCAGTCATAATTTCCTTTCAGGCGTGCAGCATCATTAATTGCTTCTACAAGGTCTTTTCCGTTAAATTTTGCTTTGTTATTATTCTTATTGTTGTTCCAGTCATGGTCAATGCTGAAATAAACATTTGCATCCGCATAATTGCTCTTTGCTGCATTATAAAAAATACGGAGAGCTTTCTCAAATTCGGCAGCATATAATTCAATATCGCTGGTATCCATGTAATTCCAGATTTTATGCTGATTGATTTCATTTGCAATTACCCAGTCTGATACAAGTCCGTACTTTCCTCCGGAATAACGCTTTGTCAGAAAGGATGCGATAGCCTCCAAGTGACGGCAGCCTTCCTCTTCTGCTGTGTTGAAGGCATAATAGTAAGCACCTGACTTTTTGTTTCGTGATAAGGGATGAACCAAATCAGGATAAGTTTCATTCCAGTCATTTAAAATAATAGCAGTGGAAAAAATGCCGCTGTTTGTAAGATATGTAAAAAGATTATCATAGCTGTAAATAATCTCCCCGTTAAATTTATAGGAGACTCCTTTATATTCGTAGGAAATGGTGGGATATGCTGCATTTGTGGTTTCACCGATGATATGGGAAAGCGGAATGTTGTAAATAGCATACTGTACGCCCAAATCAGTTAATAAAGGAGTGCCCAGCATCTGAGGATCCAATAGCAGTCCTTTTTTGGACTTCGGCTCAGGGTAGCTCACGGAATTGTCAGCAAGCATTTCGGGATTGCAGATATAAGTGCCTGTGGAAAGGGGAACATATTTCCCGTTTAAAAGCAGAGTGGGTACAAACTGCTGAAAGAGCTGCCCCTCCCCGTAGGTCCATGTAAGCTCGCAGCTTGTTGATTTTTCAGCGCTGGCAATGGGTTCCCGGTCAAAGCAATGGGAATTGTCATAGTTTTCGTAGGTTTCAAAAGCAAATAAATAAATCAGTGCATCATCGCTTCCGGGGATATCCGGCAGGGTGAGGCTCAGGGAAAGAGTTTCCTTATCTTCTTTAAAGGAACAATCCGTAATCTTTCCATAAGAGGAAAGCTGTCTCGGAGAAAGAGTAACATTGCCCTCTGTAAGCTCTTTTTCTGTAAAGCTTTCACCTTCTGCTGAATTTTCTGCATCTTGTGCATTTTTATCAGTCTGGTTTTCACTGATTGTATTTCCGGAAACTGTCTGGGAAAGAGCAGGCTCTTTTCTGCTGCATCCGGAAAAGAAAAGGAGGGTACCGAAGAGTAAGAAAATAGCCGGTATGGAAAAAAGGTGGTAAGACGGTTGCAGAGTTCTTATATTCAAGGGTGTGCCTCCTGTTAAATATCATGATAAGTGACAAAAATGGTTAATTCCGGCTGAAAGTCAGGATTGTCCGATATCTCTATTTCACCTGCTTTTAAATCAGAAAGTATTTCAAGATAATCTTCAAATGTGGCGGTTTTGAACCGCCATTCATCATCAAGACAGGGAAGACCGATGCATTTTTCCTCTGCGCCGTAGGAGTCGGCAGTTCCTGCAAGCTCTTCCGGCCAGGCTCCGCCGTTAGCAAAGAACTCGTCAAGGGCCGTAATAACCGAAGAGTCAATGCCTTTCATGGCAGAGGTAAGAAAAAGATCTGAAATACTGTTTTGGTCAACATCCGCACCGATTAATTTCCCATTGCAGGTTTCGGCAGAAGCCAGAACCGATTGATACAAGGAGCCGCCGCAGGCAAAAATAATCTGTGTGCCTGACTGATACCAGTTCAGGGAGACCTCTTCAATCTGATGATTTGGGAAAAAGGTGCCTGAATACCAGTATTCTACGGAAATGTCATCGCTGACGCCTAAAAGGGCAGCGGCAGCATTAATTCCTTCAAGATATCCATGACCGTATTTCTGCACGGCGGCGATTCGTTCTCCGCCAATAAATCCAAGCTTTCTGTAGCCTTCTAAAACTGCCATATATCCGGCAAGATAGCCGGCTTCTTCTTCATGATAAGTGATGCAATGGACATTAGAAGCAATGGGAACAGATTCCCCGGAAGAGTCCCTGGGAATTCCGTCCAGCAGTAAAAAATAAATGTCACTGTAATCATTCTGCAGTTTTCCCACAGCCTGTTCAAAATGAGAACCGGCGCAAATAATGAGTCTGGCGTCGTTTTGGATGGCAGTTAATACAGCATCTTCATAGCTTTCGGTGGAATCGGAAGCTGTGCTGTAGTAGGAATAGGAAACACCGGCAGCATCCGCATAAGTTTGTGCGCCTTCAAGTGCAGCCTGATTAAAACCATGATCCAATACGGAACTGACATCAATGACCAGCGCTATCTGACCGCCGGTTTCCTGATAATCATGATATTCGCTTTCTTCTGCTTCCTGAAGGAACTGCTCCAGATAACCGGACGAGTTATGGGAACCATTTCCGTTTTCTGACAGGACGGAATAGACACCGCAGCCTGATAACAGCAAAGAAAAAGTAATTATAAAAATATATTCGGTTAAATATTTTATAGGCAGCTTCATGAAATACCGGTACCTCCCCAATTTACTGTCTTATTATAACATAGGTATTCCGGGATTGATAAAATTTTAAATAAAATTAAGAAAATATAATCAGATTCTTTAATTTTTTATTAATTTAATTCATATATTAAGACATTTTTGGTTCCATGGTGTTAAGATAAAGAAAAACAAAGCGGGGAAAAACAATGTATATTTTATTATTTCTATTGGGAATTGTTTTTTTGATATATTTTTTCTGCATAGCTTTCTTTGTCGGACATGGAACCAATTTTTATTTTATATGGCTGTTTTTGGGAATTGCAGCTTTTGTTTTTTCCCTTCTTCTCAAGAGAGGTTTTTGGGCCGAACATATACCTCTGTGGTTTCGCAGAATATTTATTATTTTGGTCTGCATTGGGGGTGCGGTTTTTGTTATTGTTGAAGGCTGCATTATCAGCGGCTTTTCAATGGAGGGCAGGTCAGGTCTTGATTATATAGTGGTGCTTGGAGCCCAGATGAAAGCCAGCGGCCCGTCAAAAGCTCTGCAGTACCGCCTGGATGAGGCCGTCAGATATCTGGAAGAAAATCCGGACACGCTGGTGATTGTGTCAGGAGGACAGGGACTGGATGAGCATATTTCGGAAGCACAGGGAATGTATGATTATCTTGCGCAGAAAGGAATTGCTTCCGGCCGCATTATAAAAGAAGATAAATCCCGGAATACTTTTCAGAATCTTACTTTTTCCGCAGAATTTCTGGATAAAGAAAAAAATTCCGTGGGAATTGTTACCAACAATTTCCATGTGTTCAGGGCAGTCGGTATTGCCAAAAAGGCGGGGTACAAAGCAGTGTGCGGAATTGCCGCAAGGGGAGAACCGTTTTTACAATATAATAACATGATGAGAGAATTTTTCGGGGTGGTAAAGGATTTTCTTGTGGGTAATATGTGATTTATCTGTTAGTGTATAGTTTTTATTGGCAATCAGAAAGATTACGTGCAGTTATGTAAACCAAAAAGGAAGCAGAGATAAAAATCCCTGCTTCCCAACCATACAGTTTTTCTTTATGATGTTAATTGCGACATTAAATCAAAG
>JAGASK010000022.1 GCA_017621815.1 Lachnospiraceae bacterium | reverse complement strand
TTATTATACACCTTTTTAAGGCATAGCGACAGTTATGTCTGTTTCTCATGCTTATTTTTATTTCTTTCGGATAATATTCACTTTTCAATGTTCATTACCAGTTGTGCTGGATATAATCACTCAGGATTCCGAGAGATTATTGTATTAAAAGGATTACTGCCCCCAAAAGCGCCGCAGTCATAATAATAAATAAGACTCCACAGGTACGATATACAGCAATTTCCTTTTCTTTTCCGGCTGCTTTCCTGTTATACCATACTGCCCGGAATCTCATAACACTTAACAAAATATAATAGGCAGCCATAGTGCCAAACCAGGCTGAATGACTGCTTACTCCGACAAAAGCGTTAAAAACCGCAAAAATTACATTAAGCAGCAATCCCGGAAAAGCAAATATAATTGTCCTGTAGCTGTAATCATTTGTTAAGCGGTTAGTAAAAAAATTTGCTTCCATACCCGGTTTAATTTTTTCCTTTATACCATATTTTATATCTACAGTCAGATAATAGCAGGATGGAAACAGGGTTCCTGCTGCCAGCACATAAAGAATCATTTCCATAATATATGGAAATTTATCCTCATTCACACTTATTAAAGAAAGCAATGAAAAGAGAACGGCTGCCGTATATAAAAGCAGCCGATAGCGCAATTTAAGAGTCGGAATTTTTATATTAAATTTCGATTTCTTACTCTCTTTCATTTACAGATATTCCTCCAAAATATGAATAACCCATTATTTTAAACCTTTGATAAAAGGAATCAAACACAGCAATACAGCAATGCCGATTATTCCGATTACAATGCCGGGCAGCATCCGGCTCCATACCATAGTCAGGCACATTCCCACGCCTAATAATAAAGCTCCTGTAATTCCTATCAATACCGCACCGATTGTTTTTCCCGATAATTTGGCAGGAGCCTTATTTTCCATCTTTCTCCATACAACAACCATGATAAGCAGCACAATGATACCGATTATTCCCATAATAATTCCCGGTTCAAATGCATTCCATTCCGGAATCAACGCCATACACATGCCAAGTGCAAATAAAATTCCTCCGATTGTTCCTAAAATCATTGCAACAAAACTACTCTTTTTCATGATTACATACCTGCCCTTCTGTCTGCCTTTGCTTTTTCCCTTGCCTTCTGTTCCTCAGCCAGCCTTTTTTTGGCATTCTCCACAGATTCTCCTTCTTTGGTCAGGTAATTGTCCACAAACTTATCTGAAATCTTGTTAAATCCGCTTACAACTTTTTCCTCCACCTTTTTGTTTACTTCAATTAATTTTGATTTTGCCATTTCATTCTCCTATTCTTTATTTTGTTTTGATAAATAAAGAATAGGCCTTTAATGTTTTTGAAATATTTGAGTTTTGTTTCAAAAATGTTAATTTTGAAATTTTTCTAAATCTATATTGCTTACGTTGCAAAACCTGCATACTGCGTCATATACAGCTCATAATACCTGCCTTTCATCGCAAGCAGGCTGTCATGGCTTCCGCTTTCCACAATCCGTCCCTTATCCATAACCACGATGATATCGGCATCCCTGATTGTTGATAAACGGTGAGCAATGATAATACTGGTACGGTTTTGCATAACCAGCTGCATGGCATCCTGTATTGCCTTTTCTGTTCTGGTATCTACATTAGATGTAGCTTCATCCAATATCAGTATTTTAGGGTCTGCCACAAAGGCTCTGGCTATTGCAAGAAGCTGCCTTTGCCCCTGACTGATATTTTCTCCTGAGCCTGTCAGGACAGTTTCATAACCCTGTGGCAGCATTTGAATCATTTCCCTGCACCGGCTCATTTCCACAGCTTCCTCCAGCTGCTTTTCGGAAGCGTTTTCATTTCCGTATTTCAGATTATTTCTGACGGTATCGGAAAACAGGACGGTGTCCTGCAATACAATGGCAACATTCCTGCGCAGACTATCCCTTGCAATATCCTCTATATTCTGATTATTAATGTATATTTCGCCGCTGTCAATATCATAAAAGCGCATCAGCAGATTTACCACCGTTGTTTTACCGCTGCCGGTAGCTCCTACCAGGGCAACTTTTTTGCCTGAAGGCACTGTTAACGTGAAATCATGAATGACCGGATATCCTTTCTCATATGAAAATTTCACATTCCGGAAATCTACTGTAGCAGCCAAACCTTCCGCAAGAGCTTCCCCTGTTTTATCCTCACTTGCCTCATCAATAACATAAAATACTCTTTCAGCGCCTGCTATTGCTGTCTGAAGCTGCCCGTAAATCTGTGCAATTTCATTAATAGGACGGCTGAACTGTTTTGCATATACAATGAATGCGGAAATAACTCCCACCGATATCAGACCGGTAAGCGCAAAATATCCTCCGAAAGCTGCAATAATTACAAAACCGATATTCCCGATACAATTCATTACAGGACCCATAACACCGCTTACGACATCGGTCCTGATTCCTGCTTTCGTCAGGGAATCAGAAGTATTGCAAAACTCATCCACCGTAATATCCTGATGATTATATGCCACAACTGTCCGGTATCCTGACACCATTTCTTCAACTGTGCCGTTCAGTTCACCTAACAGCCGCTGACGGCTTCGTGAAAACTTCCGTACCTTTTTAGACAGTATTTTTGTTGCCGCCACTGTCAGAAGTACAGTAATACAGCTTAAAAGCGCCAGCTGCCAGCAGTACCAGAACATAATTGCAACAGTGCCAAGTATCGTCAAAACGCCGGAAAATAAGGAAGGCAGCGACTGCGAAACAGTCGTTGAAATGTTTTCAATATCATTAGTCATCCGGCTCATGACATCACCATGGGAATGGGTATCCAGATACTTAACAGGTAAATCCACAATTTTTCCAAATAATTCTTCCCTCATCCGCTTAACAATCCGCTGGCTTAAATTTGCGCCAAGCAGTCCCTGAACCAGCTGGCTGCTACTGTACAGCAAATAAGTTAAAAGCATAAACAGCAGTACCCGGGACAGACTGCCTTCAGCCGCACCGGCGATAATATCTATGGCCTTACTTTGCAGGCTGGGGGCATAAACGCCGCAAAGCGTGCCGAAAATAACAATGCCCAGCATGCCAATAACCAATATTTTTTCATGTACGAAATATGATATTATTCTCTTAATGGTTTCCCCCACATTTTCCGCATGTTCCACTTCCACAAACCGCTCACGCCTGTTCATTCCCGGAATATTGCTTTCTATTTTTCTCGGCTCACTCATAACTCTCACCTTCATTTCCTATCTGTGAATGATATATATCCTGATAAGTCTTACAGGACTGCATTAACTCCGCATGGGTACCGCAGGCTTCTATGCTGCCGTTATTTAAAACTACTATTCTGTCAGCCAGCCGTACGGATGCAATACGCTGGGCAATCAGAATCCTGGTGCTTTCCGGCCTTGCTTCCCGCAATGCCGCATAAAGATTTGCTTCCGTTTTCAAATCCAGCGCACTGGTAGAATCATCGAAAATCAGTATCTCGGCATCCTTTAATATTGCCCTTGCAATAGAAATTCTCTGCTTTTGCCCGCCTGATAAGCTCATTCCCCGCTCTGCAACCGGAGTATCATATCCATTCGGCGTTGACTGAATAAAATCATCTGCCTGCGCAATGCCTGCTGCCTTTAAAATACTTTCATTCCCTGCATCCGGTTTTCCCCAGGAAATATTTTCTTTAATGGAAACGCTGAATAATTCACTTTTCTGTAATGCAATCGCAATTTTATTTCTTAAATCCTTTTGTTTATACTCACGCACATCTACTCCGTCCACAAGAACTGCTCCGCCTGTTACATCATAAAAACGGGGTATCAAACTGACAAGGGCTGTTTTTCCACAGCCCGTAGCACCCATAACTGCCACTACTTCTCCGGGATTGATAGTCAGATTAATATTCTTCAATACTGTCTGCTCTGTTCCGGGGAATGCAAAGGATACGTTACGGAATTCAACTTTGCCGCGGACAGAAGTATTTTCGTCCGAATTTCCGTCTTTTAAATCAGGCTGGCTGTGCAGCACTTCCTTAACCCGCTTCCAGGATGTAATTCCTTTGGAAATATTCTGAAACAGCATCACCAGCATCAAAATCGCATTCAAAAGCTGCGTTGTATAAGTAATAGCTGCCATGATAACACCGGGTGTTGTTGTATTTTCTTTCACCTGATAAGAACCTGCCAGCAAAATAATTACAACAACAATATACATCAGCGCATTCATCACCGGATTCATAAAAGCAAAAATTACAAGCACCCGCAGCTGTGTTTTAATCAAATCATCATTTGCTTTTCCGAAACGCAGTTTTTCGTAGATTTCCCTGACACAGGCTTTAATAATCCTGATGCCGGACACGTCCTCCTGCAGTATGCCGTTAATCTGGTCAAGCTGATTTTGAAGCTTCGGAAGCAGCGGTCCTGCCTTATAAAGGCAAAAAATCATACATCCCAGAATAAACGGGAAAGCACATAAAACAATAAGTCCGAACCGGTGGTTCAGCCGGAACATAAAGAAAATGCTTCCTGCCATCAGCATGGTTGTACGAATCATGCCGCGGACAAACTGTGCAACAAAATTCTGAACCTGGGTAATATCATTCGTAACTCTTGTTACAAGCGAACCTGTTCCGAAACGGTCCATCTGCGGAAATGAAAAGGTCATAATTCTGCGGAAGCAGTCCTTACGCATTTCATTTCCAATATTCTGGCTTGACATATGCACAAATACATTGTTCATCGAACCGCATAATCCTCCGAACAATACAAGCCCAATCATAGTAAAGCCCAATGTCAGAATTAAATGCATGTCCCCGATGCCGTTATTATTAATTCCCAATACACCTTCATCTACAATCCGGCTCATGATTCCGGGCTGGATTAAATCCATCAGCACTTCCCCCATCATGAACAGCGCTGCCAAAATCGCAATATGAAGATA
The DNA here is from genome assembly GCA_017621815.1 of Lachnospiraceae bacterium. Taxonomy (GTDB): domain Bacteria; phylum Bacillota; class Clostridia; order Lachnospirales; family Lachnospiraceae; genus Suilimivivens. The sequence goes on along the minus strand of JAGASK010000022.1, from coordinate 55,443 downwards.
TTTCTTTATATATTTCCACATAAAAACCTTCTCCTTTAATCAGTGTCTGTGAACATCACCGTAACGGCTGTTCCAGTCTGCATCAAGCTTTCCGGTAAGTTTTAGCAAAGTCTCTTTTTCTTCCTGAGTCAGGCAGGAAAACATTTGCTGATGCCGTATTTTGCGCTGCATAGCGGCTTCTTCCGCCTGCAACCGCCCGCTTTCCGTCAGCAGGATATCGGCAGTCCTGCGGTCCGACCTGCTCAATCTGCGCTGAATCAGTCCTGCGCTTTCCAGTTTTCCTATGACTTCACTGGCAGAACCGGGCTGGATTCCCAGTCTTTCCGTTAATTCCCGCTGCGTCATATTCCCGTTTTCATACAAAATTATCAGAATTCTCTTCTGACTTCCTTTCCCCTCAAAAAGAAAACGTATCGTATGCCCCAGATTCCGCAGATTCATAATAAGCTCTTTATTCATATCTTCAGACATAAAAATCCTCCTTAAAACCAAAAATAATAAGGTACCTTGACAATTTTGGCATAATGCGCCAGATTTGTCAAGGTACCTTATTATTTTATTTTTTCTTTAAAAAAGCTATTCCTCCGGTTCGTCCACAGGTCTCCACGCCTTCCCGAATTTTACGTCCTTAAACAATGCCGCAAGACCTGTAATCTGCTTCAAACGCAGAATTTCATCACGGTCCATCCCAAGATGCCTGGAAATCCATGCGTCGGAACGCCCCAGCTCATGCAGCTCCTTTACAATATTACTCATCAAATCCACATCATGGTTTCCCCTTGCACGATTATGGCGGATAGTGCTCGCCATTCTCTGGTCAATGGGCTTGTTAATTACAGAAACCGGGAGCAGACCCTTTTCTCTTTCATAAATATCAGGATATTCAAGCATAATCCTGTAACGGTGAAAGCCGTCCACAATGATATAAATATCCTGTTCCTTACTGTAATAACAAACAATAGGCATTGTATAGCCATCCGCTTTAATGCTTTCATAAAGCAGCTTCATTTCAGGCGGCGCTACCGAATTGGGATTATAAGTATTCGGTTTTATTTTTTCAACCGGAACTGCTATGACGCTGTAAACAGGACTTTTATACTCCATAATTCATCTCCTCTATGCTCTTGTACTTACGCCGGATTATATCAATGCGTTTTTGCTGCTGCTTACTCATGCCAAATCCCATAAAGCGACAAATATGGTCATTTTTCAGGATGCAAAAGCACATTCTCTTCCAGCTCGGAATATCCTTGGTTGATTTGATGTCATCGGTATTATCGGGAATGCTTCCGATAAACACAATTCGTGATTTCTTGTTCAATGTATAATTGGAAACACCGTTCCGCCGGATTTGATAACCATGCTCCTCCAGCTCCTGAATCGTATCCTCGTCCAGACCGCCTCCCGTTTTATGCCAGAACTCAATAGATGTATTGAATTTTTTTACATAATTGTTGCGCAGTCTCGCCGGCAGAGTATCCAAAAGAAACATTGTGTAAGATTTCCATGTATGCCCTTCCGGCAATGTTACATTCCGGTAACCCATTGCTTTCGTCTTGCCGTAAATACATGCAAAATTAGCCCCCTGCACTCTTCCCACCAGCTTTACCCATATTTCCGGGTCAATAATCCGGTATAAATTTAATGAATCCTTGGAATAATCATTAAACGGAGATGCAACCCGCATCTGTGAAACCTTAAGACCCGCTTTATAATAAAGGTCGTATAGATGATTGTAATCATAATCAAAAAGCCAGTTTGCATGCCAGACATCTTCCGAGGACCAGTCATACAGGGGCGAAGCGCACCAGACATCCTTAAACTGCTTACTAATCCAGCATTCTCCCCTGTATCCATACTTTTTATTTAAAAATCCGCTGTATCTTTGCAGAGACTCATCCGCACGCATTCCAAGCAGGCAGACTGTCTTCTTATCACCGTGTGCCATTCTGTACCAGCGTCCGAACTGCCTGGCAAGGTCTTCCTGATGCATCCGGTAACGATATGTAATGACAGGATTATTTTCCAGATTAATCACATAATCCTTTTTCGGCATTTCCCTGACCCAGCAGTCCTTTTTTGTATCATCCCAGGGATACCAGTACATTTCATAACTGCTCAGGGCTGTCCGCGTAGCCATGGGAAGGCATACCCAGTAAGGCTCCACTTCATCCTTAATTCTCTCAAAGGTTCTTTCCACATATTCTGTAGTTACCGTATACTGGGCTTCAAAATCCTGGTGAAAAACGCCTATTTTTCTGCCAGGATAATGTCTTTTCTGATAATCCAGCACCATATTTAAAAGCAGTCCGCTGTCTTTTCCCCCCGAAAACGAAACATAAATATTGTCAAACTCTTCAAAAAGAAAATGCAGGCGCTCCTGCAAGGCTGTATATACATTCTGTTCCAAATATTCCCGTACCATATAATCCACCTGTAAAAAAATTCCCATTTTCTGGAAATACTGTTACTAGTGAATTTAGCACAGAAAAAGAGCAAATTCAACAAAATACGACAAGAATTTGCTCTTTCATTTTTATTTATTCTTTAATGGTTTTCCTATTTTTCCGGTAACCGTCACCTGACGATATTCATTTACTTCTGCCATAAATTCTTTCAAAAAGCTGACAAATGCCTGATATTCCTCTTTCTGCTGAATATTGACGGGATGGAATTCGTCATCCTTGGTATTATGGGGTCCTACCATAAGCGTCAGGATTTCTTCCCTGTCCAAATCATAAAAGGTTGCCCAGCTGTCACCCGCCTTGGCATTGACCATTCCCAGATTTTCCTTTGTCAGGCATTTGGGATTTCCATAGCTTATATCTCCTTTATTGAAAAACAGCGGCACTACATATATGATACCCGGCTTAAATGCAACTGCATAATACCAATACTGTGTTGTGGTGGTTACTCTCCTTCCTCCGCCGCTCAAAGCAATTGATTGCCATATGGCATATGCTGTGGTATACTGCTCTGCATCAGGCACCAGTTCACTGATAATTTTTTTTATCGTTTGCTTTTCTTCACTGTTAATACCCTTTTTTTCTTTTATACACTCCCTGATATAAAAAATAACGAATAAAACAATAAGAACCGCAGCACCTATGATAATATAACGAGTATTCATCTTTCTTCTCCTTCCGTCTCTGATGAATACATTATATACCAGAAGCTTTTATGCTTCAAACAAATAATGTTCTTTCAGCAGCGTCTTCAGCAGCATAATGCGTAATTTAAATCATTCCATCCTTTAAGACATCATGGTCACGCAATACTTTTTCAATTACAGTTCCCTTTACCACACGAAGGAGGGGTTTCTTAAGTGCATTAAGGGGGCCCGGCAGTTCAATTTCAAGGGGAGATTTGCCATCCATAAGCTTTACACTGCTGTCCAGCAGTTCACGGATATCATAAACGCTGCCCCAAACCTCCGGCACGCCTCTGTCTACGCCCAAAAGCCCATATACAGCTTCCATGGCAGTTCTTACGGAATATTCAGTCGTAAAGACAGTATCTCTGGGAGTTTCCGCAAACTGTCCAAGGAATGCAAAGTTTACACAGCCGTCAGGAATCACATCAGGACGGTCTCCCTTTGCCCTCGGCATGAAAAATGCTGTGATATAAGGCATCATGGTAGGCACACAGACGGCGCTGTTTTCAGCCAGTTCAGGAATTTCTTCTACCGGAACGCCCAAGTGATACAGCCATTCTTCCGTAATTTCCTTACCCGTACATTCTTTCATGGGCTTCTTCACAAAATCACCGGGGACATCTGTAAATAATCCATATACCCAGACGCATACCTTATCTTTATCCTGGTCTTTAAATTGTCCCTGCCTGTTAATGGTCCAGCTCATCAGCCAGCTGGAATCCTGACAGCTTACAATACCGCCGGTAACAACTTTTCCGCTCTTCGGGTCACGCTTGCAGATGTTTGTAATATAAGGAAGAATCTTATCATCCAAAGTTGTAACTGTTGCAGACTCCCAATTTGTCTTTGCAACATCGGAACAGAATTTTTCCGGATGTCCAAATGCCGCATCCTGCTTTGCAATATTTTTCCATAAACTCCAGCAGCCGCTGGTTCTTACTTCGGCATCTCCGTTAGGCGCATGATTCTGGTCCCCGTAAATCGTGCCTTCCGTACAGCTTCCGTTGGTTACAAATACAAGGTCATTTTCCGTAAGCATGATTCCCTTTTCCACGCCTTTAACCTTACATTCGATTGCCTTTGCTACCTTTTTATTATCTTCAAATTCAAAAATTACATTAGTAACCTCTGTATTAAACTGGAAATCAACCCCTGCTGATTCCAGATACTTCTGCATAGGCAGAATCAATGATTCATACTGATTGTACTTAGTAAATTTCAATGCGCTGAAATCCGGCAGTCCTGCAATGTGATGAATAAATCTCTGGAAATAGAGCTTCATTTCCAAAGCGCTGTGCCAGTTTTCAAAAGCAAACATGGTTCTCCAATATAACCAGAAGGTTGAATTAAATACCTCATCATCAAATACATCTTCAATGGTCTTATCATATAAATCTTCATCCCTGGTCATAAACAGCTTCATGATTTCCATGCAGCCCTTTTGGCTTAAATTGAATTTACCGTCCGTATGTGCATCCTTGCCGCGGTTCACAGTTGCACGGCATAAGGAATAGTTCGGGTCTTCCTTATTCAGCCAATAATATTCATCCAATACGGATACGCCCGGTGTTTCTATAGAAGGAATGCTGCGGAACAAATCCCAAAGACATTCAAAATGATTTTCCATCTCACGTCCGCCACGCATTACATAGCCCCTTGTTGCATCATAAATACCGTCGCAGGCACCTCCGGCAATATCCATTGCCTCTAATATATGAATGTGGGAACCCGGCATCTGTCCGTCACGTACCAAAAAGCATGCCGCTGCCAGTGCAGCTAAACCGCTGCCGACAATGTATGCATTTTTATCATCCACGCCCTCCGGTTTCCTGGGTCTTGCAAATGCCTCATAATTGCCGTTTGTATAATAAATCCCCTTGCTGTTTTTCTGGTTTTTCCCTATTTCCGTATTGCGGTATTCTTTTTTTTCGGCAGCTGCGCCTGCTTTTTTCTCTGCCTTTTTATCCGCTTTTTTATGATTTTTTGCTGCTACTGCTGCCACTCCGGCTCCTGCCGCAATTGCTGCCATGCCAATTCCTATATTCTTTTTTCCTGCCATAATAATTGCCACCTTTCCTTTAATTTGTTTGTTCACTTGTTTTATGCCCTTATCTTATACTTGTAAAACAAGTAATTCTACTTACAAAATGAGCGAAATGATAAAAAACTTATCATTCCGCTCATTTTGATTAAAATTAATTCTTTTTTACTTTTTCAAAATTGTGAATTGAATTGGTGATATTTCCATGGAGAGTGATGCTCATTCTCTCCACAATTTCTTTATAATCATCTTTCATTCCCCGGGCAATCCAATCCAGCATAATTCCCACAAAGCCATATTTGTAAAATTCCGCAATAAACGCTTTATCTTCTTCTGCCAATGCGCTTTCTATGCACTTTTCCTCCACCACACCGGCAATCAGATGGTAAGTAAGCTTATACAAATAGCTTTCGATTTTTTCCCGGCTGACAGAACTGTATACATTCAGAATAAAAGGCTTGTTTTCCAAAACAGCTTCAAAAACCTGATTCATCCCCTCCTGCCATGTATCATAGGTTTTCTTATCCTGCAAAGCCTTTTTCCCATCTTCCACACATACCCATTCAACCAAATCATAAATATCCTTAAAATGATAATAAAAGGACATCCGGCTGATACCGCAGTCTGCTGTTAAATCATTTATTGTTATCTTATCAATTCTTTTTTGCAGCAAAAGCTTCTTAAGCGATGCTTCCAGCGCCAGTTTGGTTGTATTCGACATCTTTTTTCCACTCTTCTAAACTATAAAATATTAACGCTCTTCTCTGAAATATGCCAATCCGAGACTTGCAGGCGGCTGATTCTCACGTTTACTGCGCATACTGGTAATTACCAGAACTGCCAGAGTAACCACATAAGGAATCATTTTATATAATTCCTGATACTCCATATGATCCATACCGGTAGGAATATACAGATATAAGATATAAAGCCCGCCAAACAGGAAAGATGCCAGCACACTCAGATTAGGACGCCAGATTGTAAAAATAACCAGCGCAATCGCAAGCCATCCCCTGTCACCAAAGGCATCATTAGACCATACGCCGCAGGCGTAATCCATCACATAATACAAGCCTCCCAGGCCTGCAATCATACAACCGGCACAGGTAGCAATATATTTGTACTTTGTCACATTGATACCTGCTGCATCAGCAGTGTTGGGACCTTCACCCACAGCTCTCAGATGTAGCCCCACTCGGGTGTGATTCAAAATATAGGAGGCTATCAGTGCAATGAACACTCCTAAATATGCCAAAAATCCATAAGACAAAAACAGCTTTCCAAACCAGCCAAATTTTCCCGCAAAAGGGAGCGCTTTACTGAAATACCCACTGGTGGCAGTCAGTGCAATAGAAGGCACATCGCTTGCAACCAGTTTTATCAAAGAACCTCCGAAGAAATTGCCGAATCCCACACCAAAGGTAGTCATGGCCAAACCTGTTACATTCTGATTAGCCCGCAGCGTTACTGTCAAGAAACAATAAAGCAATCCCATCAGCAAAGAACCAAGCAGGCAGCATAACATTGGAATCAATACAGCCAGCACCGGATTCATTGCAGATGCATCGGATACTGTTCTCTCATAGAAAAAGGAACCGATAACACCGCTGATGGCGCCCACATACATGACGCCGGGAATTCCCAGATTCAGATTACCGGATTTTTCCGTAACGATTTCTCCTGTACTGCCGTACAGAAGCGGAATACCCTGTACAACTGCTCTCGGAATAAATGCAAGTAAGAAACTCCACATGATTACTGTTCCTCCTTTTCTGCTTTTTTACGGAACTGAATCCGATAGGCAATGAAAAATTCACAGCCGATGATGAAAAACAGAATGATACCTGTCAGGATATCCGAGTAGGAATGGTTCAGTCCGAAGTTAGTGGAAATCTCACTGGCTCCCCGGTTCATAAAGATAATCAGGAAGCTGGAAAGAACCATGGTCAACGGATTAAATTTGGACATCCATGACACCAGCACGGCAGTGAATCCCTGCCCGCCGGCAATAGTAGTGGTTATGGTATGATTGATACTTCCCACCAGCAGCAGGCCTACCAGACCGCATACGGCACCGGAAAGGACCATAGTACGGATGATAACCTTCTCCACTTTAATACCCACATATTTCGCAGTATTTTCACTTTCACCCACAACGGAAATCTCATATCCATGCTTGCTGTAATTCAGGTAAATGTACATAAACACCGTGATAACCACAGCCACCAGGATACTCAACAGATATTTGGAACCGAAAATCTGGGGCAGCCATCCCACATTGGAATCCTGATTAATAATACCGATTTTTCCGGAACCCTTGGGCACCTCCCATACAATAGTAAAAAAGGCAACCAACTGTGTGGCGATATAGTTCATCATTAATGTGGAAAGAGTCTCATTTGTATTCCACTTTGCCCTGAAAAAAGCGGGAATCAGGCCCCAGACAGCACCGGCAGCAATGCTGGCAATCACCATACAAACCATCACCAGTACATTCGGCAGTTTATCATCAAGACAAATCATACAGGCTGCGGCAGCCAGACCGCCAATGAGCACCTGCCCTTCTCCTCCGATATTCCAGAATTTCATTTTAAAAGCCGGAGTCAGTGCCAGCGAAATCAAAAGCAAAATAGAAATATTCTGAAAAGTAATCCAGGTTTTTCTGGCTGTGCCGAAAGCTCCGAGAAAAATGGATTCATACACCCGAATCGGATTAATACCGGTAGTGATTGTAGTTACAACAGCACAAAGAATCAATGCCAATACAATCGCTGCAATGCGGATTCCTATAGATTTATACCAGGGAAGCGCATCCCTTTTCACTATATGAAAAAACGGCTCTTTACTTTTTTCATTCATGATTCCCGCTGCCTCCTATTCTGGTCATCATCATTCCGACCTGATTTTTATCTGTTTTTCTTGCATCCACGATGCCGCTGACCTGTCCGCCGCAGAGAATCAGAATTCTGTCGGATAATTCCAACAGCACATCCAAATCTTCTCCGACAAAAATTACAGCCACACCTTTTTTCTTCTGTTCATTAATCAGGTCATATATAGTATAAGAAGAATTGATATCCAGACCCCGCACTGCATAAGCAGTCAACAATACGGTGGGAACAGAAGCTATTTCACGACCTACCAGCACCTTCTGTACATTTCCACCGGAAAGTCTTCGTACCGGAGTTGATATGCCTGCTGTCACCACATCCAGATTTTTCACCACATCTACAGCCAGCTGTTTCGGCGGCTTCCGATTGGTAAAAGGACTGTGGCCCCTGCGGAAAGAACGAAGCATCATATTATCGGTAATATCCATATTACCTACCAGTCCCATTCCAAGCCTGTCCTCCGGCACAAAGGAAAGGGAAACTCCCATTTCTGCAATTTTAAGGGGATCCTTTCCTATTAACAACTCCCTGGTGCCGTCATCCTCCACATAATTGATGCTGCCGGATTCTATGACCTGCAGTCCGGCAATCGCCTCAAGCAATTCCTTCTGACCGCAGCCGGAAATTCCGGCAATGCCAAGAATCTCTCCGCTGTTTGCGGTAAAGGTTACATCCTGCAGCTTCAGTATACCCTCCTCGCTGCGAACGGTCAGCCCCTGCACTTCAATACGGGGCCTGGGATTCACCGGTTCCGGTCTCTCAATATTTAATGTTACCGCATGACCCACCATCATATTGGTCATTTCGGTAACATTAGTATCTTTAGTTGCCAAGCTGCCGATATACTGGCCACCACGAAGTACCGCCACTCTGTCAGACAGGGACTCCACCTCATGCATTTTATGGGTAATAATAACAATCGCCTTGCCGTCATCCCGCATTTTCCGCAGCACGCTGAACAGTCTCTCTGTCTCCTGGGGAGTCAGCACTGCTGTGGGCTCATCTAAAATCAGAATATCCGCACCTCGATACAGTACCTTGACAATTTCCACTGTCTGCTTCTGGGAAACGGACATATCATAAATTTTTTGCCTGGGCTCTACTTCAAATCCGTATTTTTTGCAGATATCTTCTATCTTTTGGGAAGCCTCTTTGATATTCAGCTTTCCCTCCAGCCCCAAAATAATGTTTTCCGTAGCAGACAGCACATCAATCAGCTTAAAGTGCTGATGAACCATTCCGATACCCAGCTTGAGAGCATCTTTGGGTGACTTAATGACTTCCTCTTTCCCATTAATAAAAATCTGACCTTCATCAGGAAAATAAATACCGGAAAGCATATTCATCAAAGTTGTCTTTCCGCTTCCGTTTTCGCCCAGCAAGGCCAAAATCTCTCCCTTATAAATATCCAGATTAACCTTCTCATTGGCATTCACAGATCCAAAGGCTTTCGTAACATTTCTCATTGAAACTGCGGCTGTTTTAGTCTCCATCACTTATCCCCTTTCGAGTTTTTGATTGTTCCGCCCTTTTTCTATTTTGTCGAAATCTTTTTCAACCTTATAGAAAAAGGGCGGCGCGGCGAAAATCGCTGTGCCGCCCTCTGCAATTTGCAAGGCTTTATATCAGAATGCAGTATCAAGAAGGGTGATTCCGTCAATCTGCACATCAAAATAAGGTGCGGAACGGAATCCTTCACCGGACTCATGGAAATATCCGTCACTTACCACTTCATGGTCAGGTGTGTAGTCTGCATCAGTATCCACATCTGCTTCATAGCTCTCTAAAGCTGCACCGTTAACAGTGAAGGTAGCAATATCAAAGGCATGCACGTTTCCGGCAATAATCTCAGCTTTAGCTGCATCAATCGCATCCTGTGTTCCCTCAGCTGCTGCAGAACCAAGCTCGGTCAATTCAACAGAACCTGTCTCCAGGGAACCGCACCAGTCTGCATCGATTGCAGTACCGTCAGCTACGCATCCGATAGCATATTCAAAATAAGGCACCCAGTTAATTCTGGAAGATACGATAAAGGTATTAGGACAAGCGCTTACCGTGCTTCCGTTGTAGGAAATATTAGGTACACCGGCGGTCTCACAAGCAGTGGGAGCACCCATAGAATCCGCATGCTGGCTGATAAGCACGCAGCCGTTTTCGATAAGCTTATTAGCGCCTTCCTTCTCTGCTGTTTCATCATACCAGGAACCTGTAAAGGTTACTTCCATAGTAACAGTAGGGCAAACGGAGCGGGCACCTAAGAAGAAAGAGGTATAACCGGAAATAACTTCTGCGTAGGTATAAGCACCAACGTAACCCATCTTAGCCTGATCTGCAGTGATTTCACCGTTCTCAATCATTTCATTTAACTTCATACCTGCTGCAATACCTGCAAGATAACGACCATCATAGATGGAAGCAAATGCATTGTGGTAATTGGCAAGATTCTCAGTATGAGCCTTTGTTCCGGTTGCATGGCTGAACTGCACCTCAGGATATTCCTTTGCTGCTTCAATCATGTAATCCTCATGACCAAAACTGTCTGCAAAAATGAAGTTGCATCCTGCATCAGCAAGTTCGCAGGCTGCTTCATAGCACTCCTGGCCTTCAGGAATGTTTGTCTTTAATACACATTCAACACCTAATTTCTCACAAGCTTCCTTTGCTGCATTCAGGAAATTCAGATCGTAAGTAGAATTCTCATCATGCAGGAAAATGAAACCTGCCTTCACTCCGGCAGCTGCCGGTGTTTCTGCTGTTTCAGAAGCAGTATCGGCATCTGCTGCCGTTTCTGTTTCAGCAGCAGCATCTGTGTCGGCAGCACCTGCATCGGAAGATGCACAGCCAACCAAAGTACTTACTGTCAAAGCCATAACTGCAAGTAAGCTTAAAACTTTCTTTTTCATAATTTCTCCTCCTGTTTTTTCACATATATGACTTTTGTGAGCTTAACATAAAAAGGGTAGTATGACACCTCCATACAACCCCATTGTCTGCTCTTATCGCTAATCAGTATAATCATCTGCGACTGCTTTTGTCAAGAGAAGGTTCAAAATTTCTGTTTTTTTATCGAAATATGATTTCTCCTGTCTCATCATTCATGCTCTCTACAATGGCCAGGGATTCCACCCTGATTCCTTTAGAGCGGATTAAATCACCGCCCTCCTGGAAACCTTTTTCAACAGCAATGCCGATTCCCTCCACTGTCGCGCCGGCCTCACTGACAATCTCCAGCAGTCCTTCCAGAGCACGTCCGTTTGCCAGAAAATCATCAATGATTAAGATATGATCCTCCGGACCTATAAACTTTTTAGAGACAATAACATCATAAACTTTCTTATGGGTAAAAGACTGAATTTTAGTGGAATACACTTCTCCGTCAATGTTAAGGGACTGCGCCTTCTTGGCAAAAACCACCGGCACATGAAAATGCTGGGCTGCCACACAGGCTATGCCAATGCCGGAAGCCTCTATTGTCAGAATCTTTGTAATCGGACAATCCGAAAACAGACGTGCCCATTCCTTTCCCATTTCATTAAACAGGTCTATGTCCATCTGATGATTCAGAAAAGAATCCACCTTCAGCACATTTCCTGCCTTAACTGTTCCATCCTTCCGGATGCGCTCCTCAAGTAATTTCATCGCTGCACTGTCTCCTCTTTCGCTCATTTTCCCATTGCTGCTGCCATCGGGATATACTTATTATAAGCAGGTTCGGTATGCTTTTCAAGCCGTTCCTTCCATGTTATTAAGTATTACTTCCAAAGTCCCCATTAGCTTCGGTATATCAATCGGTTTTGCAATATGCCCGTTCATTCCGGCTTCAAACGCTTTTTTCTTATCTTCTTCAAAGGCATCAGCTGTCATGGCAATAATCGGAATATTGGCAATCTCAGGAACCGATAATGCTCTGATTTCCCTGGTTGCTGCATAGCCATCCATTTTAGGCATCTGAATATCCATTAAAATCAGATCATACTGCCCTTCCTTCGCACGGCTCATTATAGAAACCGCCATATCACCATCATCTGCAGTATCCACAACGAATCCGGCTTCTGTCAAAATTTCCACAGCAATCTCCTGATTCAATTCATTATCTTCAACAAGCAGTATATTCTTTCCCTTAAGCAGATCAGCCTTCACAGAGACTGCCGTTTTTGTTTCCGATACTCTGTACGGTTTGGTAAGTGCGTCTCTAAGCTCAGACATAAACAGAGGCTTGGAGCAAAATGCTGTTACTCCTGCTTCGCGGGCTTCTTTTTCAATAGCAGTCCAATCATAAGCAGTGAGAATAATAATCGGTCTGCTTTCACCTATAATATTCCGGATGCGGCGGACAACTTCAATACCGTTCATATCAGGCATCAGCCAATCTATGATGTATGCACTGTATTCATCCTTTTGTTCTACAGCAAATTTTGTCCTGAGGACAGCTTCCTTTCCAAGCGTTGTCCAGTCCGACCTCATGCCAATCACACTAAGCATCTTTGCAATACTCATGCAGGTATCTGCGTCATCATCCGCAACCAGCGCTCTAAGTCCCTGCAGTTCGGGAATTACCTCATAATTAACCTTTGTACCGCATGTTTTGAACTCCAGTGTTACGATAAATTCTGTTCCTTTATTAACTTCACTGTATACGTCAATTATTCCGCCCATCATATCGACAATGTTTTTCGTGATAGACATGCCCAGTCCTGTACCCCTGATTCCGCTTACAGTAGAGGTCCGCTCTCTTTCAAAAGGTTCAAAGATATGATTTATGAAATCCTGACTCATTCCGATACCGGAATCTTTAATGCGAAATTCGTATTTGGCATACCCCCTGACTGCTTCCGTTTTCTGGATTACCCGAAGACTGACCATTCCGCCGGGCTTTGTAAATTTAAGCGCGTTGCTTAAAATGTTTAATAGTACCTGATTCATGCGCAGCTTATCACAAATAATGTCTTCATTTTCAACATCAACCGTATCCATGAAGAAATCCAACTGTTTGGAATTAACCTCAGCCTGCACAATCGTACGAAGATCGTGAAAAATATCCTGCAGATGAACTTCCTGTTCTTCAATTTTAACTTTACCAGATTCGATTCTGCTCATATCCAAAACATCATTGATTAAGCTCAGCAGATGATTGCTGGATGTTTGAATTTTTGCCAGATAATCCTGTACCTTCTGTTTATCATCAATATGCGCTGCAGCAAGAGAAGTAAAACCGATAATTGCATTCATAGGCGTACGGATATCATGGGACATATTATTAAGGAAAGTTGTCTTTGCCCTGTTTGCATGCTGGGCAGCATTCAATGCGTCTTCGAGATTTTTTCTGGTCTGTATAAGTTCCTCATTGGCACGCACTTCATCATCAATGTCCATCAATACACCATAATATGTAGAAGGAGAACCGTCTGCTCTTCTTGTGAGGCGTCCCAATGCTTTAAACCACCTGTAACCACGATTTTTCGTTTTCAGCCGATAGGTAACATTATAGGTCTTCTGACCGGAATAATCGTTGACTGTATCCCAGTATGCTTTCAGTGTCTTTTCTTTATCTTCCGGATGCAGCATGTCTGACCATGAATCAACAGCATCAGGATAATCTTCCCCAGATTCAGCGCCTACCATTCTTCGGAAAGTGTCACTCCATGTACAGGAAACCATCTGCGCATTTTTATCAAACTCCATGCTCCAGCTTCCTGAACCGAGGGCTTCATTGATCGTTTCTATGGCTTCTGACAATTCTGCAGCCCTAGCTGTCTCTTCAATCTGAAGCTGTTTGTTGTAGCTGTCGGTAATATCCTTTACATTGCAAAACGCAATAATATTTCCTGTTGCAGAATCCTTTGAAAGAAGAAATGTAATTCGTATTCTTTTTCTGATACCGCTTTTCTGAACAGTACATTCCATAAACTGCTCATATTCTTTGTTTTGGTAAGCTGCAAGAATTTTTTCCCGGTTAAAAAAATCCCTGACCGGCTGATGATAGACAGCAATAATCCTATCCCTGCAATAATAATCAACCATTTCAATTATAGGACACGGCAACTGAAGTCCTGCCGGTTCCAATATCGGTATAAATCTGCCATCAATATTTTCATAGATCTCATCATCAATTGTTCCATTAGTTACATTGATGCAAAAGGCCATAATTGCACCGGAAACAGCAACCTGATGATATTGTTCTTTTTTTGTAAGCGTTAAATGAGGATAAACATTTCCATATTCTTTATTTTCTTCTGTCATACGTTCTGTCATATCATCCACAAAAACATAGAATACATCTCCGTAGGTATCTGTATGAACAAGATGCCCATAATCCATAATTTTGCGTACAGATCCGTCTTTTCTCTTTATATGATATTGAACATAATCCATCTCATCTTCACGTTCGTTGATACACTTCCATATCTGTTTCTCTGCTTCCTCCAGCTCCTCAGGAACCACGAAGCCTTTAAAAGAATTATTTGTTAATTCTCGAAACTCTTCTTCTGTTTCACACCCACAGATGCGGATCAGCGCTTTGTTAAAAAAGATAAAGTTCTCTTCCCCGTCAGCGTGATAAATAAAGAAACCGCCGGGCATTTTTTCGGAAATCTGGGCAATACTTGGAAGTGTATACTCATTTAATTGTAAATTCATCAGATTTTTTTTCATCAATTTAACCTTCCCCAATACGTAAAGAACTGTTTTGTGTGTCCAATGCCCGTTCATTCCGGCTTCAAATGCCTTCTTCTTAGCAAGAGTCGTAATGCCTGTAAAAGAACCGCAGAAAATGCAAACAGACCAAATTTTAATTTTTAAATACGCCCCGGCACCTCATTCACTGTCTCAGCGCTTTCTTTATTGATAAAAGCCGCTTTATTTGCCTTTTTATGACGATACAGGTTCTCGTCCGCTTCGTTCTGCAGTGCAGCTATATCCTCCATCGTAACCTTCGCACCTTTGTCAAAGGCCTTTTCTTTCCAGCCATAAGAAACAGTAGTGGGAATTACATCCTTGCTCCTGCTTTTAAAAAGAACATCAAACTGACTGAGCTTTGATGGAATATCTTCGGCACAGTTCAATATCACACAAAATTCGTCCCCTCCGATTCGATAGCAGTTACCATAAGGCTCAAAAATCTCACGAACACATTGTGCAGACAAATAAATAATCTGATCCCCTACATGATGACCGTATGTATCATTAATCATTTTCAGATTGTCCACATCAAAAAGAATGAATGTAAGCCTACGGGGCGGATCTGATACAATCTTCTGCAGATGCAGCTCATAAGCATTGCGATTCTTCAGCAGGGTCATACTGTCCTGAATGGCCATCTGCCGATAGTGCTCAATATACTGCTTTTGTTTCCACATACGACCAAACGAGAAAATTGCATCTACCGACATACTGAGAATCAGAATAAGTAATGCCCACGAATACAGCACAGCATTGTTAGCCGGCCGCAGAAAGCCGGCGTTGTATAAAATAATCGAAAGCAGCCCTACCGCATATACAAGCAATATTCCATAAAAGGTAACAATGGTCTTTCCTTCTCTCCATTTCACGACACTGTGGAATAATTCCCATGTAGAGATAAAAATAGCTAAAACCATTAAAATATGAACGATACCCGTTGTATTCTGTATGGAAACCACTCCGAAAAGATGCAGTCCCATACAGACAACAGCATTTCCTATAAAAGCCCATGGCAAATAACGCAGTATCCGATTTTTACAGTCCAGCATCAGTTGAATATACAACAAAAACGGAACCATCAGAAGATAAAAAACACAATAACTGAAAAAATATGTCAGGGCATAATTTCCGCCAAGCAGTGTCGTAATCTTGGAATCCAGCAAAACCCATTGGCCTGAAAGAAAAACAAAAACAGCCAATGCTAAAATTGCAGACATACCCGGCATTTTTTCCTTTGCCATAAAGATAACAATAAAAAGCAGCAGCAACGTAAATAACACGCTGAAAACACAGAATAAAATAACCGAAGCATAGTCATCAAGAAGGTAAATCAGGACAGCCGCCGGATGATCTATAAACACCGTGGATAAATACCAGTCATTTTTTTCCTCGTATCTTGTAAACTCGACCCGGAGCAGCGATGCTCCTTTGCAGCTGCCTGCAGGAATAAAATGCCACCTGCTGCCCAATGCATGTTCCTCCCCTTGCGCAGTCTCATAAACCAATGTGTCATCCGCCCATACACGGATGGTTTCATATCGTGTCCGAAAAACAAAAACCTTCCCGGCGTCCGTCACTATATCAGAAAGGTCATGTGTAAGACACAGGGTACTGCCTGACGAATCCAGACTGCATGGGAGCTGCCCCACGGATACTCCGTTCTCATCAGTCCAGCCTGAATCCATGCATTCTACCGGAGTACTGGGAACACCGGGCATCCAGGACTCATAACAAACAGAAGGTAATAATGTAAAAAGAAGTGTAAAAAGTATACCCAAAAACAAAAAAAGACTATATCGCCTCGAAAGCGGCTTCACTAAATTATGCATACCCATCCCTCCTTTTTCAAACAAATCCCAATATAGAACCTGAAAATTATACACAGACAGAATATCACAAAAGCCCAAAATAATCCATACCACTCCAAGTACAATCTGCAAAATTGCAGATTATAAATTGTACCCTAAATGTTCATCTGTGTTCAAAAGTCAGACTATTAATTCTGCTGAATTTCTCTGAAATACCTGAAAATCCCGGAAAATCAACGTTTCTTAACAAGCAGAGCGACACTCTCAACGTGCCATGAGCGTGCAATTTAGATGCACAAACCTTGGTTTTCCATTAAGCCTTGGATTCAAAAATAATGCAATAGTCCCATAACGGAACTGCACAAATGGCATACTGCACACTAATGCACCTGCCATTGTACCATAGTTTTGCTTTTTCGGATAGGCTTTCCGAAATCAAAATGGGCAGAAGAAAGCCCCCAAATCCTTAGACTTGGAGACTTGATTCCGACCATTTTATATTTTCACTATTTCCTGTACCTGGTTATCTTTCTCCAGTTTTCTGGAAATCCCATTTTTTCATATAATTCTTGTTCTGCTATACTGTCGTGTTTCTTAAGATACTTATCAATCAGAACTTTAAGTTCTTTTATAAATTCCCTATACCAACCATCGTTTAAAAGATACCTTAAAGCAATTACAACTGAGAACAAATCATTTTTTCCATTTATATATTGTGTGCCTTTTTGAGCTATGCCTAATTTCTTATGCATTGGTAAATCCGGAATGCTATCAACGGTTCTATATGTAAACAATCGCTCTCCATGTGCACAAACGTTTCTGAATTTTACCATTACTGCCAACATAGAAGTCATTTGGCTTTCATTGATACACGGATAATTCCTACTGACCTTAATCTGTATATCTTGTGGAAGCAACATATACATTTTTGAAATATTACCGAATGTTAACGCATTTGTCAGTACCCACAATGGAACATTTCCATATTTTTTCTGTGCATGATTTATATAGTGATAATCCGTCGGTTTAGTAACATATCCTTCTAAAATTTTTATTAAACGATTAATATCTCTTTGATTTTTCTTGCCCACATAATTATAATTTGCGGTATCAAGATATTCCTTTTGGTTCTCACCATTCTTTTCCGTAAAATAGTAGGAAACTTGTGACTTTATTTCATTTTCCACTTTAATGAGATACCTCAAAAACAACTGCCTTAAGGATTCATCAAAATAATATAACTCTACAATATCCTCAAACCGCGTTCCATCCTTATATTTCTTGGTTGTCGGATTTTTAAAGATATCCTTATACCCTCCGATTAATGAATAGTAGCTCATTTGCATTAAAATATCCTTAGCATATACCGTATCATCAATCTGTAGATTTTTCTCATTCTTCAGTTTTTCTATTTGCTGATCATAATTCAAAAAAATCTTTAGCATATTGAATATCTCCTTAAAGTAAAAAGAGGAGACCCCGCAGGCTCTCCCCCGGTCGCAGGCCTCACAGGTTTCTGCAACGCGATCACTGCATTTATCGTACCCGACCATAAACTTCATGTCAAGCAGTTTTTACAGTTATTACAGTATATGCAAATTTTTCTATTTGATACCATTTTAGATAATATATTCACTTATCGTAGCAATCATGTAGGTAACTCTTCCCTCACCATTGATAAAACTTACAAGCATTCAGTAACGAACTGTGAATATAAATGGTACATCTGTTTCCAACAGCATACGACTAATCGGCACTTTTTTTACTACCTCTATTCCTGATTTTGCTTTTAACATCCTTGGATTAATTGAAAAGCAACATCCTAATTCTATTACTTTCTCCAACTGTGGTATAGATCCTGTAAACCAATGAAAGATATATATATTGTTTTTTTGCATTTTAGATTCTTTCAAAATTTCAGTCATCAAATTTACTGCTTTAAGGGAATGAAGGGAAACCACCTTTCCCCCATGTTTTTCACATAACTTGATAATCTCACGAAACACTTTTATTTGTGTTTCTCTGGTTTGAACATATTCTCTGCTAAAATCCAGTCCTATTTCACCGATATAATGACTTCTTTCAAATAGAGATTTAAATAACCCGATATCATCATAGCCACTAGAAATTAATTGTGGATGCATCCCTAACCCAACTTTAATATTAGGATTATTTCTGCAAAACTGTACTTCTCTATCATATGCCTCCGGAGTAGTACCAACCGCAAATAGACTTGATAATCAATGCCTTTTCCTGTAACCCTTTATATTTGAAAAGTGTTACAACCACATTAACGTGGTTGCCTCGTGTTAAGTGAAGAATAAAAACTATATCATCCTAAAATGTTTAAACGCATCTATAATAGCTGCTTCCTTTCCAGTCGGACACTGTGGCTGCCTTGCATCTTCTGATTTCGGTAAATTATAGTTATCTCTCTTATACAGACCACATTTATCCTTCATCTGTGCTATATAAAGATTTGAAACTTTAAGCCCGTATTTTTCAAGTATCCACGCCTTGATTTCTGCATATGTCACACGCATAGTCAAGTTATCTAAACAGCTAGAATCAGCAGGCTTATAATCTATATAACTATACTCTATATTATCAGTCGATTTTTTCCTACCCAAAAGTACAACCGTTTCAACGTGCACCGTCATCCCGAACTGGTCCACGCCCCTGACTCTCTTCACCTCATACCCGCCATCGCACAATATCCTCAAATCCCTTGCCAGTGTAGCGCTGTCGCAGCTCACATACACAATCCGCTCCGGCTGCATCTTAAGCATGGTTTCAAGGCAGGCACTGTCACAACCCTTCCTGGGTGGGTCAACCACAATCACATCTGCAAAAATGCCTTCCTTTTCATATTTCTCAGGCAGAACCTCTTCCGCTTTGCCCACAAAGAATTTTGCATTTTCGATGCCGTTATTTTGGGCATTTTCCCGGGCATCCTCTATGGCCTGGGGAACAATCTCCACACCATATACCTGCTTCGCCTTTCCTGCCAGGAATAAAGAAATGGTGCCTATGCCGCAGTACAAATCCCATACCGTTTCCTTCCCGGTAAGCTGTGCGTACTCCAGGGCAAGACTGTACAGCTTTTCTGTCTGAACAGGATTCACCTGATAGAAGGATAATGGCGAAATGGAAAAGGTAATCCCCTTTCCTGTCAGCGCAAAGCCATTTACACTGTCTCTTACATGAATCGTATCTCTAATCCTGTCCTTTCCCCAAATAGTGAAAACCTCTTTGCCCATGATTACATTTGTATTTTCCGTATTTATGCTGACAGAAATACTTGTCATGCCCGGAACCTTGGAAAGCGCCCCTGTCAGCTTATCCTGCTTTGGAAGATACTGCTTTAACCTCTTATCCGCCTGCTTTCCTGCCCGGTTAACCACCAGACATACCATCAGCTCCCCACTGGTAAAACCCTTACGAATCAACACATGGCGAATCAGACCCGTTCCCGTATTTTCATCATAAGCAGCCACATGATTTTCTTTCATGTAGCTTAAAATAATCTCCAGAATTTCCTTGTTCTCCTCCGCTCCCAGATAGCAATCCGTATTCGGAATAATACTGTGAGTTCTGCCTGCATAAAATCCGGTAACCGGATTTCCATCCCTGTCAGTTCCGATAGGATACTGAGCTTTGTTCCTGTACCGGAAGGGATATTCCATACCAGCTATAGGCTCCATTACACTGTCCACAAATTCCGGCGCAAAACCGCCGATACGGACAAGATTATTTTTAATCTTTGATTCTTTGAACTCAAGCTGCTTTTTATAATCCATTGCCTGTATCTGACAGCCGCCACACTGCTTATGAATGGGACAAACCGGCTCCACACGAAACGCAGAAGGCTCTGTTACCTTCTCTAATCTTCCGAAGCTGTAATTTTTCTTTACCTTAGTAATGCGTACCAATGCCGTATCGCCGATAACTGCATCCTTAACAAAAAAGGGATAGCCGTCAATTTTTCCTATCCCTTCTCCATCATTGCTGATGTCCTGTATTTTTATGGTAACAATATCATTTTTCTTATATTCCATAATCAACCGCTCTTTCAAACTTTTTCACCGCCGGCATTGCCCATGCTATTCCATCTCTGTTTTCCGGAGATTGGAATCAAACAGCCTGTTGAATCCGAGCCAGCCCGTTTCAGCAGTATTTTCCATAATTTCCGTAAAGGTCTGCATTTTTGCATCGGTATTGTCCGCAAAATTAAGGGCAACCGCTTCCATAATTGCAGGTTTTTTGGGCGACCCAAATTCATACTCGCCATGATGAGCTAAAATGCAGTGTTTTAATTCATTGGCAAGAACCTTGGGAAAACCGGGAATCAGGCGGATTTTTTCTCCTACCATTTCCACTCCGATTACGATATGCCCTAAAAACTGTCCGTCATCGGTATAGTCATTTTCGGGAAACAGGGAAATTTCCTTCGTTTTTCCTATATCATGACAAATTGCCGCTGTAATCAGCAAATCCTTATTGAGCAGCGGATACGCAGAACAATAATAATTACATAATCTGGTGACGCTTAAAGTATGCTGCAGCAGCCCTCCGATAAAGCCGTGATGCACTGTTTTTGCGGCAGATGACTGCTTAAAGGCTTTTATAAATTTTGCATCCTTTACAAAAAACTCCTGTAAAAGCTGCTTCAGATACGGATTTTCAATCTGACTGATAAATTTAAGCAGCTCTGCATACATTTCTTCAATATCAAATTTACTTACCGGAAGATAATCTGCCGGATTATATTCACCCTCCTGGCACTTCCTGATTCTCTTCACATTCACCTGAAGAGCTCCCTGAAAGCTGGTAATTTCCCCATAAACCTCTATATAATCCAGAGAATCAAACTCTGCGATTCCCGCATTATTAGGATCCCATACCTTTGCATCAATGGTACCTGTTTTATCCTGAAGAATAACGGTATCATAAGGCTTGCCGTTTTTTGTTACTGCTGAAGTTTTGTGCTTGCAAAGATAAATATCAAAAACTCTGTCTCCGTCACTGTAATCCTTAATAAATTTCATTTCTCCTACCTCATAAACGGCAATGACAATTCACTGCCCTTTCCTCTAAATTCATAATAATTACTTTCTGGAAAGCACTACATCCAATTCCATTTCCGTATAGCCTTCCGGTCCCTGTCTCAATAAATCAACGGTAATCGTCTGTTCCGGCTCACTTGTTATAATACAGTTAATCAACTCCTGATACGTGTTGATCAGAGTATCTCCTACCCCGATTATCACATCACCGCTCTGAATTCCTGCTGCCATAGCCGGAGAGTCCATGTCAATTTCCATAATATATGCACCGTAAGGAACCTCCAGATCCTCGTGGGCTTCCATCGTTACATCTGCTCCGTGTATCCCCATATAGGGAATATCCTTATCATTCGACAAACGCTCAATTACCTTCTTTAACTCCGTAATCCCAAAAGCTCCAATCAGATTTTTTGTATCACTGCTGTTATTATAAGTATCAATGATTCCCACGACCTGCCCTTTCAGGTTAACAAGTATTCCTGTAGCGCCGGTGCTTCCGTAAATATCCGTTGTAATCCATTTATACCTGGAATCGGGAAGATTAATAATGCTTCCCGCCGAAGTAACAAAACCATAACAAACAGAATTCACAGTTCCCAAAGGACGCCCAAGAGCAATAATAGGAGTGCCTGCAAAATTGCTTACTGCCGAAGTTCCAAGGTCAACAGGCTTTACCGCATCCAACGTGCTTTTTTCCATAGTCGTTTTTAAAACAGATAAAACCGCTAATCCCGTATTGCTGTCCTTTTTCTTTAAGGCTGCCTCATATTCCAGATTATCATTAAAGGTTATTTTTAAAGCATCCGCATCCTGAATCGCATTTACATTAGCCAGTATTAACAGCTCTTTTCCATTATCCGCAACAATGACGCCGGAGATTACACCTTCATTTTCATAGGCATTATTAAACCAGTCCACATCAGAAGTAACTCCCACTACAGTTACTATGGATTTCTGCACCTCTTTGGCAACCTCTGACAAAGAATTATAAAGCGAACTGTAATCCTCTATTCCAAGCTTCATCTCCGACAATACCTGTGCAATTTGTTCATCCTCAAGTACCGGAGGCGAAGGTTCCGGAAGCATCTGGGAATCATCAGCTATCATATCCTCCGGCAAAATTTCATTTTCTTCCGTTTCTTCCACAAACACTACGGTAGAAGGCTCCTCTTCCGGATACAGCCTGTTGCTGATGACAGGCTCCAGAACAAGAAAGGTCAGGCATGCTACTGTTCCGAATATAACTGCCATAGCCGCCGTAATCAAAGTACGCCGTATCAGCTTTTTTCTGTTTAACGGCCGCTGTTTAATTGTTTCCTTCATAAAATCAGTTTCCTGATTATGCTTTTCTTCCATTCACAAGCTCCTTTAGTCCTTCTTTTTAAATGCAAAAAAGCGTTGTCCGAAATAATTCAAAATAACAAACAAGCCCATACCGCAAAGCATGGCAATATTGTCCTGCCACTGCCTGGAAAATCCGGAAAGCAGCAGTAATATCAGTTTTTTTGCTCCCCCATATGCAATCAGGTAACATATGGTGATGTTTAAAATAAATTTCAGAATAATAACCGGAGATTTATCCTTATTCTGAAAAGTAAAATATTTATTCAGAAAATAACTGCAGATACTGCCGATTACATAATTTGCGGCAGATGATATCCAATAGGATAAATGAAATATGTTATACGCAATAAACATAACCGCAGTTCCCACCAGGGTATTTACAACACCCACAAGAACAAATTTTATAAAGGTTATATCGAATTTTGATTTAATCCTTTCAAGCATCTGAAATCCTCCCGACTGCCATACGCTTTACTCTTATGCACCTGCAAAAACACTTTCATAAAATTATACCACATAATCACTGATAAAAATATTCTTTTTGTATTTCCGCTTCACTCTGAAGAATTAAAATAGTTTTATACATCAAAAAAGAGAACCTGATAAAGGCTCCCTTTTTCAGTCGGCGCGACAGGATTTGAACCTGCGACCTCTGCGTCCCGAACGCAGCGCTCTACCAAACTGAGCCACGCGCCGAAGTGCTACGACATTACACATCATACAATTTTTACAGCTGATTGTCAATGTCTGCACCGCAAATTTTCTATAGCCAATCTGCCTTAAAGCAATAAATATAAAACCGTAATAATCAATCCAACGCAAAACAGCAGCAGGCCGAAAGAAAGACTTCTCCGGATGAGAATCTTGTCCTCCGTCAACTCCTCATGCACCAGGGCATATTTGTGCTCGTAGTCCACATTCCTGTTATTCTTTTTGAAAATAGTTGCATTAGCCGCTCTTTCAAGTGTATTTACAAAGCATCCCAGCATATGGGTAACTGCAGTTCCTTCTTCCAATTCATGGGGAAGCTTGCTGTCCCTGTAAATTGTCTTACGGAGCGCTACCACAACAGCATCCACAAGACTGTCCAGTATACGGCAGACCACACCGCAGACAAACGGTAAAAACTGAAGTAAAATCGGACGGTAAATTGTATTTTCCAGGTCAAGATAAGGATTCCACCTGTTGAGGTATACTGTTTTCCCATCTTCCTTCTTCATCAGCCATAATCTTACAACCACCAGATAAATTACCGCGCCGATTACAATGGATATTAATCCGCCCTTCAGATTGGAAAGGGAAAAATATGCTACCTCTTTGGATTCCTCAAGCTGCATAAATCCCTGCCCCATATCTGCCAGCATATTCATTACCTTCCCGGGGAAAAATCCCATAACAGGAAGCAGCGCTGCGCTGACTGTAAGGGCAAATGCGCTGACCTTATTCATATAAGTTCCTTTCAGGGAATCATACTTTTCCTGCAGAGCGGCATCATTATTCTTCTCCACAAACAATACTACATACAGCTTGGTCATATAAGCTGCCGTAAGACCGCCGCTGATTAAGAAAATCCATTCAATGCCTTTCATCATGCCTGCACTGAACATACCGCTGACGGCCCCTTCCTTAAGCAGCTCTATATATTCCACAATGCTTTCATGTATCAAAGTCTTGCTCACATATCCGTTCCAGAGAGGAATTCCTCCGATACCCAGAGCGCCCATCAAAAAGATATAATTGAGCAGCGGCTTTTTGCGCCCAAAGCCTTTTATATCATTAAGATTCAGCTTATGCACATTCATAAATACTACGCCTGCTGCCATAAACAGCGCAAGTTTAATCAGGGAATGATTCACCATATGAAGCAGGGCACCTCTCACTGCCAGGGCATTTTCTTCCGCCAGCAGTCCTGCCATACCCACGCCTACCAGAATGAAACCAATCTGGGATACGGAAGAGCAGGCCAACGTCCTTTTCAAATCCACGGAAAACAAAGCCAGCACTGCACCCACTACCATAGTGCATACGCCGATAATTAAAATCATGCTTCCCCATGCGCTGTTTCCGAGGAAGAGGTAACTGCTTAAAATCAGAATTCCGTACATACCTGCTTTTGTTAAAATACCGGAAAGCAGCGCAGAAGCCGGCGCCGGCGCTACCGGGTGAGCCTTGGGAAGCCAGATATGAAGGGGAAAAGCACCTGCCTTGGCACCAAAACCAAACAGCATACAAATTCCTGCCGCCCACAGCTTCCTTACCGCACCGGGTGCTGAAGCATCCACATTCAAAGATAAATCATACTTACCTGACAGGCCAATCAGTTCCTCAAACATCAAAGTTCCCGTAATACTGTATAAAAGGAAAATGCCCATCAGCATAACAAGACCGCCGATTACCGCTACCGCAAGATAAGTTCCTGCTGCTCGTAAGGACTCCTTTTTCTCATCATGGGCAACCCATACATAAGATGTAAAGGACATCATTTCAAAGAAAATAAAAGTAGTATAAAAATCAGCAGAAAGAAATACGCCGATTGTTGCACCGAGGGTCAAAAGCAAAAACAGATAATAACGGTTTCTGTTCCTGTAATGTGCAAAATACTCTTTGGAAAACAGAGTAGTCATCATCCACATAAAAGAAGCTATGGTTCCATACAACGCCCGAAAGCCATCCAGTTTAAAATGCAGCCCGAACCCGCACACATACGGAACAGTACACACAAGTCCCTCTTCCGGCATCTTTCCGGTCAGATAATTCACTGCCAAAAACAGAAGTACGGCAAATGTAATTACTGTCACAGCATCTGCAAAGTAATCACGGATATTCTTCTGATATCTTCCCAGCAAATATGAGATAACCGCTGCTGCCATGGGAAAAAACACACTGAAAGCTAAAAGAAAACTCATATTAATACCCTCCATTTGCTACATCTTTAAGGAAACTCACAACAGGCCCGGAACATAATCCAAACAAAATAATAAATACTGTAAAAATTACTAAAGGAACAAGCATTTTCCAGCTGGGGTCTTTTATGTCCTGAATGCTGCTGTCATCAAAATCTTTTCCCGGGAAAAACGCCCTGACAACAATAGTCAGCATATAAATTGCTGTCAACAGTGCAGAAATTAAAAGGCAGACAATTCCTGCATATGCCACGGGATTGCCGCTTTCCACAGCTGCCGATGCCAGGTTCCATTTGCTGACAAAGCCTGCAAGACCGGGTACTCCCATAAGTCCGAATGCGGAAATCGTGAACACCGTAAATACCCAGGGCATTTTATATCCCAAACCATCCAATTCATGTACATAATGCTTATCCGTCTGATGCATGATGGCGCCTGCACAGAAGAAAGAGCTGATTTTCATAACCGCATGGAATACCATATGGCTTAAAGCGCCCATCATTCCAAGGGGCGTCATAAGCGTTGCCCCAAATACAATATAAGACAGATTACTGATAGTGGAATAAGCCAGTCTTCTTTTAATATGAGTTTCCTTTACAGCACGGCTGCATCCGTATACAATCGTAAACATGGCAATCAGCATTACCACCGTCTGGGCCCAGGTTCCCTTCAGAAAATCTGTGCCGAAGCTGTAATACGTCAGGCGCAAAATAGCAAACGCACCTGATTTAACCACAGCCACCGCATGAAGCAGGGCGGTAACGGGAGTGGGAGCCACACCGGCATCAGGAAGCCAGGAATTAAACGGACAGACCGCCGCTTTCACGCCAAATCCCATAAATGCCATTACATAAATAAGCAAAAGTGTATTGGTCCTGTCCCCGATTTTATTAAGGTCTAAAACACCGCCCAGCACAAAATCCGTGGTGTTTCCGTAAATAATAATGAATATCAGGCCAATAAAAGCAAAGGCCGCGCCGCCCAGAGAATAGTACAAGTACTTTCTGCTGGCAAGAATCGCTTCTCTTGTAAGCGTATGCATAACAAGCGGCACCGTAACCAGGGTAAGCAGCTCATAGAAGAAATACAGGGTAAGCATATTCCCTGCCAGTGCGATTCCAAGCGTTACACCATAGGTCATAGTATAAAAAGCAAAAAATGTTTTCTCATGCTCTTCCTTCGTCATATATTCAAAAGCATATAAAGTCGCAAAAGGCCAGAGTGCGGAAACAAGTCCTGCAAACACCATGCTCATACCGTCTATTTTAAAAGTGATAGTTAAGTTTCCCGTAAATCTTGCAAGAGTAAACGCCTCTTCCTGACTTCCCGTCAAAAGCCACCAGACCAACAGAGAATTCAGCACTACAAGCCCTTCCAGAAAAACTTCCATATGTTTTCTCTGTTTAAAAGGAAGTAAGGGAACCAGTATACCCGTAATTATGGGAAGTAAAATAACAACCAGCATCATAATCTCTTTCATATCCCTTCTCCTTTCTTATACAATCTTTGTCACAAACTGCTGTATGAAATTAATCAGCACATTGGGAAATAAACCGACAAGCACCGACAATACAGTAAGTATCAGCACCGGAACCGTCATGAAACTGTTCGGCTCTTTTTTCTGCAGCTTCTGATAATCATAATCCGCACCGGGGAAAAATCCGTGAATGGTAACCGGAAGCAGATATCCTGCTGTCAAAAGCGCACTGATAAGCAATACCACAGGACCCACCCAGGAAAATCCCGGCATGCCGGACTCAAGAGCTCCCACTGCCAGATACCATTTGCTGACAAAGCCACCCGTAGGCGGTATTCCGATCAGCCCCAGCGATACAATAGTATAACACCACAACAGCAGGGGCATTTCCTTGCCGATACCCCTAAGCTCGTCCACCCTTGTTTTGCCGGTCTTATAAATAATGGCCCCGGCGCAAAGAAACAGCGCTGCCTTAATAAAGGCATGACAAATCACATGCAGAACACCGCCTGTTACGGAGCCCGCATCCATTACGGAAAGTCCAAACAGAATATAAGATACCTGGCTGACAGTAGAATAGGCCAGTCTCTTTTTAAGTACAGGCTCCCTGTAAGCCAGCATGGAACCCATAAATACCGTAATAAGTGTAAGAATCATCCAGGCTGTCTGTACCCATGTACCTCTCAGGAAGGAGGCGCCGAACAAATAATAAACAACACGCACAATACCAAGCACACCTGCTTTTACAATGACTGCTGACAAAACAGCAGAAGCCGGTGCAGGCGCCACAGGATGAGCCGCAGGCAGCCATGCGTGCATGGGAAACATACCCGCTTTCACGGAAAATCCCAGAATCATGACAAAGGCTACTGCAAGCAGCAACTGAATATTGCCTGCTGCAAGCTCCGCATTAATCACTCCGCCCTCGCTGAAGGAAAGGGTATTTCCGTATTTATTGAGAAAATATAATCCAAACAAAGCCATATAAGCGCCGCACAGGGAATAAAATAAATATTTCAGCCCCGCCATAACAGCTTCCCTGGAACCGTTATGCAGCACTAAAGGCATGGATGACAGTGTCAGTATTTCAAAAAACAGATAAAAGGTTATTATATTTCCCGCAAAACACAGAGCCATCAGAATGCCGAATACAATCAGATAATATCCGTAATACCTTTTTTCCTTCTGCTCATGCTTCATATATTCAAAGGAAAAAAATCCTGCACAAACAAACACTATCATTGTCATTCCCGCAAAAACCATTCCCATATTGTCTATTTTAAATATAATGGGAAGAGTTGCCGTCAGATTAAATAAAAGAAGCATCTCTCCTCTTGCCAGAATAATGGCAAGCAGTCCTAACAGGGCGGTAATAATCAGGGATACCCCGGTTGTGATTAATAAAGCCGGTCTGTTTTTCATTTCCTTTCTGACAAGCAGAGATATTCCCATCAGAATCGGAAATAAAATTGGTAATAACATTAAATAAATCACAGTAAACCTCCTTTATGCGAACATAGCAAGACCCTGTTCGATTAAATCCACTATAGGCTGTGAACTGATACCGAGCACTACATTTAAAATAATGAAGCATACCAATGTTACCGCATACAGTTTCATATTCTTAAAAGTGATGCTTTCATATTTGCTTTCTTCAACAGGTGTATAAATACGAATCACTGTTTTCATAAAATAAATTGCATTCAATATAGTACTGATTGCAAGCACTATCAATGCCGGCAGCATTTTCCCATGATTCTGAACCGCTGCCTGGGCAAATAACAGTTTGCTGATAAATCCTGAGAACATGGGCACACCTACCATGGATAAAGAACCTACCATAAAAGCAACTCCTGCCCATTTATTTCTGTAAGCCGCACCTGTTAAATCAATAAATTTCCTGCTGCCGCCCGAAACATCTGTCAGTCCGATAGCCGCAATGAATAACAGGGACTTCGTAGCTGCATGGGAAAGAATATGAAATACACTGGCTGTCATACCTGCCTGAGTGCCCATACCAATACCCATATAAATATATCCGATTTGCGCTACGGATGAAAAAGCAATCATCCTGCGGATATCATTTTCCTCAATCGCATTCAGTGAACCGAAAATCATACCCATAAGCCCGAATACGAACAGCACGTCTATAATTCTGCTGCCATCAAATACATCAAAGCCAATCACTCTGTAAATAATTTTCATCAGCAAAAATATGTATCCCTTGGACACGAGGCTTGAAAGCATTGCCGCCGAGGAAACTATGGAATAACCATAAGCATCCGGCAGCCATGCATGAAAGGGAAACAATGCACTCTTAATGGCAAGCCCCACACTCATCAGCGCAATGGTTATGAGAAGCGGAACATGGTAAGTTCCCTCTGCCATAATCAATTCTACAGACTCTTTGATATTGCTCATCAAAAGATGCCCCGTCAGATCATACAGCATACAAATTCCAAGAAGCAGCATACCTGAGCCCAAAAGGCTCATAATCATATATCTTACAGCCGCTTCGATGGTTCTTCCGTTCTGGCGGATCATAATCAGCCCGCAGGCAGCAATGGTATTGATTTCCACGAATACATATGCCGTAAATAAGTCGTTCGTATAAACAAGCGCAAGCAGCGAGCTTAAAAGCAGATTCACCAGAATATAATAGAGATTATGCTTACTTTCCACTACCTCATCATCCAGCTTTTTTCTTCCGCCAAGCATGGACAGCAGCATAATAATACAGAAAAATAATGCCATTAATGCTTCCAGAATGCCTGCACGTATCTCATTTCCCCAGGGTGCCGGAAAATGCCCCATCATATAGGTGTAGCTTTCACCTGTTCCGATTAAATAAATCAATAATATCAGGGACAAAATCCCTGCCACGGAAACAACTATCGTATTGACCCATCTGGCTGCCTTACGGGGAAGAACAGAACAGACAGTTCCTGAGAACATGGACAAAATAATAGAGAAAAAAGGAAAATTCTGTATAAAGTCCATTTATAATCCCTCCTTTTTCAGCCTGATGGAAATTTCATCCAAATCCAGAGTATGATACCTGCGGTATAAACGAATAGTAAGGGACAGCATTAACGCTGACACTGACACTGACACCACGATGCCCGTTAACACAAGTCCGCTGGGAATAGGATTAATATATGCTTCTACATCCTGCACGCCGTTTACTACAATCGGAACTGTTCTTCCGTTAATATATCCTTTTTCCGCCAGAAAAAGATACACCGCAGAATCCATAATATTTAAGCCGATAATTTTTTTAATCAGATTTTTCTGCAAAAGCAGATTGGTAAATCCGATAACAAACAAAATCATGGCAACTGCTTCTCCATAATTACTGAATAAATTGGTACCCATTTAAAAATCTCCTTTACGAAACATCACATAGAAAGTATACATTGTGCAGGCAACCACCATGCCTACGCAGATATTCAATACCAAAATCAAACCGCTGCTCAAAATATGCCCCGGAATGCCAAGAGGAATATGGCTCTCCATGTGATTGGCACCTGTGTAGAAGGAATAGCTCTTTGCCAGACAATAAGTTGTCAAAGCCGCAAAGCTAATCACTTTATATGTCTTTTCGGTAAACAATTTTTCTGTCTTTTTAAATCCGAAAGCATTCAAATATAATATTAAGCCTGCACCGATAATTGCACCGCCGGAAAATCCGCCGCCGGGAGACAGATGCCCGTTCAGAATTACATAAATGCCAAATAAAATAATTATGGGCACCAGCACTTTTGCTCCCGCCTGAAGAATCGCATCATTCTTCGGTTCATAAATACGGTCATTTTCCGGTTCTTCATCCGCCTTGCCGTCCTTGCTTTTCTTCTTATTTGTGTGAAGAAGTATCAAAACGGTAACCGTCGCTACAAATAATACATTAGATTCTCCAAATGTATCAAAAGCACGGTAATCCAGAATCATACCTGTAACAATATTCACTGCCCCGGTTTCCTGCAGCCCATTCTCTATATAACGCGCAGGAACTTCATTATTGACCGGTCTGTCAGCCGCTCCTGTTTCAGGAAGATAAGAAACCGTATACAATAAAAGGCCGGCTAAAGCAATACAGAAAAAAATTGCAGCTATTGCATATACCTTATGAAAGAAAATTAACTTATCATTATGCTCAACATCATATACCTTATCCCTGAGCATCTGTTTTTCTCTCATACGCTCCTGAATTGTGGATTCTTCCACCTTCCATTCCTTTTGAGGCTTCATTTCCACTTCTCCGAGATAAGGGTCCTTACTTCCCGAAAGCCATCGGAAGAAATGAAACGCTTTCGTTTTTTCATACTCTTTCTGAGGTTTTAATTTACTCATGGGATTGTTCCTCCCTTTCTGCTTCTTCCTTGTCCTTAACTTCCTTTTCAATCTGAATGGCATGTATCTTTTTTAAGGTTGCAAAAAACAGGATACTGGTAACTCCGGCACCTACTGCAGCCTCTGTAATGGCTAAATCCGGAGACTCCAGACATACCCACAAAATTGACATTACCAGACTATAGGACATATATATAAGTATGGAGTTAAGCAGATTTTTTGAAAAACTGACAGAAACCGCACATACAATTAAAAATCCCATCAGCATTAATTGAAATATTGTCATAACTGCCTCCCCTCCGAAGCCTCATCCAAAGGCTCTTTTTCGCTTTTTATGTTTTTCAGTTCATCTTCCAGCTGCTCCAAATCGTCATAGATCACGCAGTGTTCCTTCAGATTTTCGTTGGTTGTTACCTCAAGCCTGGAAAGCATATGGGAACAGACAGGTGACGCAAACCAGAAAAATATAACTATCAGCGCCAGCTTCAGGGTGGTAAAATTCAACCCGCAGAAAATCATCAGCCCAATCAGA
Organism: Lachnospiraceae bacterium; assembly: GCA_017621815.1. Classification (GTDB taxonomy): domain Bacteria; phylum Bacillota; class Clostridia; order Lachnospirales; family Lachnospiraceae; genus Suilimivivens. Next base: position 23,199 of record JAGASK010000022.1, on the reverse strand, counting down.
GAAAAACTGATGCCAAGAGTATCTCCCATGGCTGCCGCATGCATGCGGTTCAGCACATAATCAAGATGGAAAACTCCGTATACCTCTATCAGAAAAATCCCAAGACCGCAAAGAAGCATTCCCGCTCCCACTATAAATCGAACCCATTCTAATACCTGCATACCGGCACCTCCTATTTTCCATCTCCAGTTTCTTTTACATCATCACGGTCATGTATTTCATGACGTTTTTCTTCATAAATACCCATATATACCTTTGCCAGCACCACAACTGCCAGAAAACTCACCATGGCATATATCAGACAGATGTCCACAAGATAGCTTTCATCCAGCAAAAGAGACATTACTGCAATAATTACCATGACCATTGTTCCCATCATGTTAACGGCAACAATTCTGTCCGCTATCCTTGGTCCCTTAACTGCGCGAATCAGGCAGGCGAACAACATAAGTGCAAGTATAAAAAGGACAAACCAGTAAATACCGTTATAGGCCGTCTGCAAAGCCGTAAGCTTTTCCTGTAATTCCATAATTATTCCATCCTTTCCAGCTTTTTAAGTAAATCCACGAAAACAGAGCTGTTAATTCCTTCCGCCAGCCCCTTATCAAGACAATGAACAACATACTCATCACCTTCCAGGGAAACGGTAATGGTTCCCGGGGTCAGGGTAATGGAGTTGGCAAGCATGACCCTTGCGGAATTCGTTTTCAAATCGGCTTTAAAACGCACCACAGCCGGTTCAATTTCATAACGGGATGAAGTAATCATCTTAATGACTGCATAATTAGCTTTAATAATTTCTTTTACTAAGATAAATGCATATTGCAGAATATAAATCAGTTTTTTTGCTATTAAAATATCAGTCTTCGGACTGTAATTCATAAATTTGCAGATAAAAGCATATATTACACCTGCAATTACTACACCAAAGGCTGCTATTTCAAGCGTAAACTGGCCATTAAAAATTACCCATATCAGAAAAAATATTATGTACATATCCTTACCTCTTCACAATCAGACAGGTGCTGCATTATGCCAGCACCTGCGCCATTTTTTCTTCTAATTCATTTTTAGAAACAGCCCCTACGGTAGTTGACACTGCCTCGCCGTTCTTAAATATGATAATGGTCGGAATCGACATAACACGGTACTTCCTTGCAAGCTCCATGTTTTCATCTATATTGCATTTGCCTACTTTACATTTACCCGCAAAAGCATCTGCAAGTCCGGCAACAATAGGCGCCATCATTTTACATGGTCCGCACCAGTCTGCATAAAAATCTACTAATACGGGAACCTCACTTTTCAAAACTTCTTCTTCAAAATTGCTTTCCGTAACTTTTAATTCCATGATTTTACCTCCTTAAAATAAGATTTAGTATTCCATTAAAAGCCCATTATATACGGCTTATAATATACTTATAAATCGGATTTCCCATTGAGGAAAACTTTTCTTCATACTCTGTCATAATATTGCCTTTCATCATTTCCTCATCATGATGAAGGTCATATGTAATGTTGTCAATCTTCCACCCTGCAAAGGGAAGCTCTTCTACCGCAAAATCAAACAACTCACGGTTATCTGTTTTAAACTCCAGCTGCCCGTCCTGTTTCAGAAAGCTGTCATATCTTGCAAGAAACTCTCTGGAGGGAAGCCTGCGCTTAGCATGTCTGTCCTTAGGCCATGGGTCGGAAAAATTCAGATAAATTCTGTCCACTTCATCTTTTGCAAAAACCTCTGCAATTTCCTCCGCATCCATTCTGATAAATCTCAAATTGGGCAGAGGTTCTTCCTCCATTTTCTGAACAGCACGCAGTAAAACACTGGAATATTTTTCAATTCCTACATAATTAATATCAGGATGCTCTTTGGCCATTCCGTAAATGAACCTGCCCTTTCCCATTCCGATTTCAATATGAATGGGATTACTGTTCTCAAAGAGCTGCTGCCAAATGCCCTTTTGCTTTTCAGGCTCATGAATTACCAGACTGCTTTCCGCAATCGTCTCCCTGGCGCCGGGCACATTCTTAAGTCTCATAAGTCAAAACCTTTCATATATTGTTTATTGCTCTTTTCAAGCATTTTATTGTACACCTTTTATTTTAAAAAGAAAAGCTAAAAAATTATTTTAAACCATTTCTTAACACCTGTTATCATGCCGTAAAATCCGTTTCCAATATTATCCATGAAAATTTTGTGAAATTCATTTGGTTTTTTCCCAAAATAGTGTAAGATATACGATAAGAAACATGTTAATCAATAGACAGAGGAACCGAAATGAAACATCGTTGTTTAAAGCGGATAAAAACCTTATTATTATCCGCCTTTTTATATACATCCATTATATTATCGGACACCCTTCCCGTATTTGCCGCACCGGCATCGGAAGTTCCCGATTATCTTGCACAGGCAGATGAGCGTAAATCCCTTACTGTTCAGAGCAATCAGGTCGAAAACTGGCCTGAAGGCCCTGCCATCGGCGCTCAGGCTGCTATTTTGCTGGAAGCCAATACGGGCATTATTCTTTATGCAAAAAATATCCACGAAAAGCTGTATCCTGCCAGCACCACCAAACTGATGACCTGCCTGATTGCAGCGGAAAATTCTTCCATGGACGAAATGGTAACTTTTTCAAATGACGCTGTTTTCAGCATTGAATCGGGAAGCTCCAACATGGGAATTGATGTGGGACAGGCACTGCCTATGGAAGAATGTCTTTACGGCATACTGGTTGCTTCTGCCAATGAGGTTGCCAATGCGGTTGCGGAACATGTGGCAGGCAGTATGGATGACTTTACGGACATGATGAATGAAAAAGCTGCCGAACTTGGCTGCAAGGACACACATTTTGTCAATGCACACGGTCTTTTTGACGAAAATCACTATACTTCCGCATATGACCTGGCAATTATCGCAAAGGCTTTTTTTCAAAACGAACAGCTTTCCAGGCTGGGGAATACCGCCTCACATCACTTTGAAGCCACTGCTACCCAGCCGGACGATTTTATTGTGCGCAATAAACATAAGCTTATTACGGGAGAAATTTCTTATAACGGCATTAAAGGGGGCAAAACAGGCTATACCGATGAAGCAAGGCAGACTCTTGTCACTTGTGCGGAAAAGAACGGTATGAAGCTTATCTGCGTGATTTTAAAGGAAGAAAGCCCTGAGCAGTTTAATGATACCGTAAAATTGTTTGATTATGGCTTCACTAATTTTGCTGTTACCAATGTCGCGGAAAATGAAACAAGATATAATATAGAAAATACCAGATTTTTTCATACTTCCTACGATATTTTCGGCAACTCCAATCCGATTCTCGAGTTAAACAAAAACAGCTATCTGATTCTGCCGAAAACCGTGAGTTTTGACGATTTAACATCAAAAATTTCCTATAGTACGGCAGGCACCGATGAAATTGCCGAAATCAATTACTATTACCATAATACCTACGTAGGAACTGCTACCGTGGATTTTGCAAAGGAAAATCATTTATCCTATGATTTTGACAGTGAACCTGTTATTTTCGGCAGCGACGGCAGTGAACCGGAAGCATCCGGCACAGCTGAGCAGCGGGTTATTTTCATAAATATAAAAACTGTACTCATCATTGTACTTATTGTTGCCGCTTTACTCATCATTATTTTTATCATACGCGACATTCTTATAAATTATAGTTTTCTGGGCAGCCGGAAAATCCGCAAACGCAGCAAATTCCGGGGGATAACCAAAAGGAACCGGGACAAGGGTCCTACTTTTTAGCATGGCCTGATTTCTTTTTCAGTTTCCGGTGTTCCCTGGCTTCTTCCTTTTTCTTCTGAAGCTTTGCACATTCTTCTTCTGAAATAAATTTGGAAGTTTTAACTACATAAACATTATCGTTCCCGGATTTACGGATTCTGATTTTTGATTTCATAAATCCATGAACGGGACATATTGCCACGCTGTAATAATGTTTTCCGTTGGGAGTAAACCAGCGGATTTTTTTCCGGATATTTTTACGGCACAGATAGCATTTAGTGCTGATAACCTCTTTATCCTCAAGGGCTTCCTGCTTGTCAGCAAACTCCCTGGAAATATATTTCATATAGTTATGAAATAACACATGAATTTCCTCTTCCCTTTTCTTTGGCAGCACAAACGTATCTATGGAATAATTCTCCAAAACTTCTTCCGGAAGCAGCGCCATAATCTTTGCTGTATAATAAGCGTCACTGAAAGCCCTGTGAAAAGGAATATCCTTTTCTATATGAAGAAAATCGATAGCATACTCCAAACTTCTTCTGGATTTGCCGTCTTCATAAGCAATGCTGAAAAGCTTCTGCACATCCAGAAAACCAATCGGCGCATTACTTAAAGGCTCAAGCCCATAATACCGGATATTCCGCTGCAGCTCATATAAATCAAGGGGACCCCAGGTACAAAAAATATAGTCCTGTCCGCACCAGACCTTAAATTCCTCCATAACCTGCGGAAATGGTTTCCCATTTTGCAAATCCTGCATATGAAGATGAATAAGCTTGCCGGTAATCTTATGCATATGAAGATAAACAGTAGGCTTAACCAGCTGATTAAACTCATCTGTCATACTTCTGCCTCCGTTTAACTTGACAGCGCCGACATCAATAATCTCAAAAGGGATGTCTTTTACCTCCGCTTCTTCCCCTGTATTGCTCTGATTCCACTCTAAATCCAGTACAATATAATTCATTATACGTGTATCCTCATTTCCACACAGTTTTTATGATGCAAAAATATGTGTCCTGAAGGGCGCCGCAGGCAGCCCGTTTGCACCAAATAGTGTTATTTCTCCGTAGTTTGTCCACAAATACCTTGCCATAACCGGCTGTTTTACTTCCTCAGAAGAAAGAAAAACAGTGTTTTTGTTTAATAAAACAACTGCCTTTGCAGGATAAAATTTTTCATCTGCCCCTGCAATTTCAAAACCGGAAAGCTCTCCTTTTAGGGAAAAACCGTCCTCTTCATACTGAAAACTGATTTCCATACCTCCGTCCCTATACAAAAAGTCCTTATATATGGGACCGAACGCCGCTTTTTCCGGAATCAGATGATATACCTGCCAAAGCGCCTGAAGAGCAAGACGGTATCCTACCGGCTTTTTATTTTTCGGGTGGATTTCGTGAAACTGCCCGCAGTCAATAATTACGGCAATTCCCGTATTCTTAACCATATGATATGCTTTCATCTGGGCTTCCCTGATAATGCACCAGTTTTTGGTATCCGGGTCATGCTGATAACGGTGCATGGGCAGCTGTACCATAAGAAAAGGAAGCGTTTCCTCCTCAAAATCCTCCCGCCACTGACGAATCATGCGGGTAAAAAGCGCATAATAGCTTTCCGGCTTATGGTCATCGCTTTCTCCCTGATAATAAATAAATCCTCTCAGCGTATAAGGCATAATCCTTTTCAGCATGGACTCATATAAGCCATATGGTCTTGTAAAATTGGCACAATTCATGGGACCCGGGTACTTGCAGGGTCCTACAATTTCCTGCACCCTGTCAAACGGCATCATGGGCTCCTTTTCATAAACCTGCGCCGCCCGTTTCTCCCAATCCGCATGATAAATGAGGTAATCCTCGTAATCCTGAATCTGCTCCTGCCTTGACTTTTTTACCCATTGTGAATTTTCATACTCTTCCACATAGCTTTCGGTAGCCTCCTGCTCAAGAAGCGCTTCCCGGCTCATCCATGCGCTTGCGGATGTACCGCCCCAGTTGCAGCCTATTATGCCAATTGTAACATCTTCCTTAACATCATGAAATTTTTCTGCCAGTTCCTTTGCAAAGAAAAACCCTACTGCAGACCATTTGGCCGCGTCCTTTTCGCTGAACAATTCCCAGTGTGATTTTCTTTCTTCTGCATAAAGCGTTTCACATTCATACGCAACCTTTGGCGTATAATAAAACCGGATATTTTTTAATATATCACTTTCCTTTAATCCGTTTTTCAGTATTTCCGCTCCGCCGTCCGCATTCTGAAGTTCCAGCTCCATATTGGACTGCCCTCCTGCCAGCCATACTTCTCCTATTGCAATATTGGTAAAACATATCGTCTCCGTACCGTCTGAAATTACCATTTCGGCGCCTTCTGCTTTTTCCAGTTCAGGCAGATAAACCTTCCATTTGCCGTCCCTGCACTCCGTTTCCGCTATCTGATTCAATAAAGAAACCGTAATCCTGCTGCCGCTGTCAGCGGTACCGAATACCCTGATTTTCTTATTTCTCTGTAAAACCATATTATCGCTGAAAATTGCCGCTGCCTGTAACATATGACTGACCTGCCTTCCTTAATACTGCATGACCTGACTTCGCTTTGTTCTTTACATCTTATCATATTTCTTCCCGTTCTACTACACATAATAAATGTAAAAATCAATTGATTCATTGAATTTTGCATGTTACCATATTAGGCATATGAAATAATCGGCTTGCGAGGTGCATCATGAAAAAAGAACAATGGAAAAAATTTTTATCTTATTACAAACCATACAAAAAAATATTTGCGGCAGATATGTTTTTTGCCTGCTTAGGTGCAGCGGTAACTTTAATCATTCCCCTGATTATCCGCTACATTACAAGCGATGTTATTTACCGGGAGGCATCAGAATCCCTTAAAACCATTCTAATGCTGACGGTGATAATGGCAGCTTTAATTATTCTGGAGTGCTACTGCAATTATTTTATTGCTTATTACGGTCATATTATGGGCGCTAAAATGGAATATAATATGCGAAACGAAATTTTCGCCCATTACCAGAAGCTGTCCTTCAGTTTTTATGACAACCAGAAGGTCGGACAGCTGATGAGCCGTGTTACCAATGATTTATTTGAAATCAGCGAATTGTTTCACCATGGTCCTGAAGATATCGTTATTTCCCTCATTAAGCTTGCCGGTTCCTTTACGATTCTTCTTTCCGTTAACCGGTATCTGGCACTGGTAGCATTTGCGGTGGTTCCCTTTATGCTTGCCTATGCTTTTTACTTCAATATTAAAATGAAGAAAGCGTTTGTAAAAAACAGGGCAAGAATCGCTGACATCAATGCTCAGATCGAGGACAATCTTTCAGGTATCCGCGTGGTAAAATCCTTTGCCAACGAAGATATCGAAATGGACAAATTCAAGGCAGGTAATGACCGCTTTGTGGAAAGCAAAAAGGAAAGCTATAAATATATGGGCTTATATAACTCAGGCCTGGGTGCTTTTACCACTCTTATCAGCGTAATTGTAATTGCCATGGGCGCCGTTTTCATCACTAAAAACCTGATTTCCATTACGGACTTAATTACTTTTCTTCTCTATATTAATAATTTTACGGATCCTATTAAAAAGCTGATCAGTTTTACGGAACAGTTTCAGAACGGCGCTTCCGGATACACAAGATTTCTGGAAATACTGAACATCCATCCTGATATTGAAGATAAGCCCGGCGCTGTTGAACTGAAAAAGGCAAAAGGCGATATTACCTTTAAAAATGTATCCTTTCATTATGAAGAAAATTCCGAAACCGTACTTTCCAATCTGAACCTTCATGTAAAGGAAGGGGAATATATTGCCCTTGTGGGCACCTCCGGCGTGGGAAAGTCCACATTATGCAGTCTGATACCCAGATTTTATGATGTATCGGAAGGATGCATTATGCTTGACGGCACTGACATCCGGGATTTCACCATTAAAAGCCTTCGTAACAATATCGGCATTGTACAGCAGGATGTCTATTTATTTACAGGCAGCGTCATGGACAACATCAGATACGGAAAGCCCGATGCCACAGAGGCTGAAATCGTGGCAGCGGCACAAAATGCCAACGCCCATGAGTTTATTATGAATTTACCCGAAGGCTATGATACCAACATCGGTCAGAGGGGAATTAAGCTGTCCGGGGGACAGAAACAACGCCTTTCCATTGCAAGGGTATTTCTAAAAAATCCTCCTGTTCTGATTTTTGACGAAGCAACCTCCGCCCTTGATAATGAAAGCGAACGTGTTGTACAGGAATCTCTTGAAAAGCTGGCAAAAGGACGTACCACCTTTGTCATTGCCCACAGGCTTTCCACCATCCGAAATGCGCAGAAAATTCTGGTGCTTACGGAAAACGGCATTGCCGAAAGCGGAAATCATGAAGAGCTTATGGCTAAAAACGGGATTTATGCCGAGCTTTATAATATGCAGTTCCGTATACGATAAAGATAATAAAATTATATAATATCCAATGCCGCAAAAAGGGACTGCTGCACTGACGATTGAAAAATTACTTATAACAGGAAAATAAGGAGCATAAAAGTGAATTTTCACCCATACTCCTTATTTTTGTCTTTTAATTAATTTTGGAATATCCAAAACCGTTTGCAAATGCATCAATCGGCTGATTTTCCTTACACATGCTGCATCCTTCCGGATTGTATGCTTTATAATCAGGAATATCCACTATGGTAAATAAAGATCTTATGGGAATTCCTATCACACTGTTTGCTGCACTGAACACTGCGCTGACTCCGCTGATAGTGGCTCCGTAATAACTAAGCGCCTGTGCTGCTTTAATAATAGTCTGGCCGGTTGTTGCTGAAGCCAGTAAAAGCAATACATTCTTGCCTTTTATCATTGGCAGGAGGTTGTCCCTGAATAATATCTGTCCGGAATTTGCAAATTCCGGCGTTACAATATAAATTGTCTTGTGAGTATTCATGGAATATATTCCGGCTCTGGTCAATTCCTCTGCCAGGAATGCACCGATTATCTCGCATCCGTCTATACATACTATGGTATCCACAATGGTTGTAACCGCTATCTGTCTGCTCAATTCTCTGGCTGCCATGGATGCTTCACTTAATCGGGATTTTAAGGTTGTCATATCCAAATAATAATTTACATGTGAGTTCGGCGTTACGAAATGTCCTGGAATTGCTTTTAAAACAACATTCGGGTGAGACTTGGAACTGATTTTTATCATATCCTGCATATGACATACCTCCTTTTAAATTTAATACCGGTTAATATACTTCCTGTTGTATAAAAATATATAAATTGTACAACAATAATATGTTTATATTTTAAATCATTATGCAATTTTAATCAATATATTTATTTTTTCTTGAAATTAATCCAATGCATAGCTGTTCAGGTATTTTTCCTGCTCAGGTGTCAGCACATCGATTTCCTTGCCGAGGAATGCCAGCTTACGTTTTGCAACATCCCTGTCAACCTCCTTCGGAACATCAATCAGCTTTTCCGTAAGTTCACTGCCATGTTCCACCAGATATTTCGCAGAAAGTGCCTGAATTGCAAAGCTCATGTCCATAATCTCTGCAGGATGTCCGTCACCTGCTGCCAGATTAACCAGCCTGCCTTCGCCGAGAACAAATACCCATTGTCCGGTGGGAAGTTTATAGCCCATAATATTCTTTCTCATTTCCCTTGTTTCCACTGCAATTTCACGAAGTCTTGCCATATCGATTTCACAATCGAAATGACCTGCATTGCAGAGAATAGCGCCGTCCTTTAATACGGCAAAATCTTCCTCATCAATAACCTTTTCACATCCTGTAACGGTAACAAAGAAATCACCTACCCTGGCAGCCTCGTGCATGGGCATTACATCAAATCCATCCATAACGGCTTCAATCGCTTTAATAGGGTCAATTTCCGTTACGATAACCCTTGCCCCAAGTCCTTTTGCTCTCATGGCAGTTCCCTTACCGCACCAGCCGTAGCCTGCTACTACTACAATTTTACCTGCTACAATCAGATTGGTGGTTCTGTTGATGCCGTCCCATACGGACTGGCCTGTACCGTATCTGTTGTCAAATAAATGCTTACAGTCCGCATTGTTCACACGAACCATGGGGAATTTCAATTCTCCCGCTTTATTCATTGCCTCCAGACGGATAATGCCTGTAGTGGTTTCTTCGCATCCGCCGATAATATCCGGAATCAGTTCCGGCATATGGCTGTGAACCATATTTACCAAATCGCCGCCGTCATCAATAATAATGTTGGGACCTGCCTCCAAAGTATGGCGGATATGCATTTCATATTCTTCCGGCGTACTGTCATACCATGCATGTACCTCAAGCCCGTCCGCCACAAGGGCTGCTGCCACATCATCCTGGGTGGAAAGGGGATTGGAACCCGTTACATACATTTCCGCACCGCCTGCACGAAGCACCTTGCAAAGATAAGCTGTCTTTGCCTCCAAATGCACGGAAAGCGCAATTTTCTTTCCTGCAAAGGGCTTTGTTTTTGAAAACTCTTCCTCCAGAGTGCGGAGCAAATCACAATTTCTTTTTACCCATTCAATTTTACGTGCGCCGGACTGCGCCAAATTAATATCTCTGATTTCACTGCTCATTTCGTTTCCTCCGTTATCTTTTCCGATTTTCCATTTTAAATAGATTAATATTCTTTCTTATCCAGTCCCATCCGGGTTATGATTTCATTCACTTTTTTATATACCAGCTCTTCATCCATGGTCAGTATCTTTCTGTCTTCCATGGTAATTTTACCGTCAATAATAACCGTTTCCACCTCAGAACCGTTTGCAGAATAGGAAAGTCCCGCAATCAGGTTATTTCTGGGTGTAAGGGAAGGTGTATTCAAATTCAGAATGGCAAGGTCTGCCTTTTTACCCGCCTCAATCGTACCGATTTCTCTCTCAAGCCCAAGGGCCTTAGCTCCGTTAATAGTTGCAATACGGAAGCCTTCTCTTGCGCTGATACACTGGGGAGTTTTATTGACGCCCTTATGGATTAAGGTCAGAAGGCTCAGTTCATGGAACATATTAAGACTGTTATTGGACGCTGCCCCGTCTGTTCCAAGACACACATTCACTCCCTTTTCCAGCATTTTTGCCACAGGGGCAAAGCCATTGCCAAGCTTCATGTTGCTGGCAGGATTGGTAACTACGCTGACTCCTTTTTCTTTTAAAATATCAATATCACTGTCTGTTGCCTGTACACAGTGGGCTGCGATTGCAGGCACATCAAACAATCCGTTTTTATCGGCCATTTCAATGGGAGTACAGCCGTATTTTTCCCGAATCTGTTCTATTTCACTGACGCTTTCGGATAAATGCACATGAATCCGCATATGATTCTTTTTTGCTTCCTCAGACACGATCCTCATAAAGCCATCATCACAGGTATAAGGCGCATGGGGTCCTAATGCAAAGCTCAGCCTGTCACAATCCCTGGCAGCATCTCTTTCCTCATATGCCTGTTTTAACCGGATCTGTCCTGCCTCATCATTGCCGCTTCCAACCAGCCCCCTGCAGATAACAGCCCTCATGCCGGACTCCTTTACCGCCCTGGTTGTCTGATGAATGTTCATCTGCATATCATTAAAGCAGGTAGTTCCGCTTTTCATCATTTCAATAATGGCAAGACATGCTCCCCAGTAAGTATCCTCATCCGTCATCTGCTGTTCAATAGGGTCAATGGTTCCAAACAGCCAGTCCATAAAGGACAGATCATCCGCTACATTTCTCATAAATGCCATATAAGAATGGGTATGACAATTAATCAGTCCCGGAATAACCAGCTTGTCCCTGCCGTCAATCACCTTATCCTCTGTAAAGCCTTCCGGCTTTTCTCCTATAGCAGCAATCCTGTTCCCTTCAATATAAATACTGGTTTCCTTCACTTCATCCTTATCTTTGTCTGGCAGAATTGCCGAAATATTTTTTAAAACAATTCCCATAAAAATCCTCCGTTATTTTTCTTTAAGAAACAATATTTCTTTCCTCACCCTTCAAATAGGCTTCAATATTTTTGCAGGTTTCCGAAACACATCTGGTTCTGGCTTCAATACTTGCCCATGCCATATGAGGTGTAATAATCAGACGGCTGCTGTCCGTAATCTTGCTTAAGGGATTGCTGTCCTTCATAGGCTCCGTACCCGTTACATCCAGTCCCGCGCCCAGAATATAATTTTCAGTCAGGGCAGTATACAGGTCTTCATCATTTACAACAGGACCTCTTGCCACATTAATGAGAATTGCCGTTTTCTTCATTTTTTTCAGGGCATCCAGATTTATCAGATTTCTTGTAATGTCACTTAAAGGACAGTGCAGCGACAGAAAATCGGATTCCGCAAGCAGTGTGTCAAAATCCACTCTTTCATACTCCGTGCAGCTGCTTTTTCCCGTAACGGAATAAAATATGACACGACAGCCGAAAGCCTTTGCTATTTCCGCCACCTTCCTGCCGATATTTCCCATACCGATAATTCCCCAGGTCTTGCCCGCCAGCTCCGTATAAGGAATATCAAAATTGGAAAACCTGTCCTGTGCCGCATATTCTCCGGATTTCACATAATTATCATAGTGGTTCAGTTTTTCCAGAATATACAGACAGAGGGCAAAAGTATGCTGGGCTACCGCATCGGTAGAATAATTTACCACATTGGCAACCTTAATTCCCCTGCTCCTGCAATACTCAAGGTCAACATTGTCATAGCCCGTTGCAAACTCGCAAATCAGCTTTACATTCTGTGCATCCTTTAAGGTCTCTGCATTCAGCGGTGCCTTGTTTGCAACAATAATTTCCGCATCCTTAACTCTTTCTGACACATCTTCTTTTGTTGTATTGCGGTAAACTGCCACTTCTCCGTATGTACTGATTTCATCCACGGAAACATCGGTTCCCACGCTGTTTCTTTCTAAAATTACAATTTTCATATGCTTTCTGACTCCTATCCTACAGTATCACTATTTATTGTATACTAAAGCTTTTCGAAAATCCATATTTATTGACTGTAAATCACACCTCTATATATTGTCCTGCCTGTGCCCGCCACATCTGTGCATACCATCCGTTCAGCAAAAGCAGCTCCTCATGGGTTCCCTGTTCTGCAATCCTGCCGTCCTTCAAAAGTACAATACGGTCTGCAAGCCGGGTGGTCGATAAACGGTGTGAAATAAAAATAACCGTTTTATTTTCCGTAGCCTCAAGCATGGCATGATTCAGCTGGTATTCCGCTATGGGGTCAAGGGCGCTGGAGGGTTCATCTAAAATAATCAGTCCTGTATCCTTGTAAAATACCCTGCCGATTGCCAGTTTCTGGCTCTCACCTCCGGAAAGATTCACACCTTCTTTTGCAAATTCTGTGGTCAGCTGGGTATCCAACCCATAAGGAAGTCCTTCTATTCGTTCTGCAAGCCCGCTGCGGCAAAGGGCATCCCTTACCTTCTCCTTTTCAGTTCCATTGTCAAGGTCAAGCAGGACATTTTCCGTTACTGTTCCCGCAAAAATCTTAAAATCCTGGAATACTGTTCCGATAGAATGGCGGTATTTCTCTACATCATAATCCCGGATATCAATACCGTCCGCAAGGATTTCCCCTTCCGCCACCTCATAAAGCCTCATAATAAGCTTAATCAAAGTAGTTTTTCCTGCTCCGTTATATCCCACCAGCGCTATCTTTTCTCCCGGCATAACGGAAAGGGAAACATCATTAATAATATTGCCGTCTGCTTTATTGTAGGCAAAAGATACATGCTTTAACTCAAGGGCCTTTGCCCGGTTTGCCGAAGGGAGCCCTTTCCGGCTCTTGATTTCCGGCTCATAATCAAGGAAATCACGAATCTTCTGCACATACAGGCTGGTTTCACTGGCATAAGGATAAACATCTGTAAAAAGGCTCATACTCTGCTTCATCCTGCCGAAAGAATTATATAAAATTGCCACACTGCTGTAAGAAAGCGTATGGATTACCGCCGCCTTAAAAACAAGATAGGAAGTATAAAGGACATCACTGAAAAAATAATTGCTCACATAACGGCACAAAAAGCTTAAGGCAAACCTGCGGTTTGCATAATTCTTTTCAGCCTTATAAATTTCATCATTGGCTTTATCAAAATCCGTAAACAAAATATCCGACACCTGGGGATTCAGCCGGAGTTCCTTTGCATAATCGCTTAAATAGAAGACCCTTTTCACATAATCCCGCTTCCGTTCAAAGGGATTCCTTTTCATTCGTATCTCATAGGACAGCCTGTTATACAGCTGATTAAAGAAAAAGGAAAGACAAAAGGATACTGCCGCAAACACAATGGATAACTTATCTTTGCTGAAAAAATAAATTCCGGTAGAAACAAACACGGCAATCCCCGATGCCGTATTCTGCAGAAATGTGACACATCTGTCAATCTGCTTGTCTGCTTCCGATATGGCAAGTACAAGCTCATTATAATAATCAGGGTCATCATAACATTTAAGGTCCAGGTCCCTGGCCTTTTCATAAAGCGCCATCTTAACCCTGCGGCGTACCTTGGGAAGCTCCCTTGCCGCCCAGTAATCAGTTACAATGACGGAAAATAACATGCCCAGCGTAATACAGCCTGCCAGAATCAGAAGAAAAGCTGCCACCTGCCGGAAGGGATAGTGAAACTCGGCAGCCTCGAGCACATATCCGATTCCATAAGTATGCTCAAAGAAAATGGAAATCTGGTTTCTCGCCGCATCCAGTGTCATGGTAATTATGTAAAGAGGCGAAGCGCTAAAGCAAAGCTTTATCAGGAACAGATTATTTTCAAAGACCTGCTTCACAGTCTGCTTTGTGCTAATCCTATTGTCCTTTTTATTCATAATGCCACCCCTTCCACCGTATCCACTGCCAGATAGTTCATTGCCTGTTTTTTATACATTTCTGCATAACTTCCATCCTTTTCCATCAGCTCCCTGTGGGTACCTTCCTCTATAATCCTCCCTTTTTCAAGCATAAATACCCTGTCCGAATTCTTAACGGAGGAAAGTCGGTGGGAAATGAATATCATGGTGTGCTCCTGTCCGTCCTCCATAATACTGTTAAATAATTCATATTCCGCTATAGGGTCAAGGGCGCTGGAAGGCTCATCAAAAATCCTGATGGGCGACTCCTTGACAAAAGCCCTTGCCACAGCAACCTTCTGGCTTTCACCGCCCGAAAGCACAGCTCCCTTATCATCAAACTCCTTTGTCATCATGGTATGGATGCCTTCCGGCAATGCCATGATTCTTTCATATACTCCTGCTTTTTCAAGGGCCTCCTTAACCAGCTCCTCCTCATTTTCGGGATGTGTACCCATAAGCACATTATCCTTAACCGTCATTCCGAAAATACGGTAATCCTGAAAAGCAGTGGCAAACAGTCTCCTGTATGCCTGCAGGTCATATTCCCTGATATCTGTGCCGTTTAAACGGATAACCCCCTCCGTAGGGTCATACAAACGAAGCAGAAGCTTGACTATGGTGGACTTGCCCGCTCCATTGTGCCCTACCAGCGCCACAATCTCTCCCTTCCGAATCCTGAAAGATAAGTCCTTAATGGTTTCTTCCTGCTGATAGGAAAAAGATACGTGGTCAAATTCAATGTCTGTAAACGTCTCAGACGGCAATATGCCGCCCTGGTCTTCAGGTATCTTCTCTTCATATTCCAGGAAATTTCTTAAATTGCTGATGAATAAACCGTTTTTAATGGTATTCATAACATTTCCAAACAGACCGATTAAAATCCAGGTTGCCGATACCATAAGGCTGGTCATCACCGTCAGTTCAGCCAGTGATATTGTGCCCTTCACAATATTCTCATATACTGCAAACAAAAGCACGCCCTCAAATATGACTGTAAATGTAAAAGTCAGTCTCAATAAGTCCATGCCTGCTATGGGAAAAGCATATTTCCCCGCAATCTTCATATTGCTGTCCGTTGCTTCATCATACTGGTGTCTTAACAGATTAAAGACATCCGACAGCCTGATTTCCTTTGCATAATCCGGCAGATACATGACGCGGTTTACATAGTTCATCACCTTGTCATTGGGCGCGCTCTCCTGATAACGCCTGAATTCCAGTTTATTCTTAATATTCCCGAACAGAAAGTTTCCCACTAAAGGTGAAATAATAAACAAAACAGAGAGCGGCGCAATCGTAAACATGGAATAGAATATCATAACAACCGCGAAAATTCCCGTAACAATTCCCCATACACTGTCAATAATGACTGTTACCTTTTCTCCCGCGTCATCAATAGCCATGGTATAGCGGTTATAAAAGTCCGAATCTTCATAACAGCGCAGCTCTACATTCTTTGCCTTGGCATAAAGCTTCCTGTATATCCCGCAGTACAATCTTATATCTGTCAGCGGAAATATTACATTTTCGGTGTAGTTATTATAAAAGTTAATGCAGAAAAACAGAATGCCGCATGAAACAATAAAAACAAAAATATGACCGGGCTCCTTTTTCTTATCCAGGGCATCCACTATGTAACGCAGAAAAAACGCGCTGAAAAATACCCATTCAAAATAAACAAAGACCCTCCTGAAAAAGGCATTGATGACCCGGCTTTTGCTGATACTCCAGGAAAGCTTTATCGCATACAAGTTGTTCCGGATAATCTCTCCGGGCTTCCTCTTATTTTCTTTTTTCTTCCTCATAAATATCCCCCATCATAAGCATAATTAACATGAATTTACTGTGCCGATTTACAGGCTTTTTACTGAACTTCCGCAGGACACCCTTCCCTTTATCACAACCCTCTTAACCGGCTCCTTTCCCGGATTTTCAATCAGCGCCACAATCCTTTCCGCTATGGCTTCTCCCATTCCTTCTGAATCCTGCTTCAATGTGGTAAGCTCCGGCGTGGTCGCTTCCGCAAGCGGTATCCCATCATAACCTGCTACTGATATATCATCCGGAATGGCAAGCTTTCTTTTGTAAATCATTCCGATTCCGCCCAGCGCCGAAAAATCATTAGGATAAACAATACAGGTGGGCGGGTCGGGAAGGTCTAAAAGCCCCGCTGTCAATTCTCCCGCCAACCGGAAATCAAGGTATTTCCCCTTTTTCACGTAAGCATCCGGAACCTGAAGTCCCAAATCCGCCATTGTCTGATAAAAGCTGTCAAGCCGCTGGCTTGTAATGCTTTCTTCCAGCCACTCTCCATGAATATAAGCAATCCTCCGGTGCCCTTTTTCATAAATATAAGTGACCAAATCCCGCATTCCCTGCGTATAATCAAAACAAACAGAAGTCTTTTCTTTAAAAATACGGTCCACAGTTACTACCGGCAGGTCACTTTTTATGAGCTCTATCACTTCCGGATCCCAGAATGGTGCATACGCCAGCACAACTCCGTCTACTCCCCGATACCGGCAATGCTCCAGGTAGGTCATGGTATGATTTCCAATTTCTTTATTAATAAAAATAATTTCATAACCCCTTTTCTCTACAGCCAGTTTAAATGCATTCAGCACTTTCGGAAAAAATTCATCAGTCAGCGCTGTTCCTTCTTCATCACCGAATAATACTCCTATGCTGTAACTTCTTTTCGACCGAAGCGCTCTTGCTGTAGCATTAGGCAGATAACCCATTTCATCCGCAATTTCCCGGATTTTCTTTTTTGTTTCTTCTCCAATATCACTTTTATCATTTAATGCTTTACTGACTGTGGCAACTGATACCCCACCGCGCTGCGCCACTTCTTTAATTGAAACCATAATTACTCAAACTCCCTGTCATTTACTTTCAATTTCCTGCTTTAAGCTTTCTGTCCCCATAATGATAACTTAATAAAATTTATTATATCATTTTTACTCAACCTGCGCAGTATACTTTCCGCCTTTTTCCCATTTAATTTTAAGCGGTATTAAACCATATTCCGTAACCTTATATCCCGACTCTGTAAGGGTTACCGTAAACCTCGCTATGCCGCCTTTTGTACACACTTCTTCCGCCTGTGCACTGATATAGTTTCCAATGGAATAATAAATGAGCATTTCATGTCCGTCATCACCTTTCATTACCTCACAGGGCTGCAGCGCATGAGGATGAGTTCCAACCACCACATCCACCTTACTTTCCAGAAATATCTGCGCCCACTTCCTTTGAAAATCGTCAATTTCCTCCGAATTTTCCGTACCCCAATGGGTAAATACAATAACAAAGTCCGCTTCCTGTCCTGCTTTACCGATATCCTCCCTGATTTGGTCCTCATTTCCCAATAAGTGAACCATACAGGGATTTTCTTCCGGTATTTTAATGCCGTTTGTGCCATAGGTATAATTCAGCATGGCAAATTTAATGCCGTTTCTGACAATAATTTTGTATGGCTCATATTCTATCTCCCTTTCCGACTGGATGCCAAGACATACTACTCCCTGTGAGTCAAAAAAGTCCTTCGTTACGCGAATTCCTTCCGTTCCCTTATCCAGCGCGTGATTGGTTCCGCAGGTCACCACATCAAAACCTGCATTTACAATGGCCTGCCCCACATGAAGGGGCGTTCCGAATCTGGGATAATCACTGTACATGGACGGCCTATCTACAAGGGGAGTCTCCTGGTTAATCACGGCAATATCGCTTTCGGAAATAATATCCTGTACATTTTCAAATAAAAAACTAAAATCCTTATCATTTTGAAGGCCATATCGATATATAGGTTCATGCATCAGATTATCGCCAAATACGGCAAAAGAAACCTCCGTATCTTCTTTGGTAAATCCCCAAAAGTCCCATACCCAGCTGCTTATAATGCCATCCCTGTCAGTGAGTAAAAGGCGGTGAGAGGAAGCTGTTCCTTCACCCGCCGAAACAGAAACAACATCCTGTCCGATATAGGACGACATCCATTTCGGCCTAATTTCTTTTTTCTGACATTCATATACAAAAATGTGCTGTGACCAGCCGCTTTCATCTTTTTCCACCCAAAAGGGTTTATACTTTCCATATCTGCCTTTCTTCCAACACAGGAGTATAAACTCCTGAAAGCCATCGCCGTCAATATCGCAGAATAAGGCATCCTGCACCCTTACGCCATCCGGTGAAGTCCATATTATTTCATCCTGATACCTGATAGCCACCGACTTATGATGCAATACAATTTTATATCCGCCTTCACTGTCAAAAGCCTCTGTGTCCTTCCATTCTATCCAGCCGGGCAGGAAACCTCCCTGTCTCCACAGCACATACAAAACAGCGGCGATACCCACCGCCGCTATTAGTATCAATATTCTTTTTTTAACCTTATTCCCAGTCATATCTGTACCGGTAGCTGTCCGTCCAGTCCGGCCGGTCAATCTTCGTATCAACGTTGTAATTTCCCTCTTCATCAGCCTGTATTCCTATCATGATGCGCCACTTAGAATCTGTCAGTCTGTCGTCCAAAGGCTGGGTAAACTGGTAAAAGGAATATACGCTTCCTCTGGCAATTCTGAGGCTTCCATCCACCTTAACCACAACAAGAATCGCAGAAGGGTCTCCCGTTGCAGCCTCAAGCACCGCTCCATTAGGGTCTGTAGCGATATCCACCACCACAGCTGCCGGACATTCCTGAGAAGACACTATGCCGTCTTCACTCTCATCCTTCATTACCTCATACCAAAAATGTTCAATATTGCCGCCATAGCCCTTTATCAGTTCGTACTCTTCGTCAGTCAGTATTTTGTCTTCAAGCTCTTTATTGGAAATAGTCTGCAGCCGGCCTGCCAGCTCTGATAACCGGTACAGGTTTTCTTCATCAGCTTCGCTGAGCATCCCATATCTTTTTAATCCCTGTGCCGTTTCATCTGCCAACGCAGCAAATCTTTTATAAACAAGAGGCTCCGGCTCCACATAGCCCCTGTCATCCGGCTCCTCATCCATTCCGCCGCCCATTTCCGCAATAACCTGCTTGGAATAAAGCACGGTATCATGCTTTAACTCTGTAAAGCTGCCTGCGAAGCATTCAAGATTCTTCTTTGTCCATTCTTCATTTTGCATGAACATAGGGTAGCCTTCTCCCTTAACAGTAAGCAGGGGGCGAAGCGTATTCAGCCAGCCCGCATACAAACTTGCTGACCACAGCGTATCATTCGCCTCCGAAAAGCTTTTTCTCAGCTTCTCCATATTTTCCAAATAGCCCTGATAATCTGCCGCACCGCTTTCCTTAAGAATCCCCAGTGCTGCATCACTGCCGAGGGCTGCAGGCACATCAAGCACATCAGGAAGCATCCGCTTGTCTCCTGCGCTGTTTCCCTTTACATCACTGTAAATCAGCTTCTGCATAATAGATGCATCAATGGTAAATCTCTGCCCCATAAACCGGAATCCGGGAATCACATTATCCTCCCCATCCCAAATAGGTATGGAGTTAATGGAAGGCGCAGCTAATCCGGCTGTCTTTTCATGAAACTCAAGAAATGCCTGTTCTTTTCCTATGAAATCCTCCGTTTTTGCACCCTCTCCATAAACTTCCCTCATAATCGGCGCATATTCACATATACCAAGGTCATCACTTGCGCCTGCAAAAAATGAGGTTATGGCATAAACCGATTCCCATAATTCATAAGCCTGCGTATCTTCCTCCAGCGCTTTGGTGATAAGAAGGGCACTCCTGTCCAAATCCTCTTCTTCCTGCTTAAAATGCATCCTGCCATACCACATCATGGCTTTAAAATAAGCTTCCAGCCCGGCATCACCCTCATAATATCCCCGTGGCTTATACTGAGAATAATCTTCAAAAATCCCGGTTACCTGAGATTCATCTATCCCTTTCGCCTGATCGATATGGTCAAGCTCATACCGGACCATGTCCGCCACAGCATCATTTACATCCGTACTGTCATCAAGGAGCTTCGCCCCCACAGTAAAAAATGCAACATTTCGCTTTGCTGCGCTTTCCCACTCGCTGCCTTTCAGCTTCTCGTATTGGTCAATGCTGTCATCAAGCATCCTGCTGCTTAACTGCGCTATACTGTCTGACAGGCAGCCTTTTTCCAGATTTTTCAATAAATAGCTGAAATACAGATGATATGTGTGCATCATGGAATCCACTGTCACAAAGTTGGGTATCAGGCTGTATCTGTTGGACTCATAAATTTCATAAAACTCCCTGCCCGCATCACCGCACACCACGAAGCCATTCTGTGAGAGCTTCTCTATCTGACCCTCTTCCAGATAAAACTGCCACAGATTGTCAACATTGCTTAAATCTGCATTCACCGTATATTCTCCGACACAGGGTACAACGCCGCCTTCATCATTTCCGGCTGTTGTATCAACCAGAAGCGGACGTTCCCCTATTGCATCAGTTGTGCCCGCCTCCTTTGCAGGCTTTTTTTCTGCTTCTTCCGTATCCTGAATTTCCTGTTCTCCTGCAGATTCCCTGCTGCTCTCCTGATTCTGCACGGCACATCCGCACAGTAAACTTATTACAAGTGATAATACTATAAACTGTTTCCATTTTTTATGCATCATAAATTCACTCCCTTCCCTTAATGTAATCATAGCATATACATAATGTGTTAACAAACTTAATCAGCCAAAAATTACACGTTAGTGTATAGTTTTTATTGGCAATCAGAAAGATTACGTGCAGTTATGTAATCGAGTAGGAGGGAGTGATTAGCTCCCGTCCTCTCACACCACCGTGCGTACCGTTCGGTACACGGCGGTTTCAATAGTTGACGTGCACTGACTGATAGGCTGTGGCTAAATCATAAAAACCACTGTTTATCAGTCTTTCTTTGTTTAATGCCCAAATCACAGCCTTATTGTTACTAATAAACCAATATTTCCTGCGACTATAGGCTATGGTTGTCGCATAGTGTTCTGCCACTCCTAAGCTGATGAGATTTCTCCGCCTCGTCCTGGGTAGTTTCCATTGTTTCCATATACACATGCGTATTCTGTGATAGAGCCATCCATTTATGTCATCTATGTTGTTCTTCATGCTTGCTATTCCGTAATAGTTCAGCCAACCTCTTGCATACACTTTGATTTTCTCAAGGCTTGGTTTGATACTCTGTACAGACCTACGGGAAGATAGGTCTTTCAGTTTTGACTTAAACTTCTTCCATGACTTTGGATGAACTCGGACATAAATCCCGCTTCCGTTCCTTCCCAATGCAAAGCCAAGAAACTTAAAATTTCGGATTGCAAACACGCTGACCGTACGGCTTTTCCCCCGGTTCACTGTTAATTTCAGCTTTTCCTCAAGATATTTTGTACTACTTTCCAGCAACCGCTCTGATGCACGCTTACTCTTTGCGAGAAGCACGATATCATCTGCGTATCTGATGCATGGAACTCCTCTCTTTAAGAATTCTTGGTCGAACTCATTGAGGTAGATATTTGCAAGCAGTGGCGACAGATTTCCGCCTTGCGGAGAGCCTTCCTTTGTTTCCATGACCACTCCGTTTTCCATTACACCGCTTTTCAGGTAGCGCTTAATCAGCTGCACCACACGTTCGTCCTTTATGTTCCGTCTCAGCAGATTTATGAGGATTTCGTGGTTTAAGGTGTCAAAGTACTTGGATAAATCAAGAACTACCGCATACGTGTATCCTTGTTCCGCATATTCCTTGACCTTTGTGATTGCATCTTTTGCGCTCCTATTTGGGCGGTAACCGAAATTGTTTTCTGCAAATAATGGTTCATAGATTGGCACTAGCTGTTGTGTTATTGCCTGTTGGATTGTACGGTCTATCACTGTTGGTATGCCAAGCTTTCGCACACCACCATCTGGTTTTGGAATCTCAACCCTCCTTACCGGAGATGGAGTATATTTTCCCCTAAGTATACGGTTAATCAGCTCCTGTTGATGTTCCTTTAGGTATGGCAAGGCTTCTTCGATGGTCATTCCATCAATACCTGCCTCTCCTTTGTTTGCTTTCACCCTTTTGTACGCTCTGTTAAGATTATCTTTGTACAGAATCGCTTCCAAGAGCTTCGGCTGTGCACTGTCTCTTTCTTTCCATATCCGATTGAACGACCTTGACGCTTTCGCATACCCTTCATGTTCCGCACTATCTCTTTGCGAACAGCCACTGCTTGTGTTTTCTGTCATGAGCGGTCATTCCTCCTTTCTCGGTCATACTCAAGACTCCTACTGATTCAGTCCTTCACCTCGAATAGAACTTGTTCTATTTGGCTACTATGACCTCTGCTGACTTCTGTGTGTTCAGCAACACTTCTCAATGTTGGTTGCTCTTTTCGGAGCGTATCACACAGACCTCCCTAGGTACCACACGTTTCCTTCTCTCCATCCATCTGCCACATTTATCATGCATGATTCCGTGTAGTTATAGGGCTTCGACTTGGGTTGCAGCCTTACCCTCATGCATGACCTTATATGTGATTTCTGTTCGTCAGACCAGAGATTTGCCCGTGGGTTAGTGTGTTTCCCACATCCAACTTCCTTCAGATTCCACCTCACGATGGACA
>JAGASK010000021.1 GCA_017621815.1 Lachnospiraceae bacterium | reverse complement strand
GAGGACAGGCCACCAGGGCAGAATGTGCATCTATGATTAGCCGTTTTTTAAAAAATCCGTAAAGTGTAAATGATAGGGATACTAAATTTTATAAAAATTTTTACCATGATTTTCTTGTAATCAAATTATGTTTAGTGTATAGTTATAATAGTTTATAATTTGAGGGAGGAAAAATAATGAAGAAAAGAATTATTATTTCGTTACTTGCAATCATGCTTCTGATGCAGAGCGTGTTGCCGGTCTGCGCTGCTGAGTTGCCGGCTGGAAACAATGAAGATGTTAATGCACAGAGAGAGATAATCGCTACGATTGTTCCGGATGAAGATGGAATTGATACAAATTTAGACGATGAAATTGTTGGAATTTCGGCTACCACACCTAATTATTTTTATTTAACAGGAGAAAGCGTAAGCGGTTATGCTATTCTAAATCCCTGGAAATATTTTTATTTGCGCAATAGAACGGGCAGTACTGTTTATTGGTCTAATGTGTATATTGAAGGAAATTATCAATTTCAAAATCGGGCAATTAAGAATGGCTCTTCAATGTCTCTTTATGCTAATAGAAATTATCAGGCAGTTTTGTATTATAAATATGATGCCAATACGCATAAGTTACTGACAACATGGTCAACAATAGATGACTGGAAGTATCTTGATGTATTTCCTGTCATGACAAGTTGGGAATACAATGCGATTAAATATTGTTCTGATAATAAGCTTATGTATGGTACGGGAGAAAATTTATTTGACCCCGACGCACCGATTACACGTGCAATGTTTGCAACAATCGTTTATAGAATGGCAGGTTCACCTAAAGTAACTTACAAGAAAATTTTCTCTGATGTTCCGTCCGGACAATGGTACAGCGAAGGTATTACCTGGGCAAGCCAGAAGGGAATTATTGCCGGCTATGGTAATGGAAAGTATGGACCGAATGATATAATTACCAGAGAGCAGGCGGCAGCTATTCTTCAGAGATATGCAGACTGGCGTGGTTATGATACAAGTGATAAATCAAGTTTGGCTAAGTTTAATGATGGTACTTATGTAAGTAAATGGGCTGCAGAAGATGTAAAGTGGGCTATAGAAGCAGGATTTTTATCAGGTAAGTGGATAGGCGGCAAGTTGTATTTAGTACCCAGAGTACAGGCAACTAGAGCAGAATGTGCTTCTATGCTGATGAGATTTATAGAGAATGTTGGTAAATAAGATATAGGAAAAAGGCAGTTGAGATGATTTCAACTGCTTTTTCTTTTGGCAACCTTTTAAAGAAAACAATGTTAGAGGGAGGAGAATATGAACAAGAAAATATTATGTATATCAATGGCAATCAGCATATTCTGTTCTTCTATGATGGTTTATGCTGAAAGTGACTCCTTTTTGGCAGAGACTAATGCAGATTTAATAGAAGAAGAAAACCTGATTGATATTGATGATGAAATTCTTGGAGGTTTTAATCCATCAATAATTGAAGTTACATCTACATCATCTGCAAGGTTTCAGGAGATGTTAACAGCGATGGGAACACAGAGCCTGTCAAGTGATCAGAAAAATAGAGTTAATCATATTTTATATTATTCCAAATATAGACCTAAATCTATGGGCGGCAGTAATTTTCCGTATCTTAATTCCGGTAATGATACATATTCTGTAAATGACGGGACGACTACAGTTTCTATTCAAGGTGCTAAGGGATGTATGGCATACAGTAATTATGCATCTAAGTATGTATATGGAGTAGGTATTAAGGGGACTTCACTAAAGGAGGGGGAAAGTGCAGGAAAGGTTACAGCAGCCGGAATAAAAAATTTCCTTAAAAAGAATGCCCAGGCAGGTGAGCATCTTAGAATTGACTATACTCACTCGGTAACATTTTTGTCATGCACAGAAACCGGATTCTACTATACGAATTATTTAAGTGATAATAAGCCATGGATTAGTTTATATTATGTAACCTATGAAAATTTTGCTAATGCATGTAATGCAATCGGTAAGACTGTTTTTATATATAATGTTAATGCTTCCACAAATACCAATACAGGAGTTATTGACCCCAATATAAAAATGTCAGATTTGTCAATTACTAACATAACGGACAACGGAGCGCGTATAGAGACGCAGCTGAACGATTGGTATGCCATGTCGGAGTGCGGTTTTTATATCCGTGTTAAGGATACCGGACCATGGATTTTGGGAAAGCAGGAATTTCCATCCGGTAAAGGGCAGAAAATATGGTACGATATCAGTACGGACTATATGCCGCTGAATAAAGGAACGGCTTACAGCGTTTATATTTATGCAATCATAAATGGTGTGAAATATTGGACGTCATCGCAATCCTTTACCACTACCGGAGACAATGAAGCGCCGCAGTTTGGAAGTGTCTCTGTTTTGCCGACAGAAAAAGGATTTTGGGTGCTTTGCTATGTGACGGATAATGTTAGAGTAACCAAAGTTGTGTTTCCTGCATGGACAGAGAAAAACGGGCAGGATGATTTACCGCAGAATTGGGAAGAAAACACAAGAGGATTTTGCTCTCTTGAAAATGGTCTTGAGCGTTGGAATTATTTTGTAAATATTGCCGACCATAATTATGAGTCAGGAAAGTATTTTACTCATATATATGCTTACGACGCAGCGGGAAATCAAAATATATACCATTTGGAATATGCATTTTATCCTCTTGAAAGTATTTCCCTCAATACCGGAAGTAAACAGATGAAACAAGGGGAAAGTTATCAGCTTTCAGTAAATTATAACCCGGTCAATACGACTTCTGATAAAAGTGTTGTATGGACAACATCGAATGCTTCCGTGGCGGAAGTAAACGAAGGAAAGGTCACGGCAAAATTGGCGGGAACAGCAATCATCACAGCAACAGCAGCCGGTAAAACGGCAGCATGTACTGTTACGGTAACAGATAACAGCAGTATGCCGACTCCAACAGTTAAGCCAAGTGCAATACCCACAGTCAGACCGACCACAGCACCCACGGTTAAGCCAACTGCCGTACCGACAGCCAAACCGACAAAAAATTGGCCTTTTATTGACGTAGCGGTAAAAGCCGGAAATTGGAAATATGATAATATTAAATATGTTTATGAGAATGGAATTATGACCGGAGTAAAGGTCACAGAATTTCAACCGGATGCACCTCTTACCAGAGCCATGTTTGCAACAGTAATTTACCGTATGGCGGGCTCACCCCAAGTGACTTATAAAAATATTTTTTCAGACGTGCCTGCAGGTAAATGGTACAGTGATGCGATTATTTGGGCATATGAGAAAGGTGTTGTGGCAGGTCTTGGAGGAGGGCGTTTCGGTATTAATGAAAATATTACCCGTGAGCAAATGGCAAGAATGCTGATGGAATACGCAAACGTTCAGGGTTACAGCACAACTGAGCGTGCTGATTTCGGAAAATTTGCAGATGCTTTTCAGGTAAGCCGTTGGGCAACGGACAATATGCGTTGGGCAGTAGGAAGCGGAATTATCATCGGAAGTACCAGTGAAGGGAAATATTATATGAATCCTAAGGGGCAGGCTACCAGAGCGGAGTGTGCTACAATGCTGACAAGATTTATGCAGAAGTATTAAAAATAATATTGTATCAAGACGGAAGAAGGTGTGCATTTGTCAAGGACACCTTCTTCTTATATTATAGTTCTATGCAATAGAATCCTCTAAAATATCAGCAATTCTTTTACATGCAAACCCGTCTCCGTAGGGGTTGCTGGCTTTACTCATTTTTTCATATTCAAATGTATTTTCCAGCAGATTGTTAAAACAGCGGTAAATGGTTTCTTCCGATGTACCGACCAGTTTCAGGGTTCCGGCAGCAATGCCTTCCGGTCGTTCGGTAGTATCTCTCATAACAAGCACAGGTTTTCCTAAAGAAGGCGCTTCTTCTTGAATTCCACCGGAATCAGTCAGAATAAGATAACTTTGATTCAAAAAGTTATGGAAGTCCAGAACATCCAGCGGTTCAATAATACGTATCCGCTCATTAGCTTTAAATATTTTATCCGCAGTATCACGCACGACGGGATTCATATGAATAGGATAAATGGCTTTTACGTCTGGGTGCTCATCCATGACGCGGCGTATAGCGCAGAACATATGCTCCATGGGTGCACCCAGATTTTCTCTCCGGTGTGCGGTAATCATGATTAAGCGACTGTCTTTTGCCCATTCCAAAGCAGGATGAGTATAATCACTGCGCACGGTTGTTTTCAGTGCATCAATGGCAGTATTGCCGGTAACAAAAATAGTGTCAGGATTTTTCCCTTCTTTTAGCAGATTTTGCTTTGCGGTTTCGGTTGGAGCAAAATTGTATTTGCTGATAATGCTTACTGCCTGCCTGTTAAATTCTTCCGGGTAAGGGCTTGAAATATCATAGGTTCTAAGGCCGGCTTCTACATGCCCTACAGGAATCTGAAGATAAAAGCAGGACAGGGCAGTAACAAAGGTAGTGCTGGTATCGCCATGAACTAAAACAACATCAGGCTTTTCTTTTTCCAAAACATTTTTGATTGAATTTAATATGCCTGAGGTGATATCGAACAGAGTCTGATTCGCTTTCATGATAGATAAATCATAATCCGGTGTGACATGGAATGCATCTAATACCTGGTCGAGCATCTGTCTGTGCTGTCCTGTGACGCAGACCACGGTTTGAAACACTGTTCTGCTTTTTAATTCATTAACGAGGGGACACATTTTTATTGCTTCCGGTCTGGTGCCGAATACCAACATGATTTTTTTCATTTTGTATGCCTTCCTGATTGCAAATTCTTGATTCCTATTTATTTCATCATGATATAAAAATAAAGTCAAGCTTTAAAGATTGGTAAGGTGCTTATGTTGACAGAAAGTTTATGGGAAAGATATAATCAAACTAAGATAGTCAGGATTGGATAAGCATTATGGAACTGAGCAGGCAGAAGAAAATTTACAGTGTATATATTTTGCTTATTATAGTCAGTATTTTTGGATATGGTATTCAAAAGATATATTCTTTTACTTTATTTCCGGATGAATTTGGCTATTGGGCAAGCGCGGCTAAAATGGCAGGATATGACTGGAAAGATATTGTTTCTCTGGGTTCTTATTATTCTTTTGGATATAGTCTTTTTTTGTTCCCTGTTTTAAAGCTTGCTCCTGACAGTGTTGCCGCATACAGGATTGCGGTGGGACTGAATATGGTATTGATGTGTGCAGCACTTCCTTTAGCTCAGGGGATTATAAAAAATCTGTTTCCCGAAAGAGATGAGGTACAGCAGGTTTTTATTGCCGGAATTGCAGTGCTTTACCCATCCTGGATTTTTTATATGCAGATGACAATGACGGAAGCTTTGCTGATGTTTTTGTTTATGCTTTCGTTCCGGTTGTTTCTGGCATTAGTGAAAAGGCCTTCTGTTCCAACGGCAGTGGTTCTGGCAATAGCAGTTGTTTACTTATATTGTGTGCATATGCGAACCTTGGGAGTGGTAATAGCCTGCATGATTGCCGTGGCTTTTTGGGTCATTAGAAGAGGTAAGGTGGAAAGTAAAGAGGAAGCCCGGAAGATTTTCAAGGTGGCAGTTGTTTTCTTCTTTACACTTATGGCGGCATTGATACTGGCTTCTTTGCTGAAAAGATATACGATTGCGGAAGTTTTTTCACAGGCAGGAGAAGGGACATTGTCCACTAACAATTATGGCGGACTGTGGAGGAAGCTGAAAGGAATTCTGAATCTGCAGGGACTTTTTCATTTTGTAATGGGAATTGCAGGAAAGATATTTTATTTAGGGCTTGCCAGCTTTGGATTTTTTTATTGGGCAGTCATATGGTGTATCAGAAGGATAAAGGATTTTGAAGCAGCCCTGTTTTTAATGCTTTCTGTAATATCGGAGGTGCTTATATGTTCTGTTTATGTAGCAAAAGAAAGTAGCATAGACAGTTTGATTTATGGCAGGTATGATGAATTTCTGGTACCGGTATTGATAGTTATTGGGATTTGCATGTTGGCAGAAAGCAGGCATCCTTTCAGGTTATCGGTGATATGGGGAGCGGTATCGGGAGTGTTGGCGTTTGGATTGCTTTGGCTGGTGGAGAAAGAGCAGCGGACAGGAATCAGAGGCTATATGGCAGTTGGAATCAGTTATCTTATCAATGAGGATGCTTTTCATCCCCGATACTATTTTATTGCTGTATGGCTGTTTGGTATTGCTACGATTTTTCTGGTTTCTTTTTTTATATGGATTGGCAGTAAAAAAACGAACAGGGCATGGTTAATGGGTGTTGTGCTGATTTTGGAGACCGCATTGGGACTGTATGCAAGTCATCAATATACATACCGGTACAACGAAACCCATTTTATTGACAGAGTAGTGGCAGAAACCATCCAGGAAAAGGCTCAGGAAGAGGACAAAATAGCATACCTGAAGGAAGATGCTTCGAGATATATCGATGCGGTTCAAATGTGGCTGGGCAGCCGGTCAATTAACATTTTAAACGAAGATGCACTTTTGGAAGAGAAAACGGAACCGGGAGAATTTTTGATAGCCGTCAGGTGGACAAAGCATCGGAACATATTGGAAGAAATATATGACAGGCAAATAGAGACAAATACTTTTATTTTATATTATGATAAAAAGCAAAGGACAACAGGTGAAATGCATGATTCGTAAAATAAACAGAAAAAAGATATGTAATTTAATGATATGCATGATATTTGTTCTGCTCATAACAGCCTTTGGAAGCAGGAATATTATTTCTGCAGAAGCGGCAGGAGAGAAGAAGTCCATTGCCAATGTAGTTATCTTTGTGGATTTTAAAGATACTACTCATGTTCATGGAGGCGCATTTCCTGATGACTGTTTTAAGCTTAATACCCAGGTTACATTTGAAATGTTTGATGGAGACGGGCGGAATGGTTCCACTGTCAGCAAAAGGGCCCTTAAGCAGTATATGAATCAAATTTCCTATGGTAAGGTGGAGGTAGTGAATGTTTATCCGCAGTATGACGGAAATGCATTTACACCGCTGGCATTAAAAAACAATGCGGATTACTATCTGAATAATGATGGTCTTATGATTGCAGAGATAGCGGAATATCTTAAGCCATATGATGAAGAGAATCTGGATTTATATGACAATGACGGATGTGTTGATAATCTTACCATAGTTGTGCCCTATGAAACAGGTAATGCTTCTTCACAATATAATGGACATAAGGCCGTATATGGCGGAATGGAGAAGGTAAATGGGTGCCTGATAAGAAATTACAACGTATTATCGGAGGGCGGAGTTTATTTAGGATTGGACAGGTCGGGAACGATTATTCATGAATTCCTTCATTCTTTAGATTATCCGGATTTGTACAGGAGTTCAGGCACATTTGATTCAGGAAATCCGGTAGGCATGTGGGATATTATGGCATCTTCCAGTCTGGCAGTACAGTATCCGCTGGCATACCTGCGCTCTGCAATATCAGGTTGGTTTTCAATTCCGACAATTACAGAATCTGTGTCAGGCTATTCATTGTATGCAGCATCGGCAACGACAGAAGATACCAAGGATAACCAGGCAGTAATATTGAAAACAGATTATTCCGATACAGAATTTTTTGTGCTGGAATACAGAAAACAGGGGAGTCTGTATACAGGAAGCGAATATGCAAATGAGCTGGATAGTAAAATTCCGGGTTCGGGGCTGATTATTTATCGTGTAAATACCAGGTACAGCGGTAATTTTCAGGGACCTCCGGATATGATTTATGTATTCCGGCCGGGAGATGAATACAACGATAATGGGTATGAGGCGGGCAACGGAGAAAGAGATAAGTCATTCCTATCGGCTGAATCAGGCAGGACTTCGTACGGAAGCAGTGATTTGAGCAAATCCCTGGCAGACGGAGCCATGACTTATGCGGATGGAACAAACAGCGGCATTGTCATCAGTAATGTAGGAAGTGCAGACGGTGATACGATTACGTTTGATATAAGTTTTACCGATATTGATGAAACAGAATACTGGAAATTAATTTCCACGGAGCAGCCCGATAATGATACTTCCGTTTCCAGCGCTTCATATCTGGATGAAGACGGTACAATGTATTTTATACAGCAAAAGGGAAACACTCCGGGCAGCAGCGCTTACTTGTATCAATACAGCGGGCAGACATGGACCAGAGTGGGCAGTGCGCCTTCGGGAAGGGAACACCGTCTGGGAAAGTATAAGGATACTTTTTATACTGCATATATTGATTCGGACAGCTATGCAAAATTAGCTAAGTGGAACGGTGCCGGATGGACAGAAGTATATGCTTCTGCTTCCCAGGTCAATGAAGTTGACATGTCAGTAGGAACGGACGGCGTTTATATGGCCTGGGTAAATACGGATGGAAGCAAAGTATCAGCCTGCAGATATGGAGATTCCGGGGCAAAAGAACTCGGAAAGCAAATAGCTGCCAGCAGCCAATATACGGCAAATCCTTCAATTTCGGCGGAAAATGGGCATATTGCAGTCATGTATCGTGAGGCTTTCAATAATAATAAAATATATGTAAAAGAATATGATGAGAGTGCAGATACATGGTATGATGTCGGTAATGTGGATTTTTCTGCCAATAACGGAATGATAAAGATATACAGAAATAAAATTTATATGCTGAAAAACGGTACAAGCTTTGGCTATAATGAGTGTTATATGTATGTATATGATCTGGCGGAAAATCCGGGAACCTGGGAGCAGCTTGGCAGCAACTGCTATGCTGAGGAGAGTATTGCGGATATGGCTGTTTGTTTTAACGGGAATGCTCCATACATTGTTTATTTGGGAGGAAGCAGCTATCAGGCTTATGCAATGGGACTGGTAAATAATCAGTGGCAGCCTTTAGGAAGCAGGGTAACAAATGGCATTATATCCGGTATAGAGGCGTATTGCAGTAATGGGAATGTTTATGTAACTTACTTAAGTAATGATACTAATAAAGTGTATATCAAGGTCCATCAGGCAAACAGTACGGATGATGCTTCGGAATATGTACCGACACCCTCGCCGATACCTATGCCTTCAGTTACGCCGATACCTTCAGTTATGCCAACGTCTTCAAGTATGTCGACGCCTTCAGCAGTGCCTACGCCGGTGCTTAATCCTACACCTACCGGCAAGCCGGGACCGACAGCTGCAGTGAAGACTCCTGTTCCGGCAAAAAGTCCTGAATTACCGCTCGGATGGCCCTTTATTGACGTTGCAGTTAATCTAGGTAACTGGAAATATGAAAATATCAAATTTGTTTACGAAAACGGCATTATGACAGGGGTGAGAACTGATGAATTTCAGCCTGATGTACCGCTGACCAGAGCTATGTTTGCGTCTGTTATTTACCGGTTGGCGGGTTCACCGGAAGTTACCTACAAAAATGTATTTTCAGATGTGCCTGCGGGTAAGTGGTACAGCAATGCCATTATCTGGGCATATGAAAATAAAATTGTGGCAGGCCTTGGCAATGGCCGTTATGGAATAAACGATAATATTACCCGTGAACAGGTGGCAAGAATGCTCATGGAGTTTGCAAAGGTACAGGGGTATGACATTAGTGACAGTGCGGATTTTGGTAAATTTGCAGATGCATCAGATGTGAGCCGATGGGCAGCAGATAATATGCGCTGGGCAGTTGGCGCGGGAATTATCAGCGGAAGTACAAAGGACGGCGTATATTATATGAATCCTAAAGGACAGGCCACCAGGGCAGAATGTGCCGTAATGCTGGCAAAATTTATTAAGAAGTTTTGATAATCAGGGGTATATTAAAGGAATAGTGTAAGATTATGTTTAATAAAGCAGAAAAAGAAATTCATAGCAAAAAAATAACAGCGGTGAGAAAAGACAGTACTCATTCATGGCTGATGAAATATTCTGTTACATTTATCATTTTATGTCTGCTGGTATATTCGCTTCAGATATTTTACGGTAAATCTTTTGTATATACGGGAGATAGTTTATCAGGGGATGGTCTTGTTCAGGTTTATAATTTACTTGCATATTATGGTGAATGGTTAAGGAACATATTTAAAAATTTTTTTATAGAACAATCATTTTGTATTCCGGAATATGATTTGAGTATTGGTCTGGGCGGGGATATTATTACCACATTGAATTTTTTCGTTTTAGGGGATCCGTTAAATCTGCTGGCAGTTTTTGTGCCGATGCGTTATACGGAGGTATTGTATAATGCACTTGTAATTCTCAGATTATATTTGGCAGGACTTTCGTTTTATTTTTATTGTTTATATCATTCTTATGAGAGTGACCGGATTTTGCCTGGAGCTGTTATTTATGTTTTCTCTTTTTACACAATTGTAATTTCAGTGCTGCATCCGCATTTTTTGAATCCGCTGATTTATTTTCCGGTTATTCTGGTTGGTATTGATAAAATACTGAAGGAGCGAAAGCCTCTGCTGTTTATAATATCAAGTGCAGTGGGGGCGGTGTGTAATTTTTACTTTTTTTATATGATTACAATTCTTATGAGTATATATGGAGTTATCAGATATATACAGATACATGGTAAAAAAGTAAAAATTTTGCATTTGATTAAGGAATTAGGACGGTTTTTGGTATATTATTGCATTGCGGTTATGCTGGCGGCACCTGTTTTTATTCCTACTGCGCTTGTTGTACTTGGAAGCAGCCGGATTGGAAACACCGGAACTGTTCCCAAACTATATGAGTTGATTTATTATATAAAATTACCCATTGCTTTTATGAATGCCAGTGCGGATCATTATGCTGCTTTGGGATATGGTGCGGTTGCATTGCTGGCAGTTATAATGTTATTTTTCAGAACAAAATGGAAGGAAAGGGCTATTTTTAAAATAGCCCTTATAGCAGGAACAATTTTTCTTTTGTTTCCTTTTTTTGGACATGTACTTAATGGATTTGGGTATGCAACAAATCGTTGGATATGGGCATATTGTTTTATCATTTCTCTGATAGTAGTAGAAATGTTCCCTGATATAACAGGCCTTCCGGGCAAAGTAAAATGGATAATGGCAGGGATTACCATTTTATTTGAGGTACCTACTTTCTACTTCAGATCGGAAGGTAATAAAGAAAAACTGTTGGCAGCGGCAGCAGTGTTATTTGTTTCCGGGATAGTTTTGGCCTTAGCTGTTTTGTTGTGCGGACGGTTAAAAAGGGGAATGTCTAAAGCTTGTCTGGTGGTGACGGCAGTTAATATTTTCCTTAGTATGTTCGGCTTTTATTCACCGCTTTCGGGAAATGATATTAACAGACATGGAAATATAGGATCGGCCTGGCAGGATATAACAAGCGGACCTTTAAGTGTGCTGGAAACCGGTGAATATGAAAATTTCCGGATTGATACTTCTAATTTGTATTTTTCGGGTGTGAGAGCGAATTCTGCAATGCTTTATGATGTCAACAGTGTTCCGTTTTATTGTAGTGTGATTAATGAAAATATCAGTGACTTTATTCATGATATGTGGATTCCGATTCCTTATGAAAACAGATATGTGGATTTAGACTCCCGTGTGATGCTGGAGACGGCATTGGGTGTGAAATATATGATTATTAAATCAGGGGATGAATTATATCTTCCGTATAGTTATAGTAATCCGGTAAAGGAAAAAGACGGGTATGCCTTATACGAAACTGAGATGGCTTTACCCATGGCTTTTATGTATGATACCATCATTGAAGAACAGGAATACAAAAATTTTACGCCTGTTGAAAAGCAACAGGCAGCACTTCAGGCGGCGGCAGTGGATGACAGCAGTTTGTCAAAGAGTTCTTCTGACTTTATACATTTCAGTGATACTGTTTCTGCATATACTATAGTAAAATCGGAAGGCTTGGAGATGGGGGAGAATTATTTGGAGGTAAAGGTTCCTGAAGCATATATTACGATACGGACAGATAGGGTACAGGATGCGGAAAGATATTTTGCATTCAATAATTTATATTATGAAGGCGGAAATAATGCTTATATTTCAATATCAGATGGAATAGTGAGCAAGAAGTTTGAAGTAAAAAACAGTCATGATACACTTTATGCAGGCATTCATAATTTCCTTTGCAATTTAGGCTATTCAGGTTATCATGGGGAAGAATATACAGTTTCCTTTAGTAATCCCGGAATTTATACGTATGATGACTTGGAAATTATTAATCAGCCATTGGACTGTATGGAAGAGTGGATTGCAGAACGTAAGGAAATTCCGGTAGAGTATGCTTTTGAAGGGGACAGCATGTATCTGCAGGTGGATTCTGACAGGGGAGGGCTGTTATATATATCGATTCCTTATAGTGGCGGCTGGAAGGCTGTTGTAGACGGAAAAGCGGCAGAAATACTGAAGACAAATGATTTTGGGATAGGTGTTTATATTTTACCGGGAGAACATACAGTGGAGTTTGAATACCATACGCCATATTCTGGACAGGGATGGATGCTGATGATAATTGGAATATTGGGCTGCATTACCCTGGCATTTTATGACAGGGCAGCGGAACGGATTAATAAGAAAGGGAGAAAATTGTAATTGGATATACAATATTTATTGTTTTTACAAAAGATAAGAGAAATATGCGGCGGGGTAATGGATTCCTTTTTGCTGAAAATAACAGTGCTGGGTGAGCAGACAATTACTTTTTTACTTTTAGCATTTGTTTACTGGTGTGTCGATAAAAAGGCGGGACAGAGAATGGGCCTTAACGTGTCTTTGGCATGTACATGGAACCAGTTCATTAAATGGAAGTGTAAAATAGAAAGACCCTGGGTCAGGGACGAAAGAATTGTGCCTGTTCAGGGGGCTCTTGCCGGTGCAGGAGGTTATTCCCTTCCCAGCGGGCATACCTCCAGAGTAATGGCTGTTTGGGGTACATTGGGCGCTTATTTGTGGAAAAACAAGGAGCGTATGATATCTGTTATTTGCTGGTGTGTTGGGGCAATGGTTGCTTTTTCGCGAAATTTACTGGGTGTTCATACGCCTCAGGATGTACTCTTGGCGTTTGTAATGGGAATTGTGCTTATTTTTGCTGTGGAAAAAGCACTGGATTTTGCAGAAAACGGCAGGAACAGGGATATTATTGTTATGGCAGCGGGATGCCTTTTGTGCTTCCTTCCCATGCTGAAGGCAGGATGTCTTACTAATGCGGGTGCAGGTATGGGATTTTTTATCGGCTGGGTGCTGGAGAGAAGGTTTATTAATTTTGACAATAAGGGAACCTGGCAGCAGAAGGTGATTCGGTTTTCCGTGGGAGGTACAGGAATCCTATTTATTTTGTATGTGCTGAAGGATGCTTTGAATCTTGTTTTGGAAGCAAAATATGCCGGATTTTTCACTTCATTTTCACTGGCAGTTTTTATTATGGCAGTATATCCTTTCTTTTTCAGCAGGAAGGAAAGATATAAAAAGGGAATTTGTCTGGCAGCTGCCTGTATTGTGGGAATTCTTCTGTTTTCTGTTTTGGCGACACATATAAAGAATGAGGGAACGGCACAGGAAAATGCGGCTGAGGAAATGGAAGACGCACCCGGACAGCAGGAAATACAAAATGAAACGAATGAGCCGGAAGCGGTTGTAAATCAATCGGAGATGCAGGATGAAACGGCAGGCTTACAGGAAACAGCAGAGAAGGAAATTGTTCTGCCGCAGATAATTGCCCACAGAGGTTATTCGTCTGAATTTCCGGAAAATACCTTAGCTTCTTTTGCGGGAGCCTTTGACATCGGCGTGGACTATATTGAACTGGATGTGCAGATAACAAAAGACGGTGAAATCGTGGTATTTCATGATGACAGCTTAAAGCGCATTACAGGGATAGACGGTAAAATAGCAGATTATACTTATGAAGAATTACAGCAGTTGGACGCAGGAGGCTGGTTTGCCCCCTCTTTTGCAGGAGAGAAAATCCCTGCTCTTCGTCAGGTTTTGGAACTGGCAGGTCAAAATGACAGCAGGATATATCTTGAACTGAAGGACATAGGAGCGGTGGAAGGATTTGAAGAGGCTGTGCTGGATGTGACTAAGCAGTGCGGGATGACAGATAAGTGTATTTTTGCATCTTTTCAATATGATTATTTATCGCATTTAAAAGAGATGGATACTTCTGTGCAGATTCTCTATAACACTTATTCAGGAAGAACAACTTTGGCGGAAGAATATCCTGCAGACTATTATGGTTTATATATAGAGTCTGTCACCGCTGAAACGGTAAGGTCACTTCATCAGGCAGGGAAAAAGGCATTTGTGTGGACTGTAAGTACACCTGCTGAGATGACACAGGTTCAGGCTATGGGAGCCGACGGTATCGTTACCAATTATCCGGGGCTTGCCAAGGTAATTATTAATCCGCAGTATCGTTATCTGGCTGAGAATTTTGAGTCGTCTGTCACACTTCCGGGACTTTATGGGGATTCTCTCCCGGAAATGTGTTCGGATATGATTGTACAGGGATTTACGAAAGCGGGAAACACACTGGCGGTTTCCGCTTACAGTAAGTCAGGAGAATATAACAGCATCCTGTATCTGATGGATACTGCCGGAAAGCTGAAGAGAATAGTTGACTTAGGCTTTAAAGCTCATACAGGCGGCATTTCCTATGATGAAACGCATGACTTATTATGGGTAACAGGCGCATCCGGCATGGTATATGCACTTTCCTGGTCTGATATATTGAACGGGGGTTATCAGGGGGAAATTCAAGTAAGCTTTGATGCAGGACTTGTTAATCATAACGGCAGTAAGGTAGCTTCATTTTTGACTTATGACAGCGGCTCCCTGTATGTGGGTTCTTATGTGGACGGCGCGGAGGGTGTGCTGAACAGGTATGATATTTCCGATGCACAAAATCCTGTTTTGGTGTCGGCAGCATCTATTCCCCAGAGAATTCAGGGAATTACCTTTAAAGAGGATGTGCAGGCCGGAATAAAATATATGTATTTAAGCCAGGGTTATCAGACAGATGATGCGGCACTGCTGTGTTTTGTATATGATGAGCAGACGGGAAAGTATGAGGAGCCCCTTGAAACCCATGTGTTGCCGGAAGGGGCGGAACAGATACAGATGACGGCAAAGGGAATGTATATTTTATTTGAATCGGCGGCAAGGCCGTACCGTGCCACGGCAAGAATTCCCAATGATCAGATATATCTCGTAAGAGAATAGAATGAAAAATAGTGCAAATTGTATAAATATTTGTTTGACATAGTCAGTATTTGTTGGTAAAATTTTCTTATTCATTTTAGGATACAGGTAAAATTTTACTCATATTATAGTAAAACAAGAAAGAATGCGAGGGTGCAAATGTATATTTACATCGAAATAGAAGATTTAGTAGCGAATGCTTTAATTGAATTGGTTGATAAAAAGGGAAAGAGAGAAGTTCTTTTCCGTGAACTGGATGAGTATGGAGCAAGAGTAATTGATGTATTGAGCAGCGATGGAGAAACAAAAGCAGTGTTGGTAGTATCCAGAGAGAGCCAGATGGCGATGTTGGAGGATTATACTGATATGTTTGAACCATATGAATTAAATGGTGCTCCGGGAATTAAATTACGGGATGGGATCGAGCCCTTTCAATTATGGGTACGTTTTTGTGCATCATTGTCTACAAAAGTAATAAGTGCGTTTCAGGCTGAAATAACTAAAAAAGCATTAGGAGTATAATTAAGTGGGGGACAAAAGGTTTAAGGATCCGGTTTATGGATATATAGAAATTGATGAGGAACTGATCGTGCAGGTGGTAGATACAGCATTTTTTCAACGCCTGCGCGATGTAATACAAACAAGCTATGCACCTCTTTATTCATCAGCAGTACATAATCGCTTCGTACATTCTTTGGGTGTGTATCATTTGGGAAGGATAGCAGCTAATGCTTTTCTTGATTCTTTAGGGGATAAATCATCACCTGTTTTTTCAAATGTCCAACAGTATATTAAAGTATTTGAGTTGGCATGCCTGCTTCATGATGTGGGGCATGCCCCATTTTCCCATACGGGAGAAAAATTCTACCTGGAAAAAGGTGAAAGGGATAAACTCCATAAAAGGATATTAGAATTGACAAATGATTCGGAATTAGAGAAGGAAATAAAGAATAATTCTTACAAGGCAGCTCCGCATGAACTTATGAGTGTTATGGTTTCATTGCAGAAATTCAAAGATAGTATTCCAGATGAAATGAGCTCTTTTTTTGCCCGCTGCATTATTGGGTATAAATATGTGAATCATATGGATACACAAAAAAGTTTTATGAATAGCTTGATAGAATTGCTTAATTCTAAGATTATTGATGTTGATAAACTGGATTACCTCTTAAGGGATTCTTATATGACTGGGTTTGATACAATTAAAATCGATTATATAAGATTGCTGAAAAGTATTCGTGTCATAATGGATAAACAGGGATATTATCGCATTTGCTATGATAAAGCGGCAGTTAGTGTGCTTGAGAATGTTGTATATGCACATGATGCTGAGAGAAAATGGATACAAAATCACCCGATTGTGCTGTATGATGCATATCTTGGGGAAAATGCATTATATCAAGTTATGCATCAAATATTAAAAAGCGAAGTATTATCTGACAAGCTTCTTTCGGATGAAGGTGTGGAAGTAGAAAATTATGGTAAAGTGCGTCTTATGGGAGATTCGGATGTTCATTATTTGATGAAAAACTTAATAGAAAATTGTGCCTGCGTAAAGGAGTATTATGATAGGAATTTAAGAAAGCATCCTCTTTGGAAAACGGAGGCTGAGTTTCAGGCTATCTTTTTAGGACATGAAAGAGAACTCGATGTTATTGAAAAGGAATTTGACAGTCTTCGAAATTCCCTGAGAACTCAGGGGATTCCATTTATAATCAATTCTGCGGTTCTTGATATATGTCAGCAAGAGGTTAAAGATACTCAAAAGCTTATGGATTCTTCAGAAGGAATTGAAAAAGAAAAAAACAAGGCATCTTTGGAGGTTAAAAGCCGTCATGTTAAATGGATGCAGATATTAAAAACTTTTGCGGATAGTCAAAATATAGATTTTGATTTTCAAATTATATATACCAATCAATTTAACAGCGGATTTAGGAAACAGGAATTTGGAAATATTGAATTGATATTTTCTGAATTGAAGAATCCATGCAAATTTGAAGAGGTATCGACGGTATTGACATCTCAAAAAAGCAAAGGTGAAAAATTTTTTTATCTTTATTACAATAGGAAAAATATGGAGCAAAAATTGAAAATAAATGAACTTATTACACAGATGCTGATTTTTGCAAGTGAAATTAAATTGAAGCAATCAATTTCAGAAAGATTGGTATGAATTTGAAAAGTAATCAGACGGAAGGTGAAGGCTGTCGTTCTTAGAATATGGCAGGCAGGAGAATTCGTATGGAAAGACTGAAAAAAGACATTTTAGGTTTTAAATTGCCGCTTTATATTGCAACAGCGCTTTTGCTGATTGCCGGATATTTGATTATTAACAACTATTATATAGATGTCTATTCTATTCATCTTCTTATGCTGGTGTCTGTTTTCGGGCTGGTTCTTTTTGCTGCGAGAAAAGGTCGTTATCAGATACTTTCTGATGATGAAATTCTTTTTTACATTGTTCTGGCAGGCTGTATTGTCAGGATTGGTTATACCCTTTACAACAGTGCATATGTAAGGGCTCATGATATGAGTGGTTTTGAGGATTTATACGGAGTCAGTAAGGCGAGTTATCTGATGCAGCTGGTACAGCTGCACCAGCTGCCCCAAAGCAATGATGTACAGTTGTATCATCAGCCGTTTTCTTATATTGTTTCTGCAGTATTTTGTCTGGCAGTTCAGCCTTTTTTAAAGTCAGATGATGTTTTTTATCTTGGAAATGCGGGAAAGCTTGCCTCTTGTTTTGCTTCCTGCGGTATTTTATTTATGATACCGAAGCTTTGCAGATGCTTGAAGATGAAGGAGAAGGGCATAAGATATACGACTTTATTAGTTGCAGCTTTTCCTGTATTTTTCCTGATTTCAGGACGAATCGGTGAGGATGCCTTCAGTTGTTTTTTCGCGCTTGCCGCCATACTTTATACATTATACTGGCATAAAGAAGCTTCTCTGAAAAACACCGTATTTCTGGCTGTAATTTATGGGCTGGGATTGCAGACAAATTTGTCCTGCGCTCTTCCCGCAGTTTTTACGGTGATGGTTTTTATTTATCATCTGGCGTCAGAAAAGGAAAAAAGAGGAAGATTTCTTTGCTTATATGTGCTTTTCGGTGTGATTTCTCTTCCTCTCGGTCTCTGGTTTTATATCAGAAACTATGTTTTGTTTGGCCAGTCCTTTACTTATATTTATCCTCAGGTTGTGGGAAGTGATATCTGGTGCGGGGACGTTTCTTTATGGAACCGGTATAAGCTTCTGGATATCAAAAATATACTGGCCTCTCCTTTTAATGATCCATATTCAGATTATAATCTAGCCACTTATTTCCTGAAATCGGAGTTGTTTGGCGAGTTTACCTTTTCCATTCCGGTATGGGTGCCTTATATTCTGCTTGCTGTGAATCTTCTGATTACAGCATTTGCGGCAGGTTATTGCATTTATGGAGCGGTGAAGCGAAGGCTGGAAAAGAACAGATGCTTTATTATAGGAATTGCTTTGTTTGACATACTGTTTGTGATGTATTCTTTTTGGAAATATCCCTTTGGCTGCAGCATGGATGCCAGATATTTTACTGTTATTACCGTACTTAAGGCTGTTATTATAGGATTTTTCCTGTCGGATGCAGAAATAATGGAGCAGAAAAAGCAGGGACCGGCGGCAAAAGCAGAAGCTGTTTTCAGTACAGCCCTGCAGTATTTGATAATGATTTTTGCCGTATTTTCTTTCGCCATGTTTTGTTTTATTGTATAACACCCCTGTGATATGGTAAAATAGTAAGGACAATCAGGAAAGCAATGAGGATGTACCAATGAAAATAAAAGTATCGAATTATATAGCACAGAAGCTTGTGGATTCCGGCATCAGCCATGTTTTTTCTGTTACAGGCGGAGGCGCCATGCACTTAAATGATGGTCTGGGACATCAGCAGGGACTCCACTGTATTTATAATCATCATGAGCAGGCATGCGCTATTGCAGCAGAAAGCTATGCCCGGATTCATAATAAAATTGCAGCAGTCTGCGTTACTACGGGGCCGGGAGGAACCAATGCCATTACCGGCGTGGTGGGAGGCTGGCTGGATTCTATTCCCATGCTGATTTTGTCAGGCCAGGTGCGGTATGATACTACCGCAAGATGGTCCGGAGTGGGAATTCGGGCGCTGGGCGACCAGGAATTTGATATCTGCCAGGCAGTGGACTGCATGACAAAATATTGTGAAATGGTAATTGAACCTAAGAGAATCAGATATTGTCTTGAAAAAGCGTTATATCTGGCACAGTCAGGCCGTCCGGGTCCCTGCTGGCTGGATATTCCTTTAAATGTTCAGGGAGCTTATGTGGAAACGGAAGAACTGGCAGGCTTTGACGCCGCAGATTATGAAAAAGGCGGTACAGGATGGGAAAAATCCGATAAGCAAAAGGCCTTGGAGGCAGAAGCAGGGGAAACAGAGACAGGGAGCCGCAAGGCAGAAGAAAGCGCTGCAGTTCCTGTTATTCCTGAGGATTATGCCGGACAGGGAGAAAAAAGGCAGGTGCTGCCGGGGAAGGTCAGCCGTGAAACTGTTCTTCGGATTATTGATAAAATCAGTCAGGCAAAAAGACCTGTGTTTAATGCAGGCAACGGTATCAGAATAGCCAAAGGACATGATGCTTTTCTGACTCTTGTGGAAATGCTTGGCATTCCTGTCATTACAGGCTGGAACAGTTCGGATGCCATATGGGATGAGCATCCATTGTATGTGGGACGTGCAGGAAATATGGGAGACCGTCCGGGAAATTTCGGAATACAGAACAGTGATCTTGTTTTTTCTGTGGGAAGCCGACTCAGTATACGTCAGGTAGGATATAATTATAAAACATGGGCAAGGGAAGCCTATGTTATTGTAAATGATGTGGATAAGGAAGAGCTTCGTAAGCCTACGGTGCATACGGACATGCCTGTTCATGCGGATGCCCGTGATTTGATGGAAACAATGATTCGGGTGCTTAGGGAGGAGAGTCAGGCAGGACACCTTACTTTGCCGTTATTTAAAGGCGGAGAGGGACTGCCGGGGAAAACCTGGCTGGAAACCTGCCGGATGTGGAAGGAAAAATATCCGGTTGTCCGGAAGGAGCACATGGAGCATGGTGATGAAGAACCTGGAAATGTTTATGCGCTTGTTAAGGAGTTAAGCAGCAGGCTCTCGGAAAATCAGATAACAGTAGTGGGAAACGGTTCTGCCTGTGTGGTAGGCGGCCATGCTTACATTATTAAAAAGGGACAGCGGTTTATTTCTAATTCCGCCATTGCCTCCATGGGGTATGATTTGCCGGCGGCAATCGGCGCCTGTATGGCTGACTGCAGTCAGGACATTATTCTTCTGACAGGAGAAGGAAGTATTCAAATGAATCTGCAGGAGCTGCAGACTATCATCCATCATAAGATGCCTGTTAAAATTTTCCTGATTAATAACGGCGGATATCATTCCATTCGTCAGAGTCAGAAAAATTTCTTTGGGGAGCCCCTTGTAGGAGTGGGTGTTGACAGCGGATTTGAAGGGCCTGATTTGAGCTTTCCGGATATGGGTAAAATTGCAGATGCCTATGGATATCCTTATCTGGCAGTCTATCATAACAGTGAAATGGGAGATGCCATCGATAAGACTCTTGCCATGGAAGGCCCTGTAATCTGTGAATTTTTTGTAAGCTGCGATCAGAATTTTGAACCCAAATCCTCAGCAAAAAGGCTGCCGGACGGAACTCTTGTTTCGCCGCCCCTTGAGGATTTATCCCCGTTCCTTCCCGATGAAGAAATGGATGCCAATATGATTATTCCAAGAATAATTGAATGAAAAGAGGGATCAGGCAATGAAGGTAGTGATTTTGGCAGGAGGAATGCCCAGCACACTTACGGATGAAAGGGAAAAAATGCCGAAGCCCATGGTAGAAATAGGTGAAAACCCTATTTTATGGCATATAATGAAAAAATATGCATCACAGGGGTTTCATGAGTTTATCGTCTGCGCCGGATATAAGATAGATATGATAAAGGATTATTTTAAGGATTTCTATATCTATCAGTCCGATATTACCGTGGATTTGCTTACCAATACCATTAAGATACACAAGAATATTTCGGAGGACTGGAAGGTTACAGTGGTGGACACCGGGCTTTATTCGGCAACGGGTTTAAGGGTCAGTCAGGCGGAAAAGTATATAGACGGTGATTCCTGTATTGTTACTTACGGTGACTGCCTGGATGATATTGATATCAATGAGGTGGTACGTTTCCATGAACAGCGGCAGAAGCTGGCAACTATGGTGGTAGCAAGACCCAGCGGAAGACACAGTCTGCTGGCTTTGGACGGAGAGGGAAATTACCTTGGAAAAAAAGAAACCATGAGCAAGGAAGCATGGACAAATACAGGTACCTATGTTTTGGAAAAAAGGGCTTTTAAGTTCATGACGGGAAATTACAGTCTGGAAAATCAGCTTCTTGAGCGCCTGGCGGAGAGAAATCAGATAGATACTTATCAGCATGAAGGTTTCTGGAGTCCTATTGAAACCAAAAGGGATTTTGAGCAAATGCAGAATTTATGGAATGCAGGAGCCGCTCCAT
Source organism: Lachnospiraceae bacterium (assembly GCA_017621815.1). Taxonomy (GTDB): domain Bacteria; phylum Bacillota; class Clostridia; order Lachnospirales; family Lachnospiraceae; genus Suilimivivens. The sequence goes on along the minus strand of JAGASK010000021.1, from coordinate 28,525 downwards.
GGAAGTCATGGCAGGAAGGATAATGTTATGAAGGTAGTTATTTTGGCAGGCGGTCTTGGAAGCCGTCTCAGCGAGGAGACTGCGGTAAAACCCAAACCCATGGTGGAAATAGGCGGCAGACCGATTTTGTGGCATATCATGAAAATATATTCTGCCTTTGGGTATCATGATTTTATTATCTGCTGCGGATATAAGGGGCATATTATTAAGGAATATTTTACCCATTATCATATGTATCAGACAAATACCACCTTTGACCTTACAGGCGGAGGGCACATTGAGCATAATCACGATACGGAGCCGTGGAAAATTACTCTGGCTGATACCGGATTTTCTACTCTGACAGCGGGCAGAATTCTGAGAATCAGGGAATATATAGGGGAAGATGAGGAGTTTATGCTGACCTATGGCGACGGTGTGGCGGATATTGATATTGAAAAGCTTCTTGAATTTCATCATTCCCACGGCAGAATTGCCACAATTACCACCACAAGGCCGGCAGGACGCTTCGGCGCTATTAAGATTGACGAGAGCGGGCAGGTGGAAAGCTTTAAAGAGAAAGCAAGAAAGGATCAGTCCTGGGTGAATGCAGGATATATGGTTTTGAATAAAAGGGTATTTGACTATCTGGGAAACGGCAGTACCATGCTGGAAAGAGAACCTTTTGAAAAACTGGCGGCAGCAGAAGAGATGATGGCTTACCGCCATGACGGCTTCTGGTCGCCTATGGATAACATTCATGACAGGGATTATCTGAATATGCTTTGGGGAGGGGGAGAAGCTCCCTGGAAGAATTGGTAAGTAAAAAGATATAAGAAAGGCATGGTTATGATTATGTACAGTGAAAACCAGCAAAAAGATAAGGAACAGATTTTAAATCTTGTCAAAGAGTATTATCAAAAATATCATGCAGATAAAAAAGAATATGAAAAAGGGGACAGAATTCCTTATGCTTCCCGGGTATATGACAGTGAGGAAATGACAAATCTTGTGGACAGCGCGCTGGAATTCTGGCTCACATCAGGAAGATATACGGAGCAGTTTGAAAAAGAGTTTGCGGAGTACTTAAAGGTCCGTTTCTGCAGCCTGGTTAATTCAGGCTCTTCGGCGAATCTGCTTGCATTTATGGCGCTGACTTCCCCTCTTCTTAAAGAGCGGCAGATAAGGAGAGGGGATGAAGTGATTACGGTGGCAGCAGGCTTTCCCACCACTGTGTCGCCTATGATTCAATATGGGGCGGTTCCTGTTTTTGTGGATGTAACCGTTCCGCAGTATAATATCGATGTAACAAAGCTTGAGGAAGCTTACAGTGAAAAGACAAAGGCTGTCATGCTTGCCCATACCCTCGGCAATCCCTTTGATTTAAAAGCTGTAAAGGAGTTCTGTGACAGACATAATCTCTGGCTGATAGAGGATAATTGTGATGCCCTTGGCAGTGAATATATTCTGGACGGAAAAACTTATCTTACAGGAACCGTGGGGGATATCGGAACCTCCAGCTTTTATCCTCCTCATCATATGACTATGGGGGAAGGGGGAGCTGTATATACGGACAATCCGCTTTTGCATAAGTGCATCCGTTCTTTTCGTGACTGGGGCAGGGACTGTGTTTGTCCATCCGGCCGTGATAATCTGTGCGGACACCGGTTTGACGGGCAATACGGTGAGCTTCCCACAGGATATGACCATAAATATGTTTATTCCCATTTCGGATATAATTTGAAAGCAACGGATTTACAGGCTTCCATAGGCTGTGCACAGCTTAAAAAATTTCCTTCCTTTGTGGAAAGAAGAAGACAGAATTTTGCCTATTTGAAGGAGGCACTTTCGGATGTGCAGGATACATTTATTTTGCCGGAGGCATGTGAAAATTCCAATCCCAGCTGGTTTGGCTTTATGCTTACCTGTGCAGAAGGTGTGGACAGAAATAAGGTGGTGCCTTATATTGAGAGCCATGGAGTTCAGACCAGAATGCTGTTTGCCGGGAATTTAATTAAGCATCCCTGCTTTGATGAGATGAGGAAGAGCGGTAAAGGCTACCGTGTGGCAGGGAGCCTTGAAAATACCGACAGGATTATGAAAGATACCTTCTGGATTGGGGTATACCCTGGTATGACGGAGGAAATGCTGGAATATATGGCGCAGACCATTAAGGCTGCTGTCAGACAATAGGCAGCGGAAGAAATTGCAGAACTGGAAGCCGGTTGGGAGAAATGGATGGAAATAAAATGACAGATTTAAATTTTTATAAAGGGAAAAAAGTATTGGTAACAGGGCATACAGGCTTTAAAGGCAGCTGGCTGTGCCGGACTCTCATTACGGCAGGCGCAGAAGTAACAGGTTATGCGTTAAATCCGCCCACAAGTCCAAATCTGTTTGAAATCTGCGGTCTTGAAAAAGAGATGAATTCTGTTAACGGTGATATCAGGGATTTATCCCGGCTGCAGGCGGTGTTTCAGGAGAAAAAGCCGGAAATTGTCTTTCATCTGGCAGCCCAGCCCATTGTAAGGGAATCCTATGCTGACCCCGTATATACTTATGAAACCAATGTCATGGGAACGGTAAATGTTCTGGAATGCATCAGAAAGACGGACAGCGTGAAGTCTTTTTTAAATGTTACCACTGACAAGGTTTATTTCAACAGGGAATGGGAATGGGGTTACAGAGAAGAGGAAGAGCTAAACGGTTTTGACCCTTATTCCAATTCCAAGTCCTGTTCTGAATTGGTAACAGGTTGTTATAAAAATTCTTTTTTCAGTTCAGGCGGTCCTGGCATTTCCACAGCGAGAGCGGGAAATGTAATAGGAGGCGGAGATTTTGCAAAGGATAGGATTGTGCCTGATTGTGTAAGGGCAGCCGTAAAAGGAGAAGATATTGTTGTGAGAAATCCTTATTCCACCCGTCCTTATCAGCATGTGCTGGAACCGGTAATGGTATATCTGATGATTGCCGGGAAACAGTATGAAGATGCCGCTTTTTCAGGCAGCTATAATGTGGGACCGGATGAAGCAGACTGTCTGACTACAGGGGAGCTTGTAACGAGGTTCTGTGAAAAGTGGAATAAGAGTACTGATTCGGAAATCTCATGGAAAAATCAGTATGACGGAGGTCCTCATGAGGCAAACTTTTTAAAACTGGATTGTTCCAGGCTGAAGAGCCGTTTTGAGTGGAAGCCGGTGTGGACTATTGATATTGCGCTTGATAAGACAGTGGAGTGGTTTACTGCCTGGAAGAATCATGCTGATATGACAGAATGTATGGACAGGCAAATTGTGGATTTTATGAAGAAGAAATGAAACGGGCTTAAATTGCGGAGCTTATGGAGAAAGAATAAAAGCGGTCTTAAATTATAGACAGAATAAATATGGAGGATGAATTCGGATGAAAGTTTTAGTAACAGGTGTAGCTGGGCAGCTTGGTCATGATGTCATGAATGAACTGGCAAAGAGAGGTTATGAAGGGACAGGATCAGATATTGCTCCTGTTTACAGCGGCATTGCGGATGATTCTGCTGTAACAAAAATGCCCTATGCGGCAATGGATATAACAGATAAAGCATCTGTAGAACATATTATTATGGAGCAGAAGCCTGATGTGGTGATTCACTGCGCTGCATGGACAGCTGTGGATTTGGCAGAGGATGACGATAAGGTGGAGAAGGTTCGTCTTGTAAATGCCAAGGGTACGGAAAATATTGCCCTGGTCTGCAAGAAGCTGGACTGCAAGATGGTTTATATTTCCACGGACTATGTTTTTGACGGACAGGGTACACAGCCCTGGGATCCGGACTGCAAAGATTATAAGCCCCAGAATGTGTACGGGCAGACGAAGCTGGAAGGAGAACTGGCGGTAGCCAATAATCTGGAAAAATATTTTATTGTCCGCATTGCCTGGGTGTTCGGCGTGAACGGAAAGAACTTTATTAAAACCATGCTGAATGTGGGGAAGAATCATAATGAAATAAGGGTGGTTAATGATCAGATTGGCACGCCTACTTATACCTATGATTTGGCGAGACTTCTGGTGGATATGATAGAAACGGACAAGTACGGATATTATCATGTAACCAATGAAGGCGGTTATATCAGCTGGTATGATTTCACTGTTGAAATTTTCAGACAGGCAGTTTTGCAGGGACACTGTGAATATGCGCCTGATAAGGTAAAGGTAACGCCTGTAACTACGGAAGAATACGGAATTTCCAAGGCAAAGAGACCATTTAATTCAAGGCTTGATAAAAGCAAACTGGCGGCAAATGGATTTCGGCCCCTGCCTGCCTGGCAGGATGCACTTGAGAGGTATTTGAAGGTGATTGAGTTTTAACGTTTTGAGTAAAGGGAACTCAATTTATTGATATTATGGGATTAAATATGTTTAAAGGTGCGGTTAATATCCGCACCTTTTGCTTATGATATACCTTGGTCTTGCTTTAATCTCATCATAAATTCTTGAAATATAATGTCCGATAATGCCGAGGCTTATCATCAGCACACTGCCGATAATGAGCTGCAGGAGGATTACTGTTGTAAAGCCTTCCAGCGCAGTGCCGGTAAAGTAACGGTACAATGACTGAACTCCTAAAATAACGGAAAACAGCAGCATAATCCATCCCATTAAGGTTACGAACTGCATGGGAGCGCCGGAAAAGGAAGTAATGTTTCTGACAGCATATTTAATCAGGCTCCACAGGGACCATTTGGAAGTGCCTACAGTGCGTTCCTGAACCTCAAAAGGAACGGAGGTTGTTTTGAAACCAATCCAGGAGGAAAGAGCCCTGAAAAAAGGAGCGCGCTCCGGCATAATAAGAAGGGCATCCACGGCTCGTCTGTCCAGAAGCTTGAAATCGGAAGCATTGGCCATATCAATGCCTGTCACTTTACTGATAATGCCGTAAAAGCCGTTGGCGCATAAGGTGTGCAGTACATTTTCCTTGCCCCGGGAAGCTTTTACGCCTTCCACCACCTCGTAGCCTTCCTTCCAAAGACGGTACATGGAAACAATCGTTTCGGGGGGATGCTGCAAATCACAGTCCATAATAACGCAGCAGGCGCCTTTTGCAGCCTCAAGCCCTGCGAAAATAGCGGATTCCTTACCGAAATTCCGGGAAAAGGAAATCCCCTTTGCTTCCGGATGATTCGCTGAAAGCTGGCTGATATTAAAATAAGTGAAATCCCTGGAGCCGTCATCCACAAAAATGATTTCAAAAGGAATCTGCTCTTTATCAAGGATTTCTTTTACTGTATAAAAGGTTTTGTCAATCATATCCTGTTCATTAAAAGAAGGAATGATGACGGAAAGTAATTCTTGCTCCTGAGTATCCATATAAACTCCTTTTGGGAAAACTTGTCTGCATATGAATCAAGTATATATGAGAAAAAGGTGATTTGCAAGTTGTTTGACGAATTCACAGGTTAAGTATATACTGTGATTTATTGGAAGAAATATATAAATAAAAATTAATTTGGAAGAGGTAACAATATGAAAGCACTGGATGCATCCAAAACATACTTAATTACCGGCGGAGCCGGTTTTATCGGTTTTTATCTGTCCAAGGCGCTTCTTGAAAAAGGAGCAAAAGTAATCGGCATTGATAATATGAACGATTATTATGAAGTGTCCCTTAAAGAGACACGTCTTGCGATATTGAAGGAATATCCCCGATATCATTTTATAAAAGGCGATATTGCGGATAAAGAAACAGTTTTTCAAGTGTTCCGGGAATATGCACCTCAGATTGCAGTAAACCTGGCAGCCCAGGCAGGAGTGCGTTACAGTATTGATAATCCGGATGCTTATATTCAATCCAATATTATCGGATTTTTCAATATTCTGGAAGCCTGCCGCCATTATCCGGTGGAGCATCTTGTTTTTGCTTCCTCAAGCTCTGTTTATGGAGGAAATACAAAGGTTCCTTTTTCTGCTGAAGATAAGGTGGATAAACCGGTAAGCTTATATGCGGCAACGAAAAAATCCAATGAGTTGATGGCTTATTCCTATAGTAAGCTTTATAAAATTCCGTTGACGGGACTCCGTTTCTTTACGGTTTACGGTCCTATGGGAAGACCCGATATGGCGTATTTTAAATTTGCAAAAAAGATTATGGCGGATGAACCTATTCAGATTTACAACAATGGAGATATGCTCAGGGATTTTACTTATATTGATGATATTATAACAGGAGTTGAAAACATTCTTTGTAATCCTCCTGCTTTTGGCGAAAGCGGTGTGGCTTATAAGATTTATAATATCGGCAACAATAAGCCGGAAAAGTTGATGGACTATATTTCAGTACTTGAAAAATGTCTTGGAAAAGAAGCAAAAAAAGAATATCTCCCTATGCAGCCCGGTGATGTTTATGAAACCTATGCAGATGTAAGTGAATTGATGAACGACTATGGATTCAAGCCTTCTACAACAATAGAAGAAGGTCTTTCAAAATTTGCGGAGTGGTTTTTGAATTATTATCAGAAGTAAAGGAAAGCTCGGAAGGGACGGACAGATGAAAAAATCAGACCGGATGGAATTAATTTTTGAAGTGCTGCTGCTGATTGGATTAGTATGCTTTGTTATTGCAATTTTTATTATCAATCTTTTTCATTTTAATTATAGAATGAATGCCGATATTGCTTCGGATACGATTTTGGGCAGCCTTATTTGGGAAAGCGGTCAGGTGATTCCGGATACCTGGTATGTGGCAAATGAGGTAAGAATTATTTGTACACCTAACGTTTCGGCGCTCTTTTACGGGTTATGCCATAATATGACTTTGTCCATGGGACTTGCCTGCTGTGTTATGACGGTCATGATTCTGCTCAGCATTTTCTATTTCCTTAAGAGCATCGGAATTGAAAGAAAATACCGGCTGATAATGGAATTCACAGCGTTGATGATTCCTACGGGCTTTATTGCGTTGGAGCTGTCTTATTTGTTTACCAGTTATTATGCTGTTCATATCGTAGCCTTATTTTTTACCCTGGCTGTTTATGGGGAGTATATGAAAACAGAAAGGGTTAAGCGGATAAGGGCAGTTTGCTGTATATTGCTGGCATTTATTCTGGGAGTGCAGGGAACCAGAGGAATTCTTGTTATCTATGGTCCTTTGTTCGGCATGGAAATTATAAGAAATCTTTATCTCTTCTACATCAGACAAAAAAAGAAAAAAACAGATTTGCTGCTTAGCGGCTGGGTGATTTTGCTTCTGACAGTCAGTTTTATCGGCACCTGTTTTCCCATTTCCGTGGGACAAAGTTTTTCCAGAAATATAAGAAAGGGATTTAATAAACTTTTTACTGTGGTAGTTCCTGATATGGGAAGAGCCATCGGCTTTGAAGAAACGCATCTTCCGGGGAAGATATGCCTTTTACTTTTGCTGCTTGCGTCATGCTGTGTTCTGATAAATATATTAATTCGTATGGTTAAAAAACAGATTATCAGGACGGAAGAATGGATTTATTTGATTGTCTGCAGTTCACCGGTGGTGACAGCACTGATTGTAGCATTTACCACCGTAGAAAGTTCTGAAAGATATTATTTTATTTTGTTGTTTGCCATTGCTTATGGGGTTATGCTTTGGCACATGAAGTCCGGTTTTAAAGCCAGAATGGCATCTGTTGGCGTTATTTGTGTTCTTGCCGTGATTAATTTTTCAGAGGTTTATTTTCCTGCCATAAGCTCCCAGGAGCCTCCTGTATCTGATATAGAGGAAGCGGCAGAATATTTGGAGGAGCAAGGGTATACAAAAGCTTATGCTACTTTTGAAAATGCCAATACCATGACTGTTTTGTCAGGGGGAGCAGTCCGTGTTGCACCTGTTAATTCTGTGTCAAAAATGGATATCTGTAAATGGATGACCAGTACAGACTGGTATGTACCGGGTGTCCCTTATGAGGAAACTACAGCTTATGTGATTACAGAGGCGGAAATGGAAGAGTTTAAGAAACTGCAGGAAGAATATGAAGATGCATTTCAATATCTGATTAAAATAGGCAAATATTATATTTACAGTGCGGATTATAATTTTTCCAATTTGGGGCAATAGTATGTTCTAAAATAGTTTCATGGGAATAAAATTGTAAAAGAAGGAACAAAATAGAAATATTAAGATTTTATTAAAGTTACCGGAAGAATCCTTAAAAAGGGCTTCCGGGGCTTTTTTCTTAAAAAAAATGTGATATGCTTGAAAAGTAAAAGGAAGCATATGGAAAGCCATGCTTAGAAAGACAGAGAGGAGCGAAGGCTATGAAAAAACATATCTATGCGCTGATGATAATGTCTGTTATTGCATTTAATCTTTTAGGGTGTGATGTAAAAGCAGAAACGAAAGAAAACAATGATAATGCATTGGCGGATAATATTATTATAACAGAAACAGGAGAGGTGCTTGAAAAGCAGCAGCCGGAAAGTACGCAGACACCGTCACCGGAAGGAACGGCAGAACCGGAAGTAACAGCATCGCCGGAAATTATCAGTGCTGATGTGGAACTGACTGAGCCGGAACAGGAGCAGGTGATTACGGAGGAAGACCAGATTGTACCTACCGGCAGCGAATTACAGATAGTGTTCTTAGGTGACAGTATTTTTGACAATAACAGGGATGGTACAGGAGTGCCTTATTTAACATCAGTGCAGTGTGAAGCAGATGTATATAATCTTGCCATCGGCGGAACCAGTGCCAGTGCAGAAGCAGATGAGCAAATGGAGGATGAAAACTGGACTTCCAGAAGTCTTGTAGGTGTGGTAAAAGCAATGATGGGTAAAATTCCCACAGATATTTTTGCAGGTACGCGGACCAAGGAAATATTAGATAGTCCTGATGTGGATTTTTCCAATACAGACTATTTCGTAGTTGAATATGGAATGAATGATTTTTTCCGGGCTGTGCCATTGAGCAATCCAGACAATGATTTTGATCAGAAGACTTATGCAGGTGCACTTCGATATGCGGTTTCCAATTTAAGAGAACTGGCACCGGACGCTACCATTATTTTATGTGCACCCAATTATGCCCAGTTTTATAACGGAGACAGATTTATCGGCGACGGCAATACTTTAAATACAGGATATGGTACATTGTTTGATTATAAAGGAACCTGTCAGTACGTTGCCAAGGAGCAGCAGGCAGAATTCCTTGATGCCTATCTTGACCTGGGTATTGACGGATATACAGCTGAAGAATATCTGGAGGATGGTGTGCATCTGACTGCTGCAGGCAGACAGCTTTATGCGGATGCTCTTGCAAAAATGATATTGAGAATTGAAGAAACAAAAAATAACTGATTATAACAGACCGGAATGCTTCTCATTTGCAGAGTCCGGTCTGTGTTTTTACTTTATCCTTTCTTGACCAATACCTCATATCGTGATACCATTTATTAGGATTGAGTTGTAAAAAATAACAGGCGGATTTCGATGAAGGATACAGTAAAAAAGAAGGAAATCATAGTCTTGACAGCAGTGTTTGCGCTTTGGCTTTTTTTTAACGGAATTTTACTGGCGGGACATGAACTGTGGCGGGATGAGGCCAATGTCTGGCTTCTTGCAAGAGAGCTTTCTCCATTGCAGCTGCTTCGGGAGATAAAATATCAGGGGCATCCCTGTCTGTGGTATTTCATTGTGATGCCCTTTGCCAAGCTGGGGCTGCCTTTTAAGACCTTAAGTGTAATAAGTTTTTTGATTATGTCGGTGTCGGCAGGTATCTTTGTTTACCGGGCGCCTTTTTGTTGTATTACAAAAGCTGTGTGTCTTATCAGTCCTGTATTCTCCTATTATTATCCGGTGGTGGCAAGAAATTACTGTCTGATAGCGCTTTTAATGATACTTTTGGCTGTTTTCCATCCGAAAAGAAATGACAGACCTGTGATTTACGGGATTTTGCTGGGGCTGCTGGTGCAGTCGGATACTATTGTGCTTGCGGCGGCAGGACTTATTTCCCTGATGTGGCTTGCGGAAAGTATTGTGAAGAGTATCAAAGAAAAGAGCGGAAGCGTAATTCTGCAGGCGGTGAAGGGGCTTTGGATTCCGCTTGCAAGCCTGCTTTTGTGGATTTTACAGTTTTATCAGGTATCTGACAGCCCGGAATATCATCCGCAGATTCTTTCATTTACTGATATGATGCATGAAATCAGAAATTTTTCTTACAGCATTCTGACCCGGATGACAGGGCAGGGACAGTTTTTTGATTTGCTTTTAATTTTACTTTTTATGGCAGCAGGAATTTTGATTTCTCTGTCCATTAAAAATTTCTGGCCCATGATAGTGATGGCAGGGGCATTTTTGTTTGAAGTTATTTTCAGCATTATGATATATCAGCTTCACATCTGGCATTATATTGCCATATGTTTTGTACTCATCTGGTTTTTCTGGGTGGGAAGCAGAAAAGAAGGCGGGCTGGCGCTTTGCGGGCGGATTCTTTCGGAAGGACTGCTGATTCTTCTTTCAGTCACCATGTTTATGAGGTGGAATTCGCCGGAGGAAAGCTCAAGCCTTGAAAATGCTCTTAAGGGTCTGTATTCAGACGGAGAAAATGCAGCTGCTTATATAGAAGAAAATATACCGGGAAAGGAATTGATTCTTTCCACTGATGTGGCAGAAGCCTCAACGGTAGCGGCTTATCTTGGAAGAAGTTATGTCTTTTATTATGCCGGAAATCTGAAACCCACCTCTTATGCGGATTACAGCAATGAGCAGAGCAGTACAGTTTCCTATGAGGAATTGCTGCAGAAAATCCGCCGGGAGTTCCCGGATAAGAAATGCTTCTATATTTTAATATGCCCTGATAACTGTATTAAGGATATTCCGGATGAAGTCAAAGAAAGCTGGGAAATCTGTTATCAGACGCAGGAAGAGACGGCAAGAGGGGAAAACTATAAATTGTGCAGGGTGGAACTGGATTCAGTTCATAAGTAACAGCGGCGCCCTGAAGGAAGAAATATTCCTTCGTCACCGCGCTCCCGCCCCATGAAATATAAATCTAACGGAGACTAATATGGATAGAATGTATGATAAAATTATTATCGGCGCCGGGCTTTACGGGCTGTATGCTGCCAGGTTCACCAGCGGCAGGGGAGATAAGGTGCTGGTACTTGAATATGATGAAGCGCCTTTTGCAAGGGCGACTTATATTAATCAGGCAAGAGTCCATATGGGCTATCATTATCCCAGAAGCCTTACAACGGCAGTAAAATCTGCCGGATATTTCAGGCGTTTTGTTGAGGATTTCGGATTTTGTATTCATGATAAATTTGACCAGGTGTATGCCACTTCGGACAAGTTTTCCTGGACCAATGCCCGGCAGTTTATGGATTTTTGCAGGGCGGCGGGAATCCGCTGCGATGAAGTGGCGGTTTCCGGATATTTTAAGCCGGGGATGTGCGACGGCGCATTCATGACAGAAGAATATACTTATGACGCCAAAATTCTGCAGAATTTCTATGAGCAGGAGCTGAAGGACAGGAAAAATGTGACCTTCCTTTACGGAGCCAGAATTGACAAAATTGTTAAGAAGAGTAAGACCTTTGAGGTGTGGATGGAGGATGGCAGTTTTTTTGAAGCACCATTTGTATTGAATGCCACTTATGCTTCCGTCAATCAGATAATTGATAAGGTGGAAGGAATTCAAAAGGAGTTTTTTAACATTAAATACGAATTATGTGAAATTATTCTCTGTGAGCCTTCCGATGCACTGCGGGGAACAGGCATTACAGTAATGGACGGACCTTTCTTTTCCATTATGCCTTTTGGAAAAACAGGTCTCCATTCACTGACTTCGGTTACTTTTACGCCCCATGTGACATCCTATGAAACCCAGCCCACCTTTTATTGTCAGAAAGGGCTTTCGGGGAAAAAGGATGATGAGACTCAGGAGAACGGAAAAGAAAATGAATTCTGCTGCAGGCCGGGAAGCCTTGGTAACTGCAATATCTGCCCTCATAAACCGGACACGGCATGGTCTTACATGTCTCATCTGGCGGACAAATATATGAAAGAGGAGTTCGCCTATACTTATAAGGAATCCCTGTATTCCATGAAACCGATTTTGAAGTCTTCTGAGGTGGATGATTCCAGGCCTACCGCCATCCGGGTTTTAAGCGAGGAGCCCACTTTTATCAGTGTGCTGTCAGGCAAAATAAATACCGTTTACGACCTGGATACTTACCTGGCGCTGTAGTCAAATGCTTATATCCCTTACGAAAGGAAACAACGATGCAAACCAGTAAAAAAGAAAAAAAATTTATTTCTCTTGTGGTATATCTTCATAATGTGGAAGATTATATTAAATATTTTTTGAAGGCAGTCATTCCCGTCTGCGAAGACAATTTTCAGGAATTTGAAATTGTCTGTGTGGATGACGGCTGCAGCGATGGTACTTTGGATGTGCTGAAAAAATATCTGGAAGAAAATCAGACAAAGGCTATGGTGAATGTGATTCATATGAGCTTTTTCCAGGGACTGGAAAGCGCTATGAATGCAGGGCGCGACATTGCTATCGGTGATTTTGTGTATGAGTTTGACGATGTGTTTGTGGACTATGACCCGGAGCTGCTCCTTAAAGTATACGAAAAAATGCTGGAGGGCAATGACATTGTAGCTGCAAGAAGCAAAGGGGAAATGCGCTTTACTTCCAAAATTTTCTATTCCCTTTACAATATGACCAGCCGGGCTAAGGGGAAAATCGGGCCGGAAACCTTCCGGATTGTATCAAGACGGGCTATTAACAGAATTAAATCCATGGGGCAGTATATTCCCTACCGTAAAGCGGTGTATATGAACTGCGGATTAAAGACGGCAACTATTGCCTATGAAAGCAGGGATAAAAAGGCAAGGGTAAGCAATAAAACGGTTACTTCCGAAAGGACGGCACTTGCACTGGATTCCTTCATTTATTTTACCAATGCCCTGGAGCGCCTTTCTGCCATTATCTGCGGGGTATTTCTGGTGCTGAGCGTAGGAATGGGGATTTATATTATTACGGATTTCTTTAATGCCGATAAACCGGTGGAGGGCTGGCTTTCCACTATGGGCTTTCTGGCTCTCGGCTTTTTCGGAGTGTTTGCCCTTCTTACAATTATTTTGAAATATTTATCGGTGATGCTGAATCTTATATTCAGGCAGCAGAGGTATCTAATATCTGATATAGAGAAGGTGGTAAAAAGGTGAGCGGCAAAGAGTTAAGCATCAATATTTTATTTCCTGTTTTAAATGAAAGATTAAGGCTCCGGAATGGAATTGAACGTTCCATGGAATATTTGAAGGAGAATGTAACAATTCCCTACAGTCTGACGATACTGGACAACGGTTCGGATGATGAAACTCCTGAAATCGGACGGGAGCTTGCGGAAAAATATCCCGAAGTTTCTTATGTAAGAGTGGGAGAACGGGGCGTAGGAGTGGCTTTCCGCAAAGGAATTGAGCTGAATGAAAGTGATATTGTGGGTTATATGGATATTGATTTATCCACGGATATCAAATACCTCGGAAAGACAATTCAGTTGTTTCAAAAGCGGCCGGAGCTTCAGTATGTAAACGGAAGCAGATTCAGCAAGGAATCCGATACCAAGGGCAGAAAGTGGTATCGTAAAATTACTTCCATGGGACTTGTTATTCTTTTGAAGACCATTTTTCATATGAAAGCCACGGATGCGGTGTGCGGCTTCACATTCTTAAGGAAAGAAGCGGCGGAGCAGCTGGTAAAGGAAAGCAGCAGGGACAACGGCTGGTTTTATACTATTGAATTTCTGCTTCGGGCGGAGAGAGACGGCATGGTAATTTATGATATGCCTGTAGAGTGGCAGGAGGATTATAATACTACCGTAAAAGTGTGGAAGACCATTAAAAATTATCTGGTGCAGATTCACAGGCTGCGTAAAACTTTTAAAGCAGAAAGCAAAGGGAAGAAGTAAATACAGGAAAAGAGGAGCTGTTATGTTAAAGAGAATAGATTTAACAAGGGATTATCAGAAGCATAAAGAAGAATATCTGAAGGCGATTGAGGCTGTCTGTGAGGAAACTGCTTTTTCAGGCGGAAAATTCGCAGATAAGTTTGACGGGGAATTTGCGAAGTTTGTGGGCGTGCCCTATGCAGCAGGAGTAAACAACGGAACTTCAGCCCTGCATTGTGCCATGATGGCGCTGGGAATCGGAGAGGGAGATGAAGTTATTGTTCCTGCCAATACTTATATTGCAACCGCATGGGGAGTAACCTATACGGGAGCAACCCCTGTGTTTGTTGACTGTACTGCCGATACCTGGGAAATCGACCCAGACAGGATAGAAGAAAAGATTACGGATAAGACAAAGGCCATTATCGGCGTTCATCTGTACGGACAGCCTTTTGAATTTAACAGGGTAAAAGCTATTGCGGATAAATATCATCTGTATGTAGTAGAGGACTGTGCCCAGGCTCACGGCGCAGGCTATGAAGGAAAGCCGGCAGGAAGTCTTGGAGAGATGGGATGTTTTTCTTTTTATCCCGGAAAGAATCTTTATGCCTTTGGGGAGGGCGGCAGCGTCACCTGTAAGAAAAAGGAATATTTCGACGCCATTACCACCTTTAAAAATCAGGGCTGCAAGGTGCGTTATTATCATGATGTAACAGGTTATAATTACCGCCTGGAAGGGATTCAGGGAGCGGTTTTGAGCGTCAGCCTGCAATATTTGCCTGAATGGACAAGGAGGAGAAGAGAAATCGGAAGACGCTACATTAAGGAAATTCAAAATCCTTTGCTCACCATGCAGGCGCATCCCGAAAATACGGATCCGGTATTCCATTTGTTTGTAGTAACGGTGGAAAACCCTGACGATTTGATTGCTTATATGAATGAAAAGGGTATGGAATGCAACAAGCATTATCCGGTACCCTGTCATTTACAGAAAGCCTATGAGCACCTGGGATATCAAAAGGGAGACTGTCCTAATGCCGAATATCTGGCAAGTCACTGCGTAACGCTTCCGCTGTTTCCGGAAATGACGGATGAGGAAGTAAAAATGGTTATTGATGCATGTAATGCATATACAGGGAAATAAGGGAAGCTGAATGAAAAAGATTAGTAAAGATAAGCAGAATATATTTACCGTAACGGAAAAATGGGGAGAAGGACTAAAAAAACTGATTACGCCCAAAGCTCTTGCCGTATTTTTGACGGTTATCTATGTGCTTGGTCTCATACCCCTTCTCTGGATTGGCTGGTACAATTATCCCAGTGCGGATGATTATTCCATCGGAAGCAACTGCAGACAGGCATGGGTAAGCAGTCATTCCGTATTTTCCGTAATATGGGCAGGAATTGTAAGGGCTGTGGATGACTGGGTGAACTGGATGGGATATTTTACCTCCAATTTTCTTATGGCAATGCCTCCCAGCACCTTCGGGGAGCGTGTTTATGTGCTGACTCCCTGGATTATGCTGCTGATGCTGAGCCTTTCTACCATCTACCTGCTGCGTACCGTTTTTGTTAAGGTTTTTAAGGCGGATAAATATGTAAGCCACTGTGTCATTATGCTGATGCTGTTTGTGACGGTTCAGTGCATGGTGGGACGGGTGGAAGCCTTTTACTGGTACAGCGGCGCTGCAAATTATATGTTTGTGCATGGAATGAGCCTGTTTTTCTATGGGCTTTTGATTTCTGCCGTATATGATAAAGGAAAAAAGAGGATTTTCGATTTAACCGCAGCCTGCGTCCTGGGATTTCTTACAGGCGGAGGAAACCAGATGACGGCGCTGAATGTTGCGGTAATTCTGCTTGTGGCTGTTGGATTTCTGGCATATCAGAAAAAATGGAAGGATTATAAAGCGCTTGCCATACCCATGGGATTTTATTTTCTCGGATTTATTTTAAATGTGGCGGCACCCGGAAACTGGGTAAGGGCGGAGGGAACAAACGGAATGAATCCCGTAAAAGCGGTGTTGATTTCCTTTTATTATTGTCTTGATTATTGCATGGGCGAATGGTCGGGCTGGCCTGTGCTGCTTCTTATCATAGCCCTTGTGCCTTTATTTTATCACATGGCAAAGAAGACGGAATTTAAGTTTCAATATCCCCTTGTGGCAGTGCTTTTTGGTTATTGTGTGGTTTCAGCCATGATGACTCCTCCGTTGTTTGCAGTAGGCAGCATGGAAGCTGCAAGGCTGCAGGCTCTTACCTTTACTATGTATATCCTGGTGCTTACTTTATGCGTGGGTTATGTCACAGGCTGGGCGAGGAAGAAAATAGAAAGCGGAAAGCTTTTAAAAGGTGCGGGTGAGAAAAAAACGGAAGAAAAGGAAAACAGCTTTTCTGCCAATGAAATCTGGTGCCTTGCAGGCTGCCTTGTATTTTTTGCAGCGGCAGCGGTAATTACTGTGATTCCCGAAAACCATTATTTTACAGCATCTTCTGCCCTTACCGACATTGTAAACGGCAGTGCAAAGACTTATGGGAATGAATTAAGGGAAAGAATGGAGCTTTATCACAGCGGAGAAAAGGATGTGGTGGTGAAGCCCCTTACAGAGCATCCGGTACTTCTGTATTTTTCAGATATCAAATCCGATCCTGAAGACTGGGAGAACAAGGGACTTTGCAGATATTATGGAATTGACAGCGTGGCTGTAAAGGAAGATTAGTTTATGAGCGCCGGAAATAAAATGCGTATTTTTGTGGCTGCAAGCGCCTGTGTGATATTGGCGCTTGCACTTATTGTCTCTTATATGAGGACAGACCATGAAAAAGAGATTATGAACGGTTTTTCCCTGGAATGCAGTGTGAACGGGGAAAAGATAAAGCTTAAGTGCTGGGAAGATGAGAGCCAGGAGCGGTACTATCTTTTTCTGCCCTCCTGTTTTGAAGGCAGGGAAAAGGAATTTACTCTTCATTACAGTGACAGAAAGGCCCGGCTTAAAATCGATGATGCAGATTATAAGGACGGAGATGTTTTTGCGGAAGTCAGTGAAGAAGCGGTTCACCGGATACAGCTGGAAGGGCTGTTCGGCACTTCCTATATGGACAAAACTCTTCAGATATTAACCTCTGAAAATCTTCCTGCTATTATGTTTGAGGTGGAAGCGGAAGAAGAATTATTCAGTCTGGAGGAATTCAGCAATAAGAAATATATTGAAACAGGCGATATGATTATGCTGGATGAAGCAGGAAACATTGTCTGTCAGGAAAAACTGGAAAAGCTTAAGGTCAGAGGAAATCTTACAGCCACCCTTGATAAAAAGCCTCTTACCTTTTCTTTTAACCGTCAGATAGGCCTTTGTGGAATGGCTCCTGCCATAAAGTGGAATCTGCTGGCAAATGCCACGGACGGCTCCTATATCAGAAATAAGATTGTAATGGATTTGGCTAATGAAAGCATTGACGGTTATGAGCCTGACGGAGAATTTACAGAAGTTTACGTGAACGGGGTTTATCAGGGAATGTATCTGCTGACGGAAGCTGTGGAGGTGGCGGAGAACAGGCTTGAGATTTCTCTTGGGGATGGCTGGCTTCTGGAAATGGAACTGGACTTCCGCATGGAAGAAGGAGAAGTTTATGTAACCTCGGACAGAGGTCAGATATTTGAGGTGGAATCTATTGAAACGATATCTGATGAGGAGAGGGAAAAGGTTCAGTTTTTTCTGAATGATATTGAAAGCGCTTTGTATGCGGAAGACGGCATCAGTAAGCTGAGCGGGAAATCCCTTTCGCAGCTGATAGATTTTGATTCCTGGGCGGAGGACTGGCTGATACAGGAAATATCGGGAGACCATGATACCGGAATTGCCAGCCAGTTCAGTTATACCTTAAGTAAGGATGCCCCTTTTTTATATGCAGGGCCGGTCTGGGATTTTGACGGTTCTATGGGAAATGTAAATACGCCTATGTATACAAATCCCGCTGCCCTTACCACATCAATCGGGCAGACAAGGCCGGAGGGAAATGCCAATCAGAACAGGTGGCTTTCCGCTATGTACCGGAATCCTGAATTCCAGGAAGCGGTGGCAGAAAAGTACAGCAGGGTATTTCGGGAAAATCTGGAAGATATTTTAAATACGGGAATTGACAGATATGTAGAAGAAATAAGGAGAAGCGCCCGGCTTGATGCTTTGCGCTGGCACCAGCAGCGGCTTGGATGGATGTTCGTGCTTCCCGACGATTTGCAGGTGGCTGATGAAGGCGATTACAGAAGATTTGATACTCTTGACTGCCACGTGAATTTCGTAAAAGAATTTCTTTCCCGGAAGCTGGAATTTCTTAACAGGCTCTGGATAGAAAAAAGGGAATACTGTGTTGTGGAAGTAAGAAATGATGCCCCTTTCTTAAATCAGGATTATAATCAGACAATTTACTACTGGGTGGAAAAAGGAACTGCCATTGAAGGGCTTCCTCAGTATGAAACGGAAGAATATAAATTTAAAGGCTACTTTGAAAAGGACAGCGGACAGTCCATAGCAGACGGAAGCATCATATGGGAGGATTGTGTTCTTAAGGGAATATGGGAAGATAGTGTTCCTGAAGGCACACGGGAACAGACAGGAGAAGAGTAATTGGAGCAGATAAATTACAGGCATGAGTATAAATATCCCTTAACCCACGGGCAGATATTGATTGAGGATGCCAGAATAAGCGGGATTATGTCAAAGGATATTCACGCAGGTGATGCCGGTTTTTATAATATCAGAAGTCTGTATTTTGATGATTATGAAAACAGCTGTTATATGGATAATGAAAACGGCGTGGATAACAGAGAAAAGTACAGGATTCGTATTTACAACCACAATCCGGAAAGGATTAATCTGGAATTAAAACAGAAAATCCGGGGAAAAACCGGCAAACGTTCCTGCCCCATCACTTTATCGCAGTGCAGACAGCTTATGGAAGGGATTATCCCGCCGGATATCCGGCCGGAGCAGCAGGTACTGCATAAGCTTGCATATCTGATGGCGGTAAGACTGATGCGCCCTGCGGTTATTGTGGACTATGACAGGGTCCCTTATGTATACCGTCTTCAGGATGCCAATGTGAGAGTGACTTTTGACAGCAATATTACGTCTGTCAGTGAGGTTTCTTCATTTTTAGATGAGAAAATACAGGGGCGAGGCGTGATGCCCAAAGGACAGGCTTTGATGGAGGTTAAGTTTGACAGCTTTCTGCCGGATGAAATACACAGTCTGCTGCAGCTTGAGGGTTTGACAGCCAGTACCTTTTCAAAGTATTATCTATGCAGAAGATTTACATTTTAAACAGGGGAGGATTGTTATGAGCTTTTCAGATATATTCAAAAAGGATTTTCTTGCTTCCTATACCAGTGAAAGCATCAGCGTGCCGCATATAGCAGCAGTGCTTTTGCTTACGGCGCTTATTGCATTTTATATTTTTATGGTTTACAGACTGGTTACAAAGAAGACTTTTTATTCCAAGAATTTTAATATTTCCCTGGCGGTTATTGCTGTAATTACGGCGGGGATTATTCTGGCAGTGCAGTCCAGCATTGTGATTTCCCTTGGTATGGTGGGCGCTCTTTCCATCGTGCGTTTCCGGACGGCGATTAAGGAGCCTATGGATTTGTGCTTTTTGTTCTGGTCCATTGCGGTGGGAATCTGCTGCGGCGCCCATATGACGGAGGTGGCGCTGGTGCTGTCTGTGGTTCTGACGGTACTGGTGATTGTTCTTGACAGACTGCCGGTGGGACGGGCGCCAATGATTCTTGTTGCCAATCTTAAAAACTCCCAGGGGGAGCCGGATTTGGTCAGTAAGGTTTCGGAGTTCTGCAAATATTACAAAGTGAAGTCAAGAAATATGACAGCCGGCAGATGCAATCTTGTGTTGGAAGTCAGGGCATCAAAGGAGTATGAAATGATGCAGGAAATTGAAAAACTGGAGTTCGTGGAAAGCGCATCTCTGGTTTCCCATGACGGGGAAGTGACTTTTTAGAATGCAGGCTTTATAAAAGTAAAAAATGAAAATACATCTTCATTGACTGATGAGTTATCAGGAATTGATGAAGATGTATTTTTTTTATGCTTATTTTCAATTTTATTTAGAAAAGTTTTATAAATTTGTCAGGATTGCTGAAAGCCCGGAACGTTATAATTCATGACAATAGAAAGCTTTCAAAAAAATGCTGTTTCAGCTGTAAATATTGTGAGGTTTTTACATAAATAACATAAACGGTGAAATTTCTGTTTAATTATGAAATAATGAGATGCATTGGACAGCGAAAGGTTATACATGAACGACTGTATTGGGAAGGAAATCTGCAATATGGTTAAGAGAGGATGCATATTGGTGAGAAAAATATTTTATTTTATTATTTTGGGGGAGCTTGCGGTTTTGCTCTTATTTTTTATCGGGAATGTAAATCGGATTATGCCGGGGGCAGAATATAGTTCAGAGGATTTGATTACAGCAGGAGAAAACGGAGAAGGGCTTAAGATTGATGAAGGAAATGGAGCCTTGGACGGAACAGATGAAAAGATAAATAAAAGAATTGTTTCACCGGATACAAAACTTAAACAGGGAATTTATCAGATTGATGTATTTTATAATTCTGAAATACCTGCGGGAAGCACTTCAGGCATTCATGCACAGGCTGTAGCAGATCAGGAACCTGCATGGATTTACTCTGAAGCGGTTATGCTTACTGACAGTTCGGACCATGTCAGCTGGCGGATTTATGTCAAAAAGGATAATACCTGTGTAAAAGTAAAAGCAGTTATGGATGAAGAGTGTCAGATGTCAGCATCGGTCAGCCGCATTGTTATTACACCATTGGAAGGAAGGACGGGAGTTGTCAGAACAATTAAGCTGCTTTTGGCTTTTCTGTTTACAGATGCGGTCTGTCTGGGAATGTTTTACAGGAAAAAGCTGGTTTCTGTAAAAAAGGAAACATTGCTCACAGCTGCCGGACTGTGTTTGCTGGTTTTTTTGCTGGAACTGCCGATGACAATGGATTATCTGCCTAAAGGATATGATATGAGGTTTCATTATTATAGAATTTATTCTATTGCAGCGGGGCTTCAGGAAGGGGTACTTCCTGTAAAAGTGCAGCCTGAATGGGTGAACGGTTACGGCTATGCAACGGGGATTTTTTACGGGGATATTTTACTTTATCTGCCTGCGCTGATGTATGCGGCGGGATTTTCTATGACAGCGGCATATAAGGTGTATGTGCTGCTCATAAATTTATTGACGGTAATGGGGTCATATGCCTGCTTTAAGTCCATAGGGAAAGGAAGAATTATGGGGATTTCCGGCTGTATCCTTTATTCATTTTCACTTCACAGGCTTGTGGCTGTTTATACAAGGGCGGCGCTGGGAGCATTTTCAGCAATGGCTTTTTTGCCGTTTATCGTATTGGGGCTGTGGAAAATATATTATGGGGAAGAAAAAAGGAAATATGATTGGATTTATTTAGTAATAGGAATATCCGGGATATTGGAGACTCATGTGTTGGGAACTATGATGGCAATGGGATTTATTTTTGTTTTTGTCCTGATTTCTTTCAGAAAGACTTTTACTAAAGAGGTATTGGCAGCTTTGGTGAAAGCAGCAGGAGTTACTGTTTTGCTTAACTTGTTTTTTATTCTACCCTTTTTAGATGAGTACATAAGTATGCAGTTGAAAATACAGGGCGAATACAGGCCTGTTTATCAATATTCAGCATATGTGTCACAGCTTTTTACCAATGTTTATAATGCAGTGGGAGATGTAAGGGCGGATTTAACAGGAATGCTTCATGATATGCCAATGACAGTGGGACCGGCTTCTTTAGTGGTTTTGGCAGGCGCAGCAGCAGCTCTTTTGTTCCTGAAAGAAAAAAAGAACAGGGTAATAATAATAAAAATTCTGTCTTTAATAACATTGGCGCTTTGGATTTCCACTAATTTATTTCCGTACAGATGGCTGGAGGTTTATGCAAATGCAATCTTTAATATTCTTATGAAATTTGAATTTGCATGGCGTTTTCAGGCGGTGGCAGCATTGTTGATTCCCCTGCTGTTTGTACTGCTTTTGAGGTTTGGCAGAAAATATTTGGATAATAAGAAATTATTGGTAGCGGGCGGAACTGTCTGTATTTTATTTTTGTGGCAGGGTATGAATTATATTTTTGAGTACAATGACTCGATGATACCATTTGAACATGAAACTGATTTTCGGGATTTGAGTC
This sequence comes from Lachnospiraceae bacterium, assembly GCA_017621815.1. Classification (GTDB taxonomy): domain Bacteria; phylum Bacillota; class Clostridia; order Lachnospirales; family Lachnospiraceae; genus Suilimivivens. The sequence continues at coordinate 6,400 of JAGASK010000021.1, read as the reverse complement.
AGGGAGCAGTATATAACGGACAATACCTGCCGGAAGGATTTTCAGAAGATAAAACAGACCCTGAGATAAGGGTTTCTGATGCTGAGGATATAAAAATAGCCCTTCGGGAAAAGGGAAAACTGAAGTTGAAGGTTGATGTAACTGATAAAACGAAAAAGGAAGCTTATATTGAGTTGCCGCTGATTCCCTATAAAGGTTATAAGGCGCAGACACAGAAAGGTAATTTGATTATTACCCAGGGGATTAACAGCAGGATGCGTGTTATGGTTCCGGCAGGATTTAAAGGAAGCATCCATGTATATTTTGAAGAACCGTGGTACTGGCGGACAGCGGAAATTATTTCCCTGATGACATTGATGGTTATATTTTTTTTCTGCTTTATTAAGAAATTCTTTATAAAAATGTCAGGATAATCAGAGGAAGGCAACGTTATAATAAGTGTTGTTCTTGGTGGCAATCAGGTATTTTATAATGAGGTTGGCATGAAAAAATTATGGTTTGTGGCAGCATCTGTTATTTTTCTGGTGTTGTATTTAAATTTTGACAGCCTGGCGGAGCGGCTTTTCAAAGATATTATGGGTGTGGAAGTCCTTCCCATGGAAAAAATAGAGGAATTGTGTAAAGGAAAAGAGGATGCTTTTCCGGAGCAGGAAATCACTTTGAACGGCGGGAAAATTCCCTATGACAGTGAACAGAATATGCTGCTGATTCCTCAGTCGCTTGCGGAAGAAAGCTTTGACGGTAAGCTTCAGGCCAAAGACGGCAGGCTGTATTTTCTGGAGGATGAGGCTTTTAAAGATAAAGAGGAAGCAATCAGTCAGAACCAGGTGTTTCGTTTGTTTTGGGTGAAGGACAATCAGTGCTGGATGTACAATGTCTGTTTTACGGGAATGCCTGTTATTAACATAACTACCGAATCACAGACAGATAAGGAAAGATATGGTCTTATTGAGGTTTATGACCAGTATCGCGGCAGTGCCCGGTATCAGAGCGGGGAATGCTCTTTTCACTTGCGGGGAGCCACAAGTCTCACCTATGAGAAATCGAGCTATAAGCTAACCCTGACGGATGAGAAGCTGTCCCTCCTTGGTATGAGGAAGGATGATGACTGGATACTGAATGCCCTTTATGATGATGAGGGGCTGATACATAATAAGCTTTCATATGAAGTGTGGCAGGAAATTGCCGCATCCAACCAGGTTGAAAATGACGAAGGCATCAGCATGGAATATGCGGAGCTGTTTCTGGATAATGAGTATCTTGGGATTTACGGACTTATGGAGCGGGTTGATAAAAAGGCGCTCTCACTGAATAATAAGGATATTTTATATAAATGCCGGGACCAGGTAAATCCTGGTGAAGACGATTTTTACAGTGAATTGACGGAAGAAATGGAGCCTGTTTTTGAACTGAAATATCCTGAGACTTTTACCATGGAAGACTGGGAGCCGCTTAAAAGCTGGGCATCCATGTTTCTGGAAGAAGCGTCTTATGATTATGAAGCGGGTAAGGCAATCCTTAATATGGAAAATGCAATCGATTACAATCTTTTCAATCTGTTAATCTGCGGTATGGATAACACCATGAAAAATGTTTATTTTTGGGCGGATTATCAGGGTAACGGCAGTTACCGGTTTATAAAAATACCCTGGGATCTGAATATGACCTGGGGCAATTCCTGGATAGATGATTATAACTGTAATTTTAACAGGTATCAGGAAAAAAATATTGACAGCACGGGAGGCTTTACGGCGGATATCTATGAACTGTATTTACGTAATCCGGAAGAAATCGGCGGAATGCTTAAAGAACGCTGGCTTGAGCTTCGGGAAAGCATTATTACGAAGGAGGCTTTATATGAGAAGGCAGATGCAGAGCATGCTTATCTGCAGGCATCCGGCGCTTATGTGAGAAACCGGCAAAAATGGCCGCCGAAAGGGGAATATTGGCAGGACAGCTATCTTTATGATTATATTAATAAAAGGATTGATTTTCTGGACAGCTATATCGGACAAATGGGGTGACTTGAAATGGAATACAGACATGAACTTAAATTTCCGGTATCAGATGCAGAACTGGAAATCATCAGGTATCGTATTAAGCCGTTGATGCAGGCAGATTTTCATCAGAAGGAAGGCGTATATACTGTAAGAAGCCTGTACTTTGATGATTTATATGATTCCTGCCTGCGTGAAAATGCAAACGGGGAAGATAACAGAAGAAAATTCCGAATCAGAATTTATAACGGAAATGATGAGGTTATTAAACTGGAAAAGAAGATAAAGCTCCGGGGTATGACCAAAAAGCTGGATATGGAAATTTCCAAAAAGGACTGTATTATTTATATGGCAGGGAAACTGCCCCGGTTACATGCAGAAAACTCTGATTTGGAAAAAGAATTGTATGCGGAAAGCAGGATGAAGGGCATGCATCCGGTTTGTATTGTGGAATATGAACGGACGGCTTATGTGGAAAGAAAGGGAAATGTGAGAATTACCTTTGACAGAAATATAAGCGGCAGTGAGAGGACAGAAGCTTTTCTGGACAAAGAGATTTCCGGAGTCCCACTCTTACCAAAGGGGCAGCATGTGTTGGAGGTGAAGTATGATGAACTGCTTCCTGAGTATATTTCGGAAGTGCTTAATCTCGGAATCCTTCACAGGACTTCCTTTTCAAAATATTATTATGCAAGAAATTACAGGAATCAATAAATGAAAAACATAAAAACAACAGCAGGGATGAGAGGATAAAAAATGAGCTTCAGTGACGTAATTAAAAAATCAGTAATGGAAGGTTTTTCTTATTCGGATTTATCGACAACGAAAATCATGACAACGCTTATCATAACTTTTGTGATTGCGGCCTATATTTTTATGGTATACAGGATGGTGACGAAAAGCACATTTTATTATAAAAGCTTCAATGTTTCCATGGCAATTATTTCAGTAGTCACTGCAGGAATTATCCTTGCCATGCAGTCCAGTATTGTAATATCCCTTGGTATGGTAGGTGCTCTTTCCATTGTAAGATTCCGTACGGCGATTAAAGAGCCAATGGATTTGCTGTTTTTGTTCTGGTCTATCGGTACCGGGATTATCTGCGGGGCAGGGCTTTATAAAATAGCGGTAATACTTGCGGTTTTAGTAACCGCCGGCATTTTAATGCTGGACATGCTTCCTGTGAGAATCAGTCCGTATCTGCTGATTGTGAATGCTTCGTCCAAAGCAGCTGAGGATGATATTCTTTCTGCTGTTAAGGAAGCAGGCAGCTCTTATAAAATAAAATCAAAGAATATCTCAAAAAACGGTATGGATATGATTTTGGAAGTGAAAACTAAAAAAGACAGGGAGCTTGTGGACAGGATTTCCGGAATGCCGGAAATAATAGAAGTTTCCCTGCTTGCCCATGATGGAGAAGTTAAGTAGACACACCTTTTGAAGTGTGCTATAATGAGGCTTGTCAATAATCGAAGATAAAAATCGAAAGGTAAGGGTATAGTATGAAGAAGGCACTGGTTATTGGGGCAGGTCCTGCGGGCCTTACAGCTGCTTATGAGCTGTTAACCAAATCAAATGATATTGAAGTAATCGTATTTGAAGAGAGCGATTGTTTCGGAGGTATTTCCAAGACCGTAAATTATAAGGGAAACCGCATGGATATGGGAGGACACCGTTTCTTTTCCAAGATTCCTGAAGTTAATGAATGGTGGGACAAGATGCTTCCCATGCAGGGGGCGCCTACCTATGATGATATTATTTTAAATCGTCCTATGCCTGTTCATAAAGGCGGTCCTGATCCGGAAAAGGAAGACCGTGTTATGTTAACCAGACATCGTGTCTCCCGTATTTATTTTGATTCCAAGTTTTATGATTATCCTGTTTCTTTAAAGTGGGAAACCATTAAAAATATGGGATTTGTTACTACTATGAAGGTAGGCTTCAGTTATCTTGCTGCCCTCATTCATAAGAAGCCGGAAGATAATCTTGAAAATTTCTATATTAATCGTTTCGGACGCAAACTGTACTCTATGTTTTTTGAATATTATACGGAAAATCTTTGGGGACGCCATCCCAGTGAAATTGATGCTTCATGGGGAGCACAACGTGTTAAAGGAATGTCCATTACGGCTATTCTTAAAGATATTTTCGGAAAGCTTTTTAAGAAAAAGAATCGTAAGGTAGAGACTTCTCTGATTGAAGAGTTCAAGTATCCTAAATTAGGTCCCGGACAATTATGGGATGTAACAGCGGATGAAGTGGTAAAGCATGGCGGTACAATCATTAAAAACGCAAAGGTAACGAAGCTCCATAAGAACGGGAATAATATTATTACTTCCCTGACCTACGTTAAGGACGGTCAGGAATATACCGTGGAAGGAGATTATATTATCTCATCCATGCCTGTGAAGGATCTGGTAGCCGGAATGAATGATGTTCCCGCTGACCCTGCCAGAATTGCAGCAGGACTTCCTTATCGTGATTATATGACTTTAGGGGTTCTTGTTCCTAAAATTAATCTGCAGAACAAAACCAACATTAAGACAGTCAGCAACATTGTTCCCGACTGCTGGGTATATGTGCAGGACAGAACCGTGAAGCTGGGACGTTTTCAGATTTACAACAACTGGTCTCCTTATATGATTAAGGATTTAAAGAATACGGTATGGATTGGTCTTGAGTATTTCGTAAATGAAGGCGACGAATACTGGAATATGACGGAAGAAGAGTTTTCCAAAATCGGCGTAGAGGAAATGATTAAGCTTGGCTTAATTGACAGCCCTGATGTTGTAATTGACACCCATATGGAAAAGGTGAAGAAAGCATATCCCGCTTATTTTGATACCTATGATGAAATTGATACTCTTGTAGATTACTTAAGTTCCATAGATAACCTGTATTGCGTGGGACGTAACGGACAGCACCGTTACAATAACATTGACCATTCCATGGTAACTTCCTTTGAAACCGTTAAAAACATTTTAAGCGGAGAAAAGGACAAGTCCAATATCTGGAATGTAAATACCGAGAAGGAATATCACGAAGAAGCAAAAACAACAGAAGCCGGAGAGGTGGATTAGAAAGGTAAAACGGAAGGCGTATTTTACGGTTCTTTGCTATCATAAATTTAAAAGAGGGATTGTTCCCAGGAACAATCCCTCAAAAATTTTTATTAGTTATTTTTTTCTGAAAAGTGACTGCCTTGCGCCATGGTTTGCATCCCGGTGCTTTAAAGTATCATCAACCACATCCATACGAAGCCCGGCATCAATGAAATCACAGTACTTACAGAAATTGTAGTCGCCGCGGCTTGTCCTGATGGCCTGGCGGAGCTTCTTGTATTCCTCGCTGTTCCATGCTTCCTTTATGGGAGTTACGTTTAAATCGGCAAGAGTAGTTACCTCAAAATTATCGCAGCAGCAGATTCCCATTCTGCCGTCAGGGAAGATGAACATATCCGTATAAGGCATCAGGCAGGTTTCTTTAATGATTTTCTGGGTATTCTGCTTGTTGGGGGCGCTTCCTGCACGGTTAGTCAGTACGGCATCCATATAACGCATCTGAATCAGTAAATCCACATCCTTAAATTCTTCGGGATGGGCTTTGGCATAATCATAAATTTCCTGTACATTGTCATGGAGCTTCATATCTCTGCAGTAGTTGTTGATAATCAGCTGATTAACATAGGGAATAATTTCTTTTACCTTTTCTACTGTAAGCAGAAGACCGTTGCTTGACAGAAAGATAAAGCTGTCAGGAAGCTTTTCTCTGCAATATTTGTGAAATTCCACGATTCTGGTATCCAAGAAAGGTTCGTTATTGCCGTAAAGAGTTAAATGTCCTTTATATCCCCAGTCATGAAGCTGGTCAATGATGCTGTAAAACAAAGCATCTTCCATACGTTTGTAGGGGCGCTTTTCTGCATTTCTGTTTGCTGTACAGAAAGAGCAGGTGCTGTTGCATCTGTTTATGGTTTCCAAATTAACAACCAGAGGCTGCGGAACTTCTCCATCCTTCATAAAATAATTGATATACTGCTCCTGCAGTTTGTTCCTGGTTAAAAACTGTAATTTTAAATAACTTTCAGAGGAAAGCTTGGGAAATCTCTTTTGAAGGTTCCAGCCAAGTGAGCCGCCGAAATTATGAAATCTGACCGACATAATTATCTCCTTCTAATCTGTTTTGCACTGATTTAACTTATTAATCTTATCATTGATTTAAGGCATCGTCAAGTTTATGCGTGGTGGGTCAGCTTTGAAACGGGTTAGTGTATAGTTTTTATTGGCAATCAGAAAGATTACGTGCAGTTATGTAAACCAAAAAGGAAGCAGAGATAAAAATCCCTGCTTCCCAACCATACAGTTTTTCTTTATGATGTTAATTGCGACATTAAATCAAAGGAG
>JAGASK010000020.1 GCA_017621815.1 Lachnospiraceae bacterium | reverse complement strand
TCAATTTCTTCAAAATGGTCTTTAAAAATCTTTTGTAAAACATTCATAAGACTATTATGAAGGAAAAGAGCAAAAAAAGAAATCCCTAATCCCCTCAAGATTGAGGGGCAGGGGAGTTGAAGTGTCGAAGACACTTTTTTATTTATAGCAATAGAAAGGCAGTGATGTAGGATAGATATTTTCATATCCTTATATCTTCCGGTTGATAATATTCTGTTATTTAGTAAAGTAAAAAATGTTTTTGAAATATATGCGATAATTTTGATAAAGTTGTAAAGGTTGGTGGAATAATGTATACTCATAAAATAGAGATGAAAATTTGCAAAGGCAAAAAAATGGAGGCTGCATAGATGATTTTATCAGATAAAACAATTATGAAAATGTTAAAAGAGGGTACACTGGTGATTTCGCCATTAACGGACGAGCAGATACAGCCTGCCAGTGTGGATGTCCGGCTTGGAAATACATTCAGTATAGTGGAAGATTCATCGACGGGGATTATTACAATGGAAAATAAAATCAGTTATAAGATTATAGAAACAGATACTTATATTTTACTTCCGGGTCAGTTTGTGCTGGCTACAACAATGGAATATTTTTCTCTTCCCAATAATTTGACAGCATTTGTTGAAGGAAGAAGTTCTTTAGGACGTATGGGGCTGTTTATTCAGAATGCGGGCTGGGTAGACCCCGGCTTTAAAGGTGAAATAACATTGGAACTATTTAATGCCAACCGTTGTGCAATCGAATTAAAAGCAGGGCGCAGAGTGGGACAGCTCGTTTTTGCGGAAATGGACGATAATGCTTTGCATCCGTACAATGGAAAATATCAGGGGCAAAGGGGCGCCACAGGCTCCAGGGTTTTCATGGATACTTTAAATTAAAATATGTATCGGAAAAATATCGGCGGAGGATATGGGGATGAGAAATTTTGGATTTAGGGAAATCAGAAAATTCTTGAAGATAAAGAGGTCAGAGAGCACTTTATTGAAGAAATGTGCGATATTTTAATGTATTTCAATGATGTTATGCTTTGCTATGATATTTCAATAGATGAGTTAGAAGAAGTGTATTTGGCAAAGCATAAAAAGAATATGGAACGTTGGTAAATTTACAAAAGCTATTCAGGGAAGCAAAAGTATGATATAATTGTAATACAGTAACTTTTTAAATGATTTTATAAAGTAAAAGGAGCTTTCTATGAAGAAATATAAGGTGTTGTTAGCGGGGAAGAATAATACTGCATTTGATGATTTTTTTAAGCGGCTGCGTGATAACTTTGATTCTATGACTACTTCCGGTCGGTATGAGGATATTGTTAATCATCTGAAATACTGTGAACCGGATATTTTTGTATATTGCATGAATTATGAAAACAGTGAAGATATCAGTAAAGTAATTTCCGTAAGGGAACAGCTGAAAAAATATAATGTACCGTTTGTTGCTGTAGGTTCGGAAGATGACTGCAGCAGTCTTACGCAATATGCCGCCAGTGCCGTGGATTTACTGTTAATCAAGCCTATTTCAGCAAATTCTATTGCAGGCAGGATTATGGAATATCTGGAAGAACAGCAGCGCCTCAGGGAAGATGCAGAACGTGCAAAGGCAGAACGTTTGGAAAAAGAAGAAAAGAAACACATGGAAGAGGAGGAAAGGAAACGTTTGGAGCAGGAAGAAAAGGAAAAGCCAGTTCAGGATGCGGATTCTCCTAAAAAACATGTTCTGGTGGTGGATGATGATCCTCTGATGCTGAAAGCGATTAAAGAGCATCTTCGTGACAAATATGATGTGGCAACGGCTCACAGTGGGAAAATTGCTCTGAAATTTCTGGAAAAGAAGAAAACAAATTTAATTTTGCTGGATTATGCGATGCCGGCAGAGGATGGTCCGATGGTTTTGGAAAAGCTTCATGCCAATGATGCTACCAGGGATATTCCTGTTATTTTTCTTACAGGCATTACGGAACGCGGCAAAATAGAAAAGGCATTGGCACAGAAGCCCCAAGGCTATCTTTTAAAGCCGGTTGATCATGATAAGCTGATTGAAAGTATTGAGAGGATTATTGGTTAAGTTAAGATAGTGATATGGGAGTGATGAAAATAATATTGGATGTCTGAAGAGGTGGAAATGGAAAAAGAATTGCATTTGACAGATTTGGTTGATGTCGAAGTATTGCAGCGTATTCAGGACGCTTTTTCTAATATGACAGGTATGGCATCTCTTACAACGGATGCCGATGGCGCCCCGGTAACCAAAGGTTCTAATTTTACAGAGTTTTGTATGCGATATACGAGGAGTACGCCTGCAGGCCGTTCGCGCTGCGAACAATGTGATAAATTCGGCGCTCATGCTACCTGGAAGAACGGGAAGTCAACAACATATTATTGTCATGCAGGTCTGATAGATTATGCGGCGCCCATTATTGCCGATGGGAAATTAGTGGGATGTTTTATCGGAGGACAGGTGCTTGACAAAGAGCCGGATACCAGGCAAATTGAAAGAGTGGCAGAGGAAATCGGAGTAGAGCCGGATGGACTTGTAGATGCTGTAAGGAAGGTACATATTCTGGAAAAAGATAATATAGACCACGCAGCTGAGTTCCTCTGTACGATTGCGAATATTTTGTCTGATATGGCATATGGAAAATATCTGGCATTACAGGCGAATAAAGAAATTGAGAAAGCTGCAAGCATGAAGTCGGATTTTCTTGCAAATATGAGTCATGAAATCCGGACTCCCATGAACGCTGTCATAGGTATGGCAGAAATGGCATTGCGTGAGGATTTGCCTCCTGTTGCAAGGGATTATATTCATCAGATAAAATCTTCCGGTAAAGCGCTTTTGACTATTATCAATGATATACTGGATTTTTCAAAAATTGAGTCGGGCAAGATGGACATTGTTCCGGTGGAATATGAGCCTATGTCCATTATTAACGATATCAGCAATATTCTTGTCACCCGGATAAAAGACAAGAATGTGGAACTTATTCTGGATATTTCTCCAGATATTCCGCATAAGCTGCTTGGAGATAATATCAGGATTAAACAGGTTCTTCTGAATATTGCCAATAATGCAGTAAAATTTACTGCACAGGGGCAGGTGGTTATCAGAATGTTTCATACGATGCTTTCTGACAATATGATTAATCTGTGTATATCCGTTGAAGATACCGGGATTGGAATTAAACAGGAGGATTTAGGAAAGCTGTTCCAATCCTTTCAGCAGTTGGACAGTAAGAGGAACCGTAATATTGAGGGCACTGGTCTGGGGCTGGTAATTTCGCGTAATCTTATAAGGCTGATGAATGGCGAAATGAAAGTGGAAAGCGAATATGAAAAGGGCAGTGTTTTTTCTTTTTCCCTGCCTCAGAAGATAATAGACTCGGCAGGTTCCATTCAGGTAGCGGATGCACCTTCAATTATGGTTATAGGTTTGTTGGATAATTTTTATATTAAGCATCAGTTAGAAATAGATTGTGCGCATTTAGGGGTGGAATACAGGGAACTTGATTCCGTTTTGGAACTTTCATTAATTTCAACCGTTAAAGCTGTTTTCCTTTTTATGGAACAAAGCAGGTTTACTGCAGAAATTGAGACATTTATAAAAGAAAATCCTGAGCTTACGGCAGTGATTCTTATGAGTTCAAATTCTGCTATTGAGGATGAACTCCATAATCTCAGGTTTGTAAGAAAGCCTCTTTATACTTTGAACGAGGCGTTGATTTTTAACCGGGATAATCTGCATTATTATGACGAGGATTCTGATTTTATTGACATTGATTTTATTGCCCCTGCGGCAGAGGTCCTTATTGTTGATGATAATGCCATTAATCTGACTGTGGCAGAAGGGCTTCTGGAGCCGCTTAAAATGAAAATAGATACGGCATTGAGCGGGAAGGAGGCCATAGATAAAATTTCAGTGCATCATTATGATATTGTGTTTATGGATCACATGATGCCGGAGCTGGATGGCGTGGAGACCACTCATATTATCAGGCGTTTTCATACAGAATATGATGATGTCCCCATTATTGCATTAACAGCCAATGCAATGGATGGAACAAGAGAGATGTTCCTCAGGGAAGGAATGAATGACTTTGTTGCCAAGCCGATTGAGCTCAGGACATTAATATCAAAAGTAAAGACATGGCTTCCGGTTGAAAAAATACAGAAAGGGAATAATTTTCTTAACTCTTCAGAAACCCAGAAGGATATTAAAGCAATAGAGGTTGGAGATTTGGACACAAAATCAGCCATCAGGTTGCTGGGAAATGAAAAATTGTTCTGGGCTGTTTTAAAGGATTATTATAAGGCTATTGATAAGAAATGCAAACGTATTGAGGAACTGCTGATTAATGAGGATTGGCCGGGCTATACGATAGAGGTTCATGCCCTGAAGAGCGCATCCCGGCAAATCGGTGCAGTAGCCCTGGCTGAGAAAGCGGCTGCCATGGAAAGGGCAGGAAATGCAAGGGATGCAGAACAAATTCGCCGGTTTACTCCAGAGATGCTGCAGCGATACCGGACATATATTTCTGTTTTGGAGCCCTTTTTTACAGAGGAAACAAAGGATGATGCCGTGAAAAAGGAAATTTCTGAGGATGAGCTTCGGAAATTATTTGGTGAAATGTGTGATGCATTGGAGAACCTTGACAGTGACAGTATGGAGTCTGTGATTAGCGCGATGGAGAAATATCACTATGAGGGAGAGCAGGAAGAGTTGTTCGTAAAGCTTAAGAACTCTGTAGATGAGATAGATGTGGAAACGTGTGAGGAGATTATCGGGCAGTGGGAGCATTTGTTAATAGGGTAAAAAAGGATAAAATATTATTCTATATTCTGTCAGCTGCAATTTGCTTGGGAATAATCCTGACAGTAGTAGAATATGCAGCCCGGAAATCAGGGCTTGAGCTTCGTACTTTTGCGCAGGAAATAAAGGGTGTTTATCTGTGGCTTGTAATGCCCTGTATAATTTTGTTTACGGGGAATGCTTTACTTTCCATGAAATTGGGAGAAAGGGCATCAGGAGAAATAAAAGGTAAAAAATCTTATAAAGCCATTGGCTGCCTGCGTACGGTTACGGTCGTCATTATTTTCCTTGTTATTCTGGTATTTTCATTTTTTCGCGGCGCCCTTTATGTACTCAGCAGTGAAATGGTGGAAGAGAAAAAGATGCCGGAAGGTTATATTCAGGGAGCATGGGCAAATTTTTTGTCAGAAACTTATTATGACTATTATGTACCGGTAGCGGGCATCTTCAGGAAACCCTTTCAAGGCTGGACGCCGGAGCAGCTTTCAGAAAAGGTGCAGGAGGATTACAGCCCGGATGCAGAGTTGTTTGCGAAACAGGAAAATGGCTGGTATGTATTCAGAATTCCTGACAAACAGTCGGAAGGAGAATTCATTTATTTTCATGTTTCTGATTCCTATAAATTGGAAAGCAACGGCTTTTTTCAGATATTACTAAATGAGGCTGCACATTTTTGGGGTAATCGGGACAGGGCTGTGGCTTTGAGCGCAGATGGAAACATAACTTTTGAAGATGCCAGGGATACGAATGAAACGACATGTCCGGTCTCCACAGAGAGATTATACATTACCTGCAATGGTTCTGAGGAAGATATTGCTGCCTGTGCAGCAGATTTGGCAGACTGGCTGGAGATTGTGAAAGGTTTGGGATGGGAGTTATATGATATAGATTCGGATACGTATAGTCTGTTGGCAGATATGAAGGTAGGAAGCAGAAATGATTATTTTTATTTCAGCATATATCCATTGACCGATTTTATTGGTGACAGTTCATGGGAGAACAGATATCAGAAAATAAAAGACAGGCTTGAGAAAGCATTTGAAGAGCATCTTGCGGAGCTGCAAAAGAATGAAGAACTGAATCAGGAGCAGGAAAATTCAGCCGCAGGAGATGATACTGATAGTGACATCATTTCAGAGGAAGAATTGTATACCTGCTTTATGGACAGATATGACGGAAGCTATGAAAAAGAGTGCCTGGTGGAAGGCACCGCTATTCGCTATCGAATGGTGATTGTAGATGCTGCTGCGGGAAGCCGATGTTATGGTTTGTTAAAAAGCACAGATGACGGTGAAACCTGGCAGGTTTCCACTCTGTCTCCTTTTGGTCAGCAGTTGGGTATGGGCATTGATTTTACTTTTCTGAGTGAAAACTTTGGATTTGCCACGCTGATGCACAATGGCGGAGATGAGGCGGATTTGTATGTGACAGAGGACGGAGGGAATACCTATGAAGCCGTGGTAATGGAGGAATATACGGTTACTTTGGATGATGGCTTCACTTATGTTCCTTATGATTATCCGCAGATGCCTTATGAGGAGGATGGAATTATTTATGTTTTGTGCGGTCAGGGAGCAGACGGGGATTATGCTGGCGGTGATGCGGCAGGACTGGCTTTGTACCGGTCAACGGATGGCGGACACAGCTTTACCTTTGTAAAAATACAAAACTGAATTATGCAGATAAAGAGGATTGATGAAGGAGCGATAAAATGAATGGGAAGATTTTTTACAAATTTATGGCGGACTTCTATGATATTATAGATGTTATATATTTTCGAAATTATGAAAGCAGTCCGAGAAAGGCTGTTTTCGATGGGATTCATGAAAAGGAAAAGATATTGGATTTATGTACCGGAACAGCAACAAACGCAATCCGCATTGCAAAATCGAAGCCCACTGCCAGGGTAGTCGGAATTGATTTATCAGAAGATATGCTTGAGGTTGCCAAAGAGAAGGCTCGGAAACAGAAGGTACGGAATCTGAAACTGTATTGCATGGACGCTGCAAGCTTGGAATTTAAAAGCAAATGTTTCGATAAAATTCTGATTTCTCTCATTTTGCATGAACTGGATGAACCGCTGGCAGATAAGGTTTTGGAAGAGGCCGGAAGAGTCTTAAAAGATGACGGGGAAATAATCGTGACTGAATGGGAGCCCGGCGGCGGGTTTTGGAGAAAAATCCTGTTTTTCCCAATACATAAATTGGAGCCGGAAAGCTATCGCGCATTTATTAAAAAGGATTTATACACCTATTTTAAACAGCATGGTTTTCAGGTAGTCAGTTATACGCATTGTGACTATTCCAGGGTTTTACGGTTAAGAAAGCTGGAAAGATAAATCTTGTTTTTTCTGTTATAGTTGCGAAGAATGATAATATAGAGTATACTTATTTAAAAATAGAAGATTTTTCTGTTTGTAGTTATTTATGGTTCAAACTGCGTTAATAAGGTGAGGAATAAATTCATCTTATAACGGTACTGGCGGTACTGAAGTGCTTTTAACATTGATGTTTTCAGTGTTAAGAGTGCTTTTTTTTATTCATGATATATAGAAGGTTTGCAAAGCATGCTTTCTGTTGTCATTATAAAAACTGAACAGGAAGGGAGATTGAAAATGCAGGAAAAAGATTTGGTAATCCGGTTTTATAATTCTATTGAGGAGGAAGAGCGGCTGGAGGGAAAGCATGGAAAGATTGAATTTGATACAACTATGAAATATATTCATGATTTTTTAAAACCCGGAATGAGAGTTCTGGAAATCGGTGCCGGCACAGGCAGATATTCACTGGCTCTTGCGAGGGAAGGATATGAGGTGGATTCTGTGGAGCTGGTAGAACATAATATTGAAGTATTTCAATCAAAGTTGAGAGAAGATGACAGAGTGAATGTAATACAGGGGAATGCAATGGATTTATCCATGTTTTCAAATGAAATCTTTGATATGACACTTTCACTGGGGCCTATGTATCATTTGTTTGATGAAAAGAAAAAAAGAAAAGCACTGGAGGAAGCAATTCGTGTTACGAAAAAGGGAGGACTTATTTTTGTAGCTTATTGTATGAATGAGGCAACTTTGATTCAATACTGCTTTCAAAAGGGAACCATCTGGGAGGATATGAAAAAGGGACTGATTTCAGAGGATTTTCACTGGATTGCGAATGAAAATGATGCTTTTGCTTTGATGCGGCCTGAGGAAATTATGGATTTGACAAGAGAGTATTCTGTACAGAGACTTAAGCTGATAGCCACAGATGGAGCAACAAGGTATATGGATGATATTGTGGATGCCATGAGCGAAGAAATGTTTGAATTATATTTTAAATATCATCTTTCTGTTTGTGAAAGAAAGGATTTAATCGGAGCATCCAATCATACTCTTGATATTTTAAGAAGGCTGTAGCAGGAGGCTTTTGCTTGCAGCTTGCTGCAGTATTGGTATATACTCAAAAAAGATACAGAAACAAAAAACAGGAAATAAAGAAAGTGAAAAAGATTCTAAAGCAATTAATTTATGACAATAGAAAGTTCAAAAAGCGTGCTTTCTGCTGGTTTGCGGAGTTTATAGCAGGAGTTTTATGTATCATATACTATTGCTGCTGTGTATTCATTGCAGGCAATGGAGTTTCGATTTTATATATTTGGCCGGTAATGGGGTTTCTGCTGATTCTCAAAGCTGTTTCTTCCTTATATATATACGGTAATATCCAAACTAAGGCACGCTTTGCAAATCGTCTTATCGGGCTGAAATGGCTAAAGGCGCTTTGCGGTTTTATTGACATACTGATAGTAATAGTATTTTTATCAGCAGTGATTTTTGGGGGATTTGTTATTCATGGCATGAAGGAACAGCCCAAAACAGAATGTGATTATATTATTGTTTTGGGTGCAAGTGTTAACGGCACGAAGCCATCGGAAATTTTGCAGAAGCGCATTGATGCAGCATATGAGTATCTGACAGCTCATCCTGATACCATAGTAATTGGAACGGGCGGACAGGGAAGCACAGAAGCAGTCAGTGAAGGAAAATGTATTGCTGATGAGTTAGAGAAGATGGGCATACCGCCGGAAAGAATTATGTATGAGGAAAAATCAGAAACAACAGTTGAAAATATCAAATTTGCCATGGAAATGATTGCGAATCATTCTGAAAACATTGCCGTTGTCAGCAACGGGTTTCACATTGCCAGGTCCAGGCTGATTTTATCTGGCTTTACCGATGCGCAGGTTTATGGAATTCCGGCAGAGGGAGGCGGATTTCTGACTCTGCATTATATTTTAAGAGAATATATTGTATTAATTGTAGATATGGTATTGGGAAATTATACTGATTGAACCTGATAAATATTTAGTTTCTGGCGGGCGGTGATGAAATGAAAAAACTTTTAAAGATTTCAGGTGGGATATTAGGGCTGGTTTTAGTGGCATGTGTGCTGTGGGGATTTCAAATTAATAATGAAGTAAATGAGGCAGGCATTGAAGGAAATTCAATACATTTTAAAACTCCCGGGTTTATGATACGGATAATGTGCGGAAGCCCTGATGATATCTTGCAGGATAATGAAACCGGAATAAAGAAATATACTTACAATAATCAGACGCTGTTTGGGCAGCAGGGCAGCATTTCCTATCAATGTTTGCTTGGTGTTAATGAAGTGCAGGTAACAATACCTGCAGAAGAACAAAGCGGAGAGCAAATCTTCAGGTACATAAGTGAGTATATGTGTGAAGTATACTCAAAGAAAAAAGGGTATTGGAATGAAGGAATTATTGAGGGTGAGGATGGAACTTGCAGACACAAATTAGGAGCGGATTTTGGCGCTACGGGAATGACGTATGGATTGAATATGCAGATAGTGAAATCAGTGTCACGGCAAATTACCAGTATTAAATCAGGAAGTCATTTCATGAAATAAATTATGGCAGAGGTAAGCGTTTATGAAAAATGTTGTTTTTGATATGGGCAATGTATTGACCATATATAATCAGGCAGACTATATCCGCAGCTATGTGAATACCGAGGAGGATTTGAACATTATTAAAAATCAGGTATGCTCCAGCGTGGAATGGATTTCTATGGATAGGGGAACCATGACAGACGAAGAAGCGGTAAATTCCATCTGTAAACGTGTGCCCTCAAAGCTTCATGAAACAGTACAACGCTTTATACGGGAATTCCGCATGAAGCAGGAGCCGAATCCGCCTATGGAAAATCTGGTGAGAAGATTAAAAGAAGCCGGTTATGGTCTGTATCTGATGTCTAATACCTCTCACAGATTCAGAAGCTTTTCAAAGAATATTGCTTCTGTTGCTTATATGGATGGTATCTGGATATCCTGTGAGCGGGGATATTTAAAGCCGGAGAAAGAAGCGTATATTGATTTTTTTGAAAGTTTTAACTTAAATCCCCGGGAATGCTTTTTTGTTGATGATTCCCCGGCGAATATAGAAGCAGGCATGAGTTTTGGCATGAAGGGCTGTGTGTATCATCAGGATATGGAGGAACTGGAGCGGAATTTAAAGGCAGCAGGGATACTATTTTAAGCGAGGGTATGTGAAATTCATGAATTAAGGGAGAAAACAGAATTTATGAAAATACTGATTTTCGGCATTGTGGCAAGCGGTAAAACTACACTGGCAGAAGAACTGTCAAGGAAAATGGGAATTCCGCATTATGAAGGGGACTGCATTGCATGGGGATTTCCCGGTGAAAAAAGATATAAACGCTCCGAAGAAGAACAAAGAGAAATCATTTATCAAATTAACGAAAATGAATCCTGGATTATAGAAGGAACTTACAGGGAAAGCCAGAAAATTTTATATGACCTTGCCGATAAAATTATCTTTCTTGATACGCCTTTATGGGTCAGGCAGTATAGAATTATACTGCGTTTTATCAGGCAAAAGCTGGGAATTGAAAAAAGTAATTACGAGCCAACCTTTTATATGCTGAAGCATATGTTTATATGGACAGAAGAATTTGAAAGGAACCGGAAGGCTCATGAAGACAGGCTTTTAAACTATAAGGACAAGCTTATCTGGGTAAAGTCAGTGAGGGAACTGGAAAAATATTCAAAAGCTGACTGAACGTTGAACAGGAAAACAGGAAAATCAGGTACCCTTTTGAGTAATCTGATTATCTGAATTGACACCTATGACAATACAATGATAAAATTATTCTTAATAAGATAAAACCATACAGGGGTCAGGAGGACTTTTTATGCCCAAGAGGACAGATATTCATAAGGTGTTAATTATTGGTTCGGGGCCGATTATTATCGGTCAGGCTTGTGAGTTTGATTATTCGGGCACGCAGGCATGCAAAGCACTTCGCAAGTTAGGATATGAGATTGTGCTTGTAAATTCTAATCCGGCGACGATTATGACGGATCCGGAAACAGCAGATGTAACATATATTGAGCCGCTGAACGTGGAACGTTTGGAGCAGATTATTGCAAAGGAGCGGCCTGATGCCCTGCTTCCCAATTTGGGCGGACAGTCGGGACTTAATTTGTGTGCAGAGCTGAATAAAGCAGGAATTCTGGATAAATATAACGTAAAAGTTATTGGTGTTCAGGTGGATGCTATTGAGCGCGGTGAGGACCGCATTGAATTTAAGAAAACCATGAATAAGCTGGGAATTGAGATGGCCCGGAGTGAAGTTGCTTATTCCGTAGAAGAAGCTCTTGATATTGCGGAAAAGCTCGGTTATCCTGTAGTTCTTCGTCCTGCTTATACTATGGGAGGCGCAGGAGGCGGTCTTGTATATAATAAGGAAGAGTTAAAGACTGTTTGTGCCAGAGGTCTGCAGGCTTCGCTGGTGGGACAGGTTCTGGTAGAAGAATCCATTTTAGGATGGGAAGAACTGGAACTGGAGGTTGTCCGGGATGCGGATAACAATATTATTACGGTATGTTTTATTGAAAATATTGACCCCTTGGGCGTGCATACGGGAGATTCTTTCTGTGCGGCGCCTATGCTTACCATTTCTGAGGAATGCCAGAAGAAGCTGCAGGAGCAGGCATATCGGATTGTAGAGTCGGTTCAGGTTATAGGAGGAACTAATGTGCAGTTTGCACATGACCCGGTGACAGACAGAATCATTGTAATTGAAATTAATCCGAGAACTTCACGTTCCTCTGCCCTGGCATCCAAAGCCACAGGCTTTCCCATTGCGCTGGTTTCTGCTATGCTGGCAACAGGTCTGACATTAAAGGATATTCCCTGCGGCAAGTATGGAACTCTTGATAAATATGTACCGGACGGAGACTATGTGGTAATTAAATTTGCCCGCTGGGCATTTGAGAAATTCAAAGGCGTGGAGGACAAGCTTGGAACCCAGATGCGTGCCGTAGGCGAGGTTATGAGTATCGGTAAAACTTATAAGGAGGCCTTCCAGAAAGCAATCCGCTCCCTGGAAACAGGGCGTTACGGACTAGGGCATGTGAAGAATTTTGATTCTTTGTCCAAAGAAGAGTTGTTAAGACGGTTAAACACTCCTTCCAGTGAACGTCATTTCCTGATGTATGAAGCGCTCCGCAAGGGAGCTTCTGTAGAAGAAATTTTTGAAATTACCAAAGTAAAGGCTTATTTCATTGAGCAGATGAAGGAACTGGTGGAAGAAGAGGAAGCGTTGCTTAAATGCAAGGGAAGTATGCCTTCCGATGAGATGCTGGTTGCTGCTAAAAAGGACGGTTTTTCCGATAAATATTTAAGCCAGTTATTGCAGATTCCCGAAGAGGATATTCGTAATCACCGTATTGCCCTTGGAGTGGAGGAAGCATGGGAAGGTGTTCATGTCAGCGGAACCGAAGACAGCGCTTATTATTACTCCACCTACAATGCATCTGACAAGAACCCTGTGAACAATGAGAAACCTAAGATTATGATTCTGGGAGGAGGACCGAATCGTATCGGACAGGGTATTGAATTTGATTATTGCTGTGTTCACGCATCCATGGCATTAAAAAAGCTTGGATTTGAAACGATTATCGTGAACTGCAATCCGGAAACCGTATCTACAGATTATGATACTTCCGATAAGCTTTATTTTGAGCCCCTGACCCTGGAGGATGTTTTGAGCATTTATAAAAAGGAAAAACCTCTTGGTGTTATCGCCCAGTTCGGAGGCCAGACTCCTTTAAATCTGGCGGCGGATCTTGAAAAGAACGGAGTAAAGATCTTAGGAACTTCTCCTGCAGTTATTGATTTGGCTGAAGACCGTGACCAGTTCCGTGAAATGATGGAAAAACTGAACATTCCTATGCCGGAATCAGGCATGGCAACCAATGTGGAAGAAGCCGTTGCCATTGCAAACAAAATCGGATATCCTGTTATGGTGCGTCCTTCCTATGTACTTGGCGGCAGGGGAATGGAAGTGGTTTATGATGACGAGAGTATGACGGAATATATGAATGCAGCAGTCGGTGTTACACTTGACAGGCCTATTCTGATTGACCGTTTCTTAAATCACGCACTGGAGTGTGAAGCTGATGCCATCAGCGACGGCACTCATGCATTTGTGCCTGCGGTGATGGAGCATATTGAGCTTGCAGGCATTCATTCCGGTGATTCCGCATGTATTATACCTTCTGTTCATATTTCTGAGGAAAATGTGGAAACCATAAAGGAATATACAAGAAGAATAGCCGAAGAGATGCATGTACGGGGGCTTATGAACATGCAGTATGCTATCGAAAACGGAAAAGTATTTGTTTTGGAAGCAAATCCCAGAGCTTCCCGTACCGTACCTTTGGTATCCAAGGTATGTAATATCAGAATGGTGCCCCTGGCAACCGATATTATTACATCGGAAATTACAGGACGGCCTTCACCGGTTCCTGAACTGAAGGAGCAGGTAATTCCGAATTATGGCGTGAAAGAAGCTGTATTTCCTTTTAATATGTTTCAGGAGGTTGACCCTGTTCTGGGACCTGAAATGCGTTCTACCGGTGAAGTTCTTGGCTTATCGCATTCTTACGGAGAAGCCTTTTATAAGGCTCAGGAAGCAATACAATCGAAGCTTCCCTTAGAGGGAACTGTATTGATTTCCGTTAATAATAAGGATAAGGACGAAGTAATTGAAGTGGCAAAAAGTTTCGCTTCTGACGGTTTTAAGATTGTGGCTACGGGAGGAACTTATGATATAATTGCTTCCGCAGGAATTCCGGCAGTTAAAGTGAAAAAGCTTTATGAGGGACGCCCCAATGTGGCGGATATGATTACTAACGGTGATATTCAGTTAATTGTTAATTCACCGATTGGTAAGGACAGCATTCATGATGACAGCTATCTTAGAAAGGCTGCCATTAAGGCCAAAGTTCCATATATTACTACTGTTGCCGCAGCAAGAGTAACTGCTGAAGGAATTCATTATGTGAAAACCCATAAAAGCAGTGAACTCAAGTCCCTGCAGGCATTACACAGTGAAATTCACGATAAATAGGAGAGTGTTGAATGATAGAAATATTTAAAGCCGGCAATGAATACTTAAGTAAGATTTTAGAAGCAAGATATCTGGCAATCAGAGCAATATCGGGCTTAGGGGAGGACTATGTTTTCCCCAGGGAATTCCAGAGAAGGACAAAGAAATTTTTCGAAGAAACAGAACATACTACTGTGCTGGCTTTGGAAAAGGAAAAGATAATAGGGTGCGCAACTATGTGCTATATCAGGTCAATGCCGACGATTGACCATCCAACAGGAAAGCGTGCTAAAATCATGAATGTATATACGAATGAGGAATATCAGGGATGCGGCATTGCAAGTCAAATGATGCTGCTTTTATTGGAGGAAGCAAAGAAAAAGAGAGTTACGGAAATATTTCTGGAAGCAGAAGGAAGTGTGAAATATTTTTATCAGAAATGTGGATTTAAGCTGTCCGGTGACTATATGGTGCTTAAGATAAGCAGAGGAAAAAAGAAAACCGAAAGCAGCAGTACCAATTAAAAATACAAAGGATAAATGTATGAGATAAGGAACAGGAAGAAAAAATGAATTTTGATGTGAAGAAGGATGTGAAAAGAATACTTGTTATCTGCTTTTCTGCTGTAATTATGGCTGCCAATATTAAAACCTTCGTGAGAACCGGAGGATTGTATCCCGGCGGCGCCACAGGGCTTACTATATTGATACAGAGAATTGCGGAGATGTTTTTTCATATAACAATTCCTTATACTATAGTAAACCTGCTTCTGAACGCGATTCCGGTTTATATCGGGTTCCGGTTTATCGGAAAGAAGTTTACATTGTATTCCTGTTTGATGATTGTGCTGACCAGTATACTGACAGACTTAATTCCCGGGTATGTGATTACTTATGATACTCTGCTTATCAGCATATTCGGAGGTATGATTAACGGGCTTGTTATCAGCTTATGCCTGATGATGGAGGCAACTACCGGGGGAACTGATTTCATTGCTATTTTCCTTTCAGATAAAAAAGGTGTGGACTCTTTTAATATTGTTTTGGCTTTAAATATTATAATTCTTTCTCTGGCAGGTATTTTATTTGGCTGGGATAAAGCTTTGTACTCTATTATTTTCCAGTATACCTCCACACAGGTTCTTCATGCGCTTTATAAAAAATATCAGCAGGTAACCTTATTTATTGTCACCAATAAACCTAAAGCGGTATGTGAAGCCATTTCCATAGTCAGCAATCATGGGGCAACTATTTTGGAGGGTGAAGGTTCCTATGAACATTGTGAGCGAAATGTAGTCTATTCAGTGGTATCTGCGGCGGAAAATAAAAAAGTAATCCGTGCAGTGAAGGACTCTGATCCCAATGCTTTTGTGAATTCGGTAAGGACACAGCAGTTGTCAGGACGCTTTTACCAAAAACCGGCAGATTGATATAATAATGATGGTAAAGAAGGACAAACAATGGAAGAAAAGAAATTGATATCCTTAAGGGACATACCACAGGATATTATGGGTGCTTTTAAGGATAATCTGGAAAAATCAAAGAGAATCATGGCCTATTATGACTGTGCGCTTCTCGAGGTAGAAACTAAATTTAAAGTGTTAAACAATCAATTTTCTCTGGAGCAGGAGCACAATCCTATTGAAACCATTAAAACAAGGATTAAATCACCTGAAAGCATATTGGAAAAGCTGCAGCGAAAAAACCTTCCTATGGAGATTGATTCTATTGAAAAGTACATTAATGATGTTGCCGGGATTCGTGTTATCTGCCCTTTTATTAATGATATATATTGTCTGGCGGACTGTCTTCTTAAACAGGATGATGTGAGACTGATTGAAAGGAAGGATTATATTCAGAACCCTAAACCCAACGGTTACCGCAGCCTTCATTTAATTATTGAAACGCCTATTTTTCTGCAGGATGAAAAGCGGCTTATGAAAGTGGAGGTACAGCTGCGGACGATAGCCATGGATTTCTGGGCAAGTCTGGAGCACCGCATGCGTTATAAAAAGAATTTAAGCAGTGAACTGGCAGAAATGCTTTCGGGAGAGCTTAAGGATTGTGCGGAAACCAGTGCAAACCTTGATATGCGGATGGGGAACATAAAGGATTTAATTGAGAAGAATACGCCGGAAGAAAAGGGGGAAGCCTGCAAAGAAAATGAGTGATATTGATGAGTTGATTAAAATGCTTGATACTCTGACAACGGATGAAGTCAGCCGAATAAAAATTGAGACTTCTGCGCAGATGGAAGAGGGAGCGGTAAAAAGGGCATATCACCACGGAAGATGTGATGTTGGAAGTCCTTTTGCTACCGGAAAGCTGTATGATTTTGAGGAACAGAAAGGCACACCTGAGTAAGTCAGGTGTGTTTTTTCGGTAAAAAACAGAAATGATGCTAATTGGATGCAAAAATGATGTAAATTTGATGCAGCCTATATACATGGCGAAATCTGCTTTTATGAAAAACAGTTAAGTGCGGATGGCTATGAAGAAGAATGGGTGTTAATGGATATACATTAATATAAGGAAGAAACTCGTTTTTTTGAAAATTTTGTCAGATTATATTTTCTGATTTTTCACATACTGAAATTGGAGGTGTGTGAAATGGATTATGAATTTTCAAACTTACCTTTAGGCCTGGCAATGGCAAATCTTTATGATAACCGGATTAATACCGGCAGCAGGCCCCTGACTGAGGCACAGAAAGAGGAACTTATGAATGAATACAGGGATGCAGACAGTGAAGCGGAAAAGGAAAGGATTAAGGATGTCCTTCCTCCGGATGATGATATAAACAGTTTGTTTGGCGGTCCAAGTATTGGATAAACCTCTGGTAATGTGCAGAAAAATCAAGTATAATTGAGTACAGACGCAGGTCTGTACTCTTTTAGTATAAGGTAATGGAAAGGCTGCTGTTATGCATGAAAAAGAAGCAAAGACACTTTTATCTGCACAAAACGGAATGAACATATACAGAGGCTGTACTCATGGCTGCATTTATTGTGATTCAAGAAGCCGCTGTTATCAAATGGACTTTCCTTTTGAAGATGTGGAAGTAAAGTCAAATGCAGTGGAATTGTTGGAAAAAGCACTGCGGAGCAAACGGAAAAAATGTATGATTGGAACAGGGGCCATGACTGACCCTTACATGCATTGCGAAGAAAAGCTTCAGAATATGCGCAGGTGTCTGGAGCTGATAGAACAATATGGTTTTGGCGTAGCAGTGCAGACGAAATCTGACCGGATATTGCGTGACCTGGATTTGCTGAAGAAAATTAATGAAAAAACAAAGGCGGTTGTTCAGGTTACGCTTACTACTTATGACGAGAAGCTTTGCAAAATTATAGAGCCTGATGTTTGTACAACAAAGCGGCGTGCAGAGGTTTTGAATATCATGCGTGACAATGGCATTCCAACAATAGCATGGCTGAGTCCAATCCTGCCTTATATTAATGATACGGAGGAAAATCTGAGGGGATTGCTTGATTATTGTATTCAGGCTAAAGTGCGCGGTATTATTTGTTTCGGAATGGGCCTGACTCTCCGGGAGGGTAACAGGGAATATTTTTATAAGAAACTGGATGAGCATTTCCCGGGAATGAAAGATGTATATAAGAAAAAATTCGGATTATCATATGAAATACCGTCTGACCATAGCAGTCAACTAATGAGAATGCTTTATGCGATTTGTAAAAAGCATGGGATAGAGGCGGATGTTAATAAAAACTTTGCATATCTTCATGAGTTTGAGGATAAGATGGCAGGGGAGCAAATGAGCCTGTTTTCTATGATGTGACTAAATTGGTCAAACAGGAAAAAGCCTGTCTATAGGGGAAATGAATGGCATACAGAAAAGAATTTCAATTTTTTAAATGGATAATACTGGTTTTGGGCACAGTAATATTGCTGCAGGTGACCGGGTGCGGGAAAAAAACAGAAAATATATTGCAGGAAGCCGAAACGCCGATTGCTTCGGCTGCAAGTGAAAGCGAAGCGCAGGATGTGACAGCGGAGAATTCGGTCATGCAGGATGAGACGGAGCAAAATGCGGCTAAGCAGGATGAGAAAGAACAAAATACGTCTAAGCAGGATGTGACGGAACAAAATAAGACGGTGCTTTCTGCGGCAGCTGCATTAACTGAAGCCCCGGAGTGGGAACCGGAGACGCCGGGAAATCCAAGAAGCAGTTACGGTCTTGGCAGTGCTCCTTTTTTAAAGGGGAAAAATATATTAATCAGTATGTTCGTTACCACGCCGGAAAGTTCTTTTACACCTGAAGAGCGGCTTACAACCCTTGATAAATTGGAAAGTGCTGTTTCCTACATAGAAGCACAGGCGGCAGAATATAATACGGAAGTGGAGCTTCTTTATGACTGGACGGAATACGGCGACTTATGTGCGGAGGCAGCAACAGATTTCGTTATCAATGAAAGCAGTGACTACATTGAGCCTTTGGATGAAGAAATCGCAAAATGGTTTTCGACTCTCATTTCTTATGAGGATTTAATAAATAAATATGATGCGCAGGGAATTGCGACTTGTGTCTTTGTCAATAATCCGGGTATTTCTTATGCCATTGTTTATGACGGTACAGATAATGAAAAGGAGAGTATTATCCTTTTTACCGGGAATTATTATCAGAAGGGGGAGGAAGAAAGCGCAGCAACTTATGCTCATGAGATTCTTCATGTGTTTGGTGCTCATGATTTGTATGAAGGGGCAGAATTTACCAAAGAAGTCACAGATTATCTGGAACAGAAATATCCCGGAGAGATTATGACAGATGTGTCAGAAAACGACAAATACGTTATTACACGGGGCATATCGCCTGTTACAGCTTATCATTTAGGCTGGCTTACATATACAGAGGAAGTTGACCGGTTTCCTCAATTAAGCAGAGATTAAAAATGATATCTGCTGACCGTTAATAATCCCTCACGGGAAGCAAACTAAAAGGAGAAAAGTGTTATGAAGATACCTGCAATATTTGAAGAAAAGAAAAAAGAAAACAAGCCGGTGCTTTCCTTTGAAATTTTTCCGCCTAAAAAAGAAGCTGCACTGCAAAATATCGATGAAACACTGGAAATGCTTTGCGGACTGCATCCTGATTTTATCAGTGTTACCTTTGGTGCCGGCGGAAGCACCGCAGATAATAAAACGGTGGAAATTGCCAAAAAGATTAAGGATGTTTATGGCATTGAGCCTCTGGTTCATATCACATGCCTTCAATACGACAAAGAGGAAATAAGTGAAATATTGAAACAGCTGGAAGCAGCGGGGATTGAAAATGTACTGGCACTGCGGGGTGATGTCAATCCTAATTTCCCCATGAAGCATGATTTTAAGTATGCAAATGAACTGGTGGAATATGTAAAATCAAAAGGAAATTTCAGCATCAGCGGCGGATGCTATCCGGAAACTCACCTGGAAGCTCCCGATGCCATAACAGATATCCGTAACCTGAAAAGAAAAGTGGATGCAGGGGTGAGCCATCTGGTGTCGCAGCTGTTTTTCGACAATGAAATGTTCTATAGTTTTTATGAAAAAACAAGAATTGCAGGTATTGAGGTCCCTGTAGATGCGGGCGTGATGCCCGTTACCAACAGGGCACAGATAGAGCGCATGGTAAATATGTGCGGCGCATCCCTGCCTCCCAAATTTGAGAGGATTCTTCACAAGTATGAAGAGAATAAGGAAGCGCTTTTGGATGCCGGAATGGCATATACGATTAATCAAATTGTGGATTTGATTGCACATGACGTAGACGGAATTCATATCTATACAATGAACAATCCCGCCGTAGCCAAACGAATCTGCGACGGAATCAAAAACCTGGTATAGCAGTGAGCCAAACATACGGCGTCCATGCTTGCATGGAAAGCCATATGCTTGGCGAACGCCCGGCATGAGCGAAGGGCAGAGCCCGAAGTGAATGGCGGACCGGC
>JAGASK010000019.1 GCA_017621815.1 Lachnospiraceae bacterium | reverse complement strand
TAAAAGAAAACACAAGAACAATGGCTGCATTGCCTATTGTTCTTGTGTTGCATTTCGTGTTGTATAGTTTTAAATTAGGTTAAAAAATTTATAAATATCATTTAAAATTTTAAAGCATAAAAATGCCGATAAATGCTTATTCTACTTGCACTTTTACAAATCGCTGTAAATACAATGTTTTCAGGAAATTATATTGAAACAGGTTCGACTCCTGTTATCCGCATGAAACGGAAAAAGCTGATTTTTCGGAGAAAGAGCCGGTAAACCTTGAAAAATAAGGATTATCGGCTCTTTTTTTGTAAATATTTCTATTGATTATTTAGATATATCTTATTTTAGGATATGGAGTGTGTTACTTATTCAGTTGGCTGGACTGCCGTGTATCGAACGGTATGCACAGTGGAGTGAGAGCGCGGAATTTTTTAATAAAGAGAAAATCCTTCTACTCAATTGTTATAACCAATACCTATAACAGATAAAAGGATATAAATATTATACATGAAGTTTGAAATGTGCTATCCTAAAACCATACAAAACTGATAGGAAAAATATTAATAGAAAGGGTACCATGATGGAACACGTTATCGGAAAAATAAATGAGTCGGCGGTAGAACTTAGCAATAATTATAAAAAACAAAAGGTGTTCAATACATCTAATGGAAGGAAACTTCCTGACAGAGATATTATCATTTCTATTGTAGATGAACTTAGAAGTGTTACTTTTCCGGGATTTTTTGGAAAAGACAAGAACTTATATGTTACAAAAGAGAGTTTTGCTGACAGTAAGCTATCTGGAATATATGAGAAGCTAAGTCGTCAAATCAAAATTACATTGTTACACAGCAGTACGAATCATTCCTATGAGGATATTAAGCGAAAAGCAGAACACGTAAGCCTCGCATTTATTGAAACAATTCCTAAAATTCAAGAGAAGCTTTTAAAAGATGTTGAAGCAGGATTTGACGGAGATCCGGCAGCTAAGAGTGAGGAAGAGATCATTTTTTCATATCCTGGTTTGTTTGCAATATTTGTTTACAGATATGCGAATGTTTTATACAAAGCAGAGGTTCCGTTTATTCCACGAATCATGACAGAGTATGCACACAGCCAGACAGGAATTGATATTAATCCGGGAGCTGAAATAGGTGAATATTTCTTTATTGACCATGGGACAGGGATTGTAATCGGCGAAACAACAATTATTGGAAACCATGTAAAAATATATCAGGGTGTTACACTTGGCGCCCTTTCTACACGAGAGGGGCAGAAACTTGCAGGGAAAAAGAGACATCCAACGATTGAAGATAATGTAGTAATATATGCAAACACTACGGTGCTTGGGGGCGATACGGTTGTCGGAAAAAATTCAGTTATTGCGGGTAATACGTTTATTACCAATTCCGTTCCGCCAAATACAAAAGTGGCAGCTACAATACCTGAATTAGAAGTAAGAAATAAGAATACGAGAGGGGAACAGTAGATGGGTGTAGATGTATTAACAAAATGTATTCATTTAGAAAAGGAATCAAGAGAAAATTTTTATGGAGCTGTAAGCTTTCCGATTTTTCAGACTGCAACCTTTGCACATCCAAGCGTGGGGAACAGTACAGGATATGATTATAGCAGACTTCAAAATCCAACAAGAGAGCATCTGGAAAAGATGGTTGCAGCGTTGGAAAACGGAGTAGATGCATTGGCATTTTCAAGTGGTATGGCCGCAATTACATCTCTTATGGAACTATTCCGACCAGGGGATCATTTGATTGCTGATACTGACTTGTATGGAGGTACAGTTCGTCTTTTTGATAATATAAGTGAAAAAAATGGAATTGAAGTCACCAAAATTGATTGCAGTCCCGAAAACGTCCGGAAATGCATCAAAGATAATACAAAAGCAATTTATATTGAAACGCCGACCAATCCTATGATGAATGTAATTGACATCACTGCATTAAGTGAGATTGCGAAAAGCAGAGGAATTTGGTTAATCGTAGACAATACATTTTTATCACCTTATTTTCAGAATCCACTAGATTTAGGAGCTGATATTGTCGTGCATAGTGGTACGAAATATCTTGGCGGTCACAATGATACACTTGCAGGATTTCTTGTTACTTCAGATGTCAGTATTAGTGAAAAACTGCGTTTTATCATAAAAACCACAGGAGCAGGGCTTGCACCGTTTGACAGTTGGCTAATATTACGAGGCATTAAGACATTAGGCGTCAGGATGGAAAAGGCACAGGAAAATGCATTTGAAATTGTGCATTGGCTCAAGGAGCAGGAAGAAGTGCTGAAAGTTATTTATCCCGGACTTGAGACTCATCCCGGATACGAAGTTATGAGGAAGCAAAGCAGAGGTTTTGGAGCAATGATAACTTTTGAGGTTACGAGTAAAGAATTTGCGCTAGGCATCTTAAAAAACGTTCGATTGATACAATTTGCAGAAAGCTTAGGCGGTGTGGAAACCCTTATTACCTATCCGGTTACACAGACACATGCAGATGTTCCAAAGAAATTATTGGATAAAAACGGAATCAATGAAAGAGTGCTCAGACTTTCAGTCGGAATTGAGGCAGGCAGAGATTTGATTGCTGAATTTGAAAGAGTATTCGAAAAAGTAAGGGAAGAGCTGCTTGACAGGGAAGAATCCTGATTTTGATACAACTGCAGATAGAAGAAATACATACAGCCTGAAATATAGTTTCGCCGAAAGCAAGGAATATGCAGCAAGATTTGACGCCTCTTGGGGCTGACATGGACTTGAAGGGGTCTTCTTATATTCAGGAAGCAATTCTGAAACAGACAGAACATGGCATTTTTGCCATGTGCGGCAACAAGACTTGATTTGGCAGTGAAAATGGCTGAAAATGACAGAGCTGTTATAGTAAATACCTATAACAGATAAAAGGATATCGGTATTATACAAAAGAAGTAAAGTGTGTTATTCTTATTCCATATTAAACAGATATGAAAAATAAAGATATATTAAGGAGGATATTATTATGAGTCAAATTAAAGAAAGCGCATTAGAGTTAATCGGAGGAACCCCAATATTAAAATTGAATCAGTATTCGAAAAAGGCTGGTGCAGCAGATGCAACCATTCTTGCTAAGCTTGAATATTTAAATCCGGCAGGGTCAGTAAAAGATAGAATTGCATTAGCGATGATTGAAGATGCAGAGAAGCAAGGCATTTTGCAGCCGGGCGCAACAATTATCGAGCCTACATCTGGAAATACCGGTATCGGACTTGCAGCAGTTGCTGCTGCAAAGGGATACAGAGCTATCCTTACTCTGCCTGATACCATGAGTGTGGAGAGAAGAAATCTGTTAAAAGCATATGGTGCAGAGCTGGTGCTTACTGAAGGCGCTAAGGGCATGAAGGGGGCGATTGCCAAGGCTGAGGAGTTAAAGGAAGAAATTCAAGGAGCTGTTATTTTAGGACAATTTGTAAATCCTGCCAATCCGGCAGTTCATAAGGCAACAACAGGACCGGAGATTTGGGAACAGACTGAGGGAAAAGTTGACATCTTTGTTGCAGGTGTTGGTACAGGCGGAACGATAACCGGTGTCGGTGAGTATTTGAAGGAACAGAATCCAAATGTGAAGGTTGTTGCGGTTGAGCCTGCAGGAAGTCCGGTATTGTCAACGGGTGTACCAGGCGCACATAAGATTCAGGGAATTGGGGCGGGATTTGTTCCGCAGGTTTTAAATACAAATGTATATGATGAAATCATCACCATTGAAAATGAAGATGCATTTGCAGAGGGAAGAAACTTTGCAGTAAGTGAAGGGATTCTCGTAGGTATTTCTTCCGGCGCTGCATTAAAAGCTGCAAGCATCTTAGCATCTCGTCCTGAAAATAAGGGTAAAACAATTGTTGCATTGCTTCCTGATTCAGGCGACAGATATTTGTCTACACCGTTGTTTAGCAACAATTAGGATACAAAGCTATAGATATTATCTATAACAGATAATAGGGGATAGGTATTATACAAAAGAAAAAAGTTATGCTATTCTTATACCATACTTAACAGATGGGAAAAATATAAAATATATCAAATGATAGAACTATCTGAGAAACAGAAAGGAGACAATGCTATGAAGGAGTTAAATGTGGCAAATCAAAAAGCGATTGTAATGTGCTGCTGTCAGACTGTATGTATCAAGACGGCTTACTTTTCATATGCATTGTGTACCTGAATTTAAGTTAAGTGTGGGCAGGTGCCATGTATATGGCATCTGTTTTTTTGCCGTCAAAGAAAACCTGTTAGAATTAACCGGAGGTGGATTGTACTGGAACGGAAAGATGATAAAAGCACTTTGGATAATTCACATTTACAGATGATTGCAGATATGATTAAGGACATGAAATACGGAAGTGTGAATATCATAGTGCAGGATGGAAAAATTATTCAGATAGATAAAACAGAAAAAATCAGAGTAAAGAACTGACTGGTCAACCAGAGGTTTTGTAATAGAGATTCGCTGCAGCGTAATCAGGCAAATCCAATTACAAAACTTCTGTTTTTTTAATTAGGATGCTGTAGCCGTCGGAATGGCATAGGTTTGCAAAACTGAAGTTGGTGGTTCGAATCCACTCAGCATCGTTTCTTCAAAAATAAGCTTGTTATTTTAAAGAGAAGAATGGATGGTAGAGAAAGCAGGTGATTATTTATGAGTAATACATATAAGGATTTACAATATTCGCATGGAAACCGTGGATGTGCAGAAAGAAGTGCTTGAGGAAGTAGCAGATGTCGTAAGGGAGGCGTACTACCTTTATATAATGGAAGGAAAAGAAATGGAAACGGCTGAAGCAACTGACGGAGATGATTTGAGAAAACAGGGCGGATATGAGGTTATGAAACAGAAAGGAATGATAGATGAAACGGAGTGGTGAGATTGCATCGGTTATATTTTTTTCCAACACCCTATCCTGACGAATGCCTCTATAGTATCTTCTGCCGCTATTTTGTGCGGAGTGGCAGCACATCGAATAAAAGGACGGTTTTTGAATTGTTTGGCGAAGCGCAGAACCTTGCTTCATTAGTGTACCTTCCCCACAGGCTGGAATTGGTTGATGGATGAGTTGGCTCAAGTAGCTTAATCACAAGGGAGGGTCTTGCCGATAACAACAGCTGCTATGGCTATTTTTCTGTTGCTTTTACTGAGACGATGCTACAGGAGATGGAGGAAAAAATCGTTACAGGAGGAAGCAACCGCAGCCTGGAAAGGCAGATGATCCAGAAATGCAGTAGGAGCCATTGGTCGGAATATTTGCGGTACTATCCTGAATGTACGAAGGAAGACATTGAAAGTTTCGGGGAGACATACTGGCACAGGTTGCCTCAACTGCCAGGAGTCGAATATTGCCCTAAGCATGGAAAAGCAATCCAGAATAGCAGCATCCATTTGAAAGAGACTGCGATGCGGTTCCTGCCAGCATCCCATACGTTGCGCAAACTGGAGGAGAAAGAAAAAGCCGAGAAATGGATGCACAAAGAGAAATATCTTATGATAGCCAAGGACAGTGAATGGCTTCTGATGAATGGGCGAAGGCTGAAGGGATGCCGGGAAGTTGCCAGAAAGTATAAGGAACTGTTTATGGAAAAGGGGCTTACAACAGCGCAGGGCATACGCTACGCGGAACAGATTAAAAGTGAGTTTATCAACTATCATGGGGAATATTTTTTAAGACAGCTGTTCCCAGACAGAAAAGATCCGTTATATTGGCTGGATTTTGCCTTTGTAAGTATGTCGGAGCATTTGCGTCCCCTGCACCATATCTTGCTGATGGAATTTCTGAAAGGCTCAGCCGAAGGTTTTTATAAGGCTGCACCGGATAATGAGCCGTATGGGAATGGGTCATGGCCATGTATCAATAAGCTGTGCCATCATTATGGAAAAGACGGCGCTGAAAAAATATCCGTCAGCTATCTCAATGGGCAGACAATTGGACAGTTTCATTGCGCCGAATGCGGAATGAAATACCAGCGTTCCCGTCCATGGCAGAAGTGATGAAAGAACGGATGCTTGAAATAAATCTAGATGCAGATGTAAAAATACATAAGCGTTTTTTCCTGCCTGAAAATGCAGATGAATTTCCTTTTGACGAATATGATTATATTGTTGATGCAGTAGATTCAGTTACTGCAAAAATTGAACTTGTTATGAAGGCGCGGGAAAAAAATATACCTATTATCAGCAGCATGGGGGCAGGGAACAAATTAGATGGCAGCCAGTTTAAGGTTGCTGATATTTATAAAACAAAAGTATGTCCTCTGGCAAAAGTCATGCGGAGGGAATTGAAAAAACGTGGTATAGAGAAATTAAAGGTTGTGTATTCAGAAGAAAAACCTACAAGACCATTGGAGGATATGTATATCAGCTGCAGGACTGTTGTGGTCAAGCTTTTTTGTAACACTTGTGGCTAAAAAAATATCGGATTGCTTTCCGGAAGCTATCAGGGTTTTTCGATTCCATAAAGGGTGCTTTGCACCGCTGGAGCGGCTTAACCCTTGACAGAACCGAAAATCT
>JAGASK010000018.1 GCA_017621815.1 Lachnospiraceae bacterium | reverse complement strand
TTGTACCTCATGGGATGAGGTGATAGAAGCAGTACAGGATAGAATAAAGAAAATGTGGGAATTGCCTTTTAATGAAGCAGAAGATGTACTGATTGGTCTTTCAGCCCTTTATGCGTATGCGCTGAATGAAGGAAAGGAAGGAGAATGGGTATGGAATGAAAAGGCAAATGCCTGTACGGTAGACAATGTTTTTGATACATTTGTCAGTGTTTATCCTTTACAGGATATTATTAGTTCGTGGAGGAATAAAAATATTAAGGGATTATCTGATAGACGAAGGGTGGTATTAAGTCGTCATGATACATGGTCAAATTATAAGAGAAAGAAAAAGAAAAGCAAATAATTAGCTTGCCAATATTCAGGCATCAAAAAATAATTGGCAGCTTTTAAAGTTATGGATTATTAGAGGCATATAGGAACGGAATAAAAGGAGAAGCCCATGAGTGCAATTACGTCTGAAAAAATCCGAATAGAAGCCGCAGTACCAATAGAAAAGCTGCAGGAACTGCACATGGAACTGCAAAAAGATTCTCATGCGGTAATCAGACTTACGGGGATGATTGACGGGCAGGATGGAGAAAATGCTTTATTAAAGCCTGTGAATAAAACTGCCTTAAAGGTATGGATTAGCGATACTCTTCTTTTTTCGGGGATATTAAAAAGTATTCAGATTGTGCAGGAGGGGCAGGTTTATCAGGCATACATAGAAGGAATTTCATCAACGGCATATCTGGATTATGAAAGAAGAAGCCGAACCTTCCAGAACACAGGAACCGGCTATAAGGAGATTATGAATGAAGTGCTTGGGAATATGATGGGAGCTTCCCTGCATTTTAATACGGATGACCGCAGGATAGATGACCCTCTTTATCAGCTTGAGGAAACAGACTGGGAATTTACAAGGCGTCTGGCAAGTCATTTGAACATGTCCCTTTATCCTTCCATTCTATCGGAAAAGCCGGAAGTTTCAGTAGGGGTTCCTGCAGGCAGAAGATATAGCAGGGAAGAGATTCAGGTCTTTAAGGAAAAAATTTACTCTGACGGTAAAACCGGAAAGGTCAGCATAGATATCAGCACTTACGAAAATCTGGAAATTGGTGACAGGGTCAGGTGGGAAGAAATTTCCTATTCTGTTACAGGTAAAAGCTGTCTGCTTGATAAGGGGCTTTTGTGTTTTCGCTACAGGCTTTTGAAAGAGGAAGACTTGGAAGTAAAGCGTTATGAAAACCCAAATGCCATAGGGAGGCTGCTTCCCGCAAGGGTTTTGGCAGTAAAGGATGAGCGAGTTAAGGTAAAGTTTGATATAGATAAGACGCAGGATATAGAAGCTGCTTACTGGTATCCATGGGAGCCGGAGACAGGCAATATCATGTACTGTATGCCGGAAGTGGGAGAACAGGTTTATGTCAGATTGGGAGACTATTTTGGAAAGCAATCGGCGGTAGTATACGGAGTACATGAAAACGGACAGGGAAATCCTGAGATGAAGGTTACAGACAGATATTTTACCACAGTGGATAAAAAGCGCATGTATCTGCTGCCGGAGTGTCTGGGCTTTCAGGATTTAAGGCAGACAAGCCCCTTGGAAATATCGTTAAAGGATGATTCGGGAGCGGAGGTAATAAGCAACAGACAAATAGTGATTTCTGCAAAGGAAACCATCGGAATAAAGGGAAATCATATATTTTTTCAGGCTCCAAAGGAGGTGTCGCTTGTGAGAAGGGATAGTGTTGCCCCTACAGTTATTAATATGTGTAATGGATTTGATTCTATAGGCGCTACCAACGAGGTGACAATGACCGGGGAAGGCGGGGAAGGATTTCCTGCATTTCACGATTACAGACAGGAAGAAAACAGTGATTTTAATCTTGGCGGGACAGAAAGATGCATCCTTGCTTCCACGCCCGGCAGGCGGTTGAAACGTGGCGTTGAAAAGCAGGTAAGAGGCTTACAGGTGAATTATTTGAGAGAAGAAGATGATGACAATCAGCTGCAGGCAGGAAGGACGGATGTATGAGTGAAAGCATTAAGACAGGAGGAGTGGGTAAAAGCCCCGCAATAGAAAAAATTAACCGTTTGAACGAAATAGCAGGACTTATGCAGGCAGCTTCAGAGTTGGAAAAAAGGGCGTTTGATGTGCAGCAGGAAAAGATGCAGAGAGAACGTTCAAGAAGAAATCAGATAATTAAGGACTTCCATATCAGTTTTAAGCTTGAGGAGAACAGGGATGAAGACAATATATGACAGGGAAGCGCAACGAAGCGAGCAGGAGTCAATCTGTGTATTTACCTGGGAATCGCCGGATAAACAGCTTATGCTGGAATTGCCGGAGGGATTTCATGAAATGGAAAAGGAAAGAAGGGAAGAAAATTACCCTTTATTTGAAAGACCGGAAATCATTCTGGAAGATGAAGAAGAAAAAGTGCAGCTCACACTTCAGTTTTTTGATAAACCAATGAAAAAAGAGGATACGAAGGAGGCCGTATGGCAAATTTATGTATTGATGAAAGAGTTTTTTATGCAGTACCCGAAATCTCCTGTGTATTTGAATGAAAACGATGGAATTCCGGTTGGCTGGTTTATGATGCATATGAATAATATGGGGAAAGAGCATATGAAAGCGGTTTTTCCAATAAAAGGAAAAATGACGCTGCTTACCTTAACTTATCCGGAGAAAGAAAGTGTGAAATGGCGCGCTTTTACCGGTCATCTGTTAGCCTCCATCCAGGAAGTGTAAGCCGGGAGATGCAAATGGAACGGATTAAAAATGATGATTTTGATTTTTTGCTGCTTCAGATGAAAAGGAAGCTTGCCAAAGATAATGCCGATGGGAAACTGAAAGCAGATACCGGGAACAGACAGGATTTCGGACTGGGCTTCACCCTTCAGCTTCCGGAAGGGGTTGAGCAGGCGGATGACAAGACGGCATCAGAGATTTTCTGGTCAGAAAAACGCCCGGATGTCATACTTACTTCCAAGAACCGGAAGGCAGGATTTACCTTTCAGCTGATGGAGGATGAAACCCCGGAGGAATCCCTGGTTTGCAGCAGGGCGAAAATAAAGCAGCTTGTAGGACAGATAGACGAAAGAACAGTCTTTTATGATATGGGGGAAACAAAGGAAGCTTTATGGTTTGAATACAAGAGCTTTGCAGGCAGAACGGTAGTTTATAACATATTATTTTTGTTTCAGGCCGGTGAGGGGAAGATATTAGGAACCTTTTACTGCATATTTGAAGAGTATGACAAATGGAAACCCGGGGTTTTAAAAATGTTGGAAACCATAAGAACGAAGGAGGCGGCAAAATGAAGGAATATCATTTAAATACTGCGCCATTAACTTTTCTTTCTATTCTTGACATCAGGATAAAAGAGGAAGTGGGGGAACATGGAACAGCCACAGTTACCGGATATATAGAGGATGAAATGGAAGAGGAGTATCTGGCGTATCTTACGGGAGAGGTATGGGAAAAGCTGGAAAAGGTGGGAAAGGATGGAGAAAGAGAAATTCTGTTTTATGGAATGATAACGGATTTTTCCATTGATTCAGGATATCATCAAAAGAAAATGACCCTTCAGATTACAACCGGAAGCTGCCTTTTGGACAGAGAAAAGCACCTTCGTTCCTGGCAGGAAAGTTCTGTTACCTGTGAGCAGATATTCAGGATGCTTTGTTCAGAATATCCGGGCAGCAGTGTGACATTTAACAGCCCTTTGGAAGAGGCAGAGGGAAAGCTTGTGCTGCAGTATTATGAAACCGACTGGCAGTTCTTAAAAAGGCTGGCAAGCAGGAAGCATAAGTTTCTGGTGGCGGAATCAGGAAGGAAAGGAGCAGTATTTTCTTATGATCTGCCCAAAGGAGAGCCTGCGGAATTTCCGGAGCATGGGAAATATACGGTGAAGAAGGAACTGGAGGAATACAGGAAAAAGAAAAGCAGCGGATTATTATCCCTTCAGGAAGAAGACAGTCTTATCTATGTTGTGCAGTGCAGGGACAGTCACAGGATTGGAGATTATATGACTATCCATGGGAGAAAACTTTTTATCTGTAAAATTCAAAGCCGTTTGGAGAAAGGCGAACTGCTGCATGATTGCTATTTAAAGCTTCAGAAGGGAATGGAGGTTCCTGAAATCAGGCAGGAAGAAATGACGGGCGCTGCTCTTGAAGCTGTAATAAAGAAGGTAAAAGAGGATAAGGTGCAGGCTGTCATACTTGCGGATGAAAATGCAGGGCAGGAAATTAATATCTGGTATCCGTATGCTACGGTGTATTCCACGCCGGACGGAACAGGGTGGTATTGTATGCCGGAGCCGGGAGACAGGGTGCGGCTTATCATTCCGGGCGGGGAGGAGAAGGAAGCCTTTGTTGCCAGTTCCGTTCATATGGAAACAGACAGCGCAGACAGAAAAGACCCTGATGTAAAGTCATTAAAAAGCAAATATCAGAAGGAAGTGCGTTTTACACCGGAGACCATCGTGATTACCAACAATCAGGGAACCAGAATTGAATTGACGGACAAAGAGGGCATTCATATTGTCAGCGCCCACTCTGTTATGCTGGAGGCAGCTGAGGACCTGACTATTTCCAGTGATACAGGGTCGCTTATTATCGCCGGGACCTCTTCTGTCAGCTTAAAGCAGGGAGGAACCGGCATTGACCTTAATAAAGGAATTACGTTCACCGGAGGGGAACTGAAGGTACAGTAGCATAAACTTGTACAGGAAACCGGAAAAAATGTCTGCATGGAGCGGGAGGAAAGGATGGCTTATATTTCTGAGAGAAGAGAGGAATTGTTAAGTGCAGCGGATGAACTTCAAAAAGCGCAGTTTGGCAGGCAGATACGAGGGCTGGAAAAAATCTATGAAAACAAAGAAAACAGAAGCGGGACTCAAAAGGTATTTACAGAGCTTTTTTCCTGCTGGGGCAGTTTAAAAAGTCCGGCGGCAAGTCTTGGCATATGTTATCTTTTCAGCAGCATTTTGACAGGAAGCTATGAGTTTAAGCTGGTCCTTTTGGGAAAGGAATTCTGGCTGGAGGAAAAACCTGTGGAAATGATGTGGAGACCGGCACATTTTTTTGAATGCTTTGAGGAGGATATGGAGCTTGTCATAAAAGAACTGAAAGGCAGATTCCCGAGACTGTGCAGTGCCGAAGAAGAAGCTGTCCGGTTTAGCTGTGCGGAATATTATCTGGCGGCAGTCTGTGCGTTGTGCAGGGATGTAACGGAAGAGATTACAGGAAGCCGGGAATTTACAAAAATGAACAAGACAGAAGATTTCTATCTCTTTTTCGGCAGGTATCAGGGAGAAGGGGAAATTCTTTGGAGAATCAGTGATACTGTCTGAACAGAATGGGGAGAAATGACCTTATGGAATATTTTGTGTTAAAGAATCAGCAGGGAAATCCTGCCTTGCAGACAGCTCCCTTATTCGGAAAACTGGATGTGAGAAAGCTGACAAGAAAAGCTTATAAGGAACTTCCCAAATACCTGCTGCTGGAAATGAAAACGGGCGTGGATATTTTTTATCCTGATATTATTACAGAACCATTGCTTTTAGTATCAAAAGAAGTGCTGGATGTATTTCAGATGTATGACAGTACCCTGCCTTTTTTATTCGTAGTTTTGTTTGATGTCAGCAAGGAAGAAAGCAGGCCATATTACCTGCCTGTCGTAACAGAAGGAGACGAAAAGTGCCGGGAACCGATTTATCGAATCAGAAACAGAGAGCGCTGGGAAATCAGAATACGGCTTGATGTTGCCGAAAGCCTGCTTTGGCGGAATGCATCAGGCTTTGAGTTGGTAAGATGCATATGATTAATAAAGACCAGGCATGAAGGCGGAGACAAATGTAGGATATGAAATAATTTGTAATCAGAAAGGAACAAACTCATGAATCGAAAAAGCGCATTGGACCTGGCAATTCTTGTATCCTGTATTACAGGCATGATATTATCCTATGTCTATCTGGAAAATGCTGCGGAAAAGAAAATAAGCCTGCTGATTCTTGGAGTAACGGGAATGGTGTTTTTAATACTGGCGATTGTTGACAGCAGTAAAGGCAGTGAGATGGCAGTGCATGAATCAGGAAGGAAAGGAATTTCGGAAATCCTGCTTCTTGGAGAAGAAGGCAATATTACTGCTGTGTGGGATATTTACGGGAAAACTTCCATTGTTTTCGGCAAGGATGAAAAAGAAAATCAGGTGGATGTGAATCTGAAAAATACAGATTATGCAGGAACTGTGGATGGGGAACATGCTGTTATGAATTTCAGCGGCGGAAACTGGTACATAGAAGATTTGGACAGTGAAAACGGAACAAGGCTGCAGCGGAACGGAGAGGGAAAAAAATACCGGGTATCTTCCAGGGAGCCCTGTAAGGTGGAGAAGAACGACGTGATTTATCTTGGGCTGGCGCCTATAAAAATACATTAGAAAAAATATGTGGGAAGCCGCATAGGAAAGAGGTAGAACATGAGCAATTTAATCAGATGTCAGAACGGACATATGTTTTCAGGCAGGAGATACGGAACAATTTGTCCTTACTGCAATATTGAAACCGCCACCAGGGAGAAAAATGCAGTTTCAGCCCGCAGGGAAGAAGGACAGACGGAGATTGCAGTAGAGGAAGCTCTGTTTCTGAATGAGGAAAATCCCGTATGCGGCTGGATTGTCTGCGTGGCAGGAGCAAGAAAAGGAAAGGATTATAAGATTATTGCCGGGAAGAACTTTGTGGGCAGGGCGGATGATATGGATATCCAGATTCTCGGTGATAACAAAATATCCAGAAGAAACCACTGCGTGATTGTTTATGATGATAAGCAGGGTAAAACCGTTATTTTGCCCGGAGACAGCAACGGTATTGTTTACCTGAATGAAGCGGCTGTATATGTTCCCACGCCGTTGCAGCAGTTTGACGTAATAGAGATGGGAGAAAGCCAGTTTGTATTTATTCCTCTCTGTGGTGAGCATTTTAAATGGGAATAGCCGGAGGAAGCAGTATGACAGTGGAAGTGGGGATGCTTTTTATTATTTATGCATTGATTCTGGCGTTTGCAGCAATTCGTTTCTTTTACAGGGAAAAGGGAATGGTTAGAAAGCGGCTGCGGGTTGGAAAAGCAATGACCATAGGAACAAGGCAGGTACAGGAAGATGACTGTGGTATCTGTCAGGGCAGGGATGGTTTTCTGGCTGTGCTGGCTGACGGCTGCGGGAAGAATTACGGAGGGCGTGTGTCCTCCAGAATTGCTGTAGATACTATGAAGGATATGTTTTCACAGTATCAGTCTTCGGAGAATCCTGCTTATTTTTTTCGCAGGGCTTTTCATGCTGTGAACAGGGAAATTTTAAAACAGCTGGATGATGGCAGGGGCGGCGCCAGTGTGGGAGCTGTTTTGATAAAGGACAACTGTCTTTATTATGCAGTAGCAGGGAATGTCAAGATTGCGCTTTACCGCAAGGGCAGTCTGATTCCGGTTTCCACCGGACATACCATAGATATGCTGGTAGAAGACAGGTTTATGGAAGGTGCCATTACCAGAGAAGAGGCGCTTAAGCTGCTTGAAAATAAAAGGCTTTACAATTATCTGGGGCAGGATGGATTCCGGGAAATAGAATTTTTTGATACGCCGGTTCATTTGAAAGAAAAAGATATTGTGGTTCTCATGAGTGATGGGCTTTATGAGGGATTGGAATGGAAGGCCATTGAAGATATATTGGCGGGAAAAAAGAAATGTCAGCAGAAGGCTTTTGAAATCATAGAAATGATTAATGCAGGAAACGGGAAGGAAAAGGATAATGCCAGTATTGTTCTGGTAGAGGGTATTGTTTAATAATTATGAGAAAATATAACAGCAGCTTTAAAACTGCTTTCATATCGGAAGCAGGAAGTAAACTAAAGAATAATGATTATTTCGGGTTTGTGGAACTGGATAAATTTGCCTGCTATGTGATTGCAGACGGTATAACGGATATGAGAAATTCTGAAAGTGCAAAAGTGGCAATCGAGGCAGTAATTAATGCCTTTCAAAGTTCTCCCGGTATCAGCAGAAGAAAGATAAGAAGCTATCTGAAAAGTGCAAATGAAGAGCTCTTAAAAGGAAAAAGCTATGAAAAGCTGAAAGCTTCAGTTACAGTGGTAGTTACCGATTATGAGAAATGTCGCTATGGATATGCAGGGAATACCCGCTTTCGTTTATACAGAAACGGCAGAAATATTCTGGCTTCCTTTGATATGTCCTTAAGTAAGGATATGGTAAAGGAAAATAAGCTTACGGAAGATAAAGTGGCGCAGCACGAGGAAAGAAATAATCTTTATTCTTATTTTGGCAGAAAACGGTTTAATCCCTTTATTTCAAAGAAAATCAAGCTGGTTAACGGCGATATCATTACCCTCTATACAAGGGGTATCTGGGAAAATGTGGACGAGGGTGAGCTTGCGGATGTCTTTATGGAGGCAGGAAACGAGCCTTTGGAGGAATGCGATAAGGTGGAAGACCTTCTGCTCTCCAGACAGCCAAAAAATCTTGACAATTACACCTTCGCGGCTATCTATGTTGACAAAGTGTTTATTGACCCCAATCGAAAAAAGCGAATTAAAAAAATTGTTATTATTTCCCTTGTAATTGTTGCTGCAGTGCTGATTATTGCACTGGTTATCTTTTTGCTCCGCAGAGACAGGGCGCAGAAGACAGAAGATATGGAGCAATATATTGCCAATATGGAAATCTACATAGAAGATAATAATTTTATCCGGGCAAAGGAAGAGTGTGAAAAAGTGCTGGAAACAGCGAATAAGCTTCGGGATAAGGAGATGGAGGAGAAGTATCATTCTTATCTGATTTGCCTTGAGGCAGTGATAAGCGCAGACGATTCTTATGAGGAAGGGGATTATACGGAAGCGAAAGAGGCATATCTGAAAGCCAGGGCAAGAGTCAGATATGCGGATAATGCGGGACTTTATTATATAGAGGACAGGCTTTCGCAGATTAATGAATATGAACAGGTATTTGACAGCATCAGCCTGGGTGACAGTCTCCTTATACATGCCAATTATGAACTGGCAGAGGCAAAATATCTGGAAGCAAAGAAAAAGGCATCATCCATTTATTTCGAGGAGGGAAAGCAGCAGGCACTGGATGCACTTGACGCTTTGTATGAAGAATGGAGCGCTGCAAAAGAAGAAGCGGAAGAGAAGAATGCCCAGCAGGCAGCGGCGGAAGTCACTGCGGCAGAACTTGTGAAGCAGGGAGATGAAACCTATGGGCAGGGCGATTATGAAGGCGCTATGGTATTTTATCTGATTGCCCTGGAGAAATACACCGGGTTGGAAGATACGGTTCAAATTGCATTTTTAAATAAAAAAATCGTGGCACTGAATGAAAAGCAGGAAGAAGTGGAAGCCAGGGTGGAAGAGGCCAAGGTATTGGAAGAGCAGGCAAGGCTGTTTGCGGAAGAAAAGGATTATGAGCAGGCAAAGATGCAGTATCAGTATGCCAAAGCAATTTATACTGAACTTGGAAAAGACAATAAGGCCAATGAGCTTCAGGGGAATATAGATATCGTTGATACTAAAATAGCCCGGGAAGAAAAAGAGCAGGCAAAGGAAGCGGCAGAGAATGCCGGTAGTACTGTAAGTGGGAATGAATTAAATGAATGAAGAAAAAATGTTTGATTATGAAAACTATATTCAAAAGCGTTTGAAGGAAATTGATGACCTGGATGAAAGAAAATATGCCAGGGAGATTCTTCTTGATGGTCTTGGCAGAATTTTCAGGCAGACAGAAGAAAA
Organism: Lachnospiraceae bacterium; assembly: GCA_017621815.1. Taxonomy (GTDB): domain Bacteria; phylum Bacillota; class Clostridia; order Lachnospirales; family Lachnospiraceae; genus Suilimivivens. Next base: position 103,966 of record JAGASK010000018.1, on the reverse strand, counting down.
GTATGAAGCTTTAGAGCAGCGGATTTTAAGGGAGCTGGATGTACCGGGGAAAAGATTTGGGACTTATATGACCATAATTGAGAAGAAGGATTTTGACCCCATAAACAGCTTCTGGTTCCCTGTCTGTAAAGAAGATATAAAAGGCAGCAGACAGCAGGAATACGACTCCTTTTATTTTATGGCGGAGGAGGAGAAACGCATTGATTTTTTCCGGCAGGAAATGATAGAAGGGATTGAAGAAGAAAGCGGAAAAAGCATCCGGTTTCAGATACGAAAGGTTTGCAGGTATGAAGAAGCGGTAAAAAAGCTGTATGCGCTTTTTGCAAATAATCATATTCCATGGCAGACCGTACATATGGGGCATTTGGAGCGTTTTTTTGAGGCAGTGCCGGTGGAGGAGTTATCCTCGGGCAGCAGGATTCATTTTCAATGGGGCAAGTGGGAAGAGTATGTGAAGACAGGAATGATGCCCCTTTGGAATATACAAAAAGAAGCGGTCAATTCCCGGGAGTTCAGAGTGCCTTGCATTGATGAGGTGTTTTATGAGCATATCTTTTATCTTCCTGATGATAGAGCAGAGGAAGACGGTTATCTGGTGGAAGCAAAAGAAGATATTCTTTCTATCCGCTATGAAAGAAACAGGGTACTGCTGAAAACAAAGCAGGACATTTTGCAAGATGTATCTGTTTACAGGCTGCATCAGGAAACTCCGGTGAATTCCTTTGGATACGGCTATGCTGTTTTGTCCAATAAGAGAAAAGACAATCTGGCAGGAAGATATTTATATCAGGCGGGAAATTTCTTGCAGACGCCCATGGAGTTGCGAAGAAAGATAGAGGAAATGTCAGGCAGTTACAGAATAGATAATATTGATTTTGAAATTTCGGAGAAAGCAAAAAGCGGGTATTTAACAGGGGACATGAATGGTTTTGCTGGTGTACAGGTTTTTAGCAGTGATAAAAGAAGTATGCTGGTCTTTAAATTCCGTAAAGAAGAACAACAAAGGGCGGACTATTTATATGAGTCACAGATAAGATATATACTTTCCCAGCTGCAGATGGAATTTATGGAATACCAATGTGTGGGAGTGTTAGTTTAAGAGGTTAGCTATGAATTATGCATGGGAAGCAGTTTTGCAGGCGGAAAAAGACAACCGGAGCAGGGAAATGCTGCGCTTCGTAGAAGCGGCAGCTCCAAGTCCCTATATCGAAGTTTCCATGGTGGATTTGAATCTGGAAACGCCTGAGGAAGACAAAATAGAGATTAATCCGCTTTACAGGTTTGAAGATGTATTCGGGCGGCTGTTTGATAAAAACATACAGGAGATGATGCAGACAAGGAAAATTTTCTTTGATGTCTGTATGCATTATATTACGCAGCTTGATTTGAGGGAGGGGCTTTCAAAAGAAGATTTTTACTGCAGTCTTATAGCTGAAGATATTAATCAGGGGAAATACGGAGAGTCAGCTGCAAAGAATTTTTCTTTATTTGAAAAGGGAGAACAAAAGATAATCCTGCATTCTTATTTGCAGCTTTTAAAGACGGAAAATTATCAGGAAGAATTCAGGAAAGCAGTCATAAGGCTTTATGCAGGAGCTATTATTTATGAGAATAATGAGGCAGCCCATGAACTGCTGGTATATCTTGGAGTGGAGGAAACGGAAAAAGAAAGGAGGAAATTAGAGTTACTTGTGGAATTGTTTTTACCCGTGAGGGAGAGAGTATTTTTGTTTTATGAGCATCATTTCGGAATCATTGGAGTGGATGAAACGATGGTGGTGGATGAGATGGTGGTGTTTTGAAAGGAGAAAAAATGGGAAATAAGGATGATAGTGATAATTTAAAATATTTGGAAGAAAATTATTGTGAAGGCAATGCTTTTATTGGATTAAGTGAATGGTGGAAGGATTTAAAGCAGGCTAAGGAATTAGATAAAGCAGAGAACTACCTGGAAATTTATATGGAATATTTAAAAGATAAAAGAACGGAACATCATTATTTGGTAGACGGCGCAATTTTAACATGTACACGTTGTACTTTAGATGTTCAAAAGTTAAATGATAAAGAATTTACTGCACCGGAGGGGAGCAATGAAACTATATTAAAAGTTACTAAGAATACAAAATATTTGAATGGAGCAGAGCAGTATTTTGCAACAATAAAAGATTGTGGCAAATTTGAAAATATAGAACCATTTGGAAATTGTCTTAATCCGCCGGATAGAGAAGAAGAAAGAAAGGCAATAATTCTGGCATCAGAATCAGTAGAACTTCGTAAATTAGGAACTTGTAGATATTTGATGAAGCTGAATGATGAATGGGAAAATTTGATTTCTGATACGGGATATCAGGAGGTGACAGGATTTGATGGAGTTACATTAGAAGAAATTACAATGGAATCAATTCTATTTTGCAGACATGGCGGATTTATATATCCGGTTAATCCGGGATATATAATGTCAGAATGTATTGATGATAAAAACTTAAATAATGAGGAGATGCAATTTGCATTGCAATATGGATTATCGGAAAAACAAAGCATGGCATTATTGGATATACGGAAGTATTTTGAAGAAAAACCGGAATTATTACAAGGAACTACTATATTTGCATTTGAAGGATTGGGAACATATCTGGAGGAGGGGGAAGTAAGTACTTGGAATGGGAAAAATAGTTACCATCCAAATGGACAGTTTGGAGCAATTCTGATTGTAACTAAAAATGGGCAATTAGCATATGCAGAAGCAAGAGCGTCAACATTGCCGGATAATATGGAGAAAAGTGCTACTGTATTAGAAGGATATTATACTATAAAAGCTGCAAAGCATAAAAGTACAGATCCAAATGGGTATGCTGCAGTACAGTTAAAGGAATTTAATACTAATAATGCTGTATTGCCTGCATATAATTCGGTACATAATAATGGCACAGTAGTAGGGGTAAATTTACATATGGCAGGTAAAATAAAAAGTGATAAACCAGTATACTCAGAAGGGTGCATTACAGTGACAGTTGATAGATATAGGGATTTTGGAGTAGCAGTAGGTTTTATCAAAGATCTGGAGAGTAATAAAAATGCTGGAAGGGATGGCATCTATGCGAATGGAAAAGCACAACTGCATTATGAAGAAAATATTGTAAATGGATTTGAAGGATACATGGTTATTGATAGAAAATATTATGATGCAAAAGAGAGAGAATTGTTGATATCGCCAGATGCAGAATAGTAATTGGTGATTATGGACTGTGTGGAGAATAAGATGCGAAATAAGTATTATTGGATTACTACAGGAGGAATATTATTAGTAACAATATTCTTTGTAAAAATATATAAAGCGGGGACGGAAATGAAAGAAGATACAAATAAAATATACAGCATAAGTGAATTTCAAAATATGAATTATTATATTTTGTGTGATACGGCTTTAAATTCTGAAGTTACAGATATTGTGCATACTTATGGCATCTATGGCGAGGATGCGGATGATTTCAATAAAGGTACAAAATTGTATCAGGAGTATAAAGCAACTTTTTGGGAGAATATGGGAATATATGAGGATAAGACAGGTGACAGTATTGTTTATATTTCTCCTGATTGTAAGTGGATAATAACTGAAAATATGTGCGGAGAAAATGAATATGGAGAAGTATTACGGCAGCAGACTCTTTATTATGAGGGTAATATGAAAAGGCAGATAGTATCAACCTATTCAGGCATTTCGCCGGTTACTGTTATTAAGGATGAAATTGAGTATAAAGAAATTGAAGAACAGATATATCAAAAATATATTAATTTAAAAAACAGAAGTTATAAGGAAAAATATTATAAAGGGTTGCTGGTTAATGATAATGGTAACTTAGCTGTTGGAATTAAAGAAGGACTGAATGAAAGATTAGATATATGGAACATAGAAATGCAAGAAATTGTATGGAGTTTAATGCTTACAGATATACAGGATAAAGTGTGGTCAGAGGTGATTCAATTTTATGGTGATGATAATGAAGGCAAAATTATTATAAGATGTAATCGGAATTTCTATGAAATAGGATATCCGTCCGGTGATATAAAATTATTGGGGAAAGATATGTATTCTTTAAGTTATAGTCCAGATAGGAAATATATTGTTTATTCTAGTATAGATAATGAAACAGGGATGGAATTAGAGCCATATGAAATAGAAGAGTTTTTATCTGGTATCTATATACAAGAGATTGAAACAAATAAAATAGCATATATTGAGTGTCAGAATGAATGGTGGCAGTTAAGTAGAAGAAATTTTTATTGGATAGAAAAAGATGCTATTAACCAATATTTAGAACAATAAAGTATTAATATGAGGGGAAGCGATGAGCGGATACATCTTAAACAGAGAAGGAATCAAAACAGAAGAAAAGAATAAACTGTACAGGCAGCGTGAACTGGAACTGATGACCACCTATCAGCTCCGGGAAATCTGCAGGCAGGAAAAAATCGTGCAGGGCATTATTAATCCCATGGATAAAGAAGAGCTGATTCATGTTATTATGCGCTACCGGGGAACCAGAGAGCAGCTTTTGATACTTGAGGAAGATGGAGACGGCAGCAAGCGGCTTGAATTTTTGCTTAAAAAAGGGCAGATAAATGTTAAGCAGGATAAGACTCTGCATATTCCTTCCAGGATAGTTGTGTATGAAGGACTTTCCATGGACGAAAATGACAGAATACATATTCCTTTTCGAAAGGAAATGGAGGATACCAACGCTCTTCTTGTTAGTGGAGGAAAAGAGCTGTGCGGCATTTTTTATCTCCATAAAAGCGCAGCAGATGATGTCCATCTTTTTGTAATGAAAGGTGAGGAAATGTTATGCCGGGAGGCAGATTTAAAGGATTATGATTTATACTGCTTCAGCCAGCAGGATTCCGACAAACTGTTTTCTTTTTATTATGGAAAGGAAGAAGAAGTGCCGGAAGGACTTATGGCTTTTCGGGTTCCGCTTATGGACGTGGAGGTGAGAGAACCGATTCCGCTTCGGATGCCCCTTGTGATTGATTTTGGTTCTACCAATACCACTGCCGGAGTTTATCTGGATGCTCATTACTTTGAAGATGCAGATGGAGCGTTGTTTGCAGAGCGATTTGAAAAGAACGCCATTCAATACACCACTTTTGAGGATGGAAAAAAGCTTATGCCGTCGGTAGTTGGAGTTACCTCTGTGAGAAAAGGAAAGCCGCAGCTTGTATTCGGACAGACGGCAGTGGATTTGTCGGATTCCTGTTATGTGGATGAAGGATTCAGCATTTTTTATGACCTGAAAAGGTGGATCAGTGATTATGAAAAAGAGGAAGAAATAACAGACAGAGAAGGAAGAAGAACCTTCCTTTCAAGAAAAGAAATTATGAAAGCGTACCTTCGGCATATTATCAGAATGACTGAGAACCGCTTTAAATGCAGGGTGATGCAGATTCATGTGTCCTGTCCTGTTAAACAGAAATTTCTGTTTCAAAAGCTGTTTCAGGAAATTCTGCCCGAATACATCAAACTGGAGGAAGAGATGCTGGATGAAGGTGTGGCGGTGCTTTACAATACCATTTCCAATATGCTGGAAGCCCGGAATATCAGAGAAGACAAAACCTATCAGGCATTAATTGTGGATTGCGGCGGAGGTACTACAGATTTATGTGCCTGTCACTTTAAAGTCAGGGATGACAGGGTGGCATATCATATCAGAATTGATACTGCTTATGAAAACGGGGACACAGATTTTGGCGGAAATAATCTGACTTACCGTATTATGCAGTATATCAAAATACTTTTGACAGAAAAGCTTAAATTTCCAGTGGCAGGAAGCACAGAGGATATTTTAAAAGAACTGGATATGGATATTTTTCGGTATGTGGACGAGCATGGAACAGCGGAATTGTATCATACTCTGGAAGAAGCCTATGCGGAGGCAGAAAGTTGGATTCCCACCAGATTTAAAGAATATGAGACAAAAAGCAGGGATGCTTATTTTAAGGTAAAGAATAATTTTTATCTTTTATTTTTCCTGGCAGAGCAGGTTAAGAAGCATTTTTATGAGCAGGCGGGCGTATTAAGAGTAGGCATTACTTCAGAAGAAAAAGAAGAAACGGATATTTCCTGGATACAGGCAGATAAATGGAAGCTGTCCCTGCAGGGAGCGGAAGGCTTTCGGGTGGTTAAAGAATTTCCTGAAATTGTTCTGAACCTTTATGAACTTGAACTGATATTGAAGGGTGATATTTATGGAATTATCCGTAAATTTATGGAGCCATTTTATCTTGAGGATAAAATCAGGTATTTTTCTTTCCTGAAGCTGACGGGACAATCCTGCAAAATTGATATATTCAGGGAAGCTCTGAAGGAATTTATTCCCGGCAGAATGATACAGTTTAAGCGTAAAAGCAGAGAAACGGCAGGAGATATAGACTTAAAAATGAGCTGTGTGGACGGTGCCTTAAAATTTATCAGGGATAAAAGGCTTGGCTATGCGGAAATCGAACTGCATTCGGACAAGCCGGTTCTTCCTTACACAGTCAGTGCATTTACACATAACGGACAGGAAGTGGAATTGATAAACGGATTCCTGCGTAAGGAGGAAACCAGATATGTTTCCAGAAACCTGGAGGATGTGACCTTACAGCTTTATCTGAAGGATACGGAAGGAAGGGTCAGGTATCATTTTCACTTTGACTGTGAACCAAAGCAGTTTATGGAAGCAACCTATGAGGATATTTCCAAGCTGCATGGAAGCAATATCCTGCAGAAGGATACGGACAGCATCGTTAATCAGGAAATCAGATTTTTCGCCTGGAAGCGGTGCAGGGACTGGGGTTATGTAATTGTACCAGTGTGCAGGAAGGATGAGAAGCTGTACTTGGGTGAGGAACAGTTTTATCCTTTTGAGCATGAAGGGTGGATTAGGAATTTCTTTGATGGAATGAAGTAAGGAGCAGGAGCAAAGTACAAAGGAGAACTGAGAAGGTATGGAACACATCTACCCCGCATTTGAACGCGGAAGAATTATGAAGAAAGAATTATTATGGGCACTTCGGGATTATTCTTATTCTGCGCTGCAGCTGCAGTATCAAGATTATTCGGATGGCATTATCAGAGGATGCAGGTTAAGGACAGAGGATAATTGTCTGATAGCAGGAAAGGGTATAATCAAATGCCAGGATTTTATCTTTTTGATCACAGAGGAAGAACGGATAGAGTATGCGCCGACAGAAGAGTTTGTGAGTTTGAAATTTCGGGTAAAGTTAAGGGAAGAACTTCCGGATTATGTCAGATACATAACAGAGTTTGCTTTGGACAAAAATCCGGAGAGGACAAGGAATGAGTTAGAGATATGCAGATTTAAACTGAAGCAGGGGGCCTGCCTGCGGACAGAATATAAGGATTTTTATGATATTCAGACAGAGTTTGATACGGTGAATCTGGCAGATGCCACCTGGGCAGGAATCGGGGGAAATACTTTGTCTAAAGAGGTTACGGATTACTTTGCAAAAGAAGTGCTTAAATGCAGGGCGGCAGATGGACAGGACCTGCAGTTTGCTTATCTGCTGCTGCAGGGCAGGGAGGCGGTAAATCGTGGTACTATTGAAGATTATATATATAGGAAAACCGAAGGCAGAAGAAGTGAAATTCAGAGCACTAAGGATATGTTTCAAAAATTGGAAGATATATTAGAGGGGATTAGAAATGGAGAAAGGACTTATGGCATGGCTAGAGAAGAGGAAAATGGGCGGATGATTATTATGGATTGATTCAGTTTATTGAATAAAAAATGATAATATATAGGCTATATTGTTATCTTTGTTGAATATTTTATGAAAATTTATAATTACTCAAATGGCATTTTTTATGAAAAGAAAATTAATTGTTATAAATAACAGTTTAAAATGTAATATTTGGAAGTGGTTTATTTAGATTTACGTATAAATTTAATATATAATAGTATTGTAAAATTATAATAAGCTATAAAAATAATATAAGTTTCAAAGAGCCTTCATTAAATGATAGGTTTGTGCCTTGTTCAAAATATCTATAAAGCTTTTAAAGTAGGTTAAATATGAGCATGATAGTAGAAATATAGTAATAGATTAAGGCATAATACATAAAGTACTGCACAGCGAGCATAATAGGATCTGAATCTAGCATAATGAACTAAAAGTATATTGGATGTAAAGTTTAATTAAGAAAGGGTAGAAGTTGTCTGTTGTTTCATAAAAAGTAAAATTGGGTAGCTTTTTGTATGATAAAAGCTGGAAAACTCGGGAGAATAATAATTGAAGCAATATTAAAATAATAAGATAAGCATATTTCTTATATGTAAGGTAGAGTGTAATAAAAAATTATAGAGGAAAACCATATGATGTCCATCATAGAAGCATAGTAAAAAATGTATATTAATGCAAAAATGATGGGATGAAATAGGGGAATACAAAGGATGAGAAAAAAAGAGGCATTTAAGCAATATTGCATTGAGCAAATGAATAAATTTGAAGGATTTACTTTTCTACAAAAATTAGCATTTGATAAAGAAGAATTCTGGGAAAAAGATGGAAAAAATATTTTTGTGCAGGGACATACATCTTCAGGAAAGACGTTAATTGGATTTTCACAGATATGGAATATTTGCAATGAAGGGATAGTGCCCAAGGTGCTTTATCTGGTGCCTTACAAAGCACTTGCACATCAAAAGCATGAGGAATTAAAGAAGTTTTTCCCAGAATTAGAAAATGAAATAGTATTAAGTACCAGTGAATTTAAAGAGTGGGATCGGGATATTATAAATGGAACTGCGAAGATTGTCATAACGATTTACGAAAAAATATTTTTATTTTCAAACATTGATCCTTATTTTTTTAAAAAGTGGAAATTAATAATTTTAGATGAGTTTGGTATTATTGATAATATTGAACGTGGAATTAAAGCAGATTTTATTTTTAGGAGGGTTCAAGAGCAAAATTGTCGTATGGTTGTAATGACCACGCCATTTTATGATTGGTCATCATACATAAAATATGGAGAGTTTTTGGAAATATGTAGTATGGAAAGGCCAGTGGAAATTGAAGAGTATTTAATTTCACAGAAATCGCATCAGGGACAGCAGTGGAACTGGATGGTTGAAAAGATTGATGCTGTTAAAAATGAGAATGGTGTTTTGATAAATCAATATTATGAAGTACAAAATGATGAAATGTTAGTACCAATTGTTGTAGAAAATGTAGGATATATAGAAATGTTTTGTCAGATTTGCTATGAACATTATCTTCAAGGACATAGCATCATAGTATTTTTTAATGATCGTGAGGGCGTTCGGCAACGAGTGAAAGATTTGTATGCATTTTTTTTAAAAAAAGGTGTTTTTACAGAACCTGATGATATTATGACAGAGCAATTTTTTGATGATTTTCTTGGGGATTCAGAAGTAGTGCCAGGAGATTTGTATGGAATTTTCGAAGAGGATGATAATGGAGAGAATATTTTAAAAAAGGCTTTATATCGAGGAATTACTTTTCATAGTGCGGCTCAATCTTATCATATTCGACATGCAATTGAAGATGCATTTTATGGAGAAAGAAGTTTTATTAGAATTGTAGTAGCTACAGAGACTCTGGCTTATGGTGTAAATAGTAATGCTGATGTTGTTATTATTGAAGATATTCAAAAACCAAATGGAGAGAAGCGTGAAATGCTAACTCAAAATGAATATAAGAATTATATTGGAAGGGCAGGAAGATATAGCCATAAAAATAAAGGTTATGCATATACCTTAATACGGGTAAAAGATTTGCTGGAGTGGAAAAAGTTGTTAGATGCGCAGAGTTATATTGTGAAGAGTAATATTTATCACCTAGACTGGAGCGCATTATCCCTATATATTCTTTCAATGTTTACGGAAGAACAATCATTAGCGGAGGAGGAGATTTTGGCATATTTATTAAGCTTTCCGGTCGAACAAGAGGAGATACAGGGGCGTAAAGAACTTTATCAGGAAAGGGTTCATACTTCATTGTTAGCTCTAAAGGAACAGAAATTAATTAAACATGATGTGTTTTCAACACGATATGTAATTTGTGATCTTGGAAAAGCAGTGCGAGGATATATATGTGATATATCTAAATTAGAAAATTTAAGAATGGCAATCAGTGGCAGAAAAATATATTTATTTGATTATGCATATGCGATTGCAAGATGTCTCTCAGAAGGTGAAGTGTATGCATATGTTCCCAATAGCAAAAAATATGCAACAATTATAGAATCGTTACATATAGTTGTTGAACATCATTTTGAAAATTGGATTCATAGAGATGTTATATCGAGGGAAATGGTGGATTTTGTCAAAAATATATTCCAGATAGGATATATGGAAGGGAAAAAGAAGTGGTGTTTAAATATTGAAAATAAAGAAGCTTCCAGACAGTTTCCGATTATACGGATTGCTACAATGTTAACGTTATATTTGGAGGGGTATGGAGGACGTGAAATTTATGAAATTGTACGTATGGCTATTGGAGTGAATATCAAGACTATGTCAAAAGCAGCCTATTATGCAGAAATATCTTCAATCTTGGCTGCATATATAGATAATGAGTCAAAAGGGGATGAGCTGAAGAGCATTAGTTCAGCATTGTATTATGGTGGATTACCATATAAATTGTTATATATGTTTGGAGAGGAGAGTTTTTCTGCGGATGACAGAGAAAATTTGATTTTTATGAATCATTATCTTAGAATCAAAAAAAAGAAAGAGAAAACAGTATTTGATAATATCAAGTTGGAAAGTATGGAAAACAGATTTTGTAAATTATCAAAAAAGTATAAAGATATTTTGAAGTGTTTGGAGGATAAAGATGATTGAAAAATTGGAAGATTTAGTTGAACAAAAAGAACTGCCTGAAAATCCTATTAAAAATATGAGAGAACGGATACATATTGAGATGCTTACGCCTCTCCAGAAGATAGCATTTAATACGGATGAATTTTGGAATAAAGAAAAAAATCTGTTGATTCAGGGAGCAACTTCTTCAGGAAAGACATTAGTATCTGAGATCCTTGCACTAAAATGTATGGATTTACAGAATAAAGTTATATATTTGGCACCATTACGTGCAATGGTGGCTGAAAAGTATGATCAGTTCCGAAAAGATTTTGAAGCATATAGTGATATGGTATACGCATCTTCCTCGGATTATTTAATGAATGATGAAGATATTATTGCTGGCAAATTTGATATGGCAGTTATTGTTTATGAAAAGTTTTTTGCAATGTTGACAGAAGACAGTGTAAAAAGGAAAAATGGAAATAGTAACATGATGTCTGACTGTGGATTAATTATAGTGGACGAATTACAGATGCTTTCTGTTGATCAGCGTGGACCTAAACTGGAATTTGCACTAGCTAAAGTGCTTCAAAATAGGCCAGATATTCGAATTGTAGGGCTTACAACCTGTTATAGTGATATTGAGGATTTAAAAGAATGGTTAAAACCAGTGAAAGTTATATCGAACAATGACCGTATGCTTCCAATGATTGAACATGTAATTTGTTGTAATAATGGAAAATATATCAGAAAATATAATCCAGCTATCAATGAATACTATAAAGAACGAAAGTTGGATCGTGAACAGATTATGGAAGATTATGAGAAGGAGTATAGAGAAGGAAAAAACAATTGGGAAACGCTTCTTAGTATTGAACTTCCGGAATATAGTATGAAGAAAGAAAAGGAGAATACTTTAAGGGAAGTACTACGTAAAGAATTTAAAGATAGAAAACAAATTTGCAAAGCTATTGTTTTTACCCATAGTAAAAGAAATGCTCGGTATCTTGCATCTCGTGTTACAGAATTGTTTGATCGGAGAAATTTGAATAGTGAATTAGTGACTGAGTTGAATAATCTGGATGATGGGGAAGAGATTCAGGAGATGAGAGATCGCTTGTTTACATATGGAGTAGCGTATCATCATAGTTCGCTTTCATCAGAAGTAAGACAGTTGATTGAAGAAGAGTTCTCTAAATTAGATGGAGCGTTAAATGTTATAATAGCGACTGAGACACTTGCTATTGGTGTAAATTTACCGGCAGATGTAATTGTGGTATATGATAATGAGATCATGCGTTCAAACTGGATAGAGAGATTGGAACCACAAGCATATAAAAATTATATTGGCAGGGCAGGGCGACTTGGTGTTAGTAGTGATGCAGAAGCCGCTAGTTATTTAATTGCATCTACAAAAGATGAGATGATTTCTTTTTGTGAGCGATATATTGAGGCAAAACCATGCCTGATAAAATCTGCTTATTCTGACAATATGCCAATAGAGCAGGCACCATTTGTATTGAATGGGTTGCCAAGTGAAGGATTTACAGAAAAGAATATGCAGGAGATATTTAAACATACTATGTATGCAGAGAAGAATATGAGTCATGCAAAAGAAATCTTGGATCAGTTGAAGGACTATAAACTTGTGAAGAAAGCTCAAGGAGTGATTTTTTTTGGTGGACCAGGAGCAGAACAGTATTATTTGAGAACAGAAGTAGGAGTTGCATTGGCGCCATTTGCACTTTCTTTACGTGCATGTCAGATTATCAGTTTTGCATTTTATAGGGGAAAGGAAAAAATAGATGGAATGCTTCCGGATTCTTATCAGGAAGAGGATCTAAAGAATGAGAGATATATTTTGGATATTTTGTATTTAGTGTGTATGATGCCAGAAGTAATACGACTTAATGCACCTAATCTTCCATCCAATACTGGGGTAAATTCTAATCCTGAGCCCTATATTGCGATGAGAAATTGCACGAAAAAATACTTAAAAAAAAGATATGAAGAAGATGAAAATGTCTTTTGGGAGAATTCTTTGATTAAAGCGCATTTTTTTGAAGACGCATTTGAACAGAATAATATGCATGCTATTGTAAAAGCAATTTTACTGGAACTTTGGATAAAAGGAAATACTATTGAAGATATCCGCAAAAAGACGGGGTTCTCGTTTCGATTTAATATTGGAGATTTAGATCATCTGGGAGATGTAGCAAGTTACTTAGTCGAGGCAATTTCTAAGGTAGTTGATTATAATGATGTTGGCAATGAAAGAAAATTAATGCGTCCATTTTATCAGCTGTCTAGGAGAATTCGTTATGGTGCTACTAGCGATATGGTTAGGGTTCTGAATTGCCATGTTCATAAGATTGGGCGTTATAAAGTAATTCGCCTTGCAAAGGCGATTGGTATGGATGAGAAATATGGTGATTTACTAGACTTTTTTCGGCATGCATCGAGTTATGAATTAGAGGAATTTCATTTTAAAGAAAAACAAAGGCAAGAACTTTGTGAAATATTAAATCGGAAATACAATCATGGCTCTACAGAGCGGCGTGTAGAAGAACTATATTATGATAATCTAGTAGAGCAAGTATTTTTACAAGCGTATTATGAATATAGTGTGCAGAAGTCAAAAAATAATTTGATTACCTTACTGAAAGCAGCAGGTATTAATGTTGAACCATTATATATTATGGGATATTCGGATTTGATTTATGTTGTTTCTTATGGAAGTCATGAGGTGCCGTTCTTTTTCCTGAATGATGATAAAAAAAATAAAACAGCGTGTACATTGACTGATATTGTTCAGTATCAAAATGTAGTTGATGTTTTAAATCAGAAAATTGTATTTGTTTCGCCGAGTAATTTCAGTACTGATATTAATAATTATGCTCAATCAAGATCAGATAGGCTTTTAATTACAAGAAGAGCTCTGATTGAATTATTAATAAGTAGTCTTAACTATCGTAGAAAGGATGCTGATGAATCACTTTTTTTCAATATACTGGAAGGATATTCCGGTATCATGGATGAGCATAGTGTTGCTACGCAGATTAATTTATTTGATGATTGGAAACCACAGAGACAGAGAAAACGGGATGTGTTTTTATCATATGCTCATGATATGGAAGAATCTCAAGGTATGGAGGCTCGGGTTGCTGAATTTGCATTAAAATTAAAAGAGAAAGAAATTTCATATTTTTTTGATGTTGCATCTATTCGAGCAGGAGATCATTTTGTTAAAGCTTTGGATTATGGATTAACCAATGCTAAAGTTTTTATTCTATTTGTTAATACGCGTTATGGGAGAACAAGTTGGACTTGTGAAGAAATGTATTCAGCTATCAAGGCTCAAATTGAAAAAGAACGTTTAGTCATTCCTATGATTTTTGATGAAGATGGAAGAAAATTTTGGGAAGAGAAAGCACTTGTTAATGCTATTCAGTACAAGGATTGCACTAGTTTGAATAAAAGAGAAAACGCATATAGTGATGTGATTGGAAGAATCATGGAGGAATTGAATGTGTAATATTTTAAAATTCATTGATGGCAAAGGGAGATAAATGCGGTCATTTCAAATTAAGACAGATTCAAGTTTTGTATAAATTCAAAAATCTGACATAAGATATGTGAATCAATGTCATTAAGTTAAATGTAAAAATGGGAGGAGCTTGATTGTAAAAAATATAGGATAAAGAAATTTTCATTGGTTGAAAGTAGAAATTATAAAAATGAGGGATTCTGATATGCCGGACATGGATTTTATTGTATGGCAAACAAGCAGATTTACATCTGCTTCCATTCGTATTATATTAAACAGAGGCGGATTCGCCTAAGCCGCCCTGTACAGGAAATACTTGGGCCGCCGGAAATGGGCTGTCTGCAGTCGTGGGAAGCTGCGCCCATTACGGATTGGTATGAGTTTTCGGCTGAGCAGGGGCATCACGTCCGCGGGGTTTTTTCGTGAATTCAAGCGGAAAAAGACCCTGCAGATGTGGGCGGCTTCCGTAAAATTCACTTTGTAGCTGTGCTTCGTATTCTTTCTGGTTTCTACTGCTGTGTGGTTTGCAACAGTTTCTGTCAGGTTGTAAGCGATCAGCTTCGCCCAGATCTTCTGTTTTATAAATTCAGGTTTATAAGAATGGAAACTGCTCAGGGCAATAGTGTACTTGAGCTTGCGGAAAGATGTTTCAATCCCCCATCTGGAAAAATAAAGGCGTTTGATGTCCTCCGTAGTGAATCTATCCGCCGGAAGATTGGTCATTATGCATTCGTAAGAGCCGTCATCTAATGGGAACCTCACAACCCGGACAGGGATCGTATAAGTATCCAGGGAACCGTATGCCGCAAAATCAAAGGTGGATGCGGCATCAACAAAGGTGACATAATCACCGGATGCTGTGATCTTTTTGGAAAGGGAACGCTTAATGACAATGTCAAGGCACAGGTCAAAAGCCCCTTCTTTAGGAACGGGCAGGTGTCCGGCGGCTCCGCGTACCTTCACGTCTTTGGAACGAAAGAGAAAGAACTGTTTTTTCTCAAGGACATGTGCCATGTTATTATAAGAACAATACCCACGGTCAGCCATGAAAATATCAAAAGTTCCCTCCGGTGTTTCCAAGCGGTCCACCATAGTGCAGAAAGCCTTGAATTCATCTTTGAAATGAACGGGCTGGACGACGGCATCCTTATAGGTATGCGTGTTAAGATCATAAAGTGCGTTGAGGTGGACACTGTAAAAACCTTTTGCAGAATGGCCTTCAGAAACAAGATAGTCATCGGAAGCCCATTTTGTGGAACTGAAGAAGGAAAAGGAAGAACCGTCAGCAGCAAAGAACCTGTAATTGGAAGGTGTTTCGAGTTTTGAAAGGGAGTTGTTGAGTTGATGAAAGACTTCTTCCAGAGCTTGGGGCTTAAGCTTATCCCTCTGCTGGCTGAGAGCCGACAGGGAAGGGGAATCCGCATGGAAGTCAAAGAAATCGTCTAATTCATTGCCAGTGCCAGAAGCCCTTTGAGAGACAAGGAAAGAGATAACCATCTCCGGGGGAAGTTTTCTGCGTCTGGAAAAATCCTTATCAGGATCGGCAAGGTAAGGGGCAAGGTGGGATGCGACATAGAAGCAGGCATCCCGGAACATGGATTTGATTTGATTAAAAGACATGACATAAACCTCCTTGGATTAGAATGAAAGTACTGGTCCTAATGCCAAGGGCCGCTCTCGCTACCTCATAAAAAACGATTCGCAGCGAGAGCGGCCGCACATTTTAGGGTTTATGTCAACCTTTTTTTAAAAAGTTAAAAAATTTGGTTAGACCCCCATAATGGAATCTAACCATGCAAATATCGTTGTTAACTTAATGACATTGATATGTGAATAGTTACTGAAGGGCAGAGCCGAAATTTACGGTTTTTGCCCTTATCTGCACTATATAGGACTTTGGAGCATGTCAATAATATCTGGCATTTCCAGGCCTTCGTTTTCTATTTACATATCCGTTTAAAATAATTGTTCTTGTCAATAAAATTTACACTAACTTAAAGTGATATACTGGTGTATATGCATTTATGTATTATCTTGTTTGCCTGATATTTGGGCATTATACCAATGTGAATGTATACTTTCCATGTATCCTTCAATTGAAGTAAGATATATGGCATGACAATTTTCAGTATTATATGGTTTAATTTTTGCCATATATAAGGTATATTCTTTTTTGATATATTCTGCTGCTGTGCGGTAGTTAGTCCATTTGTCTCGAACATTACACAAAGCTAATAAAGAAGCTGAAAATGAGGTAAGTGCTGATAAAATTGCACTGGGAAGTTCCATTTTGGAATAATTAAGTAAGAGTCCGCTTATTATAGGAGCAGAGATATTTATAATAGATAATATAAAGAAAAGCTTTTTGTAAAAAATAGCTTTTTTAGTATACCAATTCAAACAGTAAAGAGTCCGCTTTTGACATACGACTTGTGGGGGCAAATTGTATGCAAGCTCATTAAAAAAATGTGTTATTTCCTTATTGTAATACATAACAATTTTCTCCTTCTAGGCACTATAAATATACGATATCAAATTTGTCATGGTTGGAACTTCCAAATATGAAATTACTGCCATATTTGGGAATGGTTATAAGTATGGATAGGGTAAACTTATAGTACCATAAATGAAAATATGAGGGATAAATTATGGAAAATAAAAAGGATATAGAATTAAAAATTCCACTTACCATAGAAAAACAATTGGAGAATTATTCCAAAAGAGAAGGACATACAGACAGACATGAAACTTTATGGCATGCATGGTATCAAAATAAACGATGGATAGGCCAATTGTTACAGATTACACTGAATTCCTTTCCGACGTACAGCAGACATGATGAAACTCACGCATTATCTGTACTTAATAATATAGAAATGATATTAGGCCAAGAACGTATAGCACAGTTGTCTGCAACAGAGTGTTTTGTTTTATTACATACAGTTTATATTCATGATATAGGAATGTGCATTACGCAGAGAGATAGAAAAGAAATAATAGAAAATGAAGCATTTATTGATATGATAGAGCAGTTGGAGGCAAATGGAGAAGAGTCTGTAAAAAAGGCAATAAAAGTTTTGAAGTGTACTAATTATGTTTCAAAAGATGGTAGCAATGAAGAGCGAATAGCGCAATTAAAACATTTGTATCGGGCTAAGTTGGATGTATATTATGCTATTATCGAACTTATGGCAAACTATAGACGTATGGAACATGGAGAAAAATCAGCTGAGCGGTTATATGAATGGACAATGGAACCGGCAAAATTGGGTACAGGTTTTTCAATGGCAGGCGTTCCGTTGAGAATCTTTTTGGCAATTGCAAGGAGTGCACAAATGCACACTTGTAATAATTTTGAAGAAATAAATAAACTGCCGCGAAAAGATGGTGGTTATGCGTCTGATTATTATCATCCAAGATTTATATCTGTATTGCTTATGCTTGGTGATTTGCTGGATATGGATAATGATAGGTTTCACCCAATGGTTTTTGAATTTGTTGAGGAATTTCCAGAGACCTCTAAAACACATTATGATAAGCATCGAGCAATTCGTAAATTGAATATTAGCCCGGATGTCATTGAAATCGAGGCTGATTGTCAAAACCAAAACGCCCTTCGTCTTGTGAGGAAGGAGTGTGACATGTTGGTAGATATTTTGCATAATGCAGGGTATTTGTGGTCTTCTATCTGCCCAGAAGGATTTCATGGAAGCTTACCTTCTTTGAGTGAAGTAAATCTTTATTTGAAGGGGAAGCAGATACCGGAAGAGTTGGTAACAGCGCAATTTAATATTAGTCAAAAGAAAGCATTTTCTATATTAGAAGGTTCCAATCTGTATGAGGGAAGGTTTATATTCCTTCGGGAATTTTTGCAGAATGCAATTGACGCATCTAAACTACAATATTGGAATGATTATATGGGAACTGCTGCTTATTATTATAGTAATGATGTAGTGGAAGAGAAATCTCCAACTCAAATGAATCAGGAATTATCGTTGGATAAGTATCCGATTGAAATAGGTATGAAAATTCAGAGACGAAATGAACAAGGAAAAACTTTTGATATTTCTGAAAAAGAAGTTAAGGAGATAGGGGCAGGATATCGTGAAGAAGGAGAGTATGGGGTGCTTGTTTCTGTTAAGGATTTCGGAACGGGAATAGATAAAGAAAATATTATTGCCATTTCCAAGGTCGGAAACAGCAGGATAAAGGATAGAAAAAATATACAAAAAATGCCAAAGTGGCTGAGGCCTACAGCAGAATTTGGTGTTGGTCTTCAAAGCGCTTTTTTGCTTACTGGTAGTTTTAAATGCTATACACATACTAGGAGCGGTGAGCGATATGAAATTACTTTTAGTTCAGGAGCATCATCGCGATATGAAGGGTATATCAATGTGGTACCTATTGAACATTTTGAACGGAAATATGAATCATATGGAACGTGTTTTGAGGTTTTTGTTCCACTGGAGAAAAAATTTCTGCATAGTGAGAGTATATGCACATGGAGTGGTTCTGATCCATTTGAAGAAGATTACGATAATACACGAATTTTGCGTCATACAGCAGAATTAATTTCACAGATGGCGCTTTACTTAGACGGTATGTTGGGTGAAGTGCTTTTTCCAGTTATCTTGAGGACGGATAGTCAGAATATTTTAAAGTTAGCGTTAAATACAAATAAGGATAATCTAATTCATAAAATACAATATCAAGAAGAAAATATTTTTGAGGGAGAAGACAAGAAATCATGGATTTTTAGAAAAAATGAAGAAGATTATTTGTTTGGAAATACTGAGAATTCAATTTTTGCACTTGAGTATGATACTGCACGGCTGCATATATGGTCAAAAAAAATAAATGCGTTTTGTGCGGTTAGTGGTGCAAATTTAATGAGAAGAGAACTGGAAGGAAGAGAAGATAAACAACAAGATGCTCAAAGAAAAGGTATTATGATTTATTATAAAGGTATTGAACTCCAGCATAGATGTATGGAAGAAGATATTGAAATATTTGAGTATATAGATATAAAAGGAAGTCTTGAACGTTCTTATATTAATATAAGCAGAAGAGGTTTTACAGTAGATGGAGAGAAATATTTTGAAAAAGTGATATATAAAAATCTATTGAATCTTGTCAGAGAAGTTTTACAGTTTATTAATAAAGAACAGGAAAAAATTGCAAAATTATCAGAAAATATTATTGATAAAATTAGTGGGCAGCTTAAATTTAAGAAAAAGAGTGATAAAATAGAGCCCATAAGTTATTCAGAATATCAGAACAGGCTTAAGAAATTAGTTGATCAGTTGTTATCTTTGGCATTTTTATCTCATTTGGCAGTGAAGGATGTTAATGATGAATTGTCGCAATTGGGAAAAAAATGTGGAAATGATGAACCTTGTGTCTGGCAAAGAGCGATAGAAGAAGTGAGGGATGAGTTAAGTAAGCCGCAAAACAGAGAACTCAAGGAAGATTTAAAGAAATGTTCGGTACTTTTTGACATACAAGGATATGAGGGCTCCAATGCTTGCTTGGAAAGCAATCTTACAATATTGGATTTATTTTCTAGCCAAAATCATTATGGAGTCTTGCAAACAAGAGATAGTGTGCAGGACAGATGGACAAGTTATATAATTTCTGTTGAGCAGTATATGTTTGAGCTGTTTGAAAGACGAATGCTCAGTGAAATAGTAAAAACAGATAATACTGCTGAAACGGATGAGGTAATTGAAAGATGGTCTGAAAAAATTTTTGATGTGACAAGCAATATTGGTGTTACTGTACCAGATGGTAAAAAGTATCAGCAGCAATTTTTGCTTACGTGGCTGATTAAAAATATTCCCACGATAGGTATATTTAGTAATGAAAAAGGAAATAAACGATTTAACGTTCTTGGAAATTATATATATCCGTACATATATACAGATAAGCATAATAAAAAATTGATAGTTGAGCGTATTCTTGAAATTTCATCAAAATATAAGTTTAATCGTTTTTCTTCATATGCATGGCAGGGGAGGCAATATCTGGAGGTTAAGGAACTGCCATTCAGCTGCTTTTTTATTAAAAGAGGATATTTAAATAAATCGTCTATGTATAAAGTTATTATTCCGGTAGAGGGAAAAACTTTATGTGATATACAGGAAGCTATTGAGAAAACAGGAGAATTGGTGTATATTAAAAATGTAAAATTACTTATGCATATGCTTGATTTTAAAGGATATTTTAGCGAATTATTGCAGAAAAGGACATGGACGGAAAAAGAACGAATAATTCTTGAAAAGCTTAAAAATGCAAGCCTTAATGGAGTTACCTCATTGGGATTGGATATTGATGAATTTTTCAGGGATATTATGTCATCCATGTGCGCAGAGTTATCCGGAGAGCCCATTACGGAAGCATATTTTCAGAAATTGGTAGTTTATAAAGAAGAATGGAATAATACTTATCTGAAAATAATTGATATCTTTTTGCAGAGTAATGATGAGCTTGAGAGGGAAAAAGAGATTGAAAATCTTAAAAAGACAGAGGGGCTTTTATTCATTTTCAAGGGATGGTATTTTGTCAATAATGATATATTAAATGAAATATCGCCTTATTTACAAACAACTAAACTGAAAGAACAATATATACAAAGATGTTATAATGATGCTGCATTAAAGGCAAAAAATCAAAGAATCGTAGAGTATATATTAAAGCATGGCCGTTATCCTATGAAGAGAAAACAGCTTGAAATTTGTCTCATGGCTTTTACAGAGGAGATTTTCAAAATCTCTGAAGATATTGAAAAGGAAAAAGTCGTTAGTATATTACAGAATCTTTTAGCGTAATTAATTTACAAAAGGTGAAAATATGGAAGAGAGTAGAATAGGAAGTTTATTAATGGATGTAGCAACAATATTGAATGAGGCTTTAAAAGATGAAGGGCTGTATGTGAATTATGCCAAGATATACTATGCGGTTATGAAGTTATTAAAGGAGGTATCGGAGCAGAATGAATATCAATTTCCGATAGAAATAAAAAACATTTATAAAAAATTGAATATCGAGGTATTAAAAACAAATTTAAATGAGTTTATGGGAGACGGTGATCCTCAAAAGGTAAATCGGATTATTGGGAAAATATCAATCAGACCAGATTATACTTCGGGAAAAAGTAAAACATCAATATATGTTGAAGAAAATATGTCTCCGGCAGTGACAAATTATGCTTTGGCCCATGAATTGTGTCATTACATTTTGAATTCTGAGAGAACACGTTATACGGATGATTACTGCATAATGCCTATGTTACCCAAACTTGCTGGAGAATTACTGGCAGATGCTTTTGCTATATTTTTATTAATACCATTTGATAAGTTTTTAGAAACTTTTAAAAAATATATTGATGATGCTAAGATTAAAGGAAGTATACCAATAAATACAGAAGAATGGTTAAATTATTTGGGATCTGTAGCAGCAGTGCCGTATTATTATGTAGCCTGTGCTTATCAGCAGATACGTCATGTTGCTTATCTTATGTATGATATACATATTGCAGATGAAAATAGGAGGGCAAATTATTGTGGATTATATGGTAAGGAAGTTATGGGATTATATGAGATGGTTAAGGATAAATTAGATGAAGAAACAATAAATTTATTGTATCAATAGTGAGTAATACCATTAAATTATGATGATGTGGAAACAAAACAAGAAGGTATCCTAAAGTGATGAAATGATTTTAGGATATCTTCTTGTTATATAGGATAAAGAAGTTTTGTTTAGTCTGAATTTAATCGGAAATCAACTGTTTTTACTTCCATCAGTCTCTTGCTTTTGGTATAATGTGAATATCGTGTTTGAAAATTATTCAACATTTAATAATTCGCACAAAGCGGGAATAGGCGGGGTACAATCATGAGTTATCTTGAAAGAGCAATAAATGACGGCTATGCTTATATTGCCGGAACCGAAGCCAAGAAGAAAATTACATATGTGACATCTGATAATCACAGCGAAAATTATAATGATCCGGAAGAAAAGGTTCGTGCTGAGTTTTGGGCGGAGTTAATTTATAAGTATGAATATCCTTCCACCAGGATTAAAGTGGAAGTAGTCATTCCTGATCGTCTTCCTTCTGATCGTGCGGACATTGTAATATTCAGTGATGATGAATGCAAACGTCCATATACGGTTGTTGAATGTAAGAAGGATGGTGTCACTGATGCGGAATTTACGCAGGCAATCGAACAGGGAGTTGGCAATGCCACCTGGGTAAAGCTGCGTGCGGAATATGTTGTGATTGTTGCTGGCGGTACTCGCCGCGTATTAGATGTATCCGATAAATTCGGTGCATTAGAACGTGAAAAAAATATTTTGGCAGATTTACCAAAGGCCTACGGCAAGCCTCAGGAATTTCGGTTTTATAAAGGCGGAGTCAATGAAAAGGGGGAGACGGTTTCGGATATTATGCCGGTTGAACGTGAAGAGTTGATTACTGCGATTAAAAAGTGCCATCAAACTCTTTGGGGAGGCGGACGTCTTTCGCCGCCTGCTGCGTTTGGGGAACTCTGTAAACTTATTTTTGTTAAGATAAGTGATGAACAAAAACCCCGTAAAAAGGGTGAGCCTTATCAATTTCAGATTAAAACCCATGAACCTTCCTCAAAACTTTCTGAACGTATTAATGCGCTGTATAATGAGCAGAAGGCAAAGGATCCGGAAGTGTTTACGGAATCTATCAAAGTGGATGATCGTGTGCTTCGCACTGTTGTTTCTCATTTGGAAGCGATGAATCTTAATAAAACTGATTTGGATGTCAAAGGGGTTGCCTTTGAGCAGTTTATGGATGGCTTTTTCAAAGGGGATTTCGGTCAGTATTTTACACCGCGGCCGATTATTGAATTTGCCGTAAATATGATGAAGCCACAACATGATTGGGATGTGCTTGATCCCGCTTGCGGCTCAGGCGGCTTTTTGCTTCATGCTCTCGATTATATGAGGGCACAGGCAGGAGAATATTACGAGAAGGGGACGGTGGATTACTTCAATTATTGGCATGATTTTGCAGCCAGACATCTTTACGGGATAGAAATTAATGATGAGATTGCCCGTGTAGCTAAGATGAATATGATAGTGCATGATGATGGGCATACCAATGTTATCAGCTTTGATGCGCTTGACAGCATTGACAAAATGCACAATCACAACAGAGGATTTGTTAAGAATAAATTTGATCTGATTCTGACCAACCCTCCTTTCGGATCGACCATTAATAAAGCGGAAAAGCCTTATTTATCCGGCTATGAGCTTGGCAGAAATAAGGATTCCAAGGGGAAAGTAAAGGATCGTCCCCGTCAAAGTTCTGAGATTTTATTCGTGGAACGTATTTGGGAATTTTTGAAGCCGGGAACAGGTAAAGCGGCGATAGTGCTGCCGGATGGGGTGCTTACTAACAGCTCTTCCCAATATGTCCGCGATTTCATTCTTGAAAGATTTCAACTGCTTGCGGTTGTGAGTCTGCCGCAGTGTGCTTTTGCCCACTTTGGAGCGGGGGTTAAAGCTTCTATTATCTTTGTCAGGAAAAGAGGGGAGAATGAAATTGCAGATGATAATGAAGCAATTTTTATGGCGGCTCCGGAACTCATCGGATATGATGCCACTGGCAGAAAAACAGCCTCTCAACTTGATGAAATTGTAAAGAAATATGAAGAATTTCAAAAAGATGCGTCGCCTTTTTTTATTTGCCCCCCGTAGCAGATGAACTGTGTGTTTTCGCTGTTAAGCGGGGGAAAGTGAGTGTACGTTTTGATGTTTTTTACTGGCAGCCGGAATTCAGATTATTGGATCAGAAGTTAGATGAATGCAAATATGATGTTTTACCTTTGGAACATTTGATACTTGAAAAGTGCGGTGTAAAGGACGGTCCTGGCGGCTGGCTTATTAATAAATCTGAATATGTGGAGTCCGGCATCCCAATGCTTCGGGGGGTGAATGTTCTGGCCGGACAGATTGATTTAAGTAATGTCGTATATATTACAGAGGAGAAGCACATGCAGCTTGCCACATCTGAAGCATTACCGGGAGATATTTTGCTGACTATGCGGGGCACATTTGGACGTGCCGCCATTCTTCCGGACAGCATTCCCAAGGCAAACATGAATGCTGCCCTCTGCCGCGTGCGTTTGGAAGATTCATCACTGTCAGAATATATAATGTGGTATTTGAATTCTCAAATTACTTATAAGCAGTTTAAACGGCATGGAACAAAGGCTGTTCAGGATGACCTCAATTTAGGTTATATCAAAGCATTGCGTGTCATTGTTCCTGATAAAGATACACAGAACCGGATAGTATCCAAACTGGTGAAAGCCGGAGAAGACTGCTGTGAAGAGAAACGGCAGGCAGAGGAATTATTGTCTGATTTTGAAGCTCGTGTTTACAGGGAATATCAATTTCAAAGCAGCAGTACTGAGAAACTCTGCTTTGCGGTTAGACTGAAGAATCTTGACGGAGTGATTGATACAAAAAGATATGCTTCCAAGGGCAATTTGGTACATAATAGTACGATATCGGATTGTTGTGAGATTGTCAGTGAAAAAGTAAATGCTTCACAGTTTGAAAAGCAGATTGTTGACTGGATTCGTATTGATGATTTAACAAATCAGCCGTTGGATATCGAAGAGGTAAGAACACAGCCAGCGAATGAAATTGAGGGTTCATTTTTCAGGGTGTATGAAAACGATATTCTGGTAGCACGTCTTGGCCCGACTATTTTGAATCAGAAAATTGTGATGGTCCGTTCTGTAAAAAGAATTACTATTGCTTCTTCGGAATTTCTGGTTCTGCGCTGCAAAGACGGATATCATCCTGAAGCGGTGATGGCAGTATTAAAGACGGTTTACTATCGTGATTTAATGTACTCGCAGGCACGAGGCTCAACACCGAGCCGGTACCGTCTGAACAGAGAAGATATGCTGAAGCTTCCGTTTCCGGATGTCCGGGAAAAACAGGATCAAATTGCATCAGAAGCAGCGAAACTGCGTGAGCAGGTAAAGAAAATGAGGATGCAGGCAGAGGAAAAATGGAAAGCTGCAAAAGAACAATTCGAGAGGGAACTGCTGGGGGAATAACTTATGATTAAGCTAAGTGGGATATTAGAATATTCAATGGGAGGCTTTCTCTGTCTTCGGGGATTTACATCATTTAAACTTTTAAGCGCTGTTTCGGAGCCGAATCCGGAGGTACAAAGGGAATTGATTGAAAAGCATAAAGGCGAAATGGCAAGCTTCTTGTGTAATGGAGAATATCGCTTTTTTCCTGAGGTCATTTTATCATTGAACCTGACAGATGGAATGGAGCATTTTGATGAGGTTGAACTTTTTCATGCCAGCTTACAATCCGGGCAAACATGGAATAAATGCATAGGTGATATTCAATTCAGTATTTCACAAAATATAACAAAGAATGTGGTGAATCAATATAATCCAATGCCTCGTATAGAGAAGATTAATATAGCGCATATCAAATTTGATGAAACAATGCGGAAATTAACCCGCATTGATGGAAATCACAGACTGAGTGCTGCGGATGAAATTACGGATGATTTTGTAGTGCCTTATTGTCTTTTGCTCTTCCGTTATCCTAAAGAAAATGATCAGTATTCGAGAGCAATATTTCATAATATAAACGCAAAGCAAATTCCGCTGAATCTGGAAGAAAACTTAAAAGTAATTCTTGGCAGCCCTGATGTTTTTTCAGATGACAAATTAAAAAATGATCCTTCATTCGGATGGAAATATTATTTGGCACGCAAAACAATACAGGATGTTGATTTGACTTATTTTCCTAATATAAGAACATACGTGACAAGTGCAAAGTGTTCATTTTTTGTGGAATTATATAATTTTTTGTTGAAAAATCATATTGTAGAACCGGAAGAGTGTTCCGTAGACATTATCCGTTCCAAGTTAACCGATGTTGAGAGCGCACTGGCTGGTTCAAAAATAGCGGCAACCACTACTAATATCGCAGTTATTGGGGCATTGGCATATTACAGGTTGACAGATTCATTCAAATACAGGGGATTTCTGTCCTGGATAAAGAAGAATAATATTGGCAATGTGGAAAGACTTCATATTGAAGATGTTATTCGGCTTTATGATGAAATTTTTGAACATGTTCCTAAAAAGGTATTTCTTGCAAGGTGGTATCCTTCTGCTGAACGTGACGGACAAACTGAAACGGATAGAGCTGACTGCCGTGTAAAAGCCATGAAAGAAATTGCTGAAGAACTGAATTTAGAACTTACAGATTTAGGGACTCGTGATACAGGTACTTTTGATATTCGTGAAGTTATGTATCGTGATATTCATGAATGTGATATTTTTATTGCAGATCTGTCAGGTGCACGCCACAATGTGATGATTGAAGTTGGATATGCTTTAAAGCATGTTGATACAAATCGGATGGTTTTTTATTTTCAAAAATCGGAAAAATGCAGCGACGTTCCTTTTGATGTTAGTCATTTATCTTATGATACAATTGTTGATTCTGCAGAGATAAAGACAAAAACAAAAGTTCGTATTCAAAAAATCCTCGAGCAGGCAAAAAATGGAGAAATATAGGTTCGGGTAATTTTTATCCTTATTATGAAGTAAGTAGTGACTAAAATAAGGAGAATTCTGAGGAAGGATGTATATGAAACGGGTAGAAGAATTAGTTCCTAAAGATAAATTTGATTTTAGCGGAATAGAAGAACTTCATATGCTTTCGGATGAAGAAATAGAACCTGTGCTGCCGTTTCTTCTGGAATGGATGAAAGATATGAATTGGCCAGTTGCAAAGGAGATGCCCAAATTACTTTCTAAGCATCAACAGTTATTAGTTCCCTGTATCATAAAAGCATTACAGCCGGAACAATTTGAATGCGATTGGAAGAATTTTATTATTTGGGATCTTTTGCTGAAGCTGGATAGACAGTATCTGGTTATGATTAAATCGTGTCTGGAGCGCATTATTGAAAAGCCTACACAAGGGGAACTGTTGGAAGAAACAAATATTGCAGCTAAGGAATTTCTGCAGGAAAATGGGTGGTAGGAAAATAGGGTAAGCAGCTTTATTGCGCATATATGTAATGGTTCATCAGGCGGTGTGAAGAATGATGTTAAAAAAGCGTAACAGTATTATATGCATGATAATTGTTATGATAGTAATTATCACTTTATGGTTGATAAAAGGAAAAATCTGTTCTTTTTTCATGACCGAAGTAATAACTAATTTAGTTATGGAAAATGAGAATAATTTAAATATGTTGGTAGATAATCTGGAAAGTAATGAAGATGAAGTGCATACTACGCTACAGATAAGTGATGTGGAAGATATTGAATATCTAAAAGTGTTATTTAATAAGTGTAATTTGCAGGAAATCTTTATTAGCGTAAATAGGGATAACATGATTAACAATAAGGGTACATATATTTTCTTTATGACTGACAAGAATAAGCGGTTAATGCCATCGAATGTGGAATATGGATTTTACTATACAGAACTTAAT
This sequence comes from Lachnospiraceae bacterium, assembly GCA_017621815.1. Classification (GTDB taxonomy): domain Bacteria; phylum Bacillota; class Clostridia; order Lachnospirales; family Lachnospiraceae; genus Suilimivivens. The sequence continues at coordinate 76,056 of JAGASK010000018.1, read as the reverse complement.
GAACCAACGAGATATTGGGGGTTATTTCCGTATAAAGAAGGAGAAAAAATTAGTTATTTCGGAATGTGTTATCAGTATCATACAGAGCAGATTAAAGATAATTGGTGGTACTATGAAATGAAGTTTTATTAATTTGAGTAATGAAGGTGAATATTATCAATGGTATCATATATAGTCGTTACCAAATTATGAAAGACTTCTTTAACAAATATTTGCCTTAAGTTCTTATCTATGTTAAATAAAATAGTCTTGATTAAATGAATATATATGGAGAATAGGATAAGCAAAGTAAATTACTATTCTTTGTCAAAATGGTATAATAAAAAAGGATTCAGCAAAAAGCTTGATGCTACAAAGAAGCTGCTGTCATCTAAAATAAAGAAGTCTTAGGAATATGGTAGTTTAAATGCTGTAAGATTGATTTATAATAAAGAAAAGTAAATCTGCAATTTAGGAGCGCACTAATATGCAAAAAGAAGAAATAGTACAAGCAATCAGAAATTACATAAATGACGATAAGGCCCAATATGCAGTGCTCATTAACGGGGGCTGGGGAGTCGGAAAAACCTATTTGTATGAGCACAGCCTGAAAGAAGAAATTGCCCGTATGGAAAACGGAAGCAGTGACAGGAAAGCCAATGTTTATATTTCCCTTTATGGCATTTCATCAACAGAGCAGTTATCAAAAGAAATAGTAACGAATTATCTTCTGAAGGTAAAATTAAACGGAAATGAAAATAAAGAGAAAATATATAAGCAGGTAAGCAAAGCTGCAGGCATTATCAGCAAAATGTTTTCCTTTTCCGTTAGTGGATTGTCAGTAGATTTCGATAAGGGAATAGAGGAAGCAATAGGCAGTATTGAATTTAAAAACATGGTTATTTGTCTGGATGACCTTGAACGATGCAGTATTCCGGTCAATGAGCTGTTCGGAATGATAAATAATCTGGTGGAGCATTGTAATTGCAAGGTGATTATTTTAGCGGATGAAGTGAATATAGGTAAAATGTATGCCAATACGAAGGTGGAAGAAAAATATATCACCTTACTCATGGGAAGAAAATTGAAAGTAAAGGAGAGCCAGGAGAAAAAGCAAAGCAAGGGGCAGAATAAAGAAAATAAGGACGGCGGCACTGATGAATTAACAGTGGCAGAACTGAAAAAAATTAATGAGAAAATATATTCCGAAAATTATATTTATAAGGATATAAAAGAAAAAGTGATTGGTTTGACCCTGAAATATACACCTGATTTGAATGCAGAGTTCGACACGATAATTGAGGATGCGGTAAATAATGAAAAACTTGCTGATATGCTGCGGCAGAGGAAAGAAAAAATACTGGAATATATGAACTTATGCGAAAATAATAATATCCGCATCATGAAAATATGGCTAAACGGCTTTGAAAGAATATACAGGGTGATTAGTAAAAATTTTGGAAATGATAAATATTTTACTTCTGTTTTTGAGAGGTTTATGGTCTATTCCATCAGAGTGGCCTGTGCTGTTGGTAAAAATAAAAACTTAACTGAGTGGGAAGAAGATACGGAAATCGGAAGCATAGAGCTTGATGACGGCATTTTATTTCATACCCAGGGATACAGATTTGTGGATGATTTGTTCAGGGACTCTGTATTTGATGAAATGCGTATTTGTCAGGCGGCTAAATTCATAGTAGGGGATAAAGCTGATGAGGAGGAAGCAGGGAAGGAAAAAGCAAAAGGCAGTGCCCTTAGAAAACTGAATCTGTGGTATTATCTGGAGGATGAGGAAATAGAGCAAAGTCTGCCTGTATTAAAAGAAGAAATCAATAATGATGAGTACACGCCCCAGAGCTATCAAAATATTATTGCAGTATTAGTGGTGCTGAAGCAGGAAGGGTATTTGGAAAATGATTTTCTATCAGAAGTTTCTGATATGTTGAAAGGTAAAATAAATCATATGGAAGGCAGGATTGCTGTGGAGAATTTTCACCAAAGCTTTCCGACTCAGGATTCTTTTCGTTTGTTTCATAAATATTATGATTCCATATACGCATTAATTTCAAAGAAAAACAGGAGAATAGATAAGCAGGAAATAGGTCAGATATTAAATGCCGCAAATGGAGATGACTTTTTGAATTATTGTAAAAGTAACTATGATAAATTTATTCGAGAGAAGTCTTTTATGTTTTATATTGATATGAATTCTCTTATTAAGGTTATTCAGACAGGAAGCATTGAAGGTATATACCATATTGCCGCGGGATTTAAAATAATTTATCATTTTGATAATCTTTATGAATTTTATTCTGATGATGTGAAGCAGCTGAAGGAGTTGAAGGGAAAACTTGATAAGCTGCCGCGCAGAGGCAATACGCATCAAAAGGCGGTGAAAAATCTGAGCGACGTGTTGGATGATATCATTGAAGTAATTATACATAAGGGAAGGGATAATATAGAGGTTTAACTTTTTTGAACGATTAATTTGAGAAAGCAGGGCGTGGTGACTCTGCTTTTTTCTGTAATAAATCTGACCATTATGATGCCAAAATGATGCAAGTCTGTTTTATAATATAAAAAAATGAAAGAGTAATTAGGGGCAGACATGAAAAAAGTAATCATTATAATTATCTGTTTATTTGCAGGTTTTATAGCAGGCTGTGCGGATGAGAAAGATATAAGTTTAATGCCAAATCATTTCGATATGATACGTTTTGAAGAGCTAAGCGATGGAGACAGCGAAAAGGAAACAGATAGCGCAGAGCAAAACAGTATAGAAAGTTTGGATGGTGAACTGCTTTCTCATAGGTTGGAACGGCTCTTGGAAAATAATCAGTATGTGAATTTCAATTTTCAGAAAGAGGAAAATGCAATCTGCATTTATGAAGGAATAATTAAATTCGATTTGGAGAATGTCAAATTTGCAGTATATAAGGAAACAGCGGAAAAGGACATCGTTTTTGTAAATATGCTTTTTATCCAAAAAGATTCAGGGGAGATTTCTACCTGGGAAGGAGAGGATTTAGTTCAAATAGGCAGGTGGGAAAACAGTGAATTCCAGCTTTCAGATGTTTCGGAAGGTGAAATGAGCAGCAGCTTATTATATGAAGATATTGCAGAGGATGAATTACTGGCTAAAGTTATGGAGGTGCTGAAGCTGGATAGCGCTGAAGATTTAAAATTGATATATGATGGAACCTGTAGTTTTCTGAATAAGAAATATTATGTCATAAGTTCATTTGATGATTTTGAAGACCATATAATAAGAACACAGACTTATTACGTTGATACGGAAAATGGAAATATATATCAATCAGGTGAAAACAGCGAATTTTTGAGAACGGAGTTATTTTATATGGGCAGTGTAAATGAATAATACTCTGCCGATATAGCTGATGAAGCAGTAAAGCTTGGAACTTTTGGTCCGCATTTTAATCTGAATCGGATGACCTGGATTAAGCCCTCTTTTCTTTGGATGATGTACCGTTGCGGCTGGGCGGAAAAAGAAGGACAGGAAAGGGTACTGGCGATTGATATAAAAAGGGAAGCGTTTGATAATCTGGTAAAAAATGCGGTTATTTCTTCTTATAGTGAAAGTCAGGGAATGACGAAAGAAGAATGGAAAAAAGCAGTTGCCGATTCTGATGTAAGGTGTCAGTGGGATCCTGAAAGGGATATTTATGGAAATGCATTGGAATACCGGTCTTTGCAGATAGGCATTCGGGGAAAGGCAGTTTACGATTATGTCAATAACTGGATATTAAAGATAACTGATATTACTGATTATGTTCATGAGCTTCACAGTATGAGGCAAAGCGGTAAAAATATATTGGACTTATTGCCGAAAGAAAAGGTATATAAGATAACAGGGAATGAGTGGATAGGGAATGATATATAAGGCAAAAGGATTGAGATATGAAAACGAATATTCAATTTCATGCGAAAAGTAAAGAAATTGCAGATTTTCTTAATAAAATAATTTCCGAAAATAATATAAGGGCATATGGTGTTGTTTTATTTCCTCAATATTATGCTGCAGAAATAACGGAATCATTATTAGACCTGCAGCGGGATGGAATCATTATGAATTGGAGAATTGTTGTGTATTTTAAACTAACCTGATATTGGATATTTTGGAAATACTTACTTCTGGTATTCCTCATTTAAGTTTGTTAACATTTTGAATGTAACATAAATGTAATATTTATGAAATAAAAATGTAACAAAAAAGGAGGAAGTAATGATGAAGAAACCATTTTTTGCAATAGCTGCATTAGCAGTAAGTATGACGGCGGCCAGCGTGCCAATGACTACACAGGCGGCAACATTGGAACCGATTAAGTCAGGCAGCGGATATGTAATTTACGGAGGGCAGGGAATCGAATGCCTGCAGCAGACCCTGGAACAGATTTTTGCAGAACTTGAAAGCAATGGATTTTATTGTCCGGAATTACCTGATGTACAGGAGCCGGATGCAGGAGTACCTGAACAGCCTGATATTCAGAAACCGGGTGTAGAGATGCCTGAGCAGCCCGATACCCAAGAGCCCGGAAGCGGAACACCGCAGCAGCCCGGAAGCGGAACGCAGCAGCAGCCCGGCACTCAGGAGCCGGATGTGGAGACTCCGGAAGAGGATGAAGTGCATCCTTATGTAACCCAGATAGTGAATCTGGTTAATGAGGAAAGGGCGAAGGCTGGTCTTTCAGAAGTGAAACTGGATGCAAATATTACTGCTGCAGCAAATGTAAGGGCAATGGAAATCAAACAGAGCTTTTCTCATACAAGACCTGATGGCAGCAGCTTCAGTACGGCTTTGAAAGAACAGGGGGTATCTTACAGAGGAAGTGGTGAAAATATTGCATGGGGACAGAAATCCCCTGAGCAGGTGATGAATGCATGGATGAACAGCGACGGGCATCGCGCCAATATTTTGAATCCCAACTATAAAAATATAGGTGTCGGATATTATCAGGATGCCAACGGCGTAAATTACTGGGTGCAGTTATTTACGTACTAAACAGTAAGCATACAGAACACATTTTCTGATGTCATAAACAGTGGAACGCATGCATAAAAATACCCTGAAGGAAAAGCGATAAACAGCTTTTCTTTCAGGGTATTAGTTATTCATGATAACAGAAAGTCGCAAAGCGTACTTTCTATTATATTAAGGCAGATTATATGCCTTTGGCATATACATAGATGCTGCATATGTCATATACGGCAGTTTTTCCAGCTTCTTTATCAGCCTTCAGCTGTTCCCAATCGTCAATCAGGCAGTAGTGCACCTGCCCGTAATATTCGCCGTCATCTTCTATGCGGTGTTCCTTTCCCTTTTCAGCTTTGTCAGGATAATAGCCTACGTAGCCGTAGCTGTAACAGAAACTGCACCAACGGCTGTGCTCCCATGAAGCGAGCGCATTGAGTACGGGAATGGAAGAGATTTTTTTTAGGAAAAACTCCGTGGGTTCCTCTGCTTTTATAATTTCTTCAGGAGCCGGAAGGGGAGAAAGAAGCGGAAGCAGCGCCTGTATGTAGGGAAGATTGCGGACCTGAGCCCTGTTGGACTCTTTCTTTTCATAATTCAGTTTTTCCCAGGTATCACCTGCAGAGGGCTGCCTTCCGTCCTCTTGCAGAAGCAGAGTTTGAATTTTGGCGTAAGAAGCGTGGAATTTCCGGGCTTCTTCTTCCATGCGGCAGCGGGTGATGTTCTGGTGGGTGAGGATTTTGGCTTCTGTTCCGAAATCCCGTATTTCATATGCGGTAGAGCTTCTTAAATTATCATGCTCTGCCCAGTATTGAAGCATTGTTCCGTTATATTTCATGCGGACCGCAATGGGAATCCGCCCCATGGAGCAGCTGTTGTTATCATCAGAATATCCCATAATCCGGAAAAAACGGCACAGTTTTTCCAAAGCCCGGATATTGACCGATTGTTCAGAAAAGCAAATGGCAGCATAAGTGACGGGAGTGAGCCGGCGTAATTTCTGTTCAATTACGGGATTACCGATTTCCGCATCAATGTATTCCAGATTACAGATTTTTTGAATTCTCGGATAGCTTGCTTCAATAATATCTCTGCAGCGCCGGATATTGTTATCAATAATAGTGATGGAAAGTTTTTCAAAGCCTTTTATCTGAGAACAGTTGCTTAATGTTCCCGTAAGAAGAGCTTCCTTTAAAATAGCCTGTCCATAACGGCCGAAGCCGGCAATCAGAAGATGGGGATTGGGAATCTGTTCCATGATTTGATTGTCAGTCAGGTTTGGGCCTGCTGTTTTCATGGAAGTCCATGCAAGGCAGTTTTTGTGCAGAGGGGTTTCATGAAACAAATCGGATGCGGCTGTTTCAGGCATGCTGAAAATACTCAGTTCAAAAGGTCTTGGACCATCGAATTCATCATAAAAATCTGTAATGATTTTTTTCATGACATTGTCTTCACAGCGCAGAGAACATATTATATTTTTGTGCTCACCGGCAGCATTTTTTAATGAAAGCGTATCACGGCAGAAAAGCAGCAATTTTCTTAATATTATAAAATTGAGTGTAGAGTCCTGATAAAACAGTGCAATTTCACTGCATTTTTTCATCCAACGGCTTATAAAGCTTTTTTCAGTGGAAGCGCTTGCATCATCCAGCAGGTTTATCTGCCATATTAATATATGGTCTCTTTCCAGCTGGAGACGCAGCTCCTGCTCAAGTGTCTGTTCAGTTACAAGCATAATTTGATATTCTTTCTTTTTTTTATGGTGATTCTGAGCATTTTCAGCTGTCAGATTCCGGATGTAAGCGGCACTTTCGTCATTGTAGCCGAAAATCAGGATTTGCTTTTGTTTTCCAAAGCGTCTTGAAAAGATTTCCAGTCTGTGGCGGAGCAGGACCTCCAGTGCACGGAAAATCCAGTATGCAGTGCATAAAGGAGCAGCCCATTTGGCAATTTCATAGCATAAAGGAGTTTCGGCTCCGGCGCTTACGGTAGGGGAAAAGGCATAAAGCTTGACCGTACTGTAAAGTACAGTGGACCACAGCCTGTCATAGACAATGGTGTCCACGTACTGAGTATAATACTGATAGCTTCCAATAGCAGAAAGTATAATGAGTATTACGGTGGCTATAAGGCTAATTCTGTTTTTGTATTTTTCTGTTGGTTTCATGCGGATGCATTCCTCCCTGTGTACTATTCATATGTTTTTTCTGTCATTTCCCGAATCTGCACTCTGGATGCATCTGCAGGAATAAGAAGCTCAGTCTGCTCTAATATACCGCTTTCGGTTTTTGAGGGCCTGAGAACCACTACAGTATAAGCTTCATTCTGGGGAATATTATCTTTTATGCTGCTGTATTCCTGAAAATTATGGCAGGGAACACCGCCTATGGAAATAATAACATCCCCGATTTCATACTGTTCGTTTTTGGGTTTATCCGGTTCGTATCCCACCACAATCAATCCGTAATCAATGCCGGTTCTGCTGATATTTTTAATCAAAAGAGTGGCGGCGGCACAGTAGCTTTCCGCATATTCGTCATCGGCACGCACTTTTTCCCGGTAGGCATCAATGCAGGATACAGCTTCATCATAAAGTCCAAGATTCATAAAACGCAGCATCTTTCCCCAAAGAGTATCGGCGTCATCCTCCTGGGTGGGAGCAAATTTCTTTTTTGCTTCTTCCTTTTTTGCTTCCAGCTCCTGTTTTAAAATGGCAAGCTCAGCCTGCTTTTCCGTTAAAAGACTGCTGTTTCCGCTTATGCTTTCCACAAGCTGCCTGGCTTCTTCTTCGGTTGCACCCTCTGATACAAGCTTCTCAATCAATTCCGCTTTTGTCCTCATGAGTTCCATGTTGTCTTCACCAATCTGAATGGTAATTCTGTCCATAATTTTGGATATGGCGTTCCAGCTTTTATCCTCGGCACTGGTGAGTGCGGCTTCATCCTCACTCCAGTCAGAAGCCTGAAGGGGAATATAATAGAGCTGGGGCAGGAAGCTGTATTTGAAATCTTTGATTGCTTCCTCGTTCTTGATTGGAAGCAGAAGAAGATTGGTGGCGTAAGACATTGATTTTAGCTCCTCGCTGAGAATTTCGCGATAATTGTTTAAAATGTCTTCTTTTACCTCCAAATCAATGTAAGCTTCGTCTCCGGTCAGATACTCCATATAATAACTATCGTTGATGCAGCCTTCCCGGAACTGCAGCAGATAATCGTGCATGGCAGAAGCATCGGCAGCGGAAAAGGGAGAATCCATAAGCGCGGCGCTTAATTCATCGGACATAAGGCTTAAATCGGTATCCATCTGATACAGCAGACGTCTGTTTTCCTGAAGCTCTGCCAAAAGAGAAGCTCTGTCTGCCGTATTAATATGCATAAAGTACTGCTGGCAGGCCTGATAGGAATTATCCAGATATTCAGCGGCCTGTTCCAGTTGCTGCATATTCAGCTGCACATAGTAAAGCAGGCTTTTTGTCAGATTTTTTTCAGCGTCTGTCTGGGGATAACTTTCGCTCTCAGCCCGGGAGGAAGAAGTATTTTGACTGGTCTTCAGGACTGCAGCTGTGGTGCCTGCAAGAATTATTGACAGCAGAATGATAATCACAGGCAGAATTTTTTTATAAATGGGGTTGCGTTTTAACTGATGGGCAACGCCGGGTTTTGATTTTAAAAAGCTTTGCAGCTTTTCGATAAAGGCGTCAAAAAACTGATAGTTGGATTCAATTCCGTTTTTATAACGCAGTTTATCTATGGAATCAGGGAGTTCTTTCGGAAAGGAAAAGCCTCTCAGCATAATGGGGATGATGTTTTTATTTTTGGCAAGAGCATGTTCTATTTCCAGCCTGACCCAGTCATCTTCGTTCCGGCAGCGGTCTAAAGCTCCCGGAGATAAAATCAGCAGAAAATCCTCGCACTCGTCAATTACGGAATAAAGGGCAGTGTTAAAATCCCCGGAACGGAGTGACTCCACGTCAAAGAATACCTGATATCCCAGACTTTCCAGCTTATCCCGCAGAATTTTGGCTGTGGATTCCCCGCCGTCCCTGCGGTATGAAATAAAAACATTATACTTTTGCGTCATAATGCATTCCCCCTTTTTATGATGTCATACAGCCCGGTGTATGTCAGTAAGTAAAAATCAACAATTTTATGAAAGGATTATATCATTATTTTGATTTTCGGACAATGTATTACTTTCTGTTCCTTATTTATACTCTTTTCCTGCTTTGTCGGACAAAAGCTTTTCATGGAAAATTCATCCAAATTCAGAACAAATGTTTACTTAGAACAAATGTTCTGATATAATACAGATAAAGAAGAAAAGGAGGACATGGCATGAGCCGGAAGGTGATTTTTCATATTGACGTGAACAGTGCGTTTTTATCATGGGAAGCTGTATACAGGCTCCGCCATCTGGGCGGAAAGCTTGATTTAAGGACGATTCCCTCGGCAGTGGGCGGAGACATTGCCAAGCGCCATGGTATTATTCTGGCCAAATCCATTCCTGCCAAAAAGTATGGCATTCATACCGGAGAGCCGGTTACAGATGCGCTGCGCAAATGTCCGGGTCTTGTTCTGGTTCCTCCCAATTACGAGCTGTATGAAAAGAGTTCAAAGGCCTTTATGGAGATTTTAAGAAAATATTCCGATACAGTGGAGCAGTACAGTATTGATGAGGCATTTATGGATATGACAGGTACGGAGAAGCTTTTCGGTTCTCCTGTTATTGCGGCGAATGCCATAAAGGATGAGATATACCAGACCCTGGGCTTTACGGTAAATGTAGGAGTGTCGGAAAATAAGCTGCTTGCCAAAATGGCGGGTGATTTTAAAAAGCCCAATCTGGTGCATACTCTTTTCAAAGAGGAAATAGAGGAAAAAATGTGGCCGCTGCCGGTACGGGACTTGTTTTTTGTGGGAGGAGCTTCTGAAAAAAAGCTGCAGACCCTTGGAATTCGTACTATCGGAGAGCTGGCAAAAGCAGATGTGAATGTGCTTCGCAGCATCTTAAAAAAGCACGGTGAAGTAATCTGGAATTTTGCCAATGGAAGGGATGTTTCGGTGGTGGAGGCAGTGCCGGCAGACAACAAAGGTTATGGCAATTCCACAACCATCGCTTTTGATGTGACAGACGCAGGTACTGCCAGGATGATTTTGCTTTCTCTGGCTGAGACAGTGGGCAGGAGGCTTCGGAAGGATGAGGTGCAGATAGAAGTGGTGGCGGTCAGCATTCGTTACAGTGATCTTACCGGCGCTTCCCACCAGAGTGTGCTTGAGGCAGCAACGAATATTACAAAGGAGATACATGATGTGGCCTGTCGGCTTTTTGATGAGCTGTGGGACGGGGCGCCGATCCGCCAGATGGGTGTGCATACCGGAAGGGTGACTCAAAGCGGCAGCAGCAGACAGCTCAGTTTGTTTGAGGATATTGATTATGAAAAACTGGAAAAGCTTGACAAGGCAGTGGACAGCATCAGGGAAAGGTTCGGAGCTGATGCCGTGCAGCGGGCGTCCTTTTTAAAGCAAAGCAGGATTGACCACATGAACGGAGGAGTTTCCAGAGAAAAAAGAACTGTGGATTATAAAAATGAGAAGGTGATGTAATGAGTTTCAGGTTGGGAGATATTGCAGATAAAACAGAAAATGGTCCCTTAAGGGGAATTCAGCGGGAAATTGCCTGCGAATGCTGGTTTACCAGCAGGGGAAAGAGCATTCCCAGGCTTATTAAGGTAATGGATGAGGAAGGGATGCTGCATACTATAAGGGATATTCAGCTGCTGACAACGGAAGAGAAGACCTACTGCGGGATTCAGACAGTGGAGCATTTGTGCAGAATAAACATGGGCGGAAGAATGGAAACAGTAAAACTGATATTTACCAAGGAAAGCTGCAAGTGGACGATAGTGAAGATATAGAAATGAAAGTGGAGGCAGTATACGAATAGACGGGGTGAAAAGCCTGTGCATCAGAGCATGGAAACTTAAATAATTAATGGAAGCAACGGGGCTCGAACCCGTGACCTTTCGCGTGTGAGGCGAACGCTCATCCCAGCTGAGCTATGCTTCCATGCGAGTTATTATAGCACAGATAAAAAGTGGGTGCAAGGAGGTAAAATTGACAGGAGGTAAAATTGACAGGAGGTAAAATTGACAGGGGGCAAAACCTAATCCGATGGCTTTTCCGGTGGCGATATAGTATAATGACTAAAAAATGTTTTGCAAAGTGTGCTTGCAGTTGTTGATACAAAGGAGTAAGAAATGATAAAAGTAGATTTGATTACGGGATTTCTGGGAGCCGGAAAGACGACATTCATAAAAAAATATGCGAAGTATATGATGGATTGCGGCTATCGCATATGTATTTTGGAAAATGATTATGGTGCAGTCAATGTGGATATGATGCTGCTTCAGGATTTGGAAGGCAGTCAATGCGGCCTGGAGATGGTATCCGGTGGCTGTGATCCGGATTGTCACAGGCGGCGCTTTAAAACAAAATTAATTTCTATGGGCATGTGCGGTTATGACCGTGTATTGATTGAGCCTTCAGGAATTTTCGATATGGACGAATTTTTTGATGTATTATATGAGGAACCGTTAGACCGTTGGTATGAAATCGGCAATGTGATTACAATTGTGGATGCAAAGCTTGAGGAAAATTTGTCGGTAAAATCGGATTATCTGCTGGCTTCGGAAGTGGCTAATGCCGGATTGGTTATTTTCAGCAAGAGCCAGGAAGCTACCGATGAGGATATGAAAAAAACTCTGAGTCACTTAAACCGTGCTATGGAGCAGATACGGTGTAACCGCAGATTTCAGGGGGAAGTCTTCAGCAAGCCCTGGGATTCTTTAACAGAGGAAGATTGGAAAGCTATTTCGTCCTGCGGTTATGTCATGGAAAATTATGAGAAATCCGTATTTGAGGATGAACATGGATATTCTTCTCTTTATTTTATGAATGTACATATGACCGTTCAGGAACTGCGTTCCAGAGTAAAAAATCTTATGAGCGATCCGGACTGTGGAAATATTGTTCGGGTTAAAGGATTTATGACAGTGGAAGACGGAAATTGGATTGAATTGAATGCAACTCATCAAACTATTACTATTGAGCGGATTGAGAAGGGACAGGAGATTATGATTGTTATCGGAGAGGGACTGGTGGAAGATAAAATCAGTACTTTTTGGAAGTTTTAGCATCAGCTGCCAAGTGTTCTACGGGATAATCAAAAGTGTGAACCTAGACACTGGCAATACGAAAACCGCACTCCTCCCGGAACTGATGCCTGTAAGCATTATATAACGAATTACCGGGGAGTGCAAGAAAGAAGAAGTATTGGTTGTGTCAACATAACAGTAACAATTCTTAAAACAATAGAAAGCACGCTCTGCACACTTTCTATTGTCATGAAAATAAAAAAGCATTGAAAACCTTGAGTTTTCAATGCTTTTCGGGTTGGGCTGTTATAAAACAGTTAGCAGCTCGTAGGGGAATCGAACCCCTGTTTCCGCCGTGAGAGGGCGGCGTCTTAACCGCTTGACCAACGAGCCACACGATTACTAAACGTAACGTACTTGCTTATTCTATTATAAGCTGTTCCAAAATGCAAGTAAAATTTTCAAAAAATTAAAAAAATTTTTGCAGCCAAGTTAAATCAAATCATACAGCGCATGGGCGAGGCCGTCATGGTCATTGTCATAGGCAGTAATCGTAGTAGCTGCCATTTTAATGTCCTCACTGCCGTTTACCATGGCGATTCCCATTCCTGCGGCTTCAATCATGGAAATGTCATTCTGGGCATCTCCCGCAGCTACGGAAAGAGCGGGATTGATGGAAAGAATTTCACACAATTTCTTTACGGCAGCACCCTTCCCTGAAGCAGAAGGGAAAATTTCCAGATAATAAGGATTGGAATAAATCATGGTAATTCCTTCTTCATCGGCGAATGGGATAAGGGATTTACGGAAAGCTTCGATTTTCTCTTTATCATGCAGCTCGATGACAATACATTTGCAGGCGCCTTTATCCATGACTTCCTTAGCATCCTCACTGAAAATCACGGGGGTTTTGATAACCCGCTGATAGTAGTGCAGTTCTTCATCATCAAAAGGAGTGATAATGTGGGTATCAGTATAGGTATGGCAGTGAAGCCCCTGTTTTTTCGCTTCAGCCATTACATGAGCAATCTGTTTGGGAGCAAGGGCTGTGCGGTAAATAGTTTCACCCGTTGAACAGTCCACAATCTGTCCGCCGTTATAACCGATTAAATACATGCCGGGGTAATTTAAGTTCAGGTAATCCTTTACATCTTTTACGCTGTTAATATCCCTGCCGGAGCAAAGTACCAGCTTGTGCCCGGCGGCAGACCAGGCATCCAGTACCTCCCTGGTATAGGGACTGATTTGCTTTCGGGAATCCAGTAAGGTGCCGTCCAGGTCCGTGAATAAAATTTTAGTCTTTTTATACTTCTGCGGATGTTCTTTCATATCCTGATGCTTCTCCTTTAAATGTGTCAGTATTTCTTCCGGGATAAAAAGCTTTCCATAGCCCGTAGCAAGGTCAAGTCCCGGTTTGGCGCTGCCATGGAAATCAGAGCCGCCGCTGATGCATAAATCATATTTGGCGGCAAGCCTGCGCATGTCACGCTCTTCGCCGGAGGAATAGGTGCTGTAAACGGCTTCAATACCCACAAGTCCCACATCCTTCAGGTCACGTACCAGCTTGTCCAGCCTGGCATCGCTCATATGATACAGAACAGGATGGGCTAAAATGGGAATGCCGCCGGCCTTTAAAATAATTTCCACAGCCCGCATGGGTGTAATTTTTTTGCGGGGAACAAAGCAGGGGCAGTTATCTCCGATATAACGCTCAAAGGCTTCCTTCAGGCTTTTTGTATAGCCGTGATTAAGAAGATATTTGGCATAATGTGCCCGGGTAATGACACTGTCTGGAAATTCGGCAGTCAGTTCCTCATAGGTAACGGGCATGTCGTGTTCTGTCAGCCTTCTGCACATTTCTCTGTTGCGGATGATGCGCCCGTTTACAAAATTGATAAGCCGCCGCTTAAAAAAGCCGCTTTGATAATCAATATAAAGTCCCACAATATGAATATCACGGCCTTCATATTCAGAGGAAAACTCAATGCCCGGAATGACCTCAATGGGTTTTCCGTCCGCAGCCTTCCTGGCTTCGTCTATACCGTCTGTAGTATCATGGTCTGTCAGGGCGAAGGCGGTAAGCCCTTTTTCAATAGCATAATCCACAAGCTCGGAAGGAGTGTAGCTTCCGTCCGATTTGGTGGAGTGCACATGCAAATCTACGATGTTCATAAAAACCTCCGGAATGAACAGGGGGATCCGCCTGTAACGAATCCCCCGCTTAAAATTCTAATTTTCTTCTTCGTCTTCATTATCCTGTTTTGTATAAACAGTACGTTTTCTTGCCATTTCATCATTTTCAAGATACTCATCATAAGTGGTGATTTTGTCAATCAGAGTACCATCAGGAAGAATTTCCATAATGCGGTTGGCGGTAGTCTGTACAAACTGGTGGTCATGGCAGGAGAAGAGAGCCACGCCGGGGAATTTTATAAGACCGTTGTTTAAAGCGGTGATAGATTCCATATCCAGATGGTTGGTGGGCTCATCCAGAATCAGACAGTTTGCACCGCTTATCATCATTTTGGAAAGAAGGCATCTTACCTTCTCACCGCCGGAAAGTACTTTTACTTTTTTTACGCCGTCTTCACCGGCAAAAAGCATACGTCCCAAAAAGCCGCGGACATAAGTAACATCCTTGATGGGAGAGTAGCCCGTCAGCCAGTCCACAATGGTATAATCATTGTCGAATTCCTCGGTGTTGTCCTTGGGGAAGTAAGCCTGGGAAGTGGTAACGCCCCATTTATAGGTACCTTCGTCGGGTTCCATTTCACCCATCAGGATTTTAAACAGGGTGGTTTTTGCAAGCTCGTTGCCGCCCACAAAGGCAATTTTGTCATCATGTCCCACAATAAAGGAAATATTGTTCAGCACCTTCTCACCGTTAATGGTTTTGGAAATGCCTTCTACAGAAAGCACTTCGTTACCGATTTCACGCTCGGGACGGAAATCAATGTAGGGGTATTTACGGCTGGAGGGTTTGATTTCATCCAGTTCAATTTTTTCAAGGGCACGCTTACGGCTGGTTGCCTGCTTGGATTTGGAAGCATTGGCGGAGAAACGTGAAATGAACTCCTGCAATTCCTTAATTTTTTCTTCTTTCTTTTTATTGGCTTCCTTCATCTGTTTGATAAGCAGCTGGCTGGACTCATACCAGAAATCATAATTTCCGGCATAAAGCTGAATCTTGCCGTAGTCGATGTCAGCCGTATGGGTACATACTTTATTTAAGAAGTAACGGTCATGGGAAACCACAATAACGGTATTTTCAAAATTGATTAAAAACTCCTCAAGCCATGCAATGGCATCTAAATCAAGGTGGTTGGTAGGCTCGTCAAGGAGGAGGATATCAGGATTGCCGAAAAGGGCTTTTGCAAGCAGGACCTTTACCTTTTCGTTACCGTTTAAATCTTTCATAATAGAATAGTGGTATTCCGTATCAATGCCGAGACCGTTCAGCAGCATGGCAGCATTGGATTCCGCTTCCCAGCCGTCCATTTCCGCAAACTCTCCTTCCAGTTCGCTGGCGCGGATGCCGTCTTCATCAGTGAAATCCTCTTTGGCATAAATAGCATCTTTTTCCTTCATAATCTGATAAAGGCGTTCATTTCCCATAATAACCACATCCATAACAGGATATTCATCATATTTAAAATGATCCTGTTCAAGGACGGACAGACGCTGGCCGGGAGTCATGGTGATATCGCCGTTTGTGGTTTCAAGCTGTCCTGAAAGGATTTTTAAAAAGGTAGATTTTCCGGCGCCGTTTGCACCGATAAGTCCGTAGCAGTTTCCTTCGGTAAATTTAATATTTACGTCCTCGAATAAGGCTTTTTTGCCTACCCGGTACGTTACATTATTTGCACTAATCATTCTGGTGGCTCCTTTTACATCATTCTTTTTCTTTAAGATTCTAAATCATTGTAAAAGGAGTACGCGGATTTTGCAAGCAAATTGAGTAAAAAGATAGTAAATTCAGTGCACAGGGATAGATTTTAGTAATTTTCAATGTTAAAATAGAAGAAAAAATTTAGAAAGCCGAAAGGATATAATCATGAAATTAAATTACAAAAGAACCTTTTTGATTGGACTGGCATTTTTGTCCATATCGGCATTCTGGCAGATGTATGACAACATTATTCCATTGATTTTGCAGAATACCTTTGGAATAGGGGAAACCATTACAGGTGCCATTATGGCGGCGGACAACGTACTGGCTCTTTTTCTGCTTCCCATTTTCGGGGCTTTATCTGACAAGGTGGACACGAAATTTGGGAAAAGGATTCCTTTTATTGCCGGCGGAACATTGCTTGCGGTTATCTTTCTTATGCTGCTTCCCAAAGCGGATAAAAGCGAAAATCTTGTGCTGTTCGTAGGGGCACTGTTTGCACTTTTAATTTCCATGGGACTGTACCGTTCACCGGCGGTGGCGCTGATGCCGGATTTAACTCCCAACAAGCTCCGCAGCAAAGGCAATGCGGTGATTAACCTGATGGGTGCCGTAGGCGGCGTGTATACCTTAATCATGATCAAGCTGCTTGTGGGAAAGGGTGACAGACCGGATTATATGCCGCTGTTTGTAAGTGTTGCGGCACTGATGATAATTGCGGTGGGAATTCTTGTTATTACCATTCAGGAAAAGAAGGTAAAGGCGAAAGTAGAAGCGGAAATCAGGGCGTATGAGGACAGTACGGGGCTGATAGTGGAAACTGAGGATACTGCCGAGAAAGAAGCTTTGCAGGAAGGAGCAGAAAGCGGCACCGGTATAAAAACTGCCATGCCGAAAGAAGTAAAGCGCAGCATGGTTTTCCTGCTTGCATCCATTTTTCTGTGGTTTACGGCGTATAACGCGGTAACCACCGCTTTTTCACGTTATACCAAGATGGTATGGAAGATGGAAGGCGGCGGTTTTGCAGATTGCCTCATGGTGGCTACAGTGGCCGCGATTTTAAGCTATATTCCTATCGGTAACATTGCAAGCAAAGTGGGACGTAAGAAGACGATTATGGGCGGCATTGTTTTAATGAGCGTATGCTATTTTGCGGCAATTTTCGCAGGGGCTTATCATCCCGTTATTAATGTGGCATTTGCTGCTATCGGGGTAGGCTGGGCGGCCATTAATGTGAATTCTTATCCTATGATAGTGGAAATGAGTAAGGGCTGCGATATCGGTAAGTTTACCGGAACTTATTATACATTTTCCATGACAGCGCAGATTTTTACGCCTGTGTTATCGGGATTTCTGCTTGAAAATGTTTCCTACAGGACGCTGTTCCCTTATGCGTTTCTTTTCTCTGTACTGGCATTTGTTACCATGACTCAGGTGCATCATGGAGATGCAAGGCCGGATAAAAAGAAGAGTGTGCTTGAAAATTTTGATGTGGATGACTAATAGATAAAATGAAGGTGAAGAAAAATGACAGCATTGTATGTAATCTTAATTGTAGTAGTGGTACTTATCATTCTTTATCTGCTTTCCATTAAGCCAAGGCTTGGAAGGCAGAAACAGTGGGAACCTTTTAAGGGTGTTCATTATGCCCACAGAGGACTCCATGATAACAGCTCAGAGGCACCGGAAAACTCCCTTGCTGCTTTTAAAAAGGCGGTAAAGGCCGGATACGGAATAGAACTGGATGTGCAGCTGACAAAAGACAGGATTCCCGTGGTATTTCATGATTTTACGCTGGAAAGGGTATGCGGCAGAGAGGGAAAGGTTTATGAATATACTTATGAAGAACTGCAGCAGTTTCCGCTTTTTCAGAGTGAAGAAAGAATTCCGAAGCTGGAGGAGGTTTTAAAGCTTGTAAACGGCAGAGTGCCGCTGATTGTGGAACTGAAGCTGGAATGGATGGATTTAACAGTGTGCACGCTTACGGACAGGCTTCTTGGGGAGTATCAGGGGCTTTACTGCATAGAATCCTTTAATCCCCTTGCGCTTGTCTGGTACCGCAGATATCACAATGATGTGCTGCGGGGACAGCTTTCCGACGGCTTCCTGAAGTCGGGAGAATTTAAAGGGGCGCTTTATTTTCTGCTGCAGAACCTGCTGCTGAACTGGATGACAAAGCCGGATTTTATTGCTTACAATCATAAGTATGCGGACAACCTTTCAAGAAAACTGTGCAGAAAGCTGTACAGGAATCTGGCAGTGGCATGGACAATTAAAAGCAAACAGGAATTGGATGCGGCAAAGGACAATTTTGACTTGTTTATATTTGATTCATTTATTCCCGGAAAGGTGAAATAAATTTTCTATTAAGATTGTGTATTTTTACATAAAAAATGATGCAAATGCGATTAGAATATGTTATAATGCATAAAGAGATATGCTAAATGCAGGATATGAGGTACAAAAGTGTACAACAATGGAAAGTACGCATTGCGAACTTTCTATTGTTATGAATTTTATATACCATGGACAATAGTTCATGGTATATTAGGTTAACTTATATTCTGTAAATATGGTTAAAAGGGAGAGAAACAATGGCAAAATGGGTTTATTCTTTTGAAGAAGGAAATGCGGATATGCGTAACCTTCTTGGAGGAAAAGGTGCAAATCTTGCAGAAATGACCAATTTAGGTCTGCCGATTCCTCAGGGGTTCACAGTCACCACGGAAGCATGTACCAATTATTATGCAAGTGGCAGACAGATTTCAGATGAAATCAAAGGGCAGATTTTTGATGCTCTCAGTGCTCTGGAGGCTAAACAGGGTAAGAAGTTTGGCGATACGGAAAATCCGCTGCTGGTATCGGTTCGTTCCGGTGCGAGAGCGTCCATGCCGGGTATGATGGATACTATCTTAAATCTGGGTCTTACGGATGTGGCGGTAGAAGGCTTTGCTGCTAAAACAGGCAATCCCAGATTTGCATATGATTCCTATCGTCGTTTTATTCAGATGTTCTCAGATGTTGTTATGGAGATTCCCAAATCCTTCTTTGAGAGGATTCTGGATGAAATCAAGGATGGTAAAGGTGTAAAATATGACACCGATTTGACAGCAGAGGATTTAAAAGAAGTAATTGTTCGTTTTAAAGCAGTATATAAGGATAAAATGGGAGAAGATTTCCCTCAGGATCCCAAGGTACAGCTGATGGAAGCTGTGAAAGCGGTATTCCGTTCCTGGGATAATGAAAGAGCTATTGTTTACAGACGTATGAATGATATTCCCGGTGACTGGGGAACAGCAGTTAACGTACAGGCCATGGTATTCGGCAACATGGGAAATACATCCGGTACAGGTGTTGCATTTACCAGAAATCCTTCCACCGGTGAAAAGGGTATTTACGGAGAGTATCTGATTAATGCCCAGGGCGAAGACGTTGTTGCCGGAATCAGAACACCCCAGCCTATCACAAGGCTGGAACAGGATTTGCCGGAATGCTATAAGCAGTTTATTGATATTGCTAACAAGCTGGAAGACCATTACCGTGATATGCAGGATATGGAATTTACTATTGAAAACGGCAAGCTTTTCTTCCTGCAGACAAGAAACGGTAAAAGAACTGCTCCCGCAGCGCTTCAGATAGCCTGCGACCTTGTGGATGAAGGCAAGATTACACCGGAAGAAGCAGTGCTTCGTATCGAAGCAAAATCTTTAGACCAGCTGCTTCATCCTACTTTCGATGCAGAGGCTTTAAAGGCCGGTGTGGTAATCGGACAGGCTCTTCCCGCATCTCCCGGGGCTGCAGCAGGTAAGGTTTATTTTACTGCTGAGGAAGCAAAAAAGGCTCATGAAGGCGGAGAGAGAGTTGTACTGGTTCGTTTGGAAACATCTCCTGAGGATATTGAAGGAATGCATGCAGCAGAAGGTATTCTTACTGTCAGAGGCGGTATGACGAGCCATGCAGCGGTTGTTGCCCGTGGTATGGGAACCTGCTGTGTATCAGGCTGCGGTGAAATTTCCATTAATGAAGAAGACAAGGTATTTGAACTTGGCGGACACGTTTATCATGAAGGGGATTATATTTCTTTAGACGGTTCCACAGGTAAGATTTATGACGGTGATATTAAGACAAGAGAGGCTGCAATCAGCGGCAATTTTGAAAGAATCATGAACTGGGCAGATTCCTTCCGTAAGCTGCAGGTACGTACCAATGCAGATACTCCTGCTGACGCAGCTAATGCTGTGAAATATGGTGCAGAAGGTATCGGTCTTTGCCGTACGGAGCATATGTTCTTTGATGCTGACAGAATTCCCAAGATTCGTCAGATGATTCTGTCAAGAACCCAGCAGGAAAGAGAAAAGGCATTAAATGATTTGATTCCTTATCAGAAGGGAGATTTCAAAGGTCTCTATGAAGCTATGGAGGGCAGACCGGTTACCATTCGTTTCCTGGATCCTCCGTTACATGAATTTGTTCCTACTGAAAAGGATGACATCGACGATTTGGCAGTTAAAATGATGATGACAGCTGAGCAGGTACAGGAAATCTGTGATTCTCTTCATGAGTTTAATCCCATGATGGGACACCGCGGATGCCGTCTTGCAGTTACTTATCCTGAAATTGCAAGAATGCAGACAAGAGCGGTTATGGAAGCAGCCATTGAAGTGAAGAATGAGAAGGGATATGATATTGTTCCCGAAATCATGATTCCTTTAGTAGGAGAAAAGAAAGAGCTTAAGTATGTTAAGGATGTGGTAGTGGAAACTGCAGAGCAGGTTAAGAAGGAAAAGAATTCCGATATCCAGTATCATATCGGAACCATGATTGAAATTCCGAGAGCGGCTTTGCTTGCAGATGAAATTGCCGAAGAAGCAGAATTCTTCTCATTCGGAACCAACGACCTGACTCAGATGACTTTTGGTTTCTCCAGAGATGATGCCGGAAAGTTCTTAGGCGACTATTATAAGAAAAAGATTTATGAATCTGATCCGTTTGCAAGACTTGACCAGAAGGGCGTAGGCCAGCTGGTACAGATGGCGGCTGAAAAAGGCAGAAAGACAAGACCCAATATTAAGCTGGGTATCTGCGGTGAGCACGGCGGTGACCCGTCTTCCGTAGAATTCTGTCACAAGGTTGGACTTACCTATGTATCCTGCTCACCTTACAGAGTGCCTATTGCAAGGCTGGCAGCGGCGCAGGCGGCAATTCAGAATAAATAACTTCCGCGGTGGCAATGAGCCATGCGTGGACTAACGAAAGGGGCTTTTGGGAGCTTGCTCACAAAAAGCTCCTTTTGTTGTGTGAAATTTTAGGACTGCTGCGAGAGTAGCAATAAGGCTTGGAAACACACAAAATGGCAAAAGGGATGAGGTTTTGCTAAAAAGTATGGTTATGTCCAAAAGTATGGGGTAGAGACTTATGAGAATTTTTATATGGAAAAAGCCGCATTAGCTTGTAGCTGCCGACATTTTCTGATAAAATATTTATGGGTGCTACCATAACGGTAGGCGGTTAGTCCTTCAACAGAGGGACTGGACCCTCTGATTACATAGAAATCCCTGCAGGCTGATTTTCAGAAACAGGGAAATCTGGGAAAGGAGGGCTTGCTTTATGAGTGACTTTGAACTGCTCTCCATCGTACTGATGATTCTTGGAATTGTTGTGACGATCTTGATTGCATACATTGACCACACAAAAAAGTAACCGCCTTGGCCAAGGATACGGTTACTTTTTATTAAAGTGAATTAATCTTAGGCTAACCGTCTATCGGTAGCACCCTTTTTTATATCTTTATTTTAGCAGATTCCCATGAGGATGTCAAATATCGCCGGATGCTCGTTCCTGGTTTAGCCGACAGTCTTGTAGATTCTTACTGTAAGACATTTTCAGATATAGTGCAGCGTCTTGGAGGTGTCGGAATGGTCGGTTATCGTATCGCACCTTGGTTGTGGAATAACGGAATATGTACAGAGGCAATGCGGCGTGTTGTAGAGTTCATATTTTCAGAAACATCAATGGATAGATTACAAGGTAATGCTGAGGTTAGAAATATCAGTTCTAATAAGGAGCTGCAGAAGAGTGGTTATCAATATTTGAGGCAAATGGAATATGGTACATATATGAAAAAAATAATAGGGAGAGATAAGTATGTTACCCACTATTGAAGAGGCGTTAAAAGAATTGCATATTGCAGGTGAATTGAACCCAGGTCCATGGGTAAAACATTCAGAAAATGTTGGTATTGCAGCAAGGAATATTGCACATCTTGTTCCAGCATTAGATGAAGATAAGGCATACATAATTGGATTATTACATGATATTGGCAGACGAGTAGGAATTGTAAATATTCCTAAACATGTATATGAAGGGTATAAATACTGTACGGACAGGGGTAGGGATGAAGCAGCAAGAATTTGTATGACCCATTCATATGTGTTCATGAAAGATGAATTTAACTATGACCCTGAAACATTAGAAGAAAAAGAGATTAAACAATACATAATCAGTTGTGGAGCAGCTGATGAATATGATAAGCTAATTCAGATGTGTGATGCTCTTGCAACCGATTATGGTTTTGTGATTTTAGAAAAGAGATTTGTTGATGTAACCAGAAGATATGGGATTATGGAGGATTACATTAAGGGATGGAATGTGATATTTGAAATAAAGGAAGATTTTGAAAATAAGATGGGGTGTTCTATATACGATGTTCTTCCGGATATAGGAAAGACTACCTTGTTGAATTCTAAACCATGGACACCACCAAGACAAGAGAATTGATATTTCGGCTAGAACTGAAATTCTTATTCATGATAATAAAAAGTTCGCAAAGCGTACCTTCTATTATTTGACCTGGGAGACAAAGGCTGGTAATGAGCATTTTACCGGCAAGGCATGGTGAGACTGATTGGAATATCGACAAAAAGGTACAAGAACAACTGACATACCTTTGAGAGTTACAAGTGAAATTATAGTGTGAGATTTTCAAATAACATAAGGGAGTGGTTGCTGATATGAAAGATATTATAGCAAAGTATAGAGGAAATTATATAGTGGAGATGCGTAAAGATGTAGGGCATGCGCCTCTTATGGTAATAAGCTGCGGAGTTATCATCGAAAACGACAAAGGGGAAATATTGCTCCAAAAGCGACGTGATAATAGCTCTTGGGCACTTCTTGGAGGTTCTATGGAGATTGGTGAGAAATTTATAGAAGTGGTAAAAAGAGAAGCATTTGAAGAAGCCGGAATTGAGATAGAAGAACTGACATTGTTTGGTATTTATTCGGGGGAGGATGGAATTATCACTTATCCAAATGGAGATATTTGTTATGGGACAGGTATCATTTTTAAGACAACTGTGTATAGCGGGGAAATTCAAAATAATACAGAAGAAGCACTGGAACACAGGTTTTTTGATAAAACAAATCTACCTGATAATATTAATAAATACGATAAGCGGATAATTATTGATTGGACGAAAGATTTCCAACAAGTAATTGTTGATTGATTACCTTCTCCGCAGTTCATCTTTTATATGGCCTCTTTTCATCGATTTTTTGAAAGCATTTCAATCAGTTTACCATTCCCATATGTTTTGTGTTATAGTGTTTTCAAGGGTTAGAAGAGATTTTAATAAACAAATATAACAGCTAATAGTTCCCTTAAACAGCAACAAAGCACAATCAGGATTTATAGAGTGAGGTAAAAAATGGATATAGAAGATACAGTGAATTATATATATAGAAAAATCATGAAAAATGAATTTGATAGATTACATGACTTATTTCCGGATAATGAACAAATGTGGTTAAAGTATCGAGATATGAGATTGAAAGAATTTGATAATAAAGAAATTGATGTTTATGTTATTGAACTAAATAATACTTTTATAGGGGAATTATCAATTAATTATGTAAGTCATGATCTGACTTCTGAAACAATACCTAATCAAAGAGTTTATCTTCAAGCTTTTAGAATAGATAAAAAATGTCAAGGATTAGGTCTTGGGCAAAAGTTAATTCAATTTGCTTTATCTGATTTAGAGCAGCAGGGTTATACTGAATTTACTATTGGTGTTGAAGATGATAATAAAAGAGCAAAACATATTTATTTTAAATTCGGATTTACAGAAGCAATTGATAGAGGTTATGGAGATGAATTTGATCCAAGTGATTATACGTTATATATGAAAAGTATTCAGAAAAAACCATTTAAAAATAAGGGAAAATACAATAAATTTTTTAATTAGAGATACAGTTTCCTTGATAAAAAGGGAATTGTGTATAAAACAGCGCTGCTTTCATAACTTCCAGTTGTCTGTGTGTAATAAAAAGGGCTTTTTCATTTGGATGCTTATTATTTTATATATAAAATATATGTATAGGGTATGTGTAATACACACCAGTCTATATATATGGTATGTGTATAATTTGGCACAATTATTTTTTGGGGAGCTTGAAGGGGTTCACCGGAGTGGTCGGTGAGCCTCTCTTTTTGTGGCATATGCGGCGGTATGCTATTTTCATAGGCAGGACGGATGTCCGCATATCCTCTGGCATGATAGCGGAATTGACTTGGAAACCGGGGAAGTTAAAGGGAATAACTTTAGTCCTTAATTTTCGGCTTCTTTCTGTTTCGTTTCATTTCAAAGGGGTTTCGTTACATTTAGAAGAAAAATAAAAAAATTCTGCCGATATACAAAATAAAAGCTATAAAAATCTTTGTAAAGAAATGAAGGTAAAGTTCATTGAATATAGCAGTCGTTGATGATGAAAAGATAATCCGGGAGCAGCTAAAAGGTCTGATTGATCAATTCGTTTAAAGTGCCTATCTTTTGTACCAAAAGCATTTGATGCAGCAGGCGGCTCTGATGCCATCCCAAATGAATTTGTACTCTGTATATAATAACCTGTATGATTAAATGGTATCAGCAATCCTGATATGATGCAAAATCCCTTATTTTCTTTAATTTGGGAACTATAACAAGGTGTGGCCTTGGGGAAGAGCAATAAGTTTGAAAGGAGGAATACAAAAATGGCGATTAGTGGAATCGGAACAACAGGATATCCAGTAGGATATGAAACAAGAAGAACACAGAAAACAACTTCTCATAATGGATTTAATAACCAGATGAACAATGTGGCGAACACACAAAAAACTTATAAAGTTTATTTGAAGACTGACGATATGCTTTATTCAGGAGGAAATGGTACGGGATTATCCTTTTATATCAAATATGCAGAAGGTTCAACAGAGGAAGATCCGACTGTAGTTGCAAAGGGCGTTGATGAGAATGGAAACGAATTTGAACAGACGATACATATCAACAAAGTGAATCCTTCCTGTGCGACAGTGGTGGAAATGAGAGCTTTAGAGTCATATCTTAATGTGGACAAAGGCGGCGGTTTGGGGTCTTTACCACTTACGGCTACCGGTGGATATGGAGAAATGGGGCTTAATGACAGAGGCAACTTTATTGCAATGTTTGAAGAAGTAATAAGAGATATGAAACTGCTTGGCAGATTTGATTTAATGTCATTTTATATGAGGAACATGGACATCTATATGAATTGGGGGAAAAGATAAACAGTATATTTAGTATGGTGCAAGAAATTTATAAATGCTTGGACTCATAGTGAGCCTGTGTTGCAGGTGCAGGAAATAAGAGTGAAGGTATTCCTGTTCCAAAGGACGAGTATATCAGCAGTGAAAAGTCCGGCAGCAAGCCGAGCGGGCTGTATCGATTAGGACAGGATGAAAGTGGAAATCCCAAACTATTAAAGGAGGATGATAAAGTGGCAGCAAATATCAGCAATAATTACGGACAGTTTTATAGGGGAACAGAACAGATAGCAAGTTATGGTTCCGGCGCAGGAAAGAAAGATACGATAGTTCGTTATGAGTTTAATACTATTGACGAAAAAGGAAACAAGGTCATGGATAAAATGACCAAAGAAGAAACTTTTCGTACAATGAATGAAATATCTTCCCAGTATGGAGATAATGTTATCGTGGAATTTTCAGGTGATGCACTCACGGCATTAGAACAATATGGAAAGGGACTTTTGGGAGAAACTGCGGCAGATAGAGAGCCTATACCGGTGGAATATCTGAAGGAATATAAGGCAGCCCAGAAGGCAGAAGCAGAAGAGGTAAAGAGCGGTAAGTTTAAATTATCGGATAAGGCGGCAGCTTTTCTGGAAAATCTCAGGAAAACTTATGGAGATTTTGATTTTATTGTAGGAAATTCAGGGGATGATTTACGTTCCCTTGTGAAAAACAGCAGTAAAGAGTTTTCGGTTGTCTTTTCAATGGAAGAGCTTGAAAGGATGGCTGTGGATGAGAAATATGCGGAAGAAAAAATGAATGCTGTTCAAAGTGCAGTCAGAATGTCTCTGCAGATCAATGAACAGTTTGGCTTTGAGAGTGCTTTCGGAAAGAATACAGAAGGCGTCAAAATGACTAAGTTTGGTATCTGCTTTAATGATGACGGTTCAGTTTCTTATTTTGCTGAACTTGAAAAATCTTCTCAAAAGCAAAAAGAACGTATTGAGCAGATGCGGGAAAAGCGGGCAGAGGAGAAAAAGGAAGCCGCCAGAAAAGAGAAAACAAAAGAAGACAAGGAGGATACAGGCAGCAGATTAGACTATAGCATATAATTTACAACAGGGGAATTGATGACATAGATTGTCTCAATGCAATCGTATCCAAAACTGCCGTATTATGGCAGCACTAAGAAAAACTAAATCAGCCCGGGACATAGAAAAACAAGACCTTGTAAAACCAATGCAAAGTCTTGTTTTTTTTAACTATCATCAATCCGTATGGGTGGAATCTCCGGTTTTAGATAATTATGCTGTTTACACAGCAAATAAAATGGTGGGAATCCAGGAAAGAAGAGTGGAAAATTGCTATGAATTAATATATAATTTAGAAGATAAAAAGTGATAAGAGGTGTGAAAAATGAAGTCTGATAATAACCGCAAAATATGGATGCAGATTCTGTTTGCCTGTATTCTGTTAGTATTTATTGTCATTATTTTTGTTATTTTTACAAAGGAAAATAATGAGCGTATTATCCGACAGAATGAAAGTTATGTGGAGGATGCCACGATTCAGGTGGCAGAACGGATTGAAGATACTTTGACAGGTGCGCAGAATAGTATTAATACCATGGCGTATATGTATGGAAATTCTTTGGAATCACCAGAGGTGGATGCAAAAGCATTGAAGGACATGGCTGAGAATTCCATTTTTGAGTATGTGGAATTTGTGGATAAGAACGGGATAAATCTTACATTTGAGGGTAAGAAAGCAGATGTTTCAGACCGTGAATATTATATAGAAGGAATGAAAGGAAATTCTGGTATATTTATGACCCTTAACTCCAGAATTACGAATGAAACACTGGTGAGTTTCTATACACCTTTGCGTTATAAGGGGGAAATTATCGGAGTACTAATCGGAATATACCGGGAAGAGGGAATGCAGAGGATTCTTTCTGCTGAATTTTTTGGTATACAGGCAAAAACATATCTCTGTACGGGAAATGGAACGGTTATTTCCAGCTTCGGTGATGATAATGCCCCTGAAAATATGCTTGAGGCATTGCCGGGAACTATAAAGGTATCCGAGGAATCTCTTAAAGACATCCGGCAGGCATTTGAAAAACATGAATCCTGCGGCTTCAGGTATGGCGGTGTACAGGGAACAGGAAATGCATATCTTACGGGAATTTCCCAGAATGACTGGATGCTCATGCAGACATTTCCGTCTGGGGTTACCAATAATATGATAGGCAATGCCAATGCTGCCGGAATACAGCTGGAAATCTGTCTGATTTTTGCATTCAGTATATATATTCTTAGTTTAATTCTTTTAAATTGGAAACAAAGGAAACTGTTGATGTCTCAAAAGCAGGAAATGTCCTGTATTGTTGACGGAGTGACAAATTTGTTTACCCGGTTTGTTGTTGTGGATCTGAAGAATGATACCTATGAATATCTTAAGGGCGGGGAGAAGAAGCATCCGGCAAAAGGAAAATATTCAGATTTATTAACTTATTCTTTGCCACAATATATTGAAGATGACGGTATGGAGGATATGCCAACGGTCATAACAAAGGACTATATTCAGATGCATATGGATAGGAATACTCCGTATCTGCAATTCGAATACCGTGTTCAGCGGGAGACAGAGCGGTGGGAGCATATATCGATTTTAAGTCTGAAACGGGAAAATGGTGTTCCGACCATGATCTTACATGCTATTCAGGATGTAACGGAATTGAAGCGGGAGGAGCTTAGAAACCGGACAGCCTTAAAAGAGGCATTTCAGGCAGCAGAGGCAGCGAATCATGCCAAGAGTGATTTCCTTTCGAGAATGTCCCATGATATCCGTACCCCTATGAATGCAATTATGGGTATGACTACCGTAGCGGCTATGAATATTGATGATAAGGAAAGACTTAAAGACTGTCTGAATAAGATTACCCTTTCAAGCCGTCATCTGCTGGCACTGATCAATGACGTGCTTGATATGTCTAAAATTGAGAGCGGCAAGGTAACATTGTTCGAAGAAGAATTTGATATGGCAAAGCTGGTGGAAAATCTTCTGGCAATTATCCAGCCGCAGATTCAGGAAAAGAATCAGCAGCTCAAGGTAAATATTTCCAATATTACTCATGAAGATGTGATTGGAGATTCATTGCATTTACAGCAGGTGTTTGTGAACATTATGGGCAACGCTGTGAAGTTTACACCGGAGGGAGGTACGATTTCCTTCAGTATTTGTGAAAAACCATCCCGCATACAGGGAAGCGGGTGCTATGAATTTATTTTTGAAGATACCGGTATTGGGATGAAGGAGGAGTTTATAAAAACAATCTTTGAACCCTTTGCGCGTGAGAATAGTGCCAGCCACCGGAATATCGAAGGAACAGGGCTTGGAATGTCCATTGCAAATAATATTGTTGAGATGATGAATGGAAATATTCAGGTTGAGAGTACCCTGGGTGTGGGTTCTAAGTTTACTGTGCAGGTATATCTGAAATTGCAAAACGTGAAAACGGAAGTAGTAGAATGTCTTAAGGATTTAAGGGTGCTGGTGGCAGATGACGAACCGGAGGCCTGTGAAAATGCCTGTGAGGTTTTGAACAGTATTGGCATGGTTTCAGATGGTGTATTAAGTGGAGATGAGGCCATCCGAAAATTAACAGAAGCGCATGAAAATGCGGAGGATTATGCTGTAGTGATTCTGGACTGGAAGATGCCTGGAAAATGTGGTGTTGAAACAACAAGGGAGATACGGAAAAAGTTGGGAGATGATATTCCGATTATTATTCTTTCTGCTTATGACTGGTCTTCGATTGAACAGGAAGCAAGAGAAGCAGGCGTCAATGCCTTTATCGCTAAACCATTATTTAAGTCACGCTTAGTCTATGTATTGAAATCCCTGATTGAGAAGCAGGAGGGAGAAGAAACGTCAGACATTGATAAGCTGGGACAAGCAGATTACAGTGGAAAAAGAGTTCTTTTAGTAGAAGATAATGAT
Organism: Lachnospiraceae bacterium; assembly: GCA_017621815.1. Taxonomy (GTDB): domain Bacteria; phylum Bacillota; class Clostridia; order Lachnospirales; family Lachnospiraceae; genus Suilimivivens. The sequence goes on along the minus strand of JAGASK010000018.1, from coordinate 46,496 downwards.
CTGAATCTGGAAATTGCCGAGACGCTGCTGGAGTTTATCGGCATTGCAGTAGAAACGGCAAGGGATGGACAGCAGGCAGTGGATATTCTGTCGGAAAAGCCGGAAAATTACTTTGATTTGGTCTTTATGGATATTCAAATGCCTAACAAGAATGGTTATGAGGCAGCAAAGGAAATCAGGGCTTCCGCCAGAGAGGATTTAAAAATAATACCGATTGTCGCTATGAGTGCGGATGCATTTTCGGATGATATTCAAAGAGCCTTATCAGTGGGAATGAATGACCATGTTGCAAAACCGATTGAACTGTCAAAATTGTCAGCAGCGATAGAAAAGTGGATAAAATGATTTATTTTTAATATGAATATTAAATCGAATTTGCATGACCAGGGTAGCAATGTTTTGAATTTTAATTTTTAATGGATAATAAAAAGAGAGGGAAGTATTTCCCTCTTTTCGTATTTACATTACCATAAAAGCGTAAAAAAGTCAAGACTGTCAATTGATTCGCTTGCTATCACAATAAAGTAAATCGTGATTTAGAATAATTATGGTGTTCCTGGGTCGGCGCAGGCGGTAATCCCGGAATGAAGCTGCAGTGTGGAGGATAAAAATGAAGGTAATTTACAATAACGGAGCAGTAGAGGAATGCCCCAAAGAGGAAGAATTGAATGTTTTGCGCCACACGGCGGCTCATATACTGGCAGCAGATTTATGAAATAGATAAAACTGCAGAGGTGATTCGGGAAAAGGCAGGAATCCGTTTAAGCAGGACGCTTGGCATTCAGCGGATGACGGTTTCCAGACTGACATCTGCCTGCGGAATTGCCAAGGGAAGCAATGTCAGTCCATGAGTTTTTTGAGTTTTTCAGGGAATATCTGCACAGTGAATATGATCTCATGAATGGTCTGACAATTGATGATTTTATGTGGCTTAAGACCCACATGAATGCTGGAAATTTACATTTCAGGAAAAGGAGAGCTGTTATGAATTCGAATTTTTTAGAATATATTCCATGAATTTCTTTGCAGGCGGCTCCAGTTTATCATAATCCTGAAAAATGAAAGCAATGCTGTAAGTCAATGTGGATTCATCAAAGGGAACCATAACCACATTTTTAAACAAAGCGTTTGCCGCCGGATTTTTGACTGCAAGAAAAATGCCCTTTCCTGAATTTACTAAACTGCAAATCTGATTTACATCTGATGATTCATATGCAGGTGCAGGTTTATAGCCATATGGTTTGGAATGGGAGTAGATTACCTTTCTGTAATAGGATTTTTTATCCATCATTAAAAAATTTTCATTTTTTAACATACCAAAATTCACGGACTTCTGTTTTGCCAAAGGATTATCTTTGTGGACATATAAATATAGGGGGAGTGTTTTGACAGGTATATAATCAAGACGTTCCCCATGTCTGTTTTTGGGAATGGCAAGTAATCCAAAATGTTTTTCGTCTGCAAGGACATAAGAATCACAGTCAGCATCTGCTAATTCTATCATATCCAGTGAAATCCAGGGATTGGCGTCCTGAAAAGATAAGAGAAGTTCCGGATTCAAAACCCAAAAAATCAACGGTGCACAGGCAAATGATAATTTCCTCGGCTTGTTCTCAAAATAGGAGACAGTCTGACTCATCGTATTATGGAATTCCGTTACCAGCGGGTTAAAATGCTCATAAAGGTATTTCCCTTCTTCTGTAAGGGAGATACCTTTTACTGGCAGAATGATAACGGTAAATTAAAAAAAAGAGGCGAAAAAATGGTAATTGTTGTGATAGGAGCAGGGGCAGGATTATCTGCGGCAGCAGGGTTGACTTACGGCGGAAAGCGATTTACGGATAATTTCGGAGAATTTATTGAAAAATACGGTTCTGCGTACATGAGTGATATGTATAGCGCCGGGTTTTATCCTTTTCCCACAGAAGAAGCAAAATGGGGATATTGGTCGAAGCATGTATGGTTAAACGGGATTGAACCGGATGCACTTTTACTTTACCGTGAATTGTATGCATTGGTCAATGAAAAGCCGCATTTTGTTTTAACAACCAACGTGGATAAAGGATTGCCTGATTCCCTCTTATATGGTTCCGAAATGTCCTGTCTGCGGTAAAGATATGGCAATGCACCTTCGGTGCGACCAGTATTTTGTAGAAGATGAACACTGGAATGAAGCGGCATGCCGTTACACTGCTTTCTTAAAAGAACATAAAAAAGACAAGGTAGTATTACTGGAATTGGGCGTGGGATTTAACACCCCCGGTATTATAAAGTATAATTTTTGGCAGCAGGCCTATCAAAATTCAAAGACCGTCTATGTCTGCATCAATCTTGGCGAAGCTTACGCTCCAAAAGAAATTGCGGAACGTTCCATCTGTATTAACGGAGATCTTGGCGAGATATTACAACAAATTTGTTTAAAAAAATAACAGATTCAGATTTTGCCAAATTTGATTACATAAAAATGTGCAAATGCACATAAAATAGGAATATCTGGTTGAAGAAGGGTTGTTTTTATAGTATAATTGAATTACTAAAAATTGTGTATTGCACGAATTCAAGGAGTGATTAAATGGAAATAAAAAGAAATACTTATCTTCAGCAGCTAATCCTGAAAAAAGACAATGGAATGATAAAGATTGTTACGGGTGTGCGAAGATGCGGGAAGTCTTTTTTACTTTTCCGTATATTTAAAAAGTATCTAATGGAAAATGGTATAAACGAGGATCATATCATTGAAATCGCTTTGGATGGTATTGAAAATGAAGAATTAAGAAATCCCCGAATATGTTATCAGTATATCAAAGATTTCATAAAGGATGATAAACGCTACTATCTACTTCTGGATGAGGTACAATTCATGCCTCGGTTTGAGGAAGTGCTGAATAGTTTGCTTCGCATGAGCCAAATTGATGTATATGTAACCGGAAGTAACTCCAGATTTTTGTCCAGTGATATTGTAACAGAATTTCGGGGAAGAGGAGACGAAGTCAGAATGTATCCTCTCTCTTTTGCAGAATATTTTTCTGTTTATGAGGGAGAGTATGATAACGCCTGGAATGATTATATGATTTATGGAGGTTTGCCGCAAGTTGCTGGTTTTCAGACAGAACGCCAAAAAACAGAATATTTAAAAAATATTTTTACAAATGTATATTTGAAAGATGTAATTGAAAGAAATCACATCCAAAATACAGATGAGTTAAGTACATTGGTTGACATTCTTGCTTCTGCCATTGGAGCACCAACGAATCCTACAAAGATTTCAAATACTTTCTTAAGTGAACGCAGGACTGGATATACCAATAAAACGATATCCAGACATATTGATTATCTTGAGGAAGCATTTTTGATTTCAAAATCCAATCGCTATGATATTAAAGGTAGAAAATATATTGGTGCTAATCTGAAATACTATTTCACAGATATGGGGCTTAGAAACGCAAGACTAAATTTCCGACAACAGGAAGCACCCCATATAATTGAAAATATTGTTTACAATGAATTGCTTATTCGCGGATATAATGTAGACACGGGTATTATAGATGTGTATGGAAAAGATAAAGCGGGAAAGCGTGTTCGGAAGCATCTTGAGGTTGATTTTGTAGTCAATCAGGGAAACCAAAGGTATTATATTCAGGTCGCCTATAATATAACATCAAAGGAAAAGCAGATACAGGAATTTTATTCATTACGCAGTATTCCGGATTCCTTTAAAAAAATAATAATTGTAAACGGAACGGCAAAACCGTGGAGAAATGATGATGGCTTTGTTATTATGGGAATGAAATATTTCCTTCTGAATTCAGACAGTTTAGAATTTTGATATGGAGTTCATCATAAAAATGGTGCGCAATAAACGTAACACCCCGACGATCATTCGTTTTCCATTTGAACAAATGCTGTATGATAATGCAGACTGGTCTTTAGTGCGCCTGAATCTGGAAGAGGCTGTTGTGCCGGAAAGCATGGGAAAAAGGGCTGTGGGCATCAATGAAGATATTGCTAAGAGCATAGAAGATATAGCGGAAAGGATGAAAAAATGACGCGGAACAAAAAGCAGGAAGAAAGACTTGATTTTCTGTTGAAAGAATTTAAGGAAGATTCTGTGCAATATAAGGATTTGGAAGTGGGGAAAGGCTATGAAGAAAAAAGAATGGCCTTCCGCTCCCTTATGAATATCCGAATGCCCGGGCACATGCAGGAAAATGTGATAAAAATACAGAATGAATTTCTGACTGAAGAAGCGAAAGAAAAGGGAATTGTCTTTCCGGAGGACGTGCCGACTGTGGCAGAGCAGTATGGAAGCAGACATCCTTTTGGGGATAAAATCTCTGTCTGGCAGGGGGATATAACAAGGCTTCAGGCGGGCGCCGTTGTAAATGCGGCTAATTCCCGGATGCTCGGATGCTTTGTACCCTGTCACCGCTGTATTGACAACGCTATTCACAGCGCGGCAGGTGTTCAGCTCAGGGAGGAGTGCAGTCATTACATGAACCGCAGGAAAATGCAGTATGGTTCACAATATGAAGAACCTACAGGGCAGGCTGTGCTGACGAAAGGATATAATCTGCCGGCACAATATGTTATACATACCGTAGGCCCTATTGTGGGAAGGAGCCTGAACGATGCACTCAGGCAGGATTTACGGAATTGCTATGGAAATGTACTGAAATGCTGTGTGGAGCATGAAATCCGTTCTGTTGCGTTTTGCTGCATCAGCACGGGGGAATTTCATTTTCCGAATGCTGAGGCTGCCGGGATTGCGGTAGAAACAGTGACAGCTTTTTTGAAAAAATATGCATCGGATTTTGACAGGATTATTTTTAATGTATTTAAAGATGTTGATAAAGTATTGTATGAGGAAGCCTTAAAATAGAAAATTGGAGCAATATAAAATAGGGCCTGATAAGAGAATAAGTTATTTCATTTTTATGAGAATCCGAACAGGAATTGTGCTGAATTGAGGTCGGATTATGAAAAATATTGTTGTAACGGTGATTCGGGGATTGACAATCTCTGAAGAATAGTGTAAGTTAATTACGTTAGCTAATCTGATTAACTAACGTCTGAGGGAAAGGAGTGGGTTTTTATGCCGCGTGATAAAACCTTCAGTCATGAGAAAATCGTTAAAGCAGCCATGCAGGAGTTTCAGGAAAAAGGCTTTGAGCAGGCTTCCATGAAAGCTGTTGCCGATGCAGTCGGGATGACTTCGGCGGCTCTATACCGCCATTTTACCAGTAAGCAGGATATGTTTGCCGCTCTGGTGCAGCCTGCCGTTGATGAGTTAAATGCATGGAAAGAAAGGCATGTTGCTTCCAGCTATGATGCCCTGTATCAGGAAACACCTGAAAGTATGTGGGATTTTGAAAATGAACTCAATGATGTCCGTATGGTGTTAGATGTGATGTACCGTCGGCCTGAAGCTTTCCGGCTGTTGATTTGCTGTTCAGCAGGCACGCCTTACGAAAATTATGTTCATGATCTTACCGAGCAGAGTGTAGATGAAATGATGCGGTTCCTGCAAAGCAGCAAGGAGCGGGGAATTCCCGTAAGGGAAATACAGCGGGACGAGATGCATATGCTGATCAGCGCCTATAATACCGCATTGCTTGAACCAATCGTGCATGGGTATCACAAAGCGGATGCAGAGCGTTATCTGAAAACAATGCTGGATTTCTTTACGCCGGGCTGGCGGATGATTACAGGACTTTAGAACAGGGGAAAAGTGTTCCCCTGTTTTTAAAGATGTGGGTTAGCTAAAGCTAACTATAGTAAAGGAGATGGAACAAATGAGCAACAAAACAGAAAAAAAGCGCAGTGCAGCATCCTGGCTGCTGGAACTGGCAGGTCCACGCACAGGGGAATATCTGCTCAGCGTGCTGGCAGCGCTGGCAGGTGTGGCATGTTCGCTGGTGCCGTATTTTATTATGATTGAATTGATTAGCGGCCTTGTCAGCGGCAGGGCAGACAAGGCATGGTGCCTGAAATGCTGCCTTATTATGGGATTGTGGTGGGTGCTGCGCTACATACTGCATACGATTTCCACTACGCTGTCTCATCATGCTACTTTTCATGTGCTGGCTGCTGTGAGAATACGCCTGATGGATAAACTGGCAACTCTGCCCCTGGGCACAGTGCTGGAGAAATCATCCGGTTCCTATAAGAACATTATTGTGGAGAGGGTGGATTCCATTGAAACAACGCTTGCCCATCTGGTGCCGGAAATGACCTCCAATATCATCGGTGCGGCAGCTGTGTTAATATTGCTGTTTGGGATAGACTGGCGCATGGGGCTGGCAACACTTATCGTTTTGCCGTTGGGAATCCTGTGTTTCCTGTCTATGTTCAACGGATATGAAGCTAAATTCCAGCGTGCAGTGACTGCTACAAAGACTTTAAACAACACGGCAGTGGAATACATTAACGGAATAGAGGTTATTAAAGCTTTCGGCCAGTCCAAAACCAGCTATGCCAGGTTTGTTTCGGCGGCGAAGGAAGGGGCGGACTGCTTTATTGAATGGATGCGAAGCTGCCTGTTTGGTCAGGTTGCCGGTATGGCAGTCTTTCCATCCACACTTATCGGAATTCTTCCTGTGGGATGTCTGCTGTTTATGCAGGGAACTCTGACAGCAGAAACCTTCCTCACTGTTATTATCCTGTCTTTTGGCATTATGCAGCCGCTGATTACGGCATTTTCCTATACAGATGACATTGCCCAGGTGGGAACGATTGTCGGTGAGGTAGCCGGGGTTCTTTCGGGCAAAGATTTGAAGCGTCCTGACAATGCGCAGACGTTGCCGGAGGACAATTCCATTGAGCTGAAAGATGTCCGTTTTTCTTATCATGAGAAGGAAGTGCTGCACGGAGTCAGCCTGCGCATAGAGCCGGGCACGGTGAATGCCCTGGTTGGTCCTTCAGGCAGCGGTAAATCTACCATTGCCAGGCTGATTGCTTCATTGTGGGATGTGGAAAGCGGAAGTATTACATTAGGCGGTGTGGATATTCGGAATCTTCCCCTCAAAGAATGTACCGGCCGTATTGCGTATGTGTCCCAGGACAACTACCTGTTTGACCTTTCCGTTATGGAAAACATTCGTATGGGGCGCAAAGGAGCAACAGATGCGGATGTAATGGCGGCAGCAAAAGCGTGCGGCTGTCATGATTTTATTATGAGCCTGGAAAATGGCTATCAGACTGTCTGCGGTTCTTCCGGCGGGCATTTGTCAGGCGGCGAAAGACAGCGTATCTCCATTGCCCGCGCTATGCTGAAGGATGCGCCGGTGATTATTCTGGATGAGGCCACTTCTTATACCGACCCGGAGAATGAAGCTATTATTCAATCTGCGCTGGCACGGCTGATTCAGGGCAAAACTCTGCTGGTAATCGCCCACCGTTTGTCCACAGTGGCGGATGCAGACTGTATCTTTGTGGTGAAGGATGGAAGCATTGCCGCACAGGGTACCCAGGCGGAGCTTCTGGAAAACTGTCCGCTTTATAAGGAGATGTGGGAGGCGCACATGAGTGTTAAGGACAATGATGAGGAGGTGGCATAAATGATTCAGACTCTGAAAAAATTCTTTGATTTCTGCGGAGAGGAAAACCGCAGAATGTTTATTACATCCATCTGGCTGGGAGTTTTAAGCGCCATATGCTCGGCCATGCGCATCCCGGCATCTTATATTGTTATTCAGGCGCTGCTGGAAAATAATGTGACTATGACAACGCTTTGGAGCAGCCTTGCTATTATCGTGGGTTCTGTTATTATGACTATTCTCATCAATATGAAATCCACTATGCTGCAGACCAGGGGCGGCTACCGTGCCTGTGCCAACAAGCGTATCGAAATAGCGGAGCATCTGCGTTATCTGCCAATGGGGTGGTTCAATTTAAACAGTTTGGGAGAAGTGGCTTCCGTCACCACCAATACCATGGAAAATATGGCAAACGTGGCGACACGTGTTGTCATGATTACAACCCGCGGTTTTCTGACAGCAGGGATTATTGCCGTTATGATGTTTGTGTATGACTGGCGGGTTGGGCTGATTACGCTGGCAGGTCTGCTGGTATTCATGGGAATCAATGCGCTGATGCAGCAAAAAGAACAGGCGGTATCCCAGCGCAAAATGAATGCGGATGAGCATTTGGTTGCCAGGGTTCTGGAGTATGTGCAGGGTATCGCAGAGGTTAAAAACTTTGATTTGACCAGGGATTCCACTACTCAGGTCCATGAAGCGGTGGAAGAGTGCAGAAAGGCTGCTTTCGGCATGGAGCTTCCTTCAGTGGCATTTATCTTTTTACAGTTTATTGCCAACAAGCTCACCGGTGTAGCGGTGTGTGCTGCTGCGGTAAGCTTCTGGTTTAACGGCACAATGCCCCTGGCAAACTGTTTGTTAATGCTGATTTGCTCTTTCATTCTGTTTGAGCAGCTGGACAGTGCAGGCAGCTTTTCCACGCTGTTCCGTTCCATTGATATCGGAGTGGAAAAGGCCAATGCAATTCTGAAGGTGGAACCCATGGACATTGACGGTAAGGAAATTGTTCCGGAGGGTTGCGGTATTGAACTTTCGCATGTGGATTTTTCTTATGAGCAGAAGAAAATTTTAAATGATGTATCTTTGACCATTCCGGAAAAAACCACAGTGGCTATTGTCGGTCCCAGCGGCGGCGGCAAGACAACGTTATGTAATCTGATGGCCCGTTTCTGGGATGTTCAGGGAGGCAGGGTTATGCTGGGAGGCAGGGATGTGAAAGAGTACAGCTATGACAGCCTGATACGGAACTTTTCTTTTGTGTTTCAGCGCACTTATCTGTTTTCGGATACAATTGCCAATAATATCAGATTTGGCAAACCGGGCGCTTCCATGGATGAAATAATTTCCGCTGCCCAAAAGGCTCACTGCCATGAGTTCATTATGGCACTGCCGGAAGGATATGATACAGTGATTGGAGAGGGCGGGGCATCTGTTTCCGGCGGTGAACGCCAGCGAATTGCCATTGCCCGCGCCATCATGAAGGATGCGCCGATTATCATTCTGGACGAGGCCACTGCCAACGTGGATCCTGAAAATGAAAAGGAACTGATGGCGGCAATCAGTGAGCTGACTCATGACAAGACTGTCATCATGATTGCACACCGTCTGAAAACAGTGCGAGGCGCCGACTGCATTTTTGTAGTTGACGGCGGTAGAATTGTCCAGCAGGGAACTCATGATGAGCTGGTCAGTCAGGACGGGATATACCGCCGTTTTGTAGTGGAGCGCAGACAGGCTGCCAGCTGGAAAGTATAATTCTCCTTTGGAATACTTGTGCCGTTTGGAATTCTATAATATAATACGCTTGGTCCGGTTCATTGCAGTAAAAACCCAGGGAGTGAAATGAAAAGAAAAATACAGGAGCACATCAGAAGCTTGTGCAGCAGTCATGAAAAAATTTATACGGTATGTTATCTGGGAAGTATTTTGCTGATGCTTACAGCAGGTGCATTCACTCCTTTTATTGCAAAATCTCTTGCATATCCGGTCTTTTTTGAAAAACAGCAGACATCCGGAATTATAGAGGAAGTAAAAAAGGATGTTATAGACATAAAAATACCATTAAGACACAGGTCAGCCCAATATCAGAAGAATTATTTTGTTATTGACGGAATACCGGTACAAGTGTCTGATAAGGACTGCTTTTTGTTTGGAGAAGGAGACAGCTACCCTTATTTCAGATATGAAAGAAAAGGAACAAGGGTTGGAGATTGCCGGAATTATCAGTTGTGGCAGGGAATTCTCGGATTGTTTATGCAGGTGCTGATTTTTGCTCCCGCTCTATGCTTTATTTTTACGGAAACGAGTGAACAGGAGTTAAAGAAAAAGGAAAAGCAGCAAAGAGACAGAATTCCGCCCTCAAAATTGAAATATGAGGATTATTCAACGAAAGAGTTATATGATTTGTGCCTGGCTGAAAAGATACATATAATTTCCGGAAAAAGAAAAAACAGAGAATATTTGATACGGTGCCTGATGCAGGAATATGAACATGAAATATATCGCTATGAAGCTGCCGGAAAAAAAAGAAAAACGGAAAAAACATTGAATTTCATAAGATGGGCAGTCTATGGATTTGTGGGCGTTCAGTTTATGAGACATATTTATTATTTATTGAATATTTTTACGAAATAGACAACGGAAGTATGTTTTGTAGATATTTTATTGCCGGAAACGGCGAAAGAGGGTGTCCCCGGGAAGGCACCCTCTTTCTGCGCTTATCAAATAAGGTTTTTGTTTTGAAGGGCTTAGGACAGGCATATTTCCTTTACCAGCTTTGCCCATTGTTCCGGGTATACACCTAAAAGTTCTTCATGTCTCATATTGTGTTCATGGATGACCGGATTTTGAAAATGCTGTTTATATCGGGTAAGATATTTTTCCCCCGTTTTTTTGCATAAAGGAAATGCTGTATTTGCCCGTATGAATATATGGATACAGTACCTTCCCCATTAATGCGGCTTTCAGTCTGGCTGATATGATTCCGGACTGATCAAAATCAGAACTGCCGATAATCCCATGCTCCATAATGATATTTTGTCTGGCAATAAGCAGTGCGACAAAACTGCCTCCTAGGGAACATCCATAGGCAGCACACATTTTAAGAATTGTGCCAACAGGAGGTGTCACAGTTAGGAGAATATTTTAAGGAGAATCTGACTGACCGTGCCGGAGATATATCTTTCTTCTATTTTTCCTATTGGGAACAAAACAACTCTTTTTCCTGAAAACAGGAAAAAAATACTTGCCGCATAACGGCATACTGGTTATGATGAATACATAGATGTCTATTGTTAATACGACAGAATATCAGAAAACGCGAAAAGAGAGGAAACGCTTATGAGGGAAAAACAAAAGGCAGTCAAAGAACCTGTGTCGAAAGATAGAATTTTCAAAACGATGTTATATGTAACATATATTGTAGCAGCATTATTTCTTATTAAAAACATTTTAGGAAAGAGTCTTGTGGGAGCGGGCGTTATCGGTGCCAGTCTGGCAGTATTTACAGCGATATTGCTTATTATGAAAAGCAGACATGCCAAAGAAGAGAAGCAGCAGTTTGTAGTTTCTGTAGGTCTTGTATTCCTCGTGTTTATTATTTCACTTAACAGCGGAGAATATTATAGTGATGATTTCCCTCTGTATCTGGCAGTAATTGGCCTGACCGGAATGTATTTAAGACCGAAATATACAAGAATTCAGGGAATACTGGCAGCACTTTTGCTGATTGTGCAATATGTGATTCATCCGGAAAAAACGGAAAGTTCCGGACAATTTTTCCTGTGTCTGGGAATGTTTATACTGGCAAGCGCTATGTTTTATCTGGCAATACAAAGAGGGCGTGCGTTTATTCTGATGAGCCAGGCAAGAGCCGAAGAAGCAGAAGGACTTCTGAAATCATTATTGACTATTGGCGGAGAACTGCAGCATAATTTTGAAAATTCAGCGAAAAGGATTGAGAATCTGCAGGAAGCTGATGCCCGTCTGAATGGAAATACAAATGATTTAAAGCAGAGCTCGGACAGCATTTCCCAAGGGGCAAGAGAAGTAGAGTTTGTTTGTGAAAATGTACAGGACAGGATACAGGTGACAGAGCGCCAGATAGACGCTTTAAATGACGATGTCAGAACCTGTGAAACAGCTTTGGCTGCCAATTGCAAAAATATGGAAGAGATGAACAGGCAGATGGAAGCTGTAAAACGGACTATGCATGAAACAAATGAAGTATTCTGCTTATTGGAGAATCAAATGCAGGAGATTTATAAAGTTACAGAGAAACTGAACAGTATTTCTGCCAGCACTACCATGTTGGCATTAAATGCTTCTATAGAGGCGGCCAGAGCAGGACAGGCAGGCGCCGGGTTTGCAGTAGTAGCATCTAAAGTGCAGGAGTTGGCAGTAGATAGCAATAAATGCTCAGTGCAGGTGGTGGATGTGGTAAATTCTATGCAGAATCAAATACAGAAAACTACCTTGCAGCTGGGAGAAAGCACGGAAGCCATCAATGTTTCTTTGGGAGCTTTGGAGGAGCTTCAGAGTGGTTTTGATCACTTGACTCATCAGTTTGATTCCTTATACAGCAATATCGAGGAGCAAAACGGTAATGTAAGCAGGGTGGAATCTATTTTCGAAGAACTAAAAGACAAAGTAACGGATATGAGTGCACATTCCGAAGAGAATCAGGCATCTGTAGAGGCAATTTCTGAAGCAATGGGAGTATATAAGGAAAACATGAATCAGGTAATTGATGATACCCGCCATGTGCATGAACTTTCGGCTTCCATGTTGGAACTTTCAAATATGAAAAAGAAGTAAATACCGGATAAAATCCGCACAGCGCATTTTCTGTTGTCATGAGTAATGGGAAGGGTTCTCTATTGAACAGAGAACCCTTTTGCTTTCAAATATTCTTCCACTTCAAAGATTTCGTCCGTATGCAGAATCAAAACCGGCTTGCCGGTTTCTCTGTTGAAGCACAGATAAATATAATCCACACTGATGTTTCCTTCCGATAAACTGATAAGCAGATTATTAAGACTTCCGATTTTATCTTCCATTTCAACGCCGAGAATATCGTTAGAGCGGCAAAGATAACCCCTGGCAGTGAGAGCTTTTAAGGTCTTTTCCGTATCGGAAACTATCATCCTGACAATGCCGTATTCAGCGCTGTCATTGGTTACGGAGCCCAATATGTTAATGCCTTCTTCCTGAAGGATTCCGGTGATTGCCTGAAAAGCCCCTTTTTGATTTTCCGCAAAGATTGAGACTTGTTTTAACATAGTTTGTCACCTCTTGTATTTTAATAAAGCATTCTTTTTTCATGTTAACATATATCCCTGTATTTTTCAAAAATTTCTTTTTTTAAGGAATTGGGGTACAGTTTGTCATTGCGGGAAGAAGCCATATTTGATATGATATTAACTATAAGAAGTATAATAAAAAAACGGGTTATGATAGACATACACGGGTTTGAAGGGAATTTTATGAATAAAAAAATAATTCTGATGATTGATGATGTGCAACTGAATCATGAGGCAGCAAGAGCGGTTTTGGAAGATACTTATGAATTATATGAAGCGCTGTCAGCAAAAGCGGCTTTTGATATTCTGAAAAAGATAATGCCCGATTTGATTTTGCTGGATATCGTAATGCCTGAAATAGACGGCTATGAAATGTTAAGGCTTTTGAAAAAAAGTTCAAAATTTAAAAATATTCCCGTTATTTTCCTTACCGCAGATACAAGACCGGAAACAGAGGTAGAAGGTTTTAACGGCGGTATTGTGGATTATATCACGAAGCCCTTTGTTCCCATTGTTATGAAGAAGAGAATAGAAACCCAGATTGCGCTGGCGGAATATGAGCGGAGTCTGGAAGAAAAGGTGACGGAAAAGGTAGAAGAGATTGAAAGCATGTATGATCTGATTACAACCAGCTTTGCGGGGCTGGTGGAATCAAGGGACGGTGTCACAGGGGGACATCTGAAAAATACGGCCATTTATTTCTCAGCTTTTATCAGCCATCTGCAGATGCTGGACAAATATAAAGAGCAGCTGACACCCCAGATTGTAAAAAAAGCGTGCCGGAGTGCGCCTTTGCATGATGTGGGGAAAATAGCCATTGAGGATGCGGTGCTTCGCAAGGCCGGTTCCCTGAGCGAAGAGGAATTTGAAAAGATGAAGCTGCATTCTGTGATAGGCGGAGATATTTTCCGGTTTATTAAGAAAAGGATTCCCGACAAAGAATTCGGGGAGGTTGCAGAGCGGATTGCCAGATATCATCATGAAAAATGGAATGGGAAAGGATATCCGGAGGGTTTGGAAGGAACCGATATACCTCTTGTGGCACGCATTATGAGCATAGTGGATGTTTATGACGCCCTCACCTCTGAACGTCCCTATAAAAAGCCTTTTTCACACGAAAAATCCATGGCAATTATTGTATCCAAAAGCGGTACCGATTTTGATCCCGAACTGGTTACGGAATTTGTTAATATCGGAAATAAAATAAAAGAATGCCTGTTGAATAAGGAAGAAGTACTGATACAACAGAATTTTTTTTCATTTGATACTAAGGGAGTATAGCCGGGGTGCAGTTATCCTTAAAATCCTTTGGAGAAATCCCGTATTCCTTTTTGAAGGCACGGAAGAAACTGGAATAATCTCCGAAGCCAAAGGATTGATAAACCTCGGTAATACTCATATCGCTGAGAATGGCTTGCCTGCACAGGGCAAGTCTTTTTTTGGTAATATACTGATGAATGGACAATCCCAGATTGTCCTTAAAAATATGCGCAATGTGATATTTGCTTACAAAAAACTCCCGGGCAAGGCGATCCAAAGATAAATCCTCATCAATATGCCCTTCGATAAAGCTGCAGATATTCTGATATAAAGTTTCCGTTTCTGCAGCTCTTTCCGGATGTTTTTTTTCATATACCAGGCGGTTCATGTGAAGAATCAAATCGCTGACATAAAGAGTAATCTGAGGTTCGCGGCAGAAGCGGTTTTCCTGCATTTCCTGAAGAAGGCGGATGATTTTTGACTGGATGGAATTAAAAGTAATTTTATCATTATGAAAAATATAATTTTTTCTGGTCTGCACAAGCTGCATGAGATAGCCGTAGTCCGGCGACTGGTTTAAAAGATAGCTGCCAAATTCTTGACTAATCCAGAATACGAAACGGCGGTAGGGAAGGTTCATGCTGTGTATAACTGCCATATGGGAAAGACGGGGAGGAATAACGATAATATCTCCAACTGTCAGCGGAAAAGTTTCCTGTCCGATCTGAATGCTCACATCTCCCTCCAGGAAGAAGTAAAATTCATAATAGTCATGGGTATGGAGCGTCATTTTGGGCTTTGTGGAATCGTTATAATAATAAAGCTCAAAATCCTTTGAAAGCATGTATTGTCTGGTGCTGAACTGTGTCTGAAGAGTTTTTCTCATAATTATTCCATCCTTTTTGATCCTTTATGATAATAATATATGAAAATCGCAACTTTTGCAATGTATACAACAAATCAGTCAATAGCTTTTAAAATGTTTGTTTTTTATAATAAAAATACAATATGAAATTGCTACTATATATGGAAGGGAAGGTAATTTTTTATGGAAATGACAATGAGATGGTATGGCTCCGAATTTGACACTGTTACGTTAAAGCAGATACGCCAGGTGCCCGGTGTAACGGGGGTTATCACTACGCTGTATGATACGGCGCCCGGAGAAGTATGGAGTCGTGAAAGAATCAGGGCTATGAAAGATGAAGTGGAAGCAGCAGGGCTTCATGTGGCAGGAATTGAAAGTGTGAATGTGCACGATGCCATTAAGACCGGAGTTCCGGAAAGGGAACAATATATTGATAATTACATAGAAACCCTTGAAAATCTGGGAAAAGAAGATATTCACCTTGTATGCTATAATTTCATGCCGGTATTTGACTGGACAAGAACAGAGCTTGCAAGGATGCGTCCTGACGGCTCTACGGTGCTTGCCTACAGCCAGAAAGCCATTGATGCCCTGGACCCTGAAAAAATGTTTGAATCCATAGCAGGCGATTCAAACGGAGCCGTAATGCCAGGCTGGGAGCCCGAGCGCATGGCACATGTAAAAGAATTATTTGAAATGTACAAGGATATTGATGATGAAAAGCTGTTTGAAAATCTGAAATATTTCCTTAATAGAATTATGCCGGTCTGCGATAAATATGACATTAATATGGCAATTCATCCCGATGACCCTGCGTGGAGTGTGTTCGGCCTTCCCAGAATCATTATTAATAAAAAGAATATTCTCCGTATGATGAGCATGGTGGATAATCCACATAACGGTGTAACCTTCTGCTCCGGTTCTTACGGAACTAACCTTGAAAATGATTTGCCTGATATGATTCGTTCCTTAAAGGGCAGAATTCATTTTGCACACGTAAGAAACCTGAAATTTAATTCACCTGATGATTTTGAGGAAGCGGCACATTTATCTTCGGACGGAAGCTTTGATATGTATGAAATCATGAAAGCACTTTATGATATCGGTTTTACAGGACCGATTCGCCCCGACCATGGACGTATGATTTGGGATGAAGTGGCTATGCCCGGCTACGGACTGTATGACAGGGCGCTGGGTGCAGCTTATTTAAACGGCTTGTGGGAAGCAATTCAGAAAAATGCGTAAAGCGTGCAGTCTATATGGAAATGAAGCAGAGAGAGGGAAAGAAAAACATGAAATTAAATGAAGAAGGTTTAAAAAACAGGCAGCAGTGGAAAGAAGCGGGGTTCCGGCTTCCTGAGTATGACAGGGCAGCAGTTATGAGGGCTACAAAGGAAGCGCCTTTCTGGATTCACTTCGGAGCGGGCAATATTTTCCGGGCTTTCCAGGCGAATGTGGTACAGAATATGTTAAATGCCGGTCAGCTTGACAGGGGGCTTGTGGTTGCGGAAGGTTATGATTATGAAATCATTGAAAAAATGTATCTTCCCCATGACAGCTATTCCATTCTGGCAACCTTAAAGGCGGACGGCAATGTGGAAAAGACTGTTATCGGCAGTGTGGTGGAATCTCTGGTGCTTGATTCGGATAATGAGGAAAATTACGGCAGGTTGAAAGAAATCTTTGAGCAGGACTCGCTGCAGATGGCTTCTTTTACTATTACAGAAAAGGGATACAGCCTTGTAAACGGAAAAGGCGAGGTGCTTCCGGCAGTGGAAGAGGATTTTAAGAAAGGACCTGCAAAGCCGGAGAGCTATATCGGAAAGGTGGCTTCACTTTTATATACCCGTTTCCTTTCAGGCAAAAAGCCCATTGCCATGGTCAGCATGGACAACTGTTCCCACAATGGTGATAAGCTTTATGGGGCAATTAATGCCTTTGCTGAAAAATGGGTGGAGAATGGCCTTGCGGATGCAGATTTTACAGCTTATGTAAATGATAAGAGCAAGGTATCTTTCCCCTGGTCAATGATTGACAAGATTACGCCCCGTCCTGATGCTTCTGTGGAAGAAATTTTAAGGAAGGACGGCGTGGAAGAGCTTGACCCTGTGGTGACTTCCAAAAACACTTATGTGGCTCCTTTTGTGAATGCAGAGGAGTGTGAGTATCTTGTAATTGAGGATGCTTTCCCTAATGGCAGGCCGGAGCTGGAAAAAGGCGGCATTATGTTTACACAGCGTGAAACAGTGGATAAGGTGGAAAAAATGAAGGTTTGCACCTGCTTAAATCCTCTGCATACGGCGCTTGCAGTGTTCGGTTGTCTTCTTGGCTATGATTTGATTTCCAAAGAAATGAAGGATGAGACCTTAAAGAAACTGGTAGAAGGAATCGGTTACAGGGAAGGGCTTCCGGTTGTGATTAATCCGGGTATTCTGGACCCCAGGGAGTTTATCGACACAGTAGTAAATGTACGTATTCCCAATCCTTTTATGCCTGATACGCCTCAGAGAATTGCCACAGATACTTCACAGAAGCTGGCAATCCGTTATGGAGAAACCATTAAGGCATATGCTGCTTCTGAGAGCCTTAGGGTGGAGGAACTGAAGCTGATTCCCCTTGTATTTGCCGGCTGGCTCCGCTATCTTATGGCTGTGGATGATGAGGGCAGGGAATTTACCTTAAGTCCGGATCCTCTTTTAAATGAAGTATGCCCTTATGTAGCCGGAGTAAGGCTGGGAGAAAAGGCGGATGTAAAGGAGCTTTTAAAGCCTGTTTTGTCAAACAGCAAAATTTTCGGTGTTAACTTATATGAGACAGGACTTGCAGAGCTTGTATGCAGTTATTTTGAAGAAATGATAAAAGGAGTGGGAGCAGTACGCAGCACTCTGGAAAAGTATGTAAAATAAAAAGCGGATTAAGAACAGGAAAAGACGGGCAGTTTTTATGGCTGCCCGTCTCTTTCATGACAATGGAAAATTCATACAAAGTCATTATTCAGCGGCTGCGAAGACTATGCCAAAGGCGTCAGGGCCGATATGGGCGCCGATAGTAGCGCCTACCTGCAGTCTGCCGTTTAAATGATAACCCAGTTCAGTAAGCTTTTCTTCAAAGCGCATACAGTTATCCGTACCGTAGGTGTAAATGGGATATATGGGAAACTCAGGGTTTATTTTCAATTCCTGCATATGTTTTATTACCTGGGAGATAGCCTTATTTCTTCCGATGCACTTGCCAAGGACTCCTACGGTACCTTCTTTAGTCAGGGTAATTACCGGTTTGATATTGGCAAGCTCCCCGATTGCCGCCGCAGATTTTGAAAGGCGTCCGCCTTTTGCCAGGTATTCCAATGTGTCAAGTCCTGCAAGAAGCGTTATTCTGGGCTTCAATTCTTCTGTTTTCTGAACGATTTCTTCTGCGGAAAGTCCTTTTCCCGCAAGCATCAGAGCGTAATCAGCCATAATTTTAATTGGATAAGTAGCTGACAGGGAATCAATGATATAAATATTATCATATTCCACAATGTTTTTGGCAAGGACAGCACTCTGACAGGTTCCGCTTAAGGCAGAAGAAAGTAAAATACAAATAACGGAATCCCCGCTTTCTTTGGCATTTCTGAAAACTTTGAGAAAGGCTTCAGGAGAGGGCTGTGAGGTTTTGGGGAAATCACTGCTGTTTTTTAGCAGCTCATAAAATTCATTTTTTTCAAAGTCCACGCCGTCGGAATAGTTTTTTTCGTCCATGGTAATGCTGATGGGAATAAATTCCAACCCTTTTTCTTTTATCTCTTTTATTTCATAATCGGAAGATGAATCTACTAATATTTTTATCATTTGATGGTCTCCTGTGCTAAATCAGCTATTGTATTAAAAAGATTTGCAATATCCTTTGTTTTTTCCGGCCCTATTTTATCCGTCAGAGAGTTAATTATCTGCAGGCTCTTTTCGTGTTGCTTTTTAAAAGCGCCGGCCTTGGTATTCAGAAATATGAAAACCTGACGTTTATCAGAATCAGAGCGCCTTCTTGTAATCAACTGTTTATTTTCCATGGATTGAAGCGTTCTGTTCATTTGGGATTTCAGCATTTTTGTCTGCCTGCACAAATCAGTAGCAGTAAGGGGATGTTCAGGGGACTGAAGCTGGTTATTATAAAGAAAATTACAGATTAGCGCTTCATTGTACGGCATGTCTGAAACAATTTTCGTGTTGCTGATGACAGTGGTAAGCTTTAACCATGCTTCCAGAACCTCTTCATTAATATTTTTCATGAGGCCTCTTATTCTGCCGCATTTACGGCTTTTGCTTTTAAACTATAAAATATCAATATAAAAAAGTTCACAAAATGAAAAGTTCACTTTGTATACTAAATGCCGCAGATGTATCTGTCAAGGAAAATATTTTATAAGTGACAAGTCTTTGCCTTTGAAAAGCGATATGATATACTTGATAATAATACTATGATAAGAAAGGAAACAGCAGTATGTTACGGATAGGATGTCATTTGTCTTCATCAAAAGGTTTTCTGGCGATGGGGAAGGATGCAGTTAAAATAGGCGCAAATACATTTCAGTTTTTTACAAGGAACCCAAGAGGCGGCAAAGCAAAGCCCCTTGACCTTGAGGATGTGAAAAATTACCTTCAATTTGCGCAGGAAAACGGCATCGGAAAGATATTGGCGCATGCGCCTTATACCTTAAACGCAGCGGCAAAAGATGAAAGCTTACGGGAATTTGCCTATGAAACCATGCTGGATGATTTAAGGAGGCTTGAGCATATACCGGATGCTATGTATAATTTCCATCCCGGAAGCCATGTAAGCCAGGGAGCGGAGAGAGGAATTGATTTAATAGCGAATCATCTGAACCGTTTATTTGAAGAAGAGTTTTCCACCACAGTTTTACTGGAAACCATGGCAGGAAAAGGTTCTGAGGTGGGCAGAAGCTTTGAAGAGCTGAGAAGCATTATAGATAAAGTTGAGCGCAGTGACAGGCTGGGAGTCTGCTTTGATACCTGCCATGTATTTGACGGCGGTTATGATATTGTAAACCGGCTGGATGAAGTGCTTAAGGAATTCGACAGCGTAATCGGGCTTAAGAGACTGAAAGCTGTGCATTTAAATGACAGCTTAAATACGCTTGGATGTCACAAGGACAGGCATGCCAGAATCGGAGAGGGAGGTATTGGTCTTGCGGCTCTGACAGCCGTCATTAATGATGAACGGCTGAAAAATCTTCCTTTTTATCTGGAAACACCTAATGAACTTCCGGGTTATCAGCAGGAAATAGAGCTGCTTAAGGGATTATATCAGGATTGATCGGCTTCAGCCATGCGGTATCCGATACCGATTTCTGTGAAAACATGCTCCGGAGCAGCAGGATTTTTTTCGATTTTGCGGCGGATATTTGCCATGTTTACACGAAGAATCTGGTTGTTATTGTCCACATAGGGACCCCAGATTTTCTCCATAATAAAGGAGTAGGTCAGTACCTTACCGCTGTTTTGGGCAAGCAGGCTTAAAAGTTTAAACTCAATCTGGGTCAGATGAATCATTTCTCCTGACAGGGTAACAAGGTGTTTTTCATAATCCACAACAAGCTCTTTGTGGCGGTAAACGGGAACCTGCTGCAGGCTGCCGGCATTCATCTGGCTGCTGTGGCGCAGGGAGGTGCGGATTCGGGCAAGCAGTTCCACCGTGCCGAAAGGCTTGGTGATGTAGTCATCTGCTCCGTAGTCCAGGGCTTTTGCTTTTTCCTGCTCATGACTTCTTGCAGAAATGACGATAATAGGAGTAGAAGTCCAGGTTCTGAGTTTTTTGATTACCTCTATGCCGTCCATGTCGGGAAGTCCAAGGTCCAGGAGCACTACATCGGGACAGAGAGAAGCGCACAAATGGAGCCCTTCTGTTCCGGAAGCGGCAGTGGTAATTTTATAATTTTGATTTTTCAGTGTAGTTGCGATGAAGGAACGAATATTTTCTTCATCTTCAATCAGCAATATAGATGATTTCGGAATCATATTATTTCTTCTCCTTTGGCAGTGTAAAAATAAATAAGCAGCCATGTTCATGGTTGAATGCATTGATTTTACCGTTGTGTGCGGTTATGATAGTTTTGCATATGGAAAGTCCTATGCCCATGCCTTTGTGGACGTCATTGGAGTTGTCCGGGGTATAGGGAGAGCCGTCAAAAATTGTTTTAAGACGCTCAGGAGAAATACCTATGCCATAGTCTTTCACTTTGAAGGTAACATATTCTGAGTCATCGGTTACTGTTAATTCTACCGGAAGAGTGCTTTTTGAATGGATTAAAGCATTTTCAAGGAGATTGATAATAACCTGCTCTATCAGCATGGCATCCATGGGAATCAGCAGATATTCCTCGGGAACCTGTACATGGATTTCCGCATTGGGAAGGCGTTTTTGCAGCCTTTGAATTGCCTCGGCGGCAACTTCTTCTACGGATTCCAGTGAAGTGGCAATGCCCATGGAACGTTCATCGATTCTTGTAACGGAAAGCAGATTTTCCACCATGCAAAGAAGCCAGTTGGAATCATCATTGATATGGCTTACGATGTCAAGCTTTTCCTTTTCACTCAGGGTATTACAGTTATCAATATATGTGGAGCTGTTTCCGATAATACCTGTAAGGGGCGTACGTAAATCGTGGGATACGGAGCGCAGAAGATTGGCACGCATTTTTTCTTTTTCTGCTTCCATCAGCAGCTTCTCACGTTCTACAAGCACCTTTCCCTGGGTCTTAATCTGGGAAGTCATGGTGCTGATAGACAGGGAAATGATGAGCATGAAAAGAAAAGTAATGGGGTAGCCTGTAAGTGTGAAATTCAAAGCAAAATAGGGGTAGGTAAACAGGTAATTTACACAGATAACGCCTACCAGGGAAGCAAAAATGCCGTATACATAGCCTGTGGTAAAACGTGCGGTAAGAACCAGAGCCGTAATGTAAACCAGGGCAATATTGGCAGGATTTTCCGGAACATGGCGGAAAAACCAGAAAGCGGCAATGGTAGCGGCAACGGTCAGTATCAAAGTAATCAGTATATTCTTTATTATGCTGCCTAAATGCGTGGCAAAGAATGGTGTTTGTATGTCTGTTTTTTTCATAGGACAATTATAACGTTTTGCGTCGGGCAGGGCAATTAATTGATGTTAAGAAAATGTAAAGATTTGCGGAGGAATAGAGAGGCAGTATGCAGATTAGGAATGATTATACTTCTTTTCAAAACAAAGACTATCACGAATCACACACCCACCATATTACGAAATGCCTTCATAAGGAACAGGTAAAAAAGCCTGAAGGCGGAGGAGGTACGGCTCCCGGCAATCAGAATGCCGGAGATAGGTCTGTAAAGTATTCCAGGGATGGGGATATTTATCAAATGAGCGCTTATTACGGGGCAGAAAAAACCAATACGGGCAAAAAAGGCATGAGTCTGGTTAAGGGGCTTTGGGATGCACTTGGAGATGAAGAAACGGAGGACAGCCCCGGTGTAATGTCTGTTTTAAAGGTAAATCTGCTGTCCGGTATTCATGGCGCAGCATCAAATATAAAAACTGCCTTTCAGCATCAAATTCTGGACAGGGTTCAGACTGTACGGTTAAAAATAAAAATTAATGCAGGTAACGCCTTAAAAAGATTCGGAAAAGATAAGGACACATTTGCAGCTTTAACAGACGGACAGACTCCCTCCCGAAGGGGAAAATCCGATACGAAGGAAAAGAACAGAAACGGACAGGTAACTGCGCAAAAGAAAGATGAGAATATTCCCATGAAGGTGCTGGTTCACAGTCATTTGATGGATTCCTACAGTAAGTGCGGGGAATATTGCCAGCTGAATGATAACCTGACTTATCAGAAGCCGGGGAACAAGACAAAAAAGAAAAAAGAGGAATAATCCGCAATACATTATTAATAGAAAGAAAAGGTTACTGATATGACAGAAAAGGAGAATATTGAATTAATTATGCTGGGAACAGGCAATGCCATGGCGGTGAAGTGTTATAATACCTGTTTTGCGGTAAGGAAGGGAAAAGAATATTTTCTTGTGGATGCAGGCGGAGGAAACGGAATTTTCAGGCAGCTTAAGGAGGCCCGGATTCCGGTTGAAGCGATTCATGAGATGTTCATAACCCATGCCCACACGGACCATATTCTGGGAATGGTATGGATGGTAAGGAAGATAGCAGCCCTTATTATCAGCGGAAAATATCAGGGAAGCTGTACCATTTACTGTCATAAGGAAGCGGGAGAGGCGCTTGTTTCCATATGCAGGCTGACGCTGGCAGAAAAGTTCCTGAAGTGGATTGGGGAGAGAATCCTGATCCAGGAGGTGGAAGACGGGGATAAGGCGGAGGTTCTTTCCATGCCCGTCTGCTTCTTTGATATCGGCTCAACCAAAATGAAACAGTTTGGTTTTCAGATGGAAATTGAAGGAAAGAAATTAACCTGTCTTGGAGATGAACCCTTTCATGGGAAGACAGAAGCTTATGTAAAAGGCAGTGACTATTTGCTTTGCGAAGCGTTTTGCCTTGATGCGGATAAAGAAATATTTAAGCCCTATGAAAAGCATCACAGCACGGCTCTTGATGCAGGCCGCCTGGCACAGGAGCTTTCAGTAAAAACGCTTTTACTTTATCATACGGAGGATTCTGATCTTGCAGAAAGGAAAGCAGCCTACAGCAGGGAGGCAAAGCAGAATTTTGAGGGAAAAGTATATGTGCCGGATGACCTTGAAGTGATAGAAATTGCCTGAACAGTTCAGCCATGCAGAAATGATTGTGCAAAATGACCGTGGGAGCTTGCTCACTAAGGGCAGTTTGTACAATCGTTTCTATAGGGCGGACGCCCGACATGAAATAAGTTGTCGGAAATAACAAATATTTTTGTCAATCATATGCAATCCGACAACTTATGAATGGCATGGCTGAACGGTTGCAAATTGCCTGAACTGCGGGCGGGGTGGTTGTTGACTAAACAGGGTAAAAACGGTATACTTATAGGCAGGGAATTTTGTTGTTATGCTGCAAAAGCAGAATGAGATTATGGGAGAGGTTATCATATGGGTTATCAGTCAATACCTTATGAAAAAAGAATAAAGGAAAATATCAGAAATTATTCTTTTTCCAATTTATATAATATGGAAGTCATAAAAGGGTATCTGGGAAATCTGGCGGAAATGCTTGAAATTAATATTCTGCTTACCGACAGGCACGGTGAGAAGGAAATCGTAATAGGCGACAGTTTTCTTGGATTTTATCCTGATGTGGTGAATGAACCGGGAAGAAAGGTGCGTGTGCAGAACCGTACTATCGGGCATTTGTACATAAAAGAAATTGATACCCACAGGGACAGCCGTCTGATGAATGAAATGGTGGACAGCACAGTGAAGCTTTTGGAGCATTTGGGGGAGGAAGCATACCTTCGCCACGAGAGCTGTATTTATCTGGAGGAGCTTGAGGTTATGCTGAAGGAGAAGCGCCGCCAGCTGATTCAGAATGAAACGGATGATGCGCTGACCGGTGTATATAATAAAACATATTTTAACTCCAGAATGGAAGCCATTGATAATACAGAGGTAGTGCCGGTAGCAGTGCTGAATGTGAATATTAATGACTGGAAATTTGCCAATGACCATTTCGGAGATGAGGAAAGCGACAGGCTGATTAAGATAGTTGCAGACATATTGAAAAGAGAAGCAAAATCGGATTTTATTATAGGAAGAATTGACGGAGATGCTTTTGGCGTGCTGATTCCCATGGCTACAGAGGGAGAGGCAGAGGACTATATGCAGCAGGTTCAAAACAGCTGTAATACTTATGAGGATTCTATTTTGGCACCGTCTGTGGCGGTAGGCATGGTTTATAAGACTAATATAGAGGAAAAGCTGGAAGACAGACTCTCCGATGCGGAATATGAAATGTTCAATAATAAATTTGAAGTAAAAAATGCGCCGGGTTATAAGGAGAGGCTTTCAAAAGGAATTTAAAATCCGGAATTTAAGGGGATTGGAAACAATCCTCTTTTTTTTATGACAATAGGTATTATTTGTTAAGCAAAGTATTGACTGTTCCCCTGGGGGCTGCCTTACAATGTGCCTGAGGTGAAAAGTATGTTAATTAATGAAGTATGCAAAAAGACAAAGCTGACAAAAAAGGCAGTTGAGTATTATGTGTTACAGGGATTGCTTTCTCCGGAAGTATCGAAAAACGGATATCGGAATTTCAGAAAAGAAGATGCTGAGCGTTTATCGAAAATTTCTGTTCTCCGTAAATTGGGGCTTGGAATAGAAGATATTAAAGCTGTTCTTTCCGATTCTTCCAATGCGGTTTTGCAAAAACTGTCTGTAAGGAAAGAATTACTGAGCCGGAAAGCTCTGAAGAAAGCGGCTATATTGGAAGAACTCAGCTGCGGCAGGGATTATCAGGAAATAAGCAGGGAATTGGATGCTTTGGAGCAGAATGCAACAATAGAGGAACGGCTGCTTAATTCTTTCCCGGGGTATTATGGAAAATTTATTTGTCTGCATTTTGCAAGCTTTCTTGATGAACCTGTTTCGTCAGAAAATCAAAAAGAAGCGTATCAGGAAATAATAGACTTTCTTGATAATGTTCCTGAATTACAATTTCCGGAGGAAATACAGGAGTATTTAGAGGAAAATACAAGCGGGATTACGGTGGAACAAATAAACAGTATCGTGGAGAAGCAAAAGAAATCCGTAGAAGAACCTGAAAAATTTTTAGAAGAAAACAAGGAAACTTTGGAATTCTTTTACCGGTATATGCAGTCGGAAGAATATAAGGCATCTCCGGCTTATAAGTTTCGTCTTTTGCTTAAAGAATTTAATCAGTCTACGGGATATTATGATGTTTTTATTCCTGCCATGAAAAAATTGAGTCCGGCATATGCCAAATATCAGCAGTTAATTGAGATTGCAGGGGAAAAACTGCTTGCAGCATATCCGCAGCAGGAAGAAAATATTTAGCTGAAATTAAACTTCAATAAAGAAATTCTTCAAAAAATAAACTATTTATTAAATCTCCTTTCCGAGATAAAAGTGAGATAATAAGAGAAAATAAAAGAAAAAATGAGAAAAATAAAGAAAATATATATAAAATCACCTGTGATACCGTTTGCAAACAGATGCATATAAAATTAATATATGTTCTAGTGATTAGCACTCGAAGAGATTGAGTGCTAACAAAAAACAGAAGTGATAAATTTAAGATAATATAAAAGGAGGCAATTATCATGAAGTTAGTACCCTTAGGAGACAGAGTTGTATTAAAACAGTTAGTTGCAGAAGAAACTACCAAGTCAGGTATTGTATTACCGGGACAGAACAAAGAAAAGCCACAGCAGGCAGAAGTTATTGCTGTAGGACCCGGCGGTGTGGTAGACGGCAAGGAAGTGAAGATGGAAGTTAAAGTCGGCGACCAGGTTATTTATTCCAAGTATGCCGGAACAGAAGTAAAGATTGAAGAGGAAGAATACATTATAGTAAAACAGAATGATATTCTTGCTGTCATTCAGTAATAACATTTTGGCAACAGCGATTCAGAAAGCTGAAGCTTTTGAAATTAAGTATCATATTATCAGAATAGAAGGAGGCCGATTAACATGGCAAAGGAAATTAAATATGGCGCAGACGCACGTGCTGCTCTTGAATCAGGTGTAAATCAGTTAGCAGATACAGTAAGAGTGACTTTAGGACCTAAAGGAAGAAACGTAGTTCTTGACAAGTCCTTCGGAGCACCTTTAATTACAAATGACGGTGTTACCATTGCAAAGGAAATTGAACTTGAAGATGCATTTGAAAATATGGGTGCACAGCTTGTTAAGGAAGTTGCTACTAAGACAAATGACGTAGCGGGTGACGGTACTACAACCGCAACGGTACTTGCCCAGGCTATGGTAAATGCAGGAATGAAGAACCTGGCTGCAGGTGCAAATCCTATTATTTTAAGAAAGGGTATGAAGAAAGCAACCGATACCGCAGTGGAAGCAATCGAGAAGATGAGCTCCAAGGTAAACGGCAAGGAACATATTGCAAGAGTAGCCGCTATTTCTGCAGGCGATGAAGAAGTAGGACAGTTAGTAGCAGATGCTATGGAAAAGGTTTCAGGGGATGGTGTTATCACTATCGAAGAAAGCAAGACCATGCAGACAGAGCTTGATTTGGTTGAAGGTATGCAGTTTGACAGAGGCTACATCTCAGCATATATGGCAACCGATATGGATAAGATGGAAGCAGTTCTTGAAAATCCTTATATCCTGATTACAGATAAGAAGATTTCAAATATTCAGGAGATTTTACCTCTGCTTGAGCAGATTGTGCAGTCTGGCGCAAAATTGTTGATTATTGCAGAGGATGTTGAGGGTGAAGCTCTTACAACATTAATCGTAAACAAACTCCGCGGTACTTTCAATGTTGTTGCTGTTAAGGCTCCCGGTTACGGTGACAGAAGAAAGGCAATGCTTGAAGATATTGCAATTCTTACAGGCGGTCAGGTAATCAGTGAAGAACTTGGTCTTGACTTAAAAGAAACAACTATGGATCAGCTCGGACGTGCAAAATCCGTTAAGGTTCAGAAGGAAAATACTGTTATTGTTGACGGTGAAGGTGATAAAGCAGCAATCAGCGCAAGAATCAACCAGATTAAAGGACAGATTGAAGAAACAACATCTGATTTCGACAGAGAAAAATTACAGGAAAGACTTGCCAAACTGGCAGGCGGTGTTGCAGTTATCCGCGTAGGTGCGGCTACCGAAACAGAAATGAAGGAAGCTAAATTACGTCTTGAAGATGCACTTGCAGCAACAAGAGCAGCTGTAGAAGAAGGAATCATCTGCGGCGGCGGTTCTGCTTACATCCATGCATCCAAGGAAGTGGCAAAGCTTGCTGATTCACTGGAAGGTGATGAAAAGACAGGTGCACAGATTGTATTAAAGGCCCTGGAAGCTCCTCTTTATCACATTGCTGCAAACGCAGGTCTGGAAGGCAGCGTTATCATCAATAAGGTAAGAGAATCCGAAGTCGGCGTAGGCTTTGATGCATTGAAAGAAGAGTATGTTGATATGGTAGCAGCAGGTATTCTTGACCCTGCCAAGGTTACAAGAAGCGCTCTTCAGAATGCAACCAGCGTTGCTTCCACACTTCTTACAACAGAATCTGTTGTAGCAAACATCAAAGAAGAAACCCCTGCAGCACCCGCAGGCGGCGGAATGGGCGGAATGATGTAACCCATCGGAAGAAAATCAAGCGCGGTCCCCTTAAGGGACCGCATTTGATTTTACCCGATGGGTTAACGATAAGCACGAAGTGCTTAGAGTTTTCCGTATTAACGAGCATACCGCTGCGAAGCAGCAAGTGAGCGCGAAGCGCGCGTATGCGAGTCTCACAGCGTAGTGGGAAGCATATTAACGAGCAACCGTAAGCGAAGCAGCAAATGAGCGCGAACATACAAGATTAAAAACGCTATGCAATTATATCATCGCATAGCGTTTTGTTTGTTATTGTTTATAGTCAGTATATTCTTTCAATTCTGATTCATGGTATGGCAGCTTTTTTATACCGGGCTTCCATATCATCGGTAAGCAGTCGGATGCGCTCTTTAATTTTTCTGATATTAGGAGGCATTTCTTCCGGGGGCATATGCTCGTGCACAGCAGTAGTTCCGGCTTCCAGCGCCACTTCATAAAGCCAGGTTTTATATTTTAATACATCCAGTGCATCCTGTAGCTTAGTTATTTCTTCATCCACAATTTCTCTTTGTTTTTTTATAATATTCAAGCGTTGCAAAATCGTGGAATCTCCCTTGTCACAAAGGACAGTAAATTCTTTAATTTGTTTAATGGTCATTCCGGAGCGTTTCAGTGAGGCGATGATGAATAATTTTTCAAAATCAGATTCCTTAAAAATCCGGTTACCGTTTTGATCCCGGTCAACAAAATCCAATAAGCCTTCCTTACCGTAAAAACGAATAGTGTGAGGTGAAAGATTCAGCCGCCTGGCTACTTCGCAGACAGTATAATACATACAATTTTCTCCTGTTTCTGTAAGTTGCATGATAATATATGAGTTACTCTCTTGACTGATAGTATACTCTAAGGTTTACGATATTGTCAACGCAGAAGGAGGAGATAACTGATGAAAAAAATAATGACATCTATTTTGCTGGTGTTTCTGACATTCTATTTAGCTGCCTGCAGCGGTAACTCTCCGATGCCGCTTCCATCCGGCGGGGAAACCACGGTATCTGTAAGGTATATGCCGGATATAACGGAACTGTCTGCTATATATGAAAACTGCAGGGACATAAATGCAGCCCTGCGGAAGATACATGGATTTGACGACAAGGCAGCTATGGATGGTTTGGAAACCAATTGGTATTGGGCGTCCACCCAGTCTGATAATGATGATGATTATGCGTGGTTTATACATTTCTTAAATGGTTATTCCTGTGATTGCCCCAAGAATTTTACAAATCTTCATGTGCTGGCTGTCAGAATACTTTAGGGAGGAAGCATATGGTTTTTAGCAGTTTGCTTTTTCTGTTCCGTTTTTTGCCGGCAGTATTGTTAATTTATTATATTGTACCGAAGCCGTTACGGAATTTTGTATTATTGTTCTTCAGCCTTGTTTTCTATGCATGGAGCGAACCTGTTTATATTATTCTGATGCTGGTATCCATTCTCGTTTTTTATACAGGCGGCATTCTTATTTCCGGGTTCAGGCAGAAGGGAAAAATAAAAGCGGCTAAAGCGGTAATGATTATTTCATCTGTTGTCGGTTTGTCATTACTGGCTTTTTTTAAGTATGCGGATTTTGTAATCGGAACCGTGAACAGATTTTTAAAAACAGATATTATCGCACTGAATGTTGCCTTGCCGGTTGGCATTTCCTTTTATACATTTCAAACAATGTCCTATATTTTTGATGTATACAGCGGGAAGGCAAAGGTGCAGAAAAATCCGATTTCTTTCGGAACGTATGTAACCATGTTTCCACAGCTCGTTGCAGGACCGATTGTCCGGTATGAGACAATTGATTCTCAGCTTTATATGCGCAGGGAAAACCGGGAACAGTTTGCCAGGGGTGCCAGAAGGTTTATGGCAGGACTCGGAAAAAAGGTTTTGATTGCCAATAATGCAGGGGAACTTTGGAACACCATACAGGCGTTCAACCGTTCAGAAATGCCTGTGTTGACAGCATGGATGGGGCTTGCTGCTTATACATTTCAAATATATTTTGACTTTTCAGCTTATTCGGATATGGCAATCGGGCTGGGTAATATGTTTGGTTTTCAATTTCCGGAAAATTTTAATTATCCTTATACCTCAAAAAGTATTACAGAGTTTTGGCGCAGGTGGCATATATCCCTGGGCACATGGTTTCGGGAATATGTTTATATTCCTTTGGGAGGAAACCGGGTCAGTCCATGGCGGCATGTTCGGAATATTCTGATTGTCTGGCTGTTGACCGGCATCTGGCATGGGGCAAGCTGGAATTTTATAGTATGGGGAAGCTATTACGGAATTTTGCTGATTGCAGAAAAATATATTCTGGGTAAGTATTTAAAGAAGCTGCCCGCCATATTTCAGCATATTTATTGTATTTTCTTTGTCATGCTTGGATGGAATCTGTTTGTGTTTGATGATATGAAAGGCGGAATAGAATTCATGAAATCCTTATTCGGAATTTACAGACAGAGTTTTTTGAACAGAGAGACAATTTATCTTCTGTACAACAATGTGGTTCTGTTTGCTTTATGTATTCTTGGAAGTACAGGGATACCGCAGCATATGGGAAAATGGTTCTGCGAAAAGCTGTCAGGAAGGGAAATTATGCAGTCAGTAGTTGAAAATGCATTTTATATAAGCATTTTCCTATTATCAATAGCATGGCTTGTGGATGCAGCTTTCAACCCGTTCCTGTATTTCAGATTCTGATAAGGATGGTGATAAAAATGGGTTTGGAAAAAAGGAAATGGCAGTCATGCGTTACTGCTGCCGTATTTTGCATATTGATTTTCGGATTTACTGTGGCAACGCTGATAAAGCCTTCCACAGAGTTTTCAGAAACGGAGAACAGGGTGCTGGCACAAAAGCCTGAGGCAAAACCGGAGACTGTACTAAGCGGTGAATTTGAAGAAAAATATGAGGAGTATCTGACGGATCAATTTATTCTGAGAAATCATTGGATCGGGATAAAAACTGCCATGGAACGGCTGCTTCTGAAAAGAGAAAGCAGGGACATTTATTTTGCCGATGACGATTACCTTATTGAAAAGCATACCGGTGTATTTACGACGCAGATGGCCCGGCGCAATATTACAAAGCTTGCAGAGTTTACGCAGTTGTATGCGGAACAATTAGGAGCAGGTCATGTATCTGTTCTGATTATACCGAATGCAGTGGATATTCTGGAGGATAAGCTTCCGCCGTTTGCCTGTGCCGGAAGCGGGAATGCTTATTTGAAACAGATTTCAGAGACCCTGCCTGAGGAAACCTGGTTTGATGCGTCACAAATTCTTCAGATGCATAAGAATGAGGAACTGTATTATCGAACAGACCACCATTGGAAAACACTTGCCGCATTTTATGTATATCAGGCCTGGGCCGGCAGGCAGGGATATGCGGTGCCGGAGCTTGAGGATTATGAGATAAAGACGGTAACGGACAGCTTTGAAGGAACGATACAGTCTAAGCTGGGCATAAGAACAAAAGGCGATACGATTGAATTATTTTTCCCTGAAAATGAGTTTTCTTATGTGGTGAAGAAAAATAACTCCTCAGATAATTGTATTTATGATTATGATTTCCTGAATGCAAAAGATAAATATGCAGTTTATTTCGGCGGGAATGAACCGTTTCTGCAAATCTGTACAGAAGCGGATACCGGGCGTAAAATTCTGGTGATTAAGGATTCTTATGCTAATTGTTTTATTCCGTTTATGCTGGAAGAATTTCAGGAGATTGATATTCTTGATTTAAGATATTCCAACCAAAGAGTAAGTGAACTGATTGAAGAAGGTAAATATACAGATTTGCTGATTCTATATAATGCTTCCGGTTTTGCACAGGATATGAGCATTACAAAGCTTACACAAAGGAAATTATGAATAGGGAAAGGAACTGTTGGAAATGAAAGTAATGCAGTATTATATTGTAACCTTGTTGATGATATTTTTTCTTACAGGCTGTTCGCAAAAGCAAATACCGGAAACGGATATGGTGCCTTATGATATTGTGACAGCCATCATGGAGAGCCAGCCGGCGCTTCCGTCATTTAAGCAGATTACCCCGGAAGATGAAGATTTTATATTATGGGTATCCGATTATTATTACATTTTGAGCGAACAGGTGTCGGATGGAGTAATTTGTTATGCCGATGGGGTGGAGGCTGCCGAAATTGCCGTATTGCTGATGGAGGATGAGAAAGACTGCAAGGCAGCGGAAGAAGCGTTAGACGAATATATTAAAAACAGGGCAGGAGTTTTTGAGGGATATGCGCCGCAGCAGGCGGCGCTGGCCAGAGAAGGAATCACAGTTGTAAACGGCAGATATATAGCTTTATTGATTTGTCAGGATACAACAGCGGCGAGAACTGCATTTTTGGGGTGTTTTGGCGAAAGTGAGGAAAGCGGGGAAAGCAGCGAAAAGCAAAACGAAGGAGCAGAAGATATCTATGATTCTGAAGCGGTTTTACAGGCATGGAAGTCAGGGGATGACTCATCTTTGTCGGAAATGAACCTCAGTATACTGAATGCTGCCAGAAGTGTGATTGAGCAGGAAATCAGAGACGATATGAGTGATTATGAAAAAGAGCTTGCTATTCACGACTGGATAACCGGCTGGTCAAGTTTTGATTACAGCGTTTTCGGACGTTCTTCACAAGAGGGATTTGCACCGGGAAGTGATACACCTTACGGCGTTCTGATTGCACAGTCAGCCATGTGTCACGGCTATTCTTCTACATTTCAGTTATTTATGGATATGCTGGATATTGAGTGCATTACGGTGTTCGGTATCCCCGGAAATAACGGAGTGGAACATTCCTGGAATATGGTAAAGCTGGACGGAGAATGGTACTGTGTGGATGCGGCATGGGATGACCCCATCGGAGGAAGCCCCGGTCACAATTATTTTAATGTGACAAGCGACTATCTGCGAAAGGGCAGTATCCATCATTGGGATGAGACTTCGGTGCCGGAAGCAACATCCACGGTTTATGCTTACAGCAAGTAATGGCTGTCATCGGTTTTTAAGAAAGGAAAACAGAGTAATGTGCAAAATTTTAGATAAAATCAATACGCCTAAAGATTTGAAAACTTTATCGGAAAATGAGCTTGTGAAATTATGCGGGGAAATCAGAGAGCAGATGATTGTGCGGCTTGGGGCAACAGGCGGTCACGTTGGTTCTAATTTAGGAATGATTGAGGCTGCTGTTGCATTGCATTATGTTTTTGATTCTCCGGCAGACAAGATTATTTTTGATGTGTCTCATCAATGCTATGCTCATAAGCTGTTGACAGGACGAAAAGCAGCCTATACTGATCCTGATAAATTTTTTTCTGTCAGCGGGTTTACCAATCCTGATGAGAGCGAACATGATATTTTTTCTGTGGGGCATACATCTACAGCAATCAGTCTTGCCTGCGGGCTGGCAAAGGGGCGTGACCTGAAGGGTGGAAAGAATAATGTGATCGCAGTGGTCGGCGACGGCGCATTAAGCGGCGGTGAGGCTTTTGAGGGACTGAATAATGCTGCTGCACTTGGAAGCAATATTATTATTGTAATTAATGATAATGATATGAGCATTGCGGAAAATCACGGAGGTATATATCAAAATCTCAGGCTGCTGCGGGAAACGGAAGGAAAAGCCGACTGCAATTTATTCCGGGCGCTGGGGTTTGATTATTCTTTTGTACGTGACGGTAATGATTTATACAATATTATGGATGCCCTGAAAAATGTGAAAGGAGCAGCACATCCGGCAGTCATTCATATGTGCACGGTAAAGGGAAAGGGATACCGGTTTGCAGAAGCGGACAGAGAAAACTGGCATTACATGGGTCCGTTTGATGTTGATACGGGAAAGCCGCTCCATGAAAAACCGCCTGTTGAAACCTATGAAGCCCTGACTGCCTTGTTTCTGTCGGACAGGATGAAAAAGGACCCGGCTATTACGGCAATCACAGCCGGAACGCCTAAGGTATTGGGCTTTGGAAAAGAGCTTAGAGAGCAATTTCCGGAACAGTTTGTAGATGTGGGAATTGCGGAAGGACATGCGGTAGCTATGGCGTCCGGCATTGCGAAAAGCGGAGGGAAGCCGGTATTTGGGCTCAGCAGTTCATTTCTTCAAAGAGCTTATGACCAGCTTTCACAGGATTTGGCGCTGAATCACAGTCCGGCGGTAATCCTTGTATTTTTTGCGGGCATAGCCCAGGGAAGCCAGACACATATGGGGGTTTTTGACATTTCCCTTGCAATGAATATTCCTAATCTCATTTATCTGGCTCCGAGCTGTAAGGAAGAATATTTCAGTATGCTGGACTGGGGGCTTAATCAGAAAAAGCATCCGGTGATGATTCGTGTGCCGGGAGTTGAAACATCAAGCAGGGATGCGGCGCTGTTGTCTGAATATGCTTATCCTGCGAGATACGAAATTGTAAAGCAGGGAACAATAGTGGCAATTTTGGCATTAGGAAATTTTTTCGCGTTGGGTGAAGGTGTTTACGAAAAGCTGAAAGAAGAGTACGGAATCCATGCAACACTCATCAATCCACGTTATATTTCTGCTGTGGATGAAGAAATGCTGCAGGCGCTGCCAGGGCATGGGCACAGGCTGGTCGTTACCCTGGAGGATGGTGTGACAGACGGAGGATTTGGTGAAAAAATTGCGCGGTTTTATGGAAGCTCATCCATGAAAGTGCTGAATTTCGGAGCCAAAAAGGAATTTGTCAACCATGTAACAGTGGAAGAACAATATAATAGATATCATCTTACAGCTACTCAAATTGTTTCTGATATTTTGAATGCGCTGGGAATCTGAAGTATAAATAAATAGTAAAAAGATTGGCAGGTATGTTATAATGATTCATGTTTAATGAGTATAACATATCTGCCATTTTTATGATAAAAATACTTTATTGCATTGAAGGGTGAGAGAAAAGCTTATGCGGGGATTATTCAAGTATATCAAACCTTACGGACCATATATGCTCTTAACTTTATTCTTGAAGTTTACAGCGGCAATGATGGATTTGCTGATTCCGTCTTTACTTGCCAAAATCATTGATGATATTGTGCCGCTCCAAAATATAAAGCTGATTTTTATGTGGGGCGGAGTCATGATTTTATGTGCTGTGGTTTCTGTTACCACCAATGTGACGGCAAACCGTATGGCAGAGATTTCGGCAGGGGGCATGACAAGGAAAATCAGATATGACCTTTTTTCCAGAATTACGTATTTAAGTGCAAAGCAAATGGATGATTTTACAGTTCCTTCGGTGGTATCCAGGCTTTCTTCCGATACTTATAATGTAAACAGAATGCTGGCAAAAATGCAGCGAATCGGGGTAAGAGGTCCCATTCTGCTGATAGGGGGAATACTGATTACCATGACAATGGAGCCAAAGCTTACCATGGTACTTGTAGCTTCCCTTCCCTTCATAATTCTGATTGTAGCGGTGATTACGGGTAAAAGCGTATCGGTTTACGGAACGCAGCAGACGGTTCTGGATGATATGGTGCGTGTGCTCCGTGAGAATATTACGGGAGTCCGGGTGATACGTGCTTTATCTAAGACAGAGTATGAGAAAGAACGTTTTGACAAGGTGAACAGGAAACTGGCGGAAACAGAGCAGAAGGCAGGCAGTATTTCCGCTGCCAGCAATCCTGCCACCACCCTGGTTTTGAATCTTGGACTTACACTTGTTATTGTTACCGGAGCTTTTCTGGTGCAGAAGGGAGAAACAGGACCGGGAGCTATTATTGCCTTTTTAAGCTACTTTACGATTATTTTAAATGCCATGCTGGGGATTACTAAAATTTTTATGATGTTTTCCAAAGGGCTGGCCTGCGCAAAGCGCATTTCCCAGGTGCTGGAAGCGCCGGAGGATATGCCTGTGCTTCCTTATAACGGGGAGGAAAAGGAAAGTGAATACCATGTGGAATTTAAAAAGGTTACTTTTTCCTATCTGCATAAGAGAAATAACCTGACGGATATAAGCTTTACTCTGAAGAAAGGGGAGACTCTTGGAATTATCGGGCCTACCGGAAGCGGCAAGAGCACACTCATTAATCTGCTTCTGCGGTTTTATGATGTGGATGGAGGAGAGATTCTCCTTGAGGGCAGGGATATCAGGACCTTTCCTTTACCGGAACTGCGAAGAAGATTCGGTGTGGTGTTTCAGAATGATTATCTGATGGCGGAATCCATAGAAAAAAATATTGATTATTTCAGGGGACTTTCCAAAACTGAAATTGAGAAAGCGGCAGATTATGCCCAGGCAAAGGACTTTATTCTGGAAAAAAGAGGGGATATGGATGCTGATGTGGCCATTCGGGGCAATAATTTAAGCGGCGGACAGAAACAGCGCATTATGATAGCCAGGGCGCTGGCGGCAAAACCGGAAATTCTCATACTGGATGATGCTTCCTCAGCTCTTGATTATCAGACGGACGCGTCTTTGCGAAAGGCTCTTGGTGAGCACTTTGCGGATACTACCACAATCATGATTGCACAGCGTATCAGTTCCATTCAGGGTGCAGACCATATTCTGGTACTGGAAGACGGCAACTGTATCGGGTACGGAACCCACAGGGAGCTTCTTTTAAGCTGTCAGTCCTACCGGCAGATTTATGAACTGCAGACCGGCAGGGAGGCGGAGTCTTTCCTCCAAGCGGAAGGAGGGAGGTAACCATGAGAAAACTATCAAAAAAATACTTAATAGTAAGATTATGGGAATACCTTTCCCGTTACAGGTTTTTGCTCTTTTTAGGAGCGGCGTTTATGCTGTTGTCCAATTTCCTGTCCCTTCTTGGTCCCAGGCTTTCCGGAAAAGCTATTGATGCCATTGGTACGAAAAAGGGCAGTGTGGATTTTAAAACAGTATTTTATTATGCGGGGTTAATGGCAGTTTTCTATGTGCTTTCCGCTGTATTTTCTTACGCATTGTCTTTGTTGACAATCCGCCTTACAAGGAATGTCATTTACCAGATGCGGAAGGATGTATTTGAAAGTCTGTCAAAATTGCCGGTATCCTTTTTTGACAGGTATCAGACAGGGGATATTATCAGCGTGGTATCATATGATATTGATACTGTGAATCAGTCGCTGGCAGGGGATTTTCTCCAGATTCTGCAGAGTGTGATTACCGTTTTATTTTCCTTTGTCATGATGCTTACCATTGCACCGCCTATGGTACTTATTTTTGTAGTGACCATTCCCGTTTCTGTTATGATGACTAAATTTGTAACCGGCCGTTCCAGGCCGCTGTACAGGGTGCGCTCCAAAAAGCTTGGGGAATTAAACGGTTTCTCAGAGGAAATGTTAAACGGGCAGAAAACCACGAGAGCCTATGGGCGGGAAGAGGATGTGATAGAAGCTTTTGAAAAGAAGAACGTGGAAGCGGTGGATGCCAACACAAAAGCTGAGTATTACGGAACGTTGTCAGGACCTTCTGTAAATTTTATGAATAATATTTCGCTGGCGTTAATCAGTGTCTTTGGCTCCCTTTTATATTTGAATGGGAAAATCGGATTGGGAGACGTTTCTTCTTTTGTGCAGTATTCCAGAAAATTTTCAGGACCCATTAACGAGACTGCCAATATTATCGGAGAACTGCAGTCAGCCTTTGCGGCAGCGGAAAGGGTATTCCGGCTGATAGATGAACTGCCTGAAAAGCCTGACAGGGAAAGTGCCGGGGTGCTGGAAGAGGTATATGGGAATGTACTTCTTAAGGATGTTGCCTTTTCCTATCAGGAGGGACAGCCCATTTTGTATGATTTTAATCTGGAGGCTTTGGCGGGACAGCAGATTGCCATTGTGGGGCCTACCGGTGCGGGGAAGACCACGGTAATCAATCTTTTGATGCGCTTTTATGATATTGATTCAGGAGCCATACTTTTGGATGGGCAGGATATCTACGGAATCAGGAGAGACAGCCTGCGAAAGGCATACTCCATGGTGCTTCAGGATACATGGCTGTTTCACGGCACTATTTTTGAAAATCTGACCTATGGAAATGAAAACATTACCAGAGAAGAAGTGGAGAGGGCGGCAAAAGCGGCGGGAATCCATTCTTATATTATGAGTCTTCCTGAAGGGTATGATACGATTCTCAGCGATAACGGCGTTCATATTTCCAAAGGACAAAGGCAGCTTCTGACGATTGCAAGGGCTATGCTTTCCGATTCCAGGATGCTGATTTTAGATGAAGCCACCTCCAATGTGGATACCAGGACAGAGATGCAGATTCAAAAGGCTATGCGGAGCCTGATGGAGGATAAAACCTGCTTTGTCATTGCTCACAGGCTTTCCACTATCCGGAATGCGGATATGATTCTGGTGGTGAAGGACGGCACTGTTGTGGAAAGGGGTACTCATGAGCAGCTTCTTGCCATGGAAGGGTTTTATCAAAAACTGTATGCTGCCCAGTTCATGACAATAGAAAATTCATAGAAAGTTCGTAAAGCCTGCTTTCTATTGCGGAACATTGACTATATTATGAAAAAAATATATAATTATTTCAATATGCCATAACATTAGAACAGGATATCAGTTTAAAGGTGTGATCATATGACAGAAGAAGGAAAACAGACAGTTAAAAACGAAGTGGTAATTGATGATGGAAGAATTGAAGCCATACAGGAATTTCAAAGCCCCGAGCAGCTTTATGAGGATTTGATTCTCCGTGTGCGGAAATATCACCCTTCCGATGATATTTCACTGATTGAAAAAGCATATCGCGTGGCATCCGAGGCACATAAGGACCAGATGCGCAAGTCGGGAGAGCCTTATATCATTCATCCGCTGTATGTGGCGATTATTCTGGCAGATTTGGAAATGGACAAAGAAACCATTGCTGCCGGACTTTTGCATGATGTGGTGGAAGATACCATTATGACAGAAGAAGAAATCAAAGCCCAGTTCGGTGAAGAGGTGGCGCTTCTTGTTGACGGCGTTACCAAGCTGCAGAAGCTTCAGTTTATGGGGAACGGAGATAAGCCGGACAGACTGGAAATGCAGGCGGAAAATCTTCGTAAAATGTTCCTGGCAATGGCAAAGGATATCCGTGTGATTCTGATTAAACTGGCAGACAGGCTTCATAATATGCGTACCCTGAAATATCAAAAGCCGGAAAGCCAGCAGCGGATTGCAAGGGAAACCATGGAAATTTATGCCCCCATAGCCCAGAGACTTGGTATTTCCAAAATTAAGGTGGAGCTGGATGATTTATCCCTGAAATATCTGGAGCCGGAAGCTTATTATGATTTAGTGGATAAAATAGCGGTTCGCAAAAGCGTACGTGAAAAATATATACAGAGCATTGTGGATGAGGTCAGCGAGCACATTAAAAATGCAGGCATTAAAGCCCAGATTGACGGCAGAGTAAAGCATTTTTTCAGCATTTACAAGAAAATGAAAAACCAGAACAAAACAATCGACCAGATTTACGATCTGTTTGCAGTCCGCATTATTGTGGATACGGTAAAGGACTGTTATGCGGCCCTGGGCGTTATTCATGAGATGTACAAACCTATTCCCGGGCGTTTTAAGGATTATATTGCCATGCCTAAGGAAAATATGTATCAGTCCCTGCATACCACTCTTATCGGTACTAACGGACAGCCCTTTGAAATACAGATAAGGACTTTTGAAATGCATAAGGCGGCGGAATACGGTATTGCCGCCCATTGGAAGTATAAAGAAGCCTCCGACGGGAAAAAAGCTGACAATTCGGAAGAGGCAAAGCTTGTCTGGCTCCGTCAGGTGCTGGAATGGCAGAGGGATACTTCTGACAACAGAGAATTTATGAATCTGCTGAAGAGTGATTTGGATTTATTCTCGGACAGCGTTTACTGTTTTACCCCCACAGGAGAAGTGAAGAATCTGCCCGCTGGCTCCACACCCATTGACTTTGCCTACAGCATTCACAGTGCAGTGGGAAATAAAATGATTGGCGCCAGAGTGAACGGCAAGCTGGTTACCATTGATTATGAAATTAAAAACGGCGACAGAATTGAAATATTGACTTCACAGAATTCAAAGGGACCCAGCCGGGACTGGCTGAACGTGGTGAAAAGCACACAGGCAAGGAATAAGATCAATCAGTGGTTTAAAAATGAGTTTAAGGAAGAAAATATTGTTAAAGGAAAAGAGCTTTTAAATAATTACTGTCGGGCCAGAAGCATCAATATCCAGGAATTAATGAAAACGGATTATATGGAACCGATTATGCGAAAGTATGGCTTCCGCGACTGGGAATCCGTACTGGCAGCGGTGGGACACGGCGGCTTAAAGGAAGGTCAGATTATCAATAAGATGCTGGAGCTTTATGAGAAGGATCATAAAGCAGTAGTGACCAATGAGCAGGTGCTGGCAGAGGTGGCTGAAAACGCGCAGAATGCGGCGCAGGCGGCGAAAATGAGGTCCAAAAGCGGCATTGTGGTAAAGGGAATTCATGATTTGGCGGTGCGTTTTTCCAAGTGCTGTTCCCCTGTGCCGGGAGATGAAATCGTAGGCTTTGTTACAAGGGGACGAGGGGTTTCCATTCACAGGACTGACTGCATCAATATACTGAATCTGCCTGAAATCGAAAGGGAGCGTCTGATTGATGCTGAATGGGAGGATTCACCTGAGGAAGGAAACGGCGGTAAATA
The DNA here is from genome assembly GCA_017621815.1 of Lachnospiraceae bacterium. Taxonomy (GTDB): domain Bacteria; phylum Bacillota; class Clostridia; order Lachnospirales; family Lachnospiraceae; genus Suilimivivens. The sequence goes on along the minus strand of JAGASK010000018.1, from coordinate 5,633 downwards.
TCTTGCGGAAATCAAGATTTACGCCAATAACAGAAACGGCCTGCTTGCGGATATTTCCAAAGCTCTGACGGAAAAGAATATTGATATTCTTTCCATGAATACCAGAACAAGCAAACAGGGTCTGGCAACCATGGCAACTTCCTTTGAAATCAGCAGCAGGGAAGAACTGATTCGCATTATCGATAAAATCAAAACCATAGACAGTGTTATTGATATTGAAAGAACCACAGGCTGATTCCGGATATATATTTGTCAATAAAAATTATGTAAGGGAGAGGGAAAATGGGAAGCTTAAAGATTGGGAAGATTACACTTGGAGTGTGTCAGACAAACAGCTATTTTGTATACGAAGAGGGGCAAAGCGAGGTTTTGTTTTTTGACCCGGCAGATAAGGGCGATTATATTTATGAAGCCCTGAAAAGCAAAGGCTTTCATGTGGGAGCAATATTGCTGACCCATGGACACTTTGACCATATCTGGGGTGTTCAGAAGCTGAAGGAGCTGTCCGGGGCAAAGCTTTATGCTTATGAAGGAGAAGCGGAATTGTGTAAGGATTCCACTTTAAATGTGTCCGCCCAGGCGGGCAGAGCCTGCAGCGTGGAGCCGGATGTGCTTTTTAAGGATGGAGAGGAGTTTAATCTGTCTGGAGTTGCCGGCAAGGTGATTGCAACACCGGGTCATACAGGAGGAAGCTGCTGTTATTATTTTGAAGAGGATAAGATTTTAATCAGTGGGGATACTTTATTTCAGGAGTCTGTGGGAAGAACTGATTTCCCCACAGGCAGTATGAGCACATTGATTCGTTCCATCAATGAAAAACTCATGATACTGCCGGAGGATGTGAAGGTATATCCGGGACACGGTCCTTCTACAACAATAGGGTACGAGAAAGTAAACAACAGTTTCTTATAAAGAGAGAAAGGGGCTGCAAATGAAGAAAAGTTTATGTTTGGGGTTAACAGTACTTTTAATGATGAATATGCTGTCTGGATGCGGAAAAGCAGAGGAACCGGAGAAAAGTGAGCCGGAGATTATCCAGCAGCAGCCTGTACCTTCGCCGGTTACGGAGGAAGAGACAACACCGGAGCTTGCCGCAGAGCCGGAAGGATTTCCTGTTATTAAGGAAAGAGAAACAGTGGATGGTAAAAGGCAAAGCTACTTAACAGGAGAGTGGAAGGATGAAAGTGTGGTAACAAGACGTCCCATTGCCGTTATGATTCCAAACAATTCTCCTGCCATGCCTCAGTATGGAATTTCCCGTGCAAGCATTATTTATGAAGCGCCTGTTGAGGGACGTATTACAAGACTGATGGCTGTTTTTGAGGACTTTGACGACCTTGACAGAATAGGGCCTATCCGGAGCAGCCGTGACTATTTTGTATATGTTGCCATGGGTTATGAAGCAATTTACTGTAACTGGGGACTTGCAAGACCTTATGTGGAAGAGCTGATTAACCGTGATACAGTGCAGAACATCAGTGCAGCCGTGGAAGGAATTTACAAGCCTGCAAATGAAGCTTATGACAGAGTGAGCCGTCCCGGGTATGCTACGGAATTCACAGGCTATTTGTTTATAGACGGTATGTTAAAAGCTGCAGACAGATTAGGATATGACTGGGAATATGATGATGCTTATGTGCCGCCTTTTACCTTTGCGGCAGAGGGAGCAAAGGCACAGGACAATTACGGAGATGCCGAAGGCGCTACTATGGTTTATCCCGGCGGACAGGGCGGTAATCAGGGCGGATACGGCGCTTACAACCCATATTTTGAATATCATGAGGACGACGGGCTGTATTACCGCTATCAAAACGGAAAGAAGCAGATTGATGAAATCGACAGTTCGCAGCTTGCGGTATCCAACGTGGTATTTCAGTATTGCCACGGGGAAGTAAGGGATGACCATGATTATCTTGCCTTTGGCGTACACGGAGAGGGCAGAGCCATTGTGTTTACCGGCGGTAAAGTAATCAAAGGAACTTGGAAGAGATATGACGGTGATGCAACTCCCGCCAAATTCTATGATGAAAACGGTGATGAAATTATTTTTAATCAGGGTAAGACCTGGATATGTAATATCTGGGAGGAATACAGTGAGTATGTAAGCTATGAATAAGCTGCATTGATAACAGGCAGGTTTTTCTGAACGAAAAGGACATTTCGAATGATAAACGAAATGTCTTTTTTCATGACAATAGAAAGTTCGCAAAGCGTGAGCGTGAAAGTTTCCGATATTAATACAATCGTCAATAGGTAGAAAAAAATGCGCTTAATTGTAGGGATTTCGTTCCTTTAGACGGGAAAACTACCATATATAGAAAGATTTTTAAATTCAGTACAGTATATTGTATTGTGCAAAATGCTGGCGAATATTTGATATATGAGAAAAAGAATTGCTTTAAACCATTAAGAGTAGTATATTATTAAGTAATTTATAAGCATATTTTAATCTGTTTTCTTTCGGAATTATTCCGTCATGGGTAAAAGCTGCTGAAGCAGTTTTTGCCGTCACAAGTTGCAGCAATAGGTTTCCTTCCAAATGTGCAGGCTATTGCTATATCAGGAATCTATGCTTATTTTTCAAAGAATGAAATAAGCAGGAGTACTGATACACTTCTGCGGAAACAGGAGGGAAAATGGAGAAAGCCTTGGCAGCAGAACTGTTAAACGCAGGAGCGATGGCGCAGTATAATGAGTTTGCCAAAAGTATATTGAGCAATAAGCTTATTTTGGCATGGATACTGAAAGAGGTGACAGAAGAATTTAAAGAGTTTTCAGTCAGACAGATAGCGTCAGAGTATCTCGGGGAACAACAGGATAATTCAGAAAAGATTACGGGGGACGATTCAGTAAGCAGTATTCCTAAAGAAGGAGCATATATTTTTGATGTCAGGACGCATGCTTATGCACCTCATATATCTGAACAGGAAAAGAGACGGAAAGTGCTTCTTGATATCGAAGCGCAAAAGGATTATTATCCCGGATATCAAATTGTGACAAGAGGTATTTTTTATGGCGGGAGGATGCTCTCAGGACAGGGAGGCACTGAATTTACCGGAAAAGATTTTGACAGCCTTAAGAAGGTATATTCCATTTGGTTGTGCTTGAACGGGCCGGAGTATATTGGGAATGCCATTTCAAAGTATGAGATAAAGAAACAGGATATAAAAGGAAAAATTCCGGATTTCCCGGAAAGTTATGATAAAATGACGGTTGTTTTAATAAATCTGAACCGTGTTGTTCCTGACAGGAAAGGAAGCCTGACAAGGCTTCTGAATGTAATATTTTCTCCTGAAATATCCGCAAAAGAGAAAATAGATATATTAGGGAATGAATTTGAGATGGAAGGGATTCTGAACGCAGGAAAGGAGTTGGATACGATGTGCAATTTTGCAGAGGGAATTTATGAAGCAGGAATTAGTAAGGGAATCAATCAGGGAATTGCATTCCAAGTTGCAGCCGGTATAGAAAATGTAATGAAAAATCTTCAGATACCTGTAGAGAAGGCATGTGAAATTTTAGGTGTTACTGTTGACCAATATAATAAGGCAAAAGAAAATGGTATTTTTCAGGAGGAAAAATTGAACTGTTGAGGAAAGTACGCAATTTTCTATATATTTGATAAAATTATGTTGACATATATATTCGGCAAATGTAGAATGAAATTATATTCTACATTTGCCGAATATTTTTTTAATAAAAGGGAAGGAAGAGAAGAATGAAACGATTGCCGGATTCGGAGTTAGAAATTATGATGATTGTCTGGGAACTGGATAAGCCCGTGACAAGATTTGAGATTGAAGAACAAATGGAAGAAGAGAGAAAACTGTCGCCCACCACTATTCTTTCTTTCCTTTCCAGATTACAGGAAAAGGGCTTTCTCGAAGTGCGAAAATCAGGAAAAAACAATGTTTATATAGCGCTTATTGATAAAGAAAGCTACATGCAGACAGAAAGCAGGAATATTTTAAAGCGTCTGTATAAAAATTCTGCGAAAAATTTTCTTGCAGCGTTGTATGATGGCGACAGTTTGTCTCAGGAAGAGCTCAAGGAACTGGCAGATTATATCAGCGAGAAGAGAAAAGAAGTATAGATTGAAAAATCGTTCAGAAATGGGGGATTAGTATGGCAGGGCTGTTTTACGATGTTCTCGAAGTAAATATTGGGGTATCTGTTATTATTCTGATGTTATGTCTGTTATCGGGGAAATTAAGAAAAAGATATGGGGCAGCATGGATGAGGACAGCATGGATTCTTGTGGCGGTAAGGCTGATGATTCCTTATAACTATTCGCTGCCTGTTAAAGAAATAAGTTTACTGAACATGCCTGGCTTCGAACAGGAGAGAAATGTTACGGAGGATATGAATCGGGTACAGAAAAATTCAGAAACAGGTAAAGGAGATACAAATCCGGTTCCCACTCAAAGCATCGATGCCCAAAGTACGGTACAAAGCTTAACGGAAAACAGCGGGCAGAGTGATGGAAAGATTCCTGTGAATAACGTGATGCCCACAGATAATATAAAAGAAACAGGCGGTCAGGACGAAGAAATTGTGGCTGGCAGAAATGAATTTTCTTATACAGATATTCTGGTAAAAATCTGGATTTTTGGAATAGCTGCCGGTTTGATATATTTTATATCAGGCTATTTGCTTTTCCGCAAAAGATTCGGAAAAAATCTGAAGCCTGTTAAAAATATCAGCTTAAAAAGAAAATTTCCGGTTCCTGTTTATCAGAGCGGAAGCATTGCAAGCCCTGCGTTGATTGGGATATTTTGCCCGAAACTGATAATTCCAACTTCGGCAAAACAGTGGAGTGAAGAAGAATTTGAATTGATTATCATGCATGAATTTTATTATTATAAATCGAAGGATATTCTTTTTAAAGCTTTTATGACAATCGTATGCTGTATGAACTGGTTTAATCCGGCTGTTTATTTGATGAAAAGACAGTTTTTCTATGATATTGAGCTTGCATGCGATGAAAAAGTGCTGATGCACAGGAATAAAGAGGAAAGGGAGGCATATGCGCGTATCATGCTTTCGTTTGCAGGAAGAAAAAGGGGAGTTACCTCTTTTTCCACAGGCTTTGGAGAGAGCAAAAAGCAAATGAAGAAGCGTATAGACCATGTGATGGATACAAAGAAAAAGGGAATTTTCAGCATTATAATAACTGTAGGAATTATTTTAACCATGAGTATCCTTGTTTCCTGCGGATATAAACCCGAAGATGCAGCTGAAAAAGAAATATTATCTGATGCTTCCATGCAGAGGGAGCCTGAAACCGAACAGGAGGATTTTGATACAGAGGATGCAGAAGCAGTATCAGCTTCCTTTGATTATAATCATGAATACAATCAAATGCTCCGCTGTTATGAAAATGATGTTTATCTGGACAGGGAAGACGGAATATACAGGGTGAAAGACGGAACCGGAGAAGAAGAACTTGTTTTTCAGAATACCTATCAGCTAAGCAGAGGCATGGAAATTTAGTTACTGTTCAGACCATAACCTAAACTGCTATTAGTAAATATGCTGAATTTTAAAAAATTTTTATACACAAAAAAACAAGTGAAAATAAAGAATTGTGGATATCTTTTCTTTTATCCTTTCACTTGTTTTTATTTTTCCTT
>JAGASK010000017.1 GCA_017621815.1 Lachnospiraceae bacterium | reverse complement strand
TTATTATACACCTTTTTAAGGCATAGCGACAGTTATGTCTGTTTCTCATGCTTATTTTTATTTCTTTCGGATAATATTCACTTTTCAATGTTCATTACCAGTTGTGCTGGATATAATCACTCAGGATTCCGAGAGATTATTTATAATTCTGCATCATCTCTTATTACTTTAATTGGAAAATGTGTTCTAAATTGGAAAAAAGTATGAAAAATCTGTGATAATCAGGGAACCTGAAAAATCTCCTATCATATTATAATATTAAAATGACCTACAATTTATGAGAGGAAATTTATGCAGGATTACAGTTTTAATGAATATTTTGACCGTTTTCCCATTGCCATGGCCTATGTACCCTGGCAGCACCTTACCAATATCTTTGAAAATCTGGAAGAAGCATATAAAACCGGCACCATTTTTCCTGAACTTGAAAAACCGTTTACAGGAAGGAGATGCGTGAAATGAATAATAATATGATGAATTCTGAAAGAGAACGTCTTTACCGCGATATTGGAATTATTGATTTTGTGGTTGTGGAAATGACGGAATATCTGGACACTCATCCCACCGATAAGGAAGCTATGGAGTATCTGAATCATTATGTCCGCATGAAAAACCAGGCCATGAGGGAATACGCCATGAAATATGGTCCTTTAAGAATATCCGATGCCGACGGCTGCAATCAAAATGAATGGAAATGGGCAACGCAGGACTGGCCCTGGAATGGAGGATGTTAATTTATGTGGAGTTATGAGAAAAGATTACAATTTCCGGTAAATATTAAAGAGCCTAATGCAAAACTTGCGCAGGTCATCCTCACCCAATACGGCGGCCCGGATGGCGAACTTGGCGCTTCCATGCGTTATATTTCCCAGCGTTATTCCATGCCTTACAACGAAGTGGCTGCTATTCTGACTGATATCGGTACGGAAGAACTGGCACATCTTGAAATGGTATCCACCATTGTCCACCAGCTGACAAGAAACTTAACTATGGAAGAAATTGAAGAATCCGGCTTTGCAAATTATTATGTTGACCATACGGTAGGCATCTGGCCTATGGCTGCCGGCGGAATTCCTTTTAACAGCTGTGAATTCCAGTCAAAAGGCGATGCTATTACCGACCTCCACGAGGATATGGCTGCGGAGCAAAAAGCGCGATCCACTTACGATAATATTCTGCGGCTTGTCAGAGACTATCCTGACGTGTATGAACCAATTAAATTTTTAAGAGCACGCGAAATCGTACACTATCAAAGATTTGGTGAAGCACTCAGAATTGTCCAGGACAGACTGGATTCAAAAAATTTCTATGCTTTTAATCCTGAGTTTGACAGGTGTAAATCATAAAGAACTAAGGAGACAGGTATATTTTCCCTGTCTCCTTACAGCCTGTTAAAAACAATAAATTTCAGTTTTTTACTAAAAATTTTTACTCAATTTACTTTGTATAGTAAATCTAAAATTGTGCATCAGGACCTTTTGTCACTTTGTACAAATCAAACTCGTTATGTTCAATCCCAAAATGTCCCTGATATTCAATCTGAAGATCGTATGGAACAATCTGATCCGGTACGAAATCCCATTCGTTCAGCGTATCAATAAACCAGATTTTATCAAAGTCCTGGCTCAAATCCACATCCCGTACATAAAAAAGTTTTTCTTCCGGAAAATAATAAGTATAGCAGAACCTGTAAGCAGATAAATTATATACAATAATATCATCCTCTCCCACATTTTCATTCCAAAAAGCAACCGTCTGGTCAGTCAGAGTACTCTTATATTCCTGGCGCCAGTTTTCCAAATACTGTACTGCACCCACAAAAAGCAAGAATATAAAAATCGGTGTAATCACCCAAAAACGCTTTTTTTGCATAAAGTGCGACAATGCAATGGCCAGAAACAGACAGAACAACCCAATGGACGGAAACACATACTGGTCCCGATAAACCGGATTCCTTAACAAAGAGATAACAACCCCTGTTCCTGCTGTCAGGGCAGGTACCAGCATACACATAAAGGCAAAAATATCGTCCTTCCGCCTTTGAATTACTCCGGAAAGTACAACAATCCCTGCCAGAACTGATAATAAAGTAAATATATAACAGGGCCAATCCCACTTTTCGATGCCAAAAGTCCATTCAAAGTATCCCCATATTGTTTCAACCGTAATCTCCGGTATCCAATAGCCCTCAGATACACCTGCAACCTGCTGAACAAAAATCGGAAACCATGGCAGATATAAAATAACCATAACTACAATGGACATCAGCCATATTTTCAACTTTTCTCTATGAAAAAAGACCAGAAACAGGAATAACAATCCACAAATAATAATGACAGAACCGAAAGCAAAATAATGCAGATAAGCAGCAGCCACAGCTGATAACACAAAACCAATCCAAACACTTTTTTTATCCGATATATAACACTCATATGCATACAGTCCGCAAGCTGTGACAGCCAGCAATGCCATAGAGTACATCCGCACTTGTACCGCAAATTCCATAGAGCAGGGAATACAGCCTAAAATTATGACAAAAAGGAAGGCTGCTTTATCCGAAAACAAACGGCGGATTTTTGCTGCTCCGAGTACCAGCGTCAGTGACATCGGCACCAGCGCTAATGTCTTTTGTACCAGCAGACTCTCTCCGAATAACAGCCTGGCAATTTTTGCTGTCAGATAATAAAGCGGCGGGTGCTGTGATAAAGATGCTTCTTCAATAAGCCCCGGAAAATCATTTTCTATCAGTTTTAATGTATAAATTTCATCCGTCCAGACATTCTGATTGAAAAGCAGTGAAATATATAACATCGTAAAAAAGATTGTACTGCCCCAGATTAAAATATTCCATAAATTTTGTTTTACCCGCTTAATCATTTTTCCTTATCCTTTGTGTTTCCTGTCTGTAATAAAATCATCTGATTTATTTTACATAAAATCGAATTATCTCAGGTATGCTGACAGCAGACTTTTCTTCTGCATTTTTCAGAACATGATTTCATTTCAGTTTTACAAAGGATTTTTTCTTTTCGATAAAAAGAACTTGTTAATACAAAAATCCTGCTCATTTTATAAGCAGGATTTTTGTATTAACAGTCTGCCCGGCAGACTCTTATATAATTATTCTTTTTGATTACCATTTGTACCATGGACTGAAATATTCTTCCGTTACAGGTTCAGGTATAAGAAATGATTTATATTCATTTGGCCGTGATGTGAAAACTTCAACTGTAAAGCGGTATTGGTTATCTAAATCCGATAAATATTCCTTCTGAACTCTGATTCCGTTATGTCCTACAGACATAATATATTCTTTTGTCCAGATATTATTCATGACACAATTACCGTCTTTATCATAAACTGATATATAAAAGCTGTCTGCGTCTTCATAGTCATCCAGATTGCTCCACGTAGCGTAATACTCCCTGCCCCTGTCGGTTTCGAACATTTTCCAGGCAAGTCCTGTTGGTTCTGGTAACATCGGAGCAAACTCACCTTTATACTCGAAGGCATCTGAGATCACATAAGGGCTGCTGGCATAATTGATTCCATCTCCATCAGCAGATACCGCAAAATAATAATATCCGTCTTCCCACAAATCGGATGACAGATTCACCGCATAGGTAGAGGTTGCCTCATCAATCATGGCATCCCCTCTCATACTGCTTTCCATATCCCATTCATCATTTTCGAGGTCAGGAGGCGTCGCTGTATCTCTCCGATACAATCGATAATGGTATCCAACTTCACCGCCCCCGTCACCGGATTCCGGCACATTGCCCCATACTGCAATTCCTGTTTCAGCATTCCAGTGCGGGTTGTCCGGTGCAGGTAAAGTGACCAGTTCTGTACTCTCAGATGCCTTGCCGGAATCCGATACTGTCAAAGCTGTTTCCTCACCTGCAGGCTGATATAATATTTTTCCTCCGGCATAAATCACAACTATGAAAAGAAGTACTGCAAAACCATACAAAATACAGCGTTTCTCATGGTTGAAAGCGTTTCTGACCTGTTTAGCAGACCTATACCTGTTATCAGGGTCCAGATTAGTACACTTCTGTATAATGCGATGATACCGGGGTTTTCTTGCTTTATCGCCCAAAAGTGTCTTAAGTGTAATACCAAGAGCATAGATATCAGCCCGCTCATCAGTCTGTGAAAAACCGTACTGCTCGGGCGGTGCATATCCCCGTGTGCCCAAAAGTCTCGTATCCTGCTCCAAATCTGCTTTCATCATACGTGCAGCATCAAAGTCAATTAAACGGATATGTCCATCCTTTGCAAAAATAATATTGGAAGGTTTGATATCCCGGTGAATGATATCCTTTTCATGCAGAAATTCCAGAACAAAACACAACTCCTTGACAGCATTGACTAACTGCTTCTCAGACAGCTTTGCACTGCCTAATGACGGACCTTCTATATATTCTTCAATAACTGTTGTAGATTCATCAGATAAGATGACTTCGTAAATCCTAGGCAGGTATGGATGTTGGTAATTTTGCAGCACCGAATAAATATGATGCTGCCCTTTTAATATTTTCTGTATAAAAACCTGGTCTCCATCCTCTTTACGTACTAAATGCACCGAGCTCTTTTCACTTTGCTTTAACAGTTCAATTTCCTCGTATTTCATAATCCTCATGTCCATTTTTATTATATTATTAGTAAGTTGTCATAATTATAGCAAATGCCATAAATTAATTGCAACAAATAACGATAGCAAGTTAAATACAAATAATATTATAACCAAGGTTTTTAATTTGGGGTCTGCTGTCAGCAGACATTTTTTTGCAGCTTCCATTTTTTATTTACCTGCAATTTTTTAAACTTCTCTGTCCTGCCCATATTTTATAATTCGTGTATCCCGGCTTGTCACAATATCGTTAAAATGATATAATCATGTTTGCGTAATTTAATATATAATTCATTACGGCAGATAGATTTAAAGGAGATTCCTTATGAAATTTGAAACAACCGACAGCCAAAAAACAACTGACGAACTAAACAATGAAATCCAAGCTGCAACAGACATAGAGGATTATCTGACAAAAAATAAAGAAAATATGCTCACATGCTGTCTGTCTGAACATTTAAATATGCTGCTTTCACAAAAAGGAATCAGCAGGGCGGATGTTGTTCGGGGCTCACTGCTTGACCGGGCATATGTCTATCAAATATTTTCCGGTGAAAAAAATCCTTCCCGTGACAAGCTGCTTGCAATAGCATTTGGTTTATGTCTTTCCGATACTGAAACACAAAAAATGCTTAAACTATCCGGCAACAGAGAATTGTATGCAAGAGACGAAAGGGATACATTGATATTATTTGCCCTGCAGCATAAAAAGACAATCCTGGAAACCAACGATCTGCTATTCAGCCACAGACTTACAACGCTGGGTCTTACAAACGAATGACAGACTGATAGAATCTTATAGTTCATTGTTAAAAACAATAGAAAGCATGCTTTGCGAACTTTCTGTTGTCATAAATATAAAAATGCGGCAGGATTCTTGTCCCACCGCATTTTCTATTGCATAAATTTATTTGTTTATAATCAAGCCTTTCCGTCGGAACCAAGTACATGCACAATCTTATGAGCAACCATATCCTTAACAGCCTGACGAGCAGGTTTCAGATACTGACGAGGATCGAAATGATCGGGATGCTCTGAAAAATACTTTCTGATGTTACCTGTCATTGCAAGACGGATATCAGAGTCAATGTTGATCTTACATACAGCAAGTTCAGCTGCTTTTCTCAACTGCTCTTCCGGAATACCAACTGCATCCGGCATATTTCCACCGTACTGATTTACCATCTTAACAAATTCCTGAGGTACGGAAGAAGAACCATGAAGAACAATCGGGAAGCCCGGAAGTCTCTTAATGCACTCTTCCAATACATCAAAACGAAGTGGAGGCGGAACAAGAATACCGTCTGCATTACGTGTACACTGTTCAGCAGTAAACTTATAAGCGCCGTGAGATGTTCCAATTGCAATCGCAAGAGAGTCACAACCGGTTCTTGTTACGAATTCTTCTACTTCTTCAGGACGTGTATAACTTTCATGTCCTGCTTCTACAACAACCTCATCTTCGATACCAGCCAAGGTACCAAGTTCAGCTTCAACTACTACACCATGAGCATGTGCATATTCAACAACCTGCTTTGTCAAAGCAATATTGTCCTCAAAGGACTTGGAGGAAGCATCGATCATAACAGAAGTAAATCCTCCATCAATACAGGACTTGCAAAGTTCGAAGCTGTCACCGTGATCCAGATGCAGGGCAATCGGGATATCCGGGTTTTCAATAACTGCTGCTTCTACCAGCTTAACAAGATAAGTGTGGTTTGCATAGGCTCTTGCACCCTTGGAAACCTGCAGAATAACAGGGCTCTTTAATTCGCCTGCTGCTTCGGTGATTCCCTGAACGATTTCCATATTGTTCACATTGAAAGCTCCTACTGCATAGCCGCCATCATAGGCCTTTTTAAACATTTCTTTTGTTGTAACTAATGGCATTGTTTTATCATCCTTTCCATTTTTATATTTTGACATATATTGTCTGCATATGTATCATACTACATTTTTTTCAAATCAACAAGAACAGGTTTTATCTTTTGCAGCTTACAGCACCAAAGAAGGCGCAGAATACACCCTTGCTCCAAGTTCATTGTCAAGCATATACAGGCTCTTTGCATCATCACCGAACAATTCAAATTTCTTTACAAGACCTTCTGCATTAGACTCCTCTTCGCCCTGCTCTTTTACGAACCAGTCAAGAAACTGCATTGTGCGAAAATCCTTTACAGAATACGCAGCGTCATAAATATTATGTATCAGGCTTGTTACATACTGCTCATGCTTCAATCCTTCCCCAAGCACTGCTTTTGCACTTTCCAGAACAATTCCCGGTTTATCAATCGCACTTAATTCTACTTTTTCTCCATTATTCTGCAGATACTGAATCATCAGCATTGCATGGTCACGCTCTTCCTGTGCCTGAATCTTATACCAGTTTCCAAAACCATTCAGCCCCTGGTCATAATAAAAATTGGAAAAATCAAGATATAAATACGCAGAATAAAACTCCTTGTTTACCTGCTGGTTTAATAACTCCACAACTTTTTTATCTAACATCTTAAAAACCTCCCATTTTTTTGTGACTTATTATACATCCATCTTTTTTGTGTGTAAATAAAAATATTATCACTCCGGCAATCACCATACAAATCAATAAAATAATGGCAATCACAAAAGATTCCGCATTTTCTATCAGTCTGCCCGCAGCGGAATTGACCAGAACATCCCAGACAGCTCCTACACCCCAGAAAAACGGGAAAATAATCAAAAGATTCCGGGTGATGTAAAACACAGATACATACATAAGTCCAACCCAGAATAACTTCAAAAATTCCGGCTGGAATCCCGCATGATGCAGACTGTAAAAAGCTGCTGTTAAAATAACCGCAGGAATAATGCCAAAAGCCCTTTCAAAGGTATACCTCAAAAAACCATATATAAAAACCATTTCAAAGATTCCCGCAGCAAAAATATAAGAAACGGCAAAAAAGCTCTGCTTATTAAAAACAACAGGGTCCGAACTTTCTTTTATAAACATGGCAAGAAGCGCTATGGCAAATAAAATATTCATCAAAAGGCTTCTCTTCCATTTTTTATTATGAATTCCTAAAACAGAAAGATTTTCTCCGCATCTGATAACAATAAAACAAAGGGGAAATACAAAGCCTAAAAAGAAAATCATAAGTACATCACGCAAAACAAACTGCATAAATGCATTTTTGGGGAAAAAATTCATGGAAATACTTAAAAAAATCATAATCAGTCCGCTTACGATACCGATTATGGCATTTCTATCAAAATAAAACCGAAATAATCTGCTATTTTTCATGGATATCCTCCCCGCACGCTTCTATCAGCCTTTGTGTTCCTGAAATTTCCGCATTCACAATATCCTTCATACGTTTTACATTGGCGGCATGACTGGCAGGGACCTCTGCCTCCCATGCTCTGTTAATCTGCTTTTCTATACCGCCTAAATACTTCTGCAAAACAGTAAGCCGCTTTTCCAGAAGCTGCCTTTTTTCATCCGTTTCCAAAATGTCCATAAAAAATGCCGCTATGGTAAAAATGTTGGTATCGTAATCAAACTGCAGAATCGACTTTCTTATTGTATCCTGAAGCTCCAAGCTTCCTTTTTCTGTAATTTGATATACTGTCTTATCCGGCATATTACCGGATTTTTCAACGGTTCCTTTAATGAATTCCTTTTTCTCCAGATTTTTAATTGTCATATACACTGTTGAATCAGCAATATTAAACCACCATCTGACATTCATATAATCTAATAATTTGGTGATTTCATATGCATTAAGCGGCTTATTATTGATAAGCCCCAAAATCATGGTAGACGGTTTTGATAACATTTTAAATCTCCTTTACAATACTATTTTATTATAGTGCTCTATATATAAAGTACTTTGTTAATATAGTATACTATATTATGTTATAAAATGGAATAGGGAAAAATAATATAGATGGATAATCGCCAACCTGTTTCAAATTATTCGCTGTCCTTTGAAAGAAAAGTTGTAATACTTTGCTCTTTATAGGGGCTTATATAATCCGGACATAAATATGTTTCACTGAAGGTCATCATTGTCTGAAGTACAGGGACAAAGTTTTTGCCCAATTCCGTTAAAGTATATTCTACCTTTGGCGGAATTTCCCTGTAGATTTCCCTGTGCAGAAAGCCATCATCTTCAAGTTCCCTTAATTGCTTTGTTAAAGTAGACTGTGTAATGCCGTCAAGACGGCGCATCAATTCTCCGAAACGCTGAACCCTATAAAACGCTACATACCACAAAATCAGAATTTTCCATTTTCCGCCGATTACGGCCTGAAGCCTGCTCATCGGAATGCACCGTGCAATTTGTTTTTCATCACTGAATTTATTATCTGTCATTTTTCTGCTCCTTTTTCCCGATTATATCCCACACCTGCCTGAATGACAATAGTACTAAAAATGATACTATTGCTAAAAAATGACAGTACTTGAATCTGCAAAATTAATAAGCTATTTTATGCATAACAGATGAAACAAAGCTTTGTAAATAACAGAAAGGACTATGATTATGCATTACACAGGAACAATCTGGAGACCGCCTTATGAAGCTTCTTCTCTTCTATTGGAAGTAACAGCAGGCTGTACGCACCATAACTGTAAATTCTGTACTCTTTATAATGACCTGCCATTTTCATTCAGAATGTCGCCCATTGAAGATGTTGAAGCAGACTTAAAGGAAGCCCAAACCCAATATGGCTTATGGAAAAATAATAAGGTTGACCGCACCTTTTTAACAGGTGCAAATCCTTTTGTGCTCAGTTTTGAAAAGCTTATGCTGATTGCTGATTTAATACGCGAATATTTCCCTGAAAACGAAACTATCGGCTGCTTTTCCAGAATTACCGATATTTCATTAAAAACAGATGAGGAATTATTGCTTCTTCATGATGCCGGATATACCGGACTGACCATCGGCGTGGAGACCGGTGACGATAAGGCTCTGGATTTCATGAACAAAGGATACTCTTCTAAAGATATTATTGAGCAATGCAGACGTCTGGAGTATGCCGGCATCAGCTATAACTTTTTCTATCTGACAGGTATTTCCGGTTCTGGTAACGGAGAAAAGGGTGCGCTTGCAACTGCCGCAATATGCAATCAGCTTCATCCTGAATTGATTGGCGCTAATATGCTGACTGTTTACCCTGATTCAGAACTTTATCAGGAAATTCAGAATGGAAATTGGAAGGAAGAAAGTGAACTTGAAAAATACCGGGAACTGAAAATCCTTATTGCAAATTTGAAGCTTCCTACGGTATTTGCTGCCATGGGCGCTTCTAATGCCATACAGCTTCAAGGAATCTTACCAGGAGATAAAGAAAAGCTTTTGTCAGCACTAACTGAAATCACAAATACTATTTCAGAAGAAGAACTGCGACGCTATCGAAACAGCCTGAAAACCTTGTGACAAAAATATTATTTGAATATAATCCTTCCGGTATGCACATCCTATAAAGGAAAGGAAGGTGCAATATGAAAGATAACAAAATTAAAACCACACCCGGCGGACAAAAACCTGCCAACATATATGATGACGGAAACATTCCCGGCGAAGACCTGCCTGAGGACATTATACCGGACGAAGTTCCCCGCAAGGATGGCCCCGGCGGAGAAAATTAATATTACAAAAGGAAATATATTCCAGGAATTAATTTATTATTTCTTTAGTTTTTCTTTCTATTTCAGAAACACTTTAGACACAATTTTACCGTATAGTAATTAATATCAAATGGAGCCGCCGGTGCCGATATCAGTATCGTGTGCCGACCGGCTTCGACAAAACATTACAGGAGCCCTCCTGTTTACATATATACCGGCATCTTGAAGATGCCGGTCTTTCTTATAGTATTAGTTTTTCTTACAAAATGTGCAATCTATTGCTTATTTGTTGCCTGCTCCCCATTCTATTGTATAATTAAATATAAATTCAAAAAAATTACAATAAATATGTCACACAAACAAGAAACTGATGTCTAAATATATTGAAGTGTAAAATTACAGAATAAACAACACTTCAGAACGGAGGATAAAATGAATCAGGAAAACAGTGAAATTATGAAACTGGTTGACAATGCAACCAGCGGCGACAAAAAATCTCTGGAAACTCTGATTTCCGGAATACAGGATATGATTTTTAATCTGTCCTTACGTATGTTGGGAACCGTGCCGGATGCAGAGGACGCCACACAGGAAATATTGATACGCATTATTTCCAATCTTTCTTCTTTTCGAAAGGAAAGTATGTTTAAAACATGGGTTTACAGAATTTCTGTTAACTATCTTCTGAATTATAAGAAATCCATGTTTACCCAATACCCTTTGGATTTTGAATTTTACGGAAATGACATTCGTTTTGCTAAAACTGATGATGCAGAAATATTAATTGATGAAATAAGCCGTGAAGCCTATGCAGAAGAATTGAAAATGTCCTGTACAAATGTTATGTTGCAGTGCCTCGATGCCGAAAACAGATGCATCTTTATACTTGGAACCATGTTTAAGGTCGACAGTAACCTGGCTGCAGAAATCTTAAATATTACACCCGAAGCATATCGGAAAAGGCTCTCCCGTTCCCGTAAGAAAATGGCTGACTTTCTGGCTGAATACTGTGGTTTATCGGGCACCGGAATCTGTAATTGCAAAAGGAGGGTTGAATATGCCATAGCTCAGCACCGCCTTAATCCGCCTAATCTGGAATTTCAATCCTTAAAGATACTGGATGACCAGACTATCAATAACTGTAAAGAGGAAATGGAAAAACTGGATGAACTGTCTCTTACTTTTGAGAACTTTCCACGTTATCGTTCTCCTGTATCGGGCAAACAACTTATAGAGACAATATTACACTCTTCTCCCTTCCGGAAAATACAACAATTTTAGGAGGCTTGCCATGAGCAAAAATATATTATCTTATTTATCACAACTTGAACAAAACAATAACCGCGAATGGTATCATTCACATAAAAAAGAATATCAAACAGCCATGCAGGACTTTGAAAATATTATTCAGGGTTTGATTATGGAAATCGGCAAAACAGACAGCAGTATCCTGCACAATAATCCGAAAGATTTAACCTTTAAATTAGTCCGTGATACCCGTTTTTTCCATGACAAATCTCCCTATAATCCTGTTTTCAGGTGCCATATTGCTCCCGCCGGAAAACTGCCTGTTCCCGTAGGCTATTTTCTTTTTATAGCTCCTGGTAACCGTTCTTTTTTGGGCGGTGGTCTGTTTGCAGATATGTTCAAAGATGCCACCGGCCTCGTACGCAAATATATAAACAGTCACAGAGAAGAATTCCTGAATATCGTAGAACAGTCGGATTTTAAGAAACATTTTGAAGTGAAGGGAACCTCCTTGAAAAAGGTGCCTAAAGAATATGAGGCCAACAGCCCTGTTTCCGAATATATAAAATACAAAAGCTGGTATCTTGAGTTTCCTTTACTTGATGAACATTTACTGGCTGATGAAAGTGATTTTGTTTCCTATGCCGCAGAAATATTCCTTTTAATGAAACCTTTTAATGACTTTCTGAATCGTGCACTTGAAGGATTTGTTTTGCCGGAGAGATGATATAAAAATGAAACCAGAACCAGAGGTGCTGCTGCTTTCCGGTTCTGGTTTCATCAATATTTTTATTCATCAAGCTCTCCTGGCTTAAAATCTTCTTCCAAAGGTTTGATTTTTCCTAAAAATCTGTAACAAACTATTAGTAAGAAAGCACTTATTACGAAACAACAAATATAAACCGGTATTTCAAACTTCTCCGGAAAGATTTGAAAGAAATAATCTATGTAATTGCTTGTCAGATTAATTACCCCATGCAGGAGCATGCAAATCCAGATATTGCGGTACTTGCCATAAATGTACCCCAGCACCAGTCCGAGTAAAAATGCGTAGATTCCCTGCACCAGATTCATGTGCAAAATTCCGAAAGCAAGAGCCTGAATACAGTTTGCTGCCCAAAATCCCGGGCTGACTTTTCCCGCAATTCTGAAAATAATTCCTCTGCATATTAATTCCTCCACCAAAGGAGCCAGAATTACAGTTGTTAACATCGAAAGCCATGTGATTTCCGTTATTCCTGCAGCTTCCATTAAATCAACGTATCTCTGCATAAGTTCAGGCTTAATGCTATAAACCAATGATAAAATACAGCTAATCAGAATCTGAAGCAAAACACCTGCAAGTACAATAGTTAAAATATTTTTCCCGTCAGGCTTCTGTGTACCCTCAGCTCTCTTTTTCCTGCCATAGGCAAAATAATACCATATACCAAATACGGGCAGCGCTATCAACTGATAAGCTAAAACTGCCAAAAGCGGATTTTCCAGGTACTTACTATACATGCTCATTATTATGGCATTTCCATCATTTGCCCCTTCCGTCATTGCCTGAAATGCATAAAAAAACATTAAAGCAAAAACGCCCGCAAACTGTATAATAATTGCAAGCAGCATTGGCAGCATGGACACAAGAAACCAGCCAATCCTTTTTAATACTTTCATTCTTTGGATTCTCCTTTCACACTTATCCTCCCCGATAAATGATTCATCGAAAGACTATGGTTTCTATCATATCATTTTACAGTTTATCTTGCAATGCTTATTCTCTTGCTCCCGGCAGTCTGTACCGTAAAAACCGCTTTGACAGCTGTTTCAGATTTAATGGGAACAGCGGGTACACATAGCTTTTCCCTGATATTGTTTTATTGGAAACAATAGCTGTAATCATCAATAAAATAGCTGCAATATATCCCCAGACGCCGAAAATTGCCGTTAAAATCAGATTGATAATTCTCATGAATTTTATAGCGTAACCAAGCTCATAGCTTGCCTGTGTATAATTTGATATCGCCACAAAAGCCATGTAAAGCATTACCTCCGAATTAAACCAGCCGCTGTTAACGGAAAACTCACCAAGTACCAGCGCTGCCATAACACTTAAGGGGGTACTCAGCATATTCGGCGTATTAACTGCTGCAAGCCGTAATCCGTCAATTGCAAGTTCCAGAATTAAAAACTGCCATATCAAAGGAATATTGGTAGTATCTTTCACCAGAATAAATTCAAAACCGCCCGGAATCCATTCCGGATGCTGCATCAAAAGTAAAAAAGTAGGGGTCATTAAATAAGTCAGTATGGCAATTAAAAACCGCGAAAGCCTTAAATAAGTACCGGTAATGGGCGGGAAATAATAATCATCAGCTTCCTCCACCACATCAAATATGGAAGTCGGCGTAATCATTGCGGATGGCGAATTATCCACCAATATGACAATATCTCCCTCTAATATCTGAGCAGATGCCGTATCGGGTCTTTCCGTAAACTTAAATTTGGGAAAAGGATTGTACCATTTCTTTTTATAAAGGCATTCTGCCAGGCTTTCCTGGTTCATGGTCAGGGCATCCACCTGAATTTCCTGTATCCGCTCTTTTATCTGTTCCAAAAATGCATGATCCACCCTGTTGTCCATATAACACAACACAATGTCCGTCTGGGAGCTGTTTCCTGCATGAAACATTTCCATCCGGAGATTGGTGCTTCTGATTCTTCTTCTGATTAAAGCCGTATTAAATACAATAGTTTCCACAAAGCCGTCTTTTGAGCCTCTTAAAGCCTTGTCTTTTTCCGGCTCTGACACACCTCTTGCAGGATAGGTTCTGGAATCAATTAACAGACATTTATCAAAGCCGTCAATAAACAAAGCAAATACGCCGGACATGATAAAATAAATAATCTGTTCCCAGTTGTCCTGTAAATCCACCTCTACATAAGGAATGCATTTTTTTGACATTTCATGGGCATCAGAAGGCATTTCATCCTCTTTCAAATCCATAAAATACTGCAGCATTTTCTGCATCAGCTCATCCTTGCAGAAACCGTCAATAAAATAAATACAGGCGTCCCTGCCGCCAATCTTTATAACTCTGTATACCAAATCAAAATTTTTGTCTACATCCAGCCGGTTATTTAAGTACTGCATGGTTTCCGGCAGTGAAGAACTCATTTTTTTCGTGCTGCCTTCATCATTTTTTATGCCGTTTATATCCATAAAAAAACTCCTTTCACTCACATAGGTTTTTATACCATTATGTGGTAAAAGAAGTTATTTTATACAGATTTAAACGATTTTATTGTTTACCGGTGCTTCCGAAACCGCCCCTGTCAGCGCCTTCCAAAACCTTTACTTCCTCAAATTGGATTTTAGGCTGATTCTCCATAATACGGAACTGACAAATCCTGTCATTGCATTCAATATGGGTATCTCTTACTGCGTATACAGGCATAAACCACTGGTCGTTATCTCCGCAGTAAGAACAGTCCACCACGCCCTGATGATTTGTCTGTATAATACCGAAATTCTTAAAAGTAGAGCTTCTCGGTACAATATGGGCTTCATATCCTTCAGGAAGCTCCATGGCAACTCCCAGCGGAATCAACTTAAATTCACCCTTTTTTAAATCTACAGACTCTGCAGCTCGCAGATCAATCCAGTCGGATTTTCCGTCTATATAGGTCAGCTTTTCTATTTTATCCGTAAAATATTTGATTCTGATTGTTTCCATTTTACTCTATCCTTATTCTTTAGTTTTCACCTTTGCTGCTTATGCATAGTCATTACAGTGGAGAACCGGAACGGAAGTATCTGTCTGTTTCAGAGTCTTTTGCACATCAATAACCCTCTGATTACTGCTCCCTTTCCACAGAAGCTTCACATCCTTTTTATCTGCTTCAAATTCTCCGTCCACTAATACATCCACATACTGCATGATGGCATAATGCTGAATATTTTCCCAGGAATCTCCTGTATAAAGCCAGATTGTCTTGTCAGGATATTTTTGTTTAATTTCCGCCATCAGATTTCTTACTTCAAACCGGTTGGCAGAATGAAGCGGATCTCCTCCGGAAAAGGTAATTCCTGAAATATAAGGCTTATCAAGCTGGTCAAAAATCTCCTGCCTTGCCGCTTCATCAAAAGGAAGTCCCCCATTAGGATCCCACGTAACAGGATTCTGGCATTCTTTGCAGCAATGAGAACAGCCGGCAACCCAAAGCACAACACGAAGTCCGTCGCCGTTTAGCATATCATCTTTGGTAATATTGTGGTATCTCATTGGTTACATGCTCTTCCTTTCTGCAATTTCTGCCATTTTAGCTTCATTTAATCTGGTATCTCCATGCACTCTTGAATAAGAAAGATAACCGTTCATACGATCAATCTTGGTAAGATTTTTGCTTCCGCACACAGGACAGACATCCATTTCAAGTTCCTGATGACCGCAGTCATCACAATACGCCAAAGAAAGATTAACACCTTCATAAAAGCCCATATCCATAGCCCTGCGGATTAATGTCTTAATAGCTTCCAGATTGTAATCGATAGGATATTTTACATACTGAATTTTGCCGCCGTTTGAAAGCTCCCAGAAGCGGTATTCCAAATCCTGCTTTTCAATAGGAGTAATATCCTCTGAAACATGGCAGTGAAAGCTGTTGGAAACATATTCCCTGTCCGATACGCCTTCAATAATACCGTATTTTGCACGGAACTGCTTTACCTGTAAACCGCAGAGGCTTTCAGCAGGGGTTCCGTAAATCGCATAAAGGTTGCCATCCTCTTCCTTAAATTCATTAATTTTTTCATTAATATGCTCAAGCACTTCAAGTGCAAATTTGCCGTCTTCCACTAAGGATTTTCCGTTATAAAGTTCCTGAAGCTCATTAAAGGCCGTAATACCGAAGCTTGCCGTAGCTGATTTCAAGATAGGCTTAATCTTATCGGTAAGCGCCAGATGCCCGCCCAGAAAACCGCCTTCGCAATAAGCCAGAGGATTGGTGGATGCCCTCATTTCCCCTAAATATGCATAGGTTCTGATATGAAGCTGTCGAATCAAATTCAGATAATAATCCAATACTTCATAAAAATCACGGCTTTCCTGTCTTGATTTGGCTAAAATCATAGGCAGATGCAGAGAAACGGCGCCGATATTGAAACGTCCCACAAATACAGGAACATCCTTATCATCCGCAGGATGCATACCTCCTCTTTCATACCATGGTGAAAGAAAAGCACGGCATCCCATGGGTGAAATTACCTTGCCATACTGCTTGTACATACTTGCAATATATCCTTTGCCGGTCAGTGAAAGCCAGTCAGGGTACATAGTCTTTGAAGAACATTTCACACCTGCTTCAAAAACATCCTCCAATTCCTTTCCCGGTCCATGGAGATTTTCGTCATATAAAAATACAATCTTAGGGAATAAAACAGGCTTCTTGCACTCCTTTTTTCCCTGCCCTTTTCTTCGTACATTTAAAAGTGAAATGGTTGCCAGCTTTGCAAAACGACCCGTACCGATTCCTGCCGTTACTGTAATAAAAGGATAGTCACCCCTGCTGGAAGCTACCGTATTAAACTTATATTCCCAACCCTGGAAGCCCTGTTCAAATTCTCTTTTTACATCTGCATAAGCTTCTGCTTCAGCTGTTTCCTTATCAATACCCAGCTTCTGATATTTTTCGAGGCTTCTCTTATAGGTTTTTTCAGCATAAGGCTCCAGAATCTTATCCACCTCAGGCACTGTAAACCCGCCGTACTGCTGGCTGGCTGCGCTTAAAACAATATCCCCGATAACATCGAAAGCCACGTCCAGGGTCTTCGGCTCATTATACCAGATATTTCCCATCTCAAAACCGCCGGTCAGTACGCTTGACACATCAAACAGACAGCAGTTCATAGTATCACGTCTTGCAGACATATCATGAACGTAAATATAACCGTCACGGCATGCCTGGATTTCTTCCGTTGTCATGAAAAATTTCTGGTACAGTTCCTTATTGAACTGATTAAAAATAAGGCTTCTCTTAGTGGAAACAAGGGCACTGTCAGTGTTTGCATTTTCCTTATCGCCTACATACATAATGGACTGGCTTTTTTTATAAACATCATCCATCATGCGCACAAAATCCTGTTTGTAATTTCTATAGTCACGATAGCTTTTCGCTACTATAGGCTTTACTTCCTCCAGCGCACTTTCAACTATATTATGCATGATGGGAATCGGAATTTCATCCTGCTCAAGCTCATTTACCTTATCAACAACATATTGACAGATATGATTTTTTTCGTCCTCTGTAAATTTTGTAAGAGCACGGTAAGCACTTTTACCTACTGCATCAATAACCTTCTGAACATTAAAATTTTCAAGACTGCCATCCTTTTTTATTACCTTTACGGTTCTCTCCGGCTTATATACCTTACCGTACTCTGAAACCTTTTCTTCCAATTCGGGACTGCTGCTCATTTCATTTCCTCCATTCTTTTTCTGTATATGGCTGCTTAATACCGTTATATACAGAAGTCTGTTTCCCCCATTAAGCAGTACAAAATACCAAATCTAGTTATGTCAGGCGAACTTTCATCTATATTTAGTGGTATGTCTACTAGTATAATAAATCCTCTCTTTGATGTCAATGAAATCTCTTAAGAAAAACCAGACTTAATTTTTCTTACATATTCCCGAATCACGAATTGCTGTTACAGCTTCTTTAATCTGCTCTTCCGGCAGGGTAAGCGCAAAACGCACATGCCCTTTTCCCAGGTTTCCGAAGCTGCTTCCGGGGGTACATAACACACCGGATTTCTCCAGAAGCTCCATCACAAATGCCACGTCATCTGTGTATCCTTCCGGAATCTTTCCCCATGCAAACATAGAGCCCTCACTGTCAGGTATATTCCAGCCGATTTCACGAAGTCCTCCGCAAAGGGCATCTCTTCTTCTCTGATATTCTTTACACTGTTCTTTAACGGAGTCATCTGGTCCAAGCAAAGCTGCAACAGCACCATACTGCACAGGCAGAAAAGTACCGTAATCAATCTGAGAACGGAGCTTCTTAAAATTCTGCACAAGGTATTCGTTGCCTACTAAAAAGCCCATTCTGGCACCGGTATAATTGTAACTCTTGGAGAGAGAATAAAATTCTACGCAAGTTTCCTTTGCCCCTTCAAAAAACAAAATGGATTTGCCGGTATGCCCATCAAAAATAATATCCGAATATGCATTGTCATGCACGATAATAATATTGTTTTCCTTTGCCCACGGAATCAGTTCTTCATAAAAGCTGTCAGGAGCTATTTTACAAACAGGATTCATGGGATAAGACACAATCATAAATTTTGCCTTTTGACATGTTTCTTTACTGATTGCTTTTAAATCCGGCAGATAATGATTCTCTTCTGTAAGGGGATAAGTAACTATCCTGGCCTGTGCAAGAGACGGTCCTATTGCAAATATAGGGTATCCGGGGTCAGGTACCAGCACAATATCTCCCGGATTACAAAGGGATAAACCTATATGGGTAATGCCCTCCTGGGAACCATATACTGATGTAATTTCTTTTTCCTCTAATTCAACGCCGTAACGTTTTTTATATCTTGCGATAACTGCCTGTATAAGCTCAGGCAGGTCTTTTAACGCATATTTATAATTCTCAGGCTTTGAAGCTGCTTCAATGACTGCTTTCATAATGTGAGGCGCCGGTTTAAAATCAGGCGTTCCCACCGACAGGTTATATACTTTTCTGCCCTGCTTTTCAACCTCATCCTTCTTCTCATTTAAAATCTGAAAAATTCCTTCTTCATAATTCTTCATTCTGTCTGCAACCTGTAATTCCATCTCAATGCCACCTTTATTCTTCGTTTTTCTTATAATTATCTAAAATGCTTTGTATATAATTTATATAATTATTTTTAACTTCCTCAGGAGATATTATCTCAACTTCGCTGCCAAGACCGGAGAGCCAGCCGAAAAACTGACTGCTGACAGCCGCCTTTATTCTTACATTGACCCGGTCATTCGCCTTTTTACGAATGTCAATTTCTTTACCGAACCGGTCAATAATAATCCCTATCATAGAGGCAGGCAGCTGAATTGTTACCGTTTTTGCTACGCCGCCAAACATTCCAAAGGTTTTATTTGTATATTCTGCAATATCAAGCTCACCAAAAGCCTCTAATCCGGTACGCTTTTCTCCTTCCACGCCCACAATACGGCTCATTTTATCCACCCGGAAATGTTTGATTTTTCTTTCCTTATCATCATAAGCTATCAGATAATAATTTTCGTCCTTCCAAGTTAATGCAAGGGGACTTACCTGATATTGCTTTCCCGCCCTTCTTGGCTGCAATTCCTTTTTCAGATTCCACTCCAGATAAACAAATGTAATGGGCATGTCCTCCTGTATTGCCTTATGTATTTCATCTACATTGTAATAAATGCTTTCATTTTCTGTCTTTATTCTTCCCGCAACAAGCACCTGCCTTTGAAGCTTTTTACCTTCATAAGGGCCTGCCAGTTTTTCAATTTTTTCAATTAACTCTTTTGATTTTTTCTGGGTAATAAAACGGGATGCCTGTACAGCATCAACCAAAAGCTTCAGTTCAGGCAATTCAAATTCCCTGCTTGCCAGATAATAGCCGCCTCCGTTTCTGGACTTACTGTTAACAATATCATATCCAAAGTCTGTCAGACAGCTAATATCATCATAAATACTCTTTCGTTCCGCCCTGATATCATAATGTGCCAGTTCTTCAATCAGAGCCCACGCCGGCATCGGGTGCTCCTCGTCTGTTTTTTCGCTCAGTATCTTAATCAGATACAATAATTTCATTTTCTGATTTACGGATTTTGCCATTTAATATATCCTTTATTTCCCATAAATTACAAATTTCATAATCAATACGAATATCCGGATTTTTTTCTTTTTTACCCGGATTGTACCAGCAGCAGTCAATTCCCGCATTATTTCCTCCCTGCATATCACTTGTCAGGGAATCGCCTATAATAATTGCCTTTTCCTTTTGAAAACCGGGAATTTTTTCAAAGCATTTTTCAAAAAAAACTTTGTTTGGTTTCGGTACACCTATGGTTTCGGAAATAAAAACATCCTCCATCAGCCTATCAAGCCCCGACAGTTCCAGCTTATTGAGCTGCGTCTGCGTAACTCCGTTGGTAACCACAAACTGCCTGTACTCCCTTGACAATTCCTCACACAGCTTATAGGAATCATCCTGAAAAAAATATACAGAGCCCAGTGCTCTTTGATATAACGAAGCAAATTCCTCAAGCTGAATGTCCTGTATTCCCAGTTTTTCAAATAATGTCCTGAATCGTCCGTAAAGAACCTCCTGCTTGGAAATTTCCCCTTTCTCAAGACGCTTCCAATAAGAATCATTAATCTGTGAATAAAGAAGTACCGTTTCCGTATCTATTTTTCTTTCAAACTGTTCAAAAGTATACCGCAAAGAATAATCCTCAGACTTAATAAAATCAAGTAAAGTCTGGTCTACATCCCAAAAAATAAATTCATACTTTCCCATTTCATTTTCCTTAATATCAATGTACTGAACAAAAAAAGTGTCCAGCCATGAACACTTTTTCATTATCTTCTCATTCTGATGTCTTCTCTGTTTCCGGTAATTTGGCATCTTTACTTTTTCTCAATTTAATTCCTATAAAAACAGCCACGCCCGCAATTACCACAATAATTGCCATTAATAATAAATAGGATAAAAATGAATTTGCAAATAAAACAGCATTTTCCATGCTCCACCACGCCTTTCTAATATAGCCTTTATTTTCATATCATATCATCATACAGATTATTCGTCAATCAGGCAGAATTTAATTGCCGAGGGCTTCCCAACTGCCTTTAACCATAAATTCAGCCGCCATATTTTCCGCTTTTTCCACGATTTCCTCATCATATCCCATTATGCCAAGAAGCTTAATGGCATTTCGGGTGGCTGCCCGCCCGTCCATAATCTTATAGCTGAAAAGGATATCATTATCTTCAATATTCTCTTCAAAATGATAATTTTTATAATCCTGCTGAAGTATATGGGTGAGCTCAATATCATGTGTTGCCGCAAAGCATAAACAATTATCGCCGCTTAAACTCTTTAAGATTTGAGCGGAGGCGGCAATCCTTTCCACCGTATTTGTTCCTCTCAATACTTCGTCCACAAAACAGAGCACCGGAATGCCATCTTTTTTCAGTTCATCCATAATCCGTTTCAAAGCTTTGATTTCCACCATATAATAACTGTCACCGCCCTGGATATCATCCCTGAGCGTCATGGAGGAACAGATTCTGAACATTCCCGTAAGGTAGCTATCAGCCATACAGGTATGTATGGTCTGGGCAAGAATATTATTAACAGCAATCGTCTTAAGAAAAGTGGATTTTCCCGATGCATTGGAACCTGTAATTAAAACGCTTTTTTCAGTAAAAATATCGTTTTTCACCGGTTCTCTTATGAGAGGATGATAGATATTTTTACCGCTGATTATTTTTTCATCTGTAAATTCCGGAATACAAAAATCTGCATTCCCTTCACGAAATGCCCCGATTGCAATCATTGTCTCAATTTCCCCTGCAATGGTCAGCATCTTATCAATATCATGAATATGCTTTCTTACCTCTGAGAGCATATTATTAAACTTTATCAAATCGAGATGAAATATCATACGGAAATAATCCAGGAAAATTTCCAGGGGATTGCCTGAACCTGACATTCTTTGGGCAGACATCAGTATATAGGAACCTCTTTTAAAACCGTTAAGCCCTTCTGAAGCCTTCTTCAGGCAGTCAAGCTCTTCCTTCAGTACCGGAATTTTTTTACGGCACAGCTTGTCCGTCATGTCAGTCAGGCGGAAAATATATGAAAAACTCACAATATAAGGGTCTATCTCGTTTTTTATCTTAAAATACGACAGAATATTATATATAAACACACCAACCAAAAGCAGAAGCCCTATGGGAAGATTCAAAAACATCACTGCAATGCTTGCCAGTGCCGCCGCCAGCGCTGCATAATGTCTGAAATTCTTTCTTTCTCCCAGTCCATCCAGATAATCAAGATAATCATAAATGGAAAACTTGCCTGTTCTCCCCAGTTTTGCAAATAAAAACTGGCATCCTGCCCTTTCATCTGCATGCGTTCTGAAATAATCAATAATCTCTTCTCTTTTTTCAAGTATCTTTTTATCTGAAAACGGGGTTCTCAGCGTATAATACAAATATTCCTCACCGGCAGCAGAAAAGGTATAATTCAATTTCTTGAATACCTCATCCATGTTCAAATCATTCCAGGTGATATCATCAATATAAAAGGAACCCTTGTGTTTCTCATAATAATGTGAAATATTGGCGAACTGTTCCGTTTTATACTCTCTTTGCGGCAAAATGCCATAGTCAGTATATAATTTTCTGATAAAGTTTTTTTCTTCTTTCCTGTAATCAAAATAACCCTTTATCATGAGTATTAAAACAAAACCAAGCATTACTGCCGCAAAAATGATGTATTCCATATGCTGTCCTTCAAATATTTTTATTCCGTAATAAACTGTTTAACACTTTCTTCCAGCTCATTGGCTATTTGATTCAACTGATTTGCATTTTCAGCAATATTAGTCATAATAGCGCCTACTTCTGCCGCTGATGCGGAGGTTTCTTCCGTGCTTGCAGCATTCTCCTGGGCAATGGCTGTCAGATTCTGTACTACATCCACCACTTTGACTCTCGCTTCATCCAGTTTTTCTGTTTTACCTGCGATTGTCCTGATACCTTCAATAGAATTATCAATGCCGTTCTTTACATTCTGGAATGCATTTTCCGTATTAGCCACATTCTCATTCTGCTTTTCAATAACGACCTTCACTTCTTCCATGGTTTCAACTGACTTCTGGGATTCTGCAATCAATATATTAATGATTTCCTCAATCTGCCTTGCCGATTCATTGGACTGCTCGGCAAGTTTCTGAATCTGGGCTGCAACAACAGCAAAACCTCTTCCCTGCTCACCTGCCCTTGCTGCTTCAATGGATGCATTCAGGGACAGCAGATTGGTTTCTTCCGCAATTTCTGTAATAATGTTGGTAGCTTCCTTTATCTTAAGGGCAGACTCGTTGGTAACATTAGTCTGCTCATAAATAACCTGCATGGCATCCTTTGTTTTCTGGTTTACCGCATTTAATTCTTTTAGGATATCCATGGCTGTATTGCCTGCATCTCTCATAGTACGCATGGAAGCCCGAAGCTTTTCCACTTCTTCATTTGTCTCTTCAATCATGTTGCCCATAACAATAACATTTTCTGTTGCTGTCTGGGTTTCCTGGGCCTGGGAAGTAGCTCCCTGGGCAATTTCTGATATGGCTTTTTCCACCTGTTCTACAGAAATGGAGGTTTCACTTGCACTGACACTCAAAGTCTGTGAAGCATTATAAAGTTCTTTACTCTGACCTGTTATTTTTTTAACAACTCCTACCAGCTCATTTCTCAAATACTCTATGGAACGTCCCATCATACCACTTTCATCTTTTTTCTTTGATATAGCTGCCTGTTTCTGGTCCTCCCTGAAATCCAAACCGGAAATTCTGCCCACGATAGCTGTAATTTTTTCTATGGGCTTTACAATCCTGATGGCAATGAAAAGTGCAACAATGGTACACAATACAGCTGTAATACCGGCGCTTTCCACACATCTCTTAACAATACTGTTCATATCAGCAAATACTTCGTCTTCATCTGCCGTAATCACAACAATGTAATCGGAATCGGCGCTGATATAGAAAGCAGCATATTTTGTTGTTCCATTAAAATCATATACAATTACATCTGTTTCCGGCCTGTTCCCTTTGCTGATTTCTTCCACCAGACTGGTAACTGCCTGATTTTCTACAGGCTGTCCGATTTTTTCCGCTGTAGGATGATACAGCATGGTGCCGTCTGCCGATACTACGTAAGCATAACTGGAATCCATCTCTTTAATTTTAATATCTCCCACTGCCGCACCGAGCTGTTCCGGCGTAAGGACGGTCTCCAGTCCCACTGCACTGACTTCCCTGTCCAAATCCTGTCCTGCAATCAGTGTTACATCCTTCATGTAATGCTGGATGGTTCCCTGCATATTATTTTCCATAAGTGGAATCACAGTCCACAGATTCATTCCGGTTGAAACAACAATGGCTAAAAATACCACCAGAATAATTTTTACCTTAATTGAATGAATCAGTCCTACTTTTTCCTTTGTTTTCATACCGCAAGCTTCCTTCCCTTTACAAATTTATATAAATTTTACCACAAATTTATAAATAAATAAAGCAAACTATCTGTATTTATCTATTATTTCATTTGCTTTTTTATAAATATCCGCAATTTTTTGTTCTATGAGAAAAACTCCGTTTTGATAAAGGATTTTTCCGTTTATCATAGTCATTTTCACATTCTGCTTGCTGCCGCTGTAAACAAGATTTTTGGCAATATTGTTAATTGGCTGCATATTAGGCTGATTCAAATCAATCATGATGATATCCGCCAACTTTCCTTCTGCCAGAATATCTGCATCTTTAAGCCCCATGGCATGCGCGCCGTTTACCGTTGCCATTTTCAAAACCTCCAAAGCATCCACTGCACCGGCATCTTCTTCCCTTAATTTGGCGAGTCCTGTTACAAGAAACATTTCACGGAACATATCGAGGCAATTATTGCTTGCAGGCCCGTCTGTTCCCAGGGCAACGGGAACACCTGCTTTCAAAAAGTCCGTAATAGGGGCTATTCCGCTGGCAAGCTTGGTATTGGAACCGGGATTAGATACGGCAAATAATCCCTTTTCCTTCATAATGGCAATATCATCTTTGGTCATGTGAACACAATGATATCCGCCTCCGCCATAGTCAAACATTCCTATGGAATTCAAAAATGCCATGGGAGTCATATTGTATCTTTCCATGCAGCCTTCCACTTCTGATTTGGTTTCCGCAAGGTGGGTAAATACAGGGGCTTTATATTTATGGGCCAAATCGGAAATTTTCATTAAAAGCTCTCTTGAACAGGTATATTCCGCATGGAATCCAAGCATAAAGGACTGAAGCGGGCTTCCTGAATTTAATTTCAAATAAAGTTCCTCTATCATTTCAGGGGACTGGCTGAAATGATTAACGGCTCCTACCTGCACAGCCCTCATTCCCATTTCATCAAAAGCTCTGGCAATGGTTTCCGGTGTCAGGTACATATCAAAAACAGAGGTAATTCCGCTTGTCAGATATTCCAGCACTGCCAGCTTGGTCAGTTCATAAATGTCTTCCCCGTTCATCTTTGCTTCTACCGGAAAAATCTGATTGTTCAGCCATTCATTTAACGGAAGATCATCGGCATAGGAACGAAGCAGGGTCATTCCCGAATGGGTATGTGCATTCTTAAAACCGGGCATTAAAAGATTGCCGCCGCAATCAATTTCTTTATCCCAAAGCATACAGGGGATTCCCTGTTTTTCATAAACTCCTTCCGTATCCTTTCCGTTTCCTGCATAAATAATTCTTTCATCCTTAACCCATATTTCCCCCATGAAAATATCTTTATTTTCTTCCATGGTAAGGATTCTTGCATTATACAGCCTGATATTCATTTGTTCTTCCTCCCCATTATCTGCTTAAATTTTCCGGTCCGAAACTTTCCGGGAGCAGCTGGCTTAATAAGTATACTTTATAATCCGCGGTATTTTTCGCTACAATCACCAGGAAATCTTCGGGATTAGCAAATTCCCGCATTACCTGCCTGCATACGCCGCAGGGAAAAGCAAAAGTTTCCAAAGTATCTTCTTCCGAACCGCCCACGACCGCAATAGCCCTGAATTTTCTCCAGCCCTCGCTTACTGCCTTGTAAAGTGCTGTCCTTTCCGCACAGATTCCCGGACTGTAAGCAGCATTTTCAACGTTGCAGCCTGTATAAATACGCAGTTCATTTGTCAAAACCGCAGCCCCTACCCGGTAGCCCGAATACGGTGCGTATGCTTTTTTTCTGGCTTCCATTGCCGACTTAATCAATTCCTCTGCCGGGATTTCCGATATGTTTATTGTTGGGTTCATTTTTCCTCTCATTCTGCCGCTTAGCAGCTTTTCATTTTTTCTTGTCTAAAAAGAAATAATAGATTCTGTAATAAGCTTCTTAAATAACGGTGCAGATTTATCCGCCGCTTCCTGCACCTCTTCGTGGGTAAGGGGATTATCGGTCATTCCGGCAGCCAGATTGGAAACACAGGAGATACCGCAGATTTTCATGCCCATATGATTTGCTGCAATGGCCTCAACCACAGTGCTCATTCCCACTGCATCCGCCCCTAAAGTCCTGAGCATTTTTATTTCCGAAGGAGATTCAAAGGAAGGACCGGTAAGCTGAACATAAACACCTTCCTGCAAGGGAATCTTGTTTTCTTCTGCTGCTTTTCTGATTTTATCCTGCAGCTTTTTATCATAAACCTTGCTCATATCCGGGAAACGGCAGCCCAGCTCGTCAATATTTGCGCCGATTAAAGGATTGGGCGCAAAGCAGGAAATATGGTCTTTAATCAGCATAAAATCACCGGCTCCGAAAGAAGGATTAATTCCCCCCGATGCATTTGTCAAAAACAGGATTTCCGCTCCCATCATTTTCATCAGTCTGGCAGGCAGTACAACATCTGAAATAGGATAACCTTCATAATAATGAACCCTGCCCTTCATGCAGACAACAGGCACTGCTCCCACGTATCCGAAAATAAATTTTCCGGCATGTCCGGGAACCGTAGATACAGGAAAATCCCTGATTTCACTGTAAGCAATTTCTGCCTTTACTTCCATGGAATCCGCATAGTTGCCAAGGCCTGAGCCCAGTACAAGGGCCACCTTGGGCGTAAAGGGGATTCTTTCTTTTATGCTTTCATAGCAATCCAGTACTTTTTGATAAACCTGATTCATATTACCCTCCTGTATTTATATAATAATCTCTCGGAATCTTTAAGCCAGTAAATATAAGGCTTTCAGATTCCTTTTTTATTAAAATCCCCCACTTTTTTGCCAAAAACACTTGACAAATCCTTCGAAAAATGCGGCGCTTCGCGCCCTTATTTATAAGAC
>JAGASK010000016.1 GCA_017621815.1 Lachnospiraceae bacterium | reverse complement strand
TCCTTTGATTTAATGTCGCAATTAACATCATAAAGAAAAACTGTATGGTTGGGAAGCAGGGATTTTTATCTCTGCTTCCTTTTTGGTTTACATAACTGCACGTAATCTTTCTGATTGCCAATAAAAACTATACACTAACTGCCCTTAATTCCCTGCCTTTCACGCCAATCTCTTTATTTCATACTTATTTTATATGAATTGTATATTATCACTCTTTAAAATCCATGTCAACTGTTTTTTTATTCATTTGCGTCATTATAACAGTTCTGCCATGCCATTCATGCGCTGAAGGAATATACATTTCTTTTACTGTACAAAATTTCCTTCTTTTGCTATACTGTTTTTATTCCATTAAACCAACAAAAGGGAGGAAATCCTGATTATGAATATTAAGAAAGCAGTTGTTTCCTTAGGTCATGACGCCCTCGGATATACTACCGTGGAACAGTTAGATGCCGTTAAGGTAACGGCCAAAGCCCTTGCTGATTTGGTAGAAGCCGGCTATCAGCTTACCATTACTCACAGCAACGGCCCTCAGGTCAGCATGATTCATAAAGCAATGACTGAATTGCGCCGTGTTTATATTGACTACACCCCTGCCCCCATGTGCGTATGCAGCGCCATGAGCCAGGGTTATGTAGGTTATGATATCCAGAATTCATTAAAGGCGGAGCTTTTAAGCCGCGGTATCAGCAAAACAGTTTCTACCATATTAACGCAGGTAACTGTAGACCCTTATGACGAAGCCTTTTATGAACCCACCAAGTTAATCGGCCGCCACATGTCAGCCGAAGATGCCGAGATAGAAATCAAGAAAGGCAACTTCGTCAAGGAAGAACCCGGCAAGGGATTCCGGCGTATTATTGCCGCACCCACTCCTATTGACATCGTGGAAATCGAAGCAATCCGGACATTGGCTGATGCCGGTCAGATTGTAATTGCCTGCGGCGGAGGCGGCATTCCCGTCATAGAACAGAAGCATGCTTTAAAAGGCGCTTCAGCGGTTATCGAAAAGGATTCCATAGCCGGCAAGCTTGCCAGCGATCTGGAAGCAGACCGGCTCATCATTTTAACTTCTGTTCCCAATGTTTACCGCAATTTTGGAAAAGTCAATCAGGAGCCGGTATCCTGCCTGACCGTGGCTGAAGCAAAGAAAATGATTGAAGAAGGCCAGTTCGGTGAGGGCACTATGCTTCCTAAAATTGAAGCTGCCATCACCTATCTTGCTGCCAACAAAGAGGGCAGTGTACTCATTACTTCACTTAATTCTGTGGCTCCTGCCTTAAAGGGAAAAGCAGGCACAGTAATCACTGCATAAATAAACCCGTTAAAAAAGTCCTGACCATAAATGCTGCTGTAAAACACATTACATGGTCAGGACTTTCTTTCATCACATCAAAAGAAGCACCAAAAACTAATCAAGATTCAAATGCCTGCGGACAAAATATTCACTCAGGAAATATAAACCTACAGATACCAGCACACACAGCACGCCCATACCCCAGTAAATAGATGCCAGCATTTGAAAAACACCAATCGGTGCTTCAAATCTTGTCTTCAGCATATTCGGCAGCATTACAACCATACCAACTATCTGAACTACCGTGTTAATGGCAAAATAAGCACCGATAGAACCCAAAATCTTATGCTTGTTTACCATCTGCCCCATGCATATAGAGCCCGTAATCATCATTGTTCCGTTAACAGTACTGGCAATCAGCATAAATATAATACTGGCAGCAAAACTGACTAAATTTAAACCAAGCATACCAATCGCTTCAAATTCCCTGCAGATATCCTCCCACATGTTCCATATGGAAATTTCAGGCTGTAAAAACAAAATCGCCATACCTCCGAAAATCAGAATGCTGCAGAAAATTCCTACCATGGAAAGGAAAATCCAGACCGTCATAACCATAATCTTGGAAATCAAAAGCTGATGTGATGTGGCAGGAAGTGTATGAGTCAGATACCCTTCATCCGTAAACATGCTCTGGTAAAACCTGATAGCCAGATATAACAGGTTTCCCATGCTTACACCAATAATCGAAAGGTAAAACAGTATCCACACCAATACCGTAAGAACATCCAATCCTCCCATACCGCTGCGCCACACCGGAGAGATAAAGGTCAGGCCTGCCAGAACCGCAATTACAAGCAGGGCACCGATTAATATAGCGGGAATCTTCCATATGGCTTTCCATTCGTGTTTTATCAATTTACCTAACATGCAAACACCTCCCTGAAATAAGAATCAACACTTTTTCCCTGAATCATTCTGATATCCTCAACGGTAGACTGAAGCACCAGATGCCCTTCCTTAATAAAAATAACTTCATCCAGTATATTCTCTATATCCGAAATCAGATGTGTGGAAAGCAGCACCGTGGCATTCTCATTATAATTCGTTATAATCGTACGGATAATATAATCCCTTGCTGCCGGATCCACACCGGCAATAGGTTCATCTAAAATATACAAATCCGCTTCCCGGCTCATTACCAATATGAGCTGTACTTTTTCCCTTGTTCCTTTTGACAGCGTTTTAATTCTGTCATTCTCATTAATATTAAGCGAAGCCAGCATTTCCCTTGCTCTCTCAGGCCTGAAATCCTCATAGAAATCCGTAAAATACTCAATTAACTCTCTGACTTTCATACTGTTCTGAAAATAAGTGCGCTCCGGCAGATAAGATACATGCGCCTTTGAAGCAGGTCCCGGTTTATTGCCGTTAATCAAAACCTCACCTTCCGTGGGATTCAAAAGCCCGTTCAATATTTTTATCAATGTAGTCTTACCGCTTCCGTTAGGTCCCAGAAGGCCGATTATTTTTCCTCTTGTTATGGTAAGATTCAGATTCTGCAAAGCCGTTTTTTTCTTATCATATACTTTAGTAAGATTTCTAACTTCAACCAGTTCACTCATGAAAGCTCCCCTCCCGTCTCATTTTTAAGCAGTGCTATAATATCTTCCTTTTCAAAGCCAAGATTTCGCATCCGCTTCATAAACTCATCTATTTGTTCCTTCGCTAACTGATTCCGGGTTTCTTTAATCATTTCCAAATCCTCCGTAACAACTCTGCCGCTGGTTCTCTGTGTAATAACAAGTCCGCTTCTCTCAAGCTCCGAAAGGGCCTTCTGCATAGTGTTGGGATTTACACCGGCATCTGCCGCCAGTTCCCGCACGCTGGGAATTTTCTCTCCCGGCTGATATATTCCTGCCACAATCTGCATCTGAATCCGTTCCAACAGCTGTGCATATATAGGACGATCAGAGTCTAAGTTCCATGCCATATAATCCTTCCTTTCTTTGTATTATTGTATTATCTAATTAATACAATAATACTATTTTAGCTCCATGTCAATACCCTTTCAGATTTTTGCATATGGTGCAGCAATATTCAATCGGCCGTCGAACCGCTGCAGAAGCCCACAGCGCTTATCATCGCACCAATCATAATGCAAAAATCACTTATATTAAAAATAATTCTTCTAAGCCACTTACACGGCACATTGAAGCTCACATAATCCACCACATATTTTCTGACCATTCTGTCATAAGTATTGGAGAAAGCGCCTCCCAAAAGCAAAGTAAGTCCCCATTTCAAAAGACCTTTGCCCCCATTGCCAAGAGTCACAATATAAAAAACCGTAAGCAAAACAGTAAGCAGCACAGACAATACCATAACCGCTTTTTGTTTTTCCCATCCCGCATTTAAAAAAGCCCCCTTATTGTGATGCTTCCTGATAATCAACATCCCTTTACACTTTTTTTCCTCTATACCCTCTGTTTTTGTTTTCTCAATATGACTCTTTATTCCAAATTCAAGTCCGAATATTCCCAAAATAACTGCCAGAAACTGCATATGACTCTCCTCCTTACTGCCTTCATATTATCATACGCTCAAATTCCTTTCAACGATAGAAAGTATGCTTTGCGAACTTTCTATTGCCATAATATAGAAAAGGCGCCTTCAAACCGGAAGCGCCTCGTTCTTACTTATTCAATTTTGTCTGAATATTATTCCGGAAGCTGCTGTGTATCACCGTAAGTAGCATTCCACTTTTCAGCACGTTCATCCATGATTGCCTGGCCGCCTGAACTTAAGTAATCAGCCATTCCGTCATCCCAAATCTGTTCAAAGCTGTCAACAGATGCCGTAACTGCAGTATCAAGAATAATATCTCTCTTGCTGGAGAGTGCTGTTCCCATACCTTCTTCGGATGCAATAGCACCAACGTTAACATTCTTGTTTGCACGTGTGTCAGTATTGCAGATAGTATTGGCTGCTTCAATCAGTTCGGTATCAATGCCGCTGTATGAATGCGCAGTTGATTTGATTGTCATTTCCTCATCTGTCAAATGCAGACCATTGCAGGTAATTGTATAGTCAATGTTGAAACCGGAGTTCTGAATATCATCGCCTGTTGCAGCAACGATTTCTACAGCACCGTCATCCAGTTTGTTATGTGTAACGCCTTCATCACCAATCTGCAGATACTCAATCACCTCAGGCGAGCTGATGAAATCAAGATACATCATAGATGCAAGGGGTTCATCGTTAGTGGAAGGGAAGAATATCTTACGGTCACCAACAGAACCATTGACAAACTTGTTATGAGTGCCCTTGCTGTCTTCAAAACAGTCAACTGCAATATACGCAGCATCTTCGCCTACTAATCTTTCAAGGTTAGTCTGAATACTGTCTTCACCGTTTCTGTAAGGATAGTCCCAGTTGTGCATGAAAGCGCCTACATAGCCGGCTTTCATCATATCGTCCTCTGTTGTATCTCCGCTTCCATACAAAGCGAAATCCTTCCAGATAAGACCATCATTGTACCACTTGTTAAGCAGCTGAACTGCTTCTTTTGTTCCGTTCTGTGTAAGCTTTCTGTCATCAAATCCATTTACATAGTATTCATAATCAGAAACATCAGGATCAATAAAGGACTCAATAAGAAGCGCTGCTCTCCAGCCTACATCATAACTCATGGAAAAAGGAACCATCTTATCTGCATCTGCACCAAGCAAAAGCTCAGCATTATCCCTGAATGCAACAAGCATATCCTCAAATTCCTGACGGGTTGTAGGCGCTTCAAGATTCAGCTTTTCAAGCCAGTCTCTACGAACGAAGGTATTAATACGGTTGCTTACAGCCAGCTTACCTTCAATTGCCCAAAGCTGTCCTGTGGAAGGATCCTTATCCCAATAAATATTTGTTTCTCCAAGCCAGTTCCACATATTGGGAAGCAGATCTTTATAGTCATCCACATATGAACTTAAATCAAGCACACCGCCCATATTTGCATAAGTCTGGATTGTAGCATAATCATAAGTAACGCAGATATCAGGAGCATCGCCTGCCGCTAACAGGTTGTTAATCTGCTCAACCTCTGTCCAACGGGGAACAGCAATAAATTCAACTTCAACATTATGCTGCTCAAGCATATTATCTTTAATATACTGTGTGTACTTATTGTTTGTAGGGTCTGAACCGCCGTCATTACCACGGTCATAAACTTCTACTGTAATCTTTCTTGTCTCTGTAAACTTACCATCCACAACTTCACCGTTTGTGGGGTCTGCCGCTTCATCTCCGGATGCCTGTTCGGTAGTGTCAGCCGCTTCTGTTTGTGTTTCAGTTCCTGCAGAACCGGAATCTGATGTACCGGAATCACTTGAACCTGAACCGCACGCTGCCAGTGACAATGTCATACAGCATGCTAATAATACTGATAATAATTTCTTCTTCACTTTTTTACCTCCCTGTTATGTTGATTATTATATATATGAATGAACGGATTAAGAAAATCCGATTATTCCTTTACAGCTCCCATGGTTACGCCATGGATAAAATACTTCTGAAGCCATGGATAAATGCACAGAATCGGCACTGTTGAAAACATAACGATTGCTGCCTTAAGCGATTCTGAAAGCCCCGGCGAAGAAAAACCTTCCTGTGTCGCAATTTCCACGCTGTTAATATTATTCAATATATTATACAGGAGAAGCTGCAGCGGATAATACTGTTCCTTATTCACATACATGAGTGCATCCGAATATCCGTTCCAGCGCCCTACCGCATAGAACAATGCCAGAGTAGCAAATACAGGTTTGGATAAAGGCACATAAATGCTTACCAATATCTTGAAATAGCTGGCACCGTCAATCTCAGCGGATTCTCTGAGGCTTTCCGGAATTCCATAGAAAAAGCTTCTCATGATAATCATGTTATAAACGCTCATACATGCCGGGATAACCAGTACTGCCGGTGTGTTCAAAAGTCCCAGCTGCTTCATCAGCAGATAATTGGGAATTGTTCCCGCATTAAAAAACATGGTAATCGTAATTAAAATATTAAATATAGAACGCCCTTTCAGATTTTCAAAGATAAGGGGATACGCACACAGCGTAGTCATAGTCAATGAAACAACAGTGCTTATCAGCGTCAGTAAAGCCGTATAGAAAAACGCCCTTATGTATTTCATATCGCCGAGTACCATGCTGTAAGCCTCCAGATTCAGTCCTTTAGGCCACAAATATACTTCATGTCTGACAAGGGCATCCGTTGAACTGAGCGACCTTGCCAGAAGATTCAGCATCGGCACAAGACAGATAATGCTGACCAGAACACAAATGAGTACAAAAACCCAGTCTCCTATTTTCGCAGATCTTGATTTAATCATTTCACATTCCTCCTGTTCTTCTTACCAAATTCCACGCTCGCCAAGTTTGCGGGAAACCCAGTTCGCAAGCAGCAGGAAAATGACACATATAATAGACTGGAAAAATCCTACCGCAGTTGTAAGTGAAAACTGAAGCCCCTTAATACCGTTTTTGTAAACGAAGGTTGAAATAACTTCAGCAACATTCATAACAAGATTGTTCTGCAGTGCGAATGGCCTGTCAAAGCTGCTTCCCAGGATATTACCAAGGTTCATAACCAAAAGAACCACTATGGTAGGCTTAATGCCCGGAAGAGTAATATGCCACATTTTCTTAAATCTTCCTGCACCGTCAACCGATGCAGCTTCATAAAGCTCTGAGTTGATTCCCGCGATGGCTGCAAGATAAACAATGGAATTCCATCCGAAGCTCTGCCACACGCCAAGGAATATGTAAGTTGCCACCCAATGCTTGGAATCGTTAAGGAAAGGAACAGTATTAAGTCCAAGATTGGATAAAATCATATTGATAAATCCTGTACTGGGAGCGAAAATCTGTAATGCCAGACCATAAATAATAACCCATGAAAGGAAGTGAGGCATATACGCAATGGTCTGAACAACACGTTTAAATTTCTTGAATACAAGCTCATTCAATATCAAAGCAAAGATAATCGGCGCCGGGAAGCCGATGACCAGATCAAGCAGATTCAAAACCAGCGTATTTCTCAGTGCGTTAATAAAATCCCTGTTCTTAAAGGCTTTTATGAAATACTCAAAACCATGATTATCTGCCCATGGCATGGTCCAGACACTTTCCACGATACTGTATTTCTTAAAAGCGATCTGAATATATACCATAGGTACATATTTAAATACAATTAAATAAATCATCGGTAAAAGCAGAAGCACATATAACTGCCAGTACCTTCTCATGTAAACACGCAAATTTGTTTTTTTCTGTACTGTAGATGCTTTCTTCTTAGAAGCCTTCATCCTGACACCTCCAATATTATTGCAAACAAATATTTCTTTATTTTTATTATAAAATTATTTTACAGGTCATACTTATCAAATATTGCTATTTCGGTTTCAAATCTTGCGCATTTTTTGTGCACTTTTTCCCTATTGCAAATATTTTCCAATATATTTCTTGTCATTTTGAACAAGTTTTTTACTTTTTGAATTCAAAGGCAAACACCATCGCTGTCATTTACATATTAATATATTTTTCTTCCTTTTTCGTCCGGTATGCCTGACTTCCTGTAAAAATAACTGTTTATCTGGTCACGCCATTCCCTTGAATGCTCCTTTTGATGGGCAAGCCTTGCTGTCACTCTTTCATACACCTTCTCCGGCAGCTTTCCATGAAGTTTTTCAAAGCGGCTCACCATTTCATCCACAATCTCCACCCCTTCAAAATGAGTGTCATAAATATGCTGTATTACGGTTTTGCCTGTTTTCAGCTGCCAGGTATAAGGAATATGGTGGAAAAAGAGCAGAAGCTCCTCAGGGCACTTCTCTTTATCATCATACGCCGAAGCATTCGGTTCATGGTAAAGAAGCGCATACCCTGTTCCCTCATGACTTCTGTCCACACCGATTCCCAGATGGTCTGCCCTGTGATAGGTCCCCCATCTGTCATATTCGTACCCATCCACATTCGGACCGTAGTGAAAACCGGGATTGA
The DNA here is from genome assembly GCA_017621815.1 of Lachnospiraceae bacterium. Taxonomy (GTDB): domain Bacteria; phylum Bacillota; class Clostridia; order Lachnospirales; family Lachnospiraceae; genus Suilimivivens. Next base: position 20,996 of record JAGASK010000016.1, on the reverse strand, counting down.
CCATCCAGCCAATGCCCAGAGGCGATGTATATTTTTCATAAGCAGGCCAGGAATTCATGAGAATAAACAAAAGCGTTCTTTCTGTCTGTTCATCTCTTCCATAGGTAATGCGAATCCACTCCCCTGCAATCTCCTCTGCCGAAAGTTCCGGCTCAAAAGCAAGCCTTCCGAAACCATAGAGATTAGCCGCTGCCAAATCATGTCCTGTCCAGTTCTCATCATTTCCTGTATTGGCAACTGCCGCCATACCGCAGTTTTTCTGATGAAAAGCTTTACCCGATACAATGTCTCCCACCGTATCCATCTCTTTCTGCATATATGTCCTGAAACTCAAAACCTCTTTAAACATGGGAATCAGATAGCAGACGTGACGCTGCTGTCCCGTATATTCCTGAGCTGCCTGTACTTCCAGCATTTGATTGGTTTTCATAAGCGCTCCAAATAAAGGATGTACCGGTTCCCTTACCTGGAAATCCATGGGGCCGTTCTTAATCTGTAGGATCACATTGTCATGAAACTGTCCGTCCAGCCCTATAAAATTATCATAACCCGACCTTGCTCTGTCCGTTTTCCTGTCACGCCAGTCCTGTCTGCAGTTATATACAAAGCATCTCCATATAATAAGCCCTCCGTAAGGCCTGACAGCCTCTGCCAGCATATTGGCTCCGTCAGCATGTGTCCTTCCGTATGTAAAAGGTCCGGGGCGTCCTTCCGAGTCTGCCTTAATAAGAAACCCTCCCAGATTCGGTATAGCGTCAAACACAATTTTCATTCTGTCTTTCCACCACCGCCTTACTTCCTCTGAAAGAGGATCCGCGCCGTCAAGCTCACCCAGCTCAACAGGAGCCGCATAATTCAGGCTTAAAAAAAGCTTAATTCCATAGCCCCCGAATATTTCCGACATGGCCTTCAATTTATCAGAATACCTGTCTGTAATCAGATAAGTTGCGCTGTCCTTTACATTTACATTATTAATTACAACACCGTTAATTCCTATGCTTGCCATAAGCCTTGCATAGGTAACAGTCCTGTCATCCACCAGCACTTCATTATTTTTAAAGAAAAAGGATTCTCCCGAATATCCCCGCTCAATGCTGCCATCCATATTATCCCAGTGATTCAGCATTCTAAGCGGCATTCCCGGTTCCTTCAAAACTTCCAGATTTTCAAGAGGCTCTTCTCTCTGCATTCTGCGAATCAAATCAAACACTCCATACAGAATTCCCTTTGAATCTGAAGCCTCTATTATTATCTCGCCGTTCTTTCCGGTAAGCAGATAACCTTCTGCCTTTCTGCCTTCCGAAAGGACCAGCCGGATGCTCTCTATTTTTCCACTGCCGTTATTTTTGTTTTCAGAGTCAGGCTGTAATATGGGTTCTTTGCCATAAAATGCCTTAAGCGCACGCTGTAATTCACTGACGCTGTTTCTCACCAGTTCATCCTTTACATCGGCATAAATAATACGTATCTCTCCGGCGTCTGAATAATCAGTCTTTTTCGTATAAGTAAGCCAGGCCTGTTCAAAACCCATATTGCATCCTCCCTCTTTTATAAATAACCCCTAAACACAAATATTGGAAATTTACAAAATTATTTGTTCTTTTGCAGCTACGGAAAGTACCGCCGTCTTTTGACCCATAAGCTTTTCGCTCCGGCTTTCCGGCTGGCATCCTCCGATGGAAACAAGGTATTTTCCCGGTTCCACCTTGTTTACCGCATTTTCATCATATAAAGCAAAGGCACTGAGCGGAAGCTTAACCGAAACTTCTTTGCTTTCTCCCGGCTTTAAGAACACCTTTTTGATTCCCTTCAGCTGGGCATTGGGCGTTCCGCTTCTGTCAGCTTTCACATAAGTCTGTACTGTTTCCGTACCCTCTTTATCACCGGAATTGGTAACTGTTGCCTTAACGATAATTCCTTCTGTGCCAATCACATCGGCAGACACCTGCGCATTTGTATAAGTAAAGTTTGTATAAGATAATCCGTATCCGAAAGGATACAACGCTTCCCGCGTCATGTAACGATAAGTTCTTCCCTTCATGGAATAATCCGTAAATTCCGGAAGTTCCTCTGTTGTGCGGTAAAAGGTAACCGGCATTCTTCCTTCCGGATTCTTCTCGCCGAACAGAACTCTTGCAATGGCCTTTCCGCCCTGCGCGCCGGGATACCATCCCTGTATAATTGCGGGAATATGCTCATCAGCCCAGTTTACGGCAAGCGCGCTTCCCGAGAGCAGTACCAGAATCACCGGTTTGCCGCAGGCATAAGCAATTTCCAGAATCTCCTGCTGTCTGCCCGGGAGATTCAGATTCGGCTTATCGCCGCTGGCATATTGATTGCCCTCATCGCCTTCTTCGCCTTCCAGACCGGCATCCAGCCCAAGGCACATTACTACCACATCACTGGCTTCACAAATTGCCTTTATTTCGGAATCCCTGTCATTTCCTTCGCTTAAATTGCTGATTTTATCCTGATATAAGTGGCATCCCTCTGATACAAGCACTCTTACTTCCTCACCCACATAATCCTGAATTCCTTCGGATATGGTAATGTAACGTGAAGCAGTGCCTTCATAATTTCCAACCAGGGCTTTTCTGTTATTGGCATTGGGTCCAATCACACCGATCGTCTTTATTTTTGATTTATCAAGAGGAAGCAGCCCGCCTTCATTTTTAAGAAGCACAATACATTTTTCCGCTGCCCTTAAATTAAGCTCCTGCATTTTTCCGGAATCCACTGCCGTATAAGGGATAGCATCATAAGGCGTTTTGCCTTTTTCATCAAAAAGTCCCAGTTTCATTCTGGCTGTAAAAAGATGAACAAGAGCTTCATTCACTCTTTCTTCCGAAATCATTCCCTTTTCCACAGCTTCTTTCACATAAACAAAAAGATTGCCGCAGTTAATATCGCAGCCGTTATTTACAGCAAGCGCAACCGATTCAAGCGGACCTGCAGTTACACCGTGTCCGCCGTGGAAATCCTTGATTGCCCAGCAGTCGGAAACCACATGTCCTTTAAAACCCCATTCCTTGCGGAGAATATCGGTAAGAAGTGTCTTGCTTCCGCAGCAGGGTTCTCCGTTGGTGCGGTTATATGCGCCCATCACTGCCTCTACTTTTGCTTCCTGTACACAGGCTTTAAACGCCGGAAGATATGTTTCATACATGTCCTGCCTGCTTGCCTTTGCGTCAAATTCATGACGCAAATCCTCAGGACCGCTATGTACCGCAAAATGCTTGGCACAGGCTGCCGCCTTCATATAATTTTCATCATGTCCCTGAAGGCCTTCCACAAATCTCACTCCGAGCCTGGAGGTAAGATAAGGATCCTCGCCAAAGGTTTCATGTCCCCTTCCCCATCTCGGGTCTCTGAATATATTAATATTGGGGGACCAGAAGGTCAGTCCCTTATAAATATCTGTATCATCAAACTTCTGCTGGACATTAAATTTTGCCCTTCCTTCCGTGGAAATGGCATCAGCCACTTCTTCTATAAAATCCTCGTCAAATGTAGCCGCAAGGGATACCGCCTGGGGAAATACTGTGGCAAGACCGGCCCTTGCTACACCATGAAGCGCCTCATTCCACCAGTCATATGCTTTAATTCCCAGTCTTTCTATGGCGGGAGCATGATTTACCATCTGAAAGGCTTTTTCTTCCAATGTCATCTGTGCAACCAACTTGCGGGCACGCTTTTCAAATTCTGCTATTTTTTCTTCGTTCCTTGTAAGTTCCATTGTTACCCTCCTGTGGCCGTATAAGCTTATCTTTTTTAGTCATTTTGTACATATTTTATGCTTGTACAATGAAAGTATATGTCAATTTGATAACTAAATCTTTCTATATCTTGCTTTATTCTGGTCAAATCTTGCTAAAAACACTTCTCTTTTAGCAAGATTTGATTCTTATTATTTGACACTTTTTTCATTTTATGCTAACTATTAATTATATGACAGCTCGACTAAAGGGAGAAAAAAAACGATATGATAGAAATACTGAACGGAATTCACGAGACCGTGGCTTATGATGCATTTCACGGCATGAAGCTTTATCACAATGTCCAGGCAGAGGATTATCCCCTTCACTGGCATACTGCCATGGAAATTATCATGCCCTGTAAAAATGTATATACCGTTGTTATAGACGGTGTTCCCCACACCTTTAAAGAAGGGGATATCTGTATTACCCCGCCGGGCACACTGCATGAGCTTTTAGCTCCTGCATACGGCGAAAGACTGATTATTCTGTTTGATTATGGTTTAATATGCAATGTAAAAGGCATGGATTCCCTGCTTCATTCCCTTCATCCTTATGCTTTGATCAGCAGGGAAGAATATCCCGAATTAAATAAAAAACTGCGTTTTTATCTGGAAGAAGTCAGCCGGGAATATGACAATAAAATGCCCTTCACAGAAGCCTGCATTTATTCCCTTATGATTCGCTTTTTTATTGCGCTGGGGCGTGCCAGCTTCAATGCCAGCGAAAAATTCCCCGGCATCACTTCAAATAAGCAGCACGAATACATAGAAAAATTTATGATGGTCTGCAACTATATTGCAGACCACTGTACGGAAAATATAAATGTGGATGAGCTTGCCGACCTTGCAGGCTTTTCCAAATTTCACTTTGCCAGACTTTTCAAGCAATTCTCGGGAATGTCCTGCTATGAATACCTGACCCAAAAGCGAATTGCCCATGCGGAAAAACTGCTGATTCAGCCGGACATCTCCATTACGGAAGTGGCCATGCGTTCCGGCTTTAACAGTCTTTCCACCTTTAACAGGATTTTCAAATCCGCAAAAAACTGTACTCCCTCCGAATATAAGAGCTTGAACCGGCAGTCCAAAAATCAGCAGTCTACCCGCTGATAAACCGGAACCATTCAAAATCAAAACAGCTTCCCGGCAGAAATACAAAGGTTACTTCCCAACTGCCCTTTACCCTGTTTAATGTAAAGCAGTGCTCTTCATAGTCCCTGCAGGCAGGAAATTCCACTATCTGTTTGATTTCTTCTTTTCCATCGAAGAAACGCACATGAATGGTATTACTGCCTTTTTTTGCCCTTCCTTTTATTACTATACTGCCGGTGCCTTCTTCCGGAAAATTCATATCCTCAAATACAAGGGATACGTTATTTCCGATTTCTTCCACTGCCTTCCCCGTCCTGATAAAGCTGTCTCCGTAAACGGCATCCGCTTCTCCCGCCCACAGGGTAAGCCATGCTTTTTCATAGTGCGTAAAAGAAAAGCCTTTAATATGTATTTTCTGATGTACCAGAAAACTGATTGTGGTAATTCCCTTAAGCCTTCTTGCCAGACGCCATGTATCCGGCTGATAAACATTCCATATGGAAGGCTTCTGATATATCACATCAGCAAGCAGGCCGCTTCCCTCTTCTCCGGGAATGCCTTCCCAAATCTGTATGGGATATTCCTCACTGCTCAGCGCGAATATCGGAACGGTAATTTCATCAGAGCCTGTGCTGCCGAAATCAATATTGCTGTAAGAAACCACAGTTTCTCCGTCCCTTGCGGTTGCCACTCCTCTTTCATTTCCGTTGCCGGCTTCCCCCTTTACAAAGGTATAAAGACTGCCCGAGATAAAATCATAGGGATTTAAGTGCGCCTCGCCCAGCCCCTCCACGGAAAATTCCAGTTGCGACATAATCCTTATTTTATCCGTTCCGCTCTTTGACATGGCAAATAAACGAAAATTTCCGTCTCCCAACGCCTTCATGGTAACCCGGCTGCCATCCTGCGTATATTCTACCAGGCCTGACTTTACGCCCGTATCATTAACTGCTTTAAAGGTAAGCTGCCTGTCTGTGGCCTGTGCAGGCTCCACGAAAGCTTCCACGGTTATGGTATCCTTTTCCTTCGTAAATTTCCTGCCATCCGTGGAAACCAGCCGGATTTTACGCACGGGAATTTCCTCCCTGTTTCCTAAAACAACGGGCCGCTCCCTGTTTTCCTCCAAAATACTGATATTCCGGAATAATGCATCATTCCTGTCTGACTTTAGAAGACTCCGGCAGACTGTGACAGCCTCCCTCAGCCCCTTTCCGGTTACCTTCACCTGGATTTCCCCGGGCTCGGTATTGGTCTGTATTACTGCCAGCAGCTTACCGTTAAACAATCTTCTGCTCTTTCCCTTATAGCTGTCAAAGTCCGTGCTGTCACCGTTATCAAGACCCACCAGGCGCCCTTTTCCCGTTACTTCCACAAAGACTCTGTCACAGGCATTTTCAACAGGATTCCCCTTATCGTCCCGGGTACTGATTTCCAGAAAAATCAAATCCCTTCCGTCGGCTTCCGCGCTGCTGTTTTCCGGCGTAATCACAATTTCACGGGAATTGCCGAAAGAGCGCTTTTCCTCCCTTGCAACTTCCGTTTCCTTTTCATCATAGGCCACCGCTGTCAAAATGCCTTCCTCATAAGGAATCTGATAATCCGCAATAATATGGCTGCCGCTTCCCTTTTCATGGGTAAGTTTCTGCCTTCCCAGACTTTTTCCGTTTAAAAAGAGTTCCACATAAGGAGCATTGGAGCAGACCCTCACATCAATCAGCTGTCCTTCATTAAAATCCCAATAGGGAAATACATGGACCATGGGCGCTTTTTTATAATCTGTCCAAACCGATTGCCAGACATAATAGGAATCCTTTTTAAAGCCTGCCGTATCCACCTGTCCAAAATAAGAATTTTTCGTATGGTAAGGCGTAGGCTCTCCGATGTAATCAAAACCGGTCCACAGAAACTGTCCCAGAGAATACTCCATATCCCTGTCCACAGCCGCGCATTCTTCCATAGACCTTGCTCCCCAGCTGGTGGCGCTGTTTCCAAGGGCGGAACACTGCTCATCATCCTCTGCAAGAATACCTGCCTTCAAAGGAAAATGATACACGCCTCTGCTTTGGACAATGGATGATGTTTCGCTGCCGTAAATAACCCAGTCCGGATGCATCCTGTGATGTTCCTTATAATATTTCTCCGAATAATTATAGCCTGCAAGCTTTATAATATCCGCGCATTTCTGCGCGTTTTCCCATGGCATATAATTGGAGCCAATAGTAACGGAGGCATTTTTCCCCGAATCATACTTCTCCACCTCTTTTTTTAAAAGAGCAGTAATTTCCTGTCCTCTTTCGTCCGCATGGGTATCATAGATTTCATTTCCAATGCTCCACATAATAACGCTGGGATGATTCCTGTCTCTCTTTACCCAGCTTTCTACATCCCTTTTCCACCATTCCTTAAAAAATCTTCCGTAATCATAGGCAGTCTTGGATCTTTCCCACATATCAAAAGCTTCCGAAATCAGCAGAATTCCCATTTCATCAGCAAGCCGCACAAATCCGGGCGCCATCATATTATGGGCTCCCCTGACAGCATTGACGCCCATTTCCTTTAATATGCGGAACTTTCGTTTCATGGCAGCTGCATGAAAGGCAGCGCCCAGGCATCCCAGGTCATGATGCTCGCAGACACCGTTCAGTTTTAAATGCCTGCCGTTTAAGAAAAATCCCTTATCCGTGGTAAATTCAGTATACCGGAAGCCGAATCGCTCTTCTTCCTCCTGAATTTTTCTTTCATCCAGAATAAGCGCTGTTTTCAATGTATAAAGCACCGGCTGCTCCACATCCCAAAGAAGGGGAGCCTGTACCAGGTACTTTTTCGTATTTTCCTCTGCCGATATCGGCTCTAAAGGCACTTCCTTCCCTTCACTGTCAAGAAGGAGCACCTCTGTTTTTGCTTCCTCTGCCCTTTCACCTTCTATTTCCGTTTCCACCAAAAGTTCAAAGTCCGCCCCCTGCTTCTTTGTGCTGATATAGATGCCGTTTACAGGCAGATAGGTCTTTTCCGTCACCTGAAACCATACATCCCTGTATATTCCGGCTCCCGAATACCAGCGGCTGTTAGGACTCATAAACCGGGCACTGACAAGTATTTCATTTTTGCCCTTTTTTACATAACCGGTAATATCCACGGAAAAAGAGGAATACCCGTATTTCCACTCCCCCGCCTTTTCCCCATTAATATAAACAGCGCTGTCCATATAAATGCCTTCAAAAGTAACAAATGCCTTTTTCCCGTCCGCTTCGCCCCACTCAAATTCTTTTCTGTACCAGCCGGTTCCGTTTTCATACAGCTTTTCGGAATCATAAATCAGCCAGTCATGAGGAATATCCACAGGCATAAAATCCGCTTTTCTTTCCTTTACCCGCAAAACCGAAGTATCCTCCTCCGTCTTTAAAAAAGACCATCCGTCATTCCATAAATGTGCTCCGCTCATATTCATGCCTTTCTTCTCTATTACTTATGTAATTTATCCTGCCCTTCAAGGCTCACGCAAAAAGGGCTCATGGGAAACCCTGCCTTGTTATAAATAAGAGCTCCCTTATTGGTATTGCTGTAACAGTACCTTATCTGCACAGGCAAAGCATCCAGTCCCCGGCAGGTGAGAATAATTTTATGCCCCTGAATTTCCGCCTGGGCCTGATGGCAGTTTCCCTTTTCATCCGTCATTTCAAAATCTGCAATTTCTTTTCCTTTATCCGGAGAAAATGCATACATACCGCCGCCTGCATATCTGCAGGTTAAAACCACCCTGCACAGCATGTTTTCCCTGTCCTCTTTTTCCTTTACAATATCAGCCGAAATACTGTCCACCTGAGGACCCTGGCATTCCACCTTAAGGTCATATAATCTGGAAGCCGCATGCATAGCAAGCCTGAAACCGATATCCCTTTTATTCAGCGGATGTAAATCATTATCCTCACCAAGATCTATGGCAACCACCATACCCGTTCCCGGAATTTCAAGTGCCTGTCTTTGCTTCTCCCTGATTTCCGCCCACCGGCTTCCTACACCGTTTCTGTCTATATCATATATCTCCCCCGAGAAATTGGGAAGCTGTACATAAAGAAAAGGCAGTGTTTCATCTCCCCATTTTTCTCTGTAACCTTTAATAAGACGCCGTGTCAAATCAAGGTAGCTTTCGGATGTACACCAGTTAGCCTCTCCCTGATACCATACAATTCCGGTAATAGTATATTTATGGCAGGGCGCCGTCATACCGTTGTAAAGCCCTGTGGGCTTCCAGTTCACAAAATCAGTTTCCTTTATTTGCTCACAGGATGCACCGATGCGGTACTTCCATGCTCCCGTCAGATCCACCGTTTCCTCATCGTTAAAGATGGTATACATCTTGCCGGGGGTAAATCTTCCCTGCCTGTTTTCACACTTTACACGGATTGTAACAGTATTGTGTTCCTTTTTCAAAAGCCCCTCCGGAATCACATATTTTCTGGGCGGATATTGATAATCCGTATGTCCCACCATAATGCCGTTAATATATACCGTATCGCTGTCCACAATGGTTCCGAGCCATATCTTAGCTTCTTTTTCCACAAGCCCTTCAGGTACAGAAAACTCTTTACGGAACCATACACTGCCGATAAAGCCCTTCAGTTCCGTATCTTTAAAGAAGAAAGGAAGATTTACCTCTTTCCATAAGGAAGTATTTGTATTTTCCCTTTCCCATCCTTCCTTTAATCCGGTATCCATACTATCCAGTCTGCCATGCCATTCCTCACATTGTCTTTGATTTGTCAAAAGCCTTTCTTTGATAAAATCATCATCCGCATACTTGTCTGCCAGGGCAAGCAGTTCATCATAACCTTCCAGCATATCCCTGCCCATCCAGGACTCTATTCTGGAACCTCCCAGGCTGACATTAATAAAACCTACAGGAACGCCGGTTATGCAGTACATCTGCCTTGCAAAAAAGTATCCCGTTGCTGAAAAATCAAGTATGGTATCCTTTCCCGCCGTTTTCCACTCCCCTGTCTGAAGCTCACTTAACGGCCCGTGAAATTCGCCGTTTTCCGTAATCTTAAATGTCCGTACATAATTACTTTTACAACGTTCCACATCTTCAGGATATTTGTCTTTTACCCTCGCCATGGGAAGCTCCATATTGGATTGCCCGGAACACAGCCACACATCACCTATCAGAACATTGTCCACTACTTTTTCGCAGCCTGTATCATCGCTGAAATACATGCTGTAAGGTCCCCCCGGTATCAAACCTTCCAGAAAAATCTCCCAGTTTCCTTCCGCATCCGTCCCGGTCACATATTCCTCTCCCAGAAAAGAAAGCATGACCTTTCTGCCCGGCTCGTCAACTCCCCATATGCGCACTTTTTTCTTCTGCTGCAATACCATTCCGTCACTGATTAATCTTGGCAGTTTTAATTCCTTCATATTATAAATCTCCCAATAAAAAATTTATTCTATACTTATAACACTAAAATTTCTGCAGATGTTATAAGTATAGAATATTTCTGAATACATTTCATTTCATTTACTACAAAACATTTCCCAAATATTGCGATTTGTCAAACCCCCGCTATCACATCGAAGGTTCTGGAAATGTTCACCCGCCCATATCCCCACTCCCTTGACGGATAGGTAACTCCCGGCATTCTGACAGCCCCTCTTATCAGGTATCTTTTCAGTTCCCTGCTTTCCATCCACTGATTATTTCCTTCCACCACCGCCCATTGCATGAACTGGGCACAGATGCCTGAAAGCAGGGCAGCTCCCATGCTGGAACCGGTACGGCTGCCCAAAACTGTGCTGATATTCACACCCGGCGTGCATAAATCCGGCTTAATATTTTCCTCTCTCGTAAACCCTCTTCCCGATTCCCCGTAAAAGCTGTTATTACTGTCCTGGTAAAAGGTGGTGGTAATTCCTTCCCTGGTATTTCCCGGCTCAGTAATCGTGGTATAAGGCGACGGGCGCAGAAAATAAGTTTCTCCCCGCAAGAATTCCGTAATGGGCAGCCAGATATGAAAGCTTCCTCTCTCCTGCAGGCTTTCTCCCATAGCTGTCACCTGTATGGTCCATACGCCCGGCGTAGGGTCAATAAAACGAAAGAAAATCAGTTCTTCTCCCGACCCCTGCTCCACCAGCACATGGTCCACACGAATTTTTGTCTTTTCATAAATAAAAGAAAACTCCCTTGTTTCCCTGACCTTAAAATCCACCCTGTCTGTGGTCTCTCCGCCGGGAGAGCGGATGGAGATTGCATGGCTTACAGGCACATTTCCCCACAGTTCCGCAATAAATCCGGACTCTCCTTCATCCACCCTGATTTCTACACTTTCCGCACTTTCTATTACTCCGGAGGCATTCTGCCCCACATAATGGTGGGCGCTGTTTCCTTCATTACCTCCGCATAACACCACCACTCTGCCTCTTCTTGTCGCAATGGTATTTAAATATCCTGACAAGATGGAGTGTCCCTCATGGTCTCCCATATTTGTGCCTACCCCCACACAGATAACCAAAGGCCTTACCAGGGATATTGCATAGCTTTCCAGATATTTTACTGCCGTTATCAAATCACTTTCCGCATAGGCGGGCACATCCTCCGGCACCAGATAGAACTGCCGCAGATAGGGCTTTGCCTGCCTGAGTTTTACCACCACAATATCCGCATCAGGGGCTGCCCCCGTAAATCTTAAGCCCCCGCTGACTGCACTTCCCGCCGCCACGCTTGCAATGGCAGTTCCATGACCGATTTCATCATAGCTGGGTACAATTTCCCTTGGAGAATCGCTCAAAAGGGCAGCGTCAATAATTTCCTTTTTGTACTCTGTTCCGTAAAGCAGCCCTTCCGGCGTGGGACCTGTGTTAATATTCTGGTCCCAGATTCCCAAAATCCGGCTGCTGCCGTCCTGATTCCTGAACACTTCTTCTTCGTAACGGATTCCCGTATCGAGAAAACCCAGGACTACACCTTTTCCCGTCAGATTTAAAGGCGCACCCTGTACCTGCACAATTCCGCTTTGCAAAAGAGGGGTTGGGTCAAAAGCCAATCCCTCCCCCGGCACGTTCTGCATCAGGCCGTATATTTTAGGAATGGAACGATAAGAGATTTCCCTGACATTTTCAGGATTTACTTCATTTTCATTGATGTATGTGATTCCCAGATCTGTATCAATTCTCTGAAATACATAATCCCGTATAGGATACTCCAACCCTTCCGGCTGAATGAAGTCCGATAATATTTCAACATAATCCGGTGATGCAATTTTTTCCCTGTCTGTCATAATCAGAACCTGTTTTTGTATATTTTATTTATAATATGAAACAGGAGAAATTTCTGCTAACGCAGAAATTTCTCCTGTTTAAATCACCCTGTATCTGATTAATCCAAGAAGCAAACCTTAATGATTTTTATCCTTCTATTAATTTTAAGCCGTCAGGACTTTCCCCGCCGATATTTCTGATATCAATCACAGGTCCGCCCGTTCCCTCGATATATTCCCTTGTAATCGTTACCCTGCCGATATTATCGTCCTTGGGAATCTCATACATAATATCCAGCATGAATTCCTCGATGATGGCACGCAGCGCCCTGGCGCCGATATCCTTTTTCATTGCCTTTTCCGCGATTGCTTCAAGAGCGCCCTCATCAAATTCCAGCTTTACCTCATCCAGTTCAAGCAGCTTTTGGTACTGTTTCAAAATAGCATTCTTAGGCTCTTTTAAAATCTTTATCATCATTTCTTTGTTCAGAGCCTTCAGGGTATAAATAATAGGAAGACGGCCGAGAAATTCCGGAATCATACCGAATTTCTTTAAGTCCTCAATGGTTACTTTACTTAAGATATCCGTTTCCTTATCAAATTTATCCTTCAGTTCCGCATTAAAACCGATGGAAGTCTGCTTTTTCAGCCTCTGCTTAATAATTTCTTCCAGGTCAGGAAAAGCGCCACCGCAGATAAACAGAATATTTTTTGTATTAATAGTGGCAAGGGGCACCATGGCATTTTTACTGTTTGCTCCTACCGGAACTTCCACTTCCGCTCCTTCCAGAAGCCGCAGCATTCCCTGCTGAACGCTTTCACCGCTGACATCCCTGTTGGTAGTGTTTTTTTTCTTGGCAATCTTATCAATTTCGTCAATAAAGATAATACCTCTTTCCGCCTTTTCCACATCATTATCGGCAGCTGCCAGAAGCTTGGATACCACGCTTTCTATATCATCCCCGATATAGCCTGCTTCCGTCAGGGAAGTAGCATCAGTAATGGCAAGGGGCACATCAAGAAGCCTTGCCAGTGTTTTTACAAGATATGTCTTACCACAGCCTGTGGGTCCAATCATCAGCATATTGGATTTCTCGATTTCAATTTCATCCATAGTGTGGGTTGCCACGCGCTTATAGTGATTATACACAGCAACGGAAATTACCTTCTTGGCATGCTCCTGTCCAATCACATAATCGTCCAGCTGAGCCTTGATTTTATGCGGGGGAGGAATGTTCTTAATATCAAGAACAGGTTCCTTTCCCGGCTCCTTCTTCTTTTTCTTGAGCTTCTGCTTATTGGGAATTCCGCCTTCTCCCTGCAGATCCGCAATATTCACAAAGCGGATATTGGGATAGCCCTTATCGCTCATGCTTTTATTTAAGTCATTCATTAAAGAAGGATTATTCAGCATTCCCTGATAATCAAACTGGCTGACAGTATCCATGGTCTTATGCATACAGTCATTACATACACAAATATTATTGGGAAGCTTAAACATCTTCCCTGTTTTGCTTTCAGGACGTCTGCAGATAAAGCATACGTCCTCATAGTCACTTTCCTTCTTTTCGCTTTCCGGCGTCTTATCCGGCTCACCGCTTTTTTCTGCTTCACTCTGATTGTCTATTTCCAAAGAGCTGTCATCCTGCTCTTTATCTTTTTCATCAAACTCTGACATCTTCTTTCCCTTTTCCCTTAACATTTCGGCTTTCATCCGATATAATAAAGTATAAAGCAAAATACATATTCACACAAGTTAACAATTTATAAAATAAACCTCCACATCCAGAAAGGACTTAACCATATGAAAATCATTGTAATCGACGGACAGGGCGGACGCATGGGCAGCCTCATTATCGAAAAAATAAAAGCCTCCGGCATTACGGAGCCTGTGATTGCCATAGGAACCAACTCCCTGGCAACTTCCTCCATGCTGAAGGCCGGAGCTGACCGTGCTGCCACCGGCGAGAATCCCGTTATCGTAAACTGCCGTGATGCCCATATTATTATCGGTCCCATCGGCATTATTGCGGCTGATTCCCTTCTGGGAGAAATCACTCCCGCTATGGCTAATGCCGTATCCTCCTGTGCTGCTTATAAAATTTTAATTCCCACCAATCGGTGCAATCACTACATTGCAGGTATAAAAGACGTTCCGCTTTCGGAACTTGTGGGCAGCGCCGTTTCCAAGCTGAAGGAAGAATTGGCAAATGCTCCTTCACAGTTACGCAATTCTTCTGACTGTTAAAATTTCTTTATAAGTAGCAGTTGTAATTTTGATTCCCGTTTTCTGGGTGCTGGCATGCACTATCTGCCCGTTTCCTATATAGATCCCTACATGCCCCGCATAGCAGATAACGTCACCCGGCTGGGCATTGGAATAGGAGACCTCAGTTCCCGCACTTCTGAGTCCGTAAGATGTTCTCGGCACCGTATATCCGAAATCCTTATAAACTCTCCACACAAACCCGGAGCAGTCCGCCCCCTGGGTTAAACTGGTTCCGCCGGGAACATAAGGATTGCCGATATACTGACATGCATAATTGGCTATCTGCTGCCCCTTACTGCCTGAGCCGGAATAACTGGCCGCAGAAGCATAGCTGCTCCCTGATGAGCTTGAACTGCTCTGAGAACTGCTGCTTGAAGAAGAACTTTCTGATGACTGGGACTGGCTGCTTTGCTCCTGCTCCTGCTTTCTGAGTGCTTCCTCTTGAGCCCTTTTTGCTTCCTCTTCCGCTTTCTTAGCCGCTTCTATTTCCGAATCCTTTTTAGCGGATGCTGCTTCCAGCTTTCTTATTTCTTCCGTCTGTTTCTTTATATTGGCCTTATAAACAGCAGCCTCCTGCTTTGCCTGGGCAATCTGGACTTCATAATTGTCATATTCCTTCTGTTTTTCAGCCAGCATTACTTCGAGACTTGCCTGCTCTTCCTCAAGCTCATGCTGCTGTGCCTCCAGTTCGGACATTTCTTCTTCCAGCTGCTCTTTTAATGCAAGCGTTTCCATTCTGGCTTTCTGATATTCCTCCAGCATTTTTCTGTCATACTCATAAAGCTTTTCTATATAGTCTGCTTTATTTACCATGTCACTGAAGCTCCTGCTCTCAAGAAGCAGTTCAAGATAAGTGGCATCACCCTTTTCGTACATGAACTTGATCCTGAGCTTCATGGCCTCGTACTGTGCTTCCTCTACGGCCCTGGCTTCTTCATATTCTGCTGTGGTAATATCTATCTGTTCTTCTTTCTCTTCAATATCTTCCTGAATAATTTCCACACTGGCAATGGTCTCTACAAGGGCTGCATCCATTTCCTCTATTTCCCCCGCCACGGCATCTGCATTACCCTGAATGGAATCAATCTTTCCTGTTACATTATTCAGCTTCTGCTGCTCTGCATTTTGCTGGCTCTGGGCGTCCTTCTTCTGCTGCTCCAGCTCCTGCTTCTCTTTTTCCAAATCAGAAACAGTGGTAGCGCTCACAGGCTCTACCACCATAATCATCATCAGTAATGACATACATATTGCAAATAAATGAATCCGTCTTTTTCTTCCCATATGTCTTTATCCGTTTGAAACAGGATTTCCCCCAATATTCTACTCTGCTGCCTTTACTACCGCGCTGTCTGAAATAAACTCCATCACCTTCTGTGTTATCAGATATTCCCTGTAAGCTTCCACATCAATCACTTCTTTATATTCATCCGCGGATTCGTAACCATAATTTCCCGCATCTGCGGAAAGCTCTTCTTCCAGTTCCTTATCCGATACGGAAATACCCTCGGCATCTGCAATGGCCTGCATCATCAAATAGCGCTGCGCCATCATTTCAGCCTGTCCGCGCAAAGTCGCCTCATAGTCTTCTGTGCTGCCGCCGTATGCTTTGGATACATATTCCCCTATATCCACACCGTACATCTGCGCATAAACTGTTACATTGCTGAGCAGGGTTTCATTCATTCTGTCAACCATGCCCTCCGGAGGCGCTTCAAACTCGGCATTGGCAGCAGCCGCTTCAACTGCATAGCCTGCTTTTTCATCCTCATCCTCCAAAGCTGCTCTCTGCTGCTCCAGCAATATATCATACACAAAAGCCTTATACTCCTCTACTGTAGAACAGTCCTCGATTCCAAGTCCTGCCACATATTCATCCGTAAGCTCCGGTACTTCCATTACGCTGATGCTGTTAAGTGTAACGGTAAATACAGCCTCTTTTCCGGCTAAATCAGGATTGCTCTGGTACGGGTCGGGAAATGTTGCTGTTACATCCCTTGTCTCACCGATTTCCATACCGATACAGCCATCTTCAAATCCATCAATAAAACTTCCCGAACCTATAATTAAATCCGATTTTTGCCCGGTACCTCCTTCGAACGCCACTCCGTCAAGCTTCCCAACATAATTAATGTCCACAACATCTCCCATTTCCACTGCCGTTCTGTCTGTAACAGGTACTGCCACGGCACTGTTTTGCAAAATAAACTCAATATAGCCCTCCAGATAGTCATCCGTCACCTCAGGTTCCAGTTCAAGGTCTTTATATTCCCCCAGAGTCACATAATCAGCTGCATTCAGTTCCTTCATATAGCGGGGATTTTCCACAGCCTCTGTCTCCCCTTTCTCCGTACTTCCGCATGCAGTAAATATTACGGCTGCAATCACAGTAAGCATGACTGCCAGAAATTTCTTTTTCATAAATATATTTTCTCCCATCTGTAATGTCTCCTATTTATTATATCCCTTTCCTCTTTCTAATTCAACGAAATTACTTGCCTAATTTCTTAATAAATGATAAAATATTCTTCGCACAGCATTAGTGTTAAGGAGGTTTATCGTGAGTACCTGGCAAATTGTATTATTAATTATTCTGGCAATTTTAATTGTTGCCGTTGTAGTATTATATTTCCTTGGTAAAAAAGCCCAAAAAAGACAGGCCCAGCAGCAACAGCAGATTGATGCCATGAAACAGACGGTATCGATGCTGATTATTGACAAAAAACGAATGAAAATGAAAGACTCCGGCCTGCCTCAGGCAGTAATAGAGCAGACACCGAAACTTCTGCGCGGAAGCAAGCTTCCTATCGTAAAAGCTAAGGTGGGACCCCAGATTATGTCCCTTGTCAGCGACGAAAAAATATTTGATTCCATTCCTGTTAAAAAAGAAGTAAAAGCAGTGGTAAGCGGTATTTATATCACTGATGTAAAAGGGCTTCACGGCAAAATTCAGGTTGAGCAGAAGAAAAAAGGCTTCTTCAAGCGTACCCTTGAAAAGGCACAGGAAAAAGCCGGTGCCAAGCCTGTAAAATAAATACCGGTATATTTTTTCAGACAATACTAAAAGCTTCGGAAAGCTATGCTTTCCGAAGCTTTTTATAATTCCAATCCTGCTTCCCTTGAACTGATTCTCATTTCTATTTTACAGTCCGCCATATGCTCATAATTAGCTTCCAGGGAATAAACCACTTTTACATGAATTTTTCCATCCTCTTCCTCAATTTTTACCTCATCGGTGTCAATGCCGATTAAAATATTTCCAAAAGGGGTAGAGTAGCTTGTCATATTTTTCTTTCTCTCCTGAAAAACCATATGTACATTAACAAGCCCCTTTTTCGTCACTTCAACCTGGGAGCCCTTAAACTTTATAATATTTTTTGTTGTATCTTTAAAGCCTTCCGTAATCTCGTCATACACTACATAATGACTGTCATTTCTTTTATAATATTCTGCCGGGGTAATGGTTTCAAGCGCCTGGGCGCCCTCTTCATCCATTGCAAACTGAAGCCCCTTTAAAGCAAGCAGCACTTCTTTTTCCATTGTAATTTCTTCTTTCTTTAATATTCCTCTATATTCACCATCTTAGCTGAAAGAATGCCATACTTGATGATAGAATTGGCAAATCTTTTAAATTTTTCCGCTGAATCGCTGACATAAAACTGGTACTGGTTATCCCCCAGTTTAGGTTCCTGGGTACGGAGCATATCTTCCCTGATCAAAAGTTCCTTCAGCTCTCTTGCCGTCTCATAGGCAGGATTTACAAGGTTTACCCCATCCCCCATGATTTTCCCCACAGTCTCCCGAATAAGCGGATAATGTGTGCATCCGAGCACCAGCGTATCGATATCTATATCAATCAGCTCCGTCAGATAACGTTTGGCAATTTCATCCGTTACAGGATCGCGCCATAATCCTTCTTCCACCAGAGGCACAAACAACGGGCACGCTTTCCCTATTACCGTAACATCTTTATTGATTTCCTTTATGTACCTTGGGTAAATAGAACTTGAAATGGTTCCCTCCGTCCCAATGACACCTATCTTCCCGTTTACAGTCACTTCGGATGCCACCTTGGCTCCCGGCTTTATCACCCCAATCATAGGGATGTCCACTTCCTTTTCCAGCTCATCAAGGGCATATGCGCTGGCCGTATTACATGCCACCACAATAGCCTTTACATCATGGGTCTGCAAAAACCGGACAATCTGTCTGGAAAACTTGGTAATGGTTTCCTTGGATTTATCTCCATAAGGCACTCTTGCCGTATCTCCAAAATATACAATTTTCTCATTGGGAATCTGGTGCATGATCTCTTTCATCACGGTCAATCCGCCGACTCCCGAATCAAAAACGCCGATAGATGCATTTCTATCCATCATCTTTTCATCCTTCTTGTTTCTATTTTTCTTTTTCCTGATATAAATATTCAATTAACCTGCTTTTTATACAGACTTTTCCATTCAGGTTCAAATAATCTTCCATGTCGCAGAAATCTGCCCCTTCAGCATCCTCTGCAATCTCATAAGTATCCTGGGTCAGGCAAAGCTCGGGGTAGACAAAGCCCCACCATCCAACAGTTCCTATTAAAAATATTGCTGTTTCAATAACTCGTCTCATGCAATCTCTCCTTTGGTTTTCCTACTGAGAGTATTGCCCTGTTGCCGAATTCTTATTCTACTGCACTTACTTTCTGTTTTCAAGACGTATCTGTCTGATAATGGATTTTTCCTGATTGTCAATATGCAGTTTAGCGGCTCTGGATGCCCTTTCCTTATCCCTGTTCAAAATGCTTTCATAAATTTCCTTATGCTCCGTCACCAGTTTTTCATGCTGGCTTTCATCCTTAATATAAACAAAACGATAACGGTACATCTGCTCGGAAAGATTATTTACCAGCTGCTGCAGCCTTTGATTTCCCGTAGCCTGCACAATAATATCATGAAGGGCTACATCCGCCCTGGCAATCACGGAAGCATCCTTTCCCTTTGTTGCCCTTTCAAAATCATCGCATGCCTTCTTCAATGCGGCCATTTCTTCCTCCGTTATCCGCTCACAGGCAAGTTCCACACTCAGTACATCTAGCGCCCGCCTTACCTCAAGCACATCATTCAGGCTCTTTTCCGTTATCTGCGCTACTTCTGCTCCCCTTCTGGGTATCATGATAACCAGACCCTCTAATTCCAGCTTGCGGATTGCCTCTCTTATGGGGGTTCTGCTTACCCCCAGCCTGTTAGCCAGATGAACCTCCATAAGCCTTTCTCCCGGCTTCAGCTGTCCTGTCAGAATCGCCTTGCGGAGGGTATTAAAAACTACGTCTCTGAGAGGTAGAAACTCATCCATATCTACCTGAAATTGTTCATCCACTTTTAAGCCCTCCCTTCCTGCGTTTGATGAAACTCCGTCACAAAAATCTGTTTTGCCAGCCCCAGACCCTTTATTATTTCATATGCCTTTTTGACCGTTTCTTTTTCCTTATAAATGCCGAATACCGTAGGACCGCTTCCGCTCATCAGAGAATTTTCCGCTCCGGTTTTAAGCATCTCCTCCTTAATTTGGCTGATTACCGGATATTCCTTCACCGTCACCGTTTCAAGCACATTGCCCATCCTGTCTGTAATTCCCTTAAGGCTGCCTGCCTTCAGGGCTTCCACCATCCCGTCGATATCAGGGTGCTGCTTTAAGGTATCCGCATGAAGATTTTCATATACAAATCTGGTGGAAACATTGATATCCGGCTTGGCTATCAGCAAATAAGCTTCAGGCGGCGCCGGAACAGGTGTCAGTCTTTCTCCGATGCCTTCGGAAAGGGCTGTTCCTCCCATAATGCAATAAGGCACATCTGCACCGATTTTTACTCCCAGCTTTTTCATATCTTCAAGGTTCATGCAAAGGTCAAACAATTCGTTTAATCCGTGAAATACTGCTGCCGCATCAGTGCTTCCCCCTGCCATGCCGGCAGCAATGGGAATATTTTTCTGAAGAGAAATCTCCACTCCCTCTTTAATATGATAAGTCTCCATTATCAACTCTGCGGCTTTATAAATCAAATTGCCCTTATCGCAGGGAAGCTCCTCATTATCCAACGAAATGGATATGTTCGGAAACTCCCCTTCTTTTCCGCTCTTTTTAAAGGTCAGCACATCATAAATGCCAACTGTCTGCATTATCATTTTCACTTCATGATATCCGTCGGTACGCCTTCTTAAAACATCCAGCCCCAGATTGATTTTGGCATAAGCCTTTCTTACAATTTCATTCATCAGTATTTTTCTCCGAAACATTTTGTATACATAATACATAAGATTGTACTTATTTTAATACATTGGTGTATTTACTGTCAATGCTTATAGGCGGTTGTCCTTTTCTTTTTATTCTGCGTAAATTCAGGGGTTTTAATATATTTTGCCAAAAAGGATAATTTGTCTTGCTTTGTCCTTGACCCCACTTTTTTTAATTGAGAGGTGATTGAGACCGGCACAAACATTTTTCACGTTAGTGTATAGTTTTTATTGGCAATCAGAAAGATTACGTGCAGTTATGTAAACCAAAAAGGAAGCAGAGATAAAAATCCCTGCTTCCCAACCATACAGTTTTTCTTTATGATGTTAATTGCGACATTAAATCAAAGGAG
>JAGASK010000015.1 GCA_017621815.1 Lachnospiraceae bacterium | reverse complement strand
GCGTTTGTTTTTTCTTGGTGCCATAAGTGCGTTACTCATAATCCTTTCATTTCCTTTCTTAAATGTATCGCACTTTACAAAAAAAATAAAGTGCGTAAGTTTTTGTTACCGGTAACTTACACACTTTATTTTACACTCTCTCCCCGCCCTGCAGTTATTGACAAACCCTCTCTGTCCGTACCTCCGCCTCGATTATTGACAACATTTATTCTTCATATAGCTTTTCATAAATCTCTTCACAATTATAATCAGGGGCAAATCCTTCTGCTGCTTCGCAGATTTTTTCGATTTTCTCCATATCTTCTTCAAGGGCTTCTGCGATTTCTTCCATACTCTTTCCCTTGCCGAGTTTTTTACATACCTGCTTTATCAGCATTAGTTCCCCGCCTTCTTCCTTGGCTTCTGCCAGTTCTTCCCATCTCTGCATATACTTCACCCCCATCTTTTCCGACTCTTTAATTTTCTGTACCTGTCTGTGAATCAGCTTAATCTTTTCACTCTTTGTCCTGCCCGCTACTTTCGCAGAAGAATTTGTGACATAATCCATAAAATCAAGAAATTCTTCAGAGAATTCTTCCCTGTTCCTTCCCTTCGTGTTAATGAAAACCTTTATGGAGCCATCTCCCAACTTTAAATCCGGACATTCCCTACAGGTTCCCTCAAAAGTATAACGGCACAGTCCTCTTTCAAAAATATCAAAAGGTGCTATTAAGATAAAGCAACTGTCGTTCAGAAGGTTGAAGTTCATACTTCCCGGCTCCAACAGTGATACATCTATATGTGCCTGATAATACCGGCTTCTCTTTTTGAGATTTCCGGTATTTTTCTTCTGCATTTCAGTATAATAAATTCGCTTTTGGCTGTCCATGCTGACCACATCTAACCTGATTTCCCGAAGCTTCGGAGATATCCGAAATTCTTTTTCTGTCTCAGCTCTGTCAAGCAATTCAACTTCATTTTCCAAAAGAATACTCACTGCCGCTTCATAGGCTTCCCTGTTTTCCATGGTTTCGTCAAAAAGGAATCTGTCCACCAGATTCAGATCTTTCAGTTTTGTTACTGTTTTGTTGTCCATATTTTTTCCTCCTTCGTGCAGGAAGATGTATGGATTCATTGAAACAATAACCAATTCCTTCTCTCATCTCCTGCTTTTTTATTAATTGGGTTTTTAAAAGCAGGATTTCAAAAAGAGACTCTCATTGAACTGATAATATTCAACAAGATTAGAACAGAATGTCCTGTCAGATGCGGCATCGCCGCAAAATAAGCTTTCGCTTACAGAAATCTTTTGCTTTGACTGTAGCATATCATAAAATTATCGTTTATTCAATAATTATTTTCTAATTTTTTATTTTTAAAAACAAATTATAAAAATTCAAAATATAAACATGTCTCAATTTAGAACTAGCAAATATCTGAATACATCAAATTCCATTCGTAATCCCACTGGCAATCAATAAAATGCCCTGGCATAAAATTTGAATTTGACAGACAGCTTCCGATAGTTTTATATTGAGGGGCTAAAACAAATGATTCAACCAACAATTGTTGGCACATCGCATCTGATGATAAAACCACCTTACGATTAACCGCATATGATTCATAATATACCGGTTTAAATGCCTGTTGAACTAAAAATTCAATATTTTGAGATATGTATTTTAATTTTTCCCAGTATAATTCTATTACACTTTCATCTATGCTCTCATACTTACCATGTTCATCCAGCCATATATAATAGCTGCATGGTTCAATAAAAGGATTAATAAACCTTTTATTATATCCAACTATTTTCCATACTTTATCAGCATCCATATCCATTAAATCCCCTCCCTTTCAGCGCCATTAGCTTCCAGAAAAAGCAAGCCACAAATCCATTCCCGCACCTGCCTCATCATTTGGCCTCTCTTCAAATCCAAACTTCTCATAAAAGGTTTCTTTACCTTTTGCGGCTACTAACACAATTTTTATCTTCCATCCTTCTTTTAATTGAGACTTTATAAACGTTATTGCCTGTTCAACCATATGGCGTCCAATTCCGTTCCCCTGATATTCCGGCATTACCATAACATCAGCAAGATATGAAATATAGCCTCTGTCCCATATTATCCGGGCTGAACCGACAATTTTCCCATTATCGTAACAGCTTATAACATACGCCGAATTCTCCAACCCCTGCTGCGCCTGTTCATGGCATAGCTTTCCCCATTTGACAGCTTCCCTTAATGCATTATAATCTTCCACGCTGATAAATTCTTTATACATAAGATTCATTATAAATTTTCCTTCCATTCCCTATAATTATTTTCCAATTCCAAGGCATAAGGGTCATTTACGCTATGGGCAGCAGCAATGCTTTTGACGAATAAATTGCCAAACATATTTTTCTGCTGCTGCAGATTAGGTTTTACAAAAGACCACAATTCATCTGCTTTGTCAGGGTAATTACTTATAATCTCCATACTGTCCTCTAATATATATTGAAACAATCGTATATGTCTGACTCCTTCAAAATCAGTGCTTTCAAGCAATTTTTGAAGGTACTTATATGCATAATCATATTTTCCGCATGTTATATAATAATGGATAATTTCCCTATAGGCGCTTACTACGTCAAACACTTTTCCCGTTAAAGATACTGATGAAATAATATCCTGATAAATAGCTTCATTCTCTGATTCCCTGTTTAAAAAAGAATTAAATCTAATCATATCTTTTCTATTGGAATCATCCCATTCCTTTATACCGTTTTTCCATTCATCCACTAACTCACTCATTACATCCTTATATTCCATTTCCCATGTTAAATAAATGCAATCCAAAAGGTCGTTGCTGTAAATATCATCATTAGCCCCATAATTAACATCATATCCACAGGCACAGTCAAAATTGGCATTCTTTGCCCGGGTGAATAACTCATCATATTTTTTATCAGCATGATACCTTTTTAACAACCATGTCAATATATGAATGGTGGTCCCTATTCCCTGAAATGCATTAGTCTCTCTGTCCTTCAATTCTTCTTCAAATAAATGGACCGTTACCTCCTCATCATCAATCTTTTCGTAAAGAAGATAATAGGATAATCTCAGACGATTCGTATAATTTCTGTCTTTTAACCCGTATTTTTCATCCTTATATCCGTCATAGCATACCGTATGGTAATCATTTTCCTTTACTGACCGATAGACATCCTGCTGCTCTGCCAGCTTATTTCTCACTAAATCTGCATACATTTTTTATACCTCTGTTAGTTCTGATTTTATTTCTGAAATTTTTAGCTCGATAAACTATAAATAATTACAGCCTGCTGAACTTCCAATAAGTGTTTCTTAAATTCATATCCCACAAAAAATGAACTGTCTATCACATCAGGGGACACTTCCTCATTCCGATAAAATGGAGGACAGGGATTCAGAACAGCCCCCTCATTTGCAAGCTCCATGATTTCCTTTGTTATCTGATAATCTTTAAATTCTTTCAGTAAATTTTCGGCCAGTGAATCAGTACATATAATATCCTTACTGATAACCGCCTGCCTGGGGTTATGTATTACTTTCACGTTCTCCATTTCATAACCTTTAGGACAGCACTATGTAAAATCAAGCCCCATTACTTCTGCAATTTCTTTCCATGCAAAACCGATGTTTCCTTTTGCTCCGCAAAACAAATATTTGTCTTTCCTATAATCATTTCTGATTTTTGAAAGCGCATATACATCAGAAAGCATTTCACAAGGGTGATTGCAATCCGTCATGGCATTGATAACAGGTACTTTTGCATTTTCATTTATTTTATCCAGCAGATTTATATCTTTATGCCTTATTATCATGACATCTGCCCAGTTATTCAAATACCCTGTTACATCACGAATTTCTTCTTTTTTATCCAATGCTTCCGGGGGAAACAAAATCGTCTGCCCTCCGAGCAGATAAATGCCCTTTTCAAAAGTAACCCTTGTCCTGATGCTTGTATTCGGAAAGAACATCACAATTGTTTTGTTCTCAAGACATCCGGCATATTTTCCCTTCTGCAAATCATCAGCAATTTCAAATATATTCAGAATATCCGATTCATTATAGTCTGTTAATCTTATTAAACTTTTCATACCCCACACGCTTTCTGCTACTGAAAAAATTCATTTAATAGCGGAATCACATTAATTACCGGTTCTTCATATGGGTGAATCTCCTTAATAATCTGAACTGCCTCTCTTACCTTTCCGGCCGGACATCGCACCTCCATTTTCATTTCAGTCATTTTACCTACCTCATGCTAACCTTCAGCTCCGACCAGCTGCCCAGATTTCCATCAAATACTTCATGGATGTATTGCCTTTCCCCATTCTCCAGCGTCATGCCGCAAATAATGCTCAATGCCTTTTTTGCCTGTATATCGGGCGTATCTGCTGCAACCAGTATCTGCGTCTTTCCCTTGTCCGTATCATATTCCAGAACATTATCTCTCAAAAACCGGATGCCGTTCACCACCTCGTCATTATCCAATTCATAGTCCGCAATACATTTTTTCGTCTTTAAATCCCACAATTCCATCACTCCGCCGTTTTGATTATCAATACACAGCAAAAATTTTCCGTTCCAGTTAGTAAAACATCCTGTTAATGTTCCAGAAGCCCGCTGACTGCCGATATATGTCCATGACACAGAATTATTATCACAATAATAGATACCTGAGTCTGTCACTGCCAGAATTCCACTTTCGACAGGGCAGCATATATATGACATAAATTTATCGTCCAGTATTTCACAGCCTGTAAATCCCGGTTTCTCAGCCGCAATTCCAATCCTATAAAAATATTGATAATCAATACAAACAGACAGCATTGCGGAAGCCGGCGAATAAGTATATAAAACCGGACAGCCTTCCACAATTGAACGTTCAGGATGTTCATGCTCTATTTCCAGTTTCTCATACAAATTGCCCTCCAAATCAGTAAGCATTATCCTGATTAGCGAAACATCCTCTTTCTCTTCATCATCTCTTACCTCTTCCACTTTCAAAATAAGCTGACTGTCAATTTTCAGGGAATAATGGTCATTCTCCACTGCCTCTAATACTTCCACCGAATTATATTTCTGATGCAATGCATCTTCAGTGCTTTCTGCCGAAAAAGAAAAAATATTATAATAATATAAGCTGCCTCCCATTTCCGCAATACAATGGGCATCCTTTGTACAAATGACCTCACTGATAAATGCATTATCGCCGGACACAACATCTGCGGCATACCTGCTTCCGGTCTCGTAATTCCAGAACTGAAGCATATTCCGGCTCCAAACAACCATTTCCCTGCTGCCGTCATTGCGGAACGCAGCTCCATAATATGCCTGTCCTCCATTAATATCTGTGCAAAACATTTCCGTTCCTGAGAAATCATACACAGCGGCATAACCACCCTCTGCCGCCTCTGCAGCAACATTCCCATAGGCAAGAGCAAAACAATCGTTCCCTGAACAAAAGGAAATTTGGTTTAAGGCATAATTATCATCAGAAATATTTTTTATAAGTGTCAAATCAGACAGCCGTAAAACGACAGTATCACTCCATGCGCCGGATCCCGAACTAATAGTTCTCCCGACTAACGCTATATTCTGTTCCGGATTTATTTTAAACAGATATATGGCAGCAAGTGTTTTGCCATACTCTTTTATTTCTTCTGCATATCGCTCTTTGAATATTCCGCCAAGAGGTGTTTCAAAGAGCAGCTTCCCGCTTCCTTTCTCAAAATCAATCTGATAGGAAGACAGGGAATCAGTTTCTTCATTCAAAACAAGGCAAATATCATTGCCCGCCGGTATTACATGAATCAGACCGGAATACTGCGTCATATTTTCCGGCATAAAAGCACAGTAGGTATTTTCTGTGGGATTATAAAGAGTAACCATTCCATCCTGACGGTAAAAAGCCCAATAATCCTGTTCATAACTGTCATACATGACAGTTCCCACATTTTCAAGCAATGCGGTTTGAATCCCCTCCAGATTGTATACACCATATTGGTTCTCATCATTACCAAGGTCAACCAGATAATAACTGACGGTACTGTCCATTGCCCGTATACTGCCGCCTGCAGGTTCCGCTATTTTTTCATAAGCTTCCAATACAGAAGGCTCCAGCACCCCATTCATAATATGACTGTCATTATCAATCTTTGTTATGCACGGCCACTGTTTTTCCTGCAAAAGAAACAGGGCAGAAGAAGCTTCAAATAAAAGAGACGGATTTCGGCTGACCGCCTCGTTATAATACATCAGGGCCTCTTTCCACTGCTCCTTCTCTTCATGCTGCCCCGCCATGCTGCTGTAGGATTCCGCCTCAGTTAACTGTGCATTATGCTGTCTGTAAATTAATAGAAATACGAGAAAGCAGACCAGCAGCACAAAACCGGCAATCAGTGCACCTGTCCGCACACGCCGGCGGAAATTACGCCGGTAAAGCTCATCAAACCCGCATCCTATCACAGGAGCTGCAATCCGCATATACTCTGTTTTTTTCAGTTTACGCAGCTTCAGAGAAAGGCTGCTTTCCCTGATATCTGCTCCAAGAGGTTCCACTTCAACCTGAATAACCCGTGATTCCCCATTTTCAGTTGTAACCCGCCGCTCCTCCCGTCTCAGAACCTCCGGAAACACTTCATCCGGCTCTCCTTCTATAATCAAAGGGAGGATTTTACAATTTGTATTTGCATGTAAGGAACGAAAATAATTCAGTTCTTCCATACACCATTTTGATTCCTTTGTAGTAAGGGAATAAAGAATGATTAAAAAATCAGAACTGTCCAAAGCCGCCCGTATATTCGCTCCTAAATCATTACTGGTAAACAGCTCGCTCTGATCCCTGAAAATTCGGAGATGACGTTTTTTACCTGTTTTAATATCTTTAATTTTCAAACTTTCCAGATAATTCTGCAGCTTAATGGCCACTATTTTATCTTCCGGCAAATGTCTGTATGAAATAAAAGCATCATAATGATTAATCATAAATAATACCCCTTAACTCCAATGCCAATAGTCGCCCAATGCTCTGCTTTCCTTTTTTCATATTCCAAATCTTCCTGTTCCAGTTCCTCGCCCTCTTCTTCTGCCTCCTCTATCATCTCCCTGACGTCCTCAGGAGTTCTTTCACGAAAAATTCCCACACTGATATTTAAAAACCCATAACTATACCCATTTTCATTATCATTAATTTCCCCATTATTATTCATTTTAAGAATATTGAATAATTCATCAGCCCTGGCTTCAAATGCCTTAACCCCATATACTTCAGGCTGCAGCTTCCCGTCAATACCTCCCAGAAATTCAATAAACTCTGCCCTTCCATTACCATCAAAATCTATCCTCAAATCATTTTGAAAATAATATATGGATTTTCCAAAGGCACCATAAGGGGTTCCCAATATGTTTATAATTTCTTCCCTTGCCGCCTGCAGACAAACGCTTTTTCCCTCCCAGTTTATTCCCACTAAAGGAATTATTTCTATCACATTATTCATATCGCAGATTCCCCTTTCATTTAACCGGCCAAAAGACCTTCTGCACTGACTTTCTATTGTTATGAACAAAAAACCTTCCTTTACTTTGCCTAAAGTTCAGGAAGGTTTTTACTTTCAGTAATCCTATCTGTTATTGTGCTGTAATATCAAGCGCATGCATATAGGCATCTGAGCCTCTCGCACAGGTAAGAGTAAGCTTTTTGCCGGTAACAAAAACCTTACAATTGCTGACGCTTTTCACACCGTCAAGCTTAAGCTCCATCATTCCCTGTTCCGTATCAAGAAAAAGAATATTTTCGCTTGATTTGCTTCCCACTTTTCCCTTTACTGTAGCCGGAGAGGATGTGTCAATATCTGCTGAAGAAGAATCATCTTTGCTTCCCACAATATCAACTGCATGAAGATATCCGTCCGAACCATGGTAAAAAGATACTGTCAGCTTATTATCCGGTGTGAGAACCATACCGTTTCTGGTGTCGGTATTGCTTTCAATTACAAACTGCATTTCCCCCTCTTTCGTGGATAAATATAAAAGATTTTCCTTCGTGCTGTCAGTCACCTTTCCGCTGACCGTTCCCGTAGCTGCAGTCCTGTTTGCTGAATCGGCGGGTGCCGGTGTAAGACCTGAATTCGCAGCGGAAGGTGTGGCAGCAGTGGCTGAAGTTGATGTTGACGAGCCGTCCACAATACTGATTGCATGCATATAAGCATCAGAACCTCTTGCGCAGGTAATCGTATAACTCTTGCCCGCTATGAGTACGGAACATCCGCTCATATTTGTAGTAGCGTCCAGCTTAATCTCCATTTCCCCCTGCTCTGTTTCTAAAAATATAACATCACCTTTACTCTTTCCGTCAATTTTTCCTTTTACAGTAGCAGTAGTGGAAGAATCAACTGTTACTGTAGGTATCTGCGTATCACTGGTGATTTTAACTGCATGAAGATATCCGTCAGAACCATGGGAAACCGAAACCTTAACCTTCTGGTCCGAAAGCAGTACCTTGCAGGCACTGGTATCTGTATTACTGTCCAGCTTAATCTCCATGTTACCTTCTTTAGTGGAAAGGCATAGTACCTCAGAAGTTGTTCCTGATAAAACAGTTCCTTCTACAGTTGCTACAACCTCTGCCGCCTGTACCTGAAGCCGGCTTGCCGGCATTACAATCATTCCCAATGCCAGACAAGCTGCCATCAATATTTTTGCAATTCTGTACCTTTTCATTCTTCGCCTCCATAAAAGCTGTACCTTATTGTATATCAAAAGTATTATAAGTAAAAATAAGTTCCTGTAATGCATTATGTGAATTTATCATACAATATTTATGTTTGAAAAACAATGCAAAACACTAATACTTAAGATTTTCCTCAGAAATACTTTCATTACATATTTTTCTTTTCCATTGCAGTATAATTTTCATACTTATATAATCCAAATTTCTCATAAAAAGGCACTGTCTTAGGGTCAGACGGCATGACCTTTATATGCAGTAAATTTTTGTATTTTTCCATTATTCTGTTCATAAGTCCGGCACCGATATGAAAGCCCTGATAATCAGGATTAACTAACAGATAATGAATAAATCCCACCGTCTCTCCATCATCAAGTCCCCTAACCAATCCCACCAGTTTATCACCGTCCCATGCAGAAATAACCACGGAAGAATTTTGCATTGCCCTCTGTAATTTTTCAGGGAATTTTCCTGACTCCCAATCTACGGATAAAAAAAGTTCTTCTAAATCCTTACTGTTAAATTCTTTAATTTCCTTATATGTTATTTTCATATCATTACCTCAAAATCAAATCGATACTTTCGTCTGACTGACAAAATAAACCTGTCCTATTCATTCAGCCTGGCATAAATATATGTATCTTTCCAAATAGGTTTATTATCATTATCCTTCCAGAAGTATATATTTTTCTTTAAGTGGGCTTCCCGTATAAATCCCAATGCCTGCAATAATTTCCACGAGTTTACATTTTGGGGGTCACATTCGGCAAAAATTCTATGTATACCGTCGGCAAATGCCTGTTCCACCAAGGCCTTACAACTTTCCTTGGCATACCCTTTTCCCCAATAATTTCTATTAAATACATACCCGATTTCAAGTGCCTCAAAATCCCTCCTGCCTATGTACATATTTCCTATGAGTTTTTTATTGCTTTTTAATTCAACTGCAATCATTTCATTAGATGAAATTCTCCATTCCAGATTGCCTTCTACTTCCTTAATATTCATAGGCCTGTAGGGCTCATATTTTAAAACTTCTGCATCCGATAAAAATTCGTATAAATCCTGTAAATCACTTTCGGTATATCTTCTTAAAATCAACCTGTCCGTTTCCATAATTATAGCTTTTTCTTCCATTTTCCCCCTCCGATTCTTCATTTTATCCAGACTCCATAATTCAGTGGCTTTCCGTAGCCGAAATATATAACTTGTCCCTAACGGTAGCCATAAATAACATAAACCCCGTCCTTTACTTCATAAGGAATATGATATTTACTTAAGACAGCCACAAATTCTGCCTCTGCATCATGAAGAATCCTTTCCTGCACCAATCTTCCGCCCTTTACCTCATAATAGCGGGGGCGCACCTTCACCCACTCGATGATTTTATAATTCAGGCCTGCAAATTCTTCAGCGCCATATGCTCCCAAATACCATACATCATCTGTAAAATGTGAAAAGTATTCACCCTTCTCTTCCTCAAACAATGTTTTCAAAATATACGGCGGTCTGAAAGGCATTTCGTTTTCCATTGCTTCCCGGAATTCCTTCCATTTTGTATCATTCATATAACTGGTCAGATTCCTGGACTCAACAATTTCCGCTATCCGTTCCCTGATTGTTTTTCTGCGTTCATATACCTCCGCTTCGATATCACGGATACCGTTCTGCGGGCGTTTCTGCATTTTTTCATTCCCTTCCTGCTCATCCATAGTCACTTATATCTCTGTTTTACAGCTTGCCTTTTCCGTCAAAAATATGAATTCCTTTTATATTTTCTTCCAACTGCTCCAATATTTCTTCCGTTCCCAGCTCTTTAATCATTTCATACTCTTGTTCTGTAACAGGAACTATCCATAACAAATTTATTTTATCTCTCATAAAATCAGGATACTGCGGCGCTTCTATCTGCGGCAAAAGGCGGGAATCCAGCATCCACACCGCTTGAAATCCCTCTATTATATCACATGGTATCGTATGCCCATGAGAAAGAAAACTTATCTCATTCCATGGGAGGGAAGCTATGCTTGACATAAAGGAGTACATTTTTATGCAAATATCCTGCTTTTCTGCACATGCTGCAAATCCGACTTCCATACGTCTGAAATCATCAGCTTCTTCCTGAAAATACTGCTCAACCTGCGGCATGGGAATCAAGCTGACGCCTGCCGTAATTCCGAAGCTTATGTTATTCTTCGTTCCTGTAATCAAAGCCTTAGGCGGAAAATTCCCTCCGTCAATTGCATAATATTTATCATATTTTCCAAAAAACGTTTCCAATGCCCGTATATGCATTTCCTGTACGTCTTTCCAATAGTCCGTTTCAAAATAATTCCAAAAATCCCGGCTCTTATTAACTCTTTTTAAAAGTACATTCTCTGCCTTTTCCATTTCCCATGCATATGGTGCCGTTCCTACAGCATGTCTGGAGTATCCGTTAAAATTTCTGCCATCACTCCACCCTGGAATCACGCAAAGCAGCTTGTCTTTTTCAAGAAGCGCAGCAGCATCTCCTTCCTCAAACCATACAATTGACAAATCATCCTTACTTATTTTTATTCCGTCTTTATCATGACCTACAAATTCCTTCGGCATGGCAGGTGCCATTCCCTCTTTCATGGCATCTACTTCTATTTTATCCGGAGTTTTCGACACGTTGCATATCCAACAGCTTTTTATATAGGAATTTTCCTGCCCCGGATTAAACCACAGATAAAGATAACAGCAGGTTTCACTCTCTTCTACAAATGCCTGTATGTTACATACCGGAGACCAGCTTTCCAATAAAACTTCAGGTTCTTTCATTTTCCTCTTATTCCCCCTTTTAACAACCCTACCTTGATTCTTCGCTCCATCGTACTCTTTTTCAAGCTTAAATTTGCTTAAATCATAACAAAAGAAATTCACTGAAGCTTCAGTTACACATGCAATTTTATCAGCTTTATTAACTTTTTAGAAATTATAAACAATTTAATACTTCCGAGAATTGCTTAATATGATAATCCGCATACTTCATTATGCTATTTCTTTTATCATCACTTTTATTCTCAAGTGCTTCCGTAAAAACTGTTTTCATTCCTGTCAATCTCGCCCCATACAACTCATTGGAACCGCCATCTCCCACGAATAAACATTCATTCGGAAATACTTCCAACTTCTTCATTGCAAGCTCATATATACGTTTGTCCGGCTTTAAAAAACCTACATTACAAGAGAAAACAGCATCATCAAAGTAGGAAGACAACTGTGACTGACTCCAATATTTACAGTCAATGACATCAGCATTGCTTATCAAGCCAATTTTAAAATTCCTTTCCTTTAACATCTCTAAGGTATTTAATATTTCCCCGGATATATTTTGCAATGCTGCTTTCATCCTTCTTCTGCGAGCCGCTAAAACTTCTTCTTTCTGAATATTACTAATTTGAAATGGGATCCCGGATACAATTTTCTCTATAATTTCCATTTCAGATTTAATCAATCCCAATGCCCTTTCCCGATACAGCAATTCATCTTCCGCATATTTTTCCCATTCATGTACCGATAAGCTTAGTATATCAAATTCATTATTTTCTTTTTCATATTCAGGAATTATCAACGTAAAAAACAAGTCGAAAAATACTGCTTTTATCATATCCGAAAATCCTCTAATCACCCGCTAAACTATCTTCATCTGACATGAATTTCTATCAATGCCTTCCCACAACTTCAAATACTCTTTCTATTTCTTGAACCCTTCTACTCAACTCTTTTAAAATATTTCCAGAAGTCAACAGTCTCTTTTAAATCCGCTTCATCTTCAAACAGCTCCAACTCTTTTGCAACTTCAATGGCAAAATCAACATAACCGTTTGCTCTGGAAGTAATAATTTTATGGTCATTTACTACATCTTCATCCAAAGAATGTGTTGACTCTATGTCTTTCAATATGCCTGCTTCCTCCAATAAATCAACGCCGGCACATATCCCCGCAATTAAAACATTTTTCTTTTTTAAATCCTGCAATATTCCCTTTACCATTTCATTATTTACAGCTGATATATCACCTCCGGCTATAATAAAACTTCTGACTTCATTTAAGTTTATCATTTCCAATGCGGTGTCAACATTAACGGAATATCCTTCCGCAGTACGTATCGATTTCCCATCCAAAGAACATAATATCATTTCACATTCTGTAACACTCATGAAATAATTTAAAATAACTATTTCATAAAAACAGCTTGTATCATATACCAGAAATACATCTTTCATCTATGCGCTCTGCCCTTTCTTATGACATTCTTCTTTCCAATCATCATATTAATAAACCATTATATATTATACTTTTACACTTAATAATTTTATATGATATAATCTTTTATAGCAAGCATTGGTTTAAAACATAACGAAGGATGGAGGTTCAAAATGCAAAGATTTTTGACAGAAATTGACAAGGTTATCGAAAACGGAAAATACAAGGACACCTGGGATTCTTTGCAGCAGTATCATGTGCCGGAATGGTACGAAAAAATAAAATTCGGCATTTTTATTCATTGGGGAATCTATTCTGTGCCTGCATACGGAAATGAATGGTATCCCCGGAATATGTATATACAGGGCAGCAAAGAATACGAGCATCATATTAAGACTTACGGAGAACACAAAAATTTCGGTTATAAGGATTTTATCCCCATGTTCAAAGCGGAAAAATTTGATGCTGGGGAATGGATAAAATTATTTAAAGAAGCCGGTGCACAGTACATTATACCTGTAGCGGAACACCATGACGGATTTCAAATGTATGACAGTGCCCTGTCAGAATGGAACGCCAACAACATGGGGCCGAAAAGAGATGTTCTCGGAGAATTAACAACGGAGTGTCAAAAAGCCGGGCTTACAAGCGGAGCTTCAAGCCATAGAATAGAGCATTGGTTTTTTATGGGACATGGGAAAAAATTTGATTCCGACATCAAGGAACCCCTTAAATGCGGAGACCTTTACTGGCCTGCCATGCCGGAACCTGAGCTTCATAATATCTCCTCAGAGCCATATCCTTCAAAAGAATTTCTTGAAGACTGGCTGTGCCGCTGCTGTGAAATTGTAGACAAATACAGACCCAGAATTATTTATTTTGACTGGTGGATTCAGCACAATGCAGTAAAACCTTACTTAAGAAAATTTGCTGCATATTATTATAACCGGGCTGAAGAATGGGGCGAGGACGTTGTAATAAACTATAAACATGATGCCTTTGTTTTCGGAACTGCCGTTCCCGATATTGAGCGGGGACAGTTTTCTGATGCAAAGCCATACCTCTGGCAGTCTGATACAGCCGTTGCACGAAATTCCTGGTGCTATACCGAAGAAAATGATTATAAAACTGCTGAGGAAATTCTATGTGATTTAGTGGACATTGTAAGCAAAAACGGACGCCTGCTGTTAAATATCGGTCCTAAGGCTGACGGAACAATTCCTGACAAGGACAGACAAATCCTGCTTGCAATAGGACAATGGATGAAGCTGAACGGAGAAGCAATTTATGGAGCAAAACTATGGAGGAAATCCGCAGAAGGTTCTACCCAAATTCAGGAAGGACAGTTTACTGATTCTGCGGCAAAAGAATTTACCTCACAGGATATCCGTTTTACCGTAAACGGCGGTTATATATATGCCGTATGCCTTAACATGAAGGGAAAAAACAGCGTATGCATTAAGTCTTTTGCATTCTCAGATGATGCCAGTACAACTGATTTCTGCGGCGCCATAAAAGCCGTTGAAGTAATCGGATATGATAAAACACCAACATGGACACAAGACCGTGAAGGCTTGAAAATCAACACAATTACCATAGAAACTTCCATGCCCGTAGTGTTTAAAATATTAACAGATTAAGCCATTATTGCAGCTGTATCTGCTCTGGTATGTACTTTATCCAAGTCATTCAGATGCAGATATAGCTGTTTTTCACTCTTATATCCAAGGCTGCGGACACTCATGATTATTCCTCCCTATTAAGTCAGTTTATCAATTTTTTTGAGAAACTGTTCTATGTGTTCAGCCAAAATCCCATTTGGATTCTTTTCATATTTTGCATAATGGCCATATCCGCAATCTACCCATTCAACTCCCTCAGTTTGATTATTGATTACGATTAAAATTGAGCCTATCTCTGTGTAGAATTTCCCTATCAATACACGCTCCCCAAAATCATGTCCTCCTGTCCATGTGTAAAAATGGTCACGTATAAATCTGGGTGAGCTCTTACGACTTGTACAGGGGAACAACTGAATTTCTGTGCCTCCCTCAATTCCATTAAAATTGAACCATTTATCAAAGCGTTGATTTCCAATTGAAATAGTAAAGCCCTCTTCTGGTATAGTTACGTTACCATTAATCTTTTGAGCAAACGCTCTGGAATAAAAATTTCTGACACTTTGATTGAGCTTAAATCCTAAAAGCATTTCCGCCCTGTCAAAGTCAGGTTCCACCGTTCCTGCATTGAGGGATACATATTTTTGAAGGCTCATATCTGACACATCAGCAGATTTCCTGTCAAATCCCTCTGAATAATACCTAAACATTTCACGATAAGTTGTATCAGCTCGCACTATATTCTTTTCGTCAGGTAACTTGCTAAAATAACATAAATCTAATAATGGAGGTTCATACTGGCAGATAGGTAGTATTTTCCACAATTTATAAGCACATGGTACAAATTCTTTTAATGGAGTATAGTCATAAACTTTTTCTAATTCTTGACATATAATTGAAGCAAATTTATGTCTATTATATTTTTTTACATCCCCAACGCAATCTTTCTTTAACGTATTAAAAGATTTCTCTAAATCTGACGAAATATATTCTAATTCAAGAAGAAACTCATTCTCCGTATTTTGTAAGAAATATTGATTTAATGTCTCTTCATAATTATTTTCTAAATGAAATCCTGCTTTTTCAAGTAATATTGATACTAACAGCTGCTCCCACATTTTATATTCCTCCCTTGCATGATAAACATAAATTAATATATAAAACAATATTACTATTTCTTTAAAAACTCTATTAGTTCTTCTTTTGGAAATTCAATGATTTTTTACTTGTAAGTGTACCATACTTTCGATTATCTTTCTACTTGCTGCTTATATTTTTCACTTCCTTATAAACATTTCCTAAGTTTGCGACGGGTGAGTTTTCCCTTAGACTTTCCCTTGTATTATATCTTCCGAATTGATTGCAGCAGGGCTGAGGATGAGATTCGATTGATTGTTTCATTCATCCAAAATTTAAGTAGAATATCCGATGCTCATTTGTTACAATATGCAATGGAATGAAATTCATATTTTCCGTTGCAAGAGAGGATGTAAGAAAAGTGCGAAAACATAAAAAATTGTATATATGGATTAGCATATTAATTGTTTCTTATATAGTATTTTTTAGCACTAACATATATGCCAGGCAGAACCATGAAGTGAATTATGACGAAATACGTAGTCAGATAGAAAGAGATGTAGAAAGATATCATATTCCTGGAATGGCAGTCATTGTTGTAAACAAGGATAAGGTTTTGTTTAGTGAAACCTATGGTGATTGCAAGAGTTTAGATACTCCATTTATTATAGGCTCAATGAGCAAATCATTTACAGCACTTTCAATACTGCAATTAGCAGAAGCGGGAAGGATAGATTTGGATGCAATTATATCTGAATATATTGATGCAAGTTCGTGGTTTGTTGATGATATGGATTGCGACAAGATTACTGTTCGAGATTTACTACATCATACAAGTGGTATAACAACATATCAGACTTTTGGAAAGCTGGAAATTACAGATTCTTATGGTAAATATGTTTATTCCAATGCGAATTATGGCTTGCTTGGTTTGATAATTGAATCAGTAAGTGGCGTTCCATATGAAGAGTATGTTAATAGCAATATTTTTGAACCGCTTGATATGAACCAGTCAGCTGCATCAATTGAGCAAAGTAAGAAAAATGGATTAATTGACGGATATCGAAATTATTTTGGTATTCCGATAGCTGGCGAACCTGATTACCCAGGGGAAATAAAAGAAGGAACGTGGACGAATATTCCAGCTGGATATCTTTCATCAAGCATTAATGACATGGGAAAATATATGCAAATGTATCTTAAAGCTGGCGATGGAGTTATTGGTAAAAACAGTATAGAAAGTATGTTTTATGAAAATGTGCCTTCAGATGATGGAACGTTTTATTATGGTATGGGATGGCAATATACGACAGAATTATTTAGTCAACCTGTATTATGGCATTCTGGATTGGTTGAGAATTATACATCTAACATGTTTATCTTACCAGAGGAAGATATTGCAGTAGTTGTTCTGGTTAATATGAATGACTATTTGGTTGGAAACAATCTTCTTGGCAATGTTGTGATGCCTCTTATCGGAGAAAAACAGCAAAATATGCCTAATTTGTATGTTATATTACACTTGCTGATTGATATAGTATCTTTACTTCTGTTCCTTGTTAGTATATATTCAGCAGTTACAATTAAAAAATGGAATAAAAAAGAAAAGAAGATAAAGTTGTTTGTTACTGATGGAATAAGACATATTGTACTTCCGACTATACTTTTGTGCATTCCATTGATTACCGGAACTCCTGTTAAAGTTTTGTGGTTATTTGTAAAGGATTTATGTTTTGTAATATATATTAATGCAGGAATTCTAATTATTGTAGGTGTTGTGAAATTATTAATGTTGATTACGAAAAGGAAACATTGCACTGAAAGATAAATTAATATTTTATTTATGCAAAACACGTCGCTGAATACATCTTCTAATTTGAGATTGGAAACGGTAAGATAGTTTTGCGTACGGTTCTTTTCGTCGGTAATCACACATGAATAAGTCACAAATCCATTTGGCATCTTTTCGGTCAGTCTTATAAATAAATTGTATCAGAAGGGAAATCGATTAAAAGCGAAAAGCAGGACAGGGTTTCATAACCCCATCGGTGCCTTGCGCAGAAAGGCGGAAAATATATATGAAAACTGTAAAAAGAAAATCTGTAGGAACCCATTTTTCAATGTGTGTTCAACCAGCGTTTATTATTGGTACAAACAATGAAGATGGGACGTACAATTTTGCACCGATTACATGGGTTAGCATTACGAACGAGAAGGACAATGATTATTTGTTGGTTATCAGTATGTTTGGTACGAAAATGACTAAGCAGAATGTAATAAGAACAAGTAAATTAAGTGTTAATCTCGTTAGTACGGATATGCTGGAACTTATGGATTATTTTGGTACTCATCATGCAAAAGATGGAAAGAAAGATGGAATCTCATACAATATTTGTAGAGGAGAGGTTGTAGATGTACCTATTCTTGACACAAGTCGATGGGTATATGAATGTGAGGTTGCCCATTCTGTTGAAATAGGAGATTCTACTACTTTTTTCTGCAAAATAAAGAATGTTCAAGTGGATGAAAAACTTGCATGCGATGACACTTTTGATATAAATCTAACAAAACTTGAACCGGTAATTTATTCAGGTATGTATCATAGTATTGGTGAACTACTTGGTAAAATAGGCGATTTCACCAAGTAGTGAAATTCCAGTTTTCAAACAATAGAAGGTTCGCAGACCAATCTATTGTCATAAATTATATTCAAAATACTATTTTTCACTTCCTTATAAACATTTTTCTGTAAGAAACAACAAATGCAGCTGCTATTACAACTACATTACATATTAATATCACTGCCGTATCTGTTCCAACACGTATCCTGTCCAAATTATTTACAAGCAAATACAGCTGCTCAGAAAAAATATATTTTGAAAACTTCCCAATCGTTTCGTTAAACATGGAAAGCATCGGCAGGAAAGCCAAAATTATCATAACCGGAACAGTAACAGATGTTGCTGTCATTTGATTTCTACTTAAAACTCCGATGGTCGCACCCACTAAAAATGAAGTGAAATGTCCGAAAAACATAATCATCATAAAATAGAATAAGCTTATTCCCTGATATCCGCCTGCTGCCCCGATTACAAAAGAGCCCATCAGGCAGACCAACACAATATATATTGCATTTCCAATCAAATATTCCAAGGCGCTGACATTGCACATCTGCAATACCCGCAGCGTATTCTTCTCCTTCTCCTCTGCAATAATGGCAGCAATACTGGTAAGGGGAGCCATCCCAATGTACATCACAGCAAATAAATTTGCAAAAAAATGCTCCGGCATACCCTGAATATTAATTGCAGTTTCCATAATAACCGTCATACAGGGAAACATGATAAATTGTATGAGAATGGTTTTATTTTTTAAGGTGTCCTTTAATTGCTTCCACAAGATTGCCCAAATATGAACTATCATATATCAAATATCCTCCCTGTCAATTCCATAAATATTGTTTCCAGGCTGGGTTCTGTTGAATGAATTGTCTCTACTTTATCGCCATCCCAATACTCTTTTATTTGCTCACCGCTTTCTTTTTTATGTTCCAGTACAACATCCTGACCATTTTTAAGATGTATGTTAATCTTTCTTTGATGATTATATCTTCTGCAAATATCTGCAGGAGAACCATATTCAACAATTTTTCCTTCATTTAACAGTGCTATCTTATCACACAGTTTTTCTGCTTCATACATATTATGGGTAGTTAAAAAAATGGTTGTTCCCCGGTCTTTCTCAGCAAAAATCATTTTATGGATTTCTTCCACCGTAGCCGGATCCAAACCACTGGTGGGCTCATCCAGAAATAAAATTCTGGGCTTTCGCAAAACAGCCCGTGCAAAAGCCAGTCTGTTTGTCATTCCTTTTGATAAATTCATAACCCGGGTTTTCTTTGCATCCAGTAACCCCACACTTTTTAAAACAGCTTCTATATTTTTATTCTGATTCCCGTCCAACATTTGATAAAACCTTAAATTATTATAGCAGCTCATTCTCTCATATAAGCCAAAATTGTCCATCATAATTCCTAACTGCTTATAATCTTTTCCCGTCATATGCCGTGACTCAATGCCAAAAATCCGGCTTTCACCTTCTGCCGCTCTTAATTGACCTGTCAAAATATTAATAAGAGTGGTTTTTCCTGCACCGGACGGTCCAAGGAGCCCGAAAATATTCCCTTCTTCAACGGCAAAACTGATATTGTCTATTACTCTGCTTGGTCCGAAATAATGACTTAACCCTTTTACTTCAATCGCTTTATTCATGAATGTCCTTCTCCCTTCATGCGTTCTAATGCTTCCTGCAGCTTTCTATTATCACTTTTTTCTTTCATAACAGATACAGCAACACTTATAGCAGCACATACAAAGAAACACAGGAAAAACATTCCCCAGGGAATTATCTGGTCTACAGGAAACCATCCAAACACAGCTGCAAAAATGCCAACCGATACAATAACGCCTGTAAACATAAAAATACTTCTAACCATAATAGATAATCTCTTTACAAAAATATCGGTAAAGAATATCCACCGCAGACCCGTAGTAATAATTGCCAAAACAAAAAACTGCATCATCGTAGCAAGCGATAATCCTGTATTTCCTAAGGCAAATATAGAAGAATATCCTTTTGCTTCCTGACCAAAAAGAAAGCAAAACAAACAAAGGCTCAACATAGAAATGCTCCAAACCACCATAACATGTGTGAGATAATCAAATATTGTATTCTTTCTTATCATCTAAATAACCCCCAATCTCTTTTTCATTTCCTCTGCATATTGCCTGGAAACCATAATCTGCTCTCCGTTTTTCATGGTAAGACGTAATTTGCGTTCTACATCATTTTTAATGGATTTGATAAATTTTAAATGAACCAGACAAGACTTACTGACCCTGAAAAAGCCGCTTTGACACAATCTTTCTTCCATTTCATACAATTTCAGTTTAGATTCATATATGGCATCTTCCGTGTAAACAAAGGTTTTCCGCTCCAGAGCCTCAATATATGAAATTCTGCTTACATCCAGCAAACAATTTTCACCATCCCGCATGACCAGCATTTGCTGATTCAAAATACGCAGTGTCGCTATTATATTTTCAACATCACTTGTCAGCTGATTGCAATTTATCATAATTTCCGTCTCATTTATATTTTCATCCACATTGATTATAATTTTCACTCAAAACACCTCCCGCCTATCAGTTTACCACATATTTTTTTAATTACATGGGTCCGGAACGTAAGTTGCCGCTTTTCATACATAAGATTCCATAAAAAAAGACACCCACATTTCTGTAAGTGTCTCTCTGCCATATATCACTATTTTACCTTCTTAACCTTTTCAATCGTCCCATCAGGTCTTTGGATAGACATATTCTCCAACTGTCCCCGTAAATTTCCCCTTACGCTTTCAATATATTTTTGGCGCAGTTCCTTTTGCTCCGATTTTTCCTCATCCGTAAGTCCCTCTGCCTGGGATTTATGGTATAATTCATTGATTCTCTTAATTGTTTCATCCATTGTCATAACTCAATTCTCCTATCTTTAATTGTTCTTTATCCACATAAACATTCCGCATCCGGAATTTTCATTAGGTCTCTTTATAAAACCTAATTTTTCATAAAAACCTTCTTTGCCCTTTGCTGCTCCCAAAATAAACATAATCCTGTCATCCGGGTCAGAAGACTCTTTTACCTTATAAATCAAAGTCTCAACAATACTCTTTCCAATACCTTTCCCCTGATAATCCGGTTTTACTATTACATCTCCAATATATGCAGTGTATCCAAAATCAAATAAAGCTCGTCCCATCCCGACAATCTTATCCTTATCTCTCACTGCAACTATAAATGTAGTATGTTCTATTCCCCTGTCTGCCTGTTTATTCGTTATCGGTCTCCATCCAACAGCTATCCTTAATTCATTATATTCACTGCCCGTCATTGTATCTGAAAAAAGACAATCATTTACCTGCATTTCCAGTTTCCTTCCTATCATAAATTTTTCTCCGCAGCATTCCCACAATCCATGCTCCGATTACCGCTCCAAGCGTATTCAGAATCAGGTCATCCAGTTCAGAAATACCGGTTCCC
Organism: Lachnospiraceae bacterium; assembly: GCA_017621815.1. Classification (GTDB taxonomy): domain Bacteria; phylum Bacillota; class Clostridia; order Lachnospirales; family Lachnospiraceae; genus Suilimivivens. The sequence goes on along the minus strand of JAGASK010000015.1, from coordinate 14,734 downwards.
AATATATACTGCATTGTTTCAATAAATAAAGAAAAAAGCAATCCCATAACTGCAATTGTTCTAATCTTCCATTTATCCAGCCATTTCAAATACATCCCCAAAGGCACAAACCAGACAATATTTCCTCCAAACAAATAGATAATGCGAAACCATCTTCCCTCCCTGAGAAGCGGAAGATACGCCTTAAATAAACTCACATTAATTGTTCCCTGAAACAAATTCCGAAAACTTATCCCCGGCCTGAAAACCGTTATCCGAAGCACGCACACAACATAAACTATAAATGCGATTGTTATTGCCTTCCTCTTCATCTGCATCTCCCAATTTGACAGGGAATCCATATAACAGGCTCACCCTGACCCTCTATGCGCTTTGCAAAAATCTCTGTCTCTTCATATTGATTGTCTATAAGTCCAAAGGAATTGAAACGAACCTCCGGAAGCTTCAAGTGAAGATAATTGCACAAAAAGGAATGAAATCCGCTTACATCCCATCCCACTATATCACATCCCAAAACTTCCTGTGCATTATCATAATTCTTCCAGCTTACAGGACAGTTATTATTTCCCGAAAATGTAATTTCCTCTTCCAGAATCTCCTGATATTTTTTCCCAACCGAAACACTCACCAGCATACAGCCTGAATTATTGAAATACTTCCGGTAAAAATATTCTGCCTGCTCCAAATTTACAAATCTGCTGTCCACTTCAATTAAATGCTTTTGAAATATATCTGCCACGTCTTTCTTCAAATCACAAAATGTTTCTTCATCCATTTTCCATTTTTTTCTGTATGTCTCTTTTTCCTCTAAATATCCCATCCAGAAACAGCTTGTAAGTACAGGATGCTGTGTTCCCAGGCATCCGCTTATAGATACTCTCAAATTTCCCACATCTTTTAATTTTTCGTAAATATTAACTGCAGGCTCACATATATAATATCCTAACGTTACCAAATCCATATTTTCTCCCCTTATTCCTCCTTAAAGCAGCTCTACATAACATGGATATCAAGAATCCTTGCTTTTAAATTTATCCCCAAGTCAAGGGCTTCCCCGGCAGCTGCCAACTGTTCCTTCGGACACGACTGCCCGGCTTGTTGCCCCTGGGAATAAAGGAATTCCATTTGCAGTGTCAAATCATTTAACTCCGCATTAGTAGATAAATCATAATCTACATGAAACCCGCTTCCATTATTATAATAATAAAAGTTTAACTGCTTATATGCAGGATTAGGACTTGGCCTGCATTCAATATCATAGCCGTCGATATGAGAAAGCCCATTCAATTTCAGGTAGCCTTCTACCTGCTCTCTCAACTCTTTCCCTGTTAATGAATTAATCTCTACTGCTGATGCAACATTTTCATACCGCTTTTCAGATAACAGGTCTACAACCTTCTTAATTATTGTCTCGGCTTTTTTCTCTGCCATTTGTTTTTCTTCCATAAATCTTACCTTTTCAGCATTTTCCTGTTCTTTCCATCCTGTCAATTATCTCTCTATTTCATCTTACACACTGTCTCTTGTCGGTGCAAGTTTTAATATTGACAATATTAATCTACTCATATATAATCTATTTATATAACATTTTTATATAATAATATTATATTTGGAGATGCCATATGCCAAAACAAAAAATCACCAAAGAAATGGTTGTTGAAGCTGCATTTATGTTAGCAAGAGAAGGCGGGCTTAATAGAATTACCGTAAGGGATATTGCCGAAAAATTAAGCTGTTCCGTACAGCCCATTTACAGTTACTGCCAGAACATGGATGGACTGCGGAAAGACGTAATAAAACGCTCTGACAGTTTTATCAAAGAATATATTCCTGCCCATATTGATAAGAATGATTTTTTCAAAAGCACAGGTTATGCCTACATCCGGCTGGCTGTAGAGGAACCAAACATTTTCAGGATGTTTGTCATGAATGAAAGGGAGAATATTCACTCTCTGGATGAATTATATCTGTCAGAAACTAATCCCCATGTTGCGGAATTTATTGCAGATACCTTGCAAATCGATATTTCAGATGCCCGCAGGCTTCACATGAATATGCTCACCTACACAATAGGTCTTGGTACTATTCTTGCAAATACCACCCCCGGCATACCCATGGAAGAAATAGAAGGACAGCTGGAAACCGCATATCAGGCATTTCTAAAGCAGATAACCGATTCATAATTATAGGTAATTGCGAAACACAAAACTATGGAAATATTCAGACAATATTTCTATTCAAATCCTGTTCCGCTGGACACTCCGATGAGCCTCAGTGCTTAAAAACGTGTTCAGCAGAGGCTTCCACGTTTTTATGAGTCTCATCTGCGTAGCGTAAAAAGGCTTTTCACAGAAATATTGTCTGAATATTCTGTAAGTTTATGAGTTTCGCAATTACCTATTAATCTTACAGTAAAAGGAGAGTCTCCATATGAAAAAAGGAATTATATTATATCAGTCCAAATACGGTGCAACAAGGAAATATGCCGAATGGCTTAAGGAAGCAACCCATTTTGATTGTATGGAAACAAAAGAAGCCGATATACAGCAGATAAAAGAATACGATATCATCATTCTCGGTGGAGGAATTTATGCCTCCGGCATTGCCGGAATTTCTTTTTTAAAAAAGAACATTCAGCACATGAAAAACAAAAAGCTTGCTGTCTTCTGTGTCGGTGCATCCCCTTATGATGAAAAAGCTTTTCAGGAAATCTGCAGTCACAATTTACCCGGTGATTTCATGCATATTCCCTGTTTCTACTGCCGCGGTGCATGGGATGAAAAAGCTATGTCCTTTAAAGACAGAACCTTATGCAAAATGCTGAAAAAAGCAATCGCCAGACAAGACCCTTCTACTTATGAACCATGGCAGAACGCTCTTATGGAAGCAATCAAACAGGACAAATGCGACTGGACAGATAAAAAATATCTGGAACCCTTAATTGCTTATATTGATTCTGAAAATCCAAAATCATCATAATCTTCAGGCGTAAATCTGTGGTATATCATATGGCATCCTTCATCTGCAATGCAGTAACGATAACTGTCAGGTTTACCATCTTCAAAGTAAACCACATAATCAAATTCCCCATGGCTCACCTTTTCTACGTGGACATGGTCAGAATATTTATAAAACTGCTGCAGAATATCCTCAATTCTGCAGCCATGCTTCTCAATCACTCCGATAAAATCCCTGATAAATTCATGATTTTCCATATGTTCATGAATATAATCAGTTCCCCGGGGTGGTATGGCAAAACAAAACCTGCCGCCCTGTACTGTGATATCAACCGGGCCCAGCTTAGCTTCTTCAGCATTGACAAATCCATCCAAAGCATGACGCATTTTTTCAGCGTCAAGTTCCGATTCAAGAAACCGGTTCAAAGAAGTCAATGGGTAATACAAATGAACCGTTTCACTCCGATATCCCAGTTTTATTTGCTGTTCTTTAAGCATATCAAATATATTTTCCTCTAACCTTTGAAAATTCATACCGTAATCCGCCTTTTCCTCACAACAGCGCCTGATAAATCTCTCTCTTTCCCACACCTCTGTCAGCTGCCACCATTTTCATGGCGCTCTTTCTGTCTATTCCCTGTTCCTCATAATAAGCCATATGCTCTTCTATACTCATCTCTTCCCATTTGGCTCGTTCATCCTGTTTCATTTCTTCCCGGCTTTTTCCTTCTAACACGAGAACATATTCTCCCTTAGGCTCATTTTCCTCATAGTAATCAAGAGCCTGCTCCAGGGTAGTGGGGAAGACCGTTTCAAATTTTTTGGTCAGTTCTCTGCAAAGAGTAATTTTTCTCTGGCCTACTGCATCATACAGTTCCTGCAATGTACGCTTCAGATGATGGGGCGCCTCATACAAAATAATGGTTCTGGTTTCGGCTTTCAGCTCTTCCAGAACGAATTTCTTTTCCTTTTTGTCTGACGGCAGAAAACCTTCAAAACAAAATCTTCTGGTAGAAAGTCCTGACAAAGTAAGCGCCGTAATTAAGGCACAGCATCCCGGAAGAGAAGTCACAGGAATGCCTGCTTCCTGGCACATTGCCACAAGCACTTCCCCCGGGTCGGAGATTGCGGGAGTCCCTGCGTCTGTAATCAATGCAACATTTTTGCCATTTAAAAGCTGCTCTGTTAAATATTTTGCCTTTTCCACTTTGTTATACTCATGATAACTGGTCATAGAAGTTTTAATTTCAAAATGATTCAACAGCTTAATACTGTTTCTGGTATCTTCTGCCGCAATGAAATCAACCTCCTTAAGAGTATCGATTACCCGCGGCGTCATATCATTTAAATTTCCTATGGGAGTTGCACACAAATAAAGTGTTCCTGTCATTTTTTTAACTCCGCCTTTCCTGCTGTCGGCAGACTGCCTTCAGCAAATCCTGTTTTTCTTTCCTGCAATCCTTATTCTTCTGAAACTTCGTTCTCCGTAAGCAAACCGTCTTCCGTATAACGGTTGGAAGCATTCCACAAAATCCATTCTTCATAACCGGCATCGTAAACCGCCTGTATCTGCGCTCTGATTTCTTCTGCTTCGTAGGAAATATGCCCCGATACCCAGGTTGCCGTAAAATCCTGAAGCCATGGTCTTACCTGTGCCCGGATTCCTGCCATCGGCTCAAGTGCCGCCAGTTCTTCCGCTGTATAATCCTGCAGCTCATTTCCCGAAACAGTCGTAACCGGAATACCTGCAAGAACCTTTTTGGAAGACTGCAGTGCAGTTAAAACCAACCTGTACGGCTCAGCATCCGGCACCGGTATATTATAATTGTACGGACCATAATGTGAGGGGTAAATCATGGGACTGATGTAATCCAGATATTCAGACAATTCTACATAATTCTGCCCCACGATTTTCTGGTCTGTCTCACTGTCAATTACCATGCCGTAAACATCGGCGGAAATTACTCCGCCGCTTTCATGTATTTTTTCAGACATATATTGTACAAATTCAGTAATAATCTGCTGCCTGTCTTTACCTTCTGCTTCCTGGCCTAAATCCACATTATCCATGCCATTATCAGTTGAAAAACGCAGATAATCAAACTGCACTTCATCAAATCCCATATTCAGCGCTTCCTGCGCAATGGCAGCAAGATAATCCCAAACTTCCCTGTTATACGGATTCAGCCAGGCCAGTCCTCCCTTATCCTTAAAAACACTGCCGTCAGGGTTATGGATGCACCATTCAGGCTTCACTTCAGCCAGAAACGGGTCTTTAAAGGCTACAACACGTGCAATCATGTAAATATCCTTTTCTTTGCACTTTTCCATCAACGCTTCCATATCCTGCACGTAACGAATGCCTGCTCCCGTTTCTTCCACTTCCGGTATCTGCATCTTATAAACGACTCTGCCTTCGTCATTTTTCACATCCATGACAATGGCATTCAGTTCTGTTCTGTCCACAAGGTCAATCAGATTCTCCATGTTATCCGTTCCTGCCATAGGACCTGTTACAAAAATACCTTTTACCTTGGGTCTTTGAATATCGTCCTCCTGAACTTCACCGGCTTCCGGTTCCTTTCCGGCCTCCTGTTCTTTTCCGACTTCCTCTTCCCTGCCGTTCTCCGTCTTTTCCTCCTGCGCATCCTCACTCATCTCAGGCTGCACTTCCTCCGAAAAGGTCTCCTGCCTGCTTTCTCCGCATCCCCAAAGGAAAACCATCATCGTTAACATAAAGCAGATGACGGCTGTTTTTTCTTTTTTCCTTAATGCCTTTGCCATCATGACTATATCTCCTGCAGCAGATTCATTTAATATCCATATATATCATAAATCTCGTCTGTATAAACTCCCGGTTCCTTATAAACAATCAGCGGCTTTTCCACCGTCATTCTTGGCTTCCCACCGCGATTTGCTTCAATCAAAACCATATTAGGCTCTTTATCCACAAAAGGATATACCAGCTTCATCCTCTTTGGCTCCAGCTTATATTGCCGAAGAAGCACGATAATTTCTGTCAGCCTGAAGGGTCTGTGAACCATATAAAAATTTCCGCCCGGCCGGAGCAATTTTGCACTTTGGCCGATAACATCCTCAAGGGTACAAAGCAGCTCATGTCTTGCAATCGCCTTGGGAGCATCCGGATTTGTCAGGCCATGATGCTCTGTCATATAAGGAGGATTGCAGGTAACAACGTCAAAAGAAGCAGCCCCAAATAAGCTGACTGCTTCCTTAATATCTCCTGTTACTATTGTTATCTTTTCATCAAGACCGTTGAGCCTTACGCTGCGCTGTGCCATATCCGCACTTTCAGCCTGAATTTCAAGTCCCGTCAAATGAGCGGCTTTTGTCTTAGCTTCCATTAAAATCGGAATAATCCCCGTTCCGGTTCCTAAATCCAGGACTTTATCACCTTCACCCGCCCTGGCAAAACCGGATAACAGCACTGCATCCATTCCAAAGCAAAAGCGTTCCGAATCCTGAATGATTTTGTAATGATTCCTCTGTAAATCATCTACCCTCTCATTTTCCTTAAGAAGTACATCAGTTGTCATCTAATTTTGACTTTCCTTCCTCTTTTTCCAGCTTCTCAAGCTCTTTTAATTCTTCATCCTGAAGTTCAACCTTATTATTCCTGTGTTTCCTTCTGAATCTGAGCTGTTCCACTTTATATTCCTGAATTTCTTTTTCATCTCCTACATCTACTATAACCTTCACAAGCTGACGCAGCACATTCACGCTGGAAACTTCACCCTTAAGGCCGTCCTCTGTTGTCACATGGTCACCCACATTAGGAAGTCTTCTGTTAAGCTCCTCATAAGTTTCCTCTTCATGTTTCAGACAACACATCAACCTGCCGCATACACCGGAAATCTTTGTAGGATTCAATGAAAGATTCTGCTCCTTGGCCATTTTAATGGAAACAGGTACGAATTCCGACAAATGAGAATGACAGCAAAGCTCCCTTCCGCAAATGCCGATACCTCCAAGAATTTTTGTTTCATCCCGCACGCCAATCTGCCGCAGCTCGATTCTTGTTTTAAAAACTGCTGCCAAATCCTTTACAAGCTCCCTGAAGTCAATTCTTCCGTCAGCTGTAAAATAAAACAGCACTTTATTATTGTCAAAGGTATACTCCGCATCAATCAGCTTCATTTCAAGACCGTGCTTCTGTATTTTTTCAAGGCATATCTTAAATGCATCTTTTTCCTTGATTTTGTTGGCAGCTTCCTGCTCATCATCTCTTTCCGTAGCAATGCGGAGAACCGGCTTAAGGGGCTGAATTACCTTATCATCTTCTACCTCTCTGGCATCTCCTACCACAGTTCCATACTCGATTCCTCTGGCAGTTTCTACAATTACGTGATTACCTCTCTTTATATTTAACTTACCGGGGTCAAAAAAGTAAATTTTACCTGCGGTTCTGAAACGTACTCCAACTACTTTAATCATAAATCTATCAACCTCACTAATTCTCTTTAATGGTAAGCAGCAAAAGCTCCATAACCAAATCAAAATTAACATTGGCATTTAAACGCTGCTTGGTTTTCTCAAGCGCATCAATAATCGTCTCAATGCCTTCATAGGTGCTCTTATCCGCTACCTTTCTAATATACTGGATTTCTTCCCTGAAAATCAAGTGGTTCGCATCATGGGTAGCTTTAAATAACAAAACATCACGATACCATATAGAAAGAATATCCATATAATCATTTACATCAAACTTATACTCATTTATCTTTTTGATAGCCGCAACGATTTCGTTGATTTCCATATCATTAATATATTTGAGCAAAGTAATGGCTTCTTCCTTTACCTTATCGAATTCCTCACTTTTGGCAAGAATTCTGGCTTTTCCCAAATTTCCTCTGGCAAATGCCACACAAATATCCGCTTTATAATCAGGAATTTCCATAGTTTCCATTAAAAACTGCTTTACCTGCTCGTCCTTTACCGGCTTCATATTAAGCAGTACACAACGGCTGAGTATGGTGGGCAGCAAAGCATTGGCATTTGCGGTAAGAATAAGAATAACGGCATATTCCGGCGGTTCCTCTAAGGTTTTTAACAGGGCATTTTGTGCCTGCACCGTCATCTTCTCTCCCTCATTAATAATATAAATTTTTTTCGGTCCGCTGTAAGGCTTAATGGCCACATCATTGTTTATCTGTGAACGAATATCATCTACACTGATGGTATTGGGTTTTTCGTGAGTAAGAAACTTAATATCAGGATGATTGCCGCTTAAAGCCTGCTTGCAGGAATGACATTCACCGCATGGCTCTATTTCCTGTTCACTGCGCTTTTCACATTGCAGCGCCATTGCAAAAGTTTTTGCAATAAATTCCTTACCGGAACTTCTTTCTCCGTTAATAATATATGCATGAGAGACTTTATTTAAACGAATAGCTCCTTCAAGATGCTCCTTTATTTGTTCCTGTCCCACAATATCTTTAAATCTGCTCATAACTCATCCCCCTTACGTCAGTATATCCAGTAAAAGACCCCTGATTTCTCCTATTTTAGACAGAATTTCAAGATGATCCTGCTCATCCTTCATAAGTTCCTGCGCCAACGCATCCAGGTTCTCATCCACAAGACGGATGATTCCATATACTCTGTGTCTTCCTCTCCTGTCCAGAAAATTCTCCCTGCTGAAGGAATGTGACCTGTTAATGATTTCATTCATAAAATCTTTAATCAAACCACGATATCTTTTCATATCCCGCACATCACGTTTTTTGGCAAGCTTATCGCCCTGCATGGTAATTTCTTCCATCAAAGTATTCAGTCTGGCCTGCAGTTCCTGCTCTTCCACATGACTTACCAGCGTGAATTTAAAGGTTCCGTCCGATTCTCTGACTGGTGCCGCAGCTTCCGGCTGGGTAACCTGCTGTACCTGATTCACTTTTATATCCATAACAGTTACCCTCCTTTTCGCCATTCCTTCTGTTTCAGTGTAACAGATATGCCTCTATTTCCGAAAGACATTTTTCCAGATTTTCATTGGAAAATTTTAGGGTGACTCCGGCTGCTTCCAGTTTTTCCTCGGAAAAATCTTCTTCATCAGCCAGATACCGCCTGCACAGTTCCTGATACCTGGGATTTTCCTGGCGTCTCTCCCTGTCAAGTGCCCTCTGAAGCCTTATTCCGTCATCAACTTCAAGAAGTACCGGCACAACCTTATCTCTCCCAAAATATTCTGCTGTCTTCACAAAAGATTCCAATGTTCCGATAATGATATAATCATTGTTTACCAAATCTATGTTTCCGTCATCGACCGTAAAATACCGCCATACCCCATGATATGTATGATACGCCCGGGCTTCAATTACTTTTCCCTGCGCATCCAATTCTCTAAAGCCGTTATCATCTGTAAAAAAATATTCTCTTCCCTGCTTTTCCCCATCACGGATAGGTCTTGTGGTGTATGGAACAATCTTTTTTAATCCCAGTGATTCCTTTCGGAGAAGCTGCTTATAAACAGTATCCTTCCCTGTAGAGCTTTTCCCCATTAAGTATACCATTTTTCCCATACAAATTAAACCTCTACTACCCGAATCATATTCGTTTTTCCGGAAACTCCAAGCGGTACTCCGGCAGTTAATACTACTCTGTCACCTTTTTTAATATAACCGGCTTCTTCAGCAGCATGCACCGCCTCATCAAATAAATCGTCGGCAGAACTTTCCCTGGCAATCCAAAGCGGCGTAACTCCCCATGAAAGATTTAACTGTCTGCATATTCTGGGACTTACACTGCAGGCAATAATGGGGCAGCTGGGCTTATATCTCGCAATCATGCCTGCCGTAAAGCCTGAAATTGTTACCGTAATAATTGCCGCTGCCTGTAAATCCATGGCTGTTGTACAGGTTGCATGAGAAATTGCTGTTGTAATATCAAAATTATCAATTTCCTTCCTGCGCTTCATCCGGCTGTTATAATCAATATCCTGCTCCGTACGTTCTGCAATTCTTGCCATCGTTTTAACTGCTTCCACAGGATAAAGGCCCGCTGCACTTTCTCCTGAAAGCATTATCGCCGTAGTTCCGTCATAAATTGCATTGGCAATATCTGTGGTCTCTGCCCTTGTAGGTCTGGGATTTTTAATCATGGATTCCAGCATCTGTGTTGCAGTTATAACATGCTTGCCAAGAGCCTCCGCCTTTTTAATCATCTGCTTCTGCACTACAGGCACCTCTTCCATTGGAATCTCAACGCCCATATCGCCTCTTGCCACCATAATACCGTCAGATACTTCCAGAATCTCATCCAGATTGTGAATTCCCTGCATATTTTCAATTTTGGCAATAATTTTCATATGACTGTTACATTCATCGAGAATCTTGCGAACCTCAAGAATATCCTCCCTGCAGCGGACAAATGAAGCTGCAAGAAAATCAAATCCCATATCACAGCCAAACATAATGTCACTTCTGTCCACGTCACTGATATAAGGCATGGACAAAATTGCTCCCGGCACGTTAACACCCTTATGATTTGAAATAGGTCCTCCGTTAATAACTGTACATATTATATCGGTCTCATTGATGTCATCCACAACCATTTCAATCAAACCATCATCAATTAATATGGTAGTTCCTATAGAAATATCATTCTTCAGATTTTTATAGGAAATAGTAACCTTCTCATTTGTACCCAGCATTTCATCAGTTGTCAGAATAAATTTCTGTCCTGCTGTTAATTCTGTTCTTCCTCCCTCTATATCCTTTAATCTGATTTCAGGTCCCTTGGTATCCAATAAGGTAGCAACCGGAAGTCCCAGTTCATTACTTACCTTTATAACTCTGTCAAACTTTACCTTATGCTCCTCATGACTGCCATGGGAAAAATTAAAGCGGGCAACGTTCATTCCTGCCAGCATTAACTCCCTCAATTTTTCTTCGCTTTCGCTTGCAGGTCCAATCGTGCAAATAATTTTTGTTTTTCTCATCTCTACCTCATTTCTGCGCTAACCCACGCTTATTTAATCTTTAATTACTTTTACATAATATCCGTCGTCCGGCTTATATTTTTCAATACCCTGTACAATATAACCGTCCTTAAGGTACGCTGCTGTCATTTGCAGCACTTTATCATCCATTTTTTCGCCCGGCACAAGTATCGGTATTCCCGGCGGATACAAATTTACAAAATCGGCAGCAATTCTTCCTTCCGCTTCCTCCATACGTATATAATCATATTCTGCAGTAAAAGCCTCGCTTATATTAAGCTCTGCTTTAGGCCGATATTGCTGGTAAGCCAATGAAATTTTTCTGTTTCTTTCTGCCGGTTCTGTCAGTATCCCCCCACAGCTTCTGCCAAGGGTTTTATCTATTTCCGCAAGTGCTTTTGACAATCGTTCAAAACCTTCTCTTCTGTCCATCATAGAAAGAATGGCTATCACATAATCAGAGGCACACATTTCCATCTGCAGGTGATATTTTTCTCTTAAAATATCATAAAATTGCTGTCCATTAAGTTCCGTTCCGCGTACAGAAATTAAAAGCCTTCCCGGTTCCTGAACTCCATTTGCCCAAAAAACGCTGTTCTCCTGTCCATCCTGTTTTTCTGCCATAGAAGGATAAATTCTGATATGCTTCAGCTTCTTTGCTTCTTTTGTCAATTCCTGTCTGTAGGAAATCAGCTTTTCAAGTTTTTCTTTTCCTTCTCTTTCAACTATTTCCATACAGGCATCAATACCTGACATCAATATATACGACGGACTGCTGGATTGGTAAATTCTTAAAAATTTTCTGATTAACTCTCCATTTACAAGAGAACCGTTATGATGTAAAAGCGCTGTCTGTGTGGGAGCCGGCAACGTCTTATGCACACTGTGAATTACAAGGTCTGCTCCTTCCGCTACGGCGCTTTCAGGGAAATCCGGATGAAACCCGAAATGAGCGCCATGAGCCTGGTCAACAATCACCGGAATCCCATAGCTGTGTGCCGCTTTCACAATTCCTTTTATATCAGAAAGAATTCCATCATAAGTAGGAGAAGTCAAAATAATTCCTGCAATTAGAGAATTTATCCTGTTATCCTCAATCCCTTCACGGAGGGCAATTTCCCTTATTTTATCTTCCACCTGTTTTACGCTGATTCCAGCGGAAATTCCAAAATCTTCTATCTCATCAGGATAAATATATTCCATTTCCAGACGATTTAAAAAAGCCGCATGATATACGGCTTTATGACAATTTCTTGCGGCAATCAGCTTCCGCCCTCTGCCTGCAACAGAAGAAACAGCACTTAAAATCCCCGCTGTGCTTCCGTTTATGAGAAAATATGTTTCATCTGATTGATAAAGCAAAGCCGCATGCTCCTGTGCTTCTTTAATAATCCCCTGTGCCTGATGAAGATTATCAAACCCATCTATTTCTGTAATATCGCATTTATATATTGCTGATAACGGCCCGCTTTCGGCATTTCTCTTATGTCCCGGCATATGAAAGGGGTAAAAATCACTTTGCCCATATTTTTCAAGTTCCTCAAACAAACCTTTTCTCATCTGGCTAACCCTATCCTGGTCTTTCCTGCACCTTTACGAAGTCTTAAGGTCTCAAGCAAAGAACAGTATTTATCTGCTGTGGTCACAATCCATGCTTCCCTGCACATCGGCGGCATCACAGTAAGAGGCCACATATGTTTCTTAATAATATCTTTTTCCCTTAAAGATAACTGATACTCTTTTTCTGCGTTCCTTAAAGCAATGCCCGGATGACAAAAACCATGAAGTCTTTGGTAATTTTCCCTGTTTTTATCATGCCAGTCATAGAGAAAATAATCATGTAAAAGCGCCCCTCTGATTAATTCCCGCTGGCTGCACGGTATACCGAGACGCTTGCTGATTATAATACTTTGATTTGCCACATCAATGCAATGCCTGTGCACAGGAATAGAGCCGTGTTGTATATAATTTCTCGTTTCCTGAAAATTTGCGGAGCACAAAATATCTGATGCGTTTTCTTTCAAAAGGCGATAAAGCTCTCTTCTTTCCTCATATCTCCTTCTGTATTTATCCATCCGTATCTGATGTTTCTCTTCAAGACTTTTCACTTTTAATATTCCTCTCAAAAACATATAGCGCTTATACCCTCAATTATTTATTCTACCATATAAAACGAAATAAATGCATAAAAACATACAAATACTTATAAATTTAACACATTTTTTACTCTGGCTTCATTTTTCCTTACCTGAATTGACCAGTCTGAATTATCTGCTACGACATGTTGTCCGGACATTTTATCCGGGCACTCAATTCCTTTTCAAATTCCTTCTCAAATTCAAGTTCATATTCAGTACCTTCTTTGGGAATCTCAATCATTTCTCTTTTCCATGAAGATAAATAAATTGCATTAGACAAAAGCAGGCTTTTACTTCCTTCTTTGCCTTTTGCTAACAGGGGAGTTCTTTTCATTATTGCCTCTGCGTAGTTCTTCAGCATTTCAACATATTGAGAATCTATTGTCTTACAATCAATATTGTGCCACTGCCCATTCAGTTTTGCAAAACAATCAGTGGCTGTTTTTCGATATTCTGCTTCATGAAATCCAAGCTCACATACCTTAAGTTCGCCTTTATCGCATACTAAAAGCGCATCCTCCATAGAAATTTCAAGCCGGTTAATTCCCGGTGCTTCTCCGGTAGAAGCAAAAAATATACCTGTTGCCCCATTATCAAATTCCATATAAGCCGTTACTTCATCTTCCACTTCAATATCATGATATTTACCCTCATGACAAAATCCCTGCACCCTTGCCGGCATGCCGCAAATCCATTGGAGCAAATCAAGATTGTGCGGACATTGATTGAGTAAAGTGCCTCCACCATCCCCTGCCCATGTTGCGCGCCATCCGCCGGATTGATAATAACTATCCGGGCGATACCAGTCCGTTACTATCCAGTTTACACGCTTTATTCTGCCGTAAATTCCTGATTCTGCTATTTCTTTCATTTTTTGAAAAACAGGACTCGTTCTTTGATTAAACATCATGGCATAAACCAAATTATAATTTTCAGCTTCCTCATTCATTTCTCTCGCCTGACGGCTGTATACTCCTGACGGTTTATCGCACATTACATGCAGGCCTGCTTTAAAGGCTGCTGTCGTCTGCTCCTGATGAAGATAATGAGGTGTGGCAATTATCACTGCATCTAATTCCAGAACCCCCTCCTGTACCGCCTTAATCAGATCATCCGCAGAATAAAATATCTGTAAAGTATTTTCCTGATTTTCATCACACGCTTTTCTATTCAATAGCAGTTCCTTTAATTCCTTCAGCTTTTCCTCCTTTGCTCTGGTAACGGCTTTTAGTTCCATTAGAGGGACTTCTCCCCTTGCAATCATTGACGCATATTTACCGCCCATATTTCCCATCCCGATAATACCTACTCTTAATTTCTTCATCTCATTACTCCCAATACTGATTTATCATGCATTATTAGTTCCATCGCTAACATTTTTATTGTATCATCTCTTTATCAAATAAAACAGTTTATATAATCATAAGTTGTGTACTTTAAATAAACCTATTGTTGTGCACAATCAAACGCTCTACAAGTTTTCCAGCATCATAAAAAGGCTGTATTTGACAAACTGACCTTGCCAAATACAGCCTTTTATATTTAATGAGCCACCCGGGACTCGAACCCGGGACAACTTGATTAAAAGTCAAGTGCTCTACCACCTGAGCTAGTAGCCCATATTATATTTAAAAGCATAAAAGAATGCCCAGAACCGGAATCGAACCAGTGACACGAGGATT